>NZ_MCGQ01000242.1 GCF_002242805.1 Streptomyces diastatochromogenes | reverse complement strand
GCTGAAGGCCGTCGCCGCCCCGAGGGCCGAGGCCGAGGTGGTCAAGCCCGCCCCGAAGCAGGCGCACACCAGCGCCGAGCTGGTGGAGATGCAGCTGGGCATCCAGGCCGACGCTCCGCTGTGCTTCTCCTGCGGTACGAAGATGCAGCGGGCCGGCTCCTGCTACATCTGCGAGGGCTGCGGCTCGACCAGCGGCTGCAGCTGATGACACAGGGTTGCTGAGGTAAGGGGCGCCGGCCATGGGTCGGCGCCC
>NZ_MCGQ01000241.1 GCF_002242805.1 Streptomyces diastatochromogenes | reverse complement strand
CACCGACGAGGAGCGAGGCTCCCTGCGGGACCTGCTGCGCCGGATGCTCGACGCCTGAGGTTCTTCCCGTTCGGATCCGCTCGGTAAAGTCTTCGCCATGCGCGATCTCGGGGTGGGTTTCGGTTATCTCCTCAAGGGCCAGCGGTGGGTGGGCCGGCACGGCAAGCAGTACGGCTTCGGCCTGCTGCCCGGCCTGATCACGCTGGTCC
>NZ_MCGQ01000240.1 GCF_002242805.1 Streptomyces diastatochromogenes | reverse complement strand
GAGCTGGTCGGGCTGCCGGGCGCCGCCGGGCGGGCCGTCGCCGGGCTGTCCGGCGGCGAGCAGCAGCGCGTGGCCCTCGCCCGGGCGCTCGCACCCCGGCCCCGGCTGCTCATGCTGGACGAACCCCTCGGCCAGCTCGACCGCTCGCTGCGCGAACGCCTGGTGGTCGAACTCCGCGAACTGTTCGGCCGGTTGGGTACGACCGTGCTCGCGGTCACCCACGACCAGGGCGAGGCCTTCGCACTGGCC
>NZ_MCGQ01000239.1 GCF_002242805.1 Streptomyces diastatochromogenes | reverse complement strand
GCTGGATGCAGCGCCGTAGCAGCGGGGCGGGGAAGTCCCGTTCGCCGTTGGAGGTCAGGACGATCACCGGGAAGGCGGTGCAGGCGATCCGTCCGCCGTGCACGGCGACCCGGTCGCCGTCGTGGGTGAGCACCTCGACGTCGGGTTCGCGGTCGGCGAGCCGCTCCAGCTCGGGGATCGAGAACTCGCCCTCCTCCAAGGTGTTGAGCAGGTCGTTGGGCAGGTCGAGGTCGCTCTTGTCGAGTTCGTCGATGAGCAGCACACGGGGC
>NZ_MCGQ01000238.1 GCF_002242805.1 Streptomyces diastatochromogenes | reverse complement strand
GCCTCAGGCCACGCCATCGACTTCGCCTATGACGAGGCAGGCCGCGAGCTGTCCCGTCACATCGGCGGAACGATTGTCCTGGAGCACACCTTCGATACTCTGGGCTGCCTCACCAGCCAGTCGGTGACCGGAGTGGGCGGCCGAGCGGTTCAACACCGGGCGTACTCCTATCGAGCCGACGGCAACTTGATAGGCGTTGAAGACAGCCTCAACGGCTCCCGCCGCTTCGACCTGGACGC
>NZ_MCGQ01000237.1 GCF_002242805.1 Streptomyces diastatochromogenes | reverse complement strand
GTCGAGGTCGGCGGTCACGTAGTGGGCCGTGGCGCCGATCAGCTTGACGCCCCGCGCGTGCGCCTGGTGGTACGGCTTGGCGCCCTTGAAGCTCGGCAGGAAGGAGTGGTGGATGTTGATGATCCGGCCGCTGAGCTGCTTGCACAGGTCGTCCGAGAGGACCTGCATGTAGCGGGCGAGGACGACCAGTTCGACGTGCTCCTCGCGCACGATCTCCATCAGCTGCGCCTCGGCCTGGGCCTTGGTGTCCTTCGTCACCGGGATGTGACGGAAGGGGATGTTGTACGAGCCCACCAGCTCTTTGAAATCGGTGTGGTTGGAGACCACGGCCGCGATCTCCACCGGC
>NZ_MCGQ01000236.1 GCF_002242805.1 Streptomyces diastatochromogenes | reverse complement strand
GCTGTAAAGCGCTTCAACCCTGAGATGGGCGTGCGCCTGGTATCGTTTGCCGTGCACTGGATCAAGGCGGAAATCCACGAGTTCATCCTGCGCAACTGGCGCATCGTGAAAGTCGCGACCACCAAGGCCCAGCGCAAGCTGTTCTTCAACCTGCGCAGCCAGAAAAAACGCCTGGCGTGGCTGAATAACGAGGAAGTCCACCGCGTGGCCGAAAGCCTCGGCGTGGAGCCGCGTGAGG
>NZ_MCGQ01000235.1 GCF_002242805.1 Streptomyces diastatochromogenes | reverse complement strand
GCTGGGCACCTCCCTGGTCGGTGTCATCCGCAAGGTGCCCAGCAGCGCGCCGAGGACGGAGACGACGCCACCGGTGAGGAGGGTGCCGCCGAGGACCGCGCCGAGGAACGAGGGCAGCATGAAGTCGTCGCCGATGGAGGCGCGGAACGTGCCGGTGCCGACGGCCGCCATGAAGCCGGCGAGCGCGGCGAGCAGTCCGGAG
>NZ_MCGQ01000234.1 GCF_002242805.1 Streptomyces diastatochromogenes | reverse complement strand
GTACTATACAACTAGAACGACGGAGGAGGTATTCCGGTGACAGCGGAGCCGGCCATCGAGACCATCCAGCGCGAGATGACGATCTTCGCCCGCCGAGGCCCGGGCCCGGCGGGACGCATGCACCCCGAGCTGTCGCTCGTGTCCTACACCCTCCTCGGCCACCTGGAGGAGAAGGGCGGCTGACCGTGGACTTGTCCAGGGCGTAGTGCGCTGCCAGGTCGGTGGCCCGGCAGCCGCCCTTCTCCTCCAGGTGGCCGAGGAGGGTGTAGGACACGAGCGACAGCTCGGGGTGCATGCGTCCCGCCGGGCCCGGGCCTCGGCGGGCGAAGATCGTCATCTCGCGCTGGATGGTCTCGATGGCCGTCTCCGCTGTCACCGGA
>NZ_MCGQ01000233.1 GCF_002242805.1 Streptomyces diastatochromogenes | reverse complement strand
CGGGAAGTTCTCCTCCGCCGTCCCGGCCGGCGGAGGAGAACTTCCCGGCCTGGTCCTGGACCTCGACGCCACGATGATCACCTCCCACTCGGAAAAGGAACAGGCCGCCGCCACTTACAAAGGCGGCTACGACTTTCATCCGAGGCCGGCACAGTCGGTGCCGGCGCCACGATGGTCATGCGCGGCCTGCCGCCTTCGCAACGTGGGCCGCCCCGGTTCACCCCGTCGGGGAATCCGCACGTCAACGGCACCGTGGCGCACTTCAGC
>NZ_MCGQ01000232.1 GCF_002242805.1 Streptomyces diastatochromogenes | reverse complement strand
CACCGACACAATCACCGGCATCCCCCCGGACAACGCAGCCAAGACCATGCCGAGGTCCACACACACCGCACCCCGGGCCATCCACGAAAGCAACCACCGCATCACAACGCTCACCGAAAAACACCTCCCTGACCACCGCATGGGCGACGAAGACGCGACGGCCAGCCAGCTCGCCAACCCTCCCCCGCGATGACCCCGCTGCAGCGCCCCTGGCGAAGCGGACCGTGCCAGCGGCCGTGTCGCGGTCGGTCAGCGCGAGCGT
>NZ_MCGQ01000231.1 GCF_002242805.1 Streptomyces diastatochromogenes | reverse complement strand
TGTTCATACAGCGGCAGGAAAAAATCCTTGGTCTGACCGCGTGGGTCGTAGGGGGCTTGCACCTGGAGAATCGGATAGTGGCCAATCAGACGTTCATGTCGATCAATCCGCTAGTCCCTCTCATGCTCGGCCAGCCGGCATGAATGTCCCGCAAGTGGGGCAGTCAACGCCGTCGCTCGCCATTTGCATAACCCCCTCGCCGAACGTTGGGC
>NZ_MCGQ01000230.1 GCF_002242805.1 Streptomyces diastatochromogenes | reverse complement strand
TGGCGAATCGATTCGCCAACGCGTTCAACGACCCGGCGGACTTCGGGGACTTCTTCTACGAGCCGGAGAAGACCGAGGCGTACCTGGCTTCGGTCGCCGGAGCCTGACAGGGCTCTGACCAGCGATCCGACCGTTGTTACTGGTCGTCGTCGGCTGCCCTGGACGGCCCGGAGACGGCCCCGGCAGCACAACCGGGGCCGTCTCCGGGCCG
>NZ_MCGQ01000229.1 GCF_002242805.1 Streptomyces diastatochromogenes | reverse complement strand
GTGCATGACGCATTGATGCCGTCCGCGCTCAGCGAACTGTTGTACCCGATCAGCAAGACCGACCTGTCGCCGGTGCGTCTGCTGCATTTTTTGGCCTTGGCCTATGTCACCGCCAAACTGTTGCCGGGGCGTGCCTGGACGCAAAACTGGCTGGCACAGCAGACCTGCCGGATGGGCCGCTTTTCGCTGGAAGTGTTCTGCCTTGGCGTGTTGTTGGCGCCGTTGGCGGACATGGTCAACGCCATGGCCGGCGATGCCTTTGCCATGCAAATTTTTACCGCGCTAGTGGGCGCTGGCTTGATGGCGATGTTGGGCGCCTGGCTGGAGT
>NZ_MCGQ01000228.1 GCF_002242805.1 Streptomyces diastatochromogenes | reverse complement strand
GTGCATGCTCATGGTCTCCCCATCAGGGTCAGCTGCCGCCCATGCCGCCCTGCGCGGCGATCATGGTCATCGGCAGAGCGCGTACAGCTTTCTCCAGGCCGGGCGCGAGGGCGGCGAGAGATCCCGTGCAGGCGTCGATACGTGCCCGGAAGGTCTTCTGGTCCTGCCGTGACAGCACCGAGCGGATGCCGCCCGCCGCGGCCAGCGCCAGCAGCGCGGCGTCGGCGGCGGGGATCTCCTGCACGGGGCCGTCCCCGTGCAGCGCCGCGGTCACGCGGGCGCGCAGTGCGGCGGGCACAGTGCGGTCCGTCAGGGTCAGCCGCCGTGTGCCGAAGCGGGCGCGGGGCGCCTTCACGGTGAGGAGTCCCGCCGCGGCGAGCCGGTTCTCCACTTCCGTCAGGGTCCGCTTGCGGTGGCGGCGCACGAGGCGCTTCCAGCTGTGCCCGGCCGCGGCGTCGTGCAGAACGCCGTCCAGTACGGGGTTGCCGGTCGGTTCCGTGCCGGACACGGTGACCGTGCC
>NZ_MCGQ01000227.1 GCF_002242805.1 Streptomyces diastatochromogenes | reverse complement strand
CCCGTGGCGCCGGTGACGAACACACGCTGCCCGGAGCGCACCCCGGCACGTTCGACCAGCCCGCTGAAGGCCATGACCG
The DNA here is from genome assembly GCF_002242805.1 of Streptomyces diastatochromogenes. GTDB lineage: Bacteria > Actinomycetota > Actinomycetes > Streptomycetales > Streptomycetaceae > Streptomyces > Streptomyces diastatochromogenes. The sequence continues at coordinate 136 of NZ_MCGQ01000227.1, read as the reverse complement.
CACCGGTCGGCAACGCGGCGGCCTGCTCGAAGGACAGCTCGGCGGGTTTGACGGCCAGGTGGGACTCCAGCGTGACGACGGCCTCCGCGAACGCCCCACTCTCCTTCAGGCGCGCGATGCCGAAGACCTCGTCGCC
>NZ_MCGQ01000226.1 GCF_002242805.1 Streptomyces diastatochromogenes | reverse complement strand
CGGCCGAGGTGAGCTGGGTGCCGGGACCCACCTCGGCGAACGCGGTCACCTTCGCTTCCCGTACCAGATGACGTACGACGTCCGCGAACCGCACGGTCTCACGGGCGTGGCGGACCCAGTAGCCCGCCGAGCGCAGGTCGTCTCCGGTGGCCTGACGTCCGGTCAGTGCCGAGACGACCGGTATACGGGGCACATGGAAGGTGGCCCGGGACGCGGCTCGGGCGAAGTCCGCGAGCGCCGGTTCGATCAGCGGCGAGTGGAAGGCGTG
>NZ_MCGQ01000225.1 GCF_002242805.1 Streptomyces diastatochromogenes | reverse complement strand
GGACACCGGCGATGTTGCCCAGCTTGGACGACTTGAAGACCTCGCGGATCTCCGCCGTACCGAGCTCGACCTCTTCGTACTCCGGCTTGAGCATGCCCTTGAGGGCCGCCTCGATCTCCTCGATCGCCTGGTAGATGACCGAGTAGTACCGGACGTCCACACCCTCGCGCTCGGCCATCTGCGCCGCGCGGCCGGCCGCGCGGCGCA
>NZ_MCGQ01000224.1 GCF_002242805.1 Streptomyces diastatochromogenes | reverse complement strand
GGAGGACGACGAGATGACGGACCGTCTCGACATCGCCTCCGGCAACCCGTACTACGACATGCAGGACGGCCTGCTGCTCCCCGATCCCACGCCCGAGAACCACGAGCAGATCTGGAAGACCACCGGGGTGTGGTCGATGTACCAGACCGCCGACTGGATGTTCTCCTCCCTCCAGGCACCGTTCCTGGTCACCGAGACCAACGCGAACTCCATCGGTTTCGCCTGGGACAACCGCCCCGGTTACGACGGTCAGTGGCGGCAGGCCGCGTGGGCGCACGTCGCTCGCGGAGCCCGGATGATCGAGTACTGGCAGTGGCAGACGCTGCGCTTCGGCGCGGAGACCTACTGGGGCGGTGTCCTGCCGCACAGCGGACAGCCAGGCCGTACGTACGCCGAACTGGCCCTTCTGGGAGCCGAGTTCGACAAGGCGGGCCCGCTCGTCGCGGGGATCGAGCCGGACGCCGACATCGCGATGGTCTACTCGATGCCGAGCAAGTGGCTGATGCAGAAGTACCCGCCGCTCGCGACCTCCGGGGGCGAACCGGATCCCGCCGCGTACCACCGGATCTTCTTCTACCGTGGCGCCTTCGACGCGGGCCGCCAGGTACGGATCATCCATGCCCGGCAGTTGCACGACCCCAGCGGGCAGCGGGAGGGGATGACGCCCGAGGAGGCCGTGCGACGCCACCCGGTCCTCGTCGTCCCGGCCCTGTACGTCGTCGGCGACGCCACGCTCGACTGGCTCGTCGCCTACGCCCACGCTGGCGGCCACCTCGTCCTCGGCCCGCGCACCGGGTACGC
>NZ_MCGQ01000223.1 GCF_002242805.1 Streptomyces diastatochromogenes | reverse complement strand
CGCCCGCCTCGGCGGCCCGGAAAGCCCCTACCGCGACGCCGAGGAGACACTCGAGGCGGTGTGCCGGGCCCTGGTACGGCAGAGCGAGGGCACCTTCCTGGTGGCGAAGCTGCACTGCTCGGCCCTGCTGCGGCTGAACGGGGCGGCCGGCCCCCAAGACGAGGAGTTCCGGCAGGCGCTGGCCTGGGGGCTGGACGAGGCCCTGGACCACGAGATCCGGGCGCTGGACACCGCCGGGCCGGGCGGGGCTCCCGCCGCCGGCTGGGCCCTGGGCCTCCTGCTCCCGCTCGCGCTCTCCTTCGGCGCCGGTCTGCCCGAGGACGACGGGATCTGGCTCGAGGCGGCGCGGGCACTGGCCCAGGCGCGAGGGGACAGCCGCGTCTACGAGGCCGGCGACGTCATCGCGATCCGCGGCGTCGGCGGCGCGCACATCGTGGCGCACGGTGAGGCGGGCCAGCCGGTCTTCCGGCTCAACCACGAGGCGCTCGCCGGCCATGTGCTGCGCGTCTGCGGCATCCCGGATCCCCAAGCGCACGCCACGATGGTGGCCGTGCTCCGCCACGTCCACGGTGAGCTGTACCGGGGACGCGGCGCCACCAACCCCTACGTCGCGCGGTACGTGCCCGCACACGCCGCCAGGGCCGGCGCTCTGGCCGGTCTCCTCAAGGACGCCGAGCTGCTCGTCCGGCTGGATCCCGAGCGGCTCGTGGCCCAGCTCGACCAGCCCGGCGCGGCCGCCTCGGCCCAGGCGCAGCTGTACCGGCCCGTCGCCGAGGACCTGGCGC
>NZ_MCGQ01000222.1 GCF_002242805.1 Streptomyces diastatochromogenes | reverse complement strand
TCCGGCGGGCACCTCAACCCGGCCGTCACCCTCGCCCTGTGGCTGACCGGCGTCTTCCCCGGCCGAGGCGTCCTGCCCTACGTCGCCGCCCAGTTGACCGGATCCGTCGCGGGGACCGGCCTGGCCCGGCTCGTCTGGGGCCCGGTCGTCGCGGACCGCATGGCCTACGGCGCCGTCCAGCCCAGGCCGGCCTGGTCGGCCGTCGCCCTCTTCAC
>NZ_MCGQ01000221.1 GCF_002242805.1 Streptomyces diastatochromogenes | reverse complement strand
CGGGGTCGGGGGTGCGGGGCATCAGGCTGCCAGGGCGAAGTCGTCGGGGTTGAGGGGGACGCTAAGGTGCGGGGCGAGGAGATGGGCGGCGAGCAGCGGCGGGACGGCGTTGCCGATCTGAGAGAACTGCTGGCCCTTGTTGCCTTGCCAGGGATAGTCGGCGGGAAAGCTCTGGAGGATGCCGGCCTCACGGGCGGTGATTCGTATCGGCTCGAGCACCGCGGAGGATGGCTCCCCCTGCTGTCCTGATGCGGTGGGCTCGGCAACCCACATGCACTCATTCGCCCGGTGGCCGAAGAACAGCGTGCCGGCCGGCTCGTCCGCGCGGCGGACGGTG
>NZ_MCGQ01000220.1 GCF_002242805.1 Streptomyces diastatochromogenes | reverse complement strand
CCACCCTCATCAAGGTCCTGACCGGCGTCCACACGCCCGACAGCGGCCGGCTCACCTGGCGGGGCGAAGAGGTACGGCTGCGCTCGCCGCTGGAAGCGACCCGGACCGGAATCGGCGTCGTCCACCAGGAACGCAACCTCATACCCGACTTCTCGGTGGCGGAGAACATCACGCTGCAGAACCCTCCCTCGCGCCGCGGGCTCGTCGACCGCGAAGCCATGATCGCGCCCGCCCTGCGCTGCCTGGCGGAGCTGGGCCTGGACCTCGATCCACA
>NZ_MCGQ01000219.1 GCF_002242805.1 Streptomyces diastatochromogenes | reverse complement strand
CCCGCCTGCTCGCCGGCCGCGGCTATCGCGTCATCGCCGTCGACGTCAACGAGAAGGCAGCCGTGACGGCGGGTTTCGCCATCAACGCCGACACGATCCCCGTGGTGTGCGACGCCACCGACCGCGAGCAGGTCGCCGCACTGTGCGCACGTGTCCGCGAGGAGTGGTCCGATCGGCTCGACGTCCTGGTCTGCAACGCCGGCATCATCGTGCCCGGTGACGTGGCCGACTCCACGCCCACAGACCTGAACACACAGCTCTCGGTGATGCTGGAGAGTCCCGTCCAGCTCATAGCCGCTGCCGCGG
>NZ_MCGQ01000218.1 GCF_002242805.1 Streptomyces diastatochromogenes | reverse complement strand
CAGCTGCTCCGGTGTGCGCGTACCCGAGCGCACCACCTCGGTGTGTGCCCCGAGGGTGCGCAGGTACTGGTCGATGATGTGGGTGAAACTGTCGTAGGCGTCGACGAGCAGGACGTTCACGGAAGCAGCTCCTCACCGGTCAGCGCCCAGTAGGCGGCGCCCATCTTGTGCAGCGTCTCGCGCCACTCCGCGTGCGGGTCGGAGTCGGCGAC
>NZ_MCGQ01000217.1 GCF_002242805.1 Streptomyces diastatochromogenes | reverse complement strand
CCCGCAGCGGAGCCGCGATCATGGAATGAATGCCGGAGGCCACCAGCCGGCGAGCCCGGTCGGGGGCCTGGGCCTGCCAGCCGGTGAACGCCCCCATGTCGGCCTCCAGCACCATCTGCCCGGAACCGAACCCGGAGGCCTGGGGCGTGGAGGGGTCGAAGTGGATCAGCTCACCGGGTGGATACAGCGGCGTGTCCTCCCGGATGCCGTACAGGGCGACACGGCGC
>NZ_MCGQ01000216.1 GCF_002242805.1 Streptomyces diastatochromogenes | reverse complement strand
ACAATTACTCTCATTTAGGTTCGGTAGTCTAAAGAGCGATTCCGCCTGCCATGCCCTGGCTTTGTATCGCTGATGCGTGATTATGGTTTCCCACAACATTCCATTACATTTGCGTGTATCGCTGGATGAACTTTCGGCTATCTCCTGCGTTTTGAGTTTTCGGATTGACTGCCCATGGCCACGCTTGACCACCTGCTGATCGTTGATGATGACCCGCAAATCCGTCAGTTGCTTTGCGAC
>NZ_MCGQ01000215.1 GCF_002242805.1 Streptomyces diastatochromogenes | reverse complement strand
GGTAAGCACCGTGTCGTTGGCATGTCGGCTGCCGACGGTGAGCCGGAGTCCCTCGCCGGGGTAGTGGCGCGCCTGGACACCGGCGTCGGTGAGTGCCGTGGCGCCCTCATCGATCGGGTCGGGCGCGGCGAGCCAGACGGAATTGGCGTGGCCGGGGCGTACGTGCCAGCCGAGTTCGACGAGTTCGTGCCGGAGCCGTTCGCGTTCGGCGACGACGGTGTCCACCCGTAGGCGCAGCTCGCTGTCGGCCTGGAGTGAGGCCTTCACCGCCGCTGTTGCCACCGTGTTGATCCCGAAGGGCAGCTGCTGCCGACGGACCCGCTCCACCAGCTCGCAGGCGCCGAGTCCGTAGCCGACCCGCAGGGCGGCGAGGCCGTAGGCCTTG
>NZ_MCGQ01000214.1 GCF_002242805.1 Streptomyces diastatochromogenes | reverse complement strand
TGCTCGACGTCGGCGAGGTGCCGGTCGAGGAGTTCGGTGACGTGACCGCAGGGCGGATGGCCGCCGTCGCGGATAGCCAGGACGTCGCGGATCTCGGCGAGGCTGAGGCCGGCCGCCTGGGCGGAGCGGATGAAGCCGACCCGGGCCCGGGCGTGGGCCGGGTAGTCGCGGTAGCCACCCGATGTGCGGGGCGGGTCAGCCAGCAGCCCGGCCTGCTCGTAGAAGCGCAGGGTCTTGGGGGTGGTGCCGGTGGCGGCGGCGAGGGC
>NZ_MCGQ01000213.1 GCF_002242805.1 Streptomyces diastatochromogenes | reverse complement strand
ACGCCCTGCACGCCCTGCGCCTGGCGCTGCGGGAACGGGGCATCGAGCCATGACCGTGGCGGGCAGGAGGCGGCGACCATGAGTGCGGAGCACGACGCCCTCCGGCTGACGCTGGGAGGATACGTCCTGGGCACGCTGCCCTCGGCGGAAATGGAACAGGTGCGCGTCCACCTCGCGGCATGCGCCGAATGCCGGGCCGAACACGCCCAGCTGGCGGGATTGCCCGCGCTGCTGGCGACAGTGACCGAAGCGGAAGCCTCGGGCCAGACGGTGCCGACGGCCGACGGAGAACTGACCGACCGGCTGGTGGCACGGGCAGCCGAAAGCACACAGGGCGCCGTGCCCGTACGGCCCGCCACGCCCGCGGTGTCGCAGACCCCAGAGGGGGGTGTGCTGGAGAGGCTGCTCCAGCAGGCCGCGGCCAGGCGCCGCAAGTCTTGGCGTCTGCAACTGGCCGGCGCTGCAGCCTCGCTGACGCTCATCGCGGCAGCGGCCGGCGGCACATGGCTGGCGACCATCGGATCCGTGGGCAGTCAGGCGAGGCCGCCCGGACCGACCGCGCCGGCTGTCTGGCGCACCTTCTCCGGAAGCGACCCCACCACCGGCGTCACCGCCTCGGTGAAGGTCTCGCCCTCCGCCTGGGGCAGTCTCCTGCAGATCTCCGCCAGGGGGGCACCCGCCGGAATCACCTGCCGGCTGCAGGCGGTCGGGCCCGGCGGGGACAGGACGGACAGCGCTACCTGGCGGGCAGGCGAGTACCCCCTCGGCACCACGATCCCAGGAGCGGTCGCCATGACTCCGGGAGCCATCGAGCACTTCGAGATCCTCGCAGGTAACGGTCAGAAGCTGGTCACCATCCGAGCGTGAGGCCAGGCCCTGGCGGTCATGTCACTGGACGG
>NZ_MCGQ01000212.1 GCF_002242805.1 Streptomyces diastatochromogenes | reverse complement strand
GTCGTGAACAAGCACCACGGGAGCCTCCAGGTGGAGTCCGTTCCCGGCGACACCCGCTTCCAGGTGCGGCTCCCCCTCAGGGTTTCACCTGGACGCAACTAAAGGTGTATGCACATACGCCATAATGGACGGCATGCCACAGCCGACCATCGTCATCGACGGCATCGAGCCGCTTGATCTGCCCGGTGCCCGGCAGTCGATCGCCCCGCTGCACGCGCTGCTGCGCGAGTGCATCCTCGACGGGCGGCTGGCGCCGGGCACCGTGCTGTCGCAGGTGGCCCTGGGCCGGCAGCTGGGAGTGAGCCGTACGCCGGTGCGCGAGGCGCT
>NZ_MCGQ01000211.1 GCF_002242805.1 Streptomyces diastatochromogenes | reverse complement strand
ACACGAGTTCAACCTGAGTAATTCCCCACTCCGAACGTCACGTAAGGGGCCACCGGGACGGCGGCGTCGCGACCGCCGTGGACATGGGGACGATGTCCGTGCGTCAGCATCCCCAAGGCGCCAGAGGTTCCCGGGCCGCGCGATAGCCAGACCGTCGTTCAGGATGGTCAGGGCTGTCCAGGGTGGCCGTAAGGCCAGCGCCGAGCGCCGCCGAAGGCGCCCCTGGCTGACCGGACCAGCCGCATACTCGGCCGTCGGGCCGCCCGTCACGGCCTCAGCCCGGGTGGGGAATCCCCTGACGTTGATCATGAAGACCCTGGGGAAACACGTGACCGCTGACAGTGCTCGGTGACCAAGGCTACGACCACGACAAGTACCGCCGTCTCATCTGGTGCCTCGGTGTGAAGCTGCTGCTCGCCCGCCGCGGC
>NZ_MCGQ01000210.1 GCF_002242805.1 Streptomyces diastatochromogenes | reverse complement strand
CCGGCTGCGTACCGCCGTACATACGCTCGCCAGCCTCGACCTGGAACCGGACGAGGTCGTGTCCCGCCTGGACGACCTGGTCAACCTGCTGGCGGTCGAACAGGAAGCAGTCGGTGAACGGCCCGTGGGCGAGCAGGTCGTCGGCGCCACCTGCTTGTACGCCGTGTACGACCCGGTCTCCGGGCGCTGCTCCGTGGCCCGCGCCGGTCACCCGCCGCCGGTGGTGACCGCTCCGGACGGACAGGTGGCTCCGCTCGACCTGCCGGCCGGCCCACCGCTCGGCCTGGGCGGCCTGCCGTTCGAGGCCCGGGAGATCGAACTGGCCGAGGGAAGCCTGCTGTGCCTCTACACCAACGGAGTCATCGGCGAACGCCACATCGATGCCGACACCGCCCTGACCAAGCTGTGCGCAGCGCTCACCCGCCCCGCGGACGCCCTGGAACGGACGTGCCAAGCAGTGGTCGACTCACTCGTGCCCTCGCGCCCCAGCGACGACGTGGCTCTGCTGATCGCCCGCACCCGCATGCTGCCACCGGACGATGTCGCTTCCTGGCGTCTGCCGCTGGAGCCTGCCAGCGCGGCCCGGGCTCGGGCATTGACCACGGCCAAGCTGGCCGAATGGGGTCTGGAGCACCTGGCGTTCACCACCGAGTTGATCGCCAGCGAACTGGTCACCAACGTCTACCGGTACGCCAGCGGCCCTGCGACCCTGCGGCTGATCCGTGAACGGTCGCTGGTGTGCGAGGTCAGCGACACCAGCCACACCTCACCCCACCTGCGCCGCGCCCGTACGACCGACGAGGGCGGGCGCGGCGCAGGTGGGGTGAGGT
>NZ_MCGQ01000209.1 GCF_002242805.1 Streptomyces diastatochromogenes | reverse complement strand
CCCCTCTTGACGGCGCATCACAAACGCATAAGCAAGGCCAAGACCGTCACCGCGATCGCGGCCGCCGCAACCGTCGTAGGCACGGCCCTGTACGTGTCCCCTGCCGCCCAGGCCGGACAGCCTGCGGAAGGCAAGGTCTACGGCCTGCACGCCGAAGGAGCCGTGGCCGGCAGCTTCGTCGTCCTTCTGGACCAGAAGGCTTCCGCTGCCGAGAAGAAGGACCTGGCCACGGAGTACGGCGGCAGGATCAGCCGCACCTTCGGCTCGGCGGTCAACGGTTTCTCCGCCGACAGCCTCACCGAGACGGAGGCCAAGCGCCTCGCCGCCGACCCCGCGGTCGCCACGGTGGTGCAGAACAAGAAGTTCCACATCGACGCCACCCAGGACAACCCGCCGTCCTGGGGCCTGGACCGCATCGACCAGACGGACACGGCAGGCGACCACAAGTACACCTACCCGGACAAGGCCGGGGAGGGAGTGACCGCGTACGTCATCGACACCGG
>NZ_MCGQ01000208.1 GCF_002242805.1 Streptomyces diastatochromogenes | reverse complement strand
TGCTGCTCGCCCGCCGCGGCATCGAGTACGGCTCCGGCCTGGACGCCCAACGGTGGGTCGTCGAGCGTCCGTTCGCCCATCTGCGCTGGTTCCGCCCCTGAGGATCCGCTGGGTGGTACGTGACGACATCCACGAAGCATTCCTCACCCTCGGATGCGCGCTCCTCTGCCGGCGGCGACTGCACGCTCTGCCGAGCGAGGGCCGGCTAGGCCTCCCGCGCCCACGGCCGCAGCTTCTCCGGGTTGCGGACCGCCCAGATCCGGGTGACGCGCCCGTCGGAGATGTCGAACGAGGCTACGGTCACGACGACGCCGGCACGCTGGGCCACCAGGCCCGGCACACCGTTGACCGACCGCTCCAGTAGTTCGAGCCCCGGAGCCTTA
>NZ_MCGQ01000207.1 GCF_002242805.1 Streptomyces diastatochromogenes | reverse complement strand
GCTGGACGCGGTCGCGGGCTACACGATCGTCAACGACATCTCCGCGCGCGGTCTGCACGCCCGGCCCAACCCGCTGGCCCCGCCGTTCGCCTACGACTGGCTCGCGTCCAAGGGGCGCGACACCTTCTCCCCCATCGGCCCCGGTGTGACGCCGTCCTGGTTCGTGCCGGACCCGCAGACGCTGCCGGTGCGGCTGTGGCGCAACGGCGTGCTGGAGCAGGACGGAAACACCAAGGACATGATCTTCGGCGTGGCCCAACTCATCTCGGCCGCCAGCAAGTTGATGACCCTGGAGCCGGGCGACGTTCTCGCCACCGGCACCCCGGCCGGCGTCGGTGTCGCCAAGGGCATCGCGCTCCGGGCGGGCGACCGGCTGCGC
>NZ_MCGQ01000206.1 GCF_002242805.1 Streptomyces diastatochromogenes | reverse complement strand
GCGGCGGCCGTGGACGAGGAGAGCCTGGACGGCACGCTCCGGTGGCTCGAGTACACCGTGGAGACCGAGCTGTTGCTGAACGAGATCGAGGACTCCACCCACCGCATCTCGCACCTCGTCGGCGCGGCGAAGCAGTACTCCCACCTGGACCGGGCCCCGTTCCAGGTCACCGACGTGCACGAACTGCTCGACAGCACGCTCGTGATGCTCGCCGGGAAGATCGGCTCCGGGGTCCAGGTGGTCAAGGAGTACGACAGGACGCTGCCGAAGATCCCCGTCTACCCCGGCGAGTTGAACCAGGTCTGGACGAACCTCATCGACAACGCCGTCGCCGCGATGGGTGGTGCGGGAAGCCTGACGGTGCGCACCTCGCTCGACGGGGACCACCTGCTCGTGGAGTTCGGCGACACCGGGCCCGGCATCGACCCCGAGATCCGTGGCCGGATCTTCGACCCGTTCTTCACCACCAAGCCGGTGGGGGAGGGAACCGGACTCGGCCTCGACATCTCCTGGCGGATCGTCGTGAACAAGCACCACGG
>NZ_MCGQ01000205.1 GCF_002242805.1 Streptomyces diastatochromogenes | reverse complement strand
GGGCTGCGCCGGCTGGCCTCCGAGATCCGTCGGCACGGCGCCCTGGCGATCGTCCAGTTCGTGCACGCCGGCCGGTACGCGGGCCCCTGGGAGGAGTACGAGAGCCGGCGCCGGCTGGCTCCGTCGGCCGTCCCGTTCGAACTCACCCCGGGCCGGGTGGTCACTCCGCAGGAGATCACCGCGGAGGAGATCGAGGAGGTCATCGAGGAGTTCGTCCGGGCTGCGCGGCTGTGCGAGCGCGCCGGGTTCGACGGCGTCGACGTCCACGTCGCTCAGGGCTTCCTGCTCTCCGGCTTCCTCT
>NZ_MCGQ01000204.1 GCF_002242805.1 Streptomyces diastatochromogenes | reverse complement strand
CGTCCAGCGCCTCCTCCACCGTCACCTGGTGGGCGCGCCGCCCGATCACCACGCCGAGTTCGGCTTCCCAGTCGACCCGGGCACCCGGGTCGTCCGGGACGGCGATCGCGTCGTCCGGGCCGACGATCGAGGTCGGCGGCAACAGGAAGAAATACGGCTCCATGCCGTCCGGCACGTCACCGACGCCCATCTCCCGCAGGTGATCGTGGTAGTTGGCGCCGGCGAAGACCAGCTTGCCGGGGGCGGGGAGGGGTGCCAGCAGCCGCACACCGTCCAGGGGCTCCCCCTCGGCGGGCTGCCAGCCGCG
>NZ_MCGQ01000203.1 GCF_002242805.1 Streptomyces diastatochromogenes | reverse complement strand
GAGGGCCGGGCCCGCCGTGCTTGGGTGTGGCCGGCGCTCAGCCCTGGAGCTGGGCGAGGGCCTGCGCGACGGCTTCCTTGACGGAGGTGGTGGGGCGGCCGAGCAGGTTCCGCAGGTCGTTGCTGTCGGTGTACCAGCCGCCGCGCGCGGCACCGGCGCTGTTGTCGGCGATGGCGTCGGCGAGGATCTGCGGCAGGCCCACACTCGCGAGCGTGCCGGCGTACTGGGCCGGCGGCATGTCGGTGTAGGTGACCGTGGTGCCGGTCTGGGCGGAGGTCTCCGCGGCCAGGTCGTTCATGGTGAACGCGGTGCCGCCCAGCTCGTAGACCCTGTTGTCCGCCAAGTCACCGGCGGCCACGACGGCTGCCGCGGCCGCGAGGTCCGCGCGGGTCGCGCCGGAGATCTTCCCGTAGCCGGCGGAGCCGATGATGGTGCCGTACTGGAGCCACATTCCGATGTTGGCGGTGTAGTTCTCGAT
>NZ_MCGQ01000202.1 GCF_002242805.1 Streptomyces diastatochromogenes | reverse complement strand
GGCCAGCTCCTCCGGGCTGATCCTTCCACGGTGAGCCTCGATCGCACGGCCGATCTTGCCTGCCCACAGCTCGGCGTCCACGAACGGCCGCTGTTTGTACACCTCGACCAGCGCTGCCACATGTTCGCTCGAACACGCGGTCAGCCGCCGCTCCCCGTCCAGCTTCGGGTCATGAACATGGATCACCGACGAATCCGGCACCAGCGCAAAAACCTCCGTCTCGTCGGAGATCTCCTCCCCACACAGATCACATAGCTCCGGCAGGAACTCGCTCTCGTCCGGTTCACCCCTATCGGTCACCCTTCATTCCTACCGCTCAACCACGACCGCTGAGCGTTGTGACCCGGATTGCCCGGATTGCACCGTCCGCAGTCCACCCAGGCTGCGATTGCCGCGACTGGCGCAGGGACGGGCCCCTGGTGAGCTCGGCGGCCAGCGGCTCGGCCTGGCCTGCGCGTCGTCACCGCAGACGACATGTGTCCCGTGCCAGATTCCGGCAGAACGCCAGACGTGGAGCGCCGGCCGCACCCCCGTACTCCGGCGGAGGCGCACGGCTGGGGGGGCACCAGTTCGAGCCCGCCGTCAGCCGGTCTTCCCGCCCCACCGCGTGTCGATCCGCTCCCACTCCTCGTCCCACTGCCGCAGGCGCTGCCGGGTCAGACACACGCAGATGACTCGGCCGCAGCCCCACACCGCCCCGCCCGTTCCGATCGCGACCAGTCCGCCC
>NZ_MCGQ01000201.1 GCF_002242805.1 Streptomyces diastatochromogenes | reverse complement strand
GGCGAGGATCTCCAGGAGGCCGGCTTCGAGCGGCATGGGGTGGTCCCTTCGGGCGGGTGACGGCTTTGCTGATGTCCGGTCAGCGTACCGCTGGTGGCGGGGTTGAGCTGGGCTTGCGTGCGGCGCAGGGGGCTCTGCCCCCTGGACCCCCGGATTTTTGCCCACCCGCTCACCCGTCTCGGTCGGCTCAGAAGCTAGGTCCCGGTGACGGGGCTGGCGCGGTCGAGAGGGGCGGCGGGGTGGGGGTGGGCGGTCTCGGGCGGCTCGAGAGCGAGGTGC
>NZ_MCGQ01000200.1 GCF_002242805.1 Streptomyces diastatochromogenes | reverse complement strand
GCGGCCGATCTGGCCGTGGGTGCGGCCTACTGGCCGGAGTTCCACGGCCGATTGCCGACGGCGGCACCCGGCATCGCACCGGCGTCAGACCCGCCCTGGGAGCGCTGGTCCGCCTCACCGGAGTCCCCGTGACCATTCCCTGCCGCGCGCCCGCATCCGCACAGCGCATCGGCCCGGCGGTCCAGCGAGCCACGGGCGAAGCCCGCCGTCGCGGAAGGCCACTGATCCGCCGCGATGGTGACCGGCCATGGCGGACCGGCTCCTTCGTCCGCCCGCCGACACGCCGGTCCCGCACCCGCGGCAGCCATTGACGACCCCACGCACGCCGGAGCCACGATGACGTCCAAGCCCCCAGCCGTCCCCGGACCGCTGCCTCAGCTTCCCGTTCAGCTCGCTGGGCCCGGCGGACACGAGAGCCCGACCGCAACCGCCGGTGCGCTGGTGGGGTCGGCCGGCTTCGCCGAGGCCATGCCGCACCTGCTGCTCGGCCTGCTGGAACGCCGCTACCTCACCGACTTCGATCCCACCCGATGGACCGTCAGACCGCCATCGGGAGACGGGCCCCGACCGCTGCTGCACGAGATCCGCGCCCTGGGCCGCCCGTCGTCCGAGTCAGGCTGGGCTGCCGCTGTCCCCCACGTCCTCACCGCCTGCCACAGCGGTGGCCATCTGCTCAGTGTCGCGGTCCACGGTGACGGCAGCAGGCACCGCATCCATTGGGGCGGGCGCCGCCTCGCAGGCATTTCCAGGGGCTCCACCGAGGACTTCCTGCAGGGCCAGGCCGGGGTGCTGCGCGCCCACATCCCAGGACTCGAACTCGGCCCCCCTGACTCATTCGAGGAGGGTTCCCACGCCGAGCTGGCCGCGTTCGTCCGCAGCGCTCCGGCCCTCGCCCTGATCACCGGTATTCCCGCCCCCGTCCACGGCCGCAGTCCCGCCGCGTTCCAGTCACTCGACCGCCTTGCCGCAGCCGTCGGCGACCGCCGCTACGCCGTGGTGGTCGCAGCCGAACCCCTATCCGCCGGGGAGCTCGACCGTACCCTCGACCACTGTCGTCGCCTGCGCAGCGAAATCCACGCGCTGGTCCGGCACACCGTCGCCAGCCAGCAGGGAGAGAGCAGTACCACCTCCACCACCGAGACCGCCGGAGCCGAACCGGGCCTGCCGGCCTGCCTCACCGCCATCGCGGTCTTCTGCTCCATGGCCGGCATCTTCCCGTCCGTGCGCCCGCTGGCAACCGCTGCCCCCTCGGTCCTCCAGCTCGCTTCGCTCACCGGCGGCCCGCGCAACACCTCCCAGTCCAAGGGCGTCTCGACCCTCCGCAGCCACAACGCGGAGCTGCTCGACGCCACCGCCGAGGCCTGCGAGAAACTGCTCCAGCAGCACATCGACCGGCTGGAGACCGCGCGCGCCCAGGGCTGGTGGCGCACCGCCGTCTATCTGGCGGCCGAAAGCGAGGGCACCCTGGAGTCACTGGCGGGGGCGCTGCGCGGCACCTGCAGCGGCGAGGCCACCGCCCTCGACCCGCTGCGGGTGCTACGGCTCCCGCCGGCCACCCTCCGCAACGCGGCCCTGCACGGCCGC
>NZ_MCGQ01000199.1 GCF_002242805.1 Streptomyces diastatochromogenes | reverse complement strand
CCCTGGACCTGCTCATCCCGATCGGCGGCCTGGGCCAGCGCACCGGCTGGTACTGGACCGATGCCGGCGTCCAGCGATTCGCCTACCTCCTGATCGCGGTCGGCTGGCTGCTGACCACCGCCGTCGTCGCGGGCGTGACCCGGACCCTCAGCAGGAACTGACCGGTCCGCCGGGAAGGTGCCGGGCGTCCCGTGGTGCGTGATCCTGGAGGGGTGTGTGGTGTGTCAGCCGGTCGGATCCCGGCGGCCTACGCCGCCTCGGGCCGCCGCGCGCTCCGCGTGACCCTGGTCGCCGCAGCCGGTTTCTACCTCTTCCGGTACGGCCTCGACAGCCCCGTCGCGGCCACCTACGCCCTCTTCGGCACCGTGGCGCTGGGCGGACTCTCCAAGATCCCCGGGACCGGGCGGCAGCGAGCCGCGACGGTGCTGCGCCTGCTGCCGGTGTGCTGGCTGCTGGTGGTGATCGGCACCTGTCTGTCGGTGCGCACCTGGAGCGCCGTCGCCGGCATGTTCGTGGTCGGCTTCGCGCTGGCCTTCTCCGCCATCGGCGGGCCGCGCCCGGCCGGGGCCGCGCCGGGCCTGCAACTCCTCTACATCCTGCCGTCCTTCCCCCCGTACGATCCCGGCTCGCTCGACGAGCGACTGATCGGGACGACGACCGGACTGGCCCTGTTCGCCGCCGCCGAGGCGCTGATCCTTCCCGGGCCCGCACCGCCGTCGTACCAGGAGCGGGCGGCCCGAGCCGCGCACACCGCCGCGCACTGCGCGACGC
>NZ_MCGQ01000198.1 GCF_002242805.1 Streptomyces diastatochromogenes | reverse complement strand
GGCCCATCTGCGAACAGCAGGTGGGCCGTCGTCGTGTGTGCGCCGGTGACCGGCCCTGCCCGGCCGCCGTGCTGCCGAGCCGGCAAAAGTCACCGTGGGCGTTGCGCCATCCGGTGGATCATCTCGCTCTGACGCCGGGCCGGGCCGGGCCGTGCGGTCGGATCCCGCCTTCATCCCGATCAAGCGGGACGCGGACCTCGCCGGTTGCGTGCGGGTGCTTTTGATGCCTGCCCGGCCGGTCAAGGCGACGGACGCGACCGACGAGGCCGACGCGACCGATGTGACCGGCGAGGCCTGAGGTGACCGGCGCGACCGCCCCGACCGACGCGTTTCCGGCCACCCGGCTGCCCCTTGCCGGCGCCCGCACGCCCTCGACGACCGTGCCCCCTTCGTCCGGCAGGACCCCCGGAAACCACCCGCCCTCCGACCGCCCGCCCTGCTTCCCCACCCGCCCCACAGC
>NZ_MCGQ01000197.1 GCF_002242805.1 Streptomyces diastatochromogenes | reverse complement strand
ATGACGCACAAGCTGGACCAGTGCGTCATGTCGCGGCTGTAGACGTCGTCGAGCATCTCGGCTATCTCGCGCCGGCCGTGCAGGACCTTGGGGTGACTGGGCTGGGTGTTGCGGTCGATGATGCGGATCTCCGCGTCGTCCGCGTAGAGGGCGAGCAGAGTGTTCCCGGTGTTCCCTTCTATGCCCCGGCGCAGTGTCTCGGTGTCGAAGGCGGAGCCTGTCGCAGCGCCCATGGTGACCTCCTTAAGG
>NZ_MCGQ01000196.1 GCF_002242805.1 Streptomyces diastatochromogenes | reverse complement strand
AGCGTGGACAAGCACGTCATGGGCACGGTCTCGTCCGGGCAGGGCGTCTGCGAGTGGACCGCGCGCAGTGCGATGCCGCAGGCCAGCGCGTGCAGACTCATGCGTGCCGCCTTGGCCGCACGCGTCAGTTGACCGACGGACTCGGCGGAGAGCCGTACCTGCCGCCTGTGGACGCCGGGCTGCGCTCCCGTGCCGCGGCCGGCCGCGAGGGCGGGGATGCACGCGGGCACGAGATCCCCGACCTTCGCCGAGCGATCCCTCAGGAAGTCGTTCAGCTCCTCGACGGAGAAGCGTGCGCGGAAGTGTTCCTCGACGGGGCGGGGCAACCCCGTGGTACGGGGCGGCAGCACCGGCGTACGGCC
>NZ_MCGQ01000195.1 GCF_002242805.1 Streptomyces diastatochromogenes | reverse complement strand
GCCGCCGAGGTCGGCTTCGCGGACCAGGCCCATCTCACCCGGTGGTTCACCCGCACCTACGGGGTCACCCCGGCCGCCTACCGCGCGGCGCTGCACGCGGAGAACCAGCGCTAGCAGAGCGCAGCGACAAGGTCCGTCGCAGGGGACCCAGGTCCATCTCAGCCGCCGACCACAGATCAGTCGGCACACCCCATCACCGTGGTCGACCAACTAGCGAGCGATCTCTCACTGAGTGCTAGACCACGCATTCAACACCCTTGCCCGTTACGCCCAGCTGCGCATCCATGTGACTGGGGTCACATGTACGTCGGGAAGGGATTCATGAGGTTTACTTGTTCGGACAGTAA
>NZ_MCGQ01000194.1 GCF_002242805.1 Streptomyces diastatochromogenes | reverse complement strand
GCGGCGGCGGCCCCGGCCCGAGGACCCTGGGCCGCCACGGCGCCACATCGGCAAGGGACATCGACAGGGACGTGGTGATGACGGAGGCTGCCGCAGGGCACGACAATGCCCACCCGGTACGCCACCGGGACCGCGCACAGCAGGCGACGACAACCGGGCTGCCGACCACGGCCCCCGACCCCGCCACCGCCACCGGGCGGGCGACGGGACCGGCGGA
>NZ_MCGQ01000193.1 GCF_002242805.1 Streptomyces diastatochromogenes | reverse complement strand
CACCAGCATCTCGCGGAAGGCTGCATCGGTGGGAGACAGCGGCTCGTCGGTCAGGTTGCCGTGCCCATCCGTCCATACGGTGATCCGGGCCCCGGCCCGGGTGTCCGGCGGTACCCGCGCGCGGTCCGTGTGCGTCGTGCCGTCCGGTGCCCTCCAGCGCACTGCGGCCCAGGCCTGCTGATCCTCCACTTTGCGCGTCGGCCTCGTGCCCACCGCATCCCTCGTGACGACGGCCTGAACCTCCCGCCGCTCGGCCCGCTGCCGGTCGAGACCCCCCCGCGACCGCGACCGCGGTGACCGCGCCCGCGAGCACGCCCCCCAGTACGGCGAGCAGCCCGCTGATGAGCACGACCCAGGCTTCGACGACATCAGCGCGCCGCCGAAGCGGGTTGCGCCGCAAGCGCCACCACCGCACCGCCGGACGACGTACCCTCACCACCGTCGACACCCCCTCGCACGAGGACGGACGACCCTCGCCTCCAGTGTGCTGCTGGTCGGCATCACCACTGCAACCTGCAGGCCAGGACGACATATCGCAGCCACAGATACAGGACGCCGACGGCGGTGGCGAGTGTCACGACAAGCCCGTACTCGGTGACCTGCCGAAGGGGACGGACCGGCGCAGGCTGAGGCGTTGCACGGGCGTCAACTGGCAGCTCTCCTCGGGGCGGTCCGCCGTCGGATCGCTGAGAGCCGGGAGAATCCTGGGCTGGTGGACCAGTCCGGACGTCGTCCGGAAACGTGCCTTTGGCTGCTGGTCGGCACGCTGTCCGCCCGGTGGGCTCTGTTCGCCCCCACTGGATCACCCTGCTGGTCCAGGACGGCACCGGGAGGCCAGGTGCTCCATGGAGAAGGACTCGTGGGCATGCCGTGGGCCGTGCGGCGCCTGAAGCTGCGACCGCCATACGTCCACGTGGCTGAGACGGTCACGGTCCTCCATGCCCACCCGGACCTGCGCCCCACCGACCAATGTTCACCTCGCGAGCACGGCCTACCGCTCGGCCCCGTACTGCTCCTCACTGTCACTACGGTCGTCGCAGCTTCGGTCATCGAGTGAGAGTCAAGGGCGAAGCGTGCTAAGGAGGCGTCAAAGGGCTGGTCAGCGGCCATACTTGAGATTGCGGGGGACCGACCCGCGCTGGCCTGACGGGGAGCGGCAAGGTGAGTGGAGTCGGCAGAGGGTTGGACAAGGTCGAGGTGAAGCTCCGGTGGGATCCGAGTCCGTACGGGGAGGCGCCTCGCCATCTAGATATCGTGGCCGCGACCTACTCGGCGGACGATCCCTACGGGCGGCCGGTGTACGTCGTCCACTACGAGAGCCGGTCGCCGGACGGCACGATCAACATGAGCCGGCACAGTGAGACTGGTCTGGGCTTGGGGTTCGTCGAGGCGATGGTGCTGGAGTTCGACCGGATGTCGCCCGTTTACGGGCGGGTGGTGGTCGGTGTGGCCATCCACCAGGACGGCGGCCCCCGCACGTTCGGTGACATAGCGAACGCCGGTGTGCTCGTCCTCGAGGGATACAGGCAACTGCTCTCCGATGACTTCGCGGGCGTCGCCGATGCCACGGCCGCGACGATCGCCGAGTTCACCAGGGACGCGTCCGGAGCGTGGGAACTCCGCGAGATGGTCCGGGGGTTCGACAGCGACCCGGTGCTCTTCATGGCGGAGATGGGCAGCATCCGGCAGTGACATGCGGGGTGTTCCAGCGCTCCATCGGCATTGTCACAGCCGGCCTGACCCTGGCCGCAATCTCCGGGTGCACGGTGCCCGTGGATGCCGTCGCCGGTATTTCCGTGACCGATGCCGGTCCTTGAGCGGGGA
>NZ_MCGQ01000192.1 GCF_002242805.1 Streptomyces diastatochromogenes | reverse complement strand
ACCGACAAGTGGGGCGGCGACTTCGAGGGACGGACCCGGCTGCCCCTGGAGGTGGTGCGGCGGGTTGTCGCGGCCACCGGTCCGGACTTCGTCGTCGGCGTGCACCTGCTGAGCGACGAGCGCGTGGCGGGCGGCTGGAGTCTCGACGACGCCGTACGGCTCGCCCCGCTGCTGGAGGACGCGGGAGCCGCCTTCCTGTTCGCCATCCCGGCCACGTTCGAGACCATGCGGCTGCCGCAGAACGCGGGCATGCTCGGCAAGCCGGGTTACTCCCTCGACGACACGGCGGCACTGCAGCGCGCGGTGAGGATTCCCGTGGTGGCCAATGGCGGCCTCGGCGATCCGCGGGAGGCGGTGCGGGTCCTGGAGTCGCGCCAGGCGCAGGCGGTGGGCCTGGCCCGGCCGCTCTTCGTCGATCCCGACTGGCCTCGCAAGGTGGGGGCCGGCGCCGTCGGCACGGTCCGCACCTGCGCCTGCGAGACCAGCCTCTGCCTGCGGACCCAGCTGACCGGTTCCCTCTGCGAGAGCTGGCCCGAGAGTGCCCGGTCGCGCGGTTACCTCGGCTACGACGAAGGGACCGCCCCGTGATCCCCCTGACCGACATCGCCTATGTGCGTTCGGGTGTCGAGGACCTCGAAGGCGCCGTCCGGTTCGCCAGTGAGGTCGTCGGGCTGGAGGTGGTCGCCTCCGACGAGCCCGGTGTGGCCCATCTGCGGGCCGACGCCCGGGGCCACTGCCTCACCTTCGTCCAGGGGCGGTCCGGCGTCATCTCGGCCGGCTTCACGGTCGCGGGCCCCGAGGCGCTGGCCGAGGCGGA
>NZ_MCGQ01000191.1 GCF_002242805.1 Streptomyces diastatochromogenes | reverse complement strand
GCTCGCGCAGCTGCGCGCCGACCACCGCGGCCCGACCCACTGCTACTACCTGGACGTGCCGTTCGGCGAAACCCTCGCCCGGCACGCCACCAAGCCGATCGCCGACGACGTCAACGAGACGCAGCTGCGCGACTGGTACCGGGCGCGCGATCTGCTGCCCGGCGGCATCGAGACCGTCATCGGCGCCGACAGCGCCCTGCACGAGACCGTCGACCGCATCATGAACGACACCGGCCTGGTCCACCTGCCCGCCGTGGACCGCTGACCCGGGCACTGTTGGGACAGATGGTGCGCCTACATGCCGTCACAGTCGCGCCGGCCCCGCCCCGACCATGAGACCGACCACAAGTGCGGCCGCACCGCGCCCAGCCCGACCATGGGGTTGGCCGTGCCGCGCTCACCCCCGACCACGGCTGGTCAGCGTGATATGGC
>NZ_MCGQ01000190.1 GCF_002242805.1 Streptomyces diastatochromogenes | reverse complement strand
AGTCACCCCTCTCGCGGCGGTACGGAACAATGGGCGACCAAGTAGTCATCTTCCCGGGTGACGTGTACAACTGTTGAGAACAGTTCCGGGATGCGAGGGGCCCAGGTGGAGAGTTCGCGTCGGACGGTGAACGGGGCCGTGGAGCCCTGTCCGATCGCACCCGTCGTCGATGTCGTCTACAGCAAGTGGACTCCTCAGGTGCTGTGGTGCCTTCTGCGCCACGGCCGGCTCCGGTTCACCGCACTGCGGCGTCAACTTCCCCAGGTGTCCGCGAAAGTGCTGGCACAAAGGCTCCGCCAGCTGGAGCGCGACGGTTTCGTGACGCGCACCCACTACGAGGAAGTTCCGCCGCGCGTCGAGTACGAGGCCACGGAGCTGGCCGTGTCGCTGGGCCCCGTGCTCGCGGCTCTCGGGGAGTGGTCCAGGCGGCATGCCGCCGAGGTCGAGGCGGCTCGCGCCGGCTACACGGGACCGCTGGTGTCCTAGCCGACCGGTTAACACGGGGAGGGGGTCCGTGTAGATTGGTCGACCAATCCATACGAAATGTACTACTTCCAGGCCGCCAGGAGGGCCCATGAGTGCCATCCTCGTCCGCGGCGGTCACGTCGTCACGATGGACCCCGACCTCGGGGACCTGCCCGACGGGGATGTTCTCGTCCGTGACGGCCGTATCGTCGACGTCGCCCCGAACCTGCCGGCAGGCGGGGCACAGGTGGTGGAGGCGGCCGGCCGGGTCGTCGTTCCCGGACTCGTCGACGGCCACCGGCACGCCTGGCAGAGCCTGCGAGATCCGCAAGCTCGCGGGACAGCTCGTCGGCATCGACACCGCCGATCTCGCCCGGTGGTGCGCGGAGTCGCTCCATGACATCCGCAGGCGGTACGCGGCCCTGCCCGCCGAAGTGGTGGGGAGCGCGTGGCGCGGCATGTTCTGACGCCGGACCGATCACCGGCGTCCGGCGCCCACGACGACCGGCCGACGGCCTCGGTATCCCTTTGGTAACCGCTGTCCGCCGGGAACTAGCGTGCTGCCAGGACGCCGTCCGGCGCACCCCCCATCCCGGCTGACCAGCGGTTTCACCGGGCGGAAGGAGAACAACATGAGCACTGGCACGGCAAGCGACGCCACCTTGCCCGAGCGAGTCGGCTTCCGCCCGCTCACCACACCCGCCACTCCCCACATCCAGCTCGACCAGCACGCGCCACAGGCTCTCCAGGACGAGCTGTGGTCCCTGATGACCGGCCTGCGGGGCGTGACGAGCGGTCGTAGCGGCATCTCGCTCCCGCAGACGCGGGCCCTGCATCTCGACCCCGGACTCGCCGTGGGTCCGGACGAGGCGTTCATGGTCGGAACCGAGTTCGCCCATCTGCACGGCGACGGCAGCGGCAGTCTGCACGTGGCCCTGCCGGCCGAGCGCGCGGCAGAGGCGATCCGAACGGGATGGGCGGAGGCGCACCCGGTCGTGACCATGGGTCTCGGCCCCGAGACGTGGGTGATGCTGTACGGGCCGAAGGACGACGGGCAACTCGCCGTCGTCTGGCAGCTCGTCCAGGAAAGTCACGCCTTCGCCTGCGGACAGGCACCGCCATCCCGAGCGTGAAGCCGAACGGCTGCCCGGCCCGTCA
>NZ_MCGQ01000189.1 GCF_002242805.1 Streptomyces diastatochromogenes | reverse complement strand
GGCTGACCGTATCCGTGCGGCTGGCGGTCGGCTACCCCGCCTGACCACTTCGGCGAGGGCCACCCGATAGCGCTGGTGGAGCCGGCATGGGCACGGCTGAGGTCACGGTTGACCATCGTGAGTTGTTTCGAGGCGATGGCGCGGATCGCGGGCCGCTTCGCAGGGGTCGGACCACGGCAGCGGGCTGGGCGGTTGGTGCTTGGGCTGCTCGCCGATCTGCCCCGCAAGAGCAGCTGGACGATCGCCGAGTGGGCCCGGGAAACCATCCCGCACGGCATGCAGCACCCGCTGTGCTGGGCTGAACCGCAGTACACCGGCACGGCCGGGCGAATCGAGAACTCCCAGGTCGCCGTCTATCTCGTCTACGCCCGTACCAGCAAACATGCCGCGTGGCCTGAGACGAGGTTCCGGGCCGAGAAACACGCCCGCCCGCGCACCCCAGACGGTCTGATCCCGCTCTCCTGCAACTCGGGAAGCGCACAGCCCGCAACCTGATGCAACATGATTCAAACCAGCTCGGGTTGCGGTTCCGGTTGCGGCGCTGGTGCAGCCTTCGGTTCCCACAGTGTGGTGGTCCGTATGTAGCCGTGAACCACTGAGGCCATCGCCAGAATGAGAAGTGGCCCGAAGACCCACGGATGTGTGGCCATCTCCATCGGCAGATAGCGATAGGACATCAAGAGCGCGGCGAAGACCATTGCGCCGTGGGTGACCAGCAGGATTCCTGACCTGTCCCAGCCGCGTTCGTGCGAGCGCAGAGCTGCCTCGATCGTGAGCGCGAAGACCACGCCGGCAACGAGATCCGTGCCGTAGTGGTAACCGAAGCCCAGCGTCGCGCC
>NZ_MCGQ01000188.1 GCF_002242805.1 Streptomyces diastatochromogenes | reverse complement strand
ATCGACAACGACGCCCTCACCGGCAAGCCTGTCCTGGTGGCCGCCACCGGCGGGACCGCACGCCACTCCCTCGCCCTGGAGCACGCGCTGCGCCCCCTCTTCGCCTACCTGCGCGCAGTGGTCGTACCCACCGCCGTGTACGCGGCGTCCGAGGACTGGGGCGGCAACGGCGACGCCCTCACCGACACGCTGCCCCGCCGGATCGCGCGAGCCGGCAGGGAACTGGCCGCCCTCCTGCGCGACCTCCCCGGCGGCGGCCGGCCGGCCGAGGACACGGACGTCGTGCCCTTCGCGCAGCAACTGGCCGCCCTGCGGCCCGAGTAGACGGCGAAGGCGTCGGGGAACGGAGCGAGATGAGCGAACAGGGGAGAGGCATGGCACAGTCGGAGAGTCCGGGGC
>NZ_MCGQ01000187.1 GCF_002242805.1 Streptomyces diastatochromogenes | reverse complement strand
CTCCGGGACTGTACAGAGCGTGAGATTCGAGGAGCGGTGGCGGCCGCGGTTGCGGGCGAAGGCCGGGATGGGGGGCGTGAGTACCGGTGGCCGGGTCGTCTCGACCCGGGCCGGCTTCGGGTTCGCTGCCGCGGCGGGCACGAGCGGCGAGGCCCGGATCTGCGACATCACCCAGGTCCTGCCGTCGCGCTGGGCTGAACGCTTCTTCGAGGCTGGTGACGCTGGCGCCGGCGAACAGCGGTTCCGGCCCGTTGCCGTGTCGGGCTTGGCGGATGTGTGCTTCCGTGCCGGCAACCCTCGTGCTCAGGGCCTGGGCGTGGGGTTCACCGGTGTGGGGGACATCGGCATCGGGTTGTGGCCGGGTCCGGCCGAGCGCCTTGTCCCTGGGCCGGGCGGCGCCTTGACCATCGGTCGTCCGGCGGCGCAGGGTGACTGAAGGCTGCGATTGGCGGGCACGTGTGTGGGTCGGTGACCGCAGCTCGGCGTTCCCGGTCTCGAGCGGTGCGATCGTTGCGGCAGCTGTGGCTGGTCGCGCCGGCCGTGTTCTCGGTCCGGCGGGGGATGGCGTATCGGCCAGGTCGGTCAGGTCGGTCAGCCCTGGCTTCTCGGGTCGGTCAGTCCTGATTTCCCGGGTCGGTCAGTCCTGGCTTCTCGGGTCGGTGAGTTTGGCTGTGGTGCGGTCGATGGCTTTCTCCACCGCGAGGCGTCCCTTGCCGGCGTCGTCGTGGTGTCGGGTCATGAGCCGGACCAGTGCGTGCTGGAACAGGGCGGGGCCGCAGGCTGTCCAGTGGCTGAGGACTTCGGGGCTGAGCATGAAGGCCAGGACGTCGTCGGGTTCGGCCGTGACGAAGCGGAACTCGCTGTGTTCCCACTTGTCGTCGATGCCCCTGCTCCAGCGGTCGCGTAGTTGTTCCTCGCTGAGGTCGGGCAGTACGGCCAGGAAGAACGCGGCCCACTGGTGACGTTCGGTGTCCATCGCGAAGGAGAGCAGTTCCAGTTCGCAGCGGTCGCCCTCGTGGACGGCCAGTTCCTCCCGCAGGGCACGGCGGGCGGCGCCGAAGAGGTCGGGTACCCCGTCCTTGAGGTCGTGTTGGCCGGACAGCCCCTCGTTCGCCGAGGAGTTCCAGTTCCCGGCGTTGCCGCCGACGGTCGCGCTGCGCCGGGAGAACAGCATCTTGTGGTCACGGCCGGTCACGACGGCGACGTTGGCGCCGAAGCTGGCTGAGAGGAAGCCGTTGACGAGGATGGGGTCCTGGCCGTCGAGGTAGTGCTCCCGCAGTGTCTTTCCCGCGCCTTCGCCCTCCTCCAGAGGCCGGTTCAGCTGCTGGGCGGCGAGGAAGGTGAAGTAGTCGGCCGGGGAGAACCTGATCTCCACGATCGGGTCCTCACGGTCGTCGCTGCGGGTGACGGCTACCGTTTCCACCGCGAACCGCGGATGGTTCCAGCGCCGGTCGCGGCCCGCTACCGCGCGGGTGCGCTGCTCGTCCTCGATCTCCTGACGCCAGCGCCGTACTTCCTCCGGCACGTACACGGGATCGCCGGCCTCGTAGTAGACCCTGAGGTTCCGTTCGCTGATGGGCCGTGTGCCGTCTCCTTCGTAGACGTAGCACGTGGTGCGCAGCGGCCCGATACGGAAGTGTTCCCGGTCGTGCAAGGGTGCCCCCATCCTTCAATCGGTGTCTGGGGCAGGACAGTTGCACACCGGTGCGGCGAGCGGCAACGTCGTGCAAGGATGCCCCGACCCCATCCCTCAATCGGCGTCTGAGGCACGACAGTTGCACACCGATGCGGCGAGCGGCAACAATTGATGCCCCCACAAACGGGGGAGGGGCGCGGGGGTATGGGCGGGGACCACGGCGAGGCCCTGGTGGTGTGCCTGGACACCTACGACCATCACCCGCACTACAACCTGCCGGGCGCTGCCAGGCATGCCGAGGAGTTCCGTTACCTGGCCCGCCGGCTGGGTTTCACGGCCGACGCCCCGCCCGTCACGGGTACGAAGCGTGAGGTCGTGGAGGGGCTGCGCCGTTTCGCGGCCTCGCCCGCCAGGCGGAAGATTCTCTACTGGATCGGTCACGGCCTCAAGAAGGGGCGCACCACCGCGGTCCTGCCCTGCCGGGACCTCGATCCGGACCAGTACGAGGGCAGACTGACCGCCGAGGACTTGGCCGAGCTGCTCAGGCAGGCGTCCGGTGACGTGCTGGTGATCCTTGACACCTGCCATGCCTCGGACATCGCACGCGCGGTGCATGCGGGCTTCTTCGACCGTGAGGACGACCACCACGGGCCCCAGCCGGCGGCCAGGGCGTCGCCCGACTTCCGCGGGGTGGGCGTCCTCGGCACGGTGCACGGCGACAGACCGGCGCAGCTCGGCGCCTGGCTGAACGCGTTCCGCCACGTCTTGGACGATCCGCGTTTCGAGTTCCGCGAGCGGCTGCTGTGGACCCCGTACGCCCAGGCCCTGCACGCCTTTGAGGTGCTCGAGGCGGTCAGCGGTGTGCTCGCCGACGAGTTCGTGTACCCGCAGTTCCACGGCGGCAGCAGGCTCGTGGGCCTGTTCGTCAACCCGTACTACGACGCGATGGCCCGACCGTTGTCGACCGCCGCCCGGTCGCGCCGGCAGGAACTGCTCGACGCCCACGTGCAGGCGATGCTCAAGAGCCGCTTCACCGGGCTGCTCGTGGAGGACGACACCAGTTTCTTCACCGGACGGCGCAACTACCTCGACCGCCTCGTCGACTGGATCGGCTCACCAGGCCGCAACGGCGCTCTGATCGTCACCGGAGGCCCGGGC
This sequence comes from Streptomyces diastatochromogenes, assembly GCF_002242805.1. Lineage (GTDB taxonomy): Bacteria > Actinomycetota > Actinomycetes > Streptomycetales > Streptomycetaceae > Streptomyces > Streptomyces diastatochromogenes. The sequence continues at coordinate 496 of NZ_MCGQ01000187.1, read as the reverse complement.
AGCGGAAAATCGGCCCTGCTCGCCCAGCTGGCCCTGATGACCATCGCCAACACCCCGCAGTTCACGAGCCTTTCGCCGGCCCGCCGAAGGGCGCTGCTCAGCGCCATCGACGCCGGCATCCAGTGCCGCGGCCGCAGCGCCCTGGAATGCGCGCGCGAGCTGGCCGAGGGACTGCAGCTCAAGGAGCCCGGGGACGGCTGGCCGGATTTACGGGCGGTGATGGACGCTGTGCTGGCCAAGTGCCGCGACGCCGCGTCGACGACGTTCCTGGTCGACGGACTCGACGAGGCGGACCAGGCACAGATCGACTCGCTCATCGCCGACGTCCTGGTCCCGCTCTCCCACGAGCCGAACGTCCGTGTCCTGATCGGCACCAGACCCCTCTCCGTGGGCGCTGCCGCGCTCCTGGACGGCGCCGTCACCTTCGACCTGGACCGGGCACCGGACCGGGACGCCGACATCGCCGGCTACGTACGCGCCCGCCTCGGCGGCCCGG
>NZ_MCGQ01000186.1 GCF_002242805.1 Streptomyces diastatochromogenes | reverse complement strand
CCCCTCACCCCACCCCCGAGCGACTCCGACTCCGGCCCGCTCACCGTCCTGGGGGCCCTGCACCGGCACCTCACCGACTGCCTGGACAGCTGCGGAGGAAATCCGTGACCGGCGTTCTCGGCATCGACCTGCAGTACGCGCGCACCGTCGTGGCACTCCGTGAGGGCAGGCCCGGGGCCGCCCGACTGTCCCTGCTCGGCGACGGCCAGCGGACTTTGATCCCCAACGCATGCGCCGACGACGCCTGGGGCAGCGCGGCAGCCGAACAGCTGCTGGGCGACGGGCCCGCCACGGCCGAGCGGCTCCTCGCCTGGCGCGGCGACCCCTGGTCCCAGGGCTTCCTGCGCGGCGTACACCGGCGCACCGCCCGCTACCTGGGATTGGCCGGCACCACCCCCGCTCTCGGCTGCTACACCGTCGTGTGCACGGGTCCGAGAGCTCCGGCAGACGCCGAACAGCGCTGCCAGGAATCCGGCCTGGGCAGACCGTCGAGGATCGGCGCCGCCGATGCCCTGGTCTGCCGCTGGCTGGCAGAGGGTGGTGCGGTGCCACCCGACCGGGCCACGGTGCTGGCCGTGGTGTGCGGGGAGCGGTGGACCGTGCTCGCGCCCTACCAGGTGGCGTACGCCGACGGACAATCCCTGCTCGACCGCCGTGCGGTGGACGCCGTCCACGCGGAGGGCGCGGGCGCGTGGACGGACCTGGTCGCCCAAGAGGTGCTTGCCCGGTGCGACGAGGGCAGCCCAGCCCGCGACCTGCTCGCCCTGCTGGACGCGGCCTTGGAGTGCGCGGGCCTGCTCGACGCCGAGGCGGTGGTGCCCTGGCACGGCCCGCTGGCCGATCGGATGTTCACCCCGCTCGCCCTGCACCGCGACGAACTGGCCGGACGGCCGGAGGTGGCAGGCACCGTCAGCCAGGTGCAGGCCCTGGCGGAAGCTTCCGCGCCGGATGCCGAACTGATCCTGGTCGGGGGCGTGGGCGGGGTGTGGCCCTTCCTGCGCGACGCCCTGGCGAGGCTCGCGCCGGTGTGGCGAAGCTCGGCCCCAGCGGCCGATCTGGCCGTGGGTGCGGCCTACTGGCCGGAGTTCCACGGCCGATTGCCGACGGCGGCACCCGGCATCGCACCGGCGTCAGACGATCCTTCTCCCGCCCCCGCCCCCAGCGACGGCCCCGCCGCACCGGGCCGCGAGGACATCCCGCCCTGGGAGCGCTGGTCCGCCTCACCGGAGTCCCCGTGACCATTCCCTGCCGCGCGCCCGCATCCGCAC
>NZ_MCGQ01000185.1 GCF_002242805.1 Streptomyces diastatochromogenes | reverse complement strand
CGGACGTCGGTGCCGACGTCAGAGGCGCGGAGCTGGCCGCAGGTGTGGGACCTGTACCGATGCATCGTCGTTCATCGTCCTTCGTGGTGGGGTGATGACTGTCGGGGCTGCCGCCCCGACGGGAGCCGGGCACGGGGCCCGGACCCATCAAGGGTACCGGGCGGCCCAAGATCGGCTCCCCACCTTTTCCCCCGCCCACCGGCACACCTTTTCCCCCGCCCACCCGCACACC
>NZ_MCGQ01000184.1 GCF_002242805.1 Streptomyces diastatochromogenes | reverse complement strand
TGGACTGGGCGGCGCGGGCGCTGCGCTCCGGCCAGTGCTCGCTGGCCGTGGCCGGCGGAGCCACCGTCATGGCCAGCCCGGTGCCGTTCGTCGCGTTCAGCAGGCTGCGCGGCCTGTCGCCCGACGGGCGCTGCAAGCCGTTCTCGGCCGCGGCCGACGGCACCGCCTGGGGCGAGGGCGTCGGACTGGTCCTGCTGGAGCGGCTCGCCGACGCCCGGCGCAACGGCCACCCGGTGCTGGCCGTACTCCGCGGCTCCGCCGTCAACGGCGACGGCGCGTCCAACGGCCTGACCGCACCCA
>NZ_MCGQ01000183.1 GCF_002242805.1 Streptomyces diastatochromogenes | reverse complement strand
TTTGGGGGAGGGCGAGCTTGGTGCGGTCACGGGGTGGACCCTCCACGGTGTCGGGGGCCGCCCGCCGGCCCGGGGGGAACGGACCGGCGGGCGGGGTCGGGGAGAGGAGACGGCTAGCGGGTGCTGCCTGTCGGGTCGGTGGTGACCGCTGTCCCGGCGGTCGTGCTGCGGCTGTTCGGCGTCAGTCCTTCTTCCGGGTCGGCTTCCTCAGCCGCCTCTTCGCGGCCGGTGTCCTCGGCTCGGTGGCGTCAGTGGCGTCGGTGGCGTCGGTGGGCGTGGTGGCGTCGCCGCTGTGTGCGAGGCGCGCCCTCAGCTTGGCCAGTACTCGTATCTTGCCTTGGGGCTCCTTGC
>NZ_MCGQ01000182.1:411-1120 GCF_002242805.1 Streptomyces diastatochromogenes | reverse complement strand
CACCGGCACCGCCGCCCGCGGCGACCAGCCCCCACCCCTGCACCCCCTCGTCCAGGACTTCCTCGACACCCTCACCAGCACCCAACGCGACCGCTTCACCGGCCGCTGCGCCGAGACCATCCTCATCTCCCGGCACATCGCCGCCGCCGACGCCACCCGCAGCAAACGCGCCGCCCGCAAACCCATGACCAACAGCGAAGCCCGCAGAGCCCTCAAACAGGCCAAACTCACCGCCCGCCGCATACGCGAGGACGGCGACCCCCTCCACGGCAGCTTCGCCGCCCCCTGCCGCGCCTGCACCGCCCTCAGCGCCCACTTCGGCGTCCGCATCGTCGACCCCACCGCAACCGACGACTGACCCCGGACGTCCTCCAGAACCACCCCGCACGCACGACGATCGAAGGGCCGATGCACCCCGACCGCACCTCCAGCACGCGCTTCCCCGTACCCGTCGACGCCACCCTGCGCACCGCCGGCTGGCAACCCGGACGCTGGGACATAAAGCAGGCAGAGATCTGGGCCGACACCCTGCGCGAACACACCTCACCCGCCGGACACCGGCACACCGTCTTCCCCGCCGCCGTCGAAGCCTGGGCCGAATTCGGCGGACTCCACATCAAACCCACCGGCCCCGGCCGCCAGGTCGCCCCCGCCACCCTCCACCTCGACCCCCTGCACGGCCTCCACCTCGCCCGCACCCTCGGCGACC
>NZ_MCGQ01000182.1:0-341 GCF_002242805.1 Streptomyces diastatochromogenes | reverse complement strand
CCACGCCCTGGCCACCCTCGTCGCCGGCACCCAACCCGCACGCCTCACCGTCGCCTGACCCGGCCGACAGGGCACCGCCCCCGGCCTACACCGCCGGAATCACCGCCGACACCCGGAAACCCCCCGCATCCGTCGGCCCCGAAACAAACACACCACCCAGCGCGACGACCCGCTCCCGCATCCCCACCAGACCATTGCCACCCGACGGCAACCCCGCCGCCGCGGACCCCGGCTCCGGCGGCTCGTTCTCCACCTGCATCGCGATCTCCGCCCCCCGATGCGCCAGCCGCACATACGTCTTCGCACCCGCCGCATGCTTGTGGACGTTCGTCAACGCCTCC
>NZ_MCGQ01000181.1 GCF_002242805.1 Streptomyces diastatochromogenes | reverse complement strand
GAGGGGAGGCGGGGCAGGGGGAGTTGTTGCGGGAGAAGGCCGACGGCCCGGTCCCACTAGGTGGGCCGGGCCGTCGGGTGAGGCGGTTGCGCTTGTCTTGCCGGTGGGCCGTCAGGCCTCGGTGGCCTCCGCGGCCGCCGTCGCCTTCCGCGTCCGGCGCGGCCTCGGTGCCGCCTCCGTGGCCTCGGTCGCGGGCTCCGCGGCCTTGCGGGTACGGCGGCGCGGCGTGGCCTCCGGCTCCTCGGTGGCCTGCGCCGGAATCTCCGGAACAGCCGCCGCGGCGGCGGCCTTACGGGTCCGCCGTACCTTGGGTGCGGCGGCGGCCTCGACTCCGTCGACGACAGGCTCAGCGGCGGCCGTCTTGCGGGT
>NZ_MCGQ01000180.1 GCF_002242805.1 Streptomyces diastatochromogenes | reverse complement strand
CGGACCAGTGGACCACGGCCGAGCGTTCCGCCCCCGAGCGCACCCTGCGGCTGCCGTTCGGAGACGTCCTCGTGGTGTGTGCGAGCCCGGACGGCGGCCTCTACGCCGCAGGTGAACGCCTGTGGCACTGGAGCAGCACCGGTGGCCGGCCCGACCACGTGCGCGGCTACGTGCCCGCCGCGCTCGGTGGAGCGACGCATCGGCTGACGGCGCTGGCCGCTCCCGCGCGGGAGTGCGGGATCGCAGCGGTGGCGGCGGACGCCGAACGCGTCCTGGTCTGGCCGCAAGACGGCCTGGGACACGTCCACGTGTTCGGCTGGGCGGCGCCTGTCAGCGCGGTGGCCGTGGGGATCGCGGCAGGCCGGGAGGTTGTCGCGACTGCTTTCGCAACCCACGTGGCCGTGTGGGAGTGGCGCGAGGGCCGGCCCCGGCACCGCGGGTTCTGGAAGAGCCGGGTGGGGCAGGTGTTCGCCACGGCCGTCACCACCGTGGGGGGCTCGCCCTGCCTGCTGGTCGGCGGCGCACAAGGGGTGGCCGCCCTGGACCCGTGGACCGGCGCGTGCCGCGGCGGGTTCGGTTCCGAAGCCGGCCGCGTCGAGTGCCTCGCCGTCACCACGGAAGGCGACCGTCCCTGGGTCGCCGCGGTCACCACCTCGAGCCCGCAGGTTCGCGTGTGGCGGCTCGACGACGGCGAACAGCTGCGGTCCCAGTGCGTGTTCACCGCCCGCCTGCGGCACCCCTCGGGGGCGACCGTCGCCCTGACCGACTCCGCGAAACCGCTGCTCCTCGCGGTGGACGGCGGGCGGATCCGCCAGTGGTCCATTCAAGCCCGCCACGAGCTCGCCCCGCTGACCGGACACCGGTCCCGGCCGACCTCGGTCACCGTCCTGCGCGGCGGGCGCGGCGGGCGCGGCCGCGTGGCCGTCGCCGACGGGAGCCGCGTCAAGGTGTGGGAACACGGCCCGGCAGCGGACACCGCCTCCTCCTCCGCCGACCGCGCGGGACTGCCCGCGCCGGGCATGGAACATGCCGGAGCCCTCGTGCGCACCGCTCCCGGTGAGGGCGCCGTGGCGCTCGCCGCCCGGGACACCGTGCGGGTGTGGGACCTGCGGGGGCGCGTCGTCCACGACACGTCGGAACTCGCCGCCCACAAGGCGGTGGACCTGCGCGCCGACACCTCGGGCGCGCTGTGGCTGGCGGCCGGCGGACGGAGCACCGCACACGGGCCCACCGTCGTCGTCCGCCGGCTCGACGACGGCTCGGCGACCACGCTGCCCGTGGCGCCCGGTGAGGACGGCACAGTGGGGGCGGTGGCGCTGGCCACCCGCCAGGCCGTACAGGTCTTCGCCGCCGACAACCGCCATATCCGCCGCTGGGACGTACGCTCCGCCACCGCCCTGCCGCCCCTGCACGTACCCAACGACATGGTGCGCACCCTTGCCTTCGTCGAATCACCCACGGGCCGCCCCTTCCTGCTCGCCGGCGCGGGCGACACCGTATGGCTGTGGGACGGGGAGGAGCCCGGCACCCCGGTGCCGCTGAAACCGTCGCAGAGGGCACCCGTGCGCGCCCTGTCCGGCACACACGACGACGACGGACACCGGCATGTCGCCGTGGCGACCGACAAAGGCGTCTTCGTCGCGCGGGAGACGCCCCGGGGCACCATGGAACTGCGCCCGCTCAGCACGACGGTGACGGCGGTGCGCTCCCTGGTCTGCCGCAGCCTGCCGGGCAACCGCGTACTGGTCCTGGCCGCCGACGCCTCCCACGAACTGCACCTGTGGGACGCACACGGGCAGCGGGCCACACCCGGCGTCCCCGACCGCGGTTTCGCCGTCTACCAGGTGATGGCACAGCCCGAGCCGGAAGGCTCCGGGCTCATAGTGGCGTCAGTGGGCCTGGAACGCATGGACGTCCTGACAATGTCCCCGCCCGGCGGCACCGCCTCGGCATGAACCCCCTCACCCCCGCGAAGCGACGAAGCGGACGAAGTGGACGAAGTGAAGGAGAGACAGCAGGTGGCACACGACCTTGTGGTGTTCGTACCCGGAGTGATGGGAAGTGTCCTGCGCGACGGGGACGGTCACGACGTGTGGAACCTGTCGCTCGGCGTCGGCGGCAGGCTGGCCGCGGGCATCGAGCACTTCTTCGAACGCATGGCACTGCCACCCCAACTGGGCGACGAGGCGCCCGACGGGCCGCACGCCCTGACGCCCGCCGGCCTGTTGCGGGAACCCCGCATCTATCCCGGGCTGCTGCCCCACGTGGCCTACCGGGAACTGGCCCGGCATCTGGGAGAACTGGCCGAGGGCCGCGTCGCCGTCTTTCCCTACGACTGGCGGCTGTCCAACCGGCACTCCGCCACCCTCCTGAAGCAGTTCGTGGGCCGCGAACTCCAGCGGTGGAGCCAGGAGCGGCGGGCGGCGGGCGACGAGGAAGAACCCCGGGTGGTCTTCGTCTGCCACTCCATGGGCGGTCTGGTCACCCGCTACTACCTCGAGGTGCTGGGCGGACGGGAAACCGCCCGGTCACTGGTCACCATCGGCACACCGTACTCGGGCGCGGTCAAGGCGGTACGCATCCTCACCGGCACACTGTCCGGCAGAAAGCTCCTCGGGATCGGGACCAGGCTGCGTGAAGCCCTCGTGACAGCCGCGCGCACCATGCCGTCCGTCCACCAGCTCCTGCCCACCTACAGGTGCGTGACAGACCACGCCGCGGGAACGCGCCTGGACGCGGTGCCTCTCCCGGATCTCGACAGCGCCATGGTCGACGACGCCTTCGCCTTCCGCCGCGAACTGGACGAGGCGCTGCGCCGCAACACCACCGAGGATCTGCTGGCCGGCCGTCCCGCCCCGTACCGGGTGTTCGCCTCGGGCGGCAAGGGAGAGCCGACCGACGTCGCGCTCAGCCTGTCGGCGGGATCCCTCACCTACGCGGACCGCTTCGGCGACAAGGACCGCTGGCAGGGGGACGGCACCGTGCCATGTCTGTCGGCCACACCGCCCGAGTGGGAGGACGGCGCCCGGGTCGACTGGTTCCGTCTGGGCCATACGGCTCTGCCCAACGACGCCCTGCTCCAGCGCCAGCTGCACGACCGCTACGAGGCGCTGGACCACCGCCCCTACCAGATGCTGGGCACGGGTTTCGGCATCGACGTTCCCGAGGCCGTGACCGCCGGAACCCCCCTCCCGGTGACCGCGGTCTCCGAAGACCCCGGCCTGCTCCTGGAGGCCCGTCTCGTCT
>NZ_MCGQ01000179.1 GCF_002242805.1 Streptomyces diastatochromogenes | reverse complement strand
TTCGTCACCGGCGCCACGGGCGGGGTCGGCGAAGCCGTGGTGCAGGTGGCCCGTATGCTCGGCGCGACCGTCGCAGGCAGCACTGGTGGCGCATCGCTCGAGCGCGCCCGTGACCTCGCTGTCGAGCCGGTCTTCGATTACGCGCACACCGACCTCGGGCAACGCGACGACCTGCGCGGCGCGTTCGACGTCGTCTTCGACACCGCCGGGTCCCTCCCGGTGCGGACCGCGCTGCGCATGCTGAAGAAGAACGGCGTATTCCTGGACATCAACGCCACCCCGGCGAAGTTCCTCCACGCCGCCCTGAACCGGCGCCACAAGATCTTCTTCTGCACGCCGACCACGCAGATCCTCACCGACGCCACCCGCGCGGCCGTCGACGGCCACATCCGGATGTCGATCGGCGAGACCGTTCCCTTGGCCTCCGCCGTCGACCTGATCACCAGCCTGGAGAAGGGCCGCAAGATCTCCGGCAAGGGTCTCATCATCGTGGACGCACGCCCCTGACCGGAGACGTCCACTCGCCGACGCCGACCGCATCCTC
>NZ_MCGQ01000178.1 GCF_002242805.1 Streptomyces diastatochromogenes | reverse complement strand
TCCAGGTGCATGCCGATGTCGACGATCACGCGGATGATCCTGAGCATCTGCTTGTCGAGGTAGCCGAGGCGGCGGGCGGGGTCGGTGAGGAAGCCCAGTTCGTCCATCAGACGCTCGGCGTACAGGGCCCATCCCTCCTTGTTGGCGGTGACCGCGCCGAGGGTGATCTGGTAGCGGCTGAGGCCGCCTGCCGCGGCAGTCCATCGGGCGGTCTGCAGGTGGTGCCCGGGGACGCCCTCGTGGTACCAGGTGCTGACGATCTGCCAAGTGGGGAAGGTCTCTCGGCCCAGCGTGGGCAGGTAGGTGCGCCCGGGGCGGCTGAAGTCGAGGCTGGGACCGGTGTAGTAGGGGGCGCCTGAGCTGCCCGGGGGCGCGATTCTCGTCTCGACCTGACGGAGCGGGCCGGAGATGTCGAAGTGGGTGCCGTCCAGGGCGTCGATCGCCTCGTCCATGACGTTCTGGAGCCAGGCGCGGATGTTCTCCTCGCCCGCGATGGCGTGGCCGTGCCGGTTCAGGTGGTCCATGGTCTCCCGGGCGGTGACTCCCGGGAGGATCCGGCCGGACTCGGCCCGCATCTCGGTGGCCGTGCGGTGGAACTCTTCCCAGGCCCAGGCGTAGGCCTCGGCCGGGTCCAGGTCGGTTCCGTTGGCCCAGCGGGCCGAGCGCAGGTAGCGTTCGCGGCCGACGGCGTCCGGGGTGCCTTCCGCGGCGGGCAGATAGGTGCCGTGCAGCCAGTCGCGGAAGCCGGCCACTGCGGCCGTCGCCCGTTCGGCGGCGGCGTCCAGCTCAGGCCTGAGCCGGTCCGGAGCGCCGGCCACGAACTCGGCGAACCAGCCGGCACCGCCGACGTCCTGGCCGGTCCAGGCAGCGAGCTGTCCGATGACGGCCCGGGCCTGGCGGGGCGCGCACAGCAGTTCGCGTGCGATGCCCTCGGTCAGGGTCGCCCGGTAGCCGTCGAGCGCTCCGGGCAGGTTGCGCAGCCGCCCGGCGACGGTGGCCCAGTTCTCTTCGGTGTCGGTGGGCATGAGGGTGAACATGCGCCGCACCTTGTGCAGGGGCGAGCTGACGTTGCGCAGCTCGCGGAAATGGTCACCGGCCTCATACAGGGCGAGTTCCGAGGTCAGTCTCTCCCGCAGCAGCCGGGCACAGTTGCGCTCGGCGTTCTCGAACACCACGCCGTCCTTCTCGGTGGCGTCGAGCGCGCAGAGTGTTCGCCGGGCCAGTTCGGCGAGGGCCTCGAAGCCTTCCGGTGACAGGTCCGGCTGCCGGCCGTCGTCGGGGTGCAGCCCGAGTCGGGTCGAGGTCCTGGGGTCGAGGGCAGCGACCTGCGCGACGTGGTCGTCGGCGATCCGCCGCGGGGTGCTCGGCTTGTCGCACATGCCCTCCATGCTGTCGTGCCACCGCCGATGCTGTCAGCGGTCGGCTTTCAGCCGCTCTCAGCCAGGTTGGATCGCCTGTCTGTGTGGCCAGGTGGCGAAGGCCCCCTCCTGAGGGGCTGTCAGGCTGCGGTCCATATGACGATGTGCTGCGC
>NZ_MCGQ01000177.1 GCF_002242805.1 Streptomyces diastatochromogenes | reverse complement strand
GACATCGGCATGCACCTGGAACTCGCCATCCCCGCCGGCTTCGGCTTCCACCCCGGCGAACGCTGGACCCCAGACCTCGCCACCGCGTTCATGGCCGCCCACCACGGCAGCGACACCGCCCGCCGCACCAGCGAGATCGACCGGTACCTCGGCTGGCCCGGCCAGGCCATCGGCTACAAGCTCGGAGAGCGCGCCTGGCTGCAGGGCCGCGACGCTTCCCGCCGACGCCTCGGCACCAGCTTCGACCTGCGGACCTGGCACACGAACGCGCTCGCCCAGGGCTCTCTCGGCCTCGCTGACCTGGCCGACAACCTCGCGTCGCTGTAACGGGGTTGGGGACGGCCCCGTTTACAGCGAACACCCCAACCCTGGGGCCCCATCGCGGAGCGGCATTGCGCCATCGGAGGTAGGCGTGCAGGCCCGGCTCGCCGAATCCGCCGAATGCCTGGCCTCCAATGGCCTACTGGACCCTACGACGCAAAGTGATCTTGCTGCTGCTCGTGATCTCTCTGCC
>NZ_MCGQ01000176.1 GCF_002242805.1 Streptomyces diastatochromogenes | reverse complement strand
CGGCCGGTGACCGTGGTGCCGTTGGCCACCGTCACCGCGATCTGCGACGCCGGTACGGCCGAGGCCTTGGCCTTCGCGGTGGCGGAGGCCGCTGCGGACTTCTTGCCGGAGCCGGTGGTCAGGGACTGGTCGTTGGCGATGGTGGCGAACAGGGTCTTGGCGCCCGCGCCCACCACCACCCGGTCGCTGTTGTTCGGATCGGCGCCGGTCTGCATGGTCGTGAAGGTCATCCGCTTGGTGGGGACCTTGTTCAGGTCCGCCGCCAGCGAGATCAGCTTCTTCACGCTGCCCAGCCCGTCGTCCACGGTCAGCGCCTTGGTCGCGGCATCCGCGAGGTCGTAGACCGCGCTCGGGTCGGTGAGCGTGCCCGCGCTCTTGAACTTGCGGATCATCGCGCTGAGGAAGATGTGCTGCGAGAC
>NZ_MCGQ01000175.1 GCF_002242805.1 Streptomyces diastatochromogenes | reverse complement strand
CCGCCGGTGTCGTGGGCAACGCGGGCCAGGGCAACTACGCGGCCGCCAACGTCTTCCTCGACCAACTCGCCCACCACCGGCGGCCGAGGACACCAGCAGGAACAGGTCCAGCGGGGTGTCGGCGGTGAGCCGGTGCAGCTGGAGGGCCCCGTCGACCTTGGGGCGCAGCACCCGCGCCAGCCGCTCGGGCGTCAGCTCGGCGACCACCCCGTCGTCGAGGATCCCGGCGCAGTGCACGACACCGCGCAGGGGCAACTCGTCGCCG
>NZ_MCGQ01000174.1 GCF_002242805.1 Streptomyces diastatochromogenes | reverse complement strand
CGTCCAGGTAGTAGCAGTGGGTCGGGCCGCGGTGGTCGGCGCGCAGCTGCGCGAGCATGTCGCCGTAGCGGTCGGCGTAGAGGATGCCTTCGACCACGACGTGGAACCCAGCGTCCAGGGCGTAGCGGGCGGTCAGGTCGATCAGGCCGATGTTCGCCGCGCCGGGCCGGTCGCGTTCCCGGAGCACGATGCGGCGCAGGTTGTCCTGGCCGACCAGGGCCAGGCCGCGGCCGAACCGCTCGCGCAGGCCGGCCGCGACGGACGACTTCCCAGAGGCGCTGTTGCCGCGGACCACGACCAGCCGGGCTTCTTCGGTACCCACCATCACGGCCGTCACGCTATCGACGACCGGTGACAGCGCCCTGGGTGTTCCGGGACGGGTCCTACTTCGACGCCCGGACGGGTGACTTTTTTCCCTCGCGTACGCGAGCGGGTATCTAAGCACATACGCACAACTTGACTGTTTTTGGCACTTGATACTTATTCATGCGTTATGCCACGTTCCATTGCGGTTGGTCGCCGCTAGGCCGAAGGAGGTAAACCATGAACGAGGTGCTGACCGCGTCAGCGGGCCGGGAGGACGACATCGACCCGGACCGGGCAGCCCGGAGCAAGCCGGTGGCGTTCAAGGACGGGGTGCCGGTGTACGACAGCGGCCAGGCACCGGCGTTCCTGCGGACGAAGACCCAGCTGGTCAGGGTGCGGCGCGGGCCCGCTCCAGCAGACCGGCGGGGCGCGCAGCCGCCGCGGTCGGCCGGCTCGGGGAGTGCGTCGCCCCAGAGGCAGCGGCGTGTAACGCAGCACCGTCGAGATGTGGGTCAGCCGGTCCTCCGGCTCACGGTCTTCCTGAGCGCGGACGTACTCAGTCAGCAGCCTGCGGACAGCTTCGTCCCGGGAGGTCCTCCAGCGGGCTGTGACTGCGGACAAGGCCGTGAAAGCGCAGGGCAGAAGACGGACGTTGGCCTCCTGGTAACCCGCCACCAGACCAGTATCAGGCCACCGCGGTACCCGTCGCCGGTGATCTGGGAATCGCGTGCGGGCCCTGCTGGCAGCGCGTCAGCAGGGCCAAGGCTGTACACGCGCGGTCAGCCGCAGTAGCCGGATACTGGGTCGCGCTGCGGGGTTCCGGTGCCGTAGTACCAGTCAGTTCCCCGGGCTACCGAAGAGCAGCCATAGTAGGTCCCGACGAGCTGCGCCTCCGCCGCCCAGTGGTCCGGATTCGCATTGTGGATCTCGAAGGCTGGCGAGTAGATGTCCTTGGTCGCCGTGGAGTCCATCGTGGAAGGCCCGGTGGTGGGTCCATAGTTCCCGGAATAGATGTCGACCTGAACCATCGTCCCGCTGAACTTGGACTGGAAGCCGGACGACCACTGGAAGTGAGCACGGGCGTTGACCACGCCGCCCCCGCAGTTCTGGTACTGCTGCTCGACTTGACCAGCGTACGTCCACCTACCGTAGTAGAAACCGTAGCCGTACAGATTCCCCGGGGCGCCGACGTTGTTCCACGGCGCGCCGCAGTCCGCCATGGGACGGACGGCGGCATCAGCGGCCGGCGCCGAAATCCCGATGCCGCAGAGCGCTATCGTCGTCGCGACGATGGCAAGGTTCCTGCGAATCCGCATGAGTCCCCCTTGGTGCACAGCAGGCGAGTTGGCCCAAGCGAGAGTAGGAGGCGGCTGCCGTGGTCGTTAGCCCGGAATTCGCCATCCGCTTGGGAGCGAACCTTGTCCTTGACAGGCTGGGAGATTCGCTGTCGGTCGTCGCCGTGGCCAGGGCGCAGTGCGCGCCTTGGCCCTCGTCATCCCGCCGGGTGGCGCGGCGACTTCGGGAGCCGTCCCGCCGGGCGGCCCGGCGCCTGTGGCTGCGGCTCGGGCGTGCCCGGGTCAGGTCTGCCGCTGCACCGGGCGGCCGACGGTCCACAGGTCGCCGGGGGCACGGACGAACGCACGGTGGGCGAGCATGTCCCGCTTCAGCTGCGCGGCAGAGATGGTGTGGCCGCGCCGGGCAAGCGCGTCGCGCAGCTCGCCGGGCGTCAGGGGCCGGCCGCAGCGCGCGAGGTACCGGGCGGCCAGCTGCTCGCGGGTGGGATAGGCCGGGGGCTCCACCACCAGGAGCGAGTCGCTGAGCGTCTGGTGCTCGGTCACCGCGGCGGCGGTGAGCTCCAGCAGCGGCGCTGTCACCTTCCCCAGCCGCGTGAAGCGCTGGCGCCAGTTGTCGCGGGTCAGGTAGCCGTTGCGGTAGCACCACCACAGCAGCCCGGTCACAGCGGCCGTCGCCAGAAGCGGGTTGCGTCCGGCGAGGACGACCAGGCGGTGAGCGCCCGCGCCGCACAGCCGCAGCGCCAGTTCGATGAGGACCAGCGCGTCCGCGGCGGTGGCCTCCAGGTTGGCCAGGCGCAGCAGGCTCTGGGCGACGGGGACCCATTCGATGACGGCGACCCCGAAGCGGGAGAAGACGCTGTCCTCGGTGACGATGACGCACGGCCCCAGGAACTCCGCGAGCGCCATCGTGGGCGCGTCGTCAGGGTCGCCCCGGTGTCGCTTCGGCATCTCCCGGTCGACCCGCAGGATGTGCCGGGTCTGCGGAGACAGGTGGTCTCGGATCTCCAGGTCGACCACACGAAGGGCAGGAAGGATCTGCGCTGCGAGGAGACGGCGTACCTGGCGTTCCGGTACGTGGGCGTCGTCCGCCAGCCGGGGCAGGTGTTTGACGATCTCGCCGAGGACATGTGTCGCCATGTAGGGAGTCGAGCGTCCGGTGCCGGCGAGTACCATCACCTTGTCGTGCTGGTATCCGTTCTTGACCAGCCAGCAGGCGTGGGTCAGCAGCGCGTTGGTGTCGAGAACGGGCAGCAGCATCTGCCGGTCGAGCACCATCGGGTTGATCACCGGTCCGGTGCGGACCGGCAGCGGCGGTGCCGCAGCGGGCGCGAGCGTGGAGGGGGCGCGGACCTCGACCGGCAGCAGCATCGCGTGCAGGACGAT
>NZ_MCGQ01000173.1 GCF_002242805.1 Streptomyces diastatochromogenes | reverse complement strand
GCGCAGGGCGTGCAGGGCGTAGTACGTCCGAGACTTCACGGTGCCCAGCGGGATGCCCAGCACCTGTGCGGCCTCCGCCATGGTCCGGCCCCGGTAGTAGGTTTCCAGCAGGACGGCGCGGTGGTCCGGGGACAGTGACCGGACGGCTTCGGCAACCGCCCAGCTCTGCAGTGCCTGCTCGATCTCGTCCTCGCCCGGTTTCTGCTCGGCGGCTCGCTCCAGCACATCGCCACCGACCTCGGCCGGCCTCGACTGCCGGGCCCGGTGGGCGTCGATGACCAGGTGCCGGGCGACCGTACACAGCCATGCCCGGGCCGGGCCGCGTGCGGGGTCGAACGCGTCGGGATGCTGCCACGCTCGCAGCAGTGTCTCCTGCACCACGTCCTCTGCCCATTGCCAGTCTCCTGAGGTCAGTCGCAGCACGTAGTGGAACAGGGCTCCTGCGTGCTCCGCGTACAGAGTGCGCAGCAGTTCCTCATCTGCGGTCGAAAGGGTCCCTCTACCAGAGACACGGTGCGCGGAGCGATCCGGATCGGTCCTTGGACCACGTTTTCGGGAACTCCAGGGCATAAGCCGATCATCGCGTAAATGCACCGCTTTGTCCTGTACGAGCAGCTCGATGCTGGTCACGCTCTGTGAGTGCGGCGGGTCGCACGTCCTCGCCGGGTGTTACGGCCTCTCCAGGATCAAGCGCGCTGGGGCCCGGGGGGCGGGCGGCTGATCTGCGCCGATCCCAAGAAGTTTCACAAAAGGTGCGAATCCAGCGAACCGCAGGACCCTCACCGTCCGTGGAGACGAACAAGTGCCGACTTACGCGCAACTCATCATCGTTTCCCCATGCGGCAAAGGATGAAACAGAGGTGACCGCAATGCACCACGCGACGCACACGCTCTCGCCACGGGCCACGCTCGCCCCGCCCCCGTGCATCGAAGCCGGTGCCACCTTGCAGCCCCGGCCCGTGCCCAGCACGCACCACGGCGACGGCTCTACACACAGTGATCGGGGGCTGCGCGACCACCGGGGCAGAACTCCATCCGGACCAGCGTGCGCATCACCCGTACGGGTGTGGCCGGTCTGCCTCCGAGTCGCACGCGGCTCCCCGCTCGGGCGAACTGCCGCATGCCGCCTGCATCTTCGTGGCGGGGCAGGGCGGATGCGCAGCCCGGGCACGTCGAGGCGGGCGGTCGGCGCGGGGCATCGCCCATGCTCGTTCGCTGGGTCCGTGAGGGGCGCGTGCCCATGAACACGGCATTCACCACACACATCCCTGCGGTTGCGTGCGCCCGAGCCGGCGCAGTTCCCGTCTCCGCCTGATCAGTGAGGAACGGACACCATGTACTTGAACCTTCGCCCGCCAGGTCGGCGATCACGCGCTGCGGCCGGGCTGGCCGTCGCCACCACTGCCGCTGCGCTGGGGCTCCTCAGCTCATGCGCCCAGTCGTCGCACTCCTCGTCCATCGGGGCCGGCGCCATCACGCCCGGTCCGGGTCAGCACCAGACGGCAGGAATGCCCGGTGCCACGGGGTCGGAGAGAACGGTGGGCTCCGCTCCCGGCGCTGCCTCCCCGATGCCGAGCATGAGCATGCCCATGAGTCCCTCGAGCACGGGCGCGGCGGCCGCGCCGGTGACCGGGAATGCCGTGGCGATCAAGAACTTCGCATTCTCCCCGGCCACGCTGAAGGTCAAAGCGGGCACGACGGTGACGTGGACGAATCAGGACACCGACGCCCACACCGTCACCAGCGCCGGATCGGGCGGCCCCTTGCATTCGGCCGCTCTGGCCACCGACGCCGCCTACAGCTACACGTTCACCAAGCCCGGCACCTACGCCTACCTCTGCACCATCCATCCGTTCATGACCGCCACCGTGGAGGTGACCTGATGACCGACTACTACGACAGTCACGATGGAACACCGGCCGACGACGCCGGTCAGCCTGAAACCGAGCACGGTATGACTCGGCGTCAACTCATCCGGCACGCAGGGTGGTTCGGCGGCGCGGTGGTGCTGACCGTGGCCAGTGGAGAGG
>NZ_MCGQ01000172.1 GCF_002242805.1 Streptomyces diastatochromogenes | reverse complement strand
GTGAAGGAGACGTAGTCGGCGTGCCGGACGACCTCCGGGCCGACGACCGGGCCCTCGCCGAGCACGACCTGGAAGACGTCGGCGGGCAGTCCGGCCTCGATGAGCAGGTCACGGGCCCACAGGGCGGTGAGGCAGGTCTCGGTGTCGGGCTTCATCACGACCGCGTTGCCCGCGACGAAGGCGGGCAGCGCGTCGCCGACCGACAGCTCCAGGGGGTAGTTCCAGGGGGCGATCTGGCCGACGACCCCGCGCGGGTGGCGGAGTTCGGTGACCTTCGTCAGGGTCGGCATCGCGCCGGCGTGCCGCTTGGGCCGCAGGTAGGCGGGGGCCTTGCGGCCGTAGTGACGGGCGGCCACCGCGACGGCCTGGACCTCCTCGTGGGCGTGCAGGCGGGCCTTGCCGGTCTCCAGCTGGATCAGGTCGAGGACCTCTGCCTGCCGTTCCAGCACCAGGTCGTGGAAGCGGAGCAGCAC
>NZ_MCGQ01000171.1 GCF_002242805.1 Streptomyces diastatochromogenes | reverse complement strand
AGCCGGAGAACGTCCTGGTCGTGCCGGACGGTTCGTCCAAGCTCGTCGACTTCGGGATCGCGGTGGATACCGGCACCAGTGTCGGCGTCGCGGGAACCCCCTCCTACATGGCCCCGGAACAGTGGACCGGCGCGCCCGCCTCTCCCACCGCCGACGTGTACGCGGCCACGGCCACGTTCTTCGAGTGCCTGACGGGCCACAAACCGTACTCGGGCGACAACATCGCCGAACTCGCGCTGCAGCACGTCGACGCGCCCGTCCCCGCCGACGAGGTCCCCGAGCCGGTGCGCGCACTGGTGCGGCGCGGCCTGGCCAAGGACCCGGAGGAGCGGCCCACACACGCCGAAGCGTTCGTCTCAGAACTGGAGGCGGCCGCCGGCGCCGCCTATGGGCCCGACTGGGAGGAACGCGGCCGGGGACGGCTCGCCGCGCTGGTCGCACTGCTGC
>NZ_MCGQ01000170.1 GCF_002242805.1 Streptomyces diastatochromogenes | reverse complement strand
ACCCGGTCGCGCAGGGCCTGGCCGGCGCGGGTCGCGCTCACGACCACGGCGCGGCGGTCCCGGTCGGAGGGTTTGCGGGTGACGAAGCCGGACTGCTCCAGGCGCTGCAGCATCTTGGTCACCGTGGAGGGATCGAGGCCCAGCGTCTTGATCAGATCGGCCTGGCGCTGTTCGCCCTGTTCCCACAGCTGCATCATCAGCAGCTCCTGCCCGGGGTACAGGCCGGTCTCGCGCAGCAGACTGCCCGCCATGATCCGGTGTACACGGGCGGCGCGGAAGATGGCCTCGCTCATCGGAGCGTCGGCGACGGTCGGTACCGCATCGTCTTTGCCCTGGACCGATTCGGACGCTGGCGGCATGGTTGCTGTTCCTCCTTGCATGGCAGTGCGAGTCGCTTGCCAGAAATCATCTCACCCGTACTAAATTGGTCGGCCAATAGAGTGATGTGCGGCGACCAGCCCTTGCCTGCGGAGTGAACCCATGACCCTGCCTGTGCTCTTCGGTGCGAACGTCGATCCGGTGTGGGGGGAGGGTGATCAGCCTCTGCGGTACGCCCTGCAGGCGGACCGTGCCGGCCTGGACCTCGTCACCGTTCAGGATCACCCCTATCAGCAGGCGTTCCACGACACATGGACCCTGATGGCGTTCCTCGCGGCCCGCACCGAACGGGTGACCTTCGTCCCCACGGTGGCCAACCTGCCGCTCAGGCCGCCGGCGATGCTGGCCAAGGCCGCCGCCAGCTTCGACCTGCTGTCGGGCGGGCGCCTCCAGCTGGGGCTGGGTGCCGGCGCCTTCTGGGAGCCGATCGCGGCCATGGGTGGCCCCCGCCGGGGTAAGAAGGAGGCCGTCGACGCGCTGATCGACGCCATCGACGTGATCCGGGCCATGTGGAGCGGCGAGCGGACGGCGCGGGCGGGCGGTGAGTACTACCGCGTGGCCGGCATCCACCCGGGGCCCACGCCGTCGCCGTCACTGGGCATCTGGCTAGGCGCCTACGGGCCCCGCATGCTGAAGCTGACCGGTGCCAGGGCCGACGGGTGGATGCCTTCGCTGTTCTCTCTCGGGCTGGACCGCCTCGGCGACGCCGTCGCCCGCGTCGACGAGGCCGCGGCGCGGGCGGGCCGCGACCCCGGTGCGATCCGCAAGGTCTACAACCTCAACGGGCTCATCGAACCGACCTCCCGCGGCGACTTCCACGGTCCGGTCGGGCAGTGGGTCGAGCAGATCGCGCAGGTGCACCGCGAGCACGGCATGAACGGGTTCGCCTACTGGCCGGACGGGGATCACGAGCGCCAGCTGGGCGTGTTCGCCCACGAGGTGGTTCCGGCCGTCCGGCAGGCTCTCGCGACGCCCTGAGCGCAGGCTGCGAGCGCGTGTCACCGGTCCGTTTCGCCATGTTCCGCACCCGGGGAATACCTGCCGCGTGGCGTACGCTGAGGGAAACGATTGGTCGGCAAAGTAAATCTGGCCGGTCAATCCGTGGATCAGCCGGCACGGCTGGTCCGCTCGCTCAGAGAGGTTCCTCGCATGTCCGCAGAGTCCTTCACGGCCGACAACACGGCGATGCTGCTCATCGA
>NZ_MCGQ01000169.1 GCF_002242805.1 Streptomyces diastatochromogenes | reverse complement strand
CCCGGGACACACTGCATATGTGGACCCAGATCGTCGGCAAGATCCGGCTGGCCCACGCCCCCATGGTCAACCACTGGTGGCAGGTGGCCCTTTACGTCACGCCGCGGGGATTGACCACTTCCGCGATCCCGTACCGAACTGGCGTGTTCGATATCGAGTTCGACTTCGTCGATCACCGGCTGGGCATTCGGGTCAGTGACGGAAGCCGGCGCGAACTGGCGCTGGAGCCCAAACCGGTGGCCCAGTTCTACGCCGAGACCATGGGCGCGCTGGGAGAGCTGGGCATTCGGACGCGCATCCACCCGCAGCCGAACGAGGTGGCCCCGGCGATCCCGTTCGCGGACGACTACGAGCACGCCTCCTACGACCCGCACGCCGTGCGGCTGTTCTGGGGCCAACTACTCCAGGCGAACCGGGTGCTCGGGGAGTTCCGGACCCATTTCGTCGGCAAGGACAGCCCCGTGCATGTGTTCTGGGGGTCGATGGACCTGACCTGCACCCGCTTCTCCGGGCGCCCCGCGCCACCGCATCCCCCCGGGGGCATCCCCAACGTGCCGGACTGGGTGACAAGGGAAGCCTACTGCGTCGAGTTGTTCAGCTGCGGGTTCTGGCCCGGAGGCGGTGAGGAGGGCGGGTTCTACGCCTACGGCTATCCCGAGCCGGTCGGCTGCGCCGACCATCCGGTCCGCCCTGCGACGGCGTCGTACCAGCGGGGCAGCGCAGAGTTCACGCTGCCCTACGAGGCGGTAGCCGACACCGCCGATCCGGACCGGGTGCTGAGCGAATTTCTGCACAACACCTATGGGGCGATCGCCGAGTTGGGCGGTTGGGACCGAGCGGCACTGGAGGCCGGCCCACACCGCTGGGAACACCGCTAGAGGGTGTGACCGAAGGAGGCCACCATGAACAACATCGGTCTGCTGGCCCGCATCGAGGCCAAGCCGGAGCACGCCGACGAGATCGCCCGGCTGCTGACCGAAGCCCGGCAGCTCGCCGAGGCGGAGGAGCGGACCCTCACCTGGTTCGCCTTCCGGGAGGACGCCACCACCTTCGGTGTCTTCGACACCTTCGAGAACGACGAGGACCGCGCCGAACATCTGCGCGGACGGATCGCCGCCGCGCTCATGGGGGCCGCGGAGACCATGCTCGCCTCGCCGCCCGACATCCGGCCCGTCGACCTGCTCGCGGTCAAGCTGCCCTGAGCGGCCGGTACGCCGCACACAGGGGGCTGACCGGTCCGGCCGAGGGCAGGCGACCCGCACGTCTTTCACAGGCCGGGGCGATGGCGGATCACCATCGCCCCGGCCTTTTCTCGCCACCGTGCGTGAACGGCCGGTGAAGAGATCGGCACGGATAATTCTTGACCGATCCTTGGTGATTCAACCAGCGCAAAGGGCTGCGCGTTTGCATTCGGGTTGCTTCGAACCTGCGTAAGCCCTGTGAAGATCGGCCGCCGAAGGGCCTCGGGGCTGCGACCAGGGGATTGATCTGACCGCGTCAAGTCGGCACGCTCGCTGAGCGCGAGCAGAACTCTGCCGCGTGAAACGCGAATCCCCCCACACGCAAACGAGGAGACCCCTCTTGACGGCGCATCACAAACGCATAAGCAAGGCCAAGACCGTCACCGCGATCGCGGCCGCCGCAACCGTCGT
>NZ_MCGQ01000168.1 GCF_002242805.1 Streptomyces diastatochromogenes | reverse complement strand
CTGTTCGACTTTGCCGGAGTCTGTTTGATGCTGATTGCTCAGACGGTATGGAGGCCGCAGTGCGGGGTAATCGGATCGGTTCAGAGGTTGCGAGACCCGGTCGACGTCGGTGGTGGAGGGCGGTCCTCGCGACGGCCGCGACCATCGCGCTGGCCACGGGCATGACCGGGCCCGCCGCGGCGCGGGACGTCGGCGGGCAGATACCCGCCGCCGCGCCTGCCGCCAGTCCGCGGGCGCACACCGTGACTCTCGACGGCTACTCGTTCCTCGTCGACGGCAAGCGCACCTACCTGTGGTCCGGCGAGTTCCACTACTTCCGGCTCCCGAGTCCGGACCTGTGGCGCGACATCTTCCAGAAGATGAAGGCCGCCGGGTTCAACTCCACCTCGCTGTACTTCGACTGGGGATACCACTCGCCGAAGCCGGGCGTGTACGACTTCAGCGGCGTACGTGACGTCGACAAGCTGCTCGACATGGCCCAGGAGGCCGGGCTCTACGTCATCGCACGCCCGGCGCCGTACATCAACGCGGAGGTCGACAGTGGCGGCCTGCCCGGCTGGATGACCACCAAGGCCGGGCACAACCGCAGTGACGACCCGCAGTTCCTGAAGTACGCGGACGAGTGGCTGACCCAGATCGACCGGATCATCGCCCGCCACCAGCTGACCAACGGCACCGGGTCGGTCATCGCCTACCAGGTCGAGAACGAGTACTACAACGGCTCGGCCGCCGGCCGCTCCTACATGCAGCACCTGGAGGACAAGGCCCGCGCCGACGGCATCACGGTACCGCTGACGGGCAACAACAACGGCACCTTCAACTCCGGTACCGGCGCGCTGGACGTCGACGGCCCGGACTCCTACCCGCAGGGCTTCAACTGCTCGAACCCCTCGAAGTGGAACGGCGTCCCCGACATCAGCTACGACCACCCGGACGGCAAGCCGCTGTACTCGCCGGAGTTCCAGGGCGGCGCCTTCGACCCCTGGGGCGGGCCGGGCTACGACAAGTGCGCCCAGTTGATCAACGACCAGTTCGCCAACGTGTTCTACAAGCAGAACATAGCCGTCGGCGCCACCGCCCAGAGCTTCTACATGACCTACGGCGGCACCAACTGGGGCTGGCTGGGCATGCCGGAGAACTACACGTCCTATGACTACGGGGCCGCGATCCGCGAGAACCGCCAGCTCGATCCGAAGTACTACGAGGACAAGCTGATCGGGTACTTCACGCAGTCGGTCGACCCGCTGACCAAGACCGAGGCGATCAGGGCCACGCCACCGGACGACTCCGCGGTCGTCGACACCGCCCGGATGAACCCCGACACCAAGACGCAGTTCCACGTCCTGCGGCACGGGAACTCCACGTCCACGGCGGTCGACAAGACCCACATCTCGTTGGACTTCAACGCCCAGCCGTCCGCGGACACCACCTACACCTGGGACGACCCCGACTCCGCGCTGCAGTACACCGGTTCGTGGTCGCACGTGGCCAACACGAGCTACACAGGCGGCGACTACAAGCACACCGAGTCGTTCTCCAACAAGGCGGGTGACTCGGTCACCGTCCCCTTCGACGGCACCGCGATCCGCTGGATCGGCTCGAAGACCAACAACCACGGCTACGCCGACGTCTACCTCGACGGCACCAAGGTGGCGACGGTCGACGACTCCGGCGGCGAGAACCAGGCGGTGATCTTCCAGAAGACCGGCCTGACGTCCGGACAGCACACCCTGAAGATCGTCGTCGACGGGAACCACAGCTCGGGGTCCACGGACAACTACGTGGCCATCGACGCCATCGACGTGCCGACGGCCGCCGCCTCGGAGCCGACCTACCCGGTCGTGCCGCAGCAGCCGGGCACCGCGATCACGCTCGACGGACGCGACTCGCACGTGGTCGTGGCGAACTACCGGCTCGGGGACGCGCAGTTGCAGTACTCGACCTCGGAGATCATGACCAGCGCGACGATCGGGAACCGGGGTGTCGCCGTGCTCTACGGCGACCAGGGCAGCGACGGCGAGACCGTCCTTCGCTACTCCTCCAAGCCCACCGTGGTCACCAGCGACGGCACGGCCACGACCACCTGGGACGCGGACACCGGTGACCTGCGTCTGAACTACACGCACAAGGGCCTGATCCGCATCGGCATCAGCGGCGGCGGAAAGCGCCCCCTGCTGCTGCTCGTGGGCGACAAGGCCACGGCGGAGACCTTCTGGCGTCAGGACACGGCGACCGGCCCGGTGCTCGTGCGCGGCACCCACCTGCTGCGCACGGCGTCCAGCCTGGACGGCGGCCACACCGTGGCACTCACCGGTGACAACGCCGACGACAAGAACATCGAGGTGTTCACCTCCGCCGACCACCTCACCTGGAACGGCAAGGCATTGACCACCCAGGCCACCGGCACAGGAAGCCTCACCGGGAAGATCGCGGTGGCCGCCCCGATACACCTGCCGGCACTGACCAGCTGGAAGCATGCCGAGGAGTCCCCCGAAGCGGCCCCCGACTTCGACGACTCCAGCTGGCAGGTGGCCGACAGGACCACCACCAACAGCGTCTCCGGCATCAACTCGCTGCCGGTCCTCTACGCGGACGACTACGGTTTCCACACCGGCAACACGTGGTACCGCGGCCGCTTCCACGCCACCGGCAAGGAGACCGGCGTCCACCTGGTCTCGGACTCCGGCGGAGATGCCCAGGCGTTCTCCGCCTGGCTCAACGGCACCTTCCTGGGCAGCTCCACCACAGGCGGCGCCGACTTCACCTTCCCGGCCGGTGCGGTGAAGTCCAAGGGCGACAACGTCATCTCCGTGCTCACCGTGAACATGGGGCACGAGGAGGACTACAACTCGACCAACGGCAACAAGACCGCGCGCGGCCTGACCAGCGCCTCCCTCGTCGGGGCGCCGCTGACTTCCGTCACCTGGCGGCTGCAGGGCGTACGAGGCGGCGAGGACCTGCAGGACACAGTGCGCGGCCCACTCTCGACGGGCGGCC
>NZ_MCGQ01000167.1 GCF_002242805.1 Streptomyces diastatochromogenes | reverse complement strand
AGCAGCACCAGAACGGCGGTCAGCAGCACGTTCCACACGAAGATCGGCATGCGGAACATGGTCATGCCCGGGGCACGCATGCAGATGATCGTGGTGATGAAGTTGACCGCGCCGAGGATGGTGCCGAAGCCGGAGAAGGCCAGACCCATGATCCACATGTCGGCGCCGATGCCCGGGCTGCGGACCGCGTCCGACAGCGGGGAGTAGGCGAACCAGCCGAAGTCGGCCGCACCCTGCGGGGTGAGGAAGCCGCCGACCGCGATGGTCGAGCCGAACAGGTAGAGCCAGTAGGCGAACATGTTCAGCCGCGGGAAGGCGACGTCCGGCGCACCGATCTGGAGCGGCATGATCCAGTTCGTGAAGCCGGCGAACAGCGGCGTCGCGAACATCAGCAGCATGATCGTGCCGTGCATCGTGAACGCCTGGTTGAACTGCTCGTTCGACATGATCTGCAGGCC
>NZ_MCGQ01000166.1 GCF_002242805.1 Streptomyces diastatochromogenes | reverse complement strand
CCGGGTACGGCTATCCGCAGGCGCCGGGTGCCGCCCCGAACGGGCCGCAGCCTCCGGCGGGCCCTGGCGCCACGGGGCGTCCCCTCGCGCCGAATGCCGGGGACATCGCGGACGCCGCGACGAGCAAGGCCGCACCGCCGCCACGCAAGGGGCGCGCAGGGCTGGGCACACCGCCTCCTCCGCCGGGCGCTCCTGGTGCTCCGGGCGCACGCCCGGTGGGTACGCCTCCGCCGCCCGCGCCGGGTGC
>NZ_MCGQ01000165.1 GCF_002242805.1 Streptomyces diastatochromogenes | reverse complement strand
GCGTGCTCGACCAGCACGGCGCGGTCCTGCTTGACCAGCCCGATGACGGCACGGGCGGGCGCCCCGAGGTGCTCCGCGGAGACCTGCGTCGGATCCTGATCAACTCGCTGCCCGGCGAGATGATCCAGTGGGGACACAAGGTCACCAGTGTCCGCCCCCTCGGAGACAGTAGGCACGAGCTGACGTTCGCCGACGGGCCGACCGTGACGACCGGCCTCCTCGTGGGCGCGGACGGCGCCTGGTCGAGGGTCCGGCCGCTGCTCTCCGACGCGAAGCCCGAATACGTCGGCACGTCGTTCATCGAGACCTACCTGTACGACGCCGACCAACGCCACCCCGCAGCGGCCAAGGCCACCGGCGACGGTTCCCTGTTCGCCGTCCCGGCCGGCAAGGGGATCCTTGGCCATCGAGAGGCCCACGCCGTTCTTCACACCTACGTCGCGCTCACCAAGCCGCAGGAATGGATCGCCGCCATCCTCGCCAGTCCCGAAACGGCGGCGGCCCAGGTCGCGGCCGAATTCACCGGATGGGCGCCTGAACTCACCGCACTCATCACTGACGGGGAAACCGCCCTCGCCCCGCGCCCGATCAGCGCCCTGCCGATCGGCCACCGGTGGGACCGCGTTCCCGGAGTGACGCTGCTGGGCGACGCCGCCCACCTCATGTCACCGTTCGCCGGGGAGGGCGCCAACCTCGCCATGTTCGACGGCGCCGAACTCGGCAAAGCCATCGCCGCACACTCCGACGACATCGAAGCCGCCCTTGCGGAGTACGAGCAGGCGCTCTTTGCCCGCAGCGCCCGGTTCGCCGCCGAATCCGACAAGAACCACCAGCTCATCTTCGGCGACAACGCCCCCGCCGGCTTGCTCAACCTGCTCACCGGCCAAGAGCCGACCGAGTGAGCAGGGCCCACAGATCCGCGATCGTGAGCCGCAGGCGTCGGTCTGGCCGCCCCCACGGCCAGCACTCGCACGGACAAGCCGCTGCTGACGTTGAAGGGGTGAAGCGACCGGACGGAGCCGACTACGACGACGCTCCGCCCATGGCCAGCGCGGTGCGCGCCAGCCCCCGCAGCCAGGCGTGGGCGTGGTCGGTGTCGTAGCGCTGATGCCACGACAGGTATATCGGTGCCGACGGCAGTTCGAGCGGGAGGGGGAGCACGACCAGGCCGAGGTCGGCGACCGCTGACCGCGTGGTGGCTTCGGGGACGCTGATCAGGAGATCGGAGCCGCGCGCGAACTCC
Source organism: Streptomyces diastatochromogenes (assembly GCF_002242805.1). Lineage (GTDB taxonomy): Bacteria > Actinomycetota > Actinomycetes > Streptomycetales > Streptomycetaceae > Streptomyces > Streptomyces diastatochromogenes. The sequence goes on along the minus strand of NZ_MCGQ01000165.1, from coordinate 2,414 downwards.
AGCGCGGCCGCTTCCGTGGGCGCGGTCGCCACCACGCGGCGGGTGAGGCCGAGCCGCGCGAGGGCGTCGTCGAGGGCATTGCTGAGGTTTCCACGTCGCGAGACGGTGACGTGCTCAGCTGCGGCGTACCGCTTTGCGGTGACGGTCCTGACGCGGGTGAGGGGGTGCCCCTGCCTCACGACGATGACGAGGCGGGTCTCGCCCACGTTCTCGGCATGGATGTCCGGTGCGCTCGGGCGGTTGGCGTTCGCCTCCAGGTCCACCTCGCCGCGCCGCAACTCGGGGGTGTCGATGCTCGATTCCGCGACGAAGCGCAATCGCACGCCCGGCGCCTCTTCACGCACGGCCGAGAGCAGCGTGGGGCCGCTCAAGGCGACCAGGGAATCATGCCAGCGAAGTGTGAAGGTGCGCTCCAACGTTGCCAGATCGAGTTCACGGCTCGGTGCCAGCACCCCTTGGACCTGGTGCAGCAGCTCGTGCACCTGTTCCCGGACGGCGATCGCGTACGGCGTCGGGGTCATCGTGCGGCCGGTGCGCACCAGGATCTGGTCCCCGGTCGTGCGCCGGATTCGGCCCAGGCTCCGACTCATCGCGGGGGCGGTGACATGCATGCGTGCGGCCGCCCCGGCCACACTGCCCTCCTCCAGCAGCGCGTCGAGCGCGGCCAGCAGGTTCAAATCCAATTGCATGTGAGTAATCCTAGACGTGCTTTACATGCATTTGAAGTTAATCAAGGGGCTGTATACCTTCGAGACCAGAGCGCTGAACAGAGCGCACAGTTCGGCCCGAACGGCCCCATCACCTCCTTCTCAAAAGGGAGTTCACCATGTCCGAAATGCTTCAGACCACTGACGTCGCCGCCTCCGACGCCGACCTGCTCGGCCAGACCGCGATCGCCGTGCGCGCGGCCGGTTCGGCGCTGCGCGAGCGCTTCGGCGAGGTGGTCCGCTACCAGACCCGCGAAGAGCTGATGCGCGCGCTCGCCGCCAACGACGACACGGCCCTAGACATCCTGCGCCCCCGCCTCACGCGCCTGCGTCCGGATGCTGGGTGGGTGGAGGACGAGCTGGACGGCGGGGCGCTGCCGCCCGGCGAATGGTGGGTCGTGGATCCGGCCGAAGGCAACGTCAACCACCTGCACGCCCTGCCGGAGTGGGCGGTGACCGCCACCCTCGTGCGTGAGAACCAGCCGGTGCTCACCGCGGTCCACCTGCCGTTGACCGGCGAGACCTACACCGCGCTCACCGGCGCGGGCGCCTACCTCGACGGCCGGCCGCTGCACGTCTCCCCCACTGCGGACCTCGGCCTGAGCATCGTGGCCACCAGTCAGGCCCGGCCGGACGAGGACGAGAAGGTCGTGCGGCGCGTCGGCTCCTCGATCACCGCGATGCTCTTCGACGCGCTCGTCGTCCGCACTTCCGTGCCCGCGACCCTGCACCTGGTGAACGTGGCCGCCGGCCGGATCGATGCCTTCTGGCAGTTCGCCGGCGCCCGTGCGGACCTGCTTCCCGGGGCGCTGCTCGTCACCGAGGCCGGCGGACAGATCTCCGACGCCGAGGGCCGCCCCTGGACCCCGCAGAGCGAGAGCTTCCTGGCCGCCGCGCCCGGCGTCCACGCCGAGGCCGTCGCCACGCTCTCCCGCTGACCGGGCACCACAACCTGCACGCACGGAAGGACCAGATCATCATGACCACGATCGCAGTTCTCGGAAACGGCCGCGTCGGCGGCAGTCTGGCCACAGCCCTCACCCGGGCAGGGCATGAGGTGACCGTGGCGGACCGCGCGCCGGGCGCCGCCGCCGATGCTGCCCGGACAGCCCAGATCGTCATCAACGCCACCCCGGGAGCCGGCTCGCTGGACCGGCTCGTCGCCCTGCGCGAGGAACTGCGCGACAAGATCCTCGTCGACGTCTCCAACGCCACCGTCGACGGACCGGACGGACTGCCCGCCGACCTGATCTACCCGGGCTCAAGCCTCGCCGAGCAACTCCAGGAAGCGCTCCCCGAAACGCGCGTCGTCAAGACACTCAACACCATGCTCTTCCCGGTGATGACCGCGCCGGCCACGCTCACCCAGGCGCCCGACGCCTTCCTCTCCGGCGACGACACGCAGGCCAAGCAGACCGTCCGTGAACTGCTCATCAACCTCGGCTGGCGCAAGGAGTGGATCACTGATCTCGGCGGGATCCAAACCGCCCGCGCCACGGAGGCCGCGATGCTGTTCGTACCGCACGTGATTCGGTCCAGCGGATTCGCGCCCTTCGCGATCTCGATCGCCCGCTGATCCGCACACAGTGCACCGCCCCCGGCGGGCCCACATCCAGAACAGATACGCCGCCGACCGCCGGCCATCGAGCGACCGGCCCGGGCTCTGCTCAGCCCGGTGGGCGGTTGAGCTGGGCCATGAGCTCACGG
>NZ_MCGQ01000164.1 GCF_002242805.1 Streptomyces diastatochromogenes | reverse complement strand
CCTGGTCGACCAGGAAGTGCCAGTTGCGGAAGATGTCGTCGAGGGACGCGACCTGGAAGTTGATGTGGCAGAGCGCCGCCTCCTCGCCGCGGAACACGGCGAGTTTGTGGTGGACCGGGTCGATGCGCATCAGGCAGGCGCCGTCTCCGACCCAGTCCGACACGCGGGCGTTGAAGGTGGTGGACCAGAAGCGGTACGCCTCGTGCACGTCGGGGGCGTCGAGGCACAGGTGCCCGAACTCGGTGATCCCGGACCCCCGGGTCAGCCGCACCGGGTCCGCGCACCGGTACTGCGCCGCGGCCAGTTCGACCCGGTTGCCGAACGGGTCGTCGAAGGCGACGTACTCCGACACACCGCGGGAACGCGCCCCGGCCCGGTCCCCGCGTTCCACCCGCAGGCCCCGCCTCTCCAGTTCGGTCTCCGCCTCGGCCAGCGCCTC
>NZ_MCGQ01000163.1 GCF_002242805.1 Streptomyces diastatochromogenes | reverse complement strand
CAACGACTGGGATGGGGCGACACGCCTGGCCATCACGCAAAAAATAGGGACTGAACGCGCAGTATGGTGCAATGTTGCATATTTGATCTCCCTATAGGAGGAAATGCCATGGCGGGCAAGCCCAGCATTGTCTTCGCCCACGGACTCTGGGCGGATGGGTCGTGCTTCAACAAGCTCATCCCCACGCTCCAGGCTGAAGGGCACGAGGTTTTCGCCTCACAGCACGGCCTCGACTCGCTCGAAAGCGACGTCGCGTGCGTCAACTTCACGCTCAACCACGTCCCCGGCCCGATCGTGCTGGTCGGTCACTCCTACGGTGGGACCCTGATCACCAAAGCGGGCACCCACGACCGCGTCGGCGCTCTCGTGTACATCGCCGCGCTCGCCCCGGACGAGGACGAGACGTCGCAGGAACAGCTGGACAAATACCCCCGCACGCCCATCTTCGAGCACGTGGACGTCACTGACGGCCGCGTATGGCTCAAGCCCTCGGGCGTCCCGCACTTCTGCGGCGACCTCCCGGAAGCGGAGCAGAAGCTCGTCCTGGCGACGGGCGCTGTGCCAGTGGCGGACCTGTTCAACCAGCAGGTTCCCGGCACCGCCTGGCGGACGAAGCCAAGCTGGTTCATCGTCGCCAACAACGACCGCACCGTGCCCCCCGACCTGGAGCGGTCCGCCGCCGAGCGCATGGGCGCCCATATCCGCCCCGTGGACAGCAGCCACGTTCCCATGCTCTCGCATCCTGACTTCGTCCTCGATGTGATCCGTGAGGCCGCGAAGTCCCTCAACGCCTAGGCCAAGTCGACAACGACCGGCCGCAGCGCAACACGCAAGGAGGCGGCCCCGGACCGACCGGGCCGCCTCCTTGCCACGACATCACGCTTTCAAGCTCAGTACCTGTCCGTATGGGCCAGGAACGCCGCCCAGCGTGCACGCTGGCCATCCCCACGGCACCGGCACCGCCCGGAAGCACGCGGGCGCCGACTACCGAACTCACCCAGCCACAGGCGATGATCCGGTCCTGAACGCCCGGACCGATGGCGGCTGTTGAGGGGAGCACACGGATGAGGGTCTTCATCTCGTCGGACATGGAGGGCACCGCGGGGGTCGTCGACTGGGACCAGTGCCGGCCGTCGGGCTCCGAGTACGGCCACTACCGGGAACTGCTGCAGCAGGAAGTCAACGCGGCGATCGAGGGCGCGGCGGCAGCCGGCGCGCGGGAGTTCCTGGTCAACGACTCGCACTCGGCGATGTCCAACCTGCGGCCGGACCGCCTGGCGCGCCGGGCACGGTACCTGTCCGGACGGCACAAGCCGCTGTACATGATGCAGGGGCTCGACGCGTCGTTCGACGCGGTCTTCTTCGTCTCGTACCACGGCTCCATGTCCGGCGCCCCGGCCACGCTGTCGCACACCTACAACCCGCGTGCGATCGCCGAGGTCCGGCTGAACGGCGTGCCGACCGGGGAAGCCGGGATCAACGCCCTCGTCGCGCTCGGACACCGGGTACCGGTCGTGCTGATCACCGGCGACGACGTCACCGCCGCGCAGATCGAGCCGTTCTGCCCCGGCATCCGGGCGGCGGTGGTGAAGAACTCGGTCTCCCGCTTCGCCGCCGACAGCCTGCACCCGGAGGAGGCCCGCGAGGTGATCGCGCAGAACGCCAGTGCCGCGGTGCGGGGGCTGGCGGACGCCCGACTGCCCGCGATCGGCCTGCCCGCGACCCTGACCGTCCGCTTCCGCAACGCCGACCTGGCCGAGATGGCGACCTGGATCAACGGCGTGGTCCGCGAGGACGAACTCACCGTCCACGTACGCGCCGACGACCCGGTCCGCCTGTACCGCACCTTCGTCACCGTCGTCCTGCTCACCAGAGGCATCGCGGAGTAGCTCGCGCGTATCCGGGCGAGTCCTGGCCGACGGGCTCGGACCTACTCGTTCCCGGCCGGGGGGGGGCGTCTCTTGTCCGCGGACTCCCTTGCGGGCAGAGGGACTTCAGATCTGGCAGAGCCCCCGCTCGTAGTCGACCGTGGCGGACTCCTTGGAATAGGTCCACTGCGGGCTCAGCAGCTGGGCGTCGAGCTGCTGGGCGGCGTGCGGGCTCTCGACGATGTATCCGAAGTCCTGCAACCACGCGGGGTACAGGTTCTTCGAGCCGATGTAGAACGCCGAGCCGTCGACCGAGACCAGCTTGTGGTGCTGGGCGTAGGGGTGCCCGTCGGCCCACTTCGCGCTCGGGGAGCTACGGAAGGGCGCGAGCTGCAGGTTGGAGCAGAGCGCCGTGGTGGCGCTGTGCTCGTCGCCGGTGATGCGGGCGAGCCTGCTGCGCAGTACGTCGCTGATCTCGGAGAGGGACTTGATCTGGGAGTAGCCGCCACTGCCGACGGCGCCCCGGTTGGCGGGGTCGCTGACGACGATGCGTACCTTGACGCCGGCGGCGAGCTTTGCGGCGAGGGCGTCGTAGACGCGGGTGTCGTACCGGGGCAGCGGCGGGCAGGTCGCGTTGAGGTCCTGCTGCGAGATCTCGATGTGGCTGGTCGCGCTGGAGATCAGTGAACGCAGGGCGCTCTCCTCGGGGTTGACCGTGTCGTAGTCGCGGTCCCCGTTGGTGTTGTCGTGCAGCCCGACCACGCACCGGGTGCCGGATGTGTCCGGCAGGTCCGGATGCCAGCTGGAGGTGGGATCGGCGTCCTCGATGCCCACGCCGAGCCCGCCGACGGCGATCACCGGGACGTCGCCGGTGGCCGGGACGGCACGCGGGTTTGTGTCCCGTTCCATGGTTGCCATGCAGTCCGTGCTGCCCGAGGCGGCGTACCAGACGCTCGCGATGTTGTTCTTGTTGCGGCAGGTCCAGGTCCACAGCTGGTCCAGGTACCGGCCGGCTGTGCCGGCGGCGGGACCGGTCAGGGCGAGGTCCACGTCGGTGACCGGGTGGGCGGTGTCGAGATAGTCGCCCTTCCAGTTGTTGATGCCGCCGGTGATGGCTGACTCGCCGTCGACGACCAGGAGCTTGGAGTGGTTCCACGAGAAGGCCGTCTTCGACGTGGTCATCGACGCGACGTCGAGCGTGATGGCGTCGGCCGCCGGGCCGAGCTTGCCGCGCAGGTCGTCCCGGTACTTCGAGGGCAGCACGTTCATGTGGTAGACGGGTGCGGCCCCGACGAGGACCCGGACCTTGAGCTTGTGCCCGGAAGCCACGGAGGACTTCAGGCCCGCGACGATGGCGTCCTGGAAGGCGCCGTCCGGGAAGGGCGCGAGGCTGGAGATGTCGACGGTCCGCGTCGCCCGGCCAATGTTCTCGGTCATCTTGGCCAGCAGCCGCTTGGTGCCGGCGCGGTCCTTGCAGTCGGCGTCGCCCCAGCAGCCGGGCGTCTGGAGCAGCCAGCCGGCGAGGTCGCCTGCCGGGGCGTCGAGCTGGTTGCCGCTCGTCCGCTCCCACACGTCCCCTTCGAGGCCGGGCGAGACCTCGCGCAAGGTGCGTTCCACAGCGTCGAGATGGGGGGTCGCCGAATCGGCGGCGGTGGCGGGTGTGGCGGGCAGCACGGCCAGGGAGAGGGCGGATATCAGGGTGACGCGCGCCAGACGGTTTAAGCGGGAGGAAAAGATCATCCGCAGAAGTTACCGGGCAGTACAACCCACTCTGACCGCAGAGTCCCACAACAGTCCGCAACCGCGTCAGAGGCACGTCAGGCCGGCGTCAGCAGCTCCTGCCAAGGTTGTTCACGTGAACGGCGCGGGACACCCCGAGGCCGGGAACAGGGAGAGGTGCCCGGAGTGGTTGATCGGGGACCAGCGAGCACGCCTCAAGGTCGGGCCCCACAAGGCCCACGCAGGTTCGAATCCTGCCCTCTCCGCCAGTACGTTTCCGGACGCGCCCGTCTCCTTCAGACTCCAGGGCGGGGCCTCGCTCTAGCACCGTCCCGATGAAGCCCTCGGCCGATCACGTGGCGGGCTCAGCACGAAGATTCACCTGGCCGGTGACGGCGGGCTGCACCCCCGGCCCTGCTGGTCACTCCGATCAACAAGCTGAAGATCGACCGGGCCGGGGCGATGCGCTTCGACAAGCGGGCTCACGTCTTTCACGGGACGGTCACCCTCGCCGCGATCAGGCTGTGGCTCCGGTGATGACCTCGGCTTCAGGGAGCGCGGGCGGCCCTTCATGGCCCCGGCCACGACCACGTATGCCCGAGGAGCCGGCGTACCCGGGCACCTTCGTGAACCATCGGGCTGCGTGCCGCGTCCTCCTGATGCGCGGTCCGTGCCGGGCGGGGCCTGCGCGATGGAGAGCAGGGGACGGATGACGGGTGAAACGATCGGTATCGGGCTGGCCGTATTGGCGGGCCTGGGGAGTCTGTGGGCCGGTGCGCGGGAGGCCCGGCTGCAAATGCGGCTGAACCGCTACGGGGTGCACGCCGAGGGGGTGGTGGTGGATCAGGAGCATCGGCCGGGGGACGATGGTTCGACGCCCGTCATCGAGTTCACCGACCGGCAGGGCCGGCACGTCAGGTTCCGGCCCGTCGCGACGGGTCTGGGGCTGGGGCTGGCCCTCGGAACCCATGTGCCGGTCGTCTACCTGCCCGAAAGCCCGGAAAGCGCAAGGGTATTCACTCGGAAGCACCGCCTGTCTCTGATCGTCGGCCTGTTCGCCGGAGCCATGCTCTTCCTCGGCGTGGCAGTTGGGGTCGTGCTCACGCGCTGAGCTTGTTCTCCCTCCTCGTTCCCTCTGACGGATCCACTGCCGGGAGACGAGCCGGCGCGGCATGCTCAACGCGCTCCCCGAGTGCTTCCCAAGCCCCGTGTCGGGCCGCTACGCAGAGTCGTTGACCTGCATGGACGCTCGGATCCGGTCAGACACAGGAGACGACATGAGAGCAGATCGCCCTTGGGGCAAGGCCGTTGTCATCGGTGGCAGCTTCGCAGGCCTCGTGACCGCGCGCGTTCTGGCTGACTTCTTCACAGAGGTCGTCCTGATGGAACGGGACGCCGTCGACGAGGACACCGGCACCCATCCCGGCGCCCCGCAGGGCTACCACGCGCACGCCATGCTGGCCAAGGGCGGAGAAATCCTGGAGCGGCTTTTCCCCGGACTGCGCAAAGAACTGGAAGACGCGGGCGCACCGGTCTTCGACTACGGGGAAGGCATCGACTTCCTGCTGCCCGTCGGACTCGCACCTCGCAAACGCACCGGCGTCCGGATCCAGACCTTCACCCGCGACGAACTCGAACGCCGCCTTCGGCGCAAGGTGCTCGCACTCCCCGAGGTCACCCTCATGCCGTCCACCCCGTGTACGGGCCTGACCCGGGATGCCTCCGGCCGGGTGAACGGGGTGACGTGCCGACCGTTCGGCGCCGACCCCTTCGACATCCCTGCCGACCTGGTGGTCGACGCCTCCGGACGCTCCAGCGCGCTGCCCGACTGGCTGCACACCATGGGGATCACCGTGCCGCCGAAACGGACCGTGAAGGCGAAGGTCACGTACACGTCGATGAACTTCGACCGGCCAGAGGAGAGCCACCCCGCCCATCCGGACTTCTACCTCGCCTACCAGATGCTGTTCGCCCCCCGCGTGCCCCGGGCCGGAGCCCTCCTCGCCGTCGAACGCAACCGGTGGACCTGCTCACTGTTCGCCTTCCAGGACCAGCCGCCCACCGACGACGAGGGCTACCTCGCCTTCGCCGAAAGCCTCGACAACCCCCGCCTGGCCCAGCAGATCGGCCGACGCACCGTCCAGGAACCCACCTATCGCTACACCAACGTCGACAACCAGTGGCGGCCCTACCACGCCGTCAGACACTGGCCCGACCGGCTCATCGCCCTCGGCGACGCCGTCTGCGTCTTCAACCCCGTCTACGGCCAGGGCCTGACCGTCGCCGCGATGGAAGCGGAACAGTTGCACAGGATGCTCGCCCGGCACAGCACCCTGCGGCGACTGGACGGACTGGCCGGCCAGTTCCAGAAGAAGCTGGGCCGCCTGCTGATCGGCCCCTGGACACTCGCCACCAACTCCGACCTCATGTGGAACCCCGGCCGCCGGCCCCTGGCCGCGCGCTTCGCCCACTGGTACAACACACGCCTCTTCCACGCGGCAGTCAAAGACGCAGCCGTATGGGCGAAGTTCGTACGGGTGGTGAACATGGTCGCCTCCCCTGCCCTGCTGTTCCACCCCACCGTGGCACTGAAGGTCCTCACCACCACACCAACCCAAAACCAGCCACGCAAGTAACTGACTTGCTGTCGAGTTGAGAGAACGGCTTCACCCGGACCCGCTCGTCCGGGTGGTGGCTCTCGCCTATCAGATCGAGGCGTCGTCGGCCAGCGAAGGCACGGCGCACGGACGCAGGACCATGAGCGAGTCTTCCAACGCCGCCACCATGCCAAAGGGAAACCGGTCGAGCTCAAGACAGAGTGCAACGTCATCAGGATGGACTCCCTGACGCACACCCTCCGCAAGCTCGGCGGCGGCGCGCGACTCGGCAGCGCGGCGGAGGAACCTGGCAGCATCCGCCCCGTCCCCTGCGGCCCTCCGAGCGATGTATTGAGCGCACGCCAGGTCTTCATCGGCCTGTCCATCTTCGCCAGTGACGACGAACGTGACACTGTCACTCTTGCGCGTCCGCAAGAGCCGGGCAGTTGCCTCCGCCACCACGAAGCTGGCGCACAGCACCAGCGACGCCTCCTTGACCGCAAGGGCGCCGACCGTCCCTGCCGTGGTTTTCTGCACAACGGTCCGTCCGCCAAGGTCGATAGACCGCAGCAGGCCCGGCGAGTTGACGGTGTCGAACCCTGGCGCGGGCGGACCGTCTTTGAGCGCCACCCAATCCGGGCGGCGAGCCTTGAGCGCCAGAGCCTCGTCCAGCGACTCAGCAAGAACGATCTTTTCCGCGCCCTGGGCAAAGGCCCAGGCAGCCACGGTGAATGCACGCATGACGTCGACTACGACCGCCACGGAGGGGGCCTCGACCAGCTCAGCGATGCCAAGAAAACGAGCGTCCATTCGGATCATGATCGTGCAAGCCCGACCCGAAGCACCCAGAGAGTGCTACGCGTCACACGGCCTCTGCGGACACAAGCCACACGGCCGTGGGGCCGGATGACCTCCGCGACGCCGCTCAGGACTTCGGGTCCTGGCTGAGCTGGCGCTGCAGGCTGCGGGTAAGGTGCTCCGCCATGGCTTCCGCGGCGCGGTCGGGCTTGCGGCGCAGTATCGCGCGTACGACACGTTCGTGTTCCGCGAGCGTCGGGTCGTCGGCGCTCCTGACGCTTCTGAGTCGAAAGACATGGAGATGGGAGTGGAGCCGTTCCACCGCATCGGCGAGCAGCGGACGTTGCGAGGCGACCGCGATCGCGTCGTGAAAGCGCTGGTCGAGAGCAGCGAAGTCGCGGTAATCGGCGTACCGCCCCGTCGGCCCCGGATGAGTCTGCATCTCCTCCACAAGTCGCTCGATGGCGTCGAGTTGCTCCTCGGTCGCGTTGATCGCGGCGAGCGCCGCCGCTCTCGGTTCCAGCAGGAGCCGCATTTCGAAGAGTTCCTCGAGGCCCTCGCGGGTCAGCAACTCGGTCGCCCGGTACCCGGAGAGCGACCTTTTGACCACAAGTCCGTCGGACTCCAGCCTGGCCAGCGCCTCACGGACGGGTGTGGGCGAGACGCCGAGGGCACGCGACAGCGCCTCGATCCCCACGCGTGCGCCAGGAGCGATCTCATGGTCCATGACCATGGCCTTGATCTGCTCGTAGACGCTGTCCGAAAGGACCTGTCGAGCAGGACCGGCAGATTGGCCTCTTCCTTCGGGCTCCGGGGCCCTGGCAGAGGAACTGTCATGCGGTGGCATCCGTTCTCCTGCTCCTGCTGCTCCGCGATTGTCAGGACGAGAGCAGTTTACCGAGGTGAGGGCGTTGCCCGGCGGCTCTGTGTATGGGCTGAGGAAGGGGCGCGCGATGGGGGATCGTGCGCCGCAGGAGTCGGAGGCGTCAGGCCCCGTGATCCACTCCTGGTCCCGCACGGCCAGGTTCCACACATGGTGGTGGGCGTCGACGAGCGGCGCGACGCTCATACCAGGCCTGCGTCGCCTCGTCGGCGGCCATGCGGCCGCACGGTGCAACTGCCGGTACTTCTCCAGCTGCTCCGGGCGGATCCGGACCACCTGTGCCACGCGCTTCATTCCGCTTCCTTTTCCGCGGTCACCGCCGAGAGCGCACGGTCGTGGATGATGCGGATGATCCGGCCGCTCATCCGTTCATAGTCGCGATCGTTGTCGACCTCGCCGCGGATGCGATGGTCGGCCATGACGAGGACACGGTCCGCCAGTGTGATCATCTCGGTGAGGTCGCTGCTGATCAGCAGGATCGGCAGACCTCCGCGGGCCAGCTCCGAGAGGAGTTCGTGGAAGCCGTGCTTGGTGCGCACATCGACGCCCACGGTCGGCTCGTCGACGATCAGCAGCCGGGTGTCGGCCGCGAGCCATTTCGCCAGACTCACCTTCTGCTGGTTGCCGCCGGACAGTTCACCGGCGTTCTGTTCGAGCCCGGAGACACGGATGCCGAGGCGGTCGACCAGGTCCTGCGCCACGTTCCGCTCTTCGGCGGCGGAGACGAACCCGAGGGCCCTGGCCAGCTTCTTCCACACGGTGACCGTGATGTTCCGGTGGATGGGCTGCTCGAGGAAGACGCCCTCTTCCTTGCGGTTCTCGGTCAGGTAGCCGATGCCGAACTCGTGCAGCGCCTGGCGGGGGGAAGCGATCCGGGCCGGCTCGCCGTGCACCCTGATCTCGCCGCCCGTGACCCGGTCGAGGCCCAGTACGGCCTTGACCAGCTCGCTGCGTCCGGCGCCGACGAGGCCGTAGAGACCGACGATCTCGCCGGGCCGCACCTGAAGGGATATGTCCTGGTGGCCGTCGGCGGTGGAGATCCCGTCGAGCGCGAGGACCGGGGCGGCCGTCCGGTCCGGGGTGCGGGGCCGCATCTCGGTCGCCGTGTGCGCGCGGCCCACCATCAGGTTCACGACGTCGTCGTGGGTGTGGTCGGCGAGCGGTGAGGACTCCAGCACGGATCTGCCGTCGCGCAGCACGGTGACGGTGTCGCAGATCGCGAAGACCTCTTCCAGCTTGTGGCTCACGAAGACGACACACGTGTCACGGGCCGTCAGCCGCCGGACGACGTCGAAGAGGCGTTCCGCCTCCTGCGGGGACAGGGATGCGGTCGGCTCGTCGAGCAGCAG
>NZ_MCGQ01000162.1 GCF_002242805.1 Streptomyces diastatochromogenes | reverse complement strand
GCCCGGCATCTGGTCGAGGTGCACGGGGTGCGGGAGCTGGTGCTGGTGAGCCGGCGCGGTCCGGACGCCCCCGGAGCCGCTGAACTCCTCGACGAGCTTGCCGATTTGGGGGCGTCGGTGCGTGTCGAGGCCTGTGACGTGGCCGATCGGGAGCAGGTGGCCGCGTTGGTGGGTCGGGTCGGTGACCGGCTGTCGGCCGTGGTGCACACGGCTGGTGTGCTGGACGACGCGACGGTGGAGGGGTTGACGGGGGAGCGGTTGGAGTCGGTGCTGCGGCCGAAGGCGGACGCCGCCTGGCACCTCCACGACCTCACCCGGGACCTGGATCTGAGCGCGTTCGTCCTGTTCTCCTCGGTCTCCGGTCTGCTCGGTACGGCCGGACAGGGCAACTATGCGGCGGGCAACGCCTTCCTGGACGCCCTCGCCGCCCACCGGCGCGCCCAGGGTCTGCCCGCGCTGTCCCTCGCCTGGGGCCTGTGGGA
>NZ_MCGQ01000161.1 GCF_002242805.1 Streptomyces diastatochromogenes | reverse complement strand
CCGACGTCCGGCTGAGTGGCTGGCTGCACAATCGGCGCGACCTGGGCGGCATCCTCTTCATCGATCTGCGCGATCACCACGGCATCACGCAGCTGGTGGCCCGTCCCGGCACGCCCGCGTACGAGGCCCTGGACAAGATCACCAAGGAGTCGACGGTCCGCGTCGACGGCCAGGTTGTTTCACGTGGAACCGAGAACGTGAACCCCGACCTGCCCACCGGTGAGATCGAGGTCGAGGTCGGCGAGGTCGAGCTGCTCGGC
>NZ_MCGQ01000160.1 GCF_002242805.1 Streptomyces diastatochromogenes | reverse complement strand
TGATGCTTGCGGTGGTCGGCCACCCAGCGCACCAGCGGGCCCTCGACCGCCAGCGACCCCATGATCGCCAGCGCGATCCTGAGCGGCCGCCTGGCCTTGAACGAACCATGGGTGAAGTACCGGTGGAAACCGATCGTGATGCCGTGGCACCCCAGGTAGTACATGAACACCAGCAGGCCCAGATCGAGCCAGCTCACCCCCCAGCCCCAGGCCAGCGGCACGGCCGCCACCAGCGCCAGG
>NZ_MCGQ01000159.1 GCF_002242805.1 Streptomyces diastatochromogenes | reverse complement strand
ACGTCGAAGAACGACTTGAACAGCCCGCTGTAGGAGGCGGTGAACACCGGAGTGACGGCGATCAGGCCGTCGGCCGAGGTGACCGCTTCGATGGCGTCGGACAGCTCGGGCGAGGGGAAGCCGGAGGCGAAGTTCTTGGCGATGTCGACGGCCAGGTCGCGCAGTTCGACGATCCGGACCTCGACCTCGCGCTCGGCTGCGGCCAGTTCCGTGCGGACGGTCTCGGTGAGCCGGTCGGCGAGCAGCCGGGTGGAGGAGGGAACGCTCAGGCCGGCCGAGACGACGACGAGGCGCAGGGGCCTGCGGGTGCTCACTTGGCCCCCTCCCCGGAGTCGGAGCCCTCGGGGGCCAGGGAGACCAGCGCTTCGCGGTCGGCGAGCAGGGAGGCGTGGGTGGGCGGCGCCTCCGGGACGTTGCCGGGCCGCCGGGCGGCCAGCTCCTTGCGCAGGACGGGTACGACCTCCTCGCCGAGCAGGTCGAGCGTGTCCAGGACCGACTTCAGCGGCATGCCGCCGGTGTCGACGGCGAAGAGCTGGCGCTGGTAGTCGCCGTAGTGCTCGCGGTAGGTCAGCGTCTTGTCGATCACCTGCTGCGGGCTGCCCACGATCATCGGCGTCTGCTCCATGTACTCCTCCATCGTGGGACCGTGCCCGGCCATCGGGGAGTTGTCGAAGTACGGGCGGAACTCGCGCACGGCGTCCTGGGAGTTGCGGCGGACGAAGACGAGCCCGCCGGCGCCGACGATCGCCTGTTCCGCGGTGCCGTGGCCGTAGTGGGCGTAGCGCTCGCGGTAGATGGCGATCAGGCGGCGGAAGTGGTCCTTGGGCATGAAGAGGTTGTTGACGAAGAAGCCGTCGCCGTAGAAGGCGGCCTGCTCGGCGATCTCCGGGCTGCGCACGGAGCCGTGCCAGACGAACGGCGGAATGCCGTCCAGCGGCCTCGGGACCGAGGTGAAGGACTGCAGCGGGGTACGGAAGGTCCCCTTCCAGTCGACGTACTCCTCGCGCCACAACTGGTGCAGCAGCGCGTAGTTCTCGATGGCGAGCGGAATGCCGTGGCGGACGTCCTTGCCGAACCAGGGGTAGACGGGACCGGTGTTGCCGCGGCCCAGCATCAGGTCGAGGCGGCCGTCGGCGAGGTGCTGCAGGACCGCGTAGTCCTCGGCGACCTTGACCGGGTCGTTGGTGGTGATCAGCGTAGTCGACGTGGAGAGGATGATCCGGTCGGTCTTCGCGGCTATGTGGGACAGCAGGGTGGTCGGCGAGGAGGAGACGAACGGCGGGTTGTGGTGCTCGCCGGTCGCGAAGACGTCGAGGCCGACCTCTTCGGCCTTGACCGCGATCGCGACCATCGCCTTCAGCCGCTCCTGCTCGGTCGGCGGCCTGCCGGTGGTGGGGTTGGGGGTGACGTCACCTATGGAGAACGTGCCGAACTGCACTGGGGGCTCCGGAAGTTGTGAGGGTGAAAGATTCGGTGGCGGGCAGGGGGGCGCGGCGCATGGGTGAGGGGCGGGCCGACGGCCGCCCCTCGCTCCGCGCGGTCACTGCTGGGGCATGAGT
>NZ_MCGQ01000158.1 GCF_002242805.1 Streptomyces diastatochromogenes | reverse complement strand
ATGCTGACCATCGGCGAGGTGGCGCACTCGGCGCTGTTCCCGCGGATGGCCGCCGTGGTCCACCACGCCGGGGCGGGCACGACCGCGGCGGGCCTGCGCGCCGGAGTACCGGCCGTGCCGGTCCCGATCCAGTTCGACGAGGGGTTCTGGTCCGCCCGGCTGGTGTCACTGGGCGTCGCCCCGACCACCGTGCCACTGCGCCGGCTGACCGTCGGCACCCTGTCCACGGCGCTGCTCCGGGCGACGCGCGAGCCGTCGTACGGCGAGCGGGCCCGGGCACTCGGTGCACGGATCCGCGCGGAGGACGGGGTGACGCCGGTGCTGGACGCGCTGGAGAGGGTGGGCGGCTGACCCCTCAGCCGCTGGCGAGTACCAACCCGAAGCCTGCCCGGATCCGCGCCGAGGACGGGGTCACGCCGGTGCTGGCCAAGCTGGGCGGCCAACCCCTCAGCCGTTGGTCAGTACCATCCGGAAGCGGGCCCTGCCGGCGAGCATCTTCTGGTAGGCCTCGTCGGCGCGCTCCAGTGGTACGGGCTCGGTCATCGGGCGGATGCCGTGCAGGGCGCTGAACGCCATGGTGTCCTCCACGTCCTGGGACGTGCCGGACGGGTGGCCGCGGATGACGCGGGCGCTCATGAGCAGCTGGACCGG
>NZ_MCGQ01000157.1 GCF_002242805.1 Streptomyces diastatochromogenes | reverse complement strand
TCCAAGAGCGGGCTTAGGTGAAAACGGTTGAGCGTCGCTAATACGATCATCCCGGCAAAGAGCAGGACCTTCAAAAATAGCAACTCGCCATAAGTGCTGAGCATCACCTCATCGAGATTTGGCCCAACGATAAATAGGTAGTTCGCCACTCCCGTAATGCTGATGATCACTACAATCACCGCGCCGGCCGATTCAAACCCTGTCAGTACCCGAGCAAGAATTCGTGCTTCTCGCTCACCTTTCAGTGA
>NZ_MCGQ01000156.1 GCF_002242805.1 Streptomyces diastatochromogenes | reverse complement strand
CCGCCCGGTCACCCCCAGCAGTACCCCCGAACTCGCCCCCACGTCCGACGAACGTGTCCCTTTCCGGCGGAAGTCTGGAAGTCGTATTCAGGCATCCGCTCCGGAGGGAGGGCCCGTTTCCATGGGGGCCGCGAGAACACGTGTGACAGGTGGGCGACGGGGGCTGCCCTGGCTGGTGCTGGGGCTGTGGGTGGCCCTGCTGGCCGTGGCGGG
>NZ_MCGQ01000155.1 GCF_002242805.1 Streptomyces diastatochromogenes | reverse complement strand
CGCAAAGCCGCCGAAGAGCGCATCAACGAACTCGCCGCGCTGGTCGAGTCCTCCCAGGACGCGATCCTCGCCAAGACCCTCGACGGGCGGATCACCTACTGGAACGCCGCCGCCCAGCGGCTGTACGGGTTCTCGGCCGCCGAGGCGGTCGGGCAGCACGTGTCGATCCTCGCCCCGCCCGACCAGGAGGACGAGATCGGGCTGCTCCTGGACCGGTTGCGCCGGGGCGAGAAGGTCGAGCACTTCGAGACGCTGCGGGTGACCCGATCCGGCGGGATGCTCGACGTCGACGTCACCCTGTGGCCGACCCGGGCCCCGGACGGCACGGTCATCGGCGCCTGCGCGATCGTCCGCGACATCAGTGACCGCAAACGGGCCGAGGCGGAACTGACCGAACTGTACGAGCAGCAGCGGCACATCGCGCTGACGCTGCAGCGCAGTCTGATGGGCACGCCGCCCGCGATTCCCGACCTCACCACCGCGAGCCGCTACTTCCCCGCCACCCAGGGAGCCGGTGTGGGCGGCGACTGGTTCGACCTGATCCCGCTGGGGGCCGGCCGCATCGGGGTGCTGATCGGTGACGTGATGGGCCGCGGTCTGGAGGCGGCCGCCGTGATGGGTCAGCTGCGGTCTGCCGCGCACGCGCTGGCCAAGACGGGTATGCGGCCCCGTCAGCTGATGCAGGCGCTGGACACGGTCGTGGCCGATCTGAACGTCCCCGACCAGCTGGTCACCTGCTGCTACCTCGTCGTCGCCGCCGACTCCGGCGAAGTGGTCATCTGTTCCGCGGGGCATCTGCCGGTCCTGGTCACCGTTCCAGGCGAGGGCGCCAGCACCCTGCCCACACCGGTGAACGCGCCCCTCGGCGTCGGCGGTGTGATCTACGAAGAGCGCTCCACGACCATCGCGCGCGGCGCCACCCTCGTGCTCTACACCGACGGTCTGATCGAGACCCCGGGCACCGACATCGAGGACCAGCTCACCCAGCTCATCGGCACCATGGACAAGCTGGCGAGTTCCGGCCTCGACCTGGAGGCCGCCGCCGACCACGTACTGACCACGTTGCTGCCCGACGCGAACGGACACGACGACGTCACACTGCTGCTCACCCAGGTGCCGGCCGCTCCGCTGGCCACGGCCGGGGCCGAACTCCGCGCGGAACCGCGCGCGGTGCGTGACGGTCGCGGATTCCTCGCCGCAACCCTCTGCACGTGGGGCTTCGTCGAGCGGGCGGACGACGCGTGTCTGCTGCTGTCGGAGATCCTCACCAACGCGGTACAGCACGCGCAGGGCCCGATCGGACTGCAGGTGCGCCGCACGGACACCGAGCTGACGGTCGAGGTCAGCGACCCCAGCCCGCAGTTGCCCCAGCCCCGGATGGCGGCCGAGGAGGAGGAGTCGGGCCGGGGGCTGCAGCTCGTGCGGGCCCTCGCCGACGATTGGGGAGTCCGGCCGACCGACGAGGGCAAGACGACGTGGTTCAGCCTCAGGATGGGGCAGCGGGTCGGCCCTCGGCCGGCAGGGCCGTAGAACCAGGACGAGCAGGAGCCGATCGAAGCAGCCGCACGGGACGGGGGAAGCCGTTGTGGGCGCGGCGCGCCGCTCCTCGGGAGCGGCGCGCCGTGGTGCGGGTTGTCGGGTGCCGAGCCAGGGGCGTCGGCACACCGGGGACGGTCAGAAGCGGTGGTCGCCGCGGTGGTTGTCGCCGTCACCACCGCGGTAGTGACCGTCGCCGTCACCGCGGTGGTCGCGGTGGTCGTCTCCACGGTAGTGACGGTCGCCGTCGCCGCGGTGGTCGCGGTGGTCGTCGCCAGGGTAGTCGCGGTGGTCGTCACGCCGGCCCTCGCCCCAGGACGTGGCGTCGACGAAGCGGCCGTGGTCGTTGCGCAGGGTGGCGGTGTCGGCGTTGCGGTCCCAGACGGAGGAGCGGCGGTCCTGGTAGACGTCGGACGAGCTGTCGCGGCCGACACCGGTGTGGACGCGGACGGTTCCTCGGCCCCCCAGCCAGAAGTGGCGGAAGGTGTAGGTGTTGCCGTCCCGGTCGGACAGGGTCCAGCCGCTCAGGTTCACGTCGCGCCGGCTGTTGTTGGTGATGTCGACCCACTCCCGGTTGAGGGCCAGGTTGGATCGCTCGTAGCGGCCATGAACGCTGTACTGCACGTCACCGATGACCACCTGAGCGCGGTCCGGGTACGCGCTCGGTCGGTCCGCGGCGGAGGCGGGCAGCGCCACCGCTCCGACCAGAGCTGCCGCCACGGCGGCGGCTGCAGTCAGACGACGCGGGGTCACAGAAACGGAAGCGGACACAAGGTCCCCCTTGCAGGGTGTGGGCACGTCCGGGCTTCACGGCATCGGGTCGTGGGCCGGGGTGCGGCGGTTGAGGAGCGGCCGTGCGGCCGCGCACCCACACCCTCCTGCCCCGAGCCGGAGAAACACGGCACATACAGGGCATGTTACAGATCGTCAACATATTGGTGACACTCGCATGCATAGTCCATCTATGTCATGAATGCCCTTTTTGAGGCCTTTTCAGGCCATCCTTCACATGGATGCGCACCCACCTGTCACCCGAAAGTGAGCAACAGCCCTCAAGCACCTGCCGCGCGTACACCCGCCGACCGTCGGCCGTGGAGTGGCCGATTTCGAGCCTTACTTCAGGTAGGACTTGCGAGCTGGGTGGGATTATATGATCAAATCTCCCGATGCGTACCCCCCACATACCGACGCATCAACCTGCCCAGTCGGACGGGCATTCCACCGAGCGGGTTCCACCCAGCCGCAATCCGTACGACGAACTGGCCTCGCTGGCAGACAATCCGCTGGACGACTTCCTCACCGAGGACAGCGCGTCGAGCTCGCAGGACGACGACGCCGAGGAGCCCTGGGCCCCGCCCAACCACCGGCGCGGCAGCCGCCGCCGCAACCGCGCCACCGGCCTGCCCACCGTGGTCAGAGTTCTCGCCTGGGCGCTCACCCTCGCCTGCCTGGTCACCCTCGCCGATCGCTGGGCACTGCTCTATGCCGAGCACAAGGCGTCCGAACGACTCAAGGACCAGCTCCATCTCGCCGCCGCCCCCGAGGTGCGGATCGGCGGGTTCCCCTTCCTCAGCCAGCTGGCCGCACAGCGCCTGGACTCGGTCCGGATCACCGTCCCCGGCATCCCGGCCCGCCGGGTCACCCTCACCCAGGTCACCGCCACCGCACACGACATACGTATCGACGGCGACGGACCCACCGCCGTGCGCGGCGCACTCGTGCGGCGGGTGCACGGTCGCGTCCTGCTGTCCTTCGCCGACATGAACCGCGAACTCGGCGCCTCCCAGGTGTCCTTCACGGCCCACGGACCGGGCCGCGTCCGGGCCCACGGCGATCTGCGCGTCGCGGGGAACGATCTGCGGGTACGAGCCGACGTCCGCATCCGGCGCGAAGGGGCGCGCGGCATCGCCACCTCCGTGGACGGCATGCGGCTCGACATCGGTGACCTCGCGACGTACCGGCCCGGCACCGGGCCCGCCGAGGGCCTGCACCTGACCCGCGCCTCGGCGCGCCGGCTCACCCGGGAGGCGGAGAAGATCAGGGCCTTTCTGGCCGTCCCGGAGATAGTGCGGCGCCTGGGCGTCCCCGACAGCGCGGTGCGCGCCGCGCTGCACGACGAGGACAGGCTCCATCAACTCACCGGCGCACCGCGCTTCCTGCACGACCTGACCCGCATGAACCTCGTGGACGTGGCGGTCGCCCACCCGGGGCTCCTCAAGCGGCTCGGCCTCGACCTCTCTCTCCTCACCGCACTGACCAAGCTCACCCGCCCGCAGATCGCCGACCGCTTCTCCTTCTCCTTCCAGCTCCCGAAACCGCCCTCGGGCGCCCTGCGCCTGCAGCGCGTGACGGTGCACAAGGACGGCATCCACGCCGACGTCACGGGGTCGGGACTGCTCCTGGGGCACTGAGCATTCGTACCGAAATCACTGACGGTGCCTCAATTCATCAATTTCCCAAGGCCGTTGATCCAGTCACGGATCACCTGTGCCGTGGTGGGTGCGTGTTCCTCGGCGATGGACCAGTGGTCGCCGGGGACGTCCACCGTCTCGGACGGCTGTGGCCAGGAGGCCCGCCAGTCGCGGCTTCCTGTCTCGCGGCCGCCGTGGGTGCGCATCTCCGGCAACTGGTCGGTGGCGCGTACCAGAAGTGTGGGTATGTCCAGCGGCTCGGGGTGCCAGCCGCGGAGCATCCGGGTGTAGCCCCCGAGTGCGGCCAGCGCCATGTCGTCCACCGCGGTGTCGAAGCCCTCCCCCATGGCCAGGGCCGCGCGGGCGGGGAGGGCGAGCAGCCATGGCTCGGCCTCCCGCTCGGGGGTCACGTGGTAGGTGTCGACGAGGACCAGGCCTGCGGGCGGGGCGCCGGTCGCCGCCAGCCGCTCGGCGACCGCGTGTGCCGGACAGCCGCCCATCGACCAGCCCAGGAGAACGGGCCGGCGGTCGCCCAATTGCTCCCGCAGGGTGGCCGCGTGCAGGTCGACCAGTGTCTGCCAATCGCGGGGCAGCGCGTCGCCGGAGGCGATGCCGGGGTGCCGGACCTCCAGCACGTCCCGGTCTCCTTCGAAGTGGCGCGCGAGCGCGTCGTACCAGGGCCTGCCCAGGGCCGGGGAGAAGCCGGGGAAGCACACCAGAGGTGGCCGGTCGTCGGCGCCGGCGGTCAGCTGGAGCGGCTGCAGGGCGTGCGCGGCGGCGTCCTCGGGGCCGAAGCCGGGGACGGCCAGTGAGGCGGTCACGAGCAGGTGCATGGCCGAGACGACGTCACCGGTCCCGCACACGCGGCGGTAGAGGGAGGCCAGGGTCTGTGCGGGGCGTGCCGGCCGCGCATCGGTGGCTGCGTGCCGGCGGGGCAACGCCTCGTGCAGTTCGGCGAGCAGGTGGCTCGCCAGTCGGTCGGTGGTGGGCAGGTCGAAGATGAGGGTGGCGGGCAGTTCCAGGCCGGTGAGCAGACTCAGCCGGTTGCGCAGCAGAACGGCGGTCAGGGAGTCGAGGCCCAGCTCCGTGAGGGCGCGGTCGGCCGTCACGGCGGCCGCTCCGGGATGGCCGAGCACCTCGGCGACCGCTTCCCTGACCAGGGTGAGCAGCGTGGAGGGGCGGTCGTCGGCGGGCAGCTGCGCCAGCCTCTCACGCCAGGCTCCCGGCGAGTCGTGCGTCGAGCGAGCGGTGCCGGCCGCCGGTCGCGCACTTCCCACGTCCCCCTCCGGGCCGGACGAGCGCAGGAGATCCTGCAGCGGTGGCGGAACCGGCTGCCGCCGCATCCCGGCCTTCGGGTCCAGCGGCAGGGGTGCCAGGACGGGTTCGCTCGCCGTCAGAGCGGCGTCGAACAGTGCCAGCCCCTCGGCAGGGGTGACGGCGTGCAGCACGCCGTCGCCGGTCCGGCCGGTACGGGCCGCCATCCCCTCGGCTCCCGCCCACGGCCCCCACACCAGGGAGAGCGCGGGCAGTCCCAGGGCGGCCCGGTGCAGCGCGAGGGCGTCGAGGAACGCGTTCGCGGCGGCGTAGCCCGCCTGACCGGGGTTGCCGAGCAGGCCCGCCGCCGAGGAGAAGAGCACGAACTGCGACAGGGGCAGGTCCTTCGTCAGTTCGTGGAGGTGCCAGGCGGCGTCCGCCTTCGGCCGCAGGACGGCCGCGAGCCGCTCGGGCGTCTGTGCCTCCAGCACGCCGTCGTCGAGGACACCCGCCGCGTGCACCACGGCGGTCAGGTCCGCGGCGTACCGGTCGATCACCGCGGCCAGTGCGGACCGGTCGGCGGCGTCGCAGGCGACCACCTCCACCCGGCCGCCGGCCTGCTCGATCTCCTCCTTCAGCCGTCGCGCACCGGGCGACTCCGGGCCACTACGACTGGTGAGCACCAGCCGCCGGACTTTGTGATGCTCCGTCAAGTGGCGGGCCAGGAGCGCGCCGAGAGCCCCCGTGCCCCCGGTGATCAGTACGGTGCCGTCCTCCGTGAACGGAGCCGAGTGGGAGGGTGCGGCGGCCGCCTGTGTCAGCCGCGGCACCAGCACCTTGCCGGCATGGAGGGCGAGTTGGGGTTCGCCCGTTGCCAGGGCTGCCGTCAGCCGGCGCAGCGACTCGGGGTGGTGGTCCGCGTCGACGAGGGTGAGGCGGCCGGGGTACTCCGACTGCGCGCTGCGCGCCAGCCCCCAGACGGCGGCTGCGGCCAGGTCCGGGTCCGGTCCGGTGGCACCGCGGGTGACCAGGATCAGGCGCGATCCCGGGGCCAGGGCGGGCAGCCGGTCGCGCAGCAGTTCCAGGGCGCGCGTGACGAGGGCGCGCGCTTCGGTGGCCGGGGTGGCGGACGGAGCCGTAGGGGCGAGGGAGACGACGACGGCCGGGGCATCACCTCCGAGGGATGTCCCGGCCCCCGCTGAACCGGACAGCGCTGCTCCCAGGTCCAGGTCGTCCGGCGATGCCACCGCGAGCGCGGAGACGGTGGAGTGGGTGGGGGCCGCGGCGGTCCAACCCGGGCGGTACAGCGCGCCCAGGCGTTCGGCGGTGCCCGGCACCGCCCGCGTCGTCAGCGCCTCCACCCGCAGCACCGGCCTGCCCGCCGGGTCGGTGAGGTCCACGGCGACCGTGTCCTCGGCGGTGCGGCGCAGTCGTACCCGCAGCGCGGTGACACCGGTCGCGTACCGGCTGACGCCCCGCCAGGCGTACGGCAGCCGCCTCGGTGCGGGCTCCTTCTGGTCCTCGGGGAGCAGCAGCGGCGCGTGGATGGCGGCGTCGAGCAGCGCGGGATGGATGCCGTACCGCTGTGCCTCTTCTACGGCCGTGTCGGGGAGCCGTACATCGGCGAGGAGGTCGTCCCCCTGCCGCCAAACGGCGCGCACGCAGCGGAAGGCCGGGCCGTAGGCGTAGCCTGCGCCGGCCAGCCGGTCGTAGGCCCCTGTCAGGTCGACCGGTACGGCGTCCGGGGGTGGCCAGGATCCCTGTGGGCCGTGGCTCGGGCCGGGGTCGGTGGCCGGCGGTGCCAGCCGGCCGGTGGCGTGGTGGGTCCACGTACCGACCGGGCCGGCATCCTCGGGGCGGGCGTGGATGTCGACGGTCCGGCGGCCGGACGGATCCGGTTCGCCGAGCGCCACCTGCACCTCGACGCGCAGGCCGGAGCCGGGCAGTTGCAGTGGCAGCAGCAGGGTCAGCTCCTCCAGGACGTCCAGCCCGCAGGTGCCGCCGGTGTGGAGCGCCAGGTCGGCGAGCGCGGCGGCGGGCACCAGCGGGCGTCCGTCGACGACGTGGTCGCCCAGCCAGGGCTGGTCGGCGTCCGACAGGTGGCCGGTGCACAGCAGGCGGCCCGTGTCCGGGAGGCTGGTCGTGGACGTCAGCACCGGATGGCCGGAGCCGGGGCGTGCTGCGGCGGTCGGCGTGGGGTCGGCGGGCTCGGCCAGCCAGTAGCGCTCCCGCTGGAAGGGGTAGGTGGGCAGGTCCACCCGCTGGGCACGCCTGCCTGGGTGTGCCTGGTGCACGGCGTCCCAGTCGACCGCCGTGCCGTGCTCGTGGAGTCGGGCGAGTGCCGCCAGGACCGTGTCGGGTTCCGGGTGGCCGGCCCGCACCGTCGGGGTGAACACCAGGTCCCCAGGCTCCTCGGCCGTTGTCATGGCG
>NZ_MCGQ01000154.1 GCF_002242805.1 Streptomyces diastatochromogenes | reverse complement strand
TGATATGGCTGCCGGTCCGCCCGCCCGGTCCAGGGGGCTCGCTGGTCGGGGTTGTGAACGGGGTGCCATACGGGTACGGAGGGGCCGTGGTGGAGCAGGTCGGCCAGCGGTGCCGCGAGGACGGGGACGCTGCACGGGAAGCGGGACGGTGCCAGCAGCCGGGCTCCCGCGAGCAGGGCGCTGATCCGGTTCTCGACACCGGCGGGTCCGGTGCCCTCCAGGACGAACAGGACGCAGGGGAACAGCGGGTAGTGTCGGCGCCATTCCTCCAGTGCCGGTTCCTGGATGGTTGGCCGGCGCCCCGGGACCGCGGGGACGCAGCGGAGAAGGCGCTCGTACGCGGACAGCTTGGCGGCGAGGCGTTCGGGGTCCACTCGCCGTCTTTCGCGACGCCCGTTCAGCACTGCGCGTCAGGTGACCTGGGGGTCCACGAGAGTGGTTTCCGGCCAGCTCAGCTTTGTGTGCTGCGGATCGTGCCGCGGAAGCCGAGGGGGCTTTTGCCGGTGTGCCGGTGGAAGAACTTGCTGAAGTTGGTGGCGCTGGAGAAGCCG
>NZ_MCGQ01000153.1 GCF_002242805.1 Streptomyces diastatochromogenes | reverse complement strand
GGATCCGGCTGCGCCGTTCCTTGGCGTGCCGTGCGGCCACGGCCGCTGCGGCCATGATGTTCGCCCGGGTGCGTTCCCGGTCGGGTACGGCGGACTCGGCGGCCTCCTTGGCCCGCTCGACCGAGTCGGCCGCCGCGTTGACGACCTGGTCGATGGTCCGCAGGGCTTTGACCGACAGTGAGGGCATCATCGAGCCGATCCGCCCGCTGACGGTGCGCCCGAGGCTGTTGGTGCGCAGTTCGGGCAGGCGTCCGGCGAGCCGGCCCGGCACCTCGACGGTGACCGCGGGAGGCCGCAGCAGCTCCGCCAGCTGTCGGGTCTCCGTCTCGGTGAGGCCCGCATGCCCGGTGGTGGTGGCGCTGCGGTCCAGCGTCCGGGCCAGGGCGTCGGCCAGTTCGGCGGATGCCTCCTGCAGATGTCCGGTGAGCAGGCGGCCGTAGCTGCCGTCACGCTGAACCGGGCCGGTCGTCAGCTGGTTCGCGATCTGTTCACCGCAGGCGCGGGCTCGTATCTCCCATTGCCGTGCGCAGTCGTCCACAGCCCGCTCCATCTGGGAGCGGAAGAGCTCGCCGGCGGTGGCGAGGTCGGCCCGCAGCAGGTCTTTGCCGGCGCGTTCCTGTTCCAGGAGGGACCGCTGCTCGCGGATCCGGAATGCGGCCTCGTCGACCAGAGGGCGCAGCAGCGCCGCCGCACGGGCTCGCCGGGCGGTTGCCACCGCCGGGTCGGCGTGGCTGATCCCGTCGAGCAGAGCACGGGCCTCGGGTCCGCCGAAGTGGCCGGGGTCGGCGGCGGCCGCGCGGGCACTGACGAAGACGAGTCCTGTAGGCAGCGCGCCGTCGAGTGCGTGGTGGAGCCGGGCCCGGTGGTGGTCGGCCCTGGTGGCCAGGAAGCGCTGCCACTGCTCGGGGGTGTCCTCGGTGAGGAAGACATTGACCAGCAGCAGCACCGAGTCGGGTCCGTGCCGTTCGCGGTGGGCCCGGAGGAATTCCTCCTCGCTGGTGGAGATCGGCTGCCGGGAGTTGACGACCCAGACCAGCAGGTCGGCATGGGCGGCGGCCTCGGCAGCCCGGGTGGTCATGGCATCGGTGTCGTTGATGCCGGGTGAGTCGACCCAGCGCACGCGGTCCGGGACCGGGCAGTCGGCCAGCTCGATCACCACGCGACAACTCTCCAGCACCTCGCGGCGGTAGTCGCCGTCGGCGGCGACCAGGGAGACGGCCTCTGCGATGGCGTCGGTGGTGCACGGCATCTCTGTGCGCCGGCCGGCGCGGACGACGGTGACGCGGTCGGCGGATCCCTTTCTGATCACGCAGGCGACTCCCGTCTCCGGGAAGTCGTCGACCGGCAGGAGCGGGCGGCCGATTAGCAGGTTGAGGAGGCTGGACTTGCCGGCGCTGAAGTGGCCGCCGAAGACCACCGTGGTGCCGGGTGCGGCCAGCACGGTCCGTACCCGCTCCAGTTCGGTGGTGAACCGCCGGTGACAGGCATCGCCGTGGTGTTGTGCGAGTTCTCGGGCAAGGGCCGGCGGCAGTGCCACCGCCGGCCGTGCGGTACTGCGGGTCCTGGTCACCGGGTCACACCTGCTGTGCGGTGGTGAGGGCCTTCTGCAGTTGAACCAGATGTCCGGCGACCGTGGTCTTGGCTTCGCCGAGCCGGGTCAGAGCCTGGTCGCGTTCGTGCTGGTCGCGCTGGTTCTCCTCGACCATGGACCGGATGTTGTTCTCCTCCTCCTCGATCACGGCGGTGATCTCCTGGGTGACGAGGTTCTCCAACTCCTCGAAGCCTGCCCGCACGCGCTCGGTGAGCTGCGGGCCGAGTTGTACCGGCAGATCGCGCAGCCCCGCGTCGGCGTCCTCGACCGCCCTGCGCTTGAGGCGCTTCTCCAGGTTGAAGCTGCCACCACCCATGCTGCCCAGGAGCGAGGCGGCCAGCACCGCCGGAATGACGATCGGCGCGGCGGGGCTGACGCCGAGCATGCCGAGGACGACCGCTGCGCCCAGGGCGGCGCCCGCGCCGCCGGCCGCGCCACGCCAGCCTGCCGCGCCCCCGGCCACGGCACCGCCCAGCCCGCCCAGCGCGAAACCGGCCACCGCGGCCAGCACGCGCTCGGTGGTGCCGACCAGAGGTTTGCCGCCCGGGGCGACCTCCCACCCGGTCAGTTCCAGGTGCAGGGCGTCGAACTCCCTGCCGATCGCTACGATCTCCACCTCGATGTCGTCCGCCAGGTGCTTGAGCAGCGGCGCGAGCAGGTCCTGCGCCTCGGCGTCGGCCCAGCCCGAGAGGCTGTCGGTGATGTACTGCTGGACCGCCTCGGAGATGGTGGCCGCCGCCTTCTTCTGCTGAATCACTCCGAGCATCTTGCCGAGATTGACCTCCACCCCCTCCACATGGTCGGCCAGGCCGTCACGCATGGTGGTGGTCCGCGCCGTGAGGCTGGTGGTCAGGGCGGCTTCGGCCTCGGCACGATATCGGGCGAAGAGCGTGGGCAGCTTGGCCGGGCGGCTCCGGATCGCCGAGAGGGTGGGCAGCATGCCCGCGTACGCCTCACGCAGCCGGGTCTGGTCGGTGCGGGCGGCCTTCACCCGCTGGTCGATGTGCTGGTCGACCGCCTGGGCCAGATGGGTGGCCTGGGTGGTGTACCGCTTGAGGTGCACATGGTGGCGGTCGCGCAGGAGGAAGTCGCCCAGCCGCCGCTCGAGTTCGGCCAGGCCGGACGCCTCGACCAGTTCCGGATCGTTGCCGTAGACGCCGCGGCGGGCGCGTTCGGCGTCGACGAAGTAGATGTCACGAGAGGCGAGGTCCTGGCCCGCCCAGGCGGGACCGCCGAGCTGGTCGCGGACGTACCTGTTCCAGACGAACCCCATGAGCCGGTCGTCGGCGGGGCGGGCGTGGAAGAGGTTGACCACCGTGAAGATCCGGGTACCCTCCCGCACCAGGTCGGAGGCGTTCATCAGCTCGTTCTGGCCCATCAGCACATCACTGCGGTAGACCAGTACGGCGGCGTCGCAGCGTTGGGTGGCCTCCTGGGTGACCTTGGTGCGGGTGGGGTGTTCGTCCAGTCCCGGCGAGTCGTAGACGACGACGCCGGCCTTGCAGAGCCTGGCGGGGAAACCCATCTCGAACTCGCGGATGTGCCGGAAGCGGCGTTCGCTCTCCTGCTCGTCGATGTCGAGGGTGGACTCCCGCAGATAGCGGTCCAGGGGCCAGGACTCGGACTTGCCCTCGAAGCTCCACGCCTTGATGTACGGCTCGTCGGCGTACCGGACCCCGGTGAGGGTGGCGGTGGCGGGCAGATCGTCCACGATCATGGGCCCCTGGTGCCCCGCCAGGTCGACGGGCTGGGTGGTGCCGCCGAGCAGGGCGTTCAGCAGGGTGGACTTCCCGTTCTTGAAACGCCCCATCACCATCAGGTTGAAGGTGTCCGACCTCAATTGCAGGGCCGTCGCCTCCAATCGTGAGGCGGTCTCCTTCATCTCCAGCGCCCGTGCCAGCGTGCCCAGGCCGTCGATGGCCACGCCGGCCTCCCCGGTGGCCCGCTCGGCGCCCTGCTGCATCATTTCCGCCAGCGTGCTGCTCATGTGTTGTGCCACGGTCTCCCCTCCCTGTTCTCCGGGCGTTGAGCGGCTCGCCCGGGATGTGGCGCGTTCTCCGCCCCGCAGGGCGGAAGTTCTCAGATCCGTACGGCGGCGAGGCGGTGCCGCAGGGCGTCCAGCTCGGCGGTGGCCTCCACGGTGACGCCCGGGCCGGCAGTGTGCCCGGCTTCCGGCATGTCCTCCCCGCGGTCCTGCGGCGGGCACAGGGCGTCCAGCTCGCGGCCTGCCCGGTCCAGGGTCTGCTCCACGGTCCTGCGCAGCGCCCCGACCTCCCGGCGCACCGCGCCGGGCACGAGCTGTGTCAGGCCGGCGACGCGTTTGCGCACGGCGTCCTGCCCGTAGGCGGTCGCGCGGACGAGCTGCTGTTCGGCCTGCACGTGGCGCAGCATGCCTCCGGCGGCGGCTCCCACCCCGGCGCCGAGCACGGTGCCGAGTCCACTGGTGAGCACCGCTCCGGCGGCGGCACCGAGCACCCCGCCCACCACCACCTCGGCGGCCATGCCGGGACTTCGCCCGGGTGCGACGGGGCCGGCGGAGGAGTTGGTGGAAGCCATCAGGGCACCGTCGAGGGACACCGTGGGCACCGCCCCCAGGCACTCCGGCGTCGCACCGCACCCCCTGAGCGCCTCGTCCAGCCGGTGGAAGAGCTCGCACACCGCGAAATCGATGCGGGCGGCCCTGGCCCTGAGCCCGGGGCCGGTGGTAGCGGCCCAGCGTTGGATGCCGCGGTCCACACAGCTGCCGACGAGGCTGCGCACCCGGGCGGGTTCGGACAGCTCCTCGCGGTGACGCTCCAGGAAACGCTTCACATCGCGCTGCAGGTCCTGCTCCAGCATCCGCAGCGCGGCGGCCACCTCTCGCTCGGCGGCGGACGACTCGGCGTCCAGGGTCCGCAGCAGTTCCCGGCGGCCGTCGGTCAGGGCGGTGCGGGCGGCGGCGCCCTGGGCGGTAAGGCGGCGGGCCGGGTCGACGGGCCGCGCCGGGGTCTGCTCGGCGACGAGGTCCGAGGCGAGGTCCAGCAGGTGGGCGATCCGGTAAACCTGCAATCCGGCGGGGGTCGCCACCTTGACGGCCATCCGTGTCTCCAGCGCGGCGGCGTCGCGTGCCAGACGTTCGCGCAGGTGCTCGGGTGCCTCGGCAGCGGCCCACAGCAGGCATTGGTGGTCGATCAGGTCGCCCCCGGCCCATTGCTCGTCGGGCCCCGCGTACAACAGGCGCCAGATACGGCGGGCCACCAGGTCCAGGTCGC
>NZ_MCGQ01000152.1 GCF_002242805.1 Streptomyces diastatochromogenes | reverse complement strand
GTGCGAGTACCGAGGGGCTCCGCTCCCAGGCACGGCATGCGGCTGAGGAGCAGGACGGCCCGGACCACGCGAGTGCTCGGCCCGCTCTCGAGCCGCCGCTCCTGCTCTCCGGCGCGAGTACCGAAGCGTTGCGTGCCCAGGCGCGGCGTACGGCCGCGTTCCTCCGCGAGCGGCCCGAACTGCCGCTCGGGGACGTGGCGTTCACCTCGGCGACCTCCCGCGCCGCACTCCGCCACCGGGCGGCGCTGCGCGTCCAGGACCGCGCCGTCCTGCTGAGCGAACTGGACCGGCTCTCGGCCGAGGGGGCGGCAGCCGTGCCGCCCCCAGTCCGGACGGGTGGACGGCTGGCGCTGCTCTTCACCGGCCAGGGCGCCGGATGGGCGGGCCTCGGCCGGGAGCTGCACGCCGCGTACCCCGTCTTCGCCGATGCCTTCGACGCCCTGTGCGGCCGGTTCGACTCCGCAGGCGTCGGGGACCGGCCCCTGCGCGAGGCGCTGTGGGACACGGCGCTCGCCGACGTGCGGCAGCACAGGACGGATGTCGCCCAGGCCGGCCTGTTCACGTTCGAGGTCGCGCTGTTCCGGCTGCTCGAATCCTGGGGCGTACGACCGGACTTCCTGGCGGGCCACTCCGTCGGCGAACTGGCCGTGGCGCATGCCGCCGGGATCCTCTCGGAAGGCGACGCCGTCGAAGTGGTCGCCGCCCGGGGGCGGTTGATGCAGCAACTCCCGGCAGGCGGCGTCATGGTGTCCCTGGACGCCACCGAGGAAGAGACGATGACGGCGCTGGCGGAGCTGCCGGCTGCGGCCGGGCCGGCGGCGGTCGCGGCGGTGAACGGCCCACGCTCGGTCGTCATCGCCGGGGCGGAGCAGGCGGTGACGGCGGTGGCCG
>NZ_MCGQ01000151.1 GCF_002242805.1 Streptomyces diastatochromogenes | reverse complement strand
GGTGAGACCCTACGATCGGCGGCTGAGCCGCAACACGCGCTCTGGCCCCTGATCGACGCCATGAGGGGAGCCATGCGCCACGATCTAGGGGTGGCTGAGGAACTCCCGCATCCGGTGGCCCCGAGGCGGGAGCAGCTTGAGGCCATGCGTCGTGATTTCGGCGGGGCCGAGGAGTCCTGAAGGTGATCACATCAGGCCCGTGTTCAAGCAAGGTGACTGAGTCTAGGCGAGTTCCTTCCGCATCAACGTGCACATCGTTTCGTAGCGGCGCAACGATCCATCAGGGGCTTGCTCGTCCCACGGGTCCGGCTGGCGGTCCTACGCGAAACGCGGGGTGGACCGCCAGCTGCCACAAAGTGCCGACGCCCTGCTTGACCTAGTAGTCGACGCCGCCCTTCGCCACAGGGATGTTGGTTGCAGGGCACGTTGATCATCTTCAGTACCTCCGGCGAGCCNNCCCGCGCTCCTGGCTCGCCGAGGCCACCGCCCCGCAGGCAATCAGACGAACGTCGCTGCGGAAAGCGAACGAGGCCGGCCGCGTGAGGCCACCGCGAATGGTCGGCGGTTGAGATGATCTCGCTGTGGCTGGTGCGATCAGGGCGTCGGAGCCCTCCTGGATAGCCCCGTTTACCGGGCTGAGCCCACGTCAGTTCGGCAAGCTGATCACCGCGCTGCGGCGCGAGGGCGCGGACCCGATGCGCAAGGGACGGCCGTGGAAGCTGCCGCTGGAGGACCGGGTCCTGCTGGTCACCGCCGAGCAGTCGAAGAACTACCGGTACTCGAGCAATCACCGGGTCGTCATCGACGCAGACACCCGGCTCGTCGTCGCCGTCGGCAGGCCCCTGCCCGGCAACCACAACGACTGCAAGGCATGGGAGCTGTCCGGCACCAAAGCCGCCGTCGGCAACACCACGGTGATCGCGAACGGCGGCCACCGGGGCACCGGCCTGGTCATCCCGCACCGCCGCGAGCGAGGCTAGGCCGAACTTCCGGGCTGGAAGGAGGAACACAACACCTCCCACCGCAAGGTCCGCGCCCGTGTCGAGCACAACTTTGCCCGGATGGAGAGCTGGAAGACCCTGCGCGACTGTCGCCCGAAAGGCGATGGCGTCCACCACGCCATGCTCGGCATCGCCCGCCTACACAACCTCACCCTCGCTGGGTGACAGAGAAAGGCACCGGCCAACCAGCATGCCGTAGATCATTTACGGGACGGCCTTCAGGTGTAGCCCCTGGCGATCCATGAGGGGTGAGATGCGGCACCGCACCACCGGCGATAGCATGAACATAACGGCCGCGCGAGCCCAGTGACCGGTGGCCGAATTCCCGTAGCGTTCCTTGCGTTCCTTCGTGCGCCTTCGTGTTCCTTCGTTCTCTGGGCCCGCAGACTGCGGGAAAGGAGATGGAACACGATGGGTCAGACGGATACCCTCATCGCCATGGAGAAGACCGAAGTGGGATACCACGAAGGTTTCTCGAACGGCCACTACAACAACCATCAGAAGTTTTCCCCCGCCGTTCCCGGACTGGAGTGGTCACAGGACCAGTCATGGTGTCAGACCTTTCAGTCCTGGGCCTTCCAACAGGCCGGCGTGAAGAGTCTGGCACCTGTGACCGCCTCATGCCAGACGGCTGTCGATTGGTACAAGAGCCGCGGCAGGTTCTCGTATTATCCCGCGATCGGGGCGATGGTGTTTTTCGGCCACTCGGGTGGCCAACACGTCGGACTCGTCTACAAGTACGACGCGGACTACGCGTACACCATCGAAGGGAACACCAACGCCAACGGTTCGTCCGAGGGTGACGGGGTGTACCTGAAAAAGCGTGCCCGCCGGGACAGTTATCTCTACGGATACGGGCTGCCGAAATTCGCGGAGGGAATCGTCACGGCCGATCCGGGTTTGAAGAACAAACCCGGATATACCTATATGGCCGCTGCCTCGTCCCGTGAGTCCGATGCACTACCCGTGGCAGAGGTCGAAGAGGCGCTGCCGTGGGTGTCCTCGAACCAGCTCACCTGGGCGGCCACTCACCCCACGGCCGAGGAGCAGGCCGCGGGAAACGGCGGCGGCACCACGGCGGACGATGTCGCTCTCGTACAGGATGCGTTGGAGAAGGTCATGGGCGCCGCCCCGGACGACCCGCACTCCGTCTTCGAGGCGGAGACACAGGAGCTCTTCGAGCGATTCCGCACGGAGAATCTGGGCCACTACGAGGCGGACGGCCACGGCGTTCCCAGCACGCAGGAGCTGGTCGAACTGGGCAAGCAGTCAGAGCTGTTCAACGTCAGGGCGGGTTCGTCCCCGGCCGCAGGGCAGCCCTGGGTCAGCCTGAACCAGGTCGTATGGGCCTCGACGCACAGTGCCCAGGAGGAGCAGGCGCAGCCGGGCGGGGACGCCAGCCCGAAGGCCGATGTGGCTCTGGTGCAGGACGGTCTGGAGAGGGTCATGCACACAGACGTGGCCGATGAACGCGGGATCTTCGAGACCGCCACCCAGGCCCTCTACGACGAGTTTCGTCGTACGGTGCTGCATTTCTCCGGCAGTGACGCCGTCGGTGCACCCGGCATGCAATCGCTGACGGAACTCGGGCAGCGCGCCGGACTGTTCCGGGTGCGTACCGGTTTCCCGGTGGGCGAGACGACGGGTGGTACCGGCGTCGATGCCATGGGACAGATCGACCCGAAGCAGGTGACGTTCCAGAGGCACACACCCGAGGGCACGCTGGAGGACTGGATCGCGCAGGCGAGTACGGCGGCCGGAGTCCAGGCGAGCAGCTACTGGGTGAAGGGCTTCAAGACAGCCGCCGCGCGCGAGTCGTCCGGCAACCCCAACGCCTGCAATCTGTGGGACTCCAACGCCAAAACGCCTCCCGGCTTCAGCAAGGTCAAAGACTTCGGGGACGGCTATCTGCACGATGGGCGGATCGTGAGGCTGAACGGCGCGCTCACACATTTCCAGTGCTCGCGGGGCATCGTGCAGTGCATCCCGCAGACGTTCGCCCAGCGCCACGCTCCCGGTACCTCGGTGAACATCTACGACCCCGTGGCATGCATCGCCGCCGCGATGCGGTACGTCCGCAGCCGGTACGGCGTCGCCATCGACGGTTCCAATCTCGCCAAGAAGGTCCAGCAGTTCGACCCCAACCGGCCTCCCCACCCGTACTGACGGCGAGGCCGGACAAGTACGACGAGCCGGGGGGAGGGGGCAGGCGCCACCGATCCCCCTTGAGGATCGGCAGGTAGCCGGCGCCGCTACGGAAGAGTGCCCACTGATCCCGTTCGGTGGTCCACATCCGCTCGTACTTGGATAGGTCTCAGCGTGTCATGAACACCCATGGACGGCAGGGCAGCGGGCGAAGGGCGCAGGGCGAAGCTGAGCCTGGCGACTGGAGTAATTCGCCCTGGAGCGTCTGCCTCCGGTACACAAGTCGGGAGAGGACTCCTCGGTGGATCGTGAACTGGGCCTGCTGACAAGGAGTTCACTCGCTGGGAGGGTGTCGCCGTGTGGATTGCCCTGGTGTCCTTGATTCTGCTGCTAGGCGCGGCTTCAGCGATCATCAAGGCACGCAAAGGACAGTGGTATGCCGCAGCAGGGATCTTCCTTGCCATCCTCAGCGTGGACCTGATGCTGTTCGGCGGATTGGAACGGCATAGCCCGTGCTCTTCTGGCTTGGTGTTGCCCTCGGTGTCGTCGGATTCGCTGGCGAGTCGCTGAGCTGTGCGTCTCTTGGGCGCTTAGGACTCCTACCAAAAGTGCTGGGTTTGACCTCGTCAGAGGTCGGTGTCGTGCACGAGGCCGCCGGGTAGCGGGACGCGGTCAGCCGCGCAATCGCACGCGATAAACCTGGCGACGTCGGCGATCATCCCCGGGATACTGGTCGCCCATGGATGAGGTCAAAGTCGTCGTCGCCCATGCCGAGCGCGCGACTCTGCGCGTCGGTGACGTGTTCTTGAAGGTGGACGCCGATCAGGCGCGCATCGACGTCGAGGTCGAGGCGATGTCCCTCGCGCCGGTCCCGACCCCGGAGGTCCTGTGGCGCAAGCCGCCCGTGCTCGCGATCGCCGCGCTCCCGGGGACGACGCTCGGGCGCCTCGGCGGGCCGTCGACCGGGGCGCCGGCGGCGTGGGCCGCGGCGGGCGCCGCCATCCGGAAGCTGCACGAAGCGCCTCTGCCGCCCCGGCTCGGCCGGGCCGGGCGGAGCATCGTCGCGCTGGCGTCCGAACTCGACGACGAGTGCGAGTTGCTCGTGACGAACGGTGTCCTGCCCGCTGACCTGGTCACCCGCAACCGCCAGGTCGCCGAGGCCGCGCTCCGGCCGTGGATTCCGGCGTTCACGCACGGCGACCTGCAGATCGCGCACGTCTTCATCGACGGCGACGAGGTCACCGGCATCATCGACTGGTCCGAGGCGGGCCAGGGTGATGCCCTGTACGACCTCGCCACCTTCACGCTCGGACACGAGGAGCACCTCGACGACGTCATCGCCGGCTATGGCACCGACGTCGACCTCGACGTGATCCACGCGTGGTGGTCGTTGCGAAGCCTGCTGGTGGTTCGCTGGCTGATCGAGCACGGCTTCGATCCCTTCGCGCCGGGCTGTGAGGTCGACGTGCTGAGATCCCGGATGTGAGGCTGCGCGGGCCCGACTGCTACGTATGCGTTCTGACGCATCGAGCAGGCCATCCCCTGGGGCGATCGCCCGCCCTTACTCTCAACAAATTGGGGTGCGCAGTCGTCGCCGGCAGATGACGGCGCAGCCGAGGGTGACGAACACGTGGTGGATGTCGTCGCGATCTCCCAGCGGATGCGCAGCGCAGGCGGCGGAACCAGTGCAGCAGCGCGATCGCTCCTTCCACGACCCAGCGGTACACGCCCAGGCCGGAGCCGTGCCCGGTGCCGCGCCGGGCGAGGTGCGGGGTGATCTGGAACCGGCGGGCCTTGTCCCGGTAGACCTCGTGCTCATAGCCGCGGTCGGCGTACAGGTGCTCGGGGCGGCGCAGTGGCGGGCCGCGCTTGCGGCGGATCGGCGGGACGGCCTGGATCAGCGGGATCAGTTGGGTGACGTCCTTGCCGTTGCCGCCGGTGGTGATTGCCGCGAGCGGGATGCCGTGCGCTTCGACGATCAGGTGGTGCTTGGTCGACACCCCCGAGGACCTCGCGAGGGTCGGCGCCCTGTTGCGGACTCACACCAAGTGTGCGATCTCCAACCCCTCCTGATGACCGCGGTCGACGGCCGCTCCCTGCAGTCCGGCGCCCTGCTCGCACGCTTCCACTGGATCGCGCCCCGGCCCCGGGCGCCGGAACAGTGGCACGCTCGGCGTTTCGGCCACCGCCGCTCCAGACCCCGGCCCTTGCACCGCAAGGGTCGATGCAACCCACAAGCTCCGACGCGCGCTCAATCCCAGGGCTACCAACACGACTGAAACACATGTGTTCGAAATTCTGGCTGACTCGTTGAGCCACAGGAGGAGCCACACAACCGTCTAGGGGGACCACGTTGACTTCAGCCAAGACACGAGCACATACGACTCCCCATAACGTGACACGGGGCGAGGAGTACTCGTACCACGACAAGTCCAGCTGCAGGGCCCCTGTGCGGATGAGCACGACCGCAATGGCGCGGCGGCTGCCCACGGCGGCGCTCCGGGCGCCGAGCTGGTCCGGGTCGGGAGGCGCCCTGTGAAGAGGCTCTTCGGGCGCGTACAGATGGCCGAGCCGGAGGTATCCGACGCCGAGCAGGAGCTTTTCGGCGGCCCTTTGCGCTACGACTTCGGGTGGTCGGAACACGAGCGTGCCCGGCTCGACTTGACAATGATGTCGGCTCTGCGCTCGATGCCCAGGCTGGTCGGGGCGACCTTGCGGATGGCGTGGCAGGCGGACCGCCGCGCTCTGCTCACGGTCGCCATCAGCGAGATCGGGCAGGGTGTCGCCGCGGCCGTCGGGTTGCTCGCGGTCAACTCCGTCATGCACGCGCTGCTCGGCTCGGGCACACCCGGGCAACGGTTGCACGCGGTGCTGCCGGGCTTGCTCGTTGCCGCCGGAGCAGCCGTGGTGAACTCGGGCCTGGCCGGATGGTCCACCTCGCGGGCGGGCCGACTGGAACCGCTGGTCGAGCGGATCGCCACGACCCAGTACCTGGCCGCCGCCGCGTCGGTGGAGCTGGAGGCCATCGAGGACCCGGAGTTCCGCCGGCTGATCGACGTCGCCCAGTATGGCGCCGGATCCGCCCGCCGCATGATCGGCGCCTGCGTGGCCGCGCTGAACGGGACCATCTCCTTGATCTCCACGGCCGGCGTGCTCACCCTCCTCCACCCGGTGCTCCTGCCGATGCTGATCCTGATCGCGGCGCCGCGCGGCTGGGGTGCGATGCGGGTGGCGCAGGAACGGTACGTGTCAGTGATGAGCTGGATCGAGCACGTGCGGGCCAGCCGCCTCATCGGCAACCTGCTCACGGAGCGCACCGCCGCTCAGGAAGTGCGCATCCACGCCGTCGGGCCGTTCCTGCTCAGCCGCTACGAACGTATGGCAGAGAGCGCCGAGGCCGAGCAGGAGCGGCTGGCCTCCAGCAAAGCCGTCACCGAGTGGGTGGCCGCCGCCCTGTCCGGCCTCGCCATGGCGGCGACGTACGCGGCCATGTTCTTGCTGATCATGAGCGGGCACATGAGTCTGGCCGTGGCCGGGACCGCCGTCATCGCCGTCCGGTCGGGTTCGGCCAGCCTGGGCGCACTGGTGATGAACGTGAACCAGCTGCACGAGGAGTCCCTCTACGTCCGCGACCACTCCCGGTTCCTGGACGAGGCGGCACGACGCACCATTCCCAGCGGGGGCCATTCCGTTCCGGCACAGGTGAAGCAGGTCGTCCTCGACCAGGTCAGCTACCGCTACCCGGACCGCGAAGCCCCCGCCCTGGATGCGGTGTCACTCACGCTGCCCATGGGCTCGGTCACCGCCGTGGTAGGCGAGAACGGCTCCGGCAAGAGCACTCTGATGAAGGTGTTGTCGGGCCTGTTACTGCCGCAGAGCGGAGCCGTGTTGTGGGGTGATGCCGACGTCGCTTCCCTGGATCGCACCGAAGTCTTCGACCGCGTCGCACTTCTCACCCAGGACTTCCAACGCTGGCCCGTGACTGCAGCGTTGAACATCCGGATCGGCCGCCCCACCCAGGAAGCCGGTCCCGAGGACCTTCAGCCGTCCGTCGACTACGCGGGGGCCGGACCGGTTGTCGCGAAACTTCCCGACGGCCTGCACAGCCTGCTGGCCCGGATGTTCCGCGGTGCCAGCGAACTGTCCGGCGGTGAGTGGCAGAAGATCGGGCTTGCTCGAACCCACTGGCGCAGCTCCACCTCGGATGCCGACAGCGTCCTCATCGTGGACGAGCCCACCTCCGCCCTCGACCCGGAAGCGGAAATCGCCGCTTTCAACCGCATCCGCCGGCTCGCCGCCCCGAACCGGGCCGTCGTCCTGGTCACCCACCGCATGTCCGGCGTCCGCCACGCCGACCGCGTCTACGTCCTACACCAAGGACAGCTCGTCGAGCACGGCAGCCACGAGGAACTCATGGCCACCCAAGGGCGCTACGCCTCGATGTTCGACGCGCAAGCCGCCCAGTACGCCCCCGCAGGCACCATCCCCCGCCCCGGCTCCCCCACCGTCGCAGATCCCGCATGACCCGCTCGAAAGGCCCAGGTGTGACGTCTCCGAGGGCAAGCCCGCCGTCCTCGAACCCGACCGGTGCACGCGGTGGCTATGGTGGCCGCTGTCGTCAACTGCCTGACCCGACCGCGGCAACTCGGTCGGCGCGAAGACGAACTTCGTGTCCAAGACCGGCCACGAGGCGAGCGTCAGCCAGACCGGCCGCTGCACCGGCAACGACGGTATAAGTGTGGGGCGCGGGAGACATCAAGGACAGCGCCGTCGCGACGACTTACGCGTACACATGGTCCATGCCTGGCGTCAGAACGACCTGCGTGAAGCCGATGTCCGTTTCAACACGCACGATTACGACTTCACCAACAACCCGACCAGTAGCTGCTCGAACAAATACGATATCCGCTCCGTCGGTACTCATGAGGCCGGTCACGTCTTCGGGCTGGGCCACGTCGGTGATGGACACGAAAGAAGGGCGGACGTACCGAGACGTCGCGAATGTGGAGTTCACCGTCGCAGGCAAGCTCGGTGCTGCCACCAAGCCGCCCTGCGACGACACCGGCGGCCCGGACGAAGGCCACGTGCCGGCAACAACGAAGATTGCCCACGCGGTGGACGGTATCTCCCCCAAGGTGGCCATCGCTGTCGGGGACACTCCCGATGACGTGACGTTCGTCGCCGTCTACTCGGGAAACAAGCTCCCGCCCGAGGTGAAGAAACTGATCAACGCCTCATGATGGAGAGTGCGGGGCACCGCCGTGTAAGTGCTGGACACAGCCCACGTCGGTGGAGCCGGCCCGGATGGATGCAGCCATCGACTGGACGTCCCGGCCCAGCTCCCGTGCGGCGGCCGGGACGCGAGGGGGCGCCGGGCGGCCAAGCCAGTCCAGCCATGCACAGCAGCCGACTACTGAGGTTGAACTCGTGATGTCGTGGCGTTGCTCAGGTGGGTCTGATCGACAGGCCCGTCTCGGCGTCACATACCGAACAACTCAATTCATTCAGGCAGCTGTCGTAGGCCCTGGACCAGCAAGTCAGCCTGGACGAGGCAGCACAGGCATCCCGGGTGGCTTCGTGGTGGTGGTTCAGTTGGGTGGTGTACGGGTGGTGGCCCGGTTCCAGGTGGGTGTACCGACGGGAGGTCGGACAGTGCGGCGTTGTCTGGGCACAGTCAGCTGCCAGATGACGAGGAGCAGCAGCGTGCCGGTTTCGGCGAGGAGGCTGAGGACGGCTTGAGGTGCCGGCTGCAGACCGCGCTCGGTGAATCCGAACACGCCTATGGTGCGCGAAGCGGTGAAGCCACCGAGGGCGCCGAGTGCGACGCCTGCCTCGGCGATCCTCAGCAGCAGGGGTGGTGTCCCGATCAGCAGCAGGGCAGCGAGGGCGAAGGACGCACTGGCCTGGAGCAGGAACAGGGGGCCGATGATGTGGATGAAGCGGTACCCGTCGACGTAGAGCTGGGCGTGGATGTATCCGCTCGCGGCGAGGGTTGCGGCGGTCGCCACCCGCAGGGTGGGGACGAGGAGTCTTTGGGTGTTCATGCCAGCCTCTGGTCCTTGATGGCCAGTTCGCGGTCTCCTTGGT
>NZ_MCGQ01000150.1 GCF_002242805.1 Streptomyces diastatochromogenes | reverse complement strand
GCACCGAGGAGCAGAAGCAGCGCTATCTGCGACCGCTGTGGATCGGTGAGGAGGTGTGGTGCCAGCTGTTCAGCGAGCCCGGCGCCGGCTCTGACCTCGCCGCGCTCGGCACCCGGGCCGTGCGAGAGGGCGACGAGTGGGTGGTCAACGGGCAGAAGGTGTGGACGTCCGGCGCGCACAACTCCCGTTGGGCCATCCTCATCGCCCGCACCGACCCGGACGTGCCCAAGCACGCGGGCATCACGTACTTCATCTGCGACATGACCGACCCGGGCGTCGACGTCCGTCCGCTGCGGCAGATCACGGGTGAGGCCGAGTTCAACGAGGTCTTCCTCACCGACG
>NZ_MCGQ01000149.1 GCF_002242805.1 Streptomyces diastatochromogenes | reverse complement strand
CCGACAACCGCGCGGTCCTCGGGCTGCCACAGGTACTCGGTGCGCCAGACCAGGTCCGGGTGCCCGCCGCGGAGCTCAAAGTCGTGCCCCTCGATGCTGACGCGGTCCCCCTCCAGCGCCTCCGGGATGATCACCTCGGTCGGGAGGTTCTTGCCCAGGTGCGCCCAGGTGTTCAGCTTGCCTTCCCAGCTGGCCTTGATCCGTTCCACGGTGGTGGCGGTGGCGACGATCCGGACGTCCGGGAACGCCTGACGGATCACTTGAAGGCCGAAGTAGTAGTCCGGGTCGGGGGTGGTGACCACCACGGTGGTCAGCTCCTTGCCGCTGTCGATGATGTCGGCCAGGACCCGGTGCTGCTCGGCGAGCGTGAACTGGCCGTCGACCAGCAGTGCTTCGCGCTCTCCGGTGATCAGGACGGACGACTTGTGCAGGCCGGTGTCACCGGCGGTGTGAACGGTGTACGTCAGGGTGGTGGACATGGGTTGTGCCTTTCAAGTGAGGTTTTTCAAAGGGGGGTTTGCCTCGGGGGCGGGGAGCGTAGAGGGCTCAGGCGGTGGTGGCGGCCAGGTGCTGGTCCAGCGCGCGGGTGAGGGCGTCGGCCGAGGCGACGGGGCCGCCCATGCGGTCGGTGCCGTGTGCGGTGTGCAGCAGGAGAGTCGGGTAGCTGTCGACGCCCAGGCGGCGCACCTGGTGAAAGTCGGCCTCCGCCTCGGCGCGAGCGGCGGGGGAGGCGTAGGCCGCGGCCACCGCGTCCGGATCCAGACCCAGCTCGGCCGCGATGTTCCGGTAGACCCGCACGTCGGAGAGGCTGCGGCCGTCGAGGTACCAGGCGCGCTGCATGGCCGCGCCGGCTTCGAGGGCGTTCGCGCCCGGCTGGCTGCGCAGCGCGACCAGACCAGCGCCGGCGTCGGCGGAGTCCATCACGACGGTGCCCTCGGCCAGCACCCGGCGGTAGCCGGCGCCGAAGGTGACGCCGGTCAGCTGGGCGATGCGCTCGTTGGCGCCGGGGACGTGGGGGTAGGCCGCCAACGGCAGGCCGCGCGACCCGGTGAACAGGCCGCCGGACAGCACCCGCAGCTCGATCTTGTCCGCGTTGGCGACGGCGAAGTCGTGCAGGGCCGGGCCGAAGCCGTAGCACCAGCCACAGTAGGCGTCGAAGGCGTAGGTCAGCCTCGCGCGGCCGATGGCGTGCTCCTGGTTCGCGGGTTCGGTCTTCATGAGGTACGTCGTCCTCTCCTTGGATCTGGTCTGCCTGTCAGCGGCCGCCGCGATGGTGCGCCGCGGTCACCCCAGAAACGTAGGAGCGGAATCCGGCGCGACCCGGATACGCTGGCGACTCATGATGGTCAGAACTGGACACCGAGCAGAAAAACGCATCCCTGATGTCGGTTTCGCTGCTCCCGTGGGGACACCGGCCGGGGTGGAGGTGCTCTCCCTGGCGGTCCTGCGCGAGCGGGCACCGGTCCGTCTCGGCAAGGGGCGGATCACGCTTCCCCAGCGCCCGGACTTCCACCACCTGATCACGCTGTCCGAAGGCCGGCTGCGGCACACGGTCGACTTCACCGGCTACACCCTCGAACCGGGGGCCTGGCTGTGGGTGCGTCCCGGCCAGGTGCAGCAGTGGGGCGACCTCGAGAAAGCCGAGGGCACTCTGATTCTCTTCGAGCGCGACTTCCTCGACCCGGCCACAGTGGCCGCGGCCGGCCTGGACGAACGCCACGCGCCGCCGCTCCTCACGCCCGTCGGCGAGGACCGTTCAGCCCTGGAGATCGCGTCCGCGCACCTGGAGCACGAGTTCCACGCCCTGGGCCGCGTCCCGCTGGAGGCGCACGTGCTCATCCTGCGCCAACTGCTCGGCGCGCTGGTCCTGCGCGCCGCCCACATCCAGGCCCCGGGCAGCCCGGCCACCGACCCGGGCGAGCCGTATGTGCGGTTCCGTGCCGCGGTGGACCGCGACTTCGCCAGCGTCCGTCGCGTCGAGGACTACGCCCACACCCTCGGCTACTCGGCGCGCACGCTCTCCCGCGCCACGCTCGCGGCCGACGGAGTCACCGCCAAGGAGTTCATCGACCGCCGCGTCCTACTGGAGGCCAAGCGGCTGCTCGCCCACAGCGACCAGTCCGCCGCCCGGATCGCCGCCCAGCTCGGCTTCTCCAGCGCCACC
>NZ_MCGQ01000148.1 GCF_002242805.1 Streptomyces diastatochromogenes | reverse complement strand
AGCCGCTGCCGCGGAGGGGATGAGGCGGCGCGGCCGGGGACACATTCTGGCGACGGTGTCCATGGGCGGAGTCCTGGCGCTTCCGGGTTCCGCCGTCTACTCGGCCGCGAAGTCGGGACTGCGGGCCTTCCTCACCGCCCTCTCCTCCGAACTGCGCGACACCGGGGTCGCCGTGAGCGGCATCTACCCCAGCGGCGTCGACACCCGCATGCTCCAGCACGAGGCGCTGCACGGCGGCAGCATGCTCAACTTCGTCGGCAAGGTGCTCTCGGTCGAGGACGTCGTACGCGGCTATGCGCGTGCCCCGCGCACCCGCCGACTGGAGATCTTCCTGCCGTACGGCGACAGCCTCGTCTCCCGGGCGATGGCCTTCGCCCCCGCGCTGTCCCACCGCGCCCTCCCCCTCATGGAACGCGTCGGACGGCTCGGGCACGCCCGGTATCTCAAGCGCAAGGGCCTGGGATAGGGCACTCGGACGCCGGGAGCACCCGCACATGCACGTCGAGTGGAGCGAGGGCGCGGCCGTGCGCGGTGGGTGGCTCTGACAACAGCTGTTGATCGTGCGACTATCGGCTTGCCCGATGCCCCTTGCGAGTTACGCCGGGAAAGGTGGTGTCAAGCGAGGAACTGCGGGGTCAGTTCGTAGTGGCGGCTCACCCGCACGCCGGTTGGGTCGAGTTCGAAATTGACCTGCCAGATCTCGACGCCGCGTTGCACGGCTTGGGCGACCTGGGCTTTGACTTCGCTGTGGTGGCTGCTCTTCTGCACTTGGAAGCCTGGGTTGTCGTAGAGGAAGCAGACCAGGAGGATCGCGCGTTCGTGGGCTTCGAGGCTGCGGCCGAGTTCGCCGATGTGCCTGACGAGGCGGTCGGTTGCGGCCAGGGGCGGGCGTGGCCGGGTGTGGATGTGGTCGCCGAGGGTCACCTGGAGGTTGTCCAGGGGGGTCTTCACCTCGACGTAGGTGTCGTCGTCGACGAGGAAGTCGAGCCGTGACCGGCCGAGGAACTTCTCGCGTTGGACGGTTTCCGCGGTGACGATCTGCGGCAGGAGCCTGCTGCGGAGGGCCTGTTCGATGTAGCGGTTGGCTGCGGTCTGGTTGATGCCGATCCAGGCGGGCTGTCGGGTACCGGGCGGATCGACGCTGACCGCCTCGACGGTGTAGGGGGTCTTGCGGGTGCTGCTGTGGCTGCGGGACAGCAGACAGGGCAGGCCGTCCAGGACGAGGTTGCCGATGCGGCCGGTGGTCGGGCAGTGGCAGGCGACCGTCGTTCCCTCGACGTCGACGTCGATGATGAACCGGTTGGGGCGCCGGATGATGGTGGCCTGTGTCAGAGGTTCGGGGAAGTAGATCCTGTCGCCTCTTGTCTGCAGTGCTGCGGCGCTGTCCGTCATGCTGCCTTCGATCCTGTGCGTGCGGGTGGCACGGCGGGC
>NZ_MCGQ01000147.1 GCF_002242805.1 Streptomyces diastatochromogenes | reverse complement strand
TGGCCGCCGCCGGGCTCACCCCGGCCGACATCGACGCCGTGGAGGCCCACGGCACCGGCACCCCGCTCGGCGACCCCATCGAAGCCCGGGCGCTCCTCGCGGTGTACGGGCAGGACCGCCCGGCCGAGCGGCCGCTGTGGCTGGGATCGCTGAAGTCCAACATCGGACACACCCAGGCCGCGGCCGGTGTCGCGGGGGTCATCAGGACCGTCCTGGCGATGCGCCACGGGGTGCTGCCGCGCACGCTGCATGCCGACGAGCCCTCTCCGGGGGTCGACTGGTCCTCCGGCGCCGTACGACTGCTGCAGCGGGAGCAGCCCTGGCGCACCGCTCCCGGTCGGCCCCGGCGCGCCGCGGTGTCCGCCTTCGGCATCGGCGGAACCAACGCGCACGTGATCCTGGAGGAAGCGGTAGACGAGCGGGACGCCCCGCACCGCGCAAGTGCCCGGCCCGCTCCCGAGCCGCCGCTCCTGCTGTCCGGTGCGAGTACCGAGGGGCTC
>NZ_MCGQ01000146.1 GCF_002242805.1 Streptomyces diastatochromogenes | reverse complement strand
GCTCGCCTCCCGCGTCCGAACCGCCCAGCCGCCGACGCCGACGCATGCACAGGTCGCCGAACCAGAGACCCTGTTCGGGCCGGGCCGTACCCGGTGGGTGAGCATGGCCGAGGCCCTCGGCTGGGGCGCCACCGACCGGCCCGTTCCCACCGTGTGTGCCGGCGGCGGACCAGGGGGCGGCCCCGAACCGTTCCCCTCCGGCTCCCGCCAGACACTCGCCAACGCTCGAGACCGAGGCAACTGGCGCTCCCAACACGCCGGTGCAGCGACGGTTCTCGAACCACAGACCCGCGGAGCCGGCTGGACAGCCCGGCACGGCTCTCGTTCGCCCACACCCGTCGACCAGCCCGCACCCACATTCACGAGCAAGGCGACGCACTGGAAGTGGTCTCTGCGCAGCAACAACCAGGCCAACGCCACCGTCCGC
>NZ_MCGQ01000145.1 GCF_002242805.1 Streptomyces diastatochromogenes | reverse complement strand
CGCCCCCACACTCACCGTGGACAACCTCACGCTCCCCTCGGGCAGCCCCTCGCTCCCGATGGGCAGCCCCGCCGATGACGCGACCGTCCTCGCCCTCCTCGCGGCCGCCCCCACACTCACCGTGGACAACCTCACGCTCCCCTCGGGCAGCCCCTCGCTCCCGATGGGCAACCCCGCCGATGACGCAACCGCCCTCGCCCTCCTCACGGACGACCCCGCCCACCTCGCCGACGACCCCACACTCGCTCTGGTCAGCCCCGCCCATCGCGCGACCGCCCTCGCCTTCCTGGCGGCCAGCACCGCCCTCCTCGCGGACGACCCC
>NZ_MCGQ01000144.1 GCF_002242805.1 Streptomyces diastatochromogenes | reverse complement strand
GCCCCGCAGACCACGACGGACACCGCACGCACGGTCCTGGCCCAGGCAGCGGGCCACGGCCCGGCTCGGTCGTGGCTTCCCGGCCGGGCGGGGATGCTGGTGTCGGCGGCGGCCGTGCTCCTGGGCATCCTCCTGACCTACGCCACCCAGCACGCCCAGGCAGCGGATCCGCAGCCGACGGCCAAGGCCCTCGCCACCACCAGCGCCCAGCCCGGCGTGACGTCGCAGGGGCCCACCGCATCGACCTCGTCGGCCCACGCGTCCCCGTCCCCGACCGCCACTGTGTCCCCGAGCCTGTCGCCTTCGGGCACACCGTCTCCGGACACCACCGGCGCCGGCGAGCCTTCGATGTCCGTCACCATGACGCCGTCCGGGGAGGCGACGTCCGACGGTGCGACCACCGACGCGTCACCGACCACCGCTTCCCCCACCGTGCCGGCCGCTCCCGCAGTCAAGGACGTCGCGGTGTCGGCGTTCCGGCAGACGGGTCCATCCACCGCCTCGGCAACCGTCGACATCACCACGGACGGCACCGGACCGATCTCCATCACCGTCTCGTGGTTCACCAGCGATTCCGCAGGAGTGCTCGGCATCCCGGACGGTGCGCCCCAGACCTTCGAACGCAGCGGCGCCA
This sequence comes from Streptomyces diastatochromogenes, assembly GCF_002242805.1. Lineage (GTDB taxonomy): Bacteria > Actinomycetota > Actinomycetes > Streptomycetales > Streptomycetaceae > Streptomyces > Streptomyces diastatochromogenes. Next base: position 308 of record NZ_MCGQ01000144.1, on the reverse strand, counting down.
CCCAGTACTCGCTCGCCATCGACCACACCTTCCAGAACAAGGGGTGCTACTGGGCGGTGCAGGCCACGACGATCCCGGCCGCCGCCAACGGCGGTGCCTCGCAGCAGCTTCTGACCAGGCAGTGTGACCTCCGATGACCGCTCAGAACGACCGCACCCCGGCACCTGCCGACGACTGCGAGCCCACCCGCGTGCTCGATTCCACCGACGAGCCCACCCGCGTAGTCGACCCCACCGACGAACCCACCCACGTACTGGACCCCAGCGACGAACACGCCCCCACAACGCCGCCCCTTGCCCCCACCGCCG
>NZ_MCGQ01000143.1 GCF_002242805.1 Streptomyces diastatochromogenes | reverse complement strand
CAGCTCCAGCAGCACCAGCGGATTGCCCCGGGCCTCGGCCACGATCCGGTCCCGCACCCGCTCGTCCAGCCGCCCGTGCAACGCCGACGCCAGCAACAGCCGGGCGTCGGCATCGCCGAGCCCCTCGACCACCAGTTCCGGCAGCCCCCGCAGCTCGCGGTCCTCGTTCGGCTCTCGTACGGCGAAGACGACGGCCACCGGGTCGGCCAGCAGGCGCCGCGCCGCAAACGCCAGGGCCTGCACGGAGGCCCGGTCCAGCCATTGGGCATCGTCCACCAGACACATCAGCGGTCGTTCCGCGGCCGCCTCCGACAGCAGCGTCAGGACCGCCAGCCCTACCAGGAAACGATCCGGCGCGCCCCCCGCGCGCAGCCCGAACACAACCTGCAGGGCCTCCCGCTGCGGACCCGGCAAACCCTCCAGCAACCCCAGCATCGGAGCACACAGCTGGTGCAGCCCGGCAAAGGCGAGCTCCATCTCGGACTCTGCGCCCGCGACCTCGGCGGTGCGGCACCCCGCCGCCCGCCCTCGCGCGTAGTCCATCAGGGCCGTCTTGCCCACTCCGGGTTCGCCGCGCAGGACCAGTACCGAACTACGTCCCGCCCGGACGCCCTGCACCAAGTGGTCCAGCGTCTCGCACTCGCGGTCTCTACCACGCAACCCGGACCCGGCCCGCCCGTTGGGCTCAGCCATATCTGATGGTAGGGACGGCGGACACCGGCTCGCCAGCCCAGCCGCCGCTCCGCGCAGCGGCCGCCTTCGAGGCCCCGACGACGGCGATCAGGCTGAGCGAGCACCGTGTGCTCGTCGCGTGTGCAGCCGGTGCGGACTCATTGTTTGATGGGACACGGCCGAGGCCTCGCGCACGGACAGGGCGCTCGTGTCGCCGAGGGCGGTGTACTGGGGGCCTTCGGCGCCTCACGGGGCTCCCCGCCGCGGGAGCCGGCCTTATGGGTACGGGTCCTGCCAGAGGAGGAAGGTCGTACCAGGGGCTTCGCTGCGAAGCCGGGTTGCGAGCTCGTGGGAGGCTGCCGACGGCGCGGTGTGGGAGCTGCGGACCTCGCCCAGGAGTGATAGAGCCGGCCCAACATCCGGTTGAATAGGTGCCGCTGGGCAGCTGCATGCCAGTCTCCGTGGTCGTCGCGCCACCTGCGGTAGTGGGCTTTGGCACCGGGTCAGGCGGTGATTGCGGAGAACGCCAAGAGAAGCACGGCTGGGAGGACCAGCGCTGGACCCTGGCTCGGATCAGGGAGTTGATCGCCCGGAAGTTCCGCCTGGACTGCCCGTTAGTGGTGGTGCTGTCGGTGGTCGTCGTCCTGGCCCGCTTCGCCGAGGCATTCTGCCCCCCTGCCGACAGCACGGGATGCCGGCCGGGCTTTGGACGCAGGCGCATCTCTTCGCCGGCAGCCACATGTCGTCGATCGCCGTGGACGGACTCACCCGGATCTCTGCCCGCGAGGATCCGATCGTCTCAGAAACAGCGTTCCCTGGGGCGGTCCGGGGGCTGGACGTCACCCCGGTTGCGCCCTGGTCGTACGGGCCACAGGCTGCCCCCATGGACTACAGCCCGGACGCAGGCGTGCGGCCCATTCTGGTGACCGGTGCTGCGGGCAGCGTCGGGGCCGTCGGCAGGACCGTGGTGGAAGGTCTTCGGCGCCGGGGCCTCCAGGTCCGTGCTCTGGTGCGCCGGGACGACGACCGTGCTCAGGCGCTGCGGACGACGGGCGCCGAAGTCGTGGTCGGAGATCTGACGTGTGCCCGTGAAGTCGCCGACGCTCTCGACGGCTGCGGACGGGTGTATTTCGGCATGGCCGTGTCGGCACAGTATCTGCTGGCCGCCGTGACCACAGCGGCGGTCGCGCGCGCCTATGGAGGGCTGGAGGCGTTCGTGAACATGTCGCAGCTGACCGTCTCCGAGATGGACGCCACCAGCGGCTCCGAGTCGCATCAGCATCGTCAGCAGTGGCTGGTCGAGCAGGTTCTCGACTGGTCAGGTCTGCCCGTGGTCCAGGTCAGGCCCACCGTCTTTATGGAGAACCCGCTCTTCCAGATCGCGTTTTCCTCGATCGCCAAGGACGGCGCCATCAGGTGGCCCTTCGGCAAGGCGAAAACCTCCCCGATCGCGGCCGGTGACGTTGCCGCGGTCGTCGAGGAGATTCTGGCCGATCCGGCTCCGCACATCGGCCGGATCTATGAGCTGACCGGCCCCCGATCACAGGACATCGCCGCTTTGACCGCGGAGATTTCCGATGCTTTGCACCGCACAGTCGGCTACACCGACGTCCCGTTGCAGGAATGGCTCGACAACGATCTCGGGGCGCTGGGACTGCCGGACCATGTCTTCCAGCACATCTCCACCATGGCTCGCCTACACGCGGCCGGCCGCTATGACCGCCAGGCAGACGGCATGGCAGAGGTCACCGGGCGGCCCGCTGCAGGAGTAGCCGATTTCGTCCGCAAGAACCCCGAGCTTTTCACTCGCTGAAGCCGCTTGCCGTCCGGGCCCGCCGCGCTCGGCCGGGCAGGGCGGCTCGGCCACGCCGACGCGGGTTCACACTCGGGCCACGCCCTCGGGCCAGGGCGGCGGCCGCGACGCCTCGGCGACCGTTGGAGTCACCCGCGATTCGAAGGGGGAGGGGATGCTGTGCGCGGGATGCGGGTCGTCGGCGGTCACCTGGGCCAGGCCGTTTGGTGATGGCGATACCTGAATCTGGCTCTCTCCGGAGTTCCGTGAATCCCCAGGTCAGCGGCGGGAGTGGGGGATTGTTTCGGCAGGATATTTCCTGCCGTGTCGAGCAGGACGGTCGAGGAGCCTGTGCTGTTCCCGGGACCGATGTGCGTGTGGGGCGCGTGAGCGATTCCTCCGACATCCTGGCGGGGACTGCCGGTGTGGAGTTGACCAGGACGCTGCAGTCGGGGCGGCTACCGCGTCTGAACCGAGCGGACAACGGACAGCGCCGAACCCGTCCGAATCCGAAACGTGCGTCGTGGTCAGAGCCGGCCGCCGAGAGTGATCAGCCCGCGGTGCACCAGCGGCTCAACGAAGGGATTGTGCGCCACGGTCTGCGCCGGTGATCGAGGAACCGGAGGTCGAAGATCCAGTCAGCGATCTCACTCACTGAATAACTGAATACTCGCGGTCCAGAAGCAGGTCTGCGGCATACACCGCGGCCGCCACCCGACGCGAGATGGATCAAGCAGGCTCTCGGGATGCATGGGCGGAGGATGGGCAACTAAGGTGGATGTACATACCCATCGGGAGCTTGAACGAGGGCGGAGGCTGCGTCGGCCGCCCCACGGCCCGAACGC
>NZ_MCGQ01000142.1 GCF_002242805.1 Streptomyces diastatochromogenes | reverse complement strand
CCAACGCGATCCGGTACGGCGCTCCGCCCGTGAGAGTCAGGATCATGCTGGGAAGCACCCTGGTCTGCGAGGTGTCGGACGGCAGCAACACCTCACCCCGGCTGCGGCGGGCGGCCGCCACCGACGAAGGCGGCCGCGGCCTGTTCCTGGTCTCTCAGTTCGCCGACCAGTGGGGAACCCGTTATGCGGCGCAGGGAAAGGTGATCTGGGCGGAGCAG
>NZ_MCGQ01000141.1 GCF_002242805.1 Streptomyces diastatochromogenes | reverse complement strand
GGTGCCGATGCGGATGCCGGCGTCGTACAGCAGCCTGAGCCGTTCCTGTACGTCCTCCACGCGGCCCATCAGCGCGCTGAGTTCCGTGGTGTCGCGGAGCGTCGCGACCGCGCCCCCTGGCCCGGGCTGCAGCGCCATCGGGCGCTGGCTGATCGCCAGCAACCGGTCGCCGACCCTGATCACCTGGTCCGTGGCCGCCGTGCCGGACAGCAGAAGCTGCTCGGCGATCGGCTCCAGCCCCAGACTCCCGACCGGCCGGCCCTCCGCGTCCGCCCCGAGCCCGAGCAGCCGTCGTGCTTCGTCATTGGCCAGGAGCAGAAGGCCTTGCGGATCGATGATCAGGACACCTTCGCGCACCGCGTGCAGCACGGCGTCATGGTGCTCGTACATGCGTGTCATCTGCACCGGGCCCAGACCGTGTGTCTGACGGCGCAGCCGCCTGCTGATCAGTGCCGTTCCCCCGGTGGCCGCCAGGAGCACCACCCCGGTCGCGACCAGCACGAGCGGCACCTGCCGGTCGGCCGCCCCGCTCACCTGCTTGATCGTGATGCCCGCGGAGACCAGTCCGATGACCTTCCCGTCGGAGGAGGTGACCGGGACGACGGTCCGCACCGAGCGGCCCAGCGTCCCCGTGGTGGTCTCGGTGACGACTCCACCGTGCTGTGCCGCCGCGATGCTGCCGATGTAGCGTTGGCCGATCCGCGCCGGATTCGGATGGGTGTAGCGGACGCCGTCCGGGCTCATCACCACGACGAAGTCCACATGGGAACGTCTGCGGGTCTCCTCGGCCTGCGGCTGCAGCGCGGCGGTGGGGTTCGGTCCCTGCAGGGCCTGTCGCACCGACGGGGACGAGGCGACGGCCGTGGCCACCGACAGTGTGCGGTTGCGGGCCTCGCGATCGGCGTCCGTCCGGGACTGCAGCAGCAGGGCGACGACCGCCGCGGCCACCAGGACCACGATGATGAAGACCTGCAGGATGAAGACCTGGCCGGCGACGGTACGTAGCCCCTGCCAGGACCGCAGACGCCCGGGCCGCCGGTCCATAGACCCATCTAACCTCGGCTCCCACGCGCCCTCACCCTTGCGCGGTCCGCCGGGCCTGACTCCTTACGACTCGTGCCCGCGTGTACGCACGCAGCGAGCGGTGCCGGAGCCTGCGCGCTCCCTCAGGCCCGCGTCGTCAGGATCATGTACGGCGCGGTCCTGGTCTCCGCCGGAGCGTCTTGTGCGGGGCCGTCGACGGGGAGTGTGGGCAGGTCCACGGTGGGGGCGGGGAAGCCGGCCTCGGTCAGGAAGGACCGGTAGCGATCGAGGGAGCGGTAGTGCGTGGCACTGGTCATCGTGGTGCCGTCGCGCAGCCGTAGCCGCGTGGGCACGGTGTCGCCGTCGGTGTACAAGGCTCCTGGTTCGCCGTGGCGCAGGGTGGAGAAACCCACGCCGGTCGCCGCGGGGTTGAGGTCGGCGAGGAGGTACGGGGTGCCGGGGCGCAGGACGCGGTGGATCTCGGCGGTGAGGGCGGCCAGCCGGTCGTCGTCGGGGTCGGTGCAGTACACCAGGCCGCACACGGCGCCGTCGACGCTGTCGTCGGCGAGCCAGGGCAGGGTACGGCCGTCGAACAGCCGGTAGGAGACACGAGGGTGTGGGCGGTCGGCCCGAGCGATGTCCAGCATGTCCGCCGACGGGTCGAGCGCCTGGACCGTCCACTCCCCGGCGCCGGCGAGCCGCGCCGTGATCGCGCCGGTGCCGCACCCGACGTCCAGCACCAGCCGGTCCGGGCCCGGACTGCGGCCGAGCCGTCGCAGCACCGCGGGGAAGATCAGCTTCTCGGCCAGCCGCATGTCGCGGTCTCGATAGGCGTCGGCTGCGGCAGTGGTGTCCCAGCCGAGGGGGTCGTCGCCGGCGATCACGGGTCGCTGCCTCCTGCACTGAACCTGGCCCGGCCTGTCGGGGTGGGGCGTTCGGCGGCAGCCTGACACACGACACCGCCTGCCGGTCCGTGGCGCCGAGGAGATTCCCTCGACGGCGCAACGGACCTGCGCACGGTTGACGTCGGGGCGTGCACCCACCCGCTACGGCAGACCCCACGCCGGGCCCGGCTCGCTGAGGGCGACGGGCACGATGACGAGGTCGGGCCGCGTGCCGGAGTGGACGAGCACCTCGCGGCCCCGGGGCAGGTCGATGGCGAGCGTGCCGTCGCCCAGGTCCTGGGTGCGGGCCGGGGTGCCGTCGTCCAGCAGCAC
>NZ_MCGQ01000140.1 GCF_002242805.1 Streptomyces diastatochromogenes | reverse complement strand
AGGCCGTCGAGGGCATCGTGAACGGCATCTTCTTCAACCGGGGCCAGGTCTGCTGCGCGGGCAGCCGTCTCCTGGTCCAGGAGTCGTCGGCGACCCGCTGGACAAGAACACCGACATCGGCGCGATCAACTCCGCCGAGCAGCCCTCCCGGATCACCTCGCCCGTCGAGCAGGGCGAGGCCGAGGGCGCCGAGCGCTGGTCCCCGGCCTGCGAACTGCCCTCGTCCGGCTACTGG
>NZ_MCGQ01000139.1 GCF_002242805.1 Streptomyces diastatochromogenes | reverse complement strand
CGCGGCGATCGACGCGATCAACGTGGTCGATCTCGACCACTATCTGCTCAAGCCGTGGGACCCGCCCGAGGAGAAGCTCTACCCGGTCCTGGACGACCTGCTGGCCGCCTGGCGGGCCACCGACCACCGGCCCGCTCCCAGCGTCAAGGTCGTCGGGCACCGCTGGTCGGCGCGGTCGTCCCAGGTGCGGGAGTTCCTGGCCCGCAACCACGTCCCCTACCGCTGGTACTCGGCCGACGAGCCGGAGGGCCGACGCCTGCTCTCCGCCGCCGGACACGACGCCGAACGGCTCCCGCTGGTGGTCACCCCGGACGGCACACCGCTGGTGGAGCCGGACGACCGTGAGCTGGCGGCGCGGGTGGGCCTCGCGACGACGCCGGCCGAGGACTTCTACGACCTGGTCGTGGTCGGCGGCGGTCCGGCGGGGCTCGCCGCGGCCGTGTACGGAGCCTCCGAAGGGCTGCGTACCGTGCTCGTGGAGCGGTCGGCCACCGGCGGGCAGGCCGGCCAGAGCTCACGGATCGAGAACTACCTCGGCTTCCCGGACGGCGTCTCCGGCGCCCAGCTCACCGACCGCGCCCGCCGCCAGGCCACCAAGTTCGGCGCCGAGATCGTGACCGCCCGCGAGGTGACGGGACTTGAGGCCGACGGGGCGTCCCGCACGGTCCGCTTCTCGGACGGCTCCGCGATCGCCGCACACAGCGTCCTTCTCGCGACGGGCGTCTCCTACCGCCAGCTCGGCGCGCCGGGCCTGGCCGAGCTGAACGGGCGCGGTGTCTTCTACGGCTCGGCGCTCACCGAGACCTCGGCCGGCTCCGGCCACGACGTGTACATCGTCGGCGGCGCCAACTCCGCGGGCCAGGCAGCGATGCACCTGTCCAAGACCGCCAAGTCGGTCACCCTGCTGGTGCGCGGCTCGTCCCTGGCCGCGTCGATGTCGTACTACCTGATCCAGCAGATCGAGCAGACGCCCAACATCACCGTGCGCACCGGCACGGTCGTCGAGGAAGCCCATGGCACGGACCACCTGGAACAGCTGACCCTGCGTGACACCGAGACCGGGCACACCGAACTCGTCGACACCCAGTGGCTGTTCGTCTTCATCGGTGCCGCCCCGCACACCGACTGGCTGGAGGGAACCGTGGCCAGGGACGAGCGCGGATTCGTCCTCGCCGGCCCCGACCTGACCGCCGACGGACAACCCCCGACGGGCTGGGAGCCGACCCGGCCGCCGTACCACCTGGAGACCAGCGTGCCGGGCGTGTTCGTGGCGGGCGACGTACGCGCCGAGTCCGCCAAGCGCGTCGCCTCCGCCGCCGGCGAGGGAGCCATGGCCGTGATGCTCGTCCACCGCTACCTGGAGCAGTCATGAACGACCAGCCGACGCCCTGCGAGGTGGAGGAGCTGAGCACCCTCTTCCTCTTCGAGAACCTGACCGAGGAGCAGTTGGCACGGCTGTGCCGCGAGGGCCGGGTGGAGCGGTTCGAGACCGGTCCCGTGTACCAGGAAGGCGACCCCGCCACCTGCTTCTTCGTCCTCCTCGAAGGCACACTCGTGCTGACCCGCCGGATCGGCGAGGACGACGTGGAGATCAACCGCACCTCGCACCGCGGGACGTACGCGGGTGCCCTGCAGGCGTACATGCGCGGCTTCGAGGGCGAGCGCTACCGCAACTCCCTGCGGGTGACGGAGCCTTCGCGGTTCTTCGTCCTGCCCGCCGAGACCTTCGCCTCGATCATGCGTGACTGGTTCCCGATGGCCGTCCATCTCCTGGAGGGCCTGTTCTTCGGCACCCAGACCACCCAGCAGACCATCAACCAGCGCGAACGGCTGCTGGCACTCGGCTCGCTGTCCGCCGGGCTGACCCATGAGCTGAACAACCCGGC
>NZ_MCGQ01000138.1 GCF_002242805.1 Streptomyces diastatochromogenes | reverse complement strand
CATGAGCTGAACAACCCGGCGGCCGCGGCCGTGCGCGCCACGTCCGCACTGCGCGAGCGGATGGCCGGGCTACGGCACAAGCTCGCGGCGATCGCGGTCGGGCCGTACGCGGATCACACCCTGGCACTCGTCCGCCTCCAGGAACGCACCGCCGAACGGGTCTCGAAGACGACACCCCTCGGCCCGCTCGAAGCAGCCGACCGGGAGGACGCGCTCGCCGACCGGCTCG
>NZ_MCGQ01000137.1 GCF_002242805.1 Streptomyces diastatochromogenes | reverse complement strand
AGGTGATCTGGGCGGAGCAGAGACTCAACCACCACCGGGAACCGGATCCGGCCGTGCTGTTCGACGCCCTGGCACGGTGACACCGTCCGGAGCGGACGGTCATTTCGTGAGGTGGCCGGTCGTGGCCGTGGCCGGCGGGTTGGGCGTTTGGCGGATGTGCCGGTGTGGGTAGTTCGCCGTCGCTGTCGGAGGTGCCACGCCCCCGGGCACGCACACGAGGAGCAGACACGTGAGGGTCGTCATCACGGGCGCGTTCGGCTTCCTGGGCCATCGGCTGACCGGCACTCTGCTGCGGACGCGGACGTTTCGTGGCGCACCGATCACGCGACTGGTGCTCGCCGACCGCATCGTGCAGTCCGACTCCCCGGCGGCGAAGGATCCGCTCGTGGACATCGTGCAGGGCGAGCTGATCGACCGGCTCGACGACTTGTTCGCCGAGCCGGTCGATGTGCTGTTCCATCTGGCCGCCGCGGTGTCGGCCGAGTGCGAGGCCGACTTCGACCTCGGCATGTCCGCCAACGTGGACACCACCCGCGCCCTGCTCGACGCTGCCCGGGCACAGTCGACCGCCGGCGGGCCGAAGCCGCGGGTGGTGTTCGCCAGCAGCCTCGCCGTC
>NZ_MCGQ01000136.1 GCF_002242805.1 Streptomyces diastatochromogenes | reverse complement strand
TCAACCAGGACGGCGCCAGCAACGGACTCACCGCACCCAACGGCCCCTCCCAACAACGCGTCATCCGGACAGCGCTGAACAACGCCGGCCTCGACCCGGCCGACATCGACGCCGTCGAAGCCCACGGCACCGGCACCCGCCTCGGCGACCCCATCGAAGCCCAAGCCCTCCTCGCCACCTACGGCCAAGCCCACACCGACGAACAACCCCTCTGGCTCGGCTCACTGAAATCCAACATCGGCCACACCCA
>NZ_MCGQ01000135.1 GCF_002242805.1 Streptomyces diastatochromogenes | reverse complement strand
GTGCCGTCGTCCAGCAGCACGGTGAGGGCGCCGCTGAGGCCGTGCCGCAGTCGGAGCGGTTCGCCCGCGAGGCTTCTGGTCCGGATGAAGCGAGTCGCCCCCGCCTCCCGTACGGCGCTGACCAGGAAGGCGCCCTGGGTGCGGAAGTTGTGCAGGGTGACGTCCGCCCAGGCGGACGGGACGGCCGGGAAGACGCGGACCACGCCGCCCCAGCTCTGGCAGAACATGTCGTGCAGCGACTGCGAGGCGGACAGCGGGGTCTCGATGACCGGACCGGCCTCGGTGTAGTGCGTGTTGGCGCGGCACGGGTAGCGGGTCGTGGGGTCGAAGAACCTGCGCAGGTACGTGATCGCGGTGTCGCCGTCGCCGGTCATCGCGTACATCGAGGCGGCCCCGGTGTAGCTGTAGCCCCGGTGGGCGCCGGTCAGCGCGTGCCAGTGCGCCACCGACTTCGAGATCAGGTCGCGGTTCTCCGGCTGGTCCCAGTTGACGAGGTACAGCGGATACACCATCAGCAGGTGCGAGTAGTGTCGGTGGGACTGGGCGTACGGGGTACCGGCGCCGATCATGAAGCCGTTGTCGTCGACCGGGTACGGCGTGAGCCGGGCCAGCACCTCCTGCCAGCGCGGTGTCAGCTCGTCCTCGATGCCGAGCAGTTGAGCCGAGTCGATCAGCGTCCGGCAGCCCCAGCGGATCAGGGCCAGGTCGTAGGTGGTGTCCTGTGGCGGCACGACGGGGTATTCGGGCGAGAGCGTGCTCGGCAGATGGAGCCTGCCGTCGCTGCCCGGGGTGAGGAAGTGCAGGTAGTAGTTGATGGCGCGGCGCAGCACCGGGAAGAGCGTGTCGCGCAGCAGGGACTCGTCCATGGAGTGCCGGTAGGACAGCCACACGTTGTGCAGCGCCCAGGTGAGGTCGCCGGTCTCGGCGCCGGTGCCGGGCCGGCCCACGCCGCGGTCGGCGAACATGTCGGAGCTGCGGCCGATGCCGGAACTGTCCGCGCGGTAGGCGGCGGGCACGTTGGCGATGAGCTGTTCCTGGCTCTGTCGCAGCGTGGTGGCGAGCGCGTCGAGTTCCGGGTGGTTGAAGCCATGGATGAGCCAGTACTCCAGCTGGACGTTGAGGTTCCACCAGACCGCGGGCCAGGGCGTGGGCTCCAGCCACGGCCCACTGGTGGCCATGACGGGGCCGCCCGCGCGGCTGGCGGAGGCGACCTTGTAGAGCTGGATCCAGTGGAAGCTCTGCAGCCGCTGGTCGGGGAAGGAGACGAAGCTCTTGCGGTAGAACGCGTGCCACCAGCGGATGTGCCGTCGCCTGAGGGCGTCGTACGACGTCACGCGCCGGAGGTTGCGCAGCGAGGCGGCCTCGGCGGCGGTGTCGGAGGGCGAGCTGTGTCCGACGCTGAGCAGCAGGTCGTCGCCGGTGCGGCGGTAGGCGGTGGCGGTCTGGCCGCCGCCGGTGAGGTGCTGGAGCACCTGCTCGGTGCCGTCGGCGGCGGTCCGCGTGGTCCAGGGCGGGTTGGCGGCGTAGCCGGCGGGCGGGGCCTCGCTGATGCGGCGGGGGCTGACGGCCTCCTCCGGGTGGAACGTCCAGGTGACCCGTTCGCCGCCGTCGGCCCGCACACGGACGGCCAGGACCTCGTCGTGGATGAGGGCGGAAAGGGTGAGCGTGCCCGCGCTGGTGGTGATGGTGCCGGTGAGTTCGGCGTTCCACAGGCTCAGCCGCCAGTCGACGGCGGTGATGGTGCCGACCGGTTCGAGCGTGAGATGCCCGACCGGCAGACGGCAGGTGCCCCAGCCGCTGCCGAACTCCGGCCGGTGGTCCTGCACACGGCCGTGCTGGACGGTGAAGCGGACCTGATGGGCGCCCGGCTCCTGGTAGACCATGCTGCCGAGCAGCCCGTCGCCGAGGAACGGGCCCTCGTGCCAGAGGGCGGGCAGCCTGGTCCACAACAGGTCCTGGCCGCGCAGGAACCGTTCCCAGGCGTCGTCGGTCGTCATGGTGTCGCGCAGTCGCCACGGGCGTCCGACGGCCCCGCCCGCCGGACCGGCTCCGCCGGACGCCCCCGGCCGTAAGGACGGTTCGGCGTGGGCCTGCGCCGGCAGGGCCACCGTTGCCGCCCCGCCCAACGCGGTGCCGAGTACGGCTCTGCGGGGCACCGGCGAGCGCTTCTCCCCCTGTGAGGTCATCATCGTCCTCCCGAGCTGACGGACCCTCGAAACATCGGGTGTATGGCGGAAGCTAGGCATGACGCATGAGCCTGTCAACCACCTTGGTGGCCATGCGTCTATGACACATCCGATGTATGGAGAGATCAGGCCGCGCCGGTGAGGAGGGGAAGGTAGCCCAGCGACTGCCCGGGCGCCGTGGGGTGGTACGACACGGTCAGATCCAGCCAGTCGACACTGTGCAGCCAGGGCGTGGACGAGCAGATCTCGTGCCCGGCGAAGGAGGTCCGGGCGTCGGCGAAAGTGAACCCGTGGTCGGCGGCACGCTCGGCGATCACGCTGTTGAGCTCGTCCACGGCCCCGTTGAGCGCCGACCTCTCCGTGTCCGCGAGGCCGCCCGAACAGGTGCCGTGGAGCAGGTAGAGGTGCGGATAGCCGAGCACCACGACGTGGGCGTCGGGCGCCTTGCTCCGGATGGCCGAGTAGAGACGGTCGAGATTGCCCGGGAGGGTCCCGTCCATGAAGGAGCGCGCTTTGGCGACGGCGGAGAGGCACGCCTCGGTGCCGGGCAGCACGCAGGTCGCCATGACGCCGGTGAAGCCCGAGTCGCTGCCGCCGACGGTGAGGCTGACCAGATCCGTACGGGGGCTCAGCGGGCCGAGCTGCTTCGCCATGACGTCGCTCGTCCGGGCGCCGTTGCACGCGGTGAAGCCGAACGACGCCGGCGCATGGGCCGCGGCCCACAGGGCGGGGTACGCCAGGCTGCTGCGCAGGCAGTCCGCGCCGGAGGTGAAGTAGCTGCCGGCTCCGACACCGGCCGAGTAGGAGTCACCGAGAGCCACGTAGTCCATGGCTTCGACGCTCGGCGCCGCCGGCGCCCTCACGGGACCGGCGAGGGTGCAGGCGGCGGCCGCGAGGAGGAGGGAGGCCGCATAGGAGGCTATTCGGGACCGGCTCATAACTCTCCTCTATCGCGGCCCGGTCCGCCTCCGCCCGCCAGGGCCGTCCTCCCTGTTCGGCCGTGTTGACAAACCTCTGCGGCCATGCCCGCTGCCGCAGCACGCCGCACGGGAGGGGACCCGGGCGCAGGGTGGCGTGCCGTTTCCCCGGCAGAGTTCACCCGGTGAGCCGTCACCCGTAAGGCGGTGCCCGCGACCCGGCTCGGCGCGGACGGCCGCGAACGGTGCGTGACCCTATAGTCGATGGTCGTCGGGGGATGGGCACACAAGTGGGGTGGGGATGACGGGAGTTCACGGGGAACTGGTCCGTCCGTTGGCCGAAACCGTCCGGTCGCATGCGGTCCGCGCGGGGGACAGGACCGCCTTCCGCGACGGGCGTCGAGGCGTGACCTGGGCGCAGCTGGATCAGCGGACGGCGCGGATCGCGGGGCATCTGCAACGGCTGGGCGTACGCCGCGGGGACCGGGTGGCGTTCTGCCTGTCCAACCGCGTGGAAATGGTGGAGAGCTGCCTGGCCGCCGTGCGCGCGGGGGCGGTCGGGGTGCCACTGGATCCCGGGGCGGCCGACGGCGAGTTGGCCCATGTCCTCGACGACAGCGGCGCGGTGGCGATCGTGATCGAGGCAGCGCTGCTGGAGCGCCTGGCGCGGGTGGCGGCCGGGCGGCAGCCGCTGCGGGTGGTCGTGGTCGTGGGTGCGCAGTCTGTCGAGCCGCCTGCTGCGCCGGCCGAGGCCGGTCAACAGGACGGCGGAGCCACACGTGCGCTGCCGCCCGGAGCGCCCGCCGGCGCGGTGTCGTACGAGGAGCTGGCCGGGACCGATGCGGGCCGTCCGCCGTACGACGGTCTCGGCCTCGACGAACCGGCCTGGATCCTCTACACCTCAGGCACCACCGGCGAACGAAAAGGCGTGGTGACGAGCCAGCGGGCCGCGCTGTGGTCGACGGCCGCCGCCTACGCGCCGCTCTTCGGCATGTCCGAGGAGGACCGGCTGCTGTGGCCGTTGCCGATGCACCACGCCTACGCGTACTCGCTGGGCATCCTCGCCGTGGTCGCCACAGGTGCGAGCGCCTACCTCCTGGACAGGGGCGTGGATGTCGTGGAGACACTCCAACGCCAGCCGTTGCAGGAGCCGTTCACGATGCTGGCCGGGGTACCGGCCACCTACCACCTGCTGGTGAGCGCACTGCGCGAGGCACCGCGGGCGCTGGGCGGGTTGCGGCTGTGCGTCACCGCCGGAGCACCCTGCCCGCCGGAACTGCGCTCCTCCGTCGAGGAGTTGCTGGGCGCACCGCTCCTGGACGGCTACGGCGCCACCGAGACCAGCGGCAAGATCGCGGTCGACCGACTCGAGGTGCCGGGTCCGCGGCGCGTGCCGCAGCCGGTGCCCGGAGTCGAGGTCCGGGTGGCCGACCCGCTCTCGGGTGCCACCGCCGCCGACGGCGACGAGGGCGAGATCTGGGTGCGTGGCCCCAACCTGATGATCGGCTATCACGGTCGCCCCGACGCTACGGCCCAGGTTCTCCGGGACGGCTGGTACCGCACCGGTGACCTCGGCCGCCGCGAGCCCGGTGGGGGGTTGCGGGTCACCGGCCGGGTGGGCGATCTGATCATCCGCGGCGGGCAGAACGTCAACCCGGTCGACGTGGAGCAGGTGCTTCTGGCCTGTCCCGGTGTCGCCGACGCGGCGGTCGTGGGCAGGGCGCACGACGTGCTGGGGGAGGTTCCGGTGGCGTTCGTCGTCCCCGGGCCGGACGGAGTCGACCTCGCGAGGCTGCGGGCCGCGTGCCGGGAGCGGCTGTCCGCGTTCAAGGTGCCGGACGAGATCCGGCTGAGCGAGTCGCTGCCGCGTACCTCCTCAGGCAAGGTCCAACGGGCGGTGCTCACCAGGCAGTTGACCGAAGCCCTCGCCGCCGAGCGGGAGAACGCCTCCGCCGGACTGCGGGCCCGGCTGCTCGCGCTGCCCGCCCCGGAGCGGCGTCGCGCGGTGCTGAACCTCGTCATGGTCGAACTGCGCGGCGACGGGGAGACCCACCCGGAGCCGGACCAGGCCTTCACCGATCTGGGGGTCAGCTCCCTGCAGGGTGTCCTGCTGCGAGACCGGCTCGGGGCCGTGACCGGTCTGGAGCTGCCCGCGACCCTGGTCTTCGACCGCCCGACGCCGGACGCGGTGGCCGAGTTCCTGCACGACTCGCTGTTCGGCGCCTCGACCCCGGCGGCGCGCGGGGCCAGGCCAGGCACACCCGCTGACCCGCCCTCGCCCGACGAACCGGTGGCCATCGTCGCCATGGCCTGCCGCTACCCGGGACTCGTGGACGACGTCACCTCACCGGAGGAGCTGTGGCGGCTGCTCGCCGACGGCACGGACGCCACCTCCGCGTTCCCCGCCGACCGGGGCTGGGATCTGGCCGGACTGTTCGACGCCGACCCGGACCGGCCGGGCACGTCGGTCACCCGCCGCGGCGGCTTCCTGCGCCGGGCCGCCGACTTCGACGCGGCCTTCTTCGGCATGTCCCCCCGGGAGGCGCTGGCCACCGACCCCCAGCAGAGGCTGCTGCTGGAGACCGCCTGGGAGGTCGTGGAACGGGCGGGCATCGCCCCGAACGCCCTGCGCGGCAGCGACACCGGAGTCTTCGTCGGCGTCATGCACGGCGACTACGGGGGCCGTCTGCTGCACCGCGGCGGACACGAGTACGAGGCACACCTCGCGCTCGGCTCGGCGGGCAGCGTGGCCTCCGGGCGCATCGCCTACACCCTGGGCCTGGAGGGGCCCGCGGTGACGGTGGACACGGCCTGCTCCTCATCGCTGGTGGCGATGGACTGGGCGGCGCGG
>NZ_MCGQ01000134.1 GCF_002242805.1 Streptomyces diastatochromogenes | reverse complement strand
ACCTGGAGTCGATCACCGCGGCCGGGTTCTCGACGGAGGAGTACGAGCAGGCCATGCGGGTGCTGACCCGGATCGAGGCGAACCTCACGGGGACGTCCTCCGACGCCGAGGATTCCTCGGTCGTCTGCTGATCGCCCGGCCGGCCCCTTCGCCCGGGTAACCGCTCACGAGCGGTTGACGTAGGTCGACGCCCCACCACACGGGGCGTCTTCCTGTCATGAAGCGGGGCCTTCCCTCGGAAGCTGCCGGCGTGTGGTCACTTGCCGAATCCCGCGGTGAGGCCGCTGATGAGCTGGCGGCGGCCGATGGTGTACAGGGCGAGGATCGGCAGGGTGGAGAGGACGACCGCGGCCAGGATGGCGGGGACGTTGATCGTGAACTCGCCCTGGAAGCTCCAGACGTACAGCGGCAGGACGCGCTTGTCGGGGCTCTGGGTGAGGATCAGCGGGAACAGGAAGCCGTTCCAGACGTTCAGCGCGTCGTAGATGGTGACCGTGATCAGCGCCGGGCGGGACAGCGGCAGGGCCAGGTTCCACAGCATGCGCCAATGGCCGGCGCCTTCGGCGCGCATCGACTCGTACAGCTCGTCGGGGATGTCCCGGAGGAAGTTCGCCATGATGATCACCGTGATCGGGATCGCGAAGGCCGCCGAGGGCAGCACGATCGCGAGCAGGGTGTCGTACATCTGCGCCTTGGCGATCAGGTAGTACACCGGGATGATCGTGGCCTGGAGGGGGATGGCGAGGCCCAGCAGGAAGACGCTGAACGTCCAGCGCAGGGCGCGGCTGGTGCCGCGCACGATGGCGTAGGCGGCGAGGAAGGACACCGTGAGGGTGAGCACGGTGGCGCCGGCCGTGACCAGGAAGCTGTTGAGCAGGTAGTGGCCGAATCCGTTGTCGAGGACCTGGCGGTAGTTCTGCAGGGTCGGGTGCGTGGGCACGGAGAGCGGGTTGGCGTCGAAGTAGCCCTCGCGGGTGCGCAGGCTGGTGACGACGACCCAGTAGACGGGCACGAGGACGATCACCAGCCAGACCAGGCCGCCCAGCGCGCCGAGCGGGTTGGTGCGGCCCAGCCGCCACAGGCGGCCGCGGGACGACGGGCGTACGGCCGGCGTGGCGGGTGAGTCGGTGGACGGGGCGTGGGAGAGCGCGGACATCACATACCTGCCTGCTGGCTGCGCATCCGGCTGAAACCGGAGAACCGTACGAGGGCGAGGGAGAGGACCAGTCCGGCCGCGACGAGCACCACGGAGATGGCGCTGGCAAGACCCATCTGGTTGCTCTGGAAGCCGGTGATGTACATGTCGAGCGGCAGGATGCGGGTGGAGTAGCCGGGGCCGCCGCCGGTGAGCACGAACACCAGGTCGAAGTAGGTGAGGGAGCCGACGGTCATCAGCGTCGACGACGTGACGATCGTGTAGCGCAGCTGGGGCAGGGTGATGTGCCAGAACTGCTTGATGCGGCCGGCCCCGTCGATCGAGGCGGCCTCGTAGAGGGAGGCCGGGATCTGCCTGGCCCCGGCCTGGTAGAGCAGGGTGTGGAAGGGCAGGAACTGCCAGGCGATGACGAACACGACGGCGTAGAAGGCGAGTTGGGGGTCGCCCAGCCAGTCCTTGTCGAGCAGGGGGAGATGGAGCGTCGCTCCGAGGCCGAAGTTGGGGTCGAGCAGGTTCTTGAAGATGATGGCGATCGCCGCCGTGGAGATCAGCA
Organism: Streptomyces diastatochromogenes; assembly: GCF_002242805.1. Classification (GTDB taxonomy): domain Bacteria; phylum Actinomycetota; class Actinomycetes; order Streptomycetales; family Streptomycetaceae; genus Streptomyces; species Streptomyces diastatochromogenes. Next base: position 5,326 of record NZ_MCGQ01000134.1, on the reverse strand, counting down.
GCGGCACGAAGTAGAAGACGGCGAGCAGTGCGCGGTAGCGCTGCTTTCCGGCGACGAACACGCCCAGCAGCAGGGCGAGCGGGGTCTGTACCGCCCAGGAGATGAGCATCATCTTGAGGGTGAGCCACAGGGCGTGCCGGGTGACGTCGCTGGTGAGGGCCTCGTGCCAGTTGTCGAAGCCGGCCCAGGCGGGGCTGCCCAGGCCGTCCCAGCGGGTGAAGCTCAGGTAGACCACGATCGCCATCGGCACGAGCGCGAACAGGGCGAACAGCAGCAGCGCGGGCAGGGCCATGAGGAACGGCGGGCCGTCGCCACTGCCGCGTCGGCCGGGCGGAGCCTTGGAGGCGTCGGTCAGGGTCACTTCGCCGCCGCCTGGTCCATCTGGGCGCAGAACTGCTGCGGGCTGATCTGGCCGAGGAAGAGCTGGTCCAGGTGGGTCAGCAGGGCGTCGCCGAGTGCGGGGCTGAGCGCCTGGTCCCAGGAGAGCTGGAAGCTCTTGGCGTCGCGGGTGAGGTGGTAGACGTAGGTCGTCCAGTCCGCGTTCTTCGTGGTCTTGAGCTTGGCGTCGAGGTCCTTCACCGGCGGTACGTCGCCGTTCTTGAGGAGGCTGTCGACGTAGCTGTCGTTGTAGACGCCGTCCTTGAGGTAGGACACGGCCGTCTTCTTCTCCTTGGCGCTCGCCTGTGCCGACACGGAGAAGAAGTTGGCGGTGTTGCCGACGATGTTCGTCGCGTCGCCCTTGCCGCCGGTGACCGCCGGGAAGCCGGCCCAGCCCAGGTGGCCTTCGGAGACGAACTTGGGCGAGCCGGAGGCGATGGTGCCGTATCCCCAGCTGCCCTGCAGGATCATCGCGGCCTTGCCGGTGTACACCTGGGCCTCGGCCTGGCCGGCGTCGGCGGAGACGGAGGTGAAGCCCCTGGCGAAGCCGCCGGCGTCGACCAGCTGCTTGATCATCTGGGCGGACTTGAGGACGGCCGGGTCGGACCAGGCGCCCTTCTTTCCCGCGGCGATGTTGGCGAAAGTGTCCGGGCCGCCGACGCGGTCGACCAGGTACTCCAGCCACATCAGGTCGGGCCACTTCGAGGCGCCGCCCATGGAGATCGGGGCGATGCCCTGTGCCTTGAACTTCTTCACGAGGGCGAGCAGGTCGTCCCAGGTCTTCGGCGGCTCGGCGCCCGCCTTCTGGAACAGGTCCTTGTTGAAGTACAGGACCACGGGCTGCACGCCGTTGACCGGGACGCCGTAGACCTTGCCGTCGATGGTGGCGGACTTCAGCACCGACGGGAAGATGCGGTTCTTCCACTCGGGGTTCTTGTCCAGGTCGGGCGTGAGGTCGGCGACCTTGCCGGCCTTGACGTAGTCGGCGAGCGCACCGCCGCCCCAGTTCTCGAACAGCACCGGGCCGTTGCCGGCGCCGACGGCCGTACGCAGCTTCTGCTTGTACGGGTCGTTCTGGAAGAACTGGTAGTCGACCTTGCTGTCGGCGTGGGCCTTGTTCCACTCCGTGGCCGAGGCGCGGAAGGTCGCCTCGGATCCCTGGGTGAGGGCCCAGACCAGCGTGCCGTCGCCGGAACCGCTGCCGGTGGTGCGCCCGCTGCTGCCGCAGGCCGTTACCGTCAGGGCGAGGGCCGCCGCTCCGGCGGTCACCAGGAGACGGGTGGACATTCTCGTGGCCATCGTGAGCTCCTTCGCTCTCCAGAGGCTCGTACGCGCTTCGCGGCTCTGCGCAGCGGCTCGAAAATTTTCGAAACCTCTGTGTTTCGTGGCCGACAAAGTAAGTGCCCTTTTCGGCCGGGTCAAGATGTCCGTGGGTTTAATCTTCAGCACAAATTCAACGCTGGACCGGCGCGAAACCTTGCGCTAACTTCCCCGTAAGCCTTCGAAAGGATCAGCATGGCGAAGAGAGCCGTCGAGCGGAGCCGGACGACCCTGACCGGTATCGCCGAAGCGGCCGGGGTGTCGGTGGCCACCGTGTCGAAGGTGGTCAACGGCCGCACCGACGTGTCGCCCGAGACCCGGGCGCGCATCGAGCGGCTGCTGGTCGAGCACGACTACGTCGCCCGTGGCCCGGGCGGCGCCCAGTCGCCGGTCCGGACGATCGACCTCACCTTCGACCAGCTGGTCAACCCCAACGACCTGGTGATCACCCAGGGCGTGACGGAGGCCGCGGCCGAGGCCGGCGTCGACGTCGTCATCGGCGTCGCTCCCGACGATCCGCTGGGTGCGGCCTGGACGAGGAAGATCGCGCACGCGGGGCGGGAAGGGGTCATCCTGGTGACCTCGGAACTGACCGCGCGGCAGCGGGCCCAGTTCGCGCAGTCGGGCATCCCGCTCGTGCTGATCGACCCGATGAACGTGCCCGACGAGAGCGTGCCGAGCATCGGTGCCACCAACTTCAGCGGCGGCATGGCCGCCACCGAACACCTCCTCAAGCTCGGCCACCGCCGTATCGCGATGATCGAGGGCCGGCACGACGCCCTGTGCAACACCGCCCGGCTGCACGGGTACCAGGCCGCCCTCACCGGCGCCGGCGTGACGCCCGACCCGCGCCTCATCAAGCAGGGCGACTTCCGGTTCGAACCCGCCTACCGGGCCGCCCTGGAGCTGTTCGCCCTGGACGAGCCGCCCACGGCCGTCTTCGCCGGCAACGACCTGGAGGCGTTCGGTGTCATCGAAGCCGCCCGCGTGCACGGCCTGCGCGTACCGGAGGACGTGAGCGTCGTCGGCTTCGACGACACCGCGGCGGCCGCCACCTCCGCCCCACCCCTGACCACCGTCCGCCAGCCCTTCGCCGAGATCGGCCGCGCCGCGCTGCGCAGCCTGCTCCGGCTCGCCGCGGGACAGCCCCTGGACAGCCACCGGATGGAACTCGCCACCCAGTTGGTGGTCCGGGCATCCACGGCCCCACCCCCCAGCCACACCTGACCCCACACCGGCGCCATGCGCCACCAGCTCAAGGGACGCACCATGACCACACCCTGGGCCGATCCGGCCTGCCCGCGCGACGACAGGGTCGAGGCCCTCCTCGCGGAGATGACCCTGGAGGAGAAGCTCGCCCAGCTCGGCAGCGCCTGGCCCGGCGTCGAGAGCGTCAGCGGCAACGTCGCCCCGATGCAGGACGTCTTCGCCCGGCACACGGAGTTCGCCTCGGCGAGCAAGGACGGCCTGGGCCACCTCACCCGGCCGTTCGGCACCCGCCCCGTCGATCCGGCCGAGGGTGCACGTCAACTCGCCGCTCTTCAACGCGAGTTGATGGGCAACACGCGGCTGGGCATCCCGGCCATCGCGCACGAGGAGTGCCTGACCGGCTTCACCGCCTACCGCGCCACCGTCTTCCCCACCGCCCTCGCCTGGGCCGCCACGTTCTCCCCGGCCCTGGTCGAGCGCATGGCCCACGCCATCGGCAGCAGCATGCGCCGGGTCGGCGTCCACCAGGGCCTCTCCCCCGTCCTGGACGTCGTACGGGACTACCGCTGGGGCCGGGTCGAGGAGACCCTCGGCGAGGACCCGTACCTGGTCGGCATGACCGGCAGCGCCTATGTGCGCGGGCTGGAGAGCGCCGGGATCATCGCCACGCTGAAGCACTTCGCCGGGTACTCGGCCTCCAAGGGCGCGCGCAACCACGCCCCGGTCTCCATGGGGCGCCGGGAGTTCACCGACGTGATCCTGCCGCCGTTCGAGATGGCGCTGCGCGAGGGCGGGGCGCGCTCGGTCATGAACTCCTACTCCGACGTCGACGGCATGCCGGCCGGCGCCGACCCGTCCCTGCTCACCGGAACCCTGCGCGAGGAGTGGGGATTCGAGGGCACGGTCGTCTCCGACTACTGGTCGATCGCCTTCCTGCGGACCATGCACCGGATCGCGGCCACGGACGGCGAGGCCGGTGCCCGCGCCCTGGCGGCCGGGATCGACGTCGAACTGCCCGACACCCTGTGCTACGGCGAACCCCTCGCCGAACTCGTGCGGTCCGGCGGCGTCGCCGAGGACCTGGTCGACCGCGCCGTACGCCGTGTGCTGCGCCAGAAGGCCGAACTCGGGCTGCTCGACGCCGACTTCCGGCCCGAGGTCGACACCGAGGAGCCGATCGACTTCGATCCGCCGGCCCATCGCGCGATCGCCCGTGAACTGGCCGAGCAGAGCATCGTCCTGCTCGACAACCGCGACGGCATCCTGCCCCTGGGCCAGGACACCCCGTCCCTCGCCCTCATAGGCCCCTGCGCGGACGACCCGAACGCCTTCTTCGGCTGCTACTCCTTCCCCAACCACGTCCTGCCTCACCACCCCGGCTACGACAACGGCATCGAGACGCGCTCCCTGCTCGACGCCCTCGCCGCCGAGCTGCCGGGCACCCGGATCGCGTACGAACAGGGCTGCCCGGTCAAGGACATCGACCGCGGTGGCTTCGAGGCGGCCGTCGAGCAGGCCCGGCGGGCGGACGTCTGCGTCGCCGTCGTCGGCGACCGCGCCGGCCTCTTCGGTCTCGGGACCTCGGGCGAAGGCTGCGACGCGGAGGACCTGACGCTGCCCGGCGTCCAGGGCGAGCTGGTCGAGGCGCTGCTGGCCACCGGCACCCCGGTCGTGCTGCTCGTCGTCTCCGGCCGGCCCTACGCGCTGGGCGCCTACGCCGACCGCGCAGCCGCCGTCGTCCAGGCCTTCTTCCCCGGCGAGGAGGGCGGATCCGCGCTGGCCGGTGTGCTGTCCGGGCGGGTCACTCCCTCGGGCAAGCTCCCTGTCCAGGTCCCGAGGAGCCGGGGTGGCCAGCCCGCCACCTACCTGCACGCTCCGCTGGGCGGCAACAGCGAGGGCGTGAGCAATCTCGACCCCACGCCGGCGTACCCCTTCGGACACGGGCTGTCGTACACGACGTTCGCCTACGAGGGGATCGAGCTGAGCGCCGAGCGCATCCCGACCGACGGTGAGGTCGAGATCAGCTGCCTGGTGCGCAACACCGGGGACCGTGCCGGTGCGGAGGTCGTGCAGCTCTACACCGCCGACCCGGTCGCCCAACTCCCCCGCCCGGTGACGCAGTTGACCGGATTCGCCCGCGTCCTGCTCGCTCCCGGCGAGCAGCGCCGGGTCACCTTCCGGCTGCATGCGGACCGGCTGGCCTACACCGGGGCGGACCTGCGCCGCATCGTGGAGCCGGGCGAGATCGCGGTCATGGTCGGTTCGTCCAGCACCGACGTCCGGTTGCGCGGCACGTTCCACCTGACCGGTCCGGTCCGCGCGGCCGGTGCCGACCGGGTCCTGCACACGGCGGTGGACGTGGGCTGAAAGCGCAACGGCTGCCCGGCCCGTCACCTCTCGGTGACGGGCCGGGCAGCCG
>NZ_MCGQ01000133.1 GCF_002242805.1 Streptomyces diastatochromogenes | reverse complement strand
GCCGTCGCCCTCTTCACCGCCGAGGCCGCGGCCACCGCCGCGATCATCACCGTGGCGCTCCTGCTGATGTCCCGCCCCGCTTGGAGGAAGTGGATCCCGCTGACTCTCCCGACCGCCACGGCCGCGGTCATCGTCAGCCTCGGCCCGCTCACCGGCGGATCCGCCAACCCCGCCCGCCAGTTCGGCCCCGCCCTCTGGGCCGACAAGCCCACCCACCTGTGGGCCTACCTCCTGGCCCCGCTCGCCGGGGCAGCCCTCACTGCCCTGGCTGCCCGGTGCTGTTTCCACCGCTCTGGGCAGCCCCGGCCCGCGTCGCCGCCTCGAACAGGATGACGCCCTCGTGTGACCAGGTAACTCCACGCCAGTACCGGCCCGCCATATCCAATCCGCAATACCAGGCGGGTCGGTGTGGGGGCGGGTGTCACTCGCATGCGTGTGGCGGCTGCGAGGCGGTCGTAGGGCGTCGATGCTGAGGGCATGAGGACCGGTGGGCCGCAGGGCGGCGCTGGGGTTCGTGACCGTGGGGGGGGGGCAGCCCGGGTGGCGGCGGCGTGCCACGGGCTGCTGCATGGTACTCGGGTTGCTGGTGTCGGCGGTGGTGCTCTTCCGGCTGGGGCTAACGACTACTTCCGCTACCAGTCGAGGATCTATCGGAGCAGTGAGGTGATGCGGATGACGCAGGCACCGGACTGGGCCTCGATGTGGTGGGTCATCCCAAAGGGAAACGACCCAATCCCGTCCATGCAGGTGCACATTTCCCGGCATCCCGACGGGCGGGAACAGCTCAGTGAGGACGAGCAGGAACCATACGGGATGAAGACCTTGGACCACAGCATCGACCAGCCGGTGGCCGTGCTGCGGCGGGCCGCTGAGGGTTAACGGCCCACCATCCGCCGGGGCTGGACTGCCAGAAGAAGGGCCGCCGGCGGCACCACCCACCGCACCCAGGGTGGCGCGAGTGGCTCGGCGGCCCCGCCGCATCGAGATCAGCATCTGAGCGTCGCAGGTGTGACCTCCAGCGATAGGTGGCCAGAGACGACGGGAAGTCTGCTGGTGAACGGCCGGTGCTCAACTGCGGTTGGCTATTTTGCTCAGAGACAGTTGGTCACCGCGGTCTCGACCTATCCCGTGCCCCGGGCCGATATCCCGCCTGTGCGCGGATTTGCCGATCGGCGGTCACTCAGCGTGGATCCTCGGCCTGACCTCCACGATGATGTCCGCGTCCGCCTCATCGTCCTTCTCGCCGCGCCAGAGGAAGACCCGCACGTGCTTCGCCCGCGGAAGGCCGCGCATCTTCCACTCGCTCATCAGGTCGGTGACGACGAGGGTGACGGCGTAATGGGCGCCCTCGCCCGAATCGTCGGCGGTGATCGTACCCCGCCACCGTTCAGGGTCGCTGCCGTAAGGGCGCCATCCCTCCGAGCCGTGCGGCTCGAACACCTGGTACGCCCAGTCCGTCTCGGTGCCCATAGCACCGATCCTGTCACTGCAAGGACTGCGATTGGCCAACTATCGCTGCTGTGACTGAGCACTTCAGTGGGCCGCTCTGAGCCTCGCGGGTGGCCGGAGACCGCTACGCGGTGGTGTGGCGCTTGGCCTCGGCGGTGATGATCTTTAGTGCTGCGGTGATGCGGTCGTGGTGGGTGCGGTGGGAGACCACGCAGACGCGCAGGGTGTAGCGGCTGTCGACGACCGTGCTGGAGAGCACGATGCTCCGGTGGCCGTTGATCCGCTCCAGCAGTCGGCGACTCGCCTCGTCGGCCCGTTCGGCGGCGGCCCGGCTGCCGTCGGCGGGGCGGACGCGGAAGATCACGGTGGACAGGTCCGGGCGCTGCGGTACCTCCAGCTCCGCGACGCCGGACAGCGTGTCGTGGACGTGTTCGGCCAGGTCGAGCTTCTCGTCCAGGGCCTCGCGGAAGGCGTCCACCCCGTGCAGGTGCAGGGGAAGCCAGGCCCGCAGACCGCGGATCTCGTGGGTCAGCTCGGGCCCGAGGTGACCGGAGTCCGGGACGCTTCCCGCCGCCCCCATGTCCTGGAGGTAGCTGCCGGTGCCGTCGTGTGCGGCGTGCAGGGCGGCGAGGTCGCGGACGACCAGGGCGCCGGTGCCGAACGGCATGAACAGGGTCTTGTGCGGGTCCAGAGTGATCGAGTCGGCCTCCTCGATACCGGCGAGGCGTTCCTCGCCGCGTGCGGTGAGCCGGAAGAAGCCTCCGTAGGCCGCGTCGATGTGGAACCACACGTCCTCGCGGCGGGCCAGGCCGGCCAGCTGGGGCAGCGGGTCGACGGTGCCGGTGTCGGTGGTGCCGGCGGTGGCCACCAGCAGGAACGGCCGCAGCCCGGCGTCCCGGTCGGCGCGGATCATCGCGGCGGCGGCCTTCGGATCCATCCGCAGCTCCGGGGTGTGCGGCACGGTACGTACGCGGGCGGCGGGGATCCCGGCGAGGCGGGCGGCCTTGGCGATGGAGTGGTGTGCGAAGGCGGTGGTGTAGACGGTGCCGCCGGTCAGATCCTCGCCGAGCCTGTGGTGGCGGGCGGCAACCGCCGCGGAGAACGTCGCCAGCGAGCCGCCGCTGGTCAACAGGCCACCGCTGCCCTCAGGGAGGCCGCACACATCGCGGGCCATCCAGCGGATCACGCTCTCCTCCAGCGCGGCGAGGGCCGGGGCGACCGAGGCCAGTCCGCCGTAGCGGTTGACGGCACGGTTGTAGAACTCGGCGAGCGCGGCCGAGTACAGACCGCTGCCCGGGATGTATGCCAGGTGGCCGGGCCCGGCCGTCTCCAGAGCGCAGTCGGCGGCCTCGTCCAGACGTGCGAGCAGAGCCTTCAGGTCACCGCCCCGGTCGGGCGGCGGCGCCAGGAAGGACTCCACGAGCTCGGCCTCGGCTTGCGGCGACAGGGGGCTGGTCGCGGGGCGGGCCGCGAGGTTCTCGGTGCGGTCGACGACACGGTCCAGGACGAGACGTCCCATTTCGGCCATCGTAGCGCGGTCGGGTTCCAGGGGGAAGGTGTGCATGAGGCAGTCCGATGGCGGTGAGAGGGGGTACGGAGGCGGCAGCGGGACCGGTTCGGCGGCCGCAGCGCGTGACCAGAATGCGCCGCCGAGTCCCGCACACGATGGCGTAGTGGGTGCCTGTACGGCACCGCAGCGCAGGATTATTCGCCGATACGGCCGATACGCTGTATTTCATGCCACGCCCCCTGTACGACCGCATCGACCGGGCGATCCTGGACCACCTCCAGCGCCACGGACGCACCCCCAACGTCGACCTCGCCGAGGCTGTACGCCTGTCCCCCTCGTCCTGCCTGCGCCGCACCAAGGCGCTGGAGGAGGACGGAGTCCTGGCCGGCTACCGGGCCGATCTGGACCGCGAGCGCCTCGGCCTCGGGCTGACGGTGTTCCTCTCCCTCAAGGTCGAGCACTCCCGCACCACCTCCCAGGTGGTCGAAGAGGCACTGAAGGCGATCGACCACGTGGTCGCCTGCCACGTGGTCTCCGGCGACGCCGACTTCCTCGTCGAGCTCGCCGTGCCGGACCTGCGCACCTTCGAGAAGGTGCTGACAGACCAGATCCTGGCCATCGGTCCCGTTCGCGACGCCCGCAGCACCTTCTGCATCCGCACCGTCATCGACCGCGGCCCCCTACCCCTCAACTCCTGGCCCGCCCCGCGTGCATGACCGGATGGCACGGCTTCACCTGCTTGGGAACACCGCGATTCCCTGGCACGAAGCTGAAGCAGCAAGCTGAGCGCCGGAGGCCAACTGAAGTACTCAATGACCAACTGAAGCACTCAGTCACACCCTGGGGCGGGCTTAGGCGACACATCCGAAAGCTTCTATTCGAACGCTTGCTCGAATTCTGGGTTATGGTGGATACCTGAAGAGACGCAGGTCAGGCAAGGGGGTTCGCGAGACGGGAGGTGCAGGGTGCTGGATTTACTCATCTGCACGTCGCCTCCGGCTACTCGGCCCGCTACGGCGCTTCCCTCCCGGACGCCCTCGTGCAGCGCGCGGCCGAGCGCGGCATGACGACGCTCGCGCTGACCGACCGGGATACCGTCGCGGGCACAGTCCGCTTCGCCAAGGCCGCCGCGGCCTCCGGCGTGCGGTCGGTCTTCGGTGTCGACGTGGCCGTCGCCCCGCTCACGCCGCCGAACCTGACTGCTGCCCGGTCTCGTACGCCGGTCCGCGGCGGCGCGCACGTGGTGGAGCCGCCGCTGCGGATCACCCTGCTCGCGCAGAACGCCGCCGGGTGGGCACGGCTGTGCCGTCTGGTGTCCGCCGCGCGCGCCGAGGCCGACGGCGCCCTGCCGGTTGTGTCCTGGGCCCTGCTGCGCGCGTACGCGGACAGCGAGGGAACAGTGGTTGGCGTTAAGCATTGACCGACGTCATGGACGCCGTTGACGGCGGGCATTCCCGCCGGTTACCCGTGCTTGTCCGGTTCGGCGTCGGCGAAGGCGCGGTATCCGCCGAGATCTCGGGCTGGGCGAGGACGTCGCCGCGGTGTACGACTCGGACCGGACCCGGGGCCATCATCGGATGCTGATCCGCCGGCGTAGCGAGGTCGTGTCGGACATTCAGCAAGACCGCCGTCGTCATCACCGCGAAGTCCGGGCACAGGGTCTTGGGCCTCGCCACCGCAGGCGTCCGTCTCGCTTGACCTCTTGCGCGTCAGTCCGGCAGCCAGTGCAGCTCGTGCGCCAGGGTTTTGGCGACGGCACGGATGCGGCGGTGTAGTGGCGACTGCTCGCGTGGGAGGACCAGGTGGAACGTCAGGCTGGGCGCGCCCCGCAGCGGTCGCCAGGTGAGACCGGCCGGTTGTGCCGTGGCCGCGGCTTCTCCGGCCGGGGCGAGGGTGACCCCGTCGCGCAGGTCGCGCTGAGACATGTCGAAAGAGACTGCGGGCGTGTGGAATCGGGGGTGTGGCCGGGTGTCTCGGAACAGTGCGGACAGCTGATCGTGGATCACGGGGTTGGCCGCACGGTCCGGGAGTCGCAGCGGATACGCGGCCGCGTCGGCGATCTCGATCTCCGGGTGTTCGGCCAGCGGATGGTGCTGCGCCAGCTGGACCCCGATGCGCGCACGCCGCAGCAGGAACCGGCGCACGCCACGGCCCGGCTGTTCACCGCGGGTGATCCCGGCATCGATGCGGCCGTCGGCGACCGCGGGGGAGATCTCCGGTGTCGCCATCGGGACCGCGCCGACCTCGAGTCCGCTGTTGCCGCGAATCAGCCTGTCCACCAGGGCCGGTGCCGTCTCGGCCCCGGCGCTGAGGCTGTATCCGATGCGCAGCGTGCCCAGTTCACCGGCCGCCGCGCTCCGGGCGGTGTCCCACGCCCGGTCCAGCGCCGCCAGCGCGGGCGGCGCGGACTCCGCCAAAGCCGCACCGGCCGTGGTCAATACGACGCTACGCGTGTTGCGGACCAGCAGTGCCGTACCGAGTTCCGCCTCCAATCGGCGCATCCGGGCGCTGAGTGCGGGCTGTGCGATACCGATCCGTGCGGCCGCGCGGGTGAAGTTCAACTCCTGCGCCAGCACCAGGAAGTACCGCAGGCTCACCGTATCCGGCGCCACGTGCCCTCCCTGCCAATTGATAACGAGCCGTTCTGAGTCTATCCCGTACCGGTCTTTCCCTCGGCCGCACATCAAGCCCTAACCTGCGCATATGGCGATTCAACTGACCGCAGTACCCGTCGCCTGGATCGATCGATCTGAGTGTCGATTCGAAGTCGGACCTGTCCGGCCGAACACAGGAGGTTTCCATGGCTAAGGGCTACTGGGTCAGTGTCTACCCCGCCATTTCCGACCCTGAGAGGCTGACTGCCTACGGCAAGCTGGCCGGTCCGGCTGTCCGGGCTGGGGGCGGGCGCACCCTGTCCCGTGGCGGTCGAGTCGTCGCCCACGAGGCCGGAATCACGCAACGCGTCGTTCTGGTCGAGTTCGACAGCTTTGAACAGGCCGTCGCGGCATACGAGAGCGAGGCATACCAGAAGGCGCTGGTGGCCCTCCCCGACGGCGTCGAGCGCGACTTCCGCATCATCGAAGGCATCGACTGACCGGCGGGCCCAGCCATCGCTGAGCATCCGTCACCTGAAACGTACACGGTGCTGAACGACGACTCACGAGACGAGTTCGAAGCGATCCCCCGCGTCCCAGTTCGTCGTCGACGTCCTCGACGGCCTGATCCCTGTCGGCGGCTCGCCGCGCTACCCAACGTCGAACAACTTGCCTGACCTGCCTGATGCGTCGATCAAGCTCTGACCTGCCACAACGGCGATTTCGGTGCGGGGTTCGCGCTGCTGGCCGCCTACCTGCTGGTGCAGTCCACCTGGGTGCTGGTGGCCGGCTTCCGCCCGCACCACTCCCCGCTGGGCAGCGCCTGGACCGCCGTCACCGCGGCAGTGATGTTCGCGCTCGCCTTCGGCAAGGCCCGCACCGGCGCGGCCCTGGACAACCCGGTACTGAAGACCGAGGGCCGCGTCACCCTGATCGACGGCCTGTTGGCCGCCGCCGTGCTGGCCGGCCTGGTGCTCGACTCCCTGGCCGGCCTCTGGTGGGCCGACCCGCTGGCCGGGTACGTCCTCGTCTACTACGCGGTCCGCGAGGTCAAGGAGATCTTCTTCGGCGAGCACTGACCGCGCCAGCTGGCCGACACGAGCACGTCACCGGCCGCTCCGCGCAGGAGGCCAATCGGCCCGTGGGGGCGGAATCGACCAATTCCGCCCCCACGGCCCTCCCGCCACGCCTCCGTCCGCTCCCTGGAGCGGTACGCACGGCCCAGGGTCGACGTTCTCGCCCGGCAGGTCGCCGAGCGGGACCCAGCCGTCCGCCGACGGAGCTGAGCCGGAGCACTTCGACGATCACCGGGGCGGCACCACCCAGATCAGCGATATCCGTTGTTTTTGCGGCCATTACTACGGCGCCCTCTGGAGGGAGGCGCCGTAGCTGTCGGTCGGGCGGAGCACCGTTGCGTGCTGTGCCGGTGCGGGCCACACCTCGAATCTCGGCTCTGGCACAGATCTTGGGGAGCCGTTACGGCGATATTGCCGTTCGATTCGGAGGCGTCGCAGAGCTGTCGGCCGGGAGCCAGTCCTTACTCGGGGGTGCCCCGGTGCGGGTGTGCGATCGGCTCCGCTCCCGGACGTGGCAGCCTGGTCCGGCGCTCGCCACCGTGCTCCCACCCCGGGCCGCTCTGGTTCAGCCCAGCGTGTCCATCAGGGCGGTGACATAGGCATCCAGCCGCTCCTCCACGGCTCGCGTCCTCAGCTCTGCCCTCCCCGCCTCCCGCCAGGACTGCGACAGCAACTGCACTTCTTCTGAGCACGCCAGCCCGTCCCGCACCTGCCAGTACAGCCGCTCGCTCGCGGCCGCGGCCAGCACCCCGCCGGCCTCCTCATACGCCTCGGCGAACCGCAGACCCCACGCCGGGCCGTGCAGCAGCGCGAGATGGGTGGAGCAGTGCGCGACATCGAGGTCCGCCGGCCCTCAGGAGGCCGCTGCCCAGTCGACGACGCCGGTGATCCGGGCACCTGCCGGCCTTGGGGGCGGCACGTCGAACAGGACGTTGCCGGGTTGGAAGTCCCGGTGCAGGAATCGCCCTTCATAGGGTGGTGCGGGCTTGCGGATCACGTCGATCGCCTCGGCCCATGCCGCCGCGTCGGCGCCCTTCGGAGTCACGACGGTGTCGGCGGTCGTCAACGCCACATACCCCGGGGCCGCTCGGCGGGTCGCAACGCGTGGATCGCCACGAGTTGACGAGCCAGCAGAGGAACGCGCGTCTCCAATCACTCATCGTCGAGGACCGTCCGCCCCGCCAGATGTGTCATCAGGAGCGACGGATACTCGTACTGCGCGGCGGTCGGATCAACCGCGACCAGTCCAGGAGCCGGCACGCCGGTCCCCGTGAGCAGGGTCAGGGCGCCGGCCTCCCTGCTCTGCCCACCGAGCGGCAGATCCCTCAGTCGATCGCACCGAAGTCGGCGGTCAGCGCCGCGACGTCCACGTCGTCGATCCCGTCGAACACGTGAGAGTCCCAGAACGATTCGTCGGCCTGCATGACCAGCACCGTCACCAGTCACGACCTACCGTGACGGAGGTGGTCACAGACCTGACGGAGCGTCATGATTGCCTGTCAGGTGGCAGGGCGTCCTGTTACGGCCGTGGACCGCGCATCCGACCGCTCACGTGGGCGGTTCCGTCCCGGTCTGCTCGCTCACCAGGTATCGCGCGTACCAGTCCGGCCAGTCCGGGTCCTCCGTACCGATGCGCGCTTCGTGTTCACCGTGCGCCGCCGCGGCCCGGCGTAGGGCCTCGGCTAGGTTCTGGGCTGAGGTGAATGACGTGGTCGTGGGATCCAGTCGTCCCGGGAGCCGTGTGGTGACTTCCTGCAGGAGCCAGCCGTTGCCGTCCGGGTCGCTGAACGACAGGAAGGAGCCGTAGCTGCCGTGTTGTGGATCAGGGCCGGGTGCCCGGGCGTCAGCGCCGGCGTGGTGGAAGACGCCGCCGGTGTCGTGAAACACATTGCTCGGGTCGGCGCCGTGCCGCATCAGTTCGTCGTGGGCGGCCTCGATGTCGTCGACGATCAGGTGCAGGCCTTGAGCTGAGCCTGGGGCCTGATCGGTGACCGATCTGCCGAAGATGACCGACGCCGGGGAACCCGGAGGGGTCACCTGCACGACCCGGAAGTCGCCGTCAGGGGCGATGTCTGCGTCGAGCCTCCAGCCCAGCGCCGTGTAGAAGTCCTTGGCCTGGTCGACGTCGGACACCGGCACCACGACGACCTCGAGTTTCATGTCCATGGTTTGGGCCTCCTGTCTCGGAGGGGATGGCGGCGGCGACCGGATCCATGGTGGCGCTGGGCTTGCGGGACGCGTCCCGCGGCAGTCGAAACGCGTTGCGAGTGCCTTGTCTCGCGCTCGGCCCGGCAGTGCTCTGATGCTCTGACGTCCCGTTGAACGGGCTGCGCCGTGTTCCAGCTTAGACACGTGTTCGATCAGGTCGCATGTGGACGCTTGCCCACTTCGTTGGTGGCGGATCGTGAAGGGCGTCGGACGAGGCGGTGCTGCCTGCGGGAGCCCGCGGGCTCGGCGGCCGACGGTGCTCGGCTGGTCGGTGAGTTGCGTCTGTGAAGGTGGTGAGGAGTGTCCGGGCGTGCTTTCGGAAGGTTTCGTCCTGGTCGATGATGTGGTCTTCAGCTCCGGAGCAGACGATCCGGGCGTCGCCGTCGGCGAGGATGGCGAGCTGGCGCAGGTGGTCGCTGGTCAATGCGTCGGAGCCGAGGGCTTCCAGGGCATCGCAGGCACCCGATGGATCGGCGTCCAGTTCGGCGGACCGCAATGCGGCCGCGGCAAGCGCGGTGCGGTCCAGTGCGGCGGGTTCCGCCACGGCCGTGAGGGCCACCACCGCGGCCGGTGCCTGCGCCGGATCGTCGAGGGCGGCTTCCAGACGCTGGGCGAGTGGCCGGCCCGCAGGGCCAAGGAGGGCCGTCGTGCGGGCTGCCCGCACCACTGACCACCGGGACCAAGGGTTCTGTGCGGCGCGGGCGAAGACCGAGTCCAGAACGGCGACTGCCTCGTGCGCTTCCCCCGTGACGCGCCACAGAGCCTCGGCGAGATCCGTGTCCGTGTGCAGGGCGGGCGTGGTGTCGCCGTCCGGTCCGCTGAGCGCTTCGCGCAGTGCCGGCGCCAGCGCCGCTCCCCGGTGGCCGAGCGCACCGGCCATCCTGGCGGCCTCCCTGAGCTGATCAGCACCACGCCGGGGTTCCTGTTCGAGGCAGTGCATCAGGGGCGCTATCTCGCCGACGAGGTCGTGCAGGGCCCTCGCCGCGGGGAGGACTCCCTGCTCGGCGCCCGTCTGCAACGAGGTGACGGCCCGGGCACGTTCGCCGGGGGCGCAGTTGGCGGCGACGGAAGCGATGGCCCGGGCAGCCTGGCTGGGAAAGTGGGGGAGCACCGTGCACAGCTCGGGCAACGCCGGTGCTGCCTCGGTGCCCCACTGCGCCAGCAGGTTCGTCAGCTGCCACGGTTCGTTGCCGCTGAGGTCCTGGGGTCGGGCGAGGCGGTTCCTGACCGCGTGGAGGAGTTCGCCGTTGTACGGAAAGGTGAAGTCCGTCGGGCTGCGGAACCCGGCGGCCGCGTCGAGGGCCCGCGGGCGCCGCCCGAGGCCGGCGGCCAGGAGCGGGGCCGCTTGTGCCGGCGCGACGAGCACGAGCGCGGCCAGGGCCCGGTCCGCATGGTCGTCGTCCTGGTCCAGGTTCCGTCCGGCGAGCGGGGCAAGGACGTCCGCGGCCGGTGCGGCGACAGCGCCCAGTCGGCCCAGGAGGGACGACATGGCGACCACCGACTCTTCGTCGACGGCCGCCGCTCGCAGGTTCCACACCAGTCGCCGCGGGGCACTGCGGGAGAGCATGCAGGCGCGGTCGGCCGCCCAGAGGCCTTCGGCCCGCACCTCGGCCCGGTCGTCGTGCAGGGCTGCGTCGACCAGCGCGAACGCCACCTTGCGCTCCATGCGTGGGCCCCGGCCAAGGAGGGCCTCGACGACGGCGGCCAGCGGCTCACCGCGTTCGAGGTCGAGATCAGAGCGCAAGGGGTCGGCCGGCAGCAGGGACAGCATCGTCGTGTGCATGGCCTCGGTCCACGGAGCGTCCGCGTCGAGGCTGGCGAAGACGGCGGCCATGCGCACCTCGGCGGGATGGGAAGCGTCCAGGACGGTGGCGGCCACCGCGGCGCCGCCCTGCGGATCGATTCGGGCGATCCCGGCCAGGACTTCGGCACGTGCGGCGGGTTCGGGTTCCTCGTCCCAGCGGGCGTGGAGGGTGGGGAGCACGATCGCGGTCGCGCGCGTCTGGGACACCGCCCAGGCCGCAATCCGGCGGACCTCCGGCTCGGGGGAGGCCAGCAGGGGCAGCAGCAACGGGAGCCGGTCCACCACGGCCGCCCGGACCGCGCCCGGTGCCACGCCGTACTCGTCCTCGCTCTCGGCCATGCCGCCGAGCAGCGCCAGGACGTCTGCCGTGCGGTGGCCGGCCGCCGCGATCGAGGCCAGGAACGGCACCGCCTCCGCGCTGGCGGCATAGACAGTCCCCTGGTGCAGAACGCTCCCGTACAGCTGCGACAACGCATCATTCGCCCCATCCGCGTCGGCGCCCGTCAGAGCCCGCAGCAGATCGGGAACATCCGCCGCGCTGCCGTAGGCATGGGAGAGGGAAGACCAGGGGCGGGTATCCAGGCCGTCGAGCGGGTCTACGAGATCCATGCTGCGCATCGTGCCAGCCACCTCTGACATGACCCGGCCACCCCCGGCACTCACCCAGGCCAACTAGAACGCTCACGGCCCCCGAGAGCCCTCAGACACATGCAAGTGTGACTGAGCGCTTCAGTTGGCCAGTCTGAGCGTCACAGTTGGCCGCAGGGCGCCGATCCTGCCGGCCTTTCGGAGCAGGGCGCCCCCGGTCCTCGCCCGTCTCCTACACAACGCACTTCTCGAGCACGCCGACAAGCTCGCTGGGCAACGGACCCTAAACCCCTTTGAGGCAGGTCCCGATCTCTCCTAGGTTGGCCCGCGTGACGATCGAGGTGCCCTACCAGCCGCTTCCGATTCACCAGTCAGACGTTCGTTACGCCCACGGCCCCGACTCTGCTGCGCAGTCCGGCGTTCCCTCTGGCGAGACGATCGAGTTCGACTGGAGCGACAGTGCGATCTACCCCGGCACGTCCCGGAAGTTCTGGGTCCACGTACCAGCGAGTTACACCTCTTCCAAACCAGCGTCGCTCATGGTGTTCCAGGACGGATGGTGGTACCTGGACCCCGCAGGTGAGGTCCGCGGCGCGATCGTCCTGGACAACCTCATGCACCGGGGGGACATCCCGGTCACCATTGGCGTGTTCGTCGACCCCGGCATCTTCCCCGACGCCGAGGATCCGAAGAACCGCAACACCGAGTACGACGCATTCGACGATCGGTACGCCAGCTTCCTCCTGAACGAGATCATCCCTGAGGTCAGCAAGCACTACTCGATCGCCGAGGATCCCGATCAGTGGGGCATCTGCGGGGGCAGCAGCGGCGGCAACTGCGCCTTCACCGCAGCATGGCTGCGCCCCGACAAGTTCCGCCGGGTCACCGCGTTCCTGTCCAGCTTCACGCAGATGCCCGGCGGCAACCCCTACCCCGAACTCATTCCCCGCCTTCCCCGCAAGCCGCTGCGCATCTTCCTCCAAGCGGGCCATCGCGACCTGCACTGGAACGAGCCTGAGAGGAATTGGCTCGCCAACAACCTGCGCGTCGCGGCCGCGCTCGCGGAAGCCGGCTACGACTTCCGCCTGGTCCTGGGCGACGGCGGTCACAGCCCCAACCACGGCGGCGTCCTGCTCCCCGATGCCCTCCGCTGGTTGTGGCGATCCGACGAGGGCTGAGCGCCGCCAGGTGTTGATCAACAACCCTGAGCACCAGAGCGGCCAACTGGGGCGCTCAATGGCCAACTGAAGCGCTCAGTCACAGCAAGCACGTGCCCGGCGCGGGAACCCCGATACGTTTTGTTCGGGCGCATGCTCGAATTTCTGCGTTGCGGTGGATGCTTGAAGAGACGCAGGTCAGGCA
>NZ_MCGQ01000132.1 GCF_002242805.1 Streptomyces diastatochromogenes | reverse complement strand
GCTGCTGCGGATAGCCGTACGCCGGAGGCTGCCCCGGCAGGGGCCCGCCCGGCGGCGGCATCGCACCCGGAGGCATCGGCTGCGGGGCGCCGGGGACACCGGGCGGCATCGGCTGCGGGGCGCCCGGGCCGGCGGGCGGCATACCGGGAGCGCCCAGTGCGCCTGGCGGCATACCGGGGGCGCCCGGCGCGCCGGGCATGCCCGGGGCGGGCGGCGGCGGGGGCGCGCCCGGGCCGCCCACGGGAGGCGCGGCCAGCACGGTCTCCGCGTGGTGCACGGCGCCGCGAGCACCGCCGGGAGCACCGGGGGCGCCAGGCGCGGCGGGCATGCCGGGCATGCCCGGGGCGCCTGGGGGCTGGGGTGCGCCGGGGCCGGGAGGCATACCCGGGGCGCCCGGAGGCTGAGGTGCGCCAGGGGCTCCTGCGGGGTGGGGGGCGCCGGGGGCGGGAGGCAGGCCGCCGGGAGCGGGAGGCATGCCCGGGGCGCCTGCCGCACCCGGAATGCCCGGGGCGCCAGGAGGCTGAGGTGCGCCCGGAGGCTGTGGCGCGCCCCCTCCCCGCTGGTTCGGGTCGGCCAGCATCGTGGCCGCGTGGTGCACGTTGCCCGGAGGCGTGCCACCGGGAGCACCCGGCGCACCGGGCGGGTTGGGGGCGCCCGGCGCGTTCGGGGCAGCGCCCGGCGGCGGCACCGCATCCACGCCCACCGGCCCACCCGGAACGCCCGGAACGCCCTGCCCCTCAGGCCCCTCGGGCCCGAGCGCGGACACAAGCTGCGTCGGCACATACCCACCCGCAGGCGCACCCGGTGCACCCG
>NZ_MCGQ01000131.1:3089-3407 GCF_002242805.1 Streptomyces diastatochromogenes | reverse complement strand
GGCGGCTGCCGCCCGTCGTACGGCGCGCGCTGCCGCCCCCGCCGCTCCTGCTGGTACCCCTGCTCCTGCTCCATGTCGCGGCGACGCGCGCGCCGCACGAGCTGCCGCTGGCCGCGGCCCTCACCGTCGCCCTCACGCTGCCCCTGCTGTGGCGACAGCGGGCCCCACGCACGGTGTTCGGCGCCGTCGCAGCCGCAGCCTTCGTCCAGTGGCTGGCGAACGTCCAACTGCCCGCGGACGTCGCGCTGTTGGCAGCCCTGTACGCGGTGGCCGCGCACGCGGGCGGACGCGCGACACTCGGCGCCGGCGCCGTCGTCG
>NZ_MCGQ01000131.1:0-3062 GCF_002242805.1 Streptomyces diastatochromogenes | reverse complement strand
CGACCGTCGTCGCCACCGTCGCCCTGGGCACGAACGCGCGGACCGCGCGCGCCTACCTCGCCGCCCTGGAGGAACGGGCCGCGCGCCTGGAACAACACCAGGACCAGCAGGCACGACTGGCCGTCGCCGAGGAACGGACCCGCATCGCCCGGGAGATGCACGACATCGTCACCCACAACCTGTCCGTCATGGTCGCCCTCACCGACGCCGCCGTCCAAACGCAGCACCGGTCACCCGACAGGACCACCACCGCGATGCTCCAGGTCTCCGAGACCGGCCGGCAGGCCCTGACCGACATGCGGCGCTCGCTCGGCATCCTGCGGACCGACGAACCCGACGCGCAGCGCCACCCCCTGCCCGGCATCGCCCAACTCGATGCCCTCGCCGACCGGATGCGCGCCGCCGGGCTGCCGACCCGCCTCGACATCCTCGGCAGCCACACCCACGTGCCCGCCACCGCCCAACTGACCGTCTACCGCCTGGTACAGGAAGCCTTGACCAACACCCTCAAACACACCCCCGCCGGCACCCGCGCCGACGTCCGGATACAGTGCTCCGCCGCAACCGTCACCGTGGACATCACCGACAACGGACCCCGCCCCCACCTCCCCGGCCCGTCGTCTCCCGCCGACACCCCGTCCGGCCAGGGCATCCCCGGCATGCGCGAGCGCTCGGCCGCCTACGGCGGGACACTGCGCGCCGGACCGCTCCCGGGCGGCGGCTGGAACGTCCACACCCGCCTCCACCTCGACAGCGACGGAGCAGCTCCCGCATGACGATCCGCATCCTGATCGCCGACGACGAAGCGCTGCTCCGGATGGCCTTCAGCACGATCCTGGACGCCCAGCCCGACATGACACCCGTCGGCGAGGCCGCGAACGGCGCCGAGGCCGTACGCCTCACCCGGGAACTGCGCCCCGACGTCGTCCTGATGGACGTCCGGATGCCCGAGACCGACGGCATCGAGGCGACCCGCCGGCTCACCCACATCTCCCCCAGGAGCAAGGTACTGATCCTCACCACCTTCGACCTCGACGAATACGCCTTCGCCGGACTCGCCGCCGGAGCCTCCGGCTTCCTGCTGAAGAACACCAGGCCCGAGGAACTCCTCACCGCGATACGCAACGTGGCCGCGGGCGACGCCGTTCTCGCCCCAAGGATCACCCGCCGCCTGCTCGACAACCTCCGGCCGCACCTCCCCCACGGGAGCCGCACCGACCACCACGACGAACGACTCAGCCGGCTCAGCACGCGCGAACGCGACGTCCTCGTCAAGGTGGGCAGCGGCCTGTCCAACGCCGAGATCGCGGCCGCCCTGCACCTCGCCGAGGCAACCGTGAAGGCCCATCTCGGGCGGATCCTGCAGAAACTCGGACTCCGCGACCGGATCCAGGCGGTCGTCTTCGCCTACGACAGCCGCCTCGTCCACCCGACCTGACACCACCGCCCCCAACGGGACAGCCTCCCGACCCTTCCACTGGATCCCGCCGGGGCACCCCACCGAACGCACGCCACTGGTGGCACCGGCGGAACACGCCAGGCCGTAGCAACACCAGGAAGGGACCGGGGTACAGGGATGCGGCGGGACCGGAGGAACGCGTGGGCCGAGTCGCAGGTGCGCCGGTCCCGGCCCCTGGCCGCCGCGTTGTGACACAGGGCGGCCCATGCTGCGGTTACTCGTCGCCGTCCTCGATGTCGCCCCACCCATCAGGTTCCAGGCAATGTGCAGGTAATGGTTCGTAGTCCTCCACCAGTGCCTGTGCCACGGCGACTGCTGCTCGTGCAGCGGCGTCGGTGATGGGGGTGCCGCGGTGGACGACCGCGTTCCGCGGGGCCAGCAGGTCGTCCCTCGTCCGAGGCGGCAAGGTCATGCCCAGCCTCTCGGCAAGGTTCAGGCGGGGCCCGAGCATGCGAGTGGCCTCGACGCGCGCTTGTGCTTCATGGGGCGGGTACTGGGCCGAGAGTCGAGCGGCAAGCCCGGTGGCCAACGCGATTTCTGCGGCAGTCGCCGCGTCGATCACCGCGAGGCGCTGTTGACCGGTCGCAGTTGCCCGGATGGCGGTCGTCAGCAGGATGCTCCGGCCCTGCCCGTCATCCAGCCTGGGCCGGTAGATCAGCCGGGACCGCGCACCGGCTTTGTAGCAGGTCAGGGCAGCGATGGAGACCCGTCGGCGGGAGCGGCCACGCACCCGGACGACGGGCGTTCGGCCACGGCGTCCCCAGGTGCGGGCCCGCGCCGGCGTCATCGAGACCCCGGCCTCGTCCTCGAACACCAGCCAGGCTCCGAGCGCCGCCACTACGCTCTTACCTGCGGCCACACCTGCATCTTCCACACCTCGACCGCCCCGTCGTCGCGCTCGATCGCCCGACGAACCGGCTGCTGGCACGACCAGCCGTTGCGTCGCATCAGCTTCCACACGCCCCGGACGGTGTAGGAGACGTGGAACCGCCGACCGATCAGAGTCTTGATTCGCGCAAGCGTCCACCGCTGGTCCTCCCAGCCGTGAGCGAGCGGTCCCTTCTCCAACTCCCGCTCCAGCTGAGCGAACTGCCGCTCACCGAGCCTGGGCGGCGACTACGGCCTTCGACTCCAAGCCGGCCGAACCGCCCTGCCGCCAGGCCTGACACCACCGCTCCACCGACCGCACGGTGACCCGAAGGTCAGCCGCGATCACCCTGTGGCCGTCTCCCCGTTCGAACCGCTCGGCAGCCTCCAACCGCACCCGCTCCCGACGCTGTTGCTCCTGGGCAGTGAACCCGCCCCCCTGCGCGTATCGCACCCCGATGTCATACCGCAGGGACCAAGGACCATCAGCACCTACGACAACACGAGTTCAACCTGAGTAGGTGACCGTCGACACCCCCCTGATGCGTCGGCTCGACGAATCACGTGGCGGGCCGTAGACCAGATCTGACCTGGGGCCCGCCACATTCCGCTACACCGTCGCTGACTCCAGGCTGGAGGGGCAAGGGGGGCGAGTTTGTCGGCGGTGAGTTCACTCCGTCGGCCTGGCGTCCCACATGCTTCCGGCCCCCTCGACATTGGTGTCGAGGGGGCCGGT
>NZ_MCGQ01000130.1 GCF_002242805.1 Streptomyces diastatochromogenes | reverse complement strand
ACCGCCGTTCTGGTGCTGCTCGCCTTCCCGGTCCTCGCGGCCGCGCTGTTCGCCCTGGAGGCGGACCGCAAGTTCGGTGCGCATGTGTTCGACGCGGCAAACGGCGGAGCCTTGCTCTGGCAACACCTCTTCTGGTTCTTCGGCCATCCAGAGGTGTACATCATCGCGCTGCCGTTCTTCGGCATCATCTCCGAGGTCATCCCGGTCTTCTCCCGCAAGCCGATGTTCGGCTACATGGGCCTGATCGCGGCGACCATCGCGATCGCCGGTCTGTCCGTGACCGTGTGGGCCCACCACATGTACGTCACCGGCGGTGTGCTGCTGCCGTTCTTCTCCTTCATGACGTTCCTGATCGCCGTCCCGACCGGTGTGAAGTTCTTCAACTGGATCGGCACGATGTGGCGCGGCAGCCTCTCCTTCGAGACGCCGATGCTGTGGGTGATGGGCTTCCTGGTGACGTTCGTGTTCGGCGGGCTGACCGGGGTGATGCTGGCCTCGCCGCCGCTGGACTTCCCGACCTCGGACACCTATTTCGTGGTGGCCCACTTCCACTACGTCATCTTCGGCACGGTCGTGTTCGCCATGTTCGCCGGCTTCCACTTCTGGTGGCCGAAGATGACCGGCAAGATGCTGGACGAGCGCCTCGGCAAGATCACCTTCTGGACGCTGTTCATCGGCTTCCACGGCACGTTCCTGGTGCAGCACTGGCTGGGCGTGAACGGTATGCAGCGCCGGATCCCCGACTATCTGGCGGTCGAGGGGCTCACCACGCTCAACACGGTCTCGACGATCTTCTCGTTCCTGCTCGGCTGCTCGATGCTCCCGTTCTTCTACAACGTCTGGAAGACGGCCAAGTACGGCGAGAAGGTCGAGGCCGACGACCCGTGGGGCTACGGCCGTTCACTCGAGTGGGCGACCTCCTGCCCGCCGCCCCGGCACAACTTCCGCTCACTCCCGCAGATCCGCAGCGAGTCACCGGCGTTCGACCTGCACCACCCCGGCATGCCGCCGCGCGAGCGGGAGTTGACCGCACGATGAGCACCGGGGAGGAACGGGCGCTCGTCCAGCAGATCGAGGGCCATCTGCTGCTCACCGCCGCACGGGAGGAGGGCCGTACGGCGGCGGCCCGCGTGGGTTCCCGGCTCGGCTGGCTCACCGACACCCAACGGGACGACCTGGAGCGGCACTTCGAGACCGAGTACCTGGCCCTGGCCGGCACCTCGTGGCGGCGCACCGCCGCACGCGCCGAGGAGCTGCGGCACACGTACGAGGCCCGGTACCGGGCGCTGCGGCAGCGGCTGGTGGCCTGGTGCGTGCTGGGCTGTGCCCTGTCGGCGGCGGCGACCCTGCTGGCGCTCGCCACCGCCTAGGTCGCGCGGGAACCGGAGGCCGTGCCCACCTCGCGCCGTGACGCATCGGCTCGGTCGGGCGGTCAGGTGGTCAGCGCCGCAAGCTCCGCGTTGGCGCGCTCGGTGACCAGGGAGAGGACGCGGCCGGCGGCGGCCAGGTCCTCGGCGGGTATCCCGCCCCAGATGCGGGCGGTGACGGGGGCGGTCTCCGCGCCGATGGCGGCGAGCAGTTCGCGCCCTGCGTCCGTGGGGCGAAGGTGCGCGCCGTCCACGACGAGCAGCCGCTTGGCCAGCAGTTCGTCGAGCGTGGCGCGGATGTCGGCCGGATCGGCCTTGAGGGAGCCCCGGACCTGGGTGACGAGATCGTCCGGCGCCTGCGGGACATCGGCGCCGACGGCGGCGCGCAGGGCGATCTGCTGCTGAAAGGTGATGCCGTGCCGGGCCAGGACGTACTCCAGGACGCCACGCGCGGCGTAGTGGGCCAGGCCGAGGGCGCGGGCGTCGGCGACGGGTGCGGTGATGGTGGGTGCGGTGGTGGTCATGGTGGTGCCCCCTGAGTTCTCTCGTCGTTCGGTACGGATGGAGCGAGAGGTGCGTCGAGCAGGGTCGTCAGCTCGTCGGTGAACGCGCGTCCGCGGGGCGACGAGGCCGCCGAGTGGCTCCAGCAACTGCTCAAGCAGTCTGCCGACTCCAGAGCACGCGCCGGCTTCGAGACGTACAGCGCCTCCAGGCCGGTGTGGTCGGCGAGTCGTCGCCGACTGGGCCGCTCACCGGCGCGCTGCATACCGTGCAGCGACGCGACCTGCATGGGGCCCGGCGAACCATTGCTCATATCGAATAGACTACATGGCTACTATATCCATGGCTACTATTTTCCGGCGGACGTGACGGAGTGTCGTCAGCGAACGACGTCGAGGACCTGCTTCTACAGGGAAGAGCTCGTCGTAGCGCTCCCGGGTCACACTGCCGATCATCTCGGGTATCCAGACGCCACCCCTGCGGGCCCGTGTGCGGCAGGCGGGAGAGCAGTACGTTGCCGAGACAAAATGTGAGACCCCGGCTCCAGGACGGCAGCAGACGAGCAGAACACCGCCGGCGCCTTCGCCGGCATCAGCGGAGTCGCACCCACGGCACACCATGGCCCCCGCCTCGCGATGGCCCGTGACCACAATCAGCCGCAGCCGGGGCACCCCGTCCCTGCCCATGCCGTCACCGTACGGACGTCCACCCGGTGCAGCGCCTTCGGTCCAAGCCCAACGCCAGCGGCCGCCCAGCTCAGTGTCGTTGGGTATGCCAGCGACGCCAGAGGACCACGCTGAGTGAGCGTCAGGTGCCGGCGTGTCACCAATCGGATCCGATCGAGGCCCCTCAAACTCGTGATCATTACAGCCGCCAGCGGCATCGTCGGGCTGGGCGCAGGTCGGCGACGAACCGTGAGGACACATCACTGGCGCGGGACGGACCGGAAGAGCCGGATCGGGGCCCGCTGGAATTGATCTAGAGGGCAGCGGATCGATGGAAACTGCACTTGAACCGCCGCTGGCGCCTGCCGGCAACCGCGCGGACGGCTCGGCCGCCGGGCGCGAGCATCGCTCGCCCTGCCGAGGGCAAAGTCGTGGCGGATCCCGCCGCGGCGTCCTGTCGGTCGTTGCACTCGCGAGTCTGGCCGCGTTCGCGCTCCTGTCGAACGTGGCCGCCGCGGACGTTGACACGAAGGGCAATGCGAACCCGGCCGGCGCCGCTGTAGCCACCAAGGTCAGCGTGGGGAGCCCGCCGAACCTGACACCGCAGAACCACCAGAACGAGCCCGCGGTCGCGATCGACGCGCACCGGCCCGACGTCCTCGTCGCCGGGTCCATCGACTACCTCGATGCAGCGGCGTGTCCGCGGAACCTCGCCACCAACACCGGCCAATGCGAGAACCTCGACGTGCCGACGGGCAACGGGTTCGCCGGCGTCTACTTCTCGTTCGACCGCGGCAGGACCTGGACACAACCCACCTACACCGGCTGGACCGCGCGCGACTGCACCGCGCCAGATCCATGCGAGGGCCACGTCGGCCCGATCGGCACCCTCCCGTGGTGGTACGAGACGGGGATCTACTCCTCCGGCGACCCAGCCGTGGCGATCGGGCCGCGCCCGGTCAACGGGCACTTCTCGTGGGCGAACGGATCACGCGTCTACTACGCGAACCTGGCGGAGAAGTTCAAAAACCGGACCATCCTCAAGAGCGGTGCGGGCGTCGGTGTCTCTCGCCTTGACAACCCCACGCCGTCGCGCGTGCGGCAGAAGTCGAGCTGGATGAGACCGGTCATCCTTGAAAGGAACGATCCAACCAGCTTCCGGGACAAGGACCAGATCTGGGCCGACAACGCCGCATCAAGCCGGTACTTCGGGCACACGTACACGTGCTTCAACGACTACCTCATCGGCGAGGATGAGTCTCAGGCTCAGGTCCCTCTGATCGTGGCGACCTCGGCAGACGGCGGGGACCACTGGACGGAGAAGGTGGTCGCCCGCGGCATGGACCCGTCCTTCGGACATCAGGGGTACATCGGGTGCACCGTCCGCACCGACAGCCACGGAGCCGTGTACCTGTTCGCGGAGAGCTACCAGCAACACGACCTGTCGAACCTTCCGACCAGGGGCGAACACGTCGTTTTCACATCGTTCGACGGCGGCAAGCACTGGACCAAGCCACACCGGCTCTTCTCCTTCACCGACGAGTGTTACTTCATCGACCCGCTCTCCGGCCGCTGCGTGATGGACGGATACACCGGAGCACGTACCGAAAACGCCGCAGCCCCAGAGGTCGACATCGCCAATGGCGCCCCGACCGGCGCCGGCGCGACCAACCTGATCATCGACGCCTGGAGCGACGGCAGCGCGGGCCTCAACCACGAGCAGGTCCGGGCCTCGTGGTCCTCCGACCGCGGGAGTCACTGGCACACACCGGTCGCCGTAGGCCGCCCCGGAGACCGTCCGCTCTACGCCGCGCCCGCGCTGTCCCCGACCGGTGACCGCGCCTACATCGCCTACGCCGCCGTAATCTCGCCGTGGCGCGGATCGGACGTGAACTCGCCACGGCCCTATCACGGCGTCTTCCTCAGCGCCCCCATCGCCGTCAACCACCACAACTACGGCCGCGACGACGGCCCGGGGAGGTGGACCACCGTCTACAACGGCCCGGTCGCAGATCTGCGCGCCGGCTACCCGGGCCACCGGCTGCGCGAAGAGCGCATCGGCGACTACGTATACGCCGCGGCAAGCCGCACATACGGCGTCGGCGTGTGGATCGACATGGGCAACGCGGCGGTCTGCCGACCGATCCAGGACTGGCGAGGGAAGTCACTCGCTGCCGGAGAGTCGGTTTTCCCGGCGCCCTGGCCACTTGCCGATTGCCCGGCCACCTTCGGCAACACCAACGTCTGGGCCGCCACCACAGGCTGACCCGAGACAGTCCCACGCCGCGAGCCGGCGTCGGAGCAAAGAGGACGGGCGAGCCACCGCTCACGGTCACCGGCCCTTCACGGGTGTTGATACCACTTGTTCGGCAGGGGCCGGCGCACGGGTGGGGGCGGCAGGCCACGCCGTCGAGCGGCTTTCGGTTGCCGATGCCTCAGGCGGAGCTGTCGGCGGTTGATGGCCCTGTCGACTGCCCTTGTGGGAGCATGCGGCGGTGCGCGAGCTGACTGTGCTGGGGACGTGTGGCGCCTGGCCGGAGGCCGGGCGGGCGGCGAGCAGTTTCCTGCTGGAGGTTGACGGGTTCCGCCTGGTCCTGGACCTCGGCTACGCGGCACTGCCCCGGCTGCTGGAGCGGTGCACGGCGAGCGAGGTCGACGCCGTGGTCATCACCCACGAACACCCCGACCACTGTGCGGATCTGAGCGCGCTGTGCCGAGCATTGCTCTTTGGCGGGGGGCGCGACGGGCGTGTGCCGTTGTACTGCCCGCCGGGGGTGCTGGGGCGGGTGCAGGCGATGGAGCCGACCGAGGACCTGCAAGAGGTCTTCGAAGCCCATTCGCTGCCGGGTAGCTTCGAGGTCGGTCCCTTCCGGCTGGACGGGCGGCTCCTTCCGCATCATGTGCCGCACGCGGGCGTGCGGTTGACGGCGCCCGGACTGACCGTGGCCTACAGCGGCGATGCCGGGCCCGCCCCCGCGCTCGGCGAACTGGCGGCCGGGGCGGACCTGCTGGTCGCCGGAGCGACGCTGCAGGGTCCGGCTGTCGACCCGCATCTGCTCAGCGCGGCCCAGGCCGGGCAGTGCGCTGCCGGCGCGGGAGCGAAGCGCCTGCTGCTCACACACTTCTGGCCAGGCGCCGAACGCCAGCGGTCCGTCACGGAAGCGCGGGGCGCGTACCACGGGGAGATCCTGGCCGCAGATGAAGACATGGCCCTCGCTCTTTGACGCATCAGCATCATCAAGCCGTGCCGGGGCAGCGCTGCGCGAGACGCCGTTCGCCAGCTCAGTGCAGCCCCGT
>NZ_MCGQ01000129.1 GCF_002242805.1 Streptomyces diastatochromogenes | reverse complement strand
CTCGTCAGCCGCCGGCGCGGTGTCGTCGGTGGCGGGTGTGGTGTCGTCGGCCGCCGGAGTCGTGTCGTCCGCGGCGGGCGTGGTGTCCTCGGCGGCAGGCGTCGTGTCGTCGGCGGCGGGCGTGGACTGCTCCTCGGCGGGAGCCGTCTCGCTGACGGCCGGAGCAGGGCTGTCGTCATCCGTCGCATAGGCAGTCGGCGCCGCCAGCAGGACGGCCGGAGCCATGGCGGCCGTCGCGGCGGCGAGGGCCAGGGAGCGGCGAAGCTTCATGCGAACCTCAAAAGGCGTGAGTGGCCGAAAGCGTACGCAGAGACGACCCACCGCACCCGAAAAGAGTTGTCTGAAATTCAACGACTCTCATGTGATCTGAATCACGCAGACATGGCGGGCAATGCCCAGCGGAAGCGCCATCGCCCGCGCGATCTGCCACAGCAGCCGGGGCCAGATCCGCCAGGCGTACCGCGACGGTCAGGAAGGCCAGCTCGCTACCCTCGGCCTGGTCTCAACGCTGCCGTGCTCTGGAACACCCGCTACCTCGACGCCGCCGTTACCCAGCTG
>NZ_MCGQ01000128.1 GCF_002242805.1 Streptomyces diastatochromogenes | reverse complement strand
CCATGGGGGCGTGGGCCAGCCGGATCTTGCCGACGATCTGGGTCCACATATGCAGTGTGTCCCGGGTCTCGACCCAGTCCTCCACACGCAGCCGCGGCCAGTTCCCGACCTGTTGTGTCCTCTGCTCTTGCATCGTGCCTCCTACGGCCCTGGCCGCGCCGGCAACCCTGCGGTCGGCTTTGCCGAACTAGGGCAGCGCGGCGAGCCATTGGATTGCGGTCATGCCGGGCAAGTAGAAGTACTCGCCGCCCCGGACGGTCACGAAGCGCGGCAACCCGGTGAGTCGCCGGCGTACCGGCTTGCCGGGGATGGTGTACGAATCGGTGCCGTCGTGGTTGCCGGTGAGTGGGTCCTTCTCGGTGCCGAGACCGACGAAGTCGCCGTCGTTCATCCAGACTTCCTGAATGAACTCGAACTGTCGGGACAGACTCGCCCCCAAGAAGATGAAGATGATGCCACGCTCCGCCCCGTCGTCCTCCAGTACGCCGTCGGGGAGCACGGGTCCATAGGCGGCGCCGCGCCGGATCAGCCGATGCGTGTTGACCGCGACCACGGTGTCCTGGAGGCTGTCCCGAGGGTTGACGCGCCGGATGTGAGCGCCGTGCGGCACACACTGTCCGCGCGGATCGTCGTCGTAGTAGAGGAAGTCGTTGTTGCGCATCGGGTCGGCCGCCAGTTCGGGATCGTCCGTGTCCGGCGACAGGGCGAGTGGCGCACCGCTGCGCCAGCGGCCGATGATCTTTGCGGCGATCAGTTCCTCGTCCTCGGGCGACCTGGCGTGCTCGCGCAGATATCGGCGGAACGCCGCTACGTCGGAGTGCAGTTGCCGGTACGCCAGGTAGGTGCCGTTACGGCCGAGCGTGTCCGGCACCGGCGCGTCGGGCAGCTCTCCTGACTCGTCCTGGTAGCCGAGGATGAATTCGCCGGGCCAGATCTCGTCATGGCCGGGCAGTGGAGGGTTCGCACTTCCCCTGATGTGCGGTCCACCGATGCTGTCACGAAAGCCGAAGTGCTCACGTCCGGTGCTCGGGACATTTACGTCGAGTTGATAGATCGAACTCACTCCGGCAAGGCGCCCGGCCTCGTTGCGCGGTTCGTCCAGCGCCTCGGCCTCCTGCGAGATGATCAGCACCCCGATATGGACGTCCCGACTGCCCAGCGGTGGAACCCAGTTGCTCGGGTCGTTCGCCCCGGTGTCGCCGAGCACATCCTTGCGGGCAGCCATACCCTCGCGAAACTCCGGCGAGAACGATGCGAGCGACTCCGCCGGAACGCCCAGCCGTTCGAGGCCGCTGTAGGTGAATGCGATGTTGAGGGTGCAAGGCCGCGGGCTCTCCCAGTCCGCGGCGCTCGTCACCATCGGCAGGATGCCGCGCAGCGACTGCTTCGCCGCACCGGCGTCATCGATGCGGTACAGCAGGTACACACCGTGGTAGTCGTCGGGTCGTCGGCGCAGCAATGTGCCCTGGATGTCCTCGAATTCCAGAGTGGGGACGGTGCGCCCGGCCGAGTCGTTCATTCCTGCACCGTGTCGAGCAGCTGGTTGAAGGCGTTGGTCACCCTCAGGCTTTTCGTGATGTCGCGAGGTGTCGCCTCCGGATCCGGACCGCCGTACCAGATGCCTGCTTCGACCTGGTATTTCGTGATGTACTGCAGCGCCTCGTCCGTCGATTTCATGCCCGGGTAGCCTTCCGCGACTCCCGTGAAGATGTAGTCGATCCACGGACCCGCGAAGCGGATGACATCCCTCACGTACGGCATGAATTCGTCACTGTACGTGGCGGCGAACAGCAGCTGCTGATCGTTGTTGATCAAGCAAACACGCAGGTCGTGAACGGTGCCGAGACGGCCCTCCCAATAGGGCGCCTCGATTTGCGCCTTCTTCGCCCGATCGCGGAAGACGGCCGGACCGTCCGGCTGAATCACCGGGGCGACCAGCGTGAATTCCGCCCGGTTGCCGACCCGGCTGCCCGCTCCCTCGGTCTGCCGCCGGAGCTCCTGGCTGTACCGGCCGATTTCCCCGGCACTGACCTGCGGTGAGATCGGGTCGTAGGTGCCCACATCGAACATGGCGATTACCTCCTCAAGGAGAGGATTTAGACCCTTAATAACAATATTCGCCCTACTCTGGTGCCATGCGCCCAGCGGCCTTGTCGCTCTCCGCTCCTGGCGGCGTTTCCGGCCCCTCCACGAGAAGGAGGCCATGCCGTGTCCGACCACTTGTCCAGCCTGCGCGCGATGCAGGACCCGGTCATCGACCTGACCGACCTGTACTTCTTTCCCGTGCCCGATGTGCCAGGTCGGCTGGCCGTGGTGCTGAACCTGTTCCCCGGCGCGCAGCCGGGAGCGGCCTTCTCCGACGCCGTCCTCTACCGCATGCGGCTGGCGCCCGCCCACATCGGCACCGACGCGGTGGTCCGAGCCCGCGGTGAGGACGCGATCGCGTTCGACGTCACGTTCACCGACATCGAACCGGACACTGGTGACCAGGGGGGCGCACTCAGCTACGGCGCTGACCGCACGGTCGCTTTCCGCACCGGGGAGAAGGGTGCCGTACGCGGGCCCGAGGTGAGCGTCTTCGCCGGCCTGCGCCGAGATCCTTTCTTCATGGACGTCCAGAGCGAGATCCGCACACGCGCCACCCGTCGGCTCGCCTTCACCGCTCCCGGCGTGGACGCCGTCGCGGGACAGAACGTGCTGAGCATCGTCCTGGAACTCGACGCGGACGCTGTCCTCGGCACCGCCCGCAGTGCGCTGTGGGCCGCCGTCGGGGAATCCCTCAGCCAGGGCGTACCGACCGCACGCTTCGAGCGCATCGGCCGACCCGAAGCGAAGAACGTGCTGCTGTCGGTCAACGGAAACGACACCGTGAACGCGAGCGTCGACCTGCGCGACCTGTACAACCTGGACGACCCCTTCGACGTCCCACCGGGGTCAGCGGCCTCCTACCGCGCTCGACTCGATGCGAATCTCGCCATGTTCGACCAGCTGGACGACGCCGTCGCCTGGCCGTTCACCGACGACCACCATCACCCGCTCACCGAGCCGCTGCTCCACGACCACCTGGTCCTGGACACCACAAAGCCCTTCGGAGACCACGGATACCTCGACATCGAGCGCGGCGCCCTCACCGGTCAGCCCCACGAGACCTGTGGCGGCCGTTGGTTGAACGAGGACGTCATCGACCTTCTCTATTCGGTGATCGTCGGCGGCTGGCACGGCACACCGGTCAGTGACGGAGTGGACTCCGCCGTCATCCCCGCGACGCGCGCCTTCCCCTACCTGGCCCAGGCCAACCCCGACCCGCCCGTACTGGATGCCGGAGCGATTCTTGCCCCCTCGCCCTGAACGCGCACACCTCGGCGGACGGCCCCTACCGCGGTGTACGTCCTCGACGATCGCGCTCGCCAACCTGGACGCCCAGATAGCGGGCCTGGCCCAGCACTACGCACAGTCCGGCCACACCGCTGTGGGTGTGCGGCTCACCAACGCGTTGCTCACACGCCACAGCATCACCTCCGACGCGTGCGATCTGAGGGCCGCCGACCGCATCACGACCGAACTGGTCAGCCACGCCCCCGCAGACTCCACTGCCTGGCTCACCCGCGCCCACATGGCCACCACCACCCACCGTTTCGCCGAGTCGACGCGGGCCCTCGCGCTCGCCACGCACCACGGCGCGGCCGCCGAGGACATCGCCGAGGAACGCGCCGACATACTTGAAGCGTGCGGGTGCGGCCCGGCTGCCCTCACGCTCCGCATGGCACACGGCACGACCCACGCCGACCCACAGCAGATGGCGCGCATCGCGTGTCTGCACGTGTCGATGGGCAACGATCAGCCGGCGCGGGACGCTTTCGGCGAAGCCCTCGGGAGATACGCAGGCCCCTCTCCCCTCCCCCTGGCCGCCATCCTCTACAACTGGGGGCACGCGCTCCAGCACGCCGGACAGCATGACCGGGCGGTGAAGGCCTATCTAGCCGTCCTCGCATACTTCCCCACCCATGCGCGAGCCCTTCGGGCCCTCACCGAGTGACGGAATACCCCTGCGGGGCTGCGCGCGCGCCGCGCAGCCCCGGACATCCCCTGGCTCCGGCTCAGAAGGCCGTGTGGGCGAACCAGCGGTCCAGCGTCTCGGACTCCCCTGTCACGTCGAAGGCGGCCTCCTGGTACGACCGACGTCCGTAGAGCAGGAGCAGGAGGTCGGCCGCCTGGGCCCGGACGGTCGTCGTCCGCGCGCCGGACGGTTCGCCGTCCTCCCCTCGGGGCAGCAGACGGAAACCGTCGGCTTCCAGGCGCACCCGCCACTCCTCGCCGCTGCCGCCGGTGCCGGGGCCGGCGCACTGGAACACGATGGTCTCGCCGTCACCTTTCAGCTGGGCCACGGCCGGGGCGAAGAGGTGCGCGTCGGGCAGGTTGACGAGGAACTCGTCGATCCCGTCCGTCGCCAGCACGGGGTCGAGGGGTGACTCCTGGCCCACGGACCACTCCGCGTCGACCCGGTGGAGCAGCGTCTCGAACAGCATCCGGCGGGCCCAGAACCTGGCGTGCTGGTCCTCGCCCCAGGCCCACATGGGTGCCTGGGGATCGGTGCCCCGCAGCACGGCGGCCACCTGGGGGATGCCGGCCGCCACCCAGCGGGGGTAGTCGTGCGCGCTGTCCGGCAGCCCCAACTCCACCTCACGGCTCCGCGGCGGCTCCTGCACCAGGCGGGTCAGCAGGGTGGAGAACCAGCGCTGCAGGCTCCCGACGTGCCGGGTGAGGTCGGCCACCGTCCAGTCGGGGCAGGACGGCACAAGGGTGGCCGGATCAACGCCCTCGACCACTTCGGCGAAGCGCGCCGTCTCTTGCTCGATCGCCTGCTGGTACGTCGTGTACGGCAGCGGGTGCACCGCCGCCCGGGTGCTTTCCATGTCGCGTCCGCCCTTTCGTTCGCGGGAGGTGTCCCACCGTCATCGACCGCTCGCCGCATGTGCGCCAGGCGCCGTCCACGGTCCCGCCTCATGATCCACCATCGCCGCCAGGCCCTGCCCCGGTGCCCTGCCCCGCTCACCGCCCTTCCGAGCGGTCGGCCGAGACGGAGCCTCGTGGACCCCAATCAGACACCGAGGAAAATCGGGCGGCCATGTTCAACCGTTGTGGGCCACTTGGCGACATGTCCGCACTGATGTCTCCGGATTGCGCTGGGATGGCCGACTCATCGTGAGCCGCGGATCGGGGATGGACATGAGCGACTTGGCCGAGGCGGCGCCGTCCGGTTCCACACACATGACGGAGCGGGCGACGTGCGAATGCGGCGTCGACATACCCGTCGGCGGGCCCCGGGACGAGGAGGACCGTTTCCGGGGCCTGCTGGAGGCGGCGCCGGACGCGATGGTCATCGTGGACGACACGGGCATCATCAGGCTCGTCAA
>NZ_MCGQ01000127.1 GCF_002242805.1 Streptomyces diastatochromogenes | reverse complement strand
CCTTAAAGAAGGGCGGCGGCCATGGCCAGGCCCTCGGCTCTGCCAGTCGTTGCGGACCACGTACGGGATCTTGAGACCACGAGCAGCCCATGGCAGGCTCCTGCCCCATGATCGATGAATTCGCGAAAGACAACCTGCACGGGAGACTGCGGCGGGACCGCAAGGCGCTGCTCTGGAAACTCGACGGCTTGTCCGAATACGACGCCCGCCGACCTTTGACAGCGACCGGGACCAACCTCCTCGGCCTGGTCAAACACGTGGCCACCGTCGAGGCCAGGTACTTCGGCGAGGTCTTCGACCGCCCTTCCCCGGAACCGCTGCCCCGGTGGCAGGACTCCAACGGCGAAGACCTGTGGGCGACCGAGGACGAGACCCGGGATCAGATCATCGCGTTCTACCGGCGCACGTGGGAACACTCTGACGCGACGATCAATGAGCTTCCCCTCGACGCCCCTGGCCACGTGCCGTGGTGGCCGGAGCCTTATCCCAACACGAACCTGTTCGCCGTCATGGTCCATGTCCTCGGCGAGTCCATCCGGCATACCGGGCACGCCGATATCCTGCGCGAGGGCCTCGACGGCCGGACCGGGGTGCGCGCCGAATACGAGAAGCAGATCGACGAGGAAGCCCGTGCAGCCTACTGCGCGAAGATCGAGCAGGCCGCCAGGTCGGCCGCACCAATCAAGGCTTAGAGGTTGTCTCACGTGACTTGATGTTCGTGCGGCATGATGCCGGTCGTGGGTGCTGATTGCTGATCTATCGAAGCGTCTGATTCCTGATGAACTCTGGGAGCCGGCCGCCCCGTTCCTGCCGTCGTTCGCTGCTCGTCCGCAAGGTGGTGGGACCGCTCCGTGTGACGAGCGGGCCGTGTTCACGGCAGTGGTGTACGCGCTGACCAGCGGCTGTGCCTGGCGGCATCTGCCGACGACGTTCGGCACGTCGCCCGCCACCGCGCATCGCCCCTTCACGGTATGGACCGAGGCCGGCCTGCGGCGTCGGCTGCAGCGGGCGGTGCTGGACGAACTCGGGGCCCGGGGCGAGGTGGACTGGACCTCGGCGATCGTCGACGCGGCCTCCGTGCGCGCCAAAAGGGGGGATCGCTGACCGG
The DNA here is from genome assembly GCF_002242805.1 of Streptomyces diastatochromogenes. GTDB lineage: Bacteria > Actinomycetota > Actinomycetes > Streptomycetales > Streptomycetaceae > Streptomyces > Streptomyces diastatochromogenes. The sequence goes on along the minus strand of NZ_MCGQ01000127.1, from coordinate 2,391 downwards.
GCCGAACAGCAAGCTGCACGTGCTGTCCGATGCCCAGGGCATCCCGCTCGCCGTCGCCGTGTCCGGCGCGAACATGCACGACTGCCTCGCCCTCAAGCCGCTCATCCGCGGCATACCCGCCGTCCCGTCCCGCCGGGGACCACGGCGGCGCCGACCCGTCAAACTCCGCGCGGACAAGGCCTGCTTCTCCGCCGAACACCTGGCCTGGCTGCGCGAGCGCGGGCTCGTCGCGCGCAACGCGCGGCCTGGCATCGAGCCCGGTAAACGCCTCGGTTGGCACCGCTGGAATATCGAACGGTCGATCGCCTGGCTCTTCGGCTACCGCCGCCTCACCGTCCGATACGAACGAAAGGGCTCGCACTTCCTCGCCTTCCTCGGCCTGGCCGCCGCCCTGACCTGTTACAAGAAGCTCGCGAAACTTGCCACGTGAGACACCCTCTCCGATGCAGGGTGTCTGGTCGCTATTACGGCGTGGCCCGCCGGCCAACACCGCCTTCACCGACGACGAGCACCGCGAACGCACCCTCCGCCGGAGCCTGCGTCACATTCAGCTCCGCCCCGCACCGGACTCGCCCTCACCCACGAACCGACAGCAATCCGAAGAGCTCAGTAACGGTCCGCGTGCGGGGCACGGCCCCCGGGTGCACGATGAAGACGGGGGCTGGGGGGCTTCAAGATGCCGCACCCCACTCAGCGCAGGGGGCACCCTGATGTTCGAAACATCCGAAAGAAGTCGAACGTTCAAAGGCCCGCGCCCAGCCGCCGCATGGGCCCTCCTGCTGGCCGGCCTCCTGGCAGGCACCGGGCCGGGCGCCTTCCCGGCGAACGCGGCCCCGGCTCCGGCTCCGGCCCCGGCTCCGGCCTCGGCGACGAAGGCGGGCCCGTACGGCCCGGATACCTGCAAGCAGGGCTACGTCTGGCGGGAGTCGCACCCTGAGGACCACGTCTGCGTGACCCCCCAGGTCCGCGACCAGACCTGGGACCAGAACAGGGCGAACAACTCGAACACCGACGACAACGGCCGGTGCCGGTACGGCCTCGTGGCGCGGGAGGCCGTACCGGGTGACGAGATCTGCGTGACCGAGTCCGTGCGCGACGCCGCCCGCAAGGCCAACGAGCAGGCCGCGATGCACTGGGAGGCCACCTGGGACCGGGTGTACCCGGACGGCTACGTCCCCTTCCCGTTCACGGACGCCGGACACGAGTACAAGATCAGGAGCTCGTACACGTCGAAGCGGGACGGCAAGCAAGTGCTGTACGTGGATGTGTGGCAGGGCAGCACCCAGGACGGCACCGGCACGGTGGTCTGGGACTACTGGGGCGGTGCCAACCAGCGCTTCACCTTCCGCCGGGCCGGCAACGACCTCGCCTACCAGAACGTCTTCGAGATCGTGGCCGCGCACAGCGGCAAGTGCCTGGACGTCGCCGGGTGGAGCAAGGACAACGGCGCCAAGATCATCCAGTGGCCGTGCCATGGCGGCACGAACCAGAAGTGGTACCTGGAACGGCGTCCTGACAACCGCTGGCAGATCCGCTCCCTGTACAGCGACAAGTGCCTCGACGCCGCCCAGCCGACCCTGAAGGCGCCGGATCACGGGGCGGTCGTCCAGCAGTGGGACTGCGTCGGCGGCCAGAACCAGGCCTGGGGCGTCATCAACTGACCCGCGCGGGTTCCGACGTGGCGGTCGGGCGGGGTACGTGGTGCGGCCGCAGGACGGCGGGACCCAGGGCACGCCTGACGAGGCGCTGTTCGCGGTCATCGTCTACGTCCTGCTCAGCGGGTGCGCCTGGCGGGCCCTGCCGCTCTGTTTCGGAATCTCGAAGTCGACGCACCCGGTAGATCAGCCGGGCGAGCCTGCACGGCTGATCTACCGGCCGCGCCGCCACCGCAAGCACAAGGGCGAAGGAGGATCGTCTGCGAGGCACGCTCCGGGTCACCAGCCTTCGCTGAGAGCCGCTCAAGTTTCGCTGCGACATGTCAACCAGGGGGAATCGGTGGGGGAGGGGGCAACGTACCCGTCCCAGCGGTGCGCGTCGTGCGGGATCAGTGGGGCCGGCGCATGGGTGGGGGCGGCAGGCCGCGCCGTCGAGCGGCTTTCGGTTGCCGATGCCTCAGGCGGAGCTGTCGGCGGTTGATGGCCCTGTCGACTGCCCTTGTGGGAGCATGCGGCGGTGCGCGAGCTGACTGTGCTGGGGACGTGTGGCGCCTGGCCGGAGGCCGGCCGGGCGGCGAGCAGTTTCCTGCTGGAGGTTGACGGGTTCCGCCTGGTCCTGGACCTCGGCTACGCGGCACTGCCCCGGCTGCTGGAGCGGTGCACGGCGAGCGAGGTCGACGCCGTGGTCATCACCCACGAACACCCCGACCACTGTGCGGATCTGAGCGCGCTGTGC
>NZ_MCGQ01000126.1 GCF_002242805.1 Streptomyces diastatochromogenes | reverse complement strand
CGGGCCGGGGCCGCCGCCGCGTACGGCCGGAGCCGGGCCGCCACGGGACAGGGCCCGCGGCCCCCTGCGTCCCCGCGTTGCCGTGCTCCGTCCTGCCACGGTAGGTGGCGGGGGCGGCGGCGCACATGCGTCCGCCGTCGGAGGACACCGCGCCGGAGTACGACCGCAGGAGGAGCCCGGGTACCTCCTGCGGTCGCACAACGGCCGCCCTTTCGAGGTGTCCGTTTGCGACTGGGGTGGCATGCGCCGGAGACCGCGGGCCGATGTGCCACCGTGTGCGCCGCTTCGAGGATGGCGGGGTGACCGAGACAATCGCGGGACTGTCCATGTCCCTTCCGGAGTTCCTTGCCGTGCTGGGCGCCGTCGCGCTGGTGGTGGCGCGCTGGCTTTCCCCTGCCGCCCGTCCGCGCGTCACGATCGCGGCGGGGGCGGTGTTCGTGCTGTCCGTGATCGTGCTGGGTGTGGTGGGGATCCGTTGGCAGTTGCTGCCGGTGCTGGTGGGTGGTGCCGTCGCGCTGCCGTTCGCCCTCTCCCCGCTGCTCCGAACGCTCCGGCGCCGTCCCGGCCGGCGGGCGTGGCGGGCGCGATGGTGGCTGGCGTTGCCGGGGTCGGTGGCCTGCCTCGGCCTGATCGCCGCCGGGCCGGTGGCCGCCTGGGCGTTTCCCGTGCCCGTGTTCCCCGAGCCGTCGGGCTCCTTCGCCGTCGGCACCCGGGTGATGCAGTGGACCGACCCGAACCGCCCCGAGACCTTCACCGCCGACCCGGACGACCGGCGCACGGTCGTGGTCCAGCTCTGGTACCCCGCGCAGAAGAGCCCCGCGGGCGCGCAGCGGGCCCAGTACCTCGGACGCACAGAGCAGGAGGCGCGCACCGTCTCCGATGCCCTGGCCAGTGCCGTCGGCCTGCCCGGCTTCCTGGTCGACGGCGTACTACAGGCCCGCACCCACGCGGTCTTCAACGCCCCGGTGGCCGGTGGGGGCGAACGGTTCCCTGTCGTGCTGTTCTCTCCCGGAGCGGGCGGGGTGCGCACCCAGAACACCGCCTGGGCGGAGGAACTGGCCAGCCACGGCTACGTGGTGGCCGCCCTCGACCACCTGTACGACTCCGCGGCGGTCGTCCTGGACGACGGCCGGACGATCCGCGCCGCGACCGCCTCCACCGGCGACCGGGACGCGGACGAGGAGCTCGCGGCCGGCTGGACGGCCGTCAGGGCCGCGGACCTCGGCTTCGTCCTCACCCAGCTGGAGGGCCTGGACCGCGGCGCGATCGCCGCCCCGCTGGTCGGAAGTGACCCGTCGACCGGACGCGACCCGCTGGCCGGACGTCTGGACACCGGCCGGGCCGTGGTGACCGGCCACTCCATGGGCGGTGCCGCCGCCCTGCAGGCAGCCCGGCAGGACCCCCGGTTCGCCGCCGTCATCGACCTGGACGGCTACCCGCACGGCCCCGCCTCCCCGGCCCTCCACCAGCCGGTGCTCGCACTCACCCAGGCCATCACCCCGAGCACCGACCCGCGATACCTGCCCCGCCTCACTGAGGCCCTCGCATCCGACACCGCGACGAGCTACCGGCTCACCGTCCCCGGCGCCGCCCACCTCACCTTCATGGACGGCCCGCTGTACCTGCCGCCAGTGCCCTCGATCGTCGGCTCCCTGGGCCGCACCGGGAGCCCCCGCGTCGTCGCCGCAACCACGCTCGCCTTCCTGGACGCCACGCTGCGGCACGCGCCCGGCGACCTGGCCGGCGCGCTGTCGGCATACGGCAGCCTCAGCGTCCACCGCCCGGACGACCCCCGCTGACCGGCCGCGCCGCCACCGGCCCACCGTCCGGCGCTGCGCTCGACCTCTGCCCGTCCCTGCGCTGCTTCCGCCAGGCTAGAGCACGAGGTCTCGGCCGCAACAGGCACTTCAGCCCGGTAGCGGTGGGGTGACGAGTAGGCCGGTTGCGGTCAGGCAGCCGTCGATGAGCTGCGGCCGGTACTGGATCTTCCGTAAGCCGCGCCTGACTGTCCGCACGAGGTGGCATGGATCGGCGAACGCGACGTTGGCCAGGAAGCCGCAACGCAGCAGCGACCAGACGCCCTCGACCGGGTTGAGGTCGGGTGCGTACGGGGGCAGTTGGCAAACGGTGAGCCAGTCCTGGGCGGCGATGAACTCCTTCATGCCGGCGGCCAGGTGGGTGTTCAGGTTGTCCCAGATCAGGACGATCGGACCGTCCAGCTGGTTGTGCGCCGCGACGATCAGGTCACGGTAGTCGCTCCAGGCGAAGCTCTTGCGGCCCTTGCTCCGGCCCTGCCCGTCATCCAGCCTGGGCCGGTAGATCAGCCGGGACCGCTCACCGGCCTTGTAGCAGGTCAGGGCGGCGATGGAGACCCGTCGGCGGGAGCGGCCACGCACCCGGACGACGGGCGTTCGGCCACGGCGTCCCCAGGTGCGGGCCCGCGCCGGCGTCATCGAGACCCCGGCCTCGTCCTCGAACACCAGCCAGGCTCCGAGCGCCGCCACTACGCTTTTACCTGCGGCCACACC
>NZ_MCGQ01000125.1 GCF_002242805.1 Streptomyces diastatochromogenes | reverse complement strand
ACCAGGTGGGCTCGGTGTAGTCGGTGGTGGCGCCGGGGGTGATGTCCTTGACGTCGTTGGTGCCGCCACTGAAGTCCTCGGCGAAGAGGTGGTCGTGCCCATGGACGGAGCGGACGAAGACGACCTCCTCGTCGTCGGGCGAGAGCGCGGGCTCGGAACCCTTGGTCAGCGCGCTGCCCTGCTGACGCAGGTAGTCGTCACGGATGTAGACCTCGCCGGTGTGGGTGTTCTCGTAGACGGCCGTGCCGTAGCTGCCGCCGACGTTGGGCCAGCTGTTGTTCGTCTGCGGGACGTTGCCGTCCCCCGGGTCGCCGTTCAGGCTGATCTTGGCCGGCCTTCCGTGGTCGCTGGTGGCCTTGATGCCTTCCAGAACGGTCTTGCCGTTGATCTTGGCGGCGAAGATGAGGTTGTTCTTCGCGGGGATCCCGTTCGCCCTGTCGGCTGCGGTGACCTGCCAGGTGGGGTGTGACCAGGTCTGCCCGCCGGGGTTGGCGGCGACGATGACGCGGTGGCTGCCGTCGGGGTCGGAGACGACGAGGTTGCCGTGGCCGTCGACGAAGGCGGCCTTGCTGCCGCTGGGGTTCCAGGCCAGGTCACGGACGATGGTGCCGAAGTCGATCGACTTGCCGTTGATGACGACGTGGCGGGTGCCGTCGCTGATGGCCAGCCCCCTGGGCACGATGACCGTCTGGGCGGACGCGGCCGCGGCGACCATCGCGGCACCGGCCTTGGCATCGCTCCTGGAGGACGGCACGGCCGTCGCGGTGGCGGCCGTGCCGCACAGGGTGAGCAGTGCGGCGGCACCTGCGGTGATGACGGCTGCGGTGCTGCGACGGTGACGAGCGGACATCGAGGTTCCCCCAGAGATGCGAATGACGCTGCGATGAGAGGAGTCTTCCAACAGGGGGTGACGGAGCTGTGCGCTCACCGTCACAGCTGTGCAATAGGGGGCGAAGCGGCCCCAGGTGTTATTGAAATGAGGTGTGCGGTCAGGAATCTCGGGACCCTGTCGCCCGGGATCGGGTATGGCCCCGGCCCTGTGCCGGGGTTGGCGAGTGAGCTGAGAGAGCCGCATGGACTCCACCCCCTCCCCCTCGTCTGCGTCACCGTTCGACATGGTCAGCAGCGCTTTGGGGCAGTACATCCCACGCGGCGGAGCGGCGGCGGCCGCCGGTTCTGCCGACCCACAGGGCGACACCGCCGCCCGCCAACGCGCACACGCCAGTCCGACACCCGGCCGTCAGGAGCAGATCCTGCGGTCATCCTGGACCGGGATCTGAGAATCATCCGCTGCAATCTGGACGCCCCGGTCTTCGCGGGGGTGGAGGCCGTGACCGGGGGCCCTTTCGTAGATCTTCTGCCTCCCTGGAACGTACCGACGCTCACCCGGCGGTTGCGCCAAGTCCTCGAATCGGTGCAGGCGAGCCGGGAGTGGTCGTCGAGCGCCGAATGCAGGTACATGTATCCGACCTTGCCGCAGACGTCCTTCGGGGGTCGGCGATGCGTTCCGATGTCCCCTGCTGGTGGCGTTCCTGGACTCGGTGGCCGCGTTCACCGGGAGCCCTGGGATCTGAGGGCTCCCGCATGAGCGGCTGTGCGTGGCGTCAGCGTGCGAACTTTTCGATGGCCGCCGGGGTGACGGGGGTGAAGAAGTTGACGAGGTTGCCGTCAGGGTCACGGAACAGCAGCGACCGGTTGCCCCAGGGCATCGTGGTGGGCTCGGTGACGAAGTCGGTGACGAAGCCGGTCAGGTTCTGGTGAACGCGGTCCACGTCGTCGACGAGGAACTCGGTGATCACGCTGTGGTTGTCCGCCGGGCGGGCAGAGCCCGGGGCGAACAGCGGGACGGTGCGGGTGCCGGCGATCGCGAGGGTGGCGCCCGCGGTCTTGAGTTCGGCGAAGTCCTCGGTGGCCCACGTCGCCCGCGCCCCTGTGGCTCGCTCGTAGAACTTGACGAGGCGCGCTACGTCGCTGGTGATGATGCGGATCGAGACGAAGTCCATGGGAATCTCCTTGGCTGTGCTGGAGGCGTGCACGCCGCAGGCTAGGAGAGATAGTGGACAGAATCGGTCCTGTATTCGCGTTAGGCTGCGGACATGCCTCGACCCACCGGCCGCGTGCTGACACTCCTGGAGCTGCTGCAGTCGGGCGGCACCCGGACGGTGGCCGAACTCGCCGACCGGCTCGGCGTCGATGGGCGCACCGTGCGGCGGTATGTGGACCAGCTGATCGACCTGGACGTGCCGGTGGAATCGGTACGCGGCCGCTACGGCGGGTACCGGCTCGCCCCCGGGTACCGCTTGCCTCCGCTCATGCTCAGCGACGACGAGGCGCTGGCCGTGCTGCTCGGCCTGGTCGCCAACCGCCGAGCGGGGTTGACGACGACGGAGCGGACGGCGAGCGAGACGGCATCGGCGAAGATCCGGCGGGTGCTGCCCAAGCACATCGCCCGCAGGCTCGACACACTCCTGGAGGCCGTCGCTTTCACGGATCAGCCCAGTGATCTCGACACCCCGGACGCTGAGGTCCTGCTCACCATCGCCGATGCGGTGCGCCACCGCCGACCGGTCTCGATCCGCTACAC
>NZ_MCGQ01000124.1 GCF_002242805.1 Streptomyces diastatochromogenes | reverse complement strand
CGGCCGCCACCAGCGCCAGGAACGGCACGGTGATGAACAGGAGCAGCGTGATCTGCTCGATCGAACGCTTCTGCTCGCCGCCCAGCGTGGCGGAGGAAAGGAGAGTGTCGTCGGCCGTACGGGAATCTTCGATCACATCGGAACGTGAGGTCATGCGTGTCCCCTGTGGGGTTCGAGGGTCGAGACAGGGCGCCGGACCGGCCGGACCGAACGGGACTCCAGCAATCCTTCCCTACGGTTCCGTAACCTACGGCGACGTAAGTATGGCAGCGTGTCGAGCCGCGGCAAGAGCCCGAGAACCTGCGCGTCCGCATCGACACCTATCCTTGGAGTCGGTCGGACAGCGCGGTCCGCTCTGATTCCTTCCCGGACGTTCCGACCCGTATGCGGCACCCGCCGCATGGTGGACGGTGCCCCGGGTTCCCTCCCAGACGAGCTTCAACACTGCAAGGAGCCGCACCTGTGAGCAGTGCCGACGACCAGACCACCACGACCAGCAGCGAGCTGCGCGCCGACATCAGGCGACTGGGTGACCTCCTGGGCGAGACCCTCGTACGGCAGGAAGGCCCCGAACTCCTCGACCTCGTCGAGAAGGTCCGCCGCCTCACCCGCGAGGACGGCGAGGCCGCCGCCGAGCTGCTGCGGGGCACCGAACTGGACACCGCCGCCAAGCTGGTCCGCGCCTTCTCCACCTACTTCCACCTGGCCAACGTCACCGAGCAGGTGCACCGCGGCCGCGAGCTGCGCGAAAGGCGCGCCGCCGAGGGCGGCCNNACCCCGAGCACCTGCGGCAGAGCGTCGAGCACCTCAACGTTCGTCCAGTGTTCACGGCACACCCCACCGAGGCCGCGCGCCGGTCCGTCCTCAACAAGCTCCGGCGCATCGCCGCACTCCTGGACACCCCCGTCCTCGACTCCGACCGCCGCCGCCACGACGTCCGCCTCGCCGAGAACATCGACCTGGTGTGGCAGACGGACGAACTGCGCGTCGTCCGGCCCGAGCCCGCCGACGAGGCCCGCAACGCCATCTACTACCTCGACGAGCTGCATGCCGACGCGGTGGGAGACGTCCTGGAGGATCTGACGGCCGAACTGGAGCGCGTCGGCGTCAAGCTGCCCGACACCACCCGCCCCCTCACCTTCGGCACCTGGATCGGCGGCGACCGCGACGGCAACCCCAACGTCACCCCCCAGGTCACCTGGGACGTCCTCATCCTCCAGCACGAACACGGCATCAACGACGCCCTGGAGATGATCGACGAACTGCGCGGACTGCTCTCCAACTCCATCCGCTACGCCGGCGCCACCGAGGAACTCCTCCAGTCCCTCCACGCCGACCTGGAGCGACTGCCCGAGATCAGCCCCCGCTACAAGCGCCTCAACGCCGAGGAGCCCTACCGGCTCAAGGCCACCTGCATCCGGCAGAAGCTGGAGAACACCAAGCAGCGCCTCGCCAAGGGCACCCCGCACCAGGACGGCCGCGACTACCTCGGCACCGGCGAGCTGCTGAGCGACCTCAGGCTCATCCAGACCTCTCTGCGCGAGCACCGCGGCGCCCTCTTCGCCGACGGCCGCATGAGCCGCACCATCCGCACCCTGGCCGCCTTCGGCCTCCAGCTCGCCACCATGGACGTACGCGAACACGCCGACGCCCACCACCACGCCCTCGGCCAGCTCTTCGACCGCCTCGGCGAGGAGTCCTGGCGCTACGCCGACATGCCCCGCGACTACCGGGCCAAGCTCCTCGCCAAGGAGCTGCGCTCCAGGAGGCCGCTGGCCCCGACCCCGGCCCCCGTCGACGCGGCCGGCGCCAAGACCCTCGGCGTCTTCGAGACCGTCAAGCGCGCCCTGGAGGTCTTCGGCCCCGAGGTCATCGAGTCCTACATCATCTCCATGTGCCAGGGCGCCGACGACGTCTTCGCCGCCGCCGTCCTCGCTCGCGAGGCCGGCCTCCTCGACCTGCACGCCGGCTGGGCCAAGATCGGCATCGTGCCGCTCCTGGAGACCACCGACGAGCTGCGCGCCGCCGNNGCCTGGTCGCGCTGCGCGGCGACGTCCAGGAGGTCATGCTCGGCTACTCCGACTCCTCCAAGTTCGGCGGCATCACCACCAGCCAGTGGGAGATCCACCGGGCACAGCGCCGCCTGCGTGACGTGGCGCACCGGTACGGCGTCCGCCTCCGCCTCTTCCACGGCCGCGGCGGCACCGTCGGCCGCGGCGGCGGCCCCTCCCACGACGCCATCCTCGCCCAGCCCTGGGGCACCCTGGAGGGCGAGATCAAGGTCACCGAACAGGGCGAGGTCATCTCCGACAAGTACCTCATCCCGTCCCTGGCCCGGGAGAACCTCGAACTGACGGTCGCGGCCACCCTGCAGGCCTCCGCCCTGCACACCGCCCCCCGCCAGTCCGACGAGGCCCTCGCCCGCTGGGACGCCGCCATGGACGTCGTCTCCGACGCCGCCCACGCCGCCTACCGCAGGCTCGTCGAGGACCCCGACCTGCCGACGTACTTCCTCGCCTCCACGCCGGTCGACCAGCTCGCCGACCTGCACCTGGGCTCGCGGCCCTCCCGCCGCCCCGGCTCGGGCGTCTCGCTCGACGGCCTGCGCGCCATCCCCTGGGTGTTCGGCTGGACCCAGTCCCGGCAGATCGTCCCCGGCTGGTTCGGCGTCGGCTCCGGCCTCAAGGCCCTGCGCGAAGCCGGCCTGGACAGCGTGCTCGACGAGATGCACGGGCAGTGGCACTTCTTCCGCAACTTCATCTCCAACGTCGAGATGACCCTCGCCAAGACGGACCTGCGGATCGCCCAGCACTACGTGGACACCCTCGTCCCGGACGACCTCAAGCACGTCTTCGACACCATCAAGGCCGAACACGAGCTGACCGTCAGCGAGGTACTGCACGTCACCGGCGAGAAGGAACTCCTCGACGCCCAGCCCGCCCTCCGGCAGACCTTCACCATCCGCGACGCCTACCTGGACCCGATCTCCTACCTCCAGGTCACCCTGCTCAAGCGCCAGCGCGACGCCGCTGCC
>NZ_MCGQ01000123.1 GCF_002242805.1 Streptomyces diastatochromogenes | reverse complement strand
CACCAGCAGCAGGCCCAGCCCGACGCCCTTCAACAACAGGACACGTTCCGGGCCGGTGCGGCGCGTGACAGCGATGACCGCATAGCCCAACATCACCCACAACGCGCCGTTGCCGAAGAAATGGCCGTCGGTCATGTCGGCGCCGACCGCCCACCGCACCAGTACGAAGACGACGTCGATACCGATCGCGACACCAGCCGCGATGAACCTTTGCCTCCAGGTGAGCACCACCATCATCAACGCCAAACCGGCGTACAGGGGGCCTGGCTTGGGAGCGAATATCACCTCTTTCGCCTGATTGGTCATCGGCCCCGATCCGGCGCCGCAGCGACGCGCGACGATCTCCAGCGTGATGAGGAGGCCGAGTGCCGCCAGACCCGCCGTGGCCCACAGTATCGACCGCGGTTGTCGCCGTGCGGTGAACGTAATTCTGCCTTTTATTCGCGAAAACACCTGCGATGCCATAAATGTCAACTGTCCGGCCGATTTATTTAGTTAACCAGGTCACTTTTGGTGCTGGATGGCATGGTCTTCCGGTGGAGGACGGTGGGGTGATCGTCGTTAGTTCGAACATGCTATCGGAGCGGTGGGCGGGTCGCTGGTCACGGGTGTCGCGAAGGTCAGTTGAGCCTGCGCGCGGTGGTCCGACGTCACGTGTTACCTGCCGGACAGCGCCGAGGTTCGTGAAGTGACGGTGCTGAGCAATGGACGCCGGCGCGAGTGAAGCCCCTGATCGGCCGGTTCTTCCGTGTCTCGTACACCGTGGAAACCGCAGGCCAAGCACGGCACAGTCCTCGTGGTCGTCGACCAGCCGGCCACGATAGGGGCTCTGCAACTGGCCGTCGCCAGCGACGTGTTCATCATCACGGACGCCGCCCGCGGCAGGCCGCACACCCTGCGGTCCCTCGACTTGTACGACGCCACCGTCGCCGAACTGGAGATGATCGTCGGAGTACGGCGGTTGCACCTGCCCAGATCCCGAGCGCGGTCCCGATGCGGCCGCGCGAAGGGACTCCGGCGCGTGTGCTCCGGCGAACACGTCCGCCCCCCGCGCGTGCCTCATCCCGTGCCGCCGCCGGTGCTCCGGCTCCTGGGGAGCAGGAGGACCAGGACGGTCGCTGCGACGGCGAGGGCGAAGGTGAACAGGGAGGACATCGCCAGTGCGTGCGCCGCCGCGTCTGTCACGCGGGGCGAGTCGCCTGGGACGCGGTGCGCGGAGGGGTGGAAGGAGCGGAAGAAGACGACGCCGATCCCGGCGACGCCGAGTGCGGCGCCGATCTGCTGGGCGGTGGAGAGGACTCCGGAGGCGATGCCCGCGTCGTCGGGGTCGATCCGCGTCAGGACGGCGTTGAGCGAGGGAGTGATGAGCAGCCCGCCGCCGAGGCTCTGCAGCATGAGCGTCGGGATCACCACTGCGGGCGTGAACGGGAGGCCGCCGGCCAGGACAAGCGCGGTCGACGCGTAGCCGGACGCGAGAGCCACCGCTCCAGCTTCGAGAACACGGCGGCCGTACTTCGGCACGAGCCTGCTCGCGACCAGGCTGAGGACGAAGAAGGTCACCGCCGCCGGGGTGTACACCAGCCCGGCTCCCAGGGCCGACATGCCGAGTCCGTCCTGGAGGGCGATCGACAGGACCAGGTAGTACGAGGTGATGACGGCGTAGAGGGTGAGGACAAGGACGATGCCGACGGAGAACGACCGTGTGGCGAAGAGGGACATCCTCACGAGGGGGTCACCGCCGCGCTCGGCGGTCCTGCGTTCGGTCCGGACGAAGAGAGCGAAGGCGAGGCCACTCGCGGCAAAGCAGGCCCAGGTCCACCAGGGCCAGCCTGCCTCCCGGCCCTGGATGAGCGGGAAAGCGAGCAGGAACAGCGCAGCGCTGAGGACGGCGACCCCGGGGAGGTCGAGCCTCCGGGCGCGCGCCACCCGGGATTCGGGCAGACGCCTGGCCGCGAGCAGGACGGTGCCGACGCCGACCGGGACGTTGATCCAGAACACCGGTCGCCAGCCGGAGCCGAACAGGTCGGCGCCGATCAGCAGTCCCCCGATGAGCTGGCCGCCGACGGTGGCGAGCCCGAGCACGACTCCGAGGAGGCCGAAGGCGCGGTGCCGGTCCTTCTCGCCGACCAGCACGGTGATGAGGGCGAAGACCTGAGGGAGCATCAACGCCGCCCCCAGACCCTCCACCAGACGCGCCACGATGAGGCCGCCCGCCGCCTGCGAGAGGGCGCAGCCGACCGATGCCAGCGTGAACAGCGTCATGCCGACGACGAACATGCGCTTGCGCCCGAACATGTCGCCGAGGCGTCCGCCGACGACGAGGAAGACGGCGTACGTGAGCTGATAGCCCGCCATGATCCACTGCAACTCGCCGCGGCTCGCGCCCAGGTCGACCTGGATCGCCGGTCCGGCGACGATCACGATGAAGGAGTCGAGGATCGCCATGAAGGCCCCGGCCATCGCGATGGCCACCGCCGGCCACGGCGTGCGGGCCGCGTTCGCGCCGGTGGCCGGACCGGCCGGCGGGCCGGTGGGCGACGACGCGGTGTGCGGCGGGGTGCGCGGAGCGGTGGTCCGGTTCCGGGCCGGCTCGCCGATGTCCTTCACGCTCTGTCTCCCCCGTTCGCGTTCCGGTCACATGGCTGCCGCGCGTCCAACACGCCCACGCCGGCCCCTCCTTGGCGCGCGCCGAGCACGCCCGGGCGGGCGCCTCCTTGCCGGGCGTCGAGCACGCCCGCGAGGGCTCTGACGTACTCGGCGGCCATCACGGCCTGGCCAGAGGATGCGAAGTGGATGCGGTCGGCGCTGAGCAGGTCCGGCCGGGAATTGACCGGGTGGTCCCACATGTCGACGAGCACCGCATCGTGGTCCGCGGCCAGTCGGCGGGTGAGGGCGTTGACCCGGCGCACCCTGTCCGGCCAGTCCGGGTACTTACGCACCACGAAGGCCCTGCCCAGCGTGAAGACGGTCACCCGGGCCCCCGTGCCTGCCGCGAGTTCGAACAGGCGCCTTAACTCCCGCTCGATGCCCGTGAAATCGGGTGCCGGGCAGATCAAGTCGTTGGCACCGCTGGGGACATGGACCAGGTCAGGGCGGAACGCGATCATCCGGTCCGCCTGCCTCGCCAGGGTGTCCGCGGTGGTTGCCCCGATCTCGGCCGTGTTCAGGTACGCGGTCGCGGGCCGCACGCGCCGCAGGACACCCTCGACGCGCCCGGCCCACCCCGAGGCACCGTACCCCGGACTCGGGTCTCCGGTCCCCGCCGAGAGGCTGTCGCCGATCACCGCGAACCGTTCCCAGGGCGCACCGGCGAGCAGGCCCGCGGCGCTCGTGGGCGAGAGACAGAAGGGGTCGGACTCCTCGGTGAGCGGGGCCCCCGGGGCATGGGTGGCCCCCAAGGATCCGGAGAGGTGGGAGAGCCGGGAGGGATCAGGTCCCCGGTCGCCTCGGGATGAGTTCTCTGTGGTGGTCATGAAGTAAACGTACGACCGGTCGTACGTTTACTGCAAGTGTGGCAGGATGGGGATCGTGAGCGAACTGACAGATGAGCGGTCGGGCACCGGCGCGGCCACGGAGTCGGTCCCGGGCACGGCACGGGCAACGGACGCGGCGGGTACGGCAGGTACGTCCGACCGGCGCCTCCTGCGCGGTGCGCAGACCCGGCAGACGATCGCCCGCCACGCTGCCGACGTGGCCTCCCTGGAAGGGCTGAGCGGGCTGAGTATCGGCCGGCTGGCCACCGACCTCGGGCTGAGCAAGAGCGGCGTCCAGACCCTGTTCGGGACGAAGGAGCGGCTGCAGGTCGCCGCCGCGGAATCCGCACGCGAGGCATTCCTCGACGCGGTGGTGCGCCCCGCCTCGTCCGCCCCCCGCGGCGCGGCCCGGCTCCGCGCCCTGACCGAGCACTGGATCGCCTACGCCGAGGCACCGCTGTTCCCCGGCGGCTGCTTCTGGGCCGCGAACCTCGCCGACTTCGACAGCCGCCCGGGAAAGGTCCGCGACACCCTGTCCGGCCACCACCGGGCCTGGCTCGACACCCTCTCCGGCGAACTGCGGGAGGCCGTAGGCGCCGAGGAGATCGCCGGCCTGGACGCCGAGCTCGCCGCGTTCCAGATCGACGCGGTGCTCACCGCCGCCAACATCGCCCTGCGTCTCGGCGCCGACGACGCAACGGCCAAGGCCCGGCGCGTGATCGACGGGTTCCTCGCGGCTCCACGCTGAACCGCCGCACTTCCCGCACCCCGCACGCACAAGGCCCGGGCCGAGCATCAACCCCCCGCCCGGGCCTCGTCGCCGTCCGCCGTGTTCAGGTGTCCTGCGCCGCTTCCTGGCGGGCGGCGGTGTCAGCCCGCACCTTGCTCCTCCGGCGCCTTCACCCAGGCTCTGCGGTCGGCTGCAAGCCGGCCTCCTCCTCCGTGACCGTCGCCGGCAGCTCCCGCAGCCGTGCCGCCTGCGACACGACAAGCCCGATCACCACAGCGACAGAGCCGTGCTTGACCAGCGCAAGCTGCTGGCCGGGCGGATCGAGGAACTGTTGGAGGGTCGCCCTGTTTCGAAGACAGCTCATGCGGTTACTGAGGACGACGGTTTGATGTCATCTCGTGACTGGTGCGCCAGCAGCAGAGAGACCTGTCATCTCAAGGCCGCACCAGGATTCGTGTGACCCCCGCGAACAGCGTCGTGGCCAGCGTCCAGCCACTGATGATCAGCACATAGGCCAGCACCTGACCGGACCCACTCGGGTTCCACGCGCCCGATTGACCGAGGCTCACCACCGGCACCAATAGGTCGAGCGTGTAGGCGACCGCGTTGAAATGCGGGCCACCCGTGCCCATGGGTGCAGGGCGGTGGGACGCGAAGTAGACCGATCCGGCGGCGAGCAGGCCCAACAACCACAGCCCCGCCAGCCACGGCCGATACCCGTACCCGACCGTTGCGTCCTGGAGAAAGCCCCACACTTTCGCCGGCACGCCCGCCGCCTCACGTCGCTGCCGCTGCTGAGCCAGCAGCACCCGCCGCGACTCGCCGTCACGCCCCACCGCGCGGTAGCGCGCGGCCAGTTGCTCATAAGGCTGGGGCTGATACGCGTCACGAGCCAGCCACTTCAGTCGTGTCCCGGCCGTCGGCAACGGCATCAGTTCGTCATAGACGAAGCCGTCCAAGCGCAGCTCGGCGGGCCAGGACGCGGCGTCGTCCTCGAACGTCGCAGTCCGTGCCCGCCGCAGGTCCAAGCTCTGCGCGGTGAATCCCTCGTTGCAGACCATCGCCCCCTCGACGCGCGCGCCGGAGGCGTCCAGCGTGCCCAGTCGCGCACCGCTCAGCGTCAGCGGCCCCATAACGCGGGCCGAGACCAGCCGGACCGCGCCCGAAGCCGTGAGGCCCGACAGGTTGACTCCGCCTTCGACCGAGATGTGGTCGCCGCGCAGCGCCGTTGCGCCGCGGTCGTCCACCAGGTCGGCGTCGGGCAGCATGAGCCCGCCCTTGATCGTGGCGCCGCTGAGGTCGACTCCGCCAGTGACGGTGAACCGATTCTTCGCTCGGGTGTTGCCACGGCGCGCGAAAATGCCGGTGTCGACGCTCAAGCCCTGCGCCAGCAGGGCGGGCGTGGGCGGGCGGTTGGGCTCCTCGTGGGTGATCCGGGCGCCGTCCAGGTGCAGGTAGCCGCCGATGCGCGCGCCGGGGAGCCGGAACTGTCCGTCGACGACGACGTCGTGGCAGTACATCGCGGTGTCGACGACGAGCAGGTCGCCGTTGACGGCGGTGCGCGGCGGTGTCCAGTCGGCGTGGGGGTCCGGTGGTTCGGGCAGGGGCGCGGTGATCGCGGTCCCACTGATTTCGATCTCGAAGACGCGTGCCGCGTAGAGGCTGAGCCGGTCGAGGCGGCAGCCCTCCATCTGAAACTCGCCGCGGATCTCGGCGCGGTTGGCCTCCAGCACGGTGAGGTAGCAGCCGCGCAGGCGCACGCTGCGAGTCTCGGCTTCGGCGAGGTCCAGACCGTCGTCGAAGCAGCACCGCTCGAAGTCGAGTGCGTAGGGAACTTGCATGTGGGCGAGCGCGAGTCGTCCAACGACACGGACGCCGGCCAGTCTGACGCCCGCGCCGCCACCGGCGTCAGGCCCGCTGCCGGTCAGCAGCGCGACGATCACCTCGGCGCGAATGTCGCGGGTGCTCGGCCAGGACGCCGCTTGGTCAGGGCCGTCGTCGGGTCCGGAGCGCAGGTCGACCAGGGCACCGGTGGGGAAAGCGTGCCAGAGCCGCTCCTCGGCGCTCGTCAGCGTGCTGATCTCCAAGCTGCTCACGGCATTTGAGCATCGCCGTGCTGGGTCGGCGGCGCAAGGGGATTGCCCGCTGTGTCCGGACGGTCGCGCGGGCAAGTCTCCGACGACGGCGTCCCGCGAAGTCATGGCGGTAGCGGCTTGAAGGCCAGGCCGATCTCCGCGACGAAGCCGTCGAGGACGGCGGGCCGGTACTGAAGGCGGTTGAGCCGGTTGCGAATCAGCGTCTCCAGCGCATTGATGGTGAGCGCGGCCAGGTTGGCGAGGGCGCGTTTTACGTGGGACCACACGCCCTCGACCGGGTTCAGGTCCGGGGCGTAGGCCGGGAGGAGCACGACGGTCAGCCAGGTCCGTGCGGCGATCATCTGTTTCATCGTCGCCGAGATGTGGGCATTCAGCCGGTCCCAGACCAGGAGCTCATCGGCAAGAACGGCTGCAGCCGGTCCCAGGCATCGTCCGTCAAGTCCCCCGAACGGTCATGCTGCGGAAGACGAGTTCTGCCGTCTGATCAGCACGGCCTACGCTTCCGTGATCGATGACACCGCATATCCAACGTAACGGGGGTTTTGGTGTGGACGTGAACAGCGGCAGCGGCCTTGCATCGTGGGAACGGTTGCCTGGCTACGTCTTCCGGCCGTATCGCGGCCACGACGACCATGCCGCGATGGCCGCTGTGCGGCTGGGCTGTGCACAGCGGGATCGGGCCGACGCCCGCTCGGTTGTGGAAGGAATCCCGACGGCAGCCGAGATCGCCGAAGCCTGCGCCAAGTTGGGCGACCCATCCGAGAACCAGGCCTTGGTGGAGCACGACGGTGGCGTCGTCGGCTACTCGACGATCAGGTGGTGGCAGGAGCGAGACGGGACGTGGCTGTACCTGCACCGCGGCTACCTGCTGCCCGAGCACCGCGGCCAGGGCATCGGCTCGGCCATGCTCAACTGGGCAGAAAGCCGTATCCGCTGGCTCGTGCAGCAGCACGGAACCGCACAGACGGCCGTGATCGGTGCGAACGCCATGGCCTCCGAACAGGAGGCAACGGCGCTGCTGCTCGAAACTGGATACCGGCGTGTCTTCAGCCTGGTAGAGCTGGAACTGGCCGATCTCCGACAGCCCTCCGACAGCAGGCCGTTGCCAGCCGGTATCCGAGTCGGTGCCGTCGATCCGAGCAGCTACCGCGCGGCCTGGAAGACGGTCGTCGATTCGTATGCGGATGCCGCCTTCACCCAGAGGTGGACGTTCGATAGCTTCCTCGCCACAGCCGACCCAACCTGCTGGCGGGCTGCTTGGGATGGGGAAAGTATGGCCGGGGTCGCCTTGTGCTCCATCCGTCGGCACGACCCCGCTGTGGGCGAAGTCGAAGAATTGAGCGTCCGGGCAGAGTCAAGGCGTCTGGGCCTTGGGCGGGCCCTGCTGCTGGACGGGTTGCGGTGTCTTCACGAGCACGGTGCGGAGACCGCCCGGTTGTACACCGGCACCGCGAATCCGCACCGGTCCTACGACCTCTACGAGAGCGTAGGGTTCCGGCGCCAGAATGAGCACGGCCGCTACCGCAAACCGATCGCTGTCTGATCCGACAGAGATAGCTCGGCAGCACCCTGACAGTGCGGATTGCCGAAGACTGAGCCCGGATTGATCGGCCGCACAGGTCCTAGGCCCTGCTCTGCCTCGCCAGGCGCCAGGCCGATGCCCTCTTCGCGATGCTCCGCGACGGCCCCTTGCAAAGGACCCGCGTCGAACGCCCCCGGACGCAATGCAAGTACGACGGCGTATGGCGCACCTGGGAAGGGATCCTGCGGGTCCACTTGGCCTTCGCGGGCCCGGGCCGCCATGGGCGATCAGGCGGCGGCCGCCTACCGCGGTGAAGCAGACTGACGCCCCGCAGGGGACATCGAGCCGAGCCTCATCGAACGTCCCCCGGGCGAAGGTTCACGCCTCCGGGAGCCGGTCGAGGAAGCCGAGGACGGAGGTGATCCGGCCGTCCTCGGCCAGGGTGATCACGTCCGAGCCGGCGACCGGCGCCGA
>NZ_MCGQ01000122.1 GCF_002242805.1 Streptomyces diastatochromogenes | reverse complement strand
TCCGCACCCTGCTCAACCGACTGACGCAACTTCCGGCCACAGCCGGCGGGCCTCCGGAATCCGCCGTGATCGCCGTACTGCACGCGGCAGCGCGACTGGCCACGGCGACCGCAAGCCACCTGCGGGCGGGGCCGCCGCCCGTGGCGCCGTACGAGCAGCTGGTCGCGGCCCGCGCACACCTGTCGGCCTTGTCCGCCGCCCCCGCTGCCACCGACGGGACCGCTCCCGCACCGGACCTCCCGCCCGCCGTACTGCGCCGGCACGCCGCCGTGCTGGAGGCCGCCTATGCCGCGCTCACCATGGGCACGGCGGCCGACATCGCCGTACAGGGCCGAAAAGCCTCCGTGGAGGTGTCGCCGGCGCGCTTCTGGTACGCCACGGCCCCGGCCCCGTACCTGTGGTGGCACCGGCTGCGCGGCCACGCCGAGCGCCGGTCGGTGTTCTTCCAGAACGCCGTGCGCATAGCCATGGCCCTGACGGCGGCCCGGCTCGTGGCCGGGTTGGACACGCTGCCCCACGGGTTCTGGGCCATGCTGGCGACGCTCACCCTCACCCGGACCACCATGGACGAGACCTGGAGCACCATCCGCCGGGCTCTCGCCGGCACGCTGGCCGGCGCCCTGGTGACCGCCGGGACCCTGGCCCTGGTGGGAGCCCACACCGCGGTGTACGCCGCCGTACTGCCGGTGTGGATGCTGGTCGCGTTCACCGTCGGGCCGGTCAAGGGCGTCGGCTGGGCGCAGGGACTGTTCACCGTGCTCGTGGCGCTGGTCTTCGCCCAGCTGGCGCCGCCGACGTGGCGGTTGGCCGAGGTGCGGATGCTGGACGTCCTGGTCGGCAGCGCGATCGGCGCGGTCTTCGGCCTGCTGGCCTGGCCCCGCGGAGCCCACGACGAGCTGCGCCGCGCGACGGCCGGGCTGCTGCGCAGGGCCGCCGAGATCGTGGTGGCGACCAGCGCCTCGGTGGCGGAGGGCGGGGCGCCGGCCACACCGTCCGGGGTGACCGGCCACCAGTCCCTGCAGCACGCGGTCATCCTCGCGGAGTCCGCGTACGCGCAGTTCCAGAGCGAGCCGACGCCCTTCGGAGGGCGGCGCCGCGGGGTGGCGCTGCCCGAAGTGGACTGGCAGGCGACGCTGATGGCCGGCCACCACACCCTGTGGGGGTCGGAGCGGCTGCTGGGCCCGCCGCACGCACCGCCGGGGCCGGCGGCGGCCGAGTCGGTCAGCGGGCTGGGGGACCGGGTGGCCGGGAGGATGCTGCTGGTCTCGGCGGCGCTGGATCCCGGGGCCGACACCCCGACCGCCTCGGTACCGCCGATCGACCCGGCGCTCACGGGATTCACCACGGAGCCGCCCGGAGCGCCGCGGCTGTACTACGCCACCGTGTCCTGGCTGGGCTCGCTCATGAACGATCTGGCTCGGATCGCCCACGGGAGCCGAGAGTGAGGCCGGGGTCACCGGTCGTGCCGGTGTCCGTCAGGCGGCGGGTGCCTCGGTCTTGTAGGGCGCGAAGCCGGCGTTGGACTTGCATCCGAGGTTCTCGTAGGTGTTGATCTTCGTGTCCGGATTGGTGTAGGTCAGGTGGTACTTGCAGGCGCCCTTGATGTACCGGCCGTCCACCCCGCCCGGGAAGTCGATCTCCTTGTTCCAGAGGTAGGGAGACTGGTAGCCGTTGCGGCGGGCGGTGGCGTTGACGTCGATGCCGCCGGGGGCGTAGATCTCGTAGACCCAGCCCGTCTTGGCAGCTCCGTATGTGGCGAATTTCTGGGCCACCCACATCTCGCAACTGGTGCTGAGGTGTGCGCTGTTCTGCCCGCCACCCTTGACGATGTACTCGGAGAGGGGAGTCACCCCCTTGCCCCGGGGGGTGAAGCCGGTGTGGAAGATCTCGTCCACGTTCTCCCGGGTGTCGCCGCGCCAGAGTGTGTTGACGTCGTCTCGCCACTGCCAGCGCTCGTTCGCCGCGGCGGCAGCGACCGTCCGGGCGATCTCCGGCTCGGTCGTCGTGCGCCACCAGTCCCAGGCGCGGTAGTCGACGACGGGCCCGCAGGGGAGGGTCAGGTCATCGGCGGCAGCCGCGACGGCCATGGCCGGGGAGGCCGCGACGGTGGAGACGGCAGAGGCGAGAGAGACGGCGGCGAGCACCCGCAGAGCGGCCTGCAACATGGTGGGATCCCCTCAGTTGATCAACCTGACGGGCCCTTGTATAGGTGGGCCGACCGCGGCGCGCCGAGAGCGAGACGCAGCTACCACCCGCGCGGGTGAGTTAGTCGTACCGGCGCGGCTGATCGGCGCGGACGTCCTCCGCCGCCGCAGGACCGGACCCCACTCCGAGACGACCAGTAAGCTGGATCAGCGTGAGAACCGGCACGTCAACGACCGTGCTGGTACACGGCTCGAACACGAGGGAGCGACCGATGACAGCGGGAACCGAGCGGGCAGTACTGGCGGGCGGTTGTTTCTGGGGGATGCAGGACCTGATCCGCAAGCAGCCGGGCGTCGTGTCCACCCGCGTCGGGTACAGCGGCGGTGACACGCCGAACGCCACGTACCGCAACCACGGCGACCACGCTGAGGCCATCGAGATCCTCTTCGATCCCACGGCCACGAGCTACCGCGACATCCTGGAGTTCTTCTTCCAGATCCACGATCCGACCACGCGGGACCGCCAGGGCAACGACATAGGGCGCAGCTACCGGTCCGCCATCTACTACACCGGCGAAGAGCAGCACCGCGTCGCCGTCGACACGATCGCGGACGTCGAGGCGAGCGGACTGTGGCCGGGGAAGGTGGTCACGGAGGTCGAGCCGGTGGGCGACTTCTGGGAGGCCGAGCCCGAGCACCAGGACTACCTGGAGCGCTATCCGAACGGCTACACCTGCCACTTCCCGCGCCCGAACTGGAAGCTGCCGCGCCGGGCCTCGTCCCAGACGAGCTGAGGCGCGGATCGCGCGGGAGCGGTCAGTAGGCGCCGGGGCTGAGCCGCTGCAGGACGGCCTGCCCCGCCGCCCGGTGCTCGGCTGCCTCGGCCGGATCGGTCCCGTCGAGCACGGTGGCGATGCCTTCATGGGTCGGCGCTTCCTCGTACCGGTCACCCAGCCGTGGGGCCGGCTCCAGCGCCTGCCGGTGCAGCCGTAGGGCCTCCTCCGGGAGGCCGGCAAGCCGGCAGGTCTCGCCGTAGCCGTTGAGGAAATGAATCTTCCAGTGTTCCTCGAACAGCTCGTCGAGCAGCGCGAAAGCCTTCCGGTGGCTGGCCAGTGCCTCCACGTACCGGCCCATCCGCCGCAGTGCGACGCCCCGGCAGTTCAGGCACCACGCCTGGTTGTGCAGGTGCCCGTCGTCGCGGGCCGGCGCCGGCGCGTGGTGCAGGTGCTCCGCCGCCTCGTCGGGCTCGGCGTGGGCGATGGCCACGCCGAGCGTGATCCGGGCCGTCGGAGCGGGCGGCCACGCGGGGTCGGCGTGCGGGACACCCAGCACCTCCCGGGCCCGCCGTGCCGCCTCCGCGCGGTGCCCCAGCTGCAGCATCACCCAGGCCTCCGACGCGGCCGCGTGGGCCATGGCCGCCGGACTGCCGGCCTGCTCGTACAGCTTCCCGGCCAGCCGGAAGAGTTCGAGCGGCTCCTCGACGTGCCCCGCGTCCCAGCCCAGATAGCCGCGGCGCATGGCCAGTTCGGCTTCCAGCTGCGTGTCCTCGGCCTCGGACAGCCGGAGCTCGGCGGCCTCGTACGCTGTCGCGGCCTCCGCCGTCCGGCCCGCGTCGTAGCGCGCGAAGCCCACGTGGCTGTGTGCCTCGGCCAGTTGCAGCGGATCGCCCAGGCGCTCGGCGGCGGCGAGCGGCCGCTCGAAGAGGACGTTGAGATGCGTCGTGCCGCAGCGCCGGGCGAAGTACGCCCGCAGGAAGCGCGGTAGTTCGCACACGTGTGGGTCGGCCCCGACGGCGGGCGCCGCCTGGAAGGCCGCGAGGAGGTTTCCGTACTCCGCGGCGAGCCAGGAGAAGGCCACGTTCTTGTCCGTGAACCGGCGCAGCTCGGCCGGCGGCCGGCCCGCCGAGGCCGCACGGCTGGGGACAGGAACGGCATCGCCGCGTGCACGAAGTGGTCGAGGACCCGGCCGAGGGCCCGCTCCTGCTCGGCCGCCGGGTCCTGTTCCGCCGCGGCCCGGCGGGCGTGCTGGTGCACCAGGCCGTGCAGCCGGCAGCGGCCCGCCGTCGGCTGCTGCAGGTCCTCGACACGGCCGCCACCTGCCTGGACGAGAAGCAACTGGCCGCGATCATCCTGACGATCGGCGTCACCGACCTCTTCGACCGGCTCTACGCCACCACCCGCCAGATCGCCGGCGCCCGCGGCTGACGGACAGCGCGGCGCCGTCCCAGGTGAACCCCGTGACCGGCAGCTTCGGAGAAGCCGTCCCTGCGACACCTCTCCACCGTGAAGATGTACCCACCCATCCGTAGACCGGGAGGAACCCGCTGTGAAGGACGTACAGAAGCCCGCCGAGAACGCCACCGCGACCGACACGACGTCCGAGGGGTTCACGGACGAGGAGCGTGGCGCGATGAAGGAGCGCGCCCGGGAGCTGAAGGCGTCCGCGCGCCGCGGATCGCGCGCCGACAAGGCGGCGGAGGACGAGGCCGCCGTACTCGCGAAGATCGCCGAGATGCAGGAGCCGGACCGCGTCATGGCCGAACGGATCCACGCCGTCATCAAGGCGAGCGCGCCGGACCTCGCGCCGAAGCTCTGGTACGGCATGCCCGCGTACGCCAAGGACGGCAAGGTCGTCTGTTTCTTCCAGAGCGCGCAGAAGTTCAACGCGAGGTACGCGACGTTCGGCTTCAGTGACAAGGCCAACCTCGACGACGGCAGCATGTGGCCGGCCGCCTACGCCCTCACGGAGCTGACCGCCGCCGACGAGGCGAGGATCGCCGAGCTGGTGAAGAGAGCGGTGAACTGACGCTCCGGGGACGGGTATTGCTCGGGGCGGGTGTGTGGGCGCCGCTCTCACGCCGCGCCCCGCACGCCGCCGCCTCAGAACACGGCCCGTACCTCTCCCACTTCCTGCCCTCCGCCCAGCAGCGGCATACGGCCCACGCGGTCGATCACGGGTGCGGTCAGGCCGGTCAGCCGGAGTGCGCGGGCCAGGACCGGTCCCAGGGCCCGGGTGCCCCCGTCCTCGATCTTGAGGGCCAAGGCGCGGCCGTCGGGCAGGGCGACGGCCTGGACGGCCTCGGCGCCCACCTTCGACAGGGCGCCCGGTATCTCCCGCATGAGCCAGGTGTCGTGGCGGCGGGTGCCGGCGACGTACTCGGGGTGGGCACGCATGGCGTCGGCGACGCGCCGCTCGGGCGTGCCGGGTGCGGCGAGGACGAAGGAGCGGAAGGCACGGGCGAGCCCGGTCAGTCCGATCGCCATCAGCGGTGCCCCGCAGCCGTCCGTGCCGACGGCGGCCACCGGCTCGCCGGCCGCCTCCTCCACCACGGTGCGGATGAGCCGCTGCAGCGGGTGGTCCGGGTCGAGGTAGGAGTCCAGCGGCCAGTCCCGCAGCGCGGCGGCCGCCAGCATCGCCGTGTGCTTGCCGGAGCAGTTCATGGCCACCCGGTCGCGGCGTACGCCCGCTGCCAGGTAGGCCTCCTGCTCCTGCTGGTCCAGGGGGAGCGAGGGCGGGCACTGCAGGTGTGCCGGGCTCAGTCCGTGCTCGTCGAGCATCGTGCGCACCAGGTCGCGGTGGAAGGCCTCACCGGAATGGCTCGCTGCCGCCAGCGCCAGCCGTTCGCCCGCGAGGTCCAGTCCGGCCCGCAGCACACCCGCCGCCTGCATCGGCTTGTTGGAGGAGCGCGGGAAGACGGGGGACGTCACGTCACCGAGTGCCAGTTCCACCGAGCCGTCGGCGGCGAGCAGGACCAGGCTGCCCCGGTGCCGCCCCTCGATGAATCCGGAACGGACGACCTCGGCGAGGACCGGGTTGGCGGCGGTGTCAGGGGCCATGGCGGGCTGGGGCATCGGCGGTGACCTTCCGGACGCGAATCGGGCCCCTGCCCGACCGGCCACCCGGGATCGCCGGAACCGTCGGTCATATGAGCAGGCGGACCACCTGGGTTTGTGCGTCACCGTACCGCCGGGCGAACCGCGCGCCGCAGCCGCCCGGCGTCCGGCACCGGGCCTGAGCGGGCAGGCGTGTACCTGACTCAGTCGGTTTCGCCCTCCAGGACGCGGCGGGCCGCCTCCGCTTCCGCCGCTGGCGGGGACAGCTCGTCGAGGGTGTCCAGCTCGGTATCCGCTTCCAGTTCCCGTTCCCAGGCCGCCGCGAGCCGCTCCTGCTCCTCGCGCGGTCGGGCGCCGACGGCCTCCCGGTGATCAGGGTCCAGAGCCGCCAGGAATCGTTCGACCGGGTCCGTCGGCATACCGTGCTCCTTGTCGCCGGGAAGGGGTGCCACACCCGGCCCAGCATGGCCAACCGGTCCCGTGCCGCCCGCCCGACACGGCTTGATACCACCCTGATGGCCCCGCCGCCCCGCCCCACCCTCCGGCACCCCGCGACAGTCCGGCGAACCCCGTACCCACACCGGGACCGGGCGTGCCCGCACAGGCGTCGGCGCCGGGCGAGTGCCTCTGCGCGGCGTGATGTCCGTTTAACCCCATTAAGATGAAGTCTGTGATCAGTTCAGGACGGCTCCGGCGTCGCCGCCCTCGACACGGTGGCCGACGGGAACCTGTTCTGCTGTCACCGGTGATCCTTACCGTGATCATCACCGGCCTGGCGTTCGCCACCCCGAGAGAGTTCGCCTTCAGCAGGCTCCTGCCCGCGGCGCCGGCCCTCGCGGCCGCGATGTGGACCGTCGTCCCGACGGTCCTGCTGGGGATCTTCTGCCTGGTGGTCATGGTCACGCTCAGCTTCTTCTACTCCGATCTGGGGACGCCGTACACGGGCGCCGCGATCATCGCGGTCACTTTGGCGGCCGCCTACGCCAGCCATATTCGACTCCAGCGGGAGGAGATGCTGTTCCAGGTCCGGCTCGTCGCCGACGCAGCCCAGAAGGTGCTGCTCCGCCCGCTGCCGCGCCGCATTCAGGACGTCGAAATCGAGTCGCTCTATCTGGCGGCCCAGGAGCAGGCCCGGATCGGAGGCGATTTCTACGAGGCGGTCGACACGCCGTACGGGGTCCGCCTGCTCATCGGCGACGTGCGCGGCAAGGGACTCCAGGCGGTGGGAGCGGCCTCGGCGGTGATCAACTGCTTCAGGGAGAACGCGTACGACCTGCCGGACCTGAGGAGCATCATCCACCGCCTGGAGGCCAGCATCGCCCGTCACAGCCTGGCTCACCCGGCCCCGGATCAGCCCGAGCACTTCGCCACCGCGCTGATCGCCGAGATCCCGTACGGCGGTGGGCAGGTCAGAATTCTCAACTGTGGGCACCCGCCGCCCCTGCTGGCGCGGCGCGGGCAGATCCGCGTCCTGGAGTCCACCATGCCCTCGCCGCCCCTCAACCTCGCGAACCTCCTCGGAGACCACTACTTCGTCGACACCGTCGCCTTCGACGAGGGCGACCAGATGCTGCTCTACACCGACGGCGTAACGGAGACCCGGGACCGCGACGGCACCTTCTTCCCGCTGCCGGACTGGATGCGGCAGCTCGGCCCGGCGCCACCCCGTGAGCTGCTGGACCGGCTGCACCGGGACCTGCTCCACTACAGCGGCGGAAAGCTCGACGACGACATCGCGGCCCTCGCCGTGCGCTGCCGGACCCCGCTGGGGCTGGAGCACTCCGAGTAGGTGGCCGGGTTCCTCTTTGTGGCCGCGCGGCATGGGTGGCCGGCCGGCGGCAGGTCGCCCCGGCGGCAGCGGACACACCGGTCGCCGAGCGGTGAGCCGCAGTGTTAGAAAAGGGGCATGAGCGGACGTCACCGCTGGCCGTGGGGGCGAGCGGCGCCGCCGCCCGGCACGCGGTGGTCATCCGCTCCGCCCCGGCGTACACGTCCCTTGCCGGCGAAGAGACGCCGCCTGTTGCCCTCCCTGAGCGTTCGCACGCTCGCCGCGCAGGTCTTTCTGCTGCAGGCCCTCATCATGCTGGTCGTGGTCACGGTGGCGGCAGCCGCACTGGTGGTGCAGGGGCGGTACGACGCCGAGCGCAGCGCCAAGGACCGTTCACTGGCCGCGGCGGAGGCGTTCGCGCACGCACCCGGCACAGCAGCCGCGCTGCGGTCACCGGATCCGACGGCACGGCTGCAGGTGGCCGCGGAGCGGGCGAGACTGGGATCCGGCGTCGACTTCATGACCGTCCTGGACAAGCACGGGGTCCGGCTCACCGACACGGATCCCGCCCTGATCGGCACGAAGGCGGAGGGCGTCGGCAGAGCCGCCGCGGGGGAGACGTTCACGGAGACGTTCCACGGCCGGCCGACCGACGCCGTGCGCGCGGTCGTCCCCGTGACGGATGCGAGCAGGCGCGTGATCGGCATGGTCAGTGCCGGGATCCGGGTCGCGACCCTGGGGCACGTGCTCAACCGGCAGCTGCCGCTGCTGCTCGGCGCGGCGGCCGGGGCGCTCGTGCTCGCGACCGGCGGCGCGGCTCTGGTCAGCCGGCGGTTGCTCCGGCAGACCCACGGTCTCGGCCCGGCCGAGATGACCCGGATGTACGAGCATCACGACGCCGTGCTGCACGCGGTGCGCGAGGGGGTCCTGATCGTCGGGAGCGACGGGCGGCTGCTGCTCGCCAACGACGAGGCGCGCGAGCTGCTGGGCCTCGCCGAGGACGCCGATCAGTGGCAGGTGACGGAGCTGGGTCTGGGGCCCGGTCTGACGCGGTTGCTGGAGTCGGACGAGGCCGCCTCCGACGAGGTGATCGCGGTCGGCGACCGGCTGCTGGCGGTGAACACACGGCACACCGCACCGTACGGTGGCGCGCAGGGCCTCGTCGCCACGTTCCGGGACACCACCGAGCTGAGAGCGCTGTCCGGCCAGGCCGAGGTGGCGCGGGGCCGGCTGTCGTTCCTGTACGAGGCGGGCCTGCGGATCGGCACCACGCTCGATGTGCGGCGTACGGCCGAGGAGCTCTCGGAGATCGCGGTCCCACGCATGGCCGACTTCGTCACCGTGGAACTCCTCGACGCCGTGCTGCGCGGCGAGGAGCCCACCGGCGCCGTACACCGGATGCGGCGCACCGCGCTGAAGGAATCACAGGCCGGGCATCCCTTGCAGCCGGTGGGAGATCTGATCCAGTTCGTAGTGGCCGATACGCCGATGGTGGCGGCGCTGCAGCGCGGCAAGGCCGTTCTGGTGTCGGACCTGCACACCGCCCAGGACTGGCGGGCCCAGGATCCGGAGGGTGCACGGCAGGCGCTGGACTACGGCATCCATTCACTGGTTACGGTCCCTCTGCAGGCCCGGGGGATCGTTCTCGGCATCGTCAACTTCTGGCGGGGCGCGGACTCCGCGCGGTTCGAGGAGGAGGACGTCGCGGTGGCCGAGGAGCTGGTCGCCCGGGCGGCTGTCGCGATCGACAACGCACGGCGGTACTCCCGTGAGCATGCTATGGCCATGACGCTGCAGCGCAGTCTGCTGCCCGTGGGGCTTCCGGACCAGGCCGTACTGGAGATCGCCTCCCGCTATCTCCCGGCGCAGTCCGGCGTGGGCGGCGACTGGTTCGACGTCATCCCCCTGCCCGGCTTCCGGGTGGCACTGGTCGTCGGGGACGTCGTGGGGCACGGGTTGCACGCGGCGGTGAACATGGGACGGCTGCGGACCGCGGTGCTGAACTTCTCCTCACTGGACCTGGCCCCGGACGAGCTGCTGGGCCATCTCGACGAGATGGTGACGCGGCTGGACACGCAGTCGGCGAGCGCCGACGACGACCGTGCACCGCTCACCGGTGCCACCTGCCTCTACGCCATCTACGACCCGGTGGGCGGGCACTGCACCCTCTCCCGGGCCGGGCACGTCGCACCGGCTGTGGTGGATGCCCAGGGCAGGGTGACCTTCCCCGACGTTCCCCTGTCGCCGCCCCTGGGGGTGGGTGGGTACCCCTTCGAGGCCGGGGAGCTGGACCTGCCGGAAGGCAGCCGTCTCGTCCTGTTCACCGACGGCCTGATCGAGAACCGTGGACGGGACATCGACGAGGGCCTGGAGCTGCTCAGCTCGACCATTGCCCGTGCGGACCGGACACCGGAGGAGACCTGCCGCGCCCTGATGGAGACGATGCTGCCCGAGACCCCCAGTGACGACG
>NZ_MCGQ01000121.1 GCF_002242805.1 Streptomyces diastatochromogenes | reverse complement strand
GCTTCGGCGGGTTCGGCGGGTTCGGGGGAGTTGGGGGCCTCGGCGGCTCGGACGGACCCGACGGACCAGGCGGCCTCGACGGGCCCGATGGCCCTTACGGACCTGGCGGCGTCGATGGACCCGGCGGGCCCGATAGCCCCCCGGCGGGCCCGATAGCCCCGGCGGGCCCGATAGCCCCGGCGGACCCGGCGGACCCGGCGGACCCGGCGGGATCGACGGGCTCGGCGGCCCGGACGGCCCCGGCGATTCCGGCGGGCCCGATGGCCCCGGCGGACCTGGCGGCTTCGGCGGCCCCGATGGCCCTGACGGACCTGACGGACCTGACGGACCCGATGGCCCCGGCCGGCCCGATAGCCCCGACGATCCCGATGGCGCCGACGGCCCCGGGCGGAGTGCGGGACAGCGGACGGGAGCGGCCGTCCCGGCTCACCCTCGACCGCCTGCACGGTCCCGGCTTCGGGCCCATCACCCTTCAGGTCGCCGAGGGCGAGCGCGTCGGGTTGTTCGGACTCATCGGCTCCGGTCGTACGAGCCTTCTGGAGACCGTGTTCGGCAGGCGCCGCGCGTCGGGCGGCACCGTGCGGGTGGGGGAGCGGACCGTGTCTCCGGCCCGGCCCGCCGACGCCCTCGCCGCGGGGATCGCGCTGGTGCCGGCGGACCGCCGGGGGCAGGGGGTGTTCGCGTCGCTCAGCGCACGGGAGAACGTGCTGCTGCCCTCGATCAGGCCGTTGGCCCGATACGGGGTGCGGGACCTGGCCACCGAGCGGAAGGTCTTCGACTCCCTCGCCGCCGCCGTGGGGCTGCGCCCCGCCCGGCCGGGACTCCCGGCAGGCGCGTTCTCCGGAGGCAACCAGCAGAAACTCGTGCTCGGCCGCTGGATCAACGAAGCCCGGAGTGTCGACGTACTGCTGCTGGACGAGCCGACGCAGGGTGTCGACGTGGGTGGCCGTCACGAGATCTACCGGGTGGTGTCCTCACTCGCCGAAGACCGCGGTATGGCCGTCCTGTTCGCCTCCAGCGACCCCGAGGAGGTCGTGGCCCTCGCCGACCGCTGCCTGATCGTCGCCGGTGGCCGGATCGTAGGCGAACTCTCCGGTCCCGACCTCACCGAACAGACCCTCCTGTCCGTCGTGCACGGGGCTGTACCCGTAGCCCACGGCGGTTTGGCCGTCGTCGACGGGGTTGTGCCTGCCGGCGACGGGGCTTCGCCCTTCGCCCAAGGCGGTCTGCCCGCCGCCGATGGGGATCTGCCCGTCGCGCACGGCGGTCTGCCCGCCGCGCACGGGGCTCTGCCTTCCGCCCACGGCGCCTCGCCCGCCGCGGACGGGGCTCCACCCGCCACCCACGGCGGCGACGCCACCGACACCGCCACCGCCACCGGCACTTGCGCCCACATCGACTCCCCCACCCCACCCGTCAC
>NZ_MCGQ01000120.1 GCF_002242805.1 Streptomyces diastatochromogenes | reverse complement strand
GTCGCCAACCGCCGAGCGGGGTTGACGACGACGGAGCGGACGGCGAGCGAGACGGCATCGGCGAAGATCCGGCGGGTGCTGCCCAAGCACATCGCCCGCAGGCTCGACACACTCCTGGAGGCCGTCGCTTTCACGGATCAGCCCAGTGATCTCGACACCCCGGACGCTGAGGTCCTGCTCGCCATCGCCGATGCGGTGCGCCATCGCCGACCGGTCTCGATCCGCTACACCGACCGCGACGGACGGCGCAGCGAACGCACGCTGCACGCGTACGGGATCGTCGCCCACGCGGGCCGGTGGTACGTCACGGGCCAGGACGCCCGGATCGGCGAGGACCGAACCTTCCGGCTCGATCGCATCGCAGACGCACGAACCCTGCCCGGCTCATTCGAAGCGCCCGCGGGTCCCGATCCGGCGCATCGCCTGTTGTCAGCCTTCTCCACGGCCGAGTACCGGCACGAGGTGACCTTGCGGATCCACGGCACGGTTGAGCAGATCCGCGCCCACCTTCCCGCCAGCGTCGCGGGCCTGGAGGAGTACGCGCCCATGACAGGCGAGGACCGGGCGACCGAGCGCTGGCTGCGCGTCGAGCTGCGGGCGGAGCGGCTCGATTGGTTGCCTCCGGTACTCGCCTCACTCGACCGGCCGTTCGTCATCGAGCGCCCCGCTGAACTGCACGAACTCGTCATCGCGCTCGCCGATCGCCTCGCGTCCTACGCCCGCCAAGCCTGACCGCGAGGAACCAATGTCATGAGGTGACACAGCTAGGGCCCGACACCCCCGCCCGCCGAGCGCGCCGCTCTGGTCGCTGGTTACCTGCCCTGAGCCGCCGATCACGCGGGCCATACCGATGGGATGCGGGCCTACGTGTTGGGTTCAGGCCGCCACGTCCTCCGCCGGCTCTGGTTCCGGGTGCCGGGCCTTGGTCCGTACGGCGGCCTCCACGTCGTAGCGGGGCTTGCTTTCGTCCCCGGCGTGCTGCTCCGGCGACCACGGTTGAGCCGTGGGCCGGCCGTAGGTGTCCTTCAGCTCCCGTACCCGGCCATGCGCCTCGTCGACCGCTTTCTGTATCTCCACGAGATCATCGAATGTGTGTGCCGCGTTCATGGATCCTATGTCGCTCGCTGTGGGCCACGGCGCCGCTGACCAGCTCGTCGCACGCTCATTTGTTCTCGGATGCGGTCTCGCCTTGGGCCGTCCATGTACGAAGGGCATGCTCCTGGCCGCTCGTCTCCTTGATGAGCTGGATCACCACGGTCGGCTTCTGGCTGTAGCGCCCGGCCCACGTCGTGTACCGCTCCTCGGCGGTGTCGGGTCGGGGGTGAGGAGCATGGTGTGAAGGGGAGCGGGCGGGACTTGCGAACCGCACTGTCATCTCCAGCAGCGGCAAAAGCAATGGCGCAGGGTGAACTCCTCATGCATCCTGATGGGTTGCCCACACAGGAGGTCGTAGCCGTGGCAGAGATCCGCTCGCTGGAGGAGCTGCAGACGCCGGACACCGCAGCGCTCGTCTTCACCCCGCTCGGGCTGGGCGGCGCGATGCCGGCCGAAAGGTCAGCCGAGTTCCTACAACGGCTGGTCGCGGACTGCGAGCTTGCTTCGGACGTGGCGGAGGGGACGCGCCGGGAGTTCGATCGGCTTCAGCGTCTTTTCGCCTATGGCCTGCTCGACTATGACGTCTTCACCATCGTCGACGACCGCGCCTTGCTGGTGATGGAGCAGGCGCTGCGCGAGCGGTTCGTTCTGTGGTGCGCTGGTGCGGTCACGTTCGAGGACGCCAACGGCTTGGAGTCTCCAGCAACCGAGGACGTGCGCAGCTACGACGATGTGCTCGCCGCGGTACGGAAGGTGGGCAGGAGGAGCCGGCGGAGACCGCGACAGCAGCCCTCGCCGCAGTGGCAGTTGAAGGTCGGCAGCACGCTGATCGAGTTCAACGGGATGCTCGCCGGGCTGCGGACCTGGGCGCGAGCGGCTGGCCTTCTGCGTGGTCAGCGCACGCGTGGCATCGAGCATGCGATGTCGAAGTTGCGCAATGCTGTCGCACACCCGACCGGTTACCACCGCACGACGCCTGTGGAGACAGCACGGACGCTGCACGACCTGGCAGAGTTGATCAATCAGCTGTGGGGACGCCCGACCCCTGGCGGGCGCCTGTATCCCGCCCCGGTGGAACGCGACATCGTCGTCATGGCCTGGAACGACGAGGGAAGTGTCCACATGGCCCAGGCCGATGCTCTGCGCGACAACACCGATGCCGACGGGTACCTCTACCTCCTGATCCGCAGCGCTTCTCGCCCCGGCAGCCGGTACGAGGACGCTCACTGGGCAGCGTTCGACGCCCGGTTCGAGACAACGCAGTTCCCCGCGGAGTACCTCTGGGGGCCCGGAAGCCGCAGCAACGCCCTGGCCTGGCTAGATGCAGAGCAACCGAAGGGGGATACCGTCGACTACGTCGACCGCGTCTTCATGCTCCGCGAGCACGACGGCCAGCTGTACCCGCCGATGCACCCGGAAGTGGCCGCCGGCCTCACCGAAGAAGAGCGACACGGCACCTGGCACACGGTGCGGGCCGACTTCCCCCAACACGCCTTCACCCACGTACGGGGCCTCAACGGCAGCCCCAATGCGCACGCCCGAACCGGCGACTGCAGAAACTGCCCCGCTCATCATCTCGGCAGCGGCAGCCACGAACAGGCCTTGCGGGCCGCCGAAGACGCCATCGGCGTCGTCACCCCCCGGCGGCCGCCCGCCGTTCGTATCCCTGACTCGTTCTTCTGGCCACACAGATTCTGAAGATCATGGGAGCTGATGGGAGGGTCGGCGGCCGCCGACCCTCATACAGCGCACCCATGCACTTCGAACAGAGGTAGGTGGAGGGGCAGCCCTCGGCCCAGGGCGCGGGGTGCCGGGGCCGCCCGAGCCTTGCCGTCCTGTCACGCAAGGCACTACGACGCTAGATGATCGATTCCAAGAGGTTGAGTGGTCGTGGGTGGTCAGTGCGTGCATGACCGGCTGGCCGCGCATGAGCCTGGCTCCGCTCGTCAGGCCTCCTTGGGATCGATCATCTAGGCTGGCGTGGTGACTGATGGGCAGGAGCGGGTGCGGCCGTCGGGTGTGTGGGCCACGGCGGTGGGGGTGGCCAGGGTGCGGGCGTTGGAGACCGAGCGGGAGGACGCGCTGTTCCGCGATCCACTGGCTAAGGCCTTCGCCACCGCCGGTGGCCTGGGGCCCTCCTCGTCGCCGCTGCCCGGTGACGAGGCCGCGCGACGCCGTCGGCTGGGTGTGGCGTTCTCCATCGTCATCAGGACGAGGTTCCTCGACGATCTGTTGCAGCAGGCTTCCGCGTCCGGGGTTCGGCAGGTTGTGCTGCTCGGCGCCGGTATGGACAGCCGGGCCTTTCGGATGGACTGGCCCGGGGGCACCCGGCTGTTCGAGGTCGACACTGCCGCGCCGCTGGACTTCAAGGCTTTGGTGCTGCGTCAGGAGCGGGCCGTCGCACGCTGTGAGCGGATCACCGTCGCGGTGGATCTGCGTGAGGACTGGCCGGGCGCGCTGGCCGCCGCGGGGCATGACCCGGCCGTGCCGACCGTGTGGATCGCCGAAGGACTGCTGATCTATCTGCCCGAGGACGCGGTGGAGCTGCTGCTGGGCCGGATCAGCGCGCAGTCGGCGGCAGGCAGTCGGATGGGGCTGACGTTGGGCTCGCGCGGAGTGATCGAGCGCTTCGGCGCGGACGCTGTGCCGGGATCGGCGGCGTCCATGTGGGTCTCGGAGATGCCCGACGACCCGGTGGGCTGGCTGGCCGGGTACGGCTGGGAGGCCAGCAGCCACACCCTGCGCGAGCGCGCTGCCGCCTACGGCCGCCCGATCAGCACCCCGCCGCAGCGCGAGGAGGGGCCCGGCGGACTGATCTCGGCGGTCCGCCGGTAGAGCGCCTCCCGGTTCCCTAGATGATCGATTACAAGGGGGCCTGACGAGTGGAGCCAGGTTCATGCGCGGCCAGCCGGTCATGCACGCACTGACCGCCTACGACCACTAAACCCCTTGGATTCGATCATCTAGGGACTGTCTCTCAGACCTGGCTGTGAGATCGTCGTACTCGTGATCGAGTCTTGGGTGGTCGATGGCAGTAGCGGTGTGCCTGTATCGTCCGAGGCGGCAATTGAGGTCCTGCGGGAGCGGATCGAGGGCGGCTGCCTTGAGACATGGCTTGCTAGTTCGTCCGGCCGGTCGTTGGCATTCGTGACGAACGCCAAGCGGGCGATGGTGATCCTGCTCGACAGGGAGGACGATCCCGGCAAGCACGCCGTGGAGCCAGGAGCCCTGGGATCGAGCGCGGGGTTCATCCTCTCCAACGGGCAGCATGACGAGTACCCGAATGAGGACACCGTGCCGATCGGCGAAGCGTTCAGAATCGTCGACCACATCATCAGCCGTGGCTCCTGGCCCCCGGACGTGCAGTGGGTGACCGATCGCTGACCCGAGTTATCGCCGGACCCAGATGAGGATGGCGGCGAGGTGGAGTGCGGCCTGGTAGGCGATGGCGAGCTTGTCTGTTCGCATGGCCAGGCCGCGCCGCTGCTTGAGTCTGCTGATGCATCGCTCAACGGTGTTCCGCTGCTTGCATGCCTCGGCGTCGAAACCGGGCGGACGGCCTCCGGCGCGGCCCCCTTCAGGCGGTGACCGACCCGGTCAGCGGGCTGGGGAATGACCGCCTGGATGCCGCCTCGGCGCAGGTGCCCCTCGGATTGCACGGGACGAATACGCGCGATCCGCGAGGACGGCGACGCACCATCGCGCAACTGCCCTCGTATGCACCAGACTTGAACCCGGTCGAGGGTATCTGGTTGCTCTTACGGCGCGGCCCGCCGACCAACACCGCCTTCACCGCCTTCACCGCCTTCACCGACGATGAGCACCTCGAACGCAGCCTCCGCCGGGGCCTGCGCCAGATCCAGCTACGGCCCAACCTCATCGACGGCTGCCTCACCGGCACCGGACTCACACTCACTGAGTTCCCTGGGGCTGTTGCTTGTGGCGGCGTCGATGATCGTCCAGAGGCCGCTGCCCGCACTGCTGGCCGCGATGAGTTTGAAGGCGTCCTCCATTACGGGGCCGTAGATGGAGGCGTGGCGGGTGGGCCGTGCCGATGTCGACGTGGTCGTGGGCGTCGCTGTGCGTCAGAGGACGTCATGAGAAGTGCACGTCACTCAGATCGATGCTCACCATGACGTGATCGTGGTCGGGATGTCCGTCGGGCCCGCGCAGATACGCGCGACGCCTGGTCGGGAACTTGATGCCGTCCGCTTCCTCGATGTCGGTGACGTACTGGGCGGCCGCGAAGCCGCCGGCGATGTCCACGTGGTAGTCGTGCCGTCTGAGCAGAAGGTCGTCCCCGAAGTAGAAGTCCTGGACCGTGCTGTGGCTTGCGATGTCGTCCGGGAATGTGACCCGGAGACGACGCCAGCGCTCGGCCGGCGATTCGGTCCATGGTTCCTTTTCCTCGACGGCCATGCCGTCCATGATCATGAAGAACGGTGTGGTCAGGTACGTCCACAGCGCGTAGCCGTTGAAGTAAGCGCGGTCCAGCGGATCCCAGGGGGTGTCCAGGACATGCCCCGCGAACGACTTGCGCGGGTCGAGACGTTCGGCCACGACCGTGCCGTCGCTCCGTATGATCGCTGTACGGCCAGGCGTGAAGTCGGTGTGCTGATCGGGGGAGCCGAAGGGGCTCACCGCCGCGCGCTCCTCGTGCAAACTGAGTGTCATGCGGCGTGGCTGGAGGTCCTGAGGCAGGCCCTTGGACGCGAAGAGTTCGCCGTCGCTGACGATGGTGGCCGTCGCCGTCGTCAACTGCTCCCACCGCTTCGTGCCGCCGTGAGCCTCGAGAATGTCCGAGAGCAGGCCGCTCACTCCTTCTCCTCAACACGTTGGTACCGGAGGCTGCGGTGCGTACCTGTTTCGAAGAGGACCCCCGGAACCGGGACCGCGTGGGTGGCCCAGACTCGGACCCGCTGCGCTCCGTCTGTGTCGAACGTGGGGCGTCCGTGCCCGCAAAGTCTAGGCTTGGGCGGTGCCAAGGGCCTTGCGCAAGAACGCTGTTGCCTGGTCGATGGCTCCGCGGGCGGCTTTGGACTGACTCAGCGAGTTGAGCAGCATGAAGTCATGCACCGTGCCGTCGTAGCGCACTGTGGTCACCGGAACGCCCGCTGCTCGGAGCTTGGAGGCGTACGCCTCGCCCTCATCGCGCAACACGTCGGCCTCGTCGACGATCAGCAAGGCGGGCGGCAGACCGGAGAGCTGCTCGATGGTGGCCCGGTTGGGAGACGCGGTGATCTCAGCGCGTTGGTCCGGGTCGGTCGTGTAAGCGTCCCAGAACCATTCCATCAGCTTGCGGCTCAGGTAGTACCCGGTGGCGAACTGATCGTAGGAACCGGTGTTCATGGCCGCATCCGTGACCGGGTAGTACATCGACTGCTGTATGAACCTGACGTCACCGCGCTCCTTGGCCATGAGGGCGAGTGCGGCGGTCATGTTCCCGCCGACCGATTCCCCGGCTACCGCCATGCGCTGTGCATCCAAACCCTTGGACGCTCCCTCGCGGACGATCCACTGCGCGGTGGCGTAGCCCTGCTC
>NZ_MCGQ01000119.1 GCF_002242805.1 Streptomyces diastatochromogenes | reverse complement strand
GCGTGAGGCAGCCCAGGCCCCATGCGAGCAGGGTCAGCGTGGCGCCCGTGAGATGCGCGTCGTGGAAGTAGGAGGCTCCGCGCAGTCCCCGTACCGCTGCCGCTGGTGGCAGGACGGACGCGAGCGGAGAGAGCCATGCGGGAAGAAACGTGGCGGGCAGGATGCCACCGGAGGTGGCGTTGCCGAGGATCAGCAGCACCACCGAGGCCACCGGCATGCCGAGCGGCCCGAACAGGCGCAGCAGCAGCCCGGCCGCCGCGGCGGACGCCCAGGCGAGCAGGCCGACCACGGCGGTGACCACGGCGAACGAGGCCGGCAGCGCGCCGAGAGCGGTGTGCGCGATCAGCGCCACCATCACGCCGGAGGCGGCGGAGAAGACCAGCATCGAGGTGACGCGGACGGCGAGCCGCAGGCGCGGGGCGATCTGGTACGAGGACACCGCGAAGAGGAAGCCGGCGAGCACCACGCCGAAGGCGGCGTAGAACACCGACAGTCCGCGTGAGTCCCCCGCCGCGAGGGGCAGCACGTCCTTCACGGGAACGGGCTTGCCCACGGCCGCCGTCATGGCCGTGGCGAGGCTGGAGACCGTGGACGGTCCCTGCGCGCCGGCCACCAGGACACGCGTCCCCCGGCCGTCGGCGACCAGGGCCGCGGGGACCTGGTCGTGGGTGACGGCCTGGCGAGCGGCCTCGGCATCGGGGTAGCGGTAGAAGGTGTATCCGTCGGGTGCCGCGTTGTTGAGGGCGAGTTCCGTGCGGGCGGCCACCTTGTCGGGCGCGGCTATGCCCAGCGGCTGGTGACGCACCGACGGCGCGTGGAACGCCGCGAGATAGACGGCGACGAACACGGTGCCGATCGCCAGCGCGGTGATCACGGGCACGAGCATCGCCTTGCGGGCACCGGCGGCCGCGGCGAGCACCGGACCGGGAACGCCGGGCTCGGAGTCGACCAGTGCGCGCCTGGCGTGTCGTGCGTGATCGGCCGCGGGGTCCGCACCGGGGTCGGGAGGAGTGATCAGGGTCGGGGCACCGGGAGGGAACTCGGTGACGTGGCGCATGAGGTGAGGAAACTTTCCGATGTCGGCGGGGCCCGCAGCCCCTTCGGTGGTGTGCTCCCGACGGGGCTGCGGCAGGACAGGGCTACGGTCGACGGCGGCCTGTCCCTAGAACATGCCGCCGTCGACCTGCAGGGTGCGGCCGGTCATGTAAGCGGCGTCGTCGGAGGCGAGGAACGCGTATCCGGCGGCGATCTCCGAGGGCTGCGCGAGCCGTCGCAGCGCGATCTGCTCATCGACCCAGTCGGAGAGGTCCTGCTTGCCCACCAGGTCGGGGTGCACGTAGCTGGCCCCGTACTCGACCGCCATGTCCGTTGCGGTGCCGCCGGGAGCGATGGCGTTGATGGTGATGCCCTTCCGCCCGAGTTCGGCGGACAGGTTCAGCACCATCGACTCCACCGCCGCCTTGCTCGCGGCGTAGAGGGTGTGGCGGAAGAACGCCTTGGAGGCACTGACCGAGGACGTCAGCACCATGCGGCCGCCCTCGCGCATGTGGGCGGCGGCGTGCTGGACGGCGAACAGCTGCCCGCGCGTGTTGACCGCGAAGACGCGGTCGAAGTCGGCCTGCGTGATGCTTTCGAGAGCGTCGAAGTGCTCGATGCCGGCGCAGGACGCGAGCACGTCCAGCTGGCCGAACTCGGCCACCGCCCGTTCGATCAGCGCCCTGGTCTGCTCCGGGTCGGCGGCGTCGGCCTGTACGGCGACGGCCCGGCTGCCGCCTGCGACCAGCTCGGCGACGAGGGCGTCCGCCGCCTCCTTGTTGCCGCGGTAGCCGATCGCCACCGCCGCTCCTTCGTCGGCCAGCCGCCGTGCGACGGCCGCGCCGATGCCACCGCTGCCGCCGGTGACGACTGCGGCCTTGCCTTCGAAACGTGTCCTCTGCACGGATGACACCACTTCTCTTCTCTCGGGACAGGTGGGGGGATCGCTGCGGGCAACGGCTGCGGCGCCCGAACGGAAGGCCGGCCGGCGGGCGGGCGCACCCGAGGGGTCCCCACGGCGCGTGCTCCCGACCGGCTCATCCACCGTAACACCAAGCGAAGGAAATCCTTCACTTAGGCGTCCTGGTGAGCAGAGGTGACGTAATCTCAAGGCGTCGGCCGGCCGGGATCAGGGCCGGCCGCACGGTCGAGAAAGGACAGGCCCACGGTGACTTCCCGCACCACAGGCGAGGACAGAAAGCCGCGCCTGAGGGCCGACGCGGCCCGCAACCGGGCGCAGATCCTCGCCGCCGCCCGCACCGCCTTTCGCGAACTGGGCACCGCGGCGCCACTGGACGAGATCGCCCGCCGGGCGGGGGTGAACATCGCCACGCTCTACCGGCGTTTCCCCGATCGCGAGGCCCTGGTCCAGCAGGTCGTGATCGACGGATTCGCCCTGGTGATAGAGGCAGCCCACCAGGCACTGGACGCCGCCCCGCAGGACGCCCTGGCCGCCGTCGAGGGGTTCCTGCTACGCCTCGTCGACGAGCGGGACATCCTCGTACTCCCCCTGATCGGCGGGCCGGTTCCCACCACCCGCGAAGCGGCCGAACTCCAGGGCCGGATCGCTCCCCTGCTGGAGGAGCTGCTGACGCACGCCCGCGCCCAGGGGACCATCCGGCCCGACGCCACCCACATGGACCTGATCACCACCGGGGCCATGGCCTGCCGCCCGATGCCCTACCTCCCCGCAGCGCAGGCCGCCGCCCTCGCCACCCGCCACGTGCGCATCTTCGTGGACGGACTGCGCCCGAACGGCACCCGGCCGCTGCCCCCGTCCCCGACGCACGAAGAGCTGAGCGTCCACCTGCACACGGACCCCACGGAGAGCTGAAGTCCGACCGTGGAGAGTCAGGCCACGGCACCCGCCAGGAGCGTGACCAGCTCGTCGACGATCGGGGGGCGGGCGCCGGGTCGGCTGACGGCGAGGATCTCCCGGTGGAGGGGCGCGACCCCGGCCGGCAGGAGCACCCGCTCGACTCCGGCGTCCTGCCCGCCGAGGAGCGTGGCCGGGATCAGGCCCACCGCGAGGCCGGCCCGGATCATGGCGAGCATGCTGTGCAGGTCCTCGGTCTCCAGTGTCACCTGGGGCGCGATCCCGAGTTCTCCGGCCCAGCGGTGCAGCAGCCGCCGGTCGGGGTTGTGCGCGTGTCCCGAGACCCACTCCCGGTCCAGGCATTCGGCCAGCTCGACCGGGCGTCGGCGCCCCGGCTCGGCGCCCGTGACCAGGACCAGTGGTTCGTGCCCGAGGAGGGTGATCGTCAACGCCTCGGACGGGGCCGGCGGGTCCTCGGGCAGGTAGCGGTAGGCGACGAGCAGGTCCAGGTCCCCCGACTTCACCCTCGGCACCCCTTCGTCCGTCTCCACGACGACGAGTCGGAGCCGGGGACCGGGGCGTCGAGCCCTGAGCGTGGACAGAACCTCCGGGAGCAGGTAGGTCATGGCGCTGGGGTAGGTCCCCACGCGCAGTTCGGCGATCTCTCGGTCGGCGATACCGCTCGCGGCGTCCTGGAACCGCGCGGTCGCGTCGAAGAGCGCCTCGGCCGCCTGGGCGAGGGAGCGGCCGGCCGCGGTGAGGATCAGCCGGCTGCCGGGGCGGCGGACGATCAGTTCGACGCCCATGTCGCGTTCCAGCGCGGCGATGTGCTGGGACACCGCCGAGGGCACGTAGCCGAGCGCCGCCGCGGCCTCGGCCATCGAGCCCTGGCGCACCACGGCCAGGAAGGTGGCGAGGAGCTTCAGATCCGGCTGAGACTTCATGGATCATGAACTTTCTCTTCGGAATCCATCGCTTTACGTGTCGCGGTGACGACGCCAGAGTAAGACCATGGCCATCGATCTCACCGCGCTGCGGGCCCACTTCCCCTCCCTCGACACCGGCCTCGCCTTCTTCGACGGGCCGGGCGGAACACAGACCCCCCGCCCCGTCGCCGACGCCATCGCCGCGACCCTGACCGGCCCCCTGTCCAACCGGGGAACCATCAGCACGTCCGAACTCAACGCCGAGCGCGCCGTCGCCGACTTCCGTGCCGCCTACGCCGACCTGCTGGGCGTGCCCGCGGGCGGCGTCGTCCACGGGCGCAGCGCCACCCAGCTCACCTACGACTTCTCCCGCCATCTGGCCAAGGGCTGGAAGGCGGGCGACGAGATCGTCCTCAGCCGTCTGGACCACGACGCCAACGTCCGCCCCTGGGTCCAGGCGGCCGAGCGCGCCGGAGTGACGGTCCGCTGGATCGAGATCGACGCCGACACCACGGAGCTGGACCTCGACTCGTACGAGCGGGCCCTGTCACCCCGCACCCGGCTGGTCGCGGTCACGGCGGCCTCCAACGTGCTCGGCACCAAGCCACCCGTCCGCCAAATCGCCGACCGGGCCCACGAGGTCGGCGCCCTGGTGTACGTGGACGGCGTCCACTACGCCGCGCACCATCTCGTGGACGTACCCGCCCTCGGGGCCGACCTGTTCGTCTGCTCGCCGTA
Organism: Streptomyces diastatochromogenes; assembly: GCF_002242805.1. Taxonomy (GTDB): domain Bacteria; phylum Actinomycetota; class Actinomycetes; order Streptomycetales; family Streptomycetaceae; genus Streptomyces; species Streptomyces diastatochromogenes. Next base: position 1,955 of record NZ_MCGQ01000119.1, on the reverse strand, counting down.
CAAGTTCCTCGGACCGCACTGCGGGGTTCTCGCGGCGGCGCCCGAGTTCCTCGAAACGCTGCGCCCGGACAAGCTCGTGCCGTCCCCCGACACCGTGCCGGAGCGGTTCGAGTTCGGCACGCTCCCCTACGAGATCCTGGCGGGCGCCACCGCGGCCGTCGACTTCCTCGCCGCGATGGACCCGGGGACGGGAAGCACGCGGAGGGAACGGCTCACGCACTCGCTCGGCGCCCTGCACGAGCACGAGCAGGACCTGCGTACGCGGCTGGAGGAAGGCCTGCGGGCGCTCGGCGACGCGGTCACCCTGCACTCGAAGGCTCCCGACCGCACCCCGACGCTCCTGATGACCCTCGAAGGCCGCGACGCGCGCGAGGCCCAGGCACACCTGGCCGCACGCAACGTGCTGGCACCCGCCGGATCGTTCTACGCGTACGAGCCCTTCACCGCGCTGAAGCTCGAGGATCCCGCCCTGCGGGTGGGTCTGGCGCCCTACAACACCACGGATGACGTGGACCGGCTCCTGGACGGTCTCGCGGCCTTTCTCTGACCTGTGGGGCGGACCTCAGTCAGGCAGCCCCCAGAAAGATCCGTGCAGGCCGACCTCGGCGAAGTAGGCGGTGGCGGAGACGGGGTCGCGGCGGGTGTAGTCCGGGTCCAGGCGTCCGGAGTACCAGTCGCGGGCGAGGCGCCACAGGGTGCCCAGATCCATGACGTAGCCGCGCTCCTGGCCCGTCCGCCGCAGCCAGGTGTCGACGCAGTCGGTGGAGCAGAACAGGCGCTGGTTGCCGCAGGTGTGCACGACATCGTCCCAGGCCCGGTGCATGGGGGTGAGGAAATGGGCCACCTGGTCGCCTTGCGGGGGCGCGTCCCGGCCGACCACCCAGGCGTGCGGGGTGTCACAGGCCGGACAGCGCGTGGCGACCAGGACGTCGGGCTCGTCCCGGAGCAGGTGGGGCAGGGCGAACGAGTCCCAGGCGCAGCCGCCCCACCACAGTGTGTGCGCCCCCATGACGGAGAAGCCGAGCGGCACGGACGCGAAGGGGTGGGCCATCACGACGTGGTCGTTGTCCTGCGGGTCAAGGACCACATCATGGCTTGCGTGAAGGGTGCGCAGTTCCTGACGCACCTGGTCGGGGGCGAGTCCGGTGAGTGCGGCGAGTTCCGGCACGCTCGGAGCACGGCCGGTGCGGGCGAATCCGTTGTAGACGGCCAGGCGGACCCGCTCCGTCCCGTGGAGGGTCGACGGTGCCGCTGAGACGTTCCCGGTCATTCTCGTGATTCCTTCGCTGGTTGGGGCGACGGGTCCAGGGTGCGCCTCCAGAAGATCCGGGGCTTGAACGCTCGTGCGGGACAATGAGGACATGACGCCTTCCGGGGAGCGCGCCGCCTACTGGCGGGTTCCCGGGCTTGCGCTGGAGGCCATGCACGCCCGCTTCGAGCACTACGCCTATCCGATGCATGCCCACGACACGTACTCCTTCGGAGTCACCGACGACGGAGCCCAGTCGTTCGTGTGCAGGGGGGAGCGGCACGTCAGCGCGGCCGGACTGGTCATGGCGTTCAATCCGGACGAGCCGCACGACGGACAGTCGGCCGTCCACCACGGGTACCGCTACCGGATGCTGCACCTCGGCGAGGATCTGCTCCGGGATGTCCTCCACGACGCGGCTCCCGGCGGCGCCGGGCTGCCGCTCTTCGACACCCCCGTGGTGGACGACCCGGCCCTGGCCCGAGCCGTGGCCCACCTGCACACCGCGGTCGTCGAGAACGCACCCCGGCTGGTCGTCGAGGAGCGCCTCACCGCCACCGTGCTGGCCCTGACCCGCGATGCCGCCACGCGTCCGGCACGTCTGCCGGACCCGCAGGGCCGGGTGGACCTGGCCGCCATGGAACGGGCCCGCGGTCTGCTGCGGCAGCGTTTCGCCGAGAACATCGCCGCCGACGAGCTGGCCCGC
>NZ_MCGQ01000118.1 GCF_002242805.1 Streptomyces diastatochromogenes | reverse complement strand
GCGTCCGCGCGGACGCGTCCCGCACAGCACAAAAATCCGGACCACGTCGGTGTCCGTCCTGCCCTCCCAGCTCAGCGCATGGCAGCAGGCGCGCATCGCTGCGGCCCGCGCCGCCACCTGGGCCCGCAACTCCGTCCGCAGCCCACGCCCCCGCACCACCCCCCGCGCCCACGCCGGAACCGGCGCCTTCCGCCCACGCCGCTGACCCCGACCCCAGCCCCTATTCCGAGGAGTCCTGTGCCCGACCTGACCCCCGACATGATCCACGCTGCCAGCGAGACCCTGTCCCGTCTCACCGAGTACCTGCGCCAGGAGCCGGACCCCACCGAGGCGCTTGCCCTCGTCGAGCCGCTACTGGACGAGTACACCGGCCTCCCCATCCAGCTCGCCGACGCCCTGCGCGCCCTCGCCCGCACCGTGCAGAACCACCGCCCGGACACGCCGCGGGCGCATGAAGTCGACCTCCTCGTCCAGGAACTGCGCAGCGCCGCCTGGGAACAGACCGACCAACACACCCTCCACTACGTCATCGACGACCTGCGCGCCCTGTACGCCGCCAAGCCGCCGAGTGAACCGGGGTGCGGCTCGTGCCGGTGAGCGAACAGCAGCTCGCGCAATTCGCCAGGACGCACGCCTGGCGCATCCCTTTCGACACCAGCCCGCGTCACCTCGCCGGCCCCGGCGACGCCCGCCACGTCACCCACGGCCTGGCCGCCGCCGGATGGAAACGCGCCTCCGACCCGCTCAGCCCCGAGATCGTCCTGATCAGCCCGGATCACCGCTACCGCCTCGACTTCGTCCCGGAGTCAGGTCCATTCGCCTGGTGGCGGCTGTGGGCCGGATCCACCGACACCGAGCCGGGCTGGACCGCGTCGTTCGGCGAACTGGTGCCCGCCGAGATCCTGGGCAGCTTCACCGACGCCCTCGTCGCCCCTGCGAGCAACGAACAGATCGGCCCACTGGACGTGGTGGACGCTGCGGGGTGGCTCCTCGATGCGCGTGGAGCGGCCAGTTCACCGGATGGTGCCTGCCGTATCGAGCAGTGCAGTGGCTCTCTCGTGTCCTGGGCGATTGAGGTCCACGGTTCCGATCGCGGGCGCCATGGTCCCCGGCTGTGGCACGCCGCTTTCGATGACCGTACGCCCGTCCACCTGGTCAACGCCTTCGTCACCACGCTGGCCGATCCCGCCCCGCTCCAGCGCGGCATGCACGACCGCACCGCCCACCACAGTGCCGTGCAGAATCCCAGCCCACTCCGGCCGGAGCAGATCGTCGAGGTGCACACGGCGCGTCTCAAGACCATCCGTGCGCAGGCCCGTGCCGCCCGGCGGCAGAACGACAAGCCCACGACCGCCCCGGCGGCGACCACCGCCGCTCGTCCGGCCGCCCGCCGCTGACCCTCTGAAAATGGACCCCCTTATCTCCAACGCCCCGCACGCTCATCGCGAATTCCTGGACCACCTCGACAAATACCTCCGCGACAGCAAGAAGATCCTCGACGCCTGGGACGTCTACTCCGACGAGCACACCGACCTCGACGGCTGGCCGTACGACGACGACGCCTACGGGCTGCGCCAGAGCAAGCGCTACGCCGACACCGCAGAGGCATTCGAAACCGTCCGCTCCGGTACCCGCCATCTCCTGGCCACCGCCGACGTCCAGTTGGCCCTCGTGCCCGCCGGCATGGCGCAGACCCGATGGGTCTACCAGCTCGGCGCCCTGCATGCCGCCCTCGACCGACTCGACGCCCTCCACGAGGAATGGCTGCACACCCGCGACAGCCTCCCCGCCGACGCCAAGCCCGGCACCCCCGTCTTCGACGGCGCTCTGGCCCAGCACCACGCCGAGTGCTGGAGCTACCTCGACGACTGGGCCACCCACGGCCACGTTCTCGGTGCCATCAACACCGCTGCCCGACAAAGCCCTTCGCCGCTGGCGCCACCGCCCACCACGATGCCGACCCGGGCGCCCGGCCGAACGTTCGCGGTGCGGAGGTGACCATGCCGCACGCCCCCGAGACAGTCGATGTCGACTACATCTCACCGCGTCACCTGGCCGGAGGCGGTGATTCCGCCTGGATCACCGTCCCGCTGCACCGCGCCTGTGGCTGGAGCCACGGCCACGACCCCTTGATGCCACGCGTCATCCTCTCCAGCCCCGACCAGAAGGCTCTCCTGCGGCTTGAGCCCGACCCCGACGGCCAGTGGTGGACCCTCCACCACGCACCCGGACCGGACCGGCCCGCCTGGCACGCAAGCTTCGGCGCCCGCACACCCGTCGAAATCATCGCGGCGTTCACCGACGCTCTCACCGATCCCACCACCGATCCGTCAGACACCCGTGACCCACTCGAACCGCTCCGCAGCGCGGGCTGGTCCCCGACCTACGCCCACAACCGGCTCGCCTCACCCGACGGCACGGTACGCGTCGACCTGCACGAGGAGACCGGTACCTGGTGGGTGACCACCTTCCTGAGCGATTCCCGGCCCCCGGTGTGGCAGGCCCGATTCGGCGAGCACACGCCGACACACCTGATCGCCGCGTTCACCACCGCGCTCACCGAGCCTCACCCGGTAGCGCGCACCGGCACGGTGCTCAGCCTCCCGACACACAGCCCGGATCTCGTCACCCACACACGCCAGGAAGTGCCCGCCGCACAGGTCGCCTTCGTACTGGAGGACCGCATCCGCGCACTCGCCGCCCGCCACGCAACCCCGAGGACACCACTCGGCGTTCCCCAACGGCCGCCCTCCGGCCCCGGCCGCACCCGCTGACCCCTTCGCCCCCGCATCGAAGCATGTAGCCCTTTGCCTCCTGCCTCCAACAACAACACCGACGGGTCCGACATCGCCTTCCGTCTCCTCATGGGAGTCCTCGCCGTCGTTGTCCCCCTGTCTCACCTCGCCTGGCTGTCCGGCAACATCACCGCCTACCTCACCGGAGGCGCCCGGGCGCCCTACCAGCCGACCGCCGCCCTGCTCCACCCCGACCAGCTATGGCCCCACATCGGGAAAACATCCCTGTTGATCGGCACTCGGCTCGTCCCGATCGCCGCGCTGCTGGCGCTCGGTGCCGTGGCCGGGCTCCTGTGGGCCCGCCGCAAGAGCAGTGGCGGCCGGAAGAAGAAGATCACCGGGATGGCCAGGCCGAAGGACATCGAGCCGCTGATGGCCAAGGCGATCACCGACAAAGTTCGTAGCTTGCGCCCCAGCCTGAAGAACGCCAAGCACATCGACGCCCGGGACACCGGCATCCTGCTCGGCAACCTCCAGGGGACCAAGCATGAGGTCCGCATGGGGTACGAGGACGTCGCCGTCGCCATCATGGCCCCCCGATCGGGCAAGACCACCTCGCTGGCCATCCCCTCCATTCTCAACGCGCCCGGCCCGGTCCTGCTGACCTCCAACAAGGCGGCAGGCGACGCCTACACCGCCACCCTGGACGCCCGCGCCAAGGTCGGCCGGACCTGGTCGATGGACCCGCAGCAGATCGCGCACGCAGCCCACGAGATGTGGTGGAACCCTCTCGCCGACGCCATGACTCTGGAAGGCGCCGGCCGCCTGGCCGGGCACTTCCTGGCTGCGAGCGTGGACGCCTCCCAGCAGGGCGACTTCTGGTCCAAGGCCGGCAGCAACATCCTCTCCCAGCTCTTCCTCGCTGCCGCGCTCGACGAGCGGCCGATCACGGACGTCATGCAGTGGCTGGCCTTCCCCGCCGACCGTGCCCCGCTGGACATCCTCCGCGACCACGGCTTCACCGCCGTGGCCTCGCAGCTCAAGGGCACGGTCGAAGGCCCGCCCGAGACCCGCGACGGCATCTACGAAACCGCCCGCCAGTACGCTGCAGCCCTGCTGAACGCTGAGATCGCCGCCTGGGTCACCCCGCAGAAGAAGGTTCCCGAGTTCCGGCCGAGCGAGTTCGTCACGTCCACCGACACGTTGTACCTGCTGTCGAAGGACGGCGGCGGCGGAGCGAGCGCCCTGATCGCGGCATGCGCCGACTCCGTGATGCGGGCGGCGACCGCCCAAGCCGAGCGCGCCGGCGGACGCCTCGACCCGCCGATGCTCGCGATCCTCGACGAGGCCGCCAACGTCTGCAAGGTCGGCGACCTTCCAGATCTGTACTCCCACCTCGGCAGCCGCGGGATCATCCCGATCACGATCCTGCAGTCCTACCGGCAGGGCCAGAAGGTCTGGGGAGATGCCGGCATGGACGCGATGTGGTCCGCCTCCACCGTCAAGGTGATCGGCTCCGGAATCGACGACCCGGACTTCGCCGACAAGCTCAGCCGCCTGATCGGCGACCACGACGTCGAGACCACCTCCACCTCCACGTCCGAGTCCGGAAAGTCGACCTCCGTCAGCATGCGGCAGGAGCGGATCCTGCCCGCCGACGCGATCCGCGCCCTGCCCAAGGGCACCGCCCTGTGCTTCGCCACCGGCATGCGCGCCGCCATGCTCGACCTGCGCCCCTGGTACCTCGAACCCGGCGCCGACGAACTCGCCGCCGCCTCCGCCCACGCCTCCAAGGCCATCACGGCCCGCGCCGTCGCCAAGCACGGACCCCACCAGGACGACTTCGGGCTGGCCAGTTGATCCTCGACCTCTTCGCGGGGCCGGGTGGTTGGAGCCACGCACTGACCGTGCTCGGCGCACCCGACGTCGGCCTGGAATGGGACGAGTGGGCCTGCAAGACCCGAGCCGCCGTCGGGCAGTTGACCATCCGAACGGACGTGGCCAGGTACCCGACGTGGCCGTGGGCCGGCCGAACACAAGGGCTGATCGCCAGTCCCCCCTGTCAGGCGTGGTCGATGGCCGGCAAGCGCCTCGGCCTGGTGGACCAGTCGCTCGTGCACCAAGCGGTCACTGATCTCGCCGCCGGACGCGACACCCGCGAACGCCTGCTGACCGCCTGCCGGGACGAGCGCTCGCTGCTCGCCGCCGAGCCCATGCGCTACCTCCGCGCGCTGAACGCGACCGACGAACCGGAGTGGGTCGCCATGGAGGAAGTGCCCGATGTCCTCCCGCTGTGGAAGCAGTACGCGGCGATACTGCGCGGATGGGGGTTCTCCGTGTGGACCGGCATCCTCAACGCCGCCGACTTCGGCGTCCCCCAGACCCGGAGGCGGGCGATCCTGCTCGCCTCCCGCGTCCGAA
>NZ_MCGQ01000117.1 GCF_002242805.1 Streptomyces diastatochromogenes | reverse complement strand
CGGCGGGCTGCCAGCCGCGCAGGACCGGCTCCAGGTCCGCCCAGTCCCGCAGCGCCGCACCCACGTCGGCATAGCGCGCCAGGAGCGGATGGTGTCGTACCCGTCCCTCGGTGTCAGCGACGGCGACGAACGGTGCGGCTCCCTCGTCCTTGGGGCGGCAGGTCACCAGGCTCCATACGGACATACGAACTCCCGAGCTCGATAATTGGCCGTCCTAATATCGGCAGAGCTGGCGTCATTGCCTTGTCGGGCGGCTCTTGGGGTCCACAGTGCATACAGTTTCGAGCCCAGTCAATAGGTCGACCAAGGGTTGACTTCGATCCTCGAAAGTGCACACAGTTTGGTCGTGGGCCGCCTGCCTGGACGAGGCACGGCGAGGACTCGACCGACCCGAT
>NZ_MCGQ01000116.1 GCF_002242805.1 Streptomyces diastatochromogenes | reverse complement strand
CGTACGCGGACCTGACGCTCGCCGACGCCTACGAGATCCAGCTGCTGCAGATCCGCCGCCGGGTGGCCGACGGCGCGCGGATCAAGGGTCACAAGGTCGGCCTGTCGTCCCCCGCCATGCAGCGGCAGATGGGCGTGGACCAGCCGGACTACGGCCACCTGCTGGACGACATGTTCTGGCTGGAGAACGCCCCCGTGCCGGCCTCCCGGTTCCTGCAGCCCCGGGTGGAACCGGAGATCGCCTTCGTGCTCAAACGGTCCCTGGCCGGCCCGGGCGTCACGGTCGCGGAGGCCGCCGCGGCCGTGGACTTCGTCCTGCCGGCCCTGGAACTCATCGACTCGCGCATCCGCGAGTGGCGCATCGGCATCGTCGACACCATCGCCGACAACGCCTCCTCGGGCGGAGTCGTCCTGGGCAGCACCCCGGCCCGGCTCGCCGACGTCGACCTGC
>NZ_MCGQ01000115.1 GCF_002242805.1 Streptomyces diastatochromogenes | reverse complement strand
CCGGCGTGGTGGACCACGGCGGCCATCCGCGGGAACAGCGCCGAGTGCGCCACCTCGCCGATGGTCAGCATGTCGTCGCCGTCCGCCGCGAGGCCGCCCCAGCCGCGCTGGACCACCCCGCGCAGCCCGGCCCGCCGCAGCGCCGCCACGACCTGCGCGCTCAGCCGGCCGGCGTCCGGCACGGTGGCGCTGCCCAGCCCGACGAACACCGGCGGCGGACCGGCGTCGAGGAACTCCCGCAGCCTGTGCGGGAGTTCGGGCTCGGTGTCGTACGGCCACCAGTAGCCGCACACGCCCAGACCCGGCCGCCAGTCCCGGGGCCGGGGCACCACCAGCGGGCTGAAGCCATGGTGCACCGGCCACAGCCGCCGCTCCCTGGCGCGCCGAGCGGGGCCGGTCCGGACCGGGGGCAGCCCGAGGCGGGCGCGGACCGCGGGCACGGTGGCGGCGAAGACACGCTCCACGGCGAGGTTCACACCGTGCCCGGCGAGCCGGTTCCCCGGGGCTCCGAAGGTGCCGCCACCGAGCACCGGAGGGGCGAACTCCTGTGTGGGTGCCAGGGGTTGCAGATAAAGGCCCATGCTCGGCAGTCGCAGCCCCTCGGCGACGGCATGCCCGAGCGGCGCCAGCGAGGCCGACAGCAGCAGCACATCGCTCTCCCGCGCCGCCGCCACCAGGTCGTCGGTCATCCGCCCGACCAGCCGCCGGGCCAGCTCCACCACCCGCACCAGCTTCCCGGCGCCGCTGGTACTGCGGTGCAGCCCCCGGCCCCGAGGTGACTCCAGCTCCGCGCGCGGATCGACCGGCAGCGCGTGGAACCGTACCCCGGAGCCCGCCACCAGCGGCTCGAAGCAGCCGTGGGTGACCAGGGTGACCTCGTGCCCGGCACGGCCGAGCCGGTACCCGAGGCCGGTGTAGGGGGCCACGTCGCCCCGGGATCCCGCCGTCATGATGGCAACCCGCATGGCGGACAGTATGGCGGCGCCGCGCCGCACAGAGGTCCAACGACCCGGCCCGACCGTCGACTTCACGCCTGCCGCATCCGTTGACTTCACCCCCGGGCGGCTCTACGGTCGGCGCGCACAGCATGTTCGGTTAATCGATCCATGTTCGAAATATCGATCGCCGAAGTGTCGATAGCCATCCCGATCACCCACGCATTCCGTCCCGTACGCGGAGGAGCCGATGTACCCCCCACCCGGTCTCGCAAGACGCTGCAGAACCGCCGCCGTACGTGCCCTGGTCCTCGTCCTGACCGCGGCCGCCGCCCTCCTGTTCGCCCAGCCGGGCCCGGCGCAGGCGGCGACCACCCGCCAGGTGTCCGTCCCCACCGCCCCCATGGGCTGGGCCTCCTGGAACAGCTTCGCCGCGAAGATCGACTACAACGTCATCAAGAAGCAGGTCGACGCGTTCGTTTCGGCCGGACTGCCCGCCGCCGGATACCAGTACGTCAACATCGACGAGGGCTGGTGGCAGGGCACCCGGGACAGCGCCGGCAACATCACCGTCGACACCTCCGAGTGGCCCGGCGGCATGAGCGCCATCGCCGACTACATCCACAGCAAGGGCCTGAAGGCCGGCATCTACACCGACGCGGGCAAGAACGGCTGCGGCTACTACTTCCCGACCGGCCGCCCCGCCGCCCCGAACACCGGCAGCGAGGGCCACTACGACCAGGACATGCTCCAGTTCTCCCAGTGGGGCTTCGACTTCGTGAAGGTCGACTGGTGCGGCGGCGACGCCGAAGGACTGGACGCGGCGACGACGTACAAGGCGATCAGCTCCGCCGTCACCAAGGCCACCGCCGCCACCGGCCGCCCGCTGACCCTCTCGATCTGCAACTGGGGCTACCAGAACCCCTGGAACTGGGCGCCGGGCCTCGCCCCCATGTGGCGGACCAGCACGGACATCATCTACTACGGCAACGCGCCCTCGCAGACCAACATGCTGTCCAACTTCGACCAGGCCCTGCACCCGGACGCACAGCACACCGGCTACTACAACGACCCCGACATGCTGATGGTCGGCATGCCCGGCTTCACCGCCGCGCAGAACCGCACCCACATGTCCCTGTGGGCGATCTCCGGCGCCCCGCTGCTGGCCGGCAACGACCTCACCACCATGACCGGTGAGACGGCGGCCATCCTCAAGAACCCGGACGTCATCGCCGTCGACCAGGACCCGCGCGGCCTCCAGGGCGTCAAGGTCGCGGAGGACACCTCGGGCCTCCAGGTGTACGGCAAGGTCCTCGCCGGCACCGGTGACCGGGCCGTCGTGCTGCTCAACCGCACCTCCGCCGCCAAGGACATCACCGTCCGCTGGTCCGACCTCGGCCTCACCGGCGCCTCGGCGAGCGTCCGCGACCTGTGGGCGCAGAAGAACCTCGGCTCGTACGCCACGAGTTACACCACCAGCGTCCCGGCGGGCGGCTCGGTGATGCTCAAGGTGACCGGTACCGAGGCGGCGAGCAGCGGCTACAGCGCGACGTCCACCGGGAAGTTCACCGGCGTGAGCGCGGCGAGCACCGGCCTGGACGTGGTCGACCTCACCTACACCAACACGGCGTCCACCGCCGTCACCGGCACCCTCCAGGTCAACGGGCAGACCGCCACCACGGTCTCCTTCCCGCCCACCGGATCCACCCCGGGCACGGTCTCGGTCCAGGTCCACCTCACCAAGGGATCGGCCAACTCCCTGACCCTGACCGGCGGTCCCGCTCTGGGCACCCTCACGGTGAGACCCGTCCCCGGCACCGACGCCACCCTGCTCACCGGCAAACAGTCCGGCCGCTGCGCCGACATCTACAACAACACGATCACCAACGGCACCCAGGCCGAACTCTGGGACTGCAACGGCGGCGCCAACCAGGCCTGGACCTACACCGCCCGCAAGGAACTCGTGGTCTACGGCGACAAGTGCCTCGACGCCTACAACCTCGGCACCACCAACGGCACCAAGGTGGTGATCTGGGACTGCAACGGCCAGACCAACCAGCAGTGGAACGTCAACGCCGACGGCACGATCACCAACGTCAACGCGGGCCTGTGCCTCGACGCGTACAACGGCGGCACGGGCAACGGCTCCAACCTCGTGCTGTGGAGCTGCAACGGCGGCGACAACCAGAAGTGGTCCCGGACCTGACACCTCCGCCGAGGACGTGCTGCCGAACCGAGCCTCTTGCCACGCCCCGCTCCGTGATGATCGCGGTGCGGGGCGTGGGCATCTCCCGGACGAACAGTGGGACCTCATACGGGATCTGTGCCAGGCTGGTCGCGGTGCCGGGCGAGTGCACATCCATGGGGGTACTGTGGGGCCGCGGAGGCCGCTGTCTTTCGGAGACGCGCTGATACTTCTGGGCCAGGACCCTCCCGCCATGGCGGCGCTGGACCGAGCGATCGCGGGAGCGCTCAATCTGGCCACGGGCGGTCTGAGCGGCGGGCTGCTCGGCATGTTCGACGCTCGCGGGAGAATCCTCGGTCTGGGACGCGACGCGGCGCGTGGCGTGGGCGCAAGACTGGGACGCGCTCATGGGCGGGTGGAACGCACCCAGCTTCTGGAGGCCGCCCACACCGTGATCGTCGTACTGGCGTTCTTCGAGGTCCTTGAACAAGCTTTCGATGCCCTGGTGCAGGAGGACCCGCCCCTGTCGCTGAACGACTTGCTGCTGAGTCGTCGTGAACAGATCACCCTCGCGGGCGGCCGACCGACTTCCGACGAGGGATTCGCGCAGACCATGATGCAGGTGGACGCTCCACGTCCCGCTCCTCATCTGCCGTACGAGGACACCCTCGTCGAACTCCGGCTCTGGTACCGGCGCCTGGCCTCTCGAGTCGTCAACTTCCTGCGGGGACTGGCCTTGTGGGAGGAACTGCCTGCGTCCATCCGCTCGGAGATCGCGGACACGGTGCACGACGCGCTGCCCGAGCGCGCGGTCGAGCAGTACGAGGCGCTGTACTCCCGACTGGCTGTCGAGGCCCCCGAATTCCGTTACTGGTCGGGCCGGTTGGAACACCAGGCCACGCGCACCGAACTGCGGCGGGCGCTCGCCGGGCTGGAATCGCTTCTGTCCTCGTCCATCGTTGTGCAGGATCCGCCGGTGGACATCGCCCAGGCCCTGTCCCGGGCACACCTGGCGGCCCTGAACCGCCGCATCCTCGACGCCGAGTCCACTCCGGAAGGCATGCGGGTGCCGACGCTGGGCGAGGCATATCTGGACCCTGATTTCAGGGTACGTGCCGTCGACGGGCAAGGCAGTCCCGCCGCCGAGGACTGGTGGGAGGAAGCACCGTTACGACAGGACCTCACCGAGTATCTGACAGGCGTCCTGACGTCGGAGGGACTCACCCTCGCTCCTCTGCTGGTGCTGGGGCAGCCGGGCGCGGGCAAGTCCGTCCTCTCCCGGATCCTCGCGGCGCGGCTGCCGGCCGCTGGATTCCTGCCGGTGCGAGTGGCGCTGCGCGATGTGCGCGCGGACGACGAACTTCAGGACCAGCTCGAACAAGCCGTCCGTGACGCCACCGGAGAGCAGGTTGCCTGGCCCGCACTGGTGCGGTCGGCAGGCACCGCCTTGCCGGTCCTCCTGCTCGACGGGTTCGACGAACTGCTGCAGACCACCGGAGTGCACCAGAACGACTTCCTGGTGAAGGTGGCCCGTTTTCAGGAACGGGAATCGGAGCAGGGACGTCCGGTCCTCGCCCTGGTCACCAGCCGGACCACGGTGGCGGATCGGGTCCGCTATCCGCAGGGAACGGTCGCGATGCGCCTGGAGCCGTTCCGACGGGAGCAGATCGAGGCTTGGCTCCAACAGTGGAACCTCTCCAATGCCCGGCACTTCACCGCCCGGCGCCTGTCGCCACTCACCTGGGAGCTGCTCGAGCCGCATCGCACCCTGGCCGGGCAGCCACTGCTCCTGACGATGCTCGCTCTCTATCACGCGGCAGGGAACGACCTGCAGGGAGCGGACGAACGCCCACTGGGTGAGGCAGATCTGTACGAGGCACTGCTCGGCTCGTTCGCTCGGCGCGAGGTGGCCAAGGACTCCCGGGACACCCTGCGGGACACTCAGATCGACGACCTCTTGGAGCGAGAGCTCCAGCGGCTGTCACTCGTCGCTTTCGCCATGCTCAACCGGCGGCGCCAATGGGCCTCGACGGCTGAACTCGAACAGGATCTGGCCGCGCTGCTGGGACGGCACGCACACGCGGCATCGGGTTTCCGGGAACCTCTGGGACAGGCTGAGATCACCCTCGGGCGCTTCTTCTTCGTGCAGCGCGCGCAGTCGATCAAAGGTGGACAGACGCTGTCCACCTACGAGTTCCTGCACGCCACCTTCGGGGAGTACCTGGCCGCGCGACTCGCCGTGCAGCTGTTGACGAGACTTCTCGACCACCGCCCCGTCTTCTCGATGGGCAGTGAACCGCTCAACGACGACATGCTGTTCGCGTTGCTCTCGTTCGCCCCCGCCTTCTCCCGGCAGATGCTCCGCTTCGCCCGGGCGCGCGTCGAACAGCTGCCGGAGGACGATCGTGAGCGTCTGTCCCGCCTCGTCATCCGTGTGCTGGGCGAACGTGAGCTGCGTGCCGACCAGCCGTATCCCGCCTACTTTCCCCAGCGGATGCGGGCCACTGTCCGGCAGGGCATATACAGCGCCAACCTCGTGATGTTCGTGCTGTTGCTGACAGGGGAGACGGCGGTCAGCTCGCTCTTTCCCACCCAGGACGACCCGGGGGACGCATGGCACAGTCGCGCGCTGCTGTGGCGCTCCTCCTTGGAGGAGCCGCAGTGGACGGACTTTGCATCGGCCCTGATCCTGCGACGGACCCGCGACGGAGACCGGCGTGATCTGACGATTCGTCTTCGGCAGGGCGAACCGGCCATCCCAGAGGCGATGGACGCGCACTGGATCTACCCAGTGCCACAGGAGCAGGAGGACGTTCTGTGGCAGCGCACCTACTGGAACGAGATCTGGCACAAGATGGATCTCTCGGCGGGGACGAACGACGGTGTGGCCCTTCAGGCCCTGCGCCCGTTGTTCGAGTCCTTGGGTCCGTTGCTCACCACGTTCAACGGGGGTGGCGGCAGACCCGCCACCTCGATCGTCCACGACCTGCTGAAGCTCTGGCTGGAGGGCGAGATCGGGATGTCTCTGGAGGAGACCCAGGTGCTGTATCGGCGCGTCGGCAACGCGCTCCTCGTCTCCGACCGAGAAGGCTCGGTCATGCGGCACCTCAGGCCAGTGCTCGTCGGCCTGCTGGATCGCGACCTGAAGCGCTTCCCCCCACAGGACGTGCAGCATCTCGTCGATGTGTTGTCAGTACATGCCCCCGCTGAGCTGCGCGAGCTGCTCCAGGGACGTGCCGAGGCCGCCCGGTTCAGGACTCTGCGCGGCGAGTGACAGCCGGCGCTCGCGCTGAGTCAACATGTTCATGGCACGGGGCTGCACTGAGCTGG
>NZ_MCGQ01000114.1:275-611 GCF_002242805.1 Streptomyces diastatochromogenes | reverse complement strand
CCGCGCGGGCATCGTCTACTACCTCCAGCCCCTCTGCGTGGCCGTACTCTCCTGGGCCCTGCTCGGCGAGAACACCAGCTGGCCGCAACTCCTCTGCATGGCGCTGATCCTGGGCGGGGTGACGCTGGGTGCGGGATCCCGCAGGTGACGGCCGGGCCCGCCCGTACTCCGGTCGCGCGTGTAACGTGCCCGCATGACCGAGTGGGACCTGAGGAAGCTGCAGATCCTGCGCACCCTCCGGGAACGGGGCACCGTCACCGCGACGGCCGAGGCCCTGCACATGACCCCCTCCGCCGTCTCTCAGCAGCTCACCAACCTCGCCCGGCAGCTCGGCGT
>NZ_MCGQ01000114.1:0-270 GCF_002242805.1 Streptomyces diastatochromogenes | reverse complement strand
GAGGCGGGCGAGGTGCGGGTCGGCGCCTTCTCCACGGCGGTGCCCGCCCTGGTCGTACCGTCCGTGCGGTCCCTGCGGGCGACGCACCCGGGCGTGACCGTACGGGTCCGCGAGGCCGAAGCCGCCGAGGCCTACGACCTCCTCTCCGCCGGTGAGGTCGACCTGGCCCTCTCCCTCGCCGCCGAGGCCCCGAGCGCGGCCGACCCCCGCTTCACCCGCCTCCCCCTCCTCGCCGACCCCTTGGACATCGCCCTCCCCCCATCCCACCCC
>NZ_MCGQ01000113.1 GCF_002242805.1 Streptomyces diastatochromogenes | reverse complement strand
CAGCGCGGTGCCGACCGGGCCAAGCGGCGCGAGCTGGAGCTGACCCATGCTTTTCAGGAGGCCGGCGAGCACCGCGAGCTGCGGCGCAACTGCTATACGGAGCTTCATAGGGACGCGCGGCAGTACGCCACGGCGCTCAGCCGTCACCTGTACGTCATCTGGGACCGAGCGGCCGAGGCCGACGATGTTCGAGCGTTGGAAGAGACCAAGGACGGCTACCGCGACCGC
>NZ_MCGQ01000112.1 GCF_002242805.1 Streptomyces diastatochromogenes | reverse complement strand
CCCGACACCCGGCTGGGGCGGCACCGTCAACCTGGTCGCGATGGGCGGTGCCATCACCGAGGACGTCGACGAGGACGCCACCGCCTTCTCCCGGGCCGGTGCCGCCTGGGTCTGGCAGACCGTCGCCCTGTGGGACTCCCCCGAGCAGGACGCCGGCTACGACCAGTGGGCCCGGGACACCAGCACCGCGCTGGCCCCGCACACGCTGCCGACCGGATACATCAACCTCACCACGGACCAGGGAGAGGAGTGGCGGCGCAACGTCTGGGGCAGCGCGGCCAAGTTCCGCCGCCTCCAGCAGGTCAAGGCCGCCTGGGACCCGCACAACCTCCTCCGCTTCAACAAGAACATCGCACCTGCCGCCTCCTGAAGCCGACTGCACAGCAAGGAACTTGAGCATGACCTCCAGCACCACCTCCCGCATCGCCCTCGTCACCGGCGCCAACAAGGGTGTCGGCCGCGCCATCACCCGACAGCTCGCCGAACTCGGCCTGACCGTGTGGCTCGGCGCTCGTGACACCGAGCGCGGGCAGCGGGCCGAGGCCGAACTGCGCGGCCTCGGACTCGATGTGCGCTTCGTCCACCTCGACGTCACCGACGAGGCGAGCGTCGCCCTCGCCGCCAAGCACATCGAGCAGAACGGCGGCCGCCTCGACGCTCTCGTCAACAACGCGGGGATCAGCCGCCCCTGGCTCGCGCCCAGTGAGACGCCGATCGGGAACGTCCGGGCATCCCTCGAAACCAACGTGGTGGGAGTCGTCAACGTCACCAACGCGATGCTCCCGCTGCTGCGCCGCTCGGACGCGGCCCGCATCGTGAACATCAGCAGCGTGCTCGGTTCGATCACCGCCGCCGCCGAGAACCACGACCCCACCTCGGTCTTCCCCGACGGCGGGTTCCCCGCGACCCTCGGCTACACCATGTCCAAAGCCGCGGTGAACTCCCTGACCGTCCACTACGCCAACGAACTGCGAGCCGAGGGCATCCTGGTCAACGCCGTGTCGCCGAACTGGGTACCGACGGACGCCAACGACAACACCGGGATCCTCACCCTGGAACAGGGCGCCCGGATGCCCGTCCGCATGGCCACGCTGCCCGTCGGCGGCCCCACGGGAACCTTCGTCTGCTCCGACGCCACAGGGGACGGAGTGATCCTGCCCTGGTGACCTGATCCAGGGGCCTCGTGGTCCGCACGGGCCGACGGGAAGGGGCCGCGCCTCGCTCGGGATGAGCGGGGCGCGGCCCCTTCCCCGCTTCCGCAGGGGCGGTCGCGCGCAGGCGAGCGACCAGCCCTGACCGTCAGGCGCGATGGCGGGCGTCGAAGTGCACGGAGTGCGCGGTCAGCTTCTCCAGCAGGGTGATCAGCAGGAGCTGCTCGTCCTGGCTCAAGGAGCCCGCCCACTCCTGCTCACGGGCGTTGTGGGCACGGAAGGCCTCGGTGATGGCGGAGCGGCCCTCCTCGGTCAGCCGCAGATGGACGGCGCGCCCGTCATGGGGTGCGCGCTCCTTGGTGAGGAGGCCGTCCTTCTCCAGTGTGGCCACCAGCGCGGAGACCGCGGCCCGGCTCATCCCGGACAGCTCGGCCACCTTCTTGGCCTCGACCGGGCCGGTGAGCCAGACGACGAAGAGCACGCGGAAGCCGGGCCACGACCAGCCGCGCGGCCGGTGGACGGTGGATTCGAGGTCGTAGACCAGCATGTTCGCGGCGCGGTGCAGGCTGAGCACCAGACGCATGGCCACGGGGTCCACGTCCGGCAGCTCCCCGGTGGTGCGCGTGATCGCGTGGTCGATGAACGACCAGAAGTGCAGTTGCTCGTTGTCCGGCTGTTCCTGGGGCACACCGGGAGTCTAGGTCGGTGGCAAAAGTTCGGCCCAGGGGCTTCCCAATCTCCCCGCCCGGCGGTACGGTCCCCAATTAATCAAAGCTTTGATTACATGCCTTGATCCGCTTACAGCAGCATTCGCCCCACTTCAGGGGAACCCACTCCGGACTCGCGATCACCCATCCCGCCCGCTGCCCGACCGGGCCCGGCGTCCAGGGAGTCACCCATGCCCGAAGCTCTCGCTCCCCCCAGCCCAGGCGCCCTGCGCGCCTGTATGTCCCGCTTCACCACCGGCGTCACCATCGTGACGTACGAGGGCGACGACGGCCCACGCGGCGCCACCATGAACTCCTTCACCTCCGTCTCGGCCGACCCGGCACTGGTGCTGATCAGCGTGGCTCGGCGTGCCCGCTGCCACGACCAACTGCTCGACCGGCCCTTCTGCGTGAACATCCTCGGTGCCGAACAGGAGCCGCTGGCCCGGCAGTTCGCCGGCGCCCAGGGCGCGGCCGAGCCCCGGTGGGTCGAAGGCGCCCGCGTCCCGCGCCTCGCGCATCCGCTCGCCTGGGTCGAGTGCGACCCCTGGCGCAGCCACGACGGCGGCGACCACACCCTCGTCCTCGGCCGGGTCACCGACCTCGGCCACCGCGACGGCGACGCCCTGACCTACGCCTGGAGCCGCTTCGGTACGGCGGTCGAGGCCACCGACGGCATCGAACACCTCATCTGACGCCCCCTTTCCCCCAGGAGCACGAACATGGCCGCACGCACCGGCAAGGAATACCTCGAGCGTCTCTCCGCCTCCCGCCCCACCGTCCACATCCAGGGCGAGACCCTCACCGGAGGGATCCAGGACCACCCGGCCTTCCGCAACGTGGTGCGCACCTACGCGGAGTTGTACGACCTCCAGCACAGCGACGCGCACAAGGACGTGCTCACCTACACCTCCCCCACCTCCGGTGAGCCCGTCGGCACCTCCTTCCTCACCCCGAAGACCGCGGACGACCTGGTCAAGCGCCGCAAGGCGTACAAGGTGTGGGCCGACCACAGCAACGGCATGCTCGGCCGCACCGGCGACTACATGAACAGCTCGCTCATGGCCCTGGCCTCCGCCGCCGACTGGTTCGCGCAGGCCGACCCCGCGTTCGGCGAGAACATCCGGCGCTACTACGAGAAGGTCCGCGAAGAGGACCTGCTGTGCACCCACACCCTCATCCCGCCGCAGGTCAACCGGGCGGTGGCGGGCACCCAGCAGGCCAGCGGCAAGCTGGCGGCGCGGATCGTGAAGGAGGACGACAACGGCGTCGTGATCCACGGCGCGCGCATGCTCGCCACCATCGCGCCCTTCGCCGACGAGATGCTCGTCTTCCCGTCGACCGTGCTGCGCGGCACCCCCGAGGACAAGCCGTACTCGTACGCCTTCGCCATCCCCAACGACACCCCCGGCCTGCGCTACGTCGCCCGCGAGCCCCTCGACTACGACCGCCCGCGCCACGACCACCCCCTCGGCTCCCGTTTCGAGGAGTCCGACTGCGTGGTCGTCTTCGACAACGTCCACGTGCCCTACGAGCGCTGCTTCGCCCTGGGCGACGCCGAGCTGTGCAACGGCTTCTACTCGCAGACCTCGTCCGTGGTGCACATGACCCACCAGGTCGTCACCCGCACCACCGCCAAGACCGAGTACATCCTCGGCCTGGTGTCGCTGCTGACCGAGGCCATCGGCATCGAGCAGTTCCAGCACGTCCAGGAGGACATCGCCGAGATCATCGCGACGCTGGAGATGCTGCGCGCCTTCCTGCGCGCCGCCGAGGCCGACGCCGAGGTCAACGAGTACGGCGTCCTCACCCCGGCCTGGGCCCCGCTCAACGCCGCCCGCAACCTCTACCCGAAGCTGTACCAGCGCTTCCCGCAGATCCTGCGCAAGCTCGGCGCCTCCGGCCTGATGGCCACGCCCACCGAACTCGACATCACCGGCCCGGCGGCCGCGGACATCGAGGCGTACCTGCAGTCCGCGACCCTCACCGGCCCCGAGCGCGTGAAGCTGTTCCGCCTGGTGTGGGACACCTGCATCTCGGCGTTCTCCAGCCGCCAGGCGCTCTACGAGTACTACTTCTTCGGCGACCCGGTCCGGATGGCGGGGGCGTATGTGAAGTCGTACGACCGTGAGCCGTACAAGGCCAAGGTGCAGGACTTCTTGAATCAGCACAGCCTGGAGCGTTCCTGATGACGCACCCGCTCGGGAACCCGCCGTCGAAGATCGTGGCGGTTCACCTCAACTACCCCAGCCGGGCCAAGGAGCGCGGTCGCGTCCCGAAGCAGCCCTCGTACTTCCTCAAGCCTCCGTCGTCGCTGGCGGGGACGAAGGAAGCCATCGTCCGGCCTGCGGGCTGCGAACTCCTCGGCTTCGAGGGCGAGATCGCGCTGGTCATCGGCTCGCGTGCGCAACGCGTGGCGCCGGAGGACGGCTGGTCGTACGTCCGCTGGGTCACGGCGGCCAACGACGCGGGCGTGTACGACCTGCGGTACGCGGACC
The DNA here is from genome assembly GCF_002242805.1 of Streptomyces diastatochromogenes. Classification (GTDB taxonomy): domain Bacteria; phylum Actinomycetota; class Actinomycetes; order Streptomycetales; family Streptomycetaceae; genus Streptomyces; species Streptomyces diastatochromogenes. Next base: position 2,181 of record NZ_MCGQ01000112.1, on the reverse strand, counting down.
GTGGCTCCAACCTGCGTTCCAAGGGCGCCGACGGTTTCACGCCGCTCGGTCCGCGTCTGCTGGACGCCCGTCAGGTCGACCCGGCCGGGCTGCGCCTGCGGACCTGGGTGAACGGCGAGCTGGTTCAGGACGACACCACCGACACCCTCCTCTTCCCCTTCGGGCAGCTGGTCGCCGACCTGTCGCGGCTGGTCACGCTGGAGCCGGGGGACGTGATCCTGACCGGCACGCCGGCCGGTGCCTCGGTCGTCCGGCCCGGTGACCTCGTCGAGGTCGAGGTCACCGCGGGCGAGCTGTCCACCGGGCGGCTGCGCAGCCCGGTCGCCGAGGGCGGCCCGCTCGCGCCGTACGGGGCGATGCCCAAAGCCGATCCCGCCGAGCGCGAGGCCGCCTACGGCACGGCGTACGAGCCCGAGCCGCTGCTCGACCCGCGGCTCGCGGAAGGGCTGCGCTCGGTCGCCGTGGCGACGCTCAGCGCGCAGCTGCGCTCGCGCGGCCTGCCGCACATGTCGATCGACGGCGTACGGCCCATAGGCGCGGGCGGTCTGGTGGGCGTCGCCCACACCCTGCGCTATCTGCCGCTGCGCGAGGACCTGTTCAAGCGCTACGGCACCGGCATGAACGCCCAGAAGCGGGCGATCGAGGAGCTGCGGCCCGGCCAGGTCCTGGTAATGGACGCCCGGCGGGACCCCACGGCCGGGACGCTCGGCGACATCCTCGCGCTCCGGGCACTACGGCGCGGCGCGGCCGGGGTCGTCACCGACGGAGCCGTCCGCGACAGCGCCGCCGTCGCGGACCTGGGCCTGCCCGTCTACGCGGCCGGCGCCCACCCGTCCGTGCTCGGCCGGCGCCACGTGCCCTGGGACACCGGCGTGCCGATCGCCTGCGGCGGCGCCCTGGTCCAGCCCGGCGACCTGATCGTCGGCGACACGGACGGCGCGGTCGTCGTACCGCCCGACCTCGCGGAGGAACTGATCGCCGACTGCCGCGAACAGGAGCGGCAGGAGCGCTTCATCACCGAACAGGTGCGGGCGGGCGAGAGCGTCGACGGGCTGTATCCGCTGGGGCCGGCCTGGCGCGACGCCTACGAGAACTGGTGCAAGGGAGAGACACAGTGAAGTTCCGCAGCGACCCGTCGGGCATCCGTGGGTCCATCGCCCCGGTCGTCACGCCGTTCACCGCGGACGGCGCCGTCGACCACGACAGCCTGCGCGGGCTGATCCGCTTCCAGATCGAGTCCGGCTCGCACGGGATCTCGCTGGGCGGCTCGACCGGTGAGCCGAGCGCCCAGAGCGTGGCCGAGCGGATCGCGGGGATGCGTACGGCGGTCGAGGAGATCGGCGACCGGGTGCCGTTCCTGCCCGGCACCGGCTCCCACAAGCTCGACGAGACCCTCGAAATCACCTCAGCGGCACGGGAGTTGGGCGCGGACGCGGCGCTTGTCATCACGCCGTACTACGCGCGCCCCACCCAGGAGGCGCTCTACCAGTGGTACGCGACGGTGGCCCGGGAGTTCCCGGACCTGCCGATCGTCGCCTACAACGTGCCCTCCCGCACGGCCGTCGACATCGCGCCGGAGACGGTGAAGCGGCTGTTCACCGACTTCGAGAACTTCGTCGGCGTGAAGGAGACCACGAAGGACTTCGAGCACTTCTCGCGCGTCCTGCACGCCTGCGGCCGCTCGCTGCTGGTGTGGTCCGGTATCGAGCTGCTCTGCCTGCCGCTGCTCGCGCTCGGCGGCGCCGGGTTCGTGTCGGCGGTCGCGAACCTCGCACCCGGCGCGGTGGCGCGCATGTACGAGCTGTGGGAGGCCGGTGACTTCGACGCCGCCCGCGATCTGCACTACCGCCTGCACCCGCTGGTCGACCTCCTCTTCGTCGAGACCAACCCGGCCCCCGCCAAGTGGGTTCTCGCCCAACAGGGCCGCATCGCCTCGGACTTCGTACGGCCCCCGCTGGTCTCCCCCACCCAGCAGGGCCTGACGAAGATCCGCGCGCTGCTCGCCGAGGGCGGCGACCTCACCGCACAGATCGGAGCCGCCAAGTGATCCCCGAGAACCTGCCCCCGGTCATCCGGCACTGGATCGGCGGCGATCTCGTCGACGCCGCCGACGGCCGCACCTTCGACGTCTCCGAACCGGTCGGCAACGCGGTGTACGCCCAGGCCGCACGTGGTTCCGCG
>NZ_MCGQ01000111.1 GCF_002242805.1 Streptomyces diastatochromogenes | reverse complement strand
TCTCGTCGTCCTCCACCCCCTGGCGGGTGTAGGAGATGCAGGTGGTGACGAACTGCTCGGGGCGCGCGTACGCGCGGACGATGTCGGCCTGCCAGCCGATGAACTCGGTGACCTGACGGGCCTGGAACTCCCGCCAGGCGACGTCGTACTGGGGCTGCTCGTTGCCGTCCGGCGTCCACAGGTCGGCCCATGTCGACAGCCGGTGCGACCAGTAGACCAGGCCCCATTCACGGTTGAGGGTCTCGACGTCTCCGTACTTCTCGCGCAGGTGGTCCACGAAGCGCTGGAAGACACCGTGGTTGTGGAAGAGGTGCAGACCCGGTTCGTTGTCGACCTGCCATCCGATGACCGCCGGGTGGTCGGCGTGGCGGGCGGCCATCCTGCGGATGACCCGCTCGGCGTGGAAGCGGAAGCCGGGGTGGGTGAAGTCGACCTCCTGGCGGGCGCCCCAGCCGATCCGCTCACCGGTGCGCCGCTCGCCGGTGATCTCCGGGTACTGCCGGGCCAACCACGGTGGCACGGCGTAGGTCGGCGTGCCGAGGATGACGGAGATGCCGCGTTCGTGGGCGCCGTCGAGGACCGGCTGGAGCCAGTCGAGGTCGAACGTCCCGTTCTCCGGCTCCCAGGTCGACCAGACCGACTCGCCGACCCGGATCACGGTGAAGTTCGCTTCGACCATCAGGTCGAGGTCGGTCTTCAGCCGTTCGTCGGGCCGCAGCCCGGGATCGTAGGCGGGCGTGTACTCGGGGTAGTACGCGGCGCCGAAGAGGACGCGGGCGGGCAGGACCGCCATGAGGGGAACCTCCGAAGAGTCGATGGGGGGCCAGGGAGCCGGCGGTGATGCCGGCAAGGCTTCACTGCTTGACGCCGCCGGTGGCCAGACCGCTCTGCCAGTACCGCTGCAGGAGCAGGAAGGCGACGACGAGCGGGACGAGGGAGATGAGGGAGCCGGTCACGACGAGCGCGAGCATGTTGCTGTTCGCGCCGGCCCCGCCGCCGACCGCCTGGGACGCCCAGGAGGAGAGCCCGACCGTGACGGGGTACAGGCGCGGGTCGTTGAGCATGATCAGCGGCAGGAAGTAGTTGTTCCAGGTCGCGACGAGCGTGAAGAGCACGACGGTCACCAGGCCCGGGGCCAGCAGGCGCAGAGCGATCTGCAAGAAGATCCGCAGCTCACCGGCTCCGTCGATGCGCGCGGCCTCCAGGATGCTGTCCGGGACCGCGTCCTGGGCGTAGATGCGCATGAGGTAGAGGCCGAACGGGCTGACGAGTGAGGGCAGGACGATGGCCCAGGGGGTGTTGACCAGGTCCGCCTTCGCGAAGAGCAGATAGGTCGGAATGGCCAGGGCGGTGGTGGGGATCATGACGGCGCCGAGCACCAGGGAGAAGGCGGCGTTGTTGCCCCGGAACCGGTACTTGGCGAACCCGTAGCCGGCGGCGGCCGCCAGGAGCGCGGCACCGACCGCACTGCCGACGGAGTACAGGATGGTGTTGAGCAGCCAGTGGAGGAAGATCCCGTCGTCGTGCGTCAGCGTCTCCCGGATGTTCTCGAACAGTTGCGGAGCGTGCGAGAACCACAGCCCGAAGCTGTCGAACAGGTCCTGGGTGCTCTTGGTCGAGGCCATGGCGAGCCAGAACAACGGCAGCAGGAAGTAGGCCAGGACGGCCAGCATGACGATGGTCAGCGGTGTGCTGCGGCGCCGGGCCGACCGCCGGCGCCACCGGTGAGCCGCCCGGGGCGCGCCGGTTGCGGTGGCGGTCACGGCCGCTCGGGACGTGGCCGGGGGAGTCGTGGTCGTCATGACGTCCTCCTGCGGTTCGCGGTGAACAGGACGGCGTAGGAGAAGATCACAATGACCATGCCCAAGAGGAAGGACACCGCGGCCGAGTAGTTGACCTGCTGGCCGGTGAAGGCGAGGGAGTAGGCGTAGAGGTTCGCGGTGTACGAAGTGTCGATGACGTCGGGCGCGATGGGCTGCAGCAGCTTCGGCTCGTTGAACAGCTGGAAGCTGCCGATCACGGAGAACAGAAGGGTGAGCAGGAGCGCCGGGCGCAGGGCCGGGAGCTTGATGGACCAGGCGATCCGCCAGGCGCCGGCGCCGTCCATCGCGGCGGCCTCGTACAGCTCCTGGGGGATCGTGCGCAGGGTCGCGTACAGAATGATCATGTTGTAGCCGACGAACTCCCAGGTCACGACGTTCGCCAGGCTGCCGAGCAGCCATCCGTCGCTGAGGAAGTGCGGGACCGGCAGGCCGAGTTTCCTGCTCAGCTGGGCGAACGGCCCGAAGTCCGGCCCGTAGAGGTAGCCCCACATGAGGGTGGCGACCACGCTCGGGACGGCGTAGGGGACGAAGATGCCCAGGCGGATCACCCGTGCGAGCCGCAACAGGCCGCTGTCGAGCGCGAGCGCGAAGCCGAGGGCCAGCAGAAGCATCAGCGGGACCTGGATCACGAAGAACGCCGCGACCCGCAGAACCCCTTCCCTGAGGAGCGGGTCCTTCAGGGCGGTCACGTAGTTGTCCAGCCCGACGAACGTGTTCCCGCCGATGAGCCTCTCCTGGAACAGGCTGAGGTAGGCGGCGTAGCCGAGCGGGGTGAGGAACATCAGCAGGAACAGCACCATGAACGGTGCGACGAACAGCGGACCTGCCGCACCATGACGCAGGCCACCGAGCCGGTGACGCTTCGGCCCCGCTCGGCGCGGGGCCTCGGTGGAGGCCGCGGTCGTGGCAGTCATCATCGGGCCTTTCTGACGGGAGAGGGACTGGCCGGACGCGGGGCCCGTTCTCCTGGCGGAGAGTGTCGGAGCACGGGACCCGCCGGACCTCACGGAGCCTGGACGCTGAAGCCCTGGGCCTTGGCGTAGGTGGTCAGCCGCGTCTGCCACGCGTCGAGCGCGGCGACGGAGTCCTTCTTCTTGGCGAGGGACGTGCCGACGGTCTCGGTCCAGTCGGTGACGGCCTGGTCGAGGAACGGTGGCCACTGGAAGTCGCGGCTGACCGTCTCGCCGATCCGGGCGAACACCTGGTTGACCTTCTGCCCGCCGTAGAAGGCGGGTGCGTCAGCGGCGAAGTCCGGGTCCGCGAGCAGTCGCTTCGTCGCCGGGAAGAACGACTGCTTGGTGTTGAGCAGCTGCGCGCTTTCGGGGTCGCTGTTGAGGAACTGCGCGAACACCGCCGCAGCGATCGGGTTCCTGGTCGCCTTGATGACCGCGCTGGTCGAACCGCCCCAGTTGCCCGAGCTCGGCTTCGCGGCGTCCCACTGGGGCAGGGGAGCCGCCCGCCACTTGCCCGCGGTGGACTTGGCCGCGCCGGAGAGGAAGACCGGCCCCCAGGCGGCGGTGATCCAGGTCGCGTACTTGCCCCTGTTCAGCGCGGAGAACCAGGCGTCGGTGAAGTCCGGCTCGACGCCGATGACACCCTCCTGAGCCAGCCCGCCCCAGTAGGCCGCGAGCTTCTTGGAGATCGCGTCGTCGACGTCGATGGAGACGTTGCCCTTGCCGGAGGTCGCGTAGGGCTTGGCCCCCGCCTGCCAGAGCAGACCGTGCCACGCGGCCGCCTCGTTGGCGGCCAGGTTGGTGATGTAGACGTCCAGGTCGGCCTTGTGCAGCCTGCGCGCCGCGGCGGCGAAGTCGTCCCAGGTCTTCGGCGGCTCGATGCCGTGCTTGTCGAAGATGTCCGCCCGGTACAGCATGCCCATCGGACCGGTGTCCTGCGGTATCGCCCAGATCTCCCCCTCGGGGCCGCTGACCTGTCCCCATGTCCAGTCGACGAACGTGTCCTTCAGCCCGGACGCGCCGTAGGGGCGCAGGTCCAGAAGACTGTCCGTGATCGTGAACGTCGGAATCGCCTGGTACTCCATCTGCGCCACGTCCGGGGCGCCCTTGCCGGCCTTGATCGCCGTGCGCAGCTTCGTGTAATGCTGCACGCCCTGGCCCGCGTTGACGACCTTGACCTTGATGGCCGGGTACTTCTTCTCGAACAGCGCGACCTCCTGCTCGATGTCCGGGACCCACGTCCAGAACGTCAGCTCGGTCGGAGTCTTCATCGCCTTGTCGATGTCGGCCTGGCCGACCGGCTTCGTGGAGGAGCTGGAGCCTCCGCCGTCGCCGCTGCCGCCGCCGCAGGCGGACAGTGCGGCACCCAGGGACACCGCTCCCGTTGCGGTGAGGAAGAGCCGGCGGCTCATCCGGGAGGGGCTGGGGGTGGAGCTGGATCTGCGCATGGTGAACTCCCGCCGGTGGATGAGGGGATGGCACGCCGGGCGAGGGCGTGCGGAACGAGGGTGACGAGAAGGAAGGAGGCTCGAACATGACGGCCAGGACATGGAGGTCGCCATGGCGCGGGTGCACGTCCTCGCGGACTTCGCCCGTCGGGCTTCCACCTGCCGTAGTGGTGGCAGCGCGTGACCGGGGAAGTGACAGGGTGGAGCAGAGAGCCGTCGCGGCGAAACCGCTCAGCGGCTACCGCGTGAAGGGTGCGGTCGAGGAAGAGATGAGGGGAGCAGAGGTCGGTACGGTGGCTTTCCTCGCGCTCCCGTGCCCGGGGGTGAAGGCCGTTGCCCGGGCTGGTCTGTCGTGGTCAGTTGTGGGTGGAGGCGCCTCCGTTCGGGGGCGGGCTGTGCCGGCCCCCACTCGGAGGGGAGACGGTGCGCCGAGCACGACCTGGGGTCATCCGGGGCGGTGGGGGCGCGGTCGAGGCCCGGACCACGAGGTCGACCGGTGGATCACTGGCCGGCAAGGGGTCCGCCTGTGGGTTCTCGATGGAGTGCACGAGGCGTTTGAGTCCCTCCTGGGCCACGGCGTCGAAGGGCTGGCGCATCGTGGTGAGAGGGGGATTCACATAGGCGGCCACGGGGATGTCGTCGAAGCCGACGACGCTGACGTCGTCCGGCACGCGTCGGCCGGCTTCCGCCAGCGCGCGAATGAGGCCGATCGCCATGTCGTCATTGGCTGCGAACACCGCGGTCATGTCGCCGTCGGAGGCCAGTTCGTGGCCCGCCGCGTAGCCGGACGCGGCCGACCAGTCGCCCTCGACGACGGGCGGCACCGTCCTGCCGTGCGCGGCGAGCGCGGCCCGCCAGCCCTCCAGCCGGTCCCGGGCGGCGTACCACCGCTGCGGACCGGCGAGGTGGTGGACAGTGGCGTGCCCCAGGTCCAGCAGGTGCTCGGTGGCCGCGCGCGCCATCAGAGCGGCGCCTACGCCCGCGGCCAACGCCCTGGGCGCGGGCAAGGGCGGCGCGCCGAGGACGAGAATGGGTACGTCGACAAGGCCCGAGAGATCTCCGTCGTGTCCGTCGTCGATCGGCTCGGAGATGACGATGCCGTCCACGCCCTGATCGAGAAGCGAGTCCACGGCACCGGCGACTCCCGCCGGGTCGCCTTCCACGGTGTTGACCACGCGCACGGTGTACCCGCTGTCCCGTACGGCGCGCTCGACCCCCATGATCAGTGAGGCGGGCCCGTACAGGGCGGTTCCCAGTGTCACCACGCCGATGGACCGTGTACGTCCGGAGGCCAGTGCCCGGGCCGCGTTGTTCAGCCGGTAGCCCAGCTCCTCGGCCGCCTCCAGAACGCGTCGGCGCACCTCGGCCGAAACGTACGGCTCGTCGTTGAAGACCCGGGACACCGTCTTCTGCGAGACGCCCGCCAGCCGGGCCACGTCCACACTGCGCGGTGCGCCGGAACTCCCGCCCCGTCCTGCCCCTCGCGTCATGGTGTCCCCCGCCGATCGTGATCAGTGCCGGTGCCAGCCTATGTCCGTCTGACTGCGCTGACATGTCTACGCAGTCATAAGGTGGCCGTCAAGGGTCTGGGCGCGCATTCGTCACTTGCTCCGACGGTCCGACCCACGCGGGAGGCGGGAATGCCGGGCCCTTCCGGGTTGGGATGCCGGTACGTGTGCCTCACGCCTTGACGGCCTTGATCTGACTGCGTAGACATGCCTGTGGGTCGGAGTGGTGGCGAGTGCCGCTGGGTGGCAGTGAGCCTGGGCGGTTTCGTCCAGCGGGTAGGTCCGCCAGACGGGGAGGTCGAGCTTGCCGTCGGCGATCAGGTCGGCCGGCTGGGGCAGGGCGTCCGTGAAACGGTCGGTCGGGTCGATGCCGGTGCGTCACACGGCCGGAAGAGTGTCGGAGGAACGCGGTTGAGGTGCGGCAATCAGCCCGGCGCACTCGCCCGATGAGCCACAGCACACAGCCCGGCAGCTGGGACGGGCCCTGGTACCGCGTCCGCACGGAGCACTTCGAAGCCGCATTCCTGCCGAACGTCGGCGAGGACCTGGAGTCCGTGGACAACGTCGATGTCTTCGTGGACCTCAAGGACGGCTCCCGCTGGAGCGCGACCGTCATCACTCTCGCCCAGGTCGAAGCCATCATGGCGCGATGGGCCGAGAGCGGCGAAGCCCTCGGAGGCCGCTACTTCTGGTGCTCGGACGGACTCATAGCCCGCGACGCCGGCATCAGCAGCATGACTGACGTCCTGGTCGGCCTGGTCGAGAACGACGAGTTCGCGCAGGTCCTTCACCGCCTTGATGACTGACCCCGGGGTTCCTCAGCCGAGCCATCTCACCCTGAAAACCCTGTCCCTGACTTGATCTCGTAGGCCCACCGGCCCATCTGCGGTTGCGCCACCGGGCGGGCTCTCCTGCCCTGCCCCATCCAAGCCGGGGTGGGTGGGTTGTTCCGGCGGGGCTGGCGACCTATTACCTGGGGG
>NZ_MCGQ01000110.1 GCF_002242805.1 Streptomyces diastatochromogenes | reverse complement strand
CGTGGACATCGTGCAGGGCGAGCTGATCGACCGGCTCGACGACTTGTTCGCCGAGCCGGTCGATGTGCTGTTCCATCTGGCCGCCGCGGTGTCGGCCGAGTGCGAGGCCGACTTCGACCTCGGCATGTCCGCCAACGTGGACACCACCCGCGCCCTGCTCGACGCTGCCCGGGCACAGTCGACCGCCGGCGGGCCGAAGCCGCGGGTGGTGTTCGCCAGCAGCCTCGCCGTCTACGGTTCGAGCCCTGAGCTGCCCCTGCCTCCGGTGGTCAGCGAGTCGTCCCTGCCCGTGCCGCGGACGAGTTACGGAACACAGAAGCTCATCTGCGAGCATCTGATCGCGGACTACACGCGCCGCGGCTTCGTCGACGGACGCGTAGCCCGCCTGATGACCGTCGCGGTACGGCCGGGCCGGCCGAACGCGGCCGCCTCCGGCTTCCTGTCCGGCATCATTCGCGAGCCGCTCGCAGGACTCCCGGCAACCTGCCCGGTGCGGCCCGACCTGCGCGTGGCCCTGGCCTCGCCGCGACGTACCGTCCAGGGGCTCCTCCGCGTCGCGGAGGCGGAGCGCGGCGGGCTCCATGGCCGGGCGCTGGTCAATCTTCCGGCGCTCACGGTCTCGGTCACCGACATGCTCGCCACGCTGCGGCAGGTGGCCGGCGATGCCGTGGCGGACTTGGTGACGGTCACTCCTGACCCTGCCATCGAGGCCATCGTGGGATCGTGGCCCGCCCTCTTCGACAACAGACGCGCCGCTGGACTCGGTCTGGAGCCCGACCCGAGCTTCCTGTCAGTCGTGCAGGACTATCTCGCCGATCGCCCCGACGCGGTCCCAGGGCTTTCGTGACGGATGCAGGGACTCGAACGTCGTCCGTGACACGCCGGCCTCGCATCACCGGCCACGCCCTCAGGTTCAGCGGGTGGCTCCCGTTGCGTGCCTCGCTAGCCTTCGAAAAGGTCGCCGGTGAGGTACTTGAGGCCGGTGTCCGGGGCGACCGTCACGACCGTGTGTCCCGCTCCGAGTTCGCGGGCGAGGCCGATCGCACCCACGACATTGAGCGCGCTCGAGGTACCGGCGAGGATTCCCTCCTCCCGGGCCAGACGCAGCGCCATCCTCCGGGCCTCTGCCTCATCGACGGTTCGGGCTTCGTCGAGCACATCGGCCGTGAGCAGGGGCGGGACGATGCCGGTGGCGATGCCCTCGACGCGGTGCGGGCCGGCTGTACCCACGGTCAGGACCGGCGAGGAGGACGGTTCGAGAGCGACGATGCGTGCCCTGCTCCCCGCCTGCCGAAGGACCGCGGAGACGCCAGAGATCATTCCGGCGGTGCCGACGGCTGCGCAGAAGACGTCCACGCTCGCGCCGCCGCTCTCCGTCTGCCGGAGGATCTCGCGGCCGAGGCCCGTATAGCCGGCGTGGGCATCGGTGTTGTGGAACTGGTCGGCCCAGAAAGCCCCTTCGCGCTCGACGATGCCGTGGGCTTCCTGGCGCATGCGAGCGAAGAGATCCGGTGTGACCTGACCCCCTTCACCGGGCACCACGATCACCTCGGCACCGAACGCCCGCATGGTGCGCGTCTTCTCCGGTGCGAACGCGTCCGACGTCACCAGGGTCAGGGGGTATCCCTTCACCGCGCAGACGAAGGCGAGTGAGGATCCCGTGCTTCCTCCGGTGTATTCCACGACGCGCTGCCCGGGCCGCAGGACACCGCGGCGCTCCGCACCCTCGATGAGGGCAAGAGCCATCCGGTCCTTGTAACTGCCGGTCGGATTACCGCCCTCCAGTTTCAGCAGCACCTGCGCCGCTCCCTCGGGAACGACGTGGTCAAGGCGCACCAGCGGGGTGCCGCCGATGGCCTGGAGAGTTGACCGCTGGATACCAGGAAAGCTCACAGGTCTTCCTTCCTGTTACTCGGTCCGGAGATTGCCGGTGACGGTGGTGCGGGGGGATTCGTCGACGTGGAGGGTGAAGACGTCGGGGCGCGCGTAGTGGCCGGTGGTGTCGAGATCGAAGCGGGCGCGGGCGAGGTCGTCGAGGTCGAGTTCGGCGGTCAGGATGCCCTCGCCGTCGCGCAGCGGGCCGGCCAGGACCTCGCCCAGCGGGGAGACGATGACGGAGCCGCCGCCGATCAGGACCGTGTCCGGTTCGTCGCCCTGGACGGGGTGGAGGTCGTCGGGCAGGGCGTCGCGGCGCAGGTACTGGTTGGCACTGAGGACGAAGCAGCGGCCCTCCAGGGCGATGTGCCGCATCGTGGCCTGCCAGGCGTCGCGGTCGTCGACGGTCGGTGCGCACCACAGGTCCACGCCCTTGGCGTACATCGCGGTGCGCAGGAGCGGCATGTAGTTCTCCCAGCAGATGGCCGCGCCGAGGCGGGCGGTGCCGGTGTCGATGACGGGGAGGGTGGACCCGTCACCCTGGCCCCACAGGTAGCGCTCGGCGGCGGTGGGCACCAGCTTGCGGTGCAGGCCCAGGTATCCGTCGGGGCCGAAGAAGAGCGCGACGCAGTACAGCGTGCCGCCCTGCCGTTCGACCGCGCCGACCACGGCGTGCACGCCCAGCTCACGGGTGACGGCGGCCAGGGCGTCGACCTCCGGGCCGGGGATCTCGATGGCGGCGGCGTGGTAGCGGCGGAACAGATCGCGGCCGGCCGGGGTGCGGCTGCCGACCGTGATGCCGAAGTCCAGTCCCTTGGGATAGCCGCCGAGGAACGCCTCGGGCAGCACGACGACCTCGGCGCCCCGGGGGCCGGCGGCCTCGCGGACGAGTTGTTCGGCCCGGGCCAGCGCGGCCGGGGTGTCGAACAGCGGGGCGGCCGCCTGGACGACGGCGACGGTCATGGTGCGGCGCGGCTCGGGCGAGTCAGAGAGCATGGTGAGACGTTAGAAACCCAGCCACCCATCCGGCAAACTAATCTTTCAAATGATCGACATCTACGAAACCGAATTCCGCAAAGCCGACCTCAATCTGCTGGTCGTCTTCGCCGCCCTGATGCGCGAGCGCAGTGTCACCCGGGCCGCCGCCGCCCTGCACCTCAGCCAGGGCGCCACCAGCGCCGCCCTCGGCCGCCTGCGCGGACTCTTCGACGACGAGCTGTTCACCCGCACCCGCGGCGGCATCGAGCCCACGCCGCGCGCCGTCGAACTGGCCCGCCGTATCGAACCGGCCCTCGGGCTCATCCACGGAGCCGTGACCGACCGGGACCGCTTCGACGCGGCCACCACCCGGCGCACCTTCACCCTGGGCATGTCCGACGACCTGGAGGCGGCGCTGATGCCCCGCCTGCTGAACGCCACGGCCGCACTGCCGGGCATCCGGCTCGCCGTACGGCAGGCCAGCCGCAACACCGTCGCCGACATGATCGACCGCGGCGAGGTCGACCTCGGCGTGGCCGCCGCCCCCGTACACCGCGCCGACCACCGCAGCCGTGACCTGTTCGCCTCCGGCTACACCTGCCTGTTCAACCCCCGCCTCCTGCCGCTCCGTACCCCGCTCACCCTCGACGACTTCCTGGCCCACCCCCACCTGCTGATCTCCTACGACGGCCGGCGTGGCATCGTCGACGACCTCCTGGAAGCCCGCGGACTCGACCGCCGGGTGCTAGCCTCCACCACCCACTTCGCCGGAGCCGCCCTCCAACTCGCGACACTGCCGGTCCTGGCCACCTTCCCCACCCACGCGGCCACCGTCTACGCCGACCTCCTGGACCTGACCGCCACCGTGCCGCCCATCCCGATGCCCCAGTACACCGTCACCTCGATCTGGCACGAAACCCTCACCGACGACCCCGCCCACCTCTGGCTCCGCCGCCTGGTGGAGGAGGCGACGCCTTCGGGCTCGTAGCGATGAGCAGGGCTGCTCCGGCTCGCGGTGGAGTACGGCGACGGCCTCCGCCGGGCGGCCGGTGTCGGCGAGCAGCTGCGCGAGGTTCCACATAATCGCTTGCGTGCCGGGCCACTGCTCCGCATGGTGAACACCGTGAGCGACAAACCCGAGCGGTGGACCCAGGCCAGCGTATACCCCGACATGTGGGCGGACCCCGACGAGGATCCCCGCAACAGTGACGGAGCCAGCCCGGACGGTGAGTTGGCGACGCTTCAGGAGTACCTGAGGGACTATCGACTGACTCTGCAGATGAAGTGCGACGGGTTGGATCCGGAGAACCTGGCCCGTCGATCGGTGCCACCGTCGACCATGTCCTTGCTGGGGCTGGTCCGCCATCTCGCCGAGGTGGAGCGGGACTGGCGCAATTGGATCGTGCCAGGAGACCCGGCACCGAAGCTGTACGGAGCACGTGACGCCGACTTCGATGGAGCCGTCGCGGAACAGGCGGTGGTCGAGGGCGCATTCGCCGACCTTGCTCGCGAACAGGCGGCAACCGATGCGGTGCTGGCGGAGTATCCGGATCTGGGTGCGCGGGTGGGCAAGGACGGCATCTCGGTCCGCGAGCTGTTGGTTCACCGGATCGAGGAGTACGCCCGCCACTGCGGTCACGCCGATCTGCTGCGCGAGTGCGTTGACGGCCGGGTAGGGCAGTAGATCGATGGGAGCCTGGACGTAGGCTCAGTCGTGGCGGCCGTCGTACTGAAGCGTGCATCACGTCGTGTTTCAACGGCGGCTCGCCGCCGTCAGTTTCACCCGCGCGAAAGAACAGGACATACGTCGAGTCGGACGAGCACGGCCCCCTTTCCGCGCATTCCCGGAACAGGCGCAGAACCTCGCGCTGGAAAGCACCGCCTTCCGAGCTGGGACGATGAACCTTGTCGAGGGTTCTCTCGGTCCAAGCGGAAGGCACGTTCTGCGTGCAGGCTATCGAGAACACGAGTTGCGCGATCGACTCGATCCTCCGGCGGGCGTAGGGGCGGCGCGAGCACCCCCGCATAGGCTGGCCGTCTCATCCGACGCACCGCTACGAGGATCGACCCATGCGCAGCAGCACCAGGATCCGCCTGATCGAGCCCACCGACGCCGGCCCGATAGCCGCGCATCGGGTGCGGGACTTCGAGGCCTTCCGACCGTGGGAACCGGCCCAGCCGGCCGACTTCTTCACCCCGGAGGGCCAGGCAGAGCGGATCGACAGGCTGCTGGCCGGATACCGGGCCGGCTCGGTCTGGCCGGGCGTGGTGCTCGTCGACGACCAGGTGATCGGGCAGGTCACCGTCGGAGGCATCCTGCCGCAGCCGCACCTGCGCCGCGGCTCCGTCGGATACTGGATCGCCAGCTTCGCCCAGAATCAAGGGCACGCCGGCCGCGCCGTCGGGCTTGTACTCCGGGTGATGACGGACGAACTCGGATTGCACCGCGCCGAGGCGTCCACCCATCTGGAAAATCTGCCGTCACAGCGGGTGCTGCGCCGCAACGGGTTCAGCCCGTACGGCGTCGCGCACTCCTCGATCTTTCTCGACGGGAGCTGGCGGGACGGGCTGCTGTGGGAGCGGGTCCTCGGCGACTAGCCTCGCCGTTCGGGTTGCGCAACGACGTCGTCCGACTCGAGGTACCGCTCGTACAGCTCGTCGTAGACCGAGCCCGCTCGGTGGTTGTCGAGTGGACGTTGACCGTCCCACACAGCAAGGTCATAGCCCACGGCTGAATGGTTGCAGGTGGCAGTGCGGCCAGAGCAAGTAGGCCCAGAGATCGAGCCGACCGTCAGGTCATCCGTAAGAGAGTTCCTAGCCGGCCAGGTCGACGGCCGCCGTCTCGATCAGCTCGGCGACCGGTCCCGGCTGCGAGGCCAACGACGCGTGGCCGGTGTCGAGTTCGATGATCTTGCGTGGGCTCATCCGCTCGGCCATGTGCCGCTCGTTGTCCGGATGGATCATGTGGTCCTGGCTCGAGATCTGGTACCAGGTCGGTTTGGCCCGCCAGGCCGGCGCGGTCACGGTGTCCCCGAAGGTCGAGCCCAGTGGGCCCTCTGAGCGACCGCCATGACCAGGGCCTCGTCGGCGCTCAGATCCTGACGTGCGCCCAGCAGCTACCTCCACTTGAACCATTGGTCGACCATCCTCCTCTGTGCGAACCATTGACAGCGACTTCCCGGCAGCGGAAGATCCCGCCTGCACGCATAGAAATGAAACGATTCAATCACCGGAAGGTTCCCGCAATGCAGCGCATCTCCCGCCGATCCGCCCTGCGCTCTGCGATAGGCGTGGCCCTCGCTCCCACCCTGGGCTCTCTGGTCCTGCCGGGGCTCGCGTCCCCGGCGTCCGCAGCGGTGTCCTGGACCGCGAAGTGGATCTGGGCGTCGGCCAGTTCGGCGAACCAGTGGGTGGCGTTCCGCAGATCGTTCACCCTCGACTCGGCGCCCGCGAAGGCCGTGACGCGGATCGCGGCGGACTCGAAGTACTGGCTGTGGGTGAACGGCGCGCTGGTGGTCTTCGAAGGGCAGCTCAAGCGCGGTCCCAACCGCACGGACACCTACTACGACGAACTCGACCTCGCCCCGTACCTCACCAGCGGCAGCAACACCGTCGCGCTGCTGGTCTGGTACTTCGGCAAGCAGGGCTTCTCGCACAACAGCAGCGGTCAGGGCGGGCTGTTGTTCCAGTCCGACATCCAGACCGGCTCGAACACCACCCGGCTGGTCAGCGACACCAACTGGAAGTACACCGTCCACCCGGGCTACTCGAACAACACCAGCGGCACGCAGGTCAACTTCCGGCTGCCCGAGTCCAACGTCTACTACGACGCCCGCAGTGCCGCAGCGATGGCCGGCTGGGAGTCGCCCGGTTTCGACGACAGCGCCTGGAGTGCGCCCAACGACCTCGGGGCCGCAGGCGCCGCGCCCTGGAACGCGCTGGTGCAGCGTCCGATTCCGCAGTTCCGCCACTCCGGCCTGCGTGCCTACGCCGCCTCGCTGCCGTCCACGGGACAGGGCGCCACCGCCATCTCGGCCGCCCTGCCGTCCAACCTCCAGGTCACCCCGTACCTGAAGGTCGACGCCCCGGCCGGGGCGGTGATCGGCATGCAGACGGACCACTACGACGACGGCGCGGGCCTGACGGGCATCGAGCCAGGGACCGGCTACAACATGCGCGCCACCTACGTCTGCGCCGGCGGCGTCCAGGAGTTCGAGTCACTGGCGTGGATGAGCGGTACGGCCGTGCGGTACACCGTCCCGGCGGGCGTGACGATCCTGGACCTGAAGTACCGGGAGTCGGGCTACGACACCGACTTCGCCGGGTCGTTCAGCAGTAGTGACGCCTTCCTGGACACCCTGTGGGGCAAGGCCGCCCGCACGATGTACGTCAACATGCGGGACAACTACATGGACTGCCCCACCCGCGAGCGCTCCCAGTGGTGGGGCGATGTGGTCAACCAGCTCAAGGAGGGCTTCTACACCTTCGACGACCGCTCGCACGCGCTCGGCGCGAAGGCCATCGCCCAGCTGACGTCCTGGCAGAAGGACAGCGGGGCGCTGTACTCGCCGATACCGTCGGTCATCTGGACCAGTGAACTGCCCGTCCAGATGCTCGCCTCCGTCTGGTCGTTCTGGACGTACTACCTCTACACCGGCAACGCCGACGCCGTGACCGGCGCCTACCCGGCCGTGAAGAAGTACCTCAGCCTGTGGAGCCTGGACAGCGACGGCCTGGTCACCCACCGCAAGGGGGACTGGGACTGGGAGGACTGGGGCAGCAACATCGACGCCCGCGTCCTCGACAACTGCTGGTACTACCTGGCCCTGGACGCCGCCGCCCGACTTGCCGACCTCAGCGGCAACAGCGCCGACGTCGCCGGATGGCAGGCCCAACGCGACAGCGTCAAAGCCAACTTCGACCGCGTGCTCTGGAGCGCCTCGAAGAACGAGTACCGCTCACCCGGCTACACCAAGGACACCGACGACCGGGCCAACGCCCTCGCCGTCGTCGCGGGCCTGGCCCCCGCCTCCCGCTACCGCGCGGTCACCGAGGTGCTGCGCACCCACCTCAACGCCAGCCCCTACATGGAGTTCTACGTCCTGGAGGCGCTGTACCTCATGGGCGGGGCCACCGTCGCCGAGGAGCGGATGCGCAACCGGTACGCCGCCCAGGTCGCCGACCCCGCCTGCTACACGCTGTGGGAGCTGTGGGACAAGGCCGCCGGGACCGACAACCACGCCTGGAACGGCGGGCCGCTGTACGCCCTGTCCGCGTACGCCGCCGGAGTCCGCCCCACCCGGCCCGGCTGGGAGACGTACGACGTCCTCCCGCAGACCGGCACGCTCACGAAGATCGACACCGTCATCCCCACCGTCAAGGGTGACATCCGCTTCGGCATCGAGCGCGACGGCACGAAAGTGACGCTGACACTCACCTCGCCGAGCGGGACAACCGCCCGCGTCGGCGTGCCCACCTACGGCGGCTCCCAGCCCGTCATCAAGGCGGGCGGCACCACGGTCTTCACCGGAGGCTCCTCCACCGGCAGTGTCAGCGGGCTGACGTACGCGGGCAAGGACTCCTCCTACGTCTACTTCACGCTGCGGCCCGGCACCTGGACCCTGACCGCGACCGGCACCGGCCGCCTCGACAACCTCGCCCTGGGCAGGACGGTCACCAGCAACAACAGCCTGGAGAACGGCAACTGGGGCCGGAACCGGCTCACCGACGGCGTTCTGACCAGCGTGACCGGCGCCAAGGGCTACACCAGCAACGACTTCGGCTCCGCCGACGTCAGCGCGAACCCCGTCTGGGTCGAGATCGACCTCGGAGCCGACACCGACCTCGATGCCGTACGGCTCTTCCCGCGCACCGACACCCCCGCCGCCGGCGGCGGCACCGCGGGCTTCCCGGTCGACTTCACCCTCCAGACCCGCGCGGACGGGGCCGCCTCCTACACCACCGTCCGCACCGTCACCGCCGAGCCCAACCCCAACGGACTCCCACAGACCTACGGTTTCAAGACCACCACCGCCCGCTACGTCCGCCTGCAGGCCACCAGACTCGGCACTCCCGCCGCCGACGAGGCCACCAGGTACCGCCTCCAGCTCGCCGAACTCACCGCCCCCACCGCCGCGACCACGGTCACCGCCAACTACACGCTGGAGAACGGCGACTGGGGCAAGACCCGGGTGCTGGACGGCATCACGACCAGCGTGAGCGGCGCCAAGGGCTTCACCAGTATCGACTTCCCCTCCGCCGACGTCAGCGCCACACCCGTGTGGATCGAGGTCGATCTGGGTGCCGAGCGGGCCATCGGCTCGGTCACGCTCCATCCCCGTACCGACACCGCGGCGGCCGGGGGCGGCACGGCCGGCTTCCCCGTGGACTTCACGATCCAGACCCGGGCCGACGGCGCCGCCTCCTACACCACCGTCCGCACGGTCACCGGCCAGGCCAACCCCAACGGAACGGCCCAGACGTACACACTCACCTCGGCCACCGGCCGCTATCTGCGCCTGCGGGCAACGAAGCTCGGCGCTCCGGCCTCCGACGAGTCCACCCGCTACCGGCTGCAGTTGGCAGAGATCCGCACGCAGTGAGCCGACCACACCTCGGCTGGATCGCGGGCAAGTGTATACAGCTGATGTGGGTCGACTGAATCTCCATCGAGTGGATCGCAATCCTGGGCGGCTCGGAATCTGCATGTAAACGGGCTGTTGGGGAAGGGTGCGGGCCTGGGTGGGCCCAGGGTTTCGATCTGCAGCGATTGGCCTGTGGTGCCACTCCTGCATACAGTCACCCCTACGACGCCGCCGCCGTGATCATCGCCCTGGAATCGCAGGGCGCCCGCCCCTGAAGGAGCCGTCCGGTTCGTGCTCGCTGCCGGTCAGTCACAGGGATCCCCGCCACAGACCAGGTCGGCGGCGTTGCCCACCTGGTGGACCAGGTTGCGCTCGAGCCGTTCCAGTACGGCGAGCATCTCGGCCCGCGCCGCCTCGCCGAGGCCGTCGGTGAGCCGGTGTTCCAGATCGCTGCGGGCGGCCTCGACCTTCCGGCGCAACGCGAGGCTGGCGGCGGCCGGTTCGACGATGACGGACCGCTTGTCGGTGGGGGAGGGGACGCGGCGTACCAGGCCCGCCCGTTCCAGGCGTCGTACCGTCCGGGTCATCGTCGCCGCGTCCGAGCCGACCAGCTCGCCGAGGTCCACCTGGCGCAGGGCGCCGCGCTCCCACAGGTTCCGCATGACCACTGCCTGGCGCGGGTGAAGTCCCAGTTCGCTCAGAAGCCGGCCGGCGAACATGCGATGCAGGCGGCCCACGCGGAAGATCGCATAGCTGACCTGGGCGTGCTGCGCGGCCGACGGGATGTCCCCGGCTCCCTTCCCTGAAGTCGTCTCCATGTGTATCGGTCCTCCAAGCCGGCGCGCCGTCGTTGGTCGTTCCGGAAAGCGCCGCGGCGCCCCCCGGGCCGTAGGCCGTTGGGCGCCGCGGTGTGCCAGTCGTGGTGACGGGCCGGGTGTCAGCCGAGGGCGGGGTAGTCGGTGTAGCCGGTGTGGTCGCCGCCGAAGGAGGTGGCGCGGTCGGGGGTGTTGAAGGGGCCGCCCTGCTTGAGGCGGGTGGGGAGGTCGGGGTTGGCGAGGAAGAGGCCGCCGTAGGCGATGAGGTCGGCGGTGCCGTCGTCGACGAGCTTCAGCTCCTCGGGGCCGGTGGGCTCCATGCCGGTGAACGGGTTGAGGATGAAGGTGGTGGGCCAGGCCTTGCGCAGGCGCAGGGTGAGGTCGCGGACCTCGGGGGCTTCCATCTGGTGGAGGTAGGCCAGGTTCAGCGGGGCGAGGGCGTCGACGAGCGCGGTGTAGGTGGCGTCGACGTCGGTGCGGTCGCTCTCGTCGATGTCGTTGTAGGGGTTGGCCGGCGAGATGCGGAAGCCGGTCCTGTCCGCTCCGATCGCGTCGGCGACGGCCTTGGCGGTCTCCACGGCGAAGCGGATGCGGGCCTCGGGAGAACCGCCCCAGGCGTCGGTGCGGGTGTTGGAGTTGGGCGCGAGGAACTGGTGGATCAGGTAGCCGTTGGCGCCGTGCAGTTCCACACCGTCGAAGCCGGCCTCCACCGCGTTACGGGCGGCCGTGGCGTAGTCGGCGATCGTCTCGCGGATCTCGTCGTCGGTGAGTTCCTGCGGCGTGACGAAGTCCTGGGGGCCGGTGGGGGTGTAGACCTGCCCCTTGGCCTGGACGGGGGAGGGACCGACGGGGGTGAGGCCCATCAGGGAGGGGTGGCCGACGCGGCCGGTGTGCATCAGCTGGAGGTAGATCACCCCGCCCTTGGCGTGGACGGCGTCGGTGACCTTGCGCCAGGCGGTGATCTGCTCCTCGGAGTGGATGCCGGGGGTGTCGGGGTAGCCCTGGCCGATCACCGAGGGCTGGGTGCCTTCCGTGATGATGAGGCCGGCGTCGGCGCGCTGGGCGTAGTACTCGGCCATCAGATCGGTCGCCGACTGGCCGGGGCCGTAGGCGCGGCTGCGGGTCATCGGTGCCATCACGATGCGGTTCGCCAGGCTCTTGCCGCCCAGCTCGGTCGCTTCGAAGGCCTTCGACATGATCATCATCCTTGCTCGCGAAACACGGGCCGCATCGGGGCGGCCCCCTGTCGACAGACCGGGTGCGTGCCGCACCCGAGCCATTTACTGTCCGAACAAGTAAA
>NZ_MCGQ01000109.1 GCF_002242805.1 Streptomyces diastatochromogenes | reverse complement strand
CCCCTCAACGCGGCCGTCTGGCTGGCCTCGGCGCTCGCGGAGCGCGGGGACCCGCTGCGGGCCGGCGATCTCGTCCTGACCGGCGCCCTGGGTCCGATGGCTCCGGCCGCGCCCGGCGACGTGTTCGAGGCACGTGTCTCGGGCCTGGGCTCCGTGCGCGTCGGGTTCGCGAAGGAAGGGGACGAGCAGTGAGCGGGAGGCCATCGTCGGCCCCGGCAACATCGGCACCGACCTGCTCGCCAAACTGCTGCACAGCGAGACGGTCGACGTGCGGTACATGGTCGGTGTGGACCCGGCCTCCGACGGGCTCGCCCGGGCGGCCGAGCTGGGTCTGGAGACGTCCGCGGACGGAGTCGACTGGCTGCTGACCCGGGACGAGCTGCCCGAGCTGGTCTTCGAGGCCACCTCCGCCAAGGCGCACCTCGCCCACGCGCCCCGCTACGCCGAAGCCGGCATCCAGGCGATCGACCTGACGCCCGCGGCGCTGGGCCCGCTGGTCTGCCCACCGGTGAACCTGCGTGAGCACCTGGACGCCCCCAACATCAACATGATCACCTGCGGCGGGCAGGCCACCATCCCGATCGTGCACGCCGTCTCCCGCGTGGTGCCGGTGCGGTACGCGGAGATCGTCGCGTCGATCGCCTCCCGCTCGGCGGGACCCGGAACGCGCGCCAACATCGACGAGTTCACCGAGACCACCGCGCAGGCCATCGAGCAGGTCGGCGGCGCCCGCAAGGGCAAGGCCGTGATCATCATGAACCCGGTCGAGCCGCCGATGATCATGCGCGACACGGTCTTCTGCGCCATCCCGGAAGAAGCCGACCGTGACGCGATCAGCGAGTCGATCGTCCGCATGGTCGGCGAGGTGGCCGAGTACGTGCCCGGCTACACGCTGCGCGCCGACCCGCAGTTCGACGACCCGCGCCCCGAGTGGAAGGACCAGGCCCGGGTGGCCGTCTTCCTGGAGGTGCGCGGCCGGGGCGACTATCTGCCGCCCTGGGCAGGAAACCTGGACATCATGA
The DNA here is from genome assembly GCF_002242805.1 of Streptomyces diastatochromogenes. Classification (GTDB taxonomy): domain Bacteria; phylum Actinomycetota; class Actinomycetes; order Streptomycetales; family Streptomycetaceae; genus Streptomyces; species Streptomyces diastatochromogenes. The sequence goes on along the minus strand of NZ_MCGQ01000109.1, from coordinate 12,072 downwards.
CGGCCGCGGCCGCTCGCGTCGGCGAGCTGCTGGCGGGCGCGAAGACGACGGCGGTGACCTCATGAGCCCCGAAAAGACCGACGAGCCGCGCAAGTTGCGCATCACCGACTCGACCCTCCGGGACGGCTCGCACGCCATGCGGCACCAGTTCACCGAGGAACAGGTGCGCGGCGTCGTACACGCCCTGGACAAGGCGGGCGTCGAGGTCATCGAGGTGGCGCACGGCGACGGCCTCGGCGGCTCCAGCTTCAACTACGGCTTCTCCAAGGTCGACGAGATCCAGCTGATCGGGGCGGCCGTCGACGAGGCCACCCGCGCGAAGATCGCCGTACTCCTGCTGCCCGGCGTCGGCACGGTCACCGAGCTGAAGCGCGCCCACTCCGTCGGCGCGCGCGTGGCCCGCATCGCCACCCACTGCACCGAGGCCGACACGTCCGTCCAGCACTTCACCGCCGCCCGTGAGTTGGGCATGGAGACGGTCGGCTTCCTGATGCTCTCGCACCGGGTCGGCCCGCAGGAGCTGGCCCAGCAGGCGCGGATCATGGTCGACGCCGGAGCCCAGTGCGTGTACGTCGTCGACTCGGCCGGTGCCCTGGTGCTGACCGACGCCCAGGCCCGGGTCCAGGCCCTGGTGAGCGAGATCGGACACGAGGCCCAGGTCGGCTTCCACGGCCATCAGAACCTCTCCCTCGGCGTCGCCAACTCCGTCCTCGCCTACCAGGGCGGGGCCCAGCAGATCGACGGCGCCCTGTGCGCGCTCGGCGCCGGCGCCGGGAACTCGCCGACCGAGGTGCTCGCGGCCACCTTCGAGCGCATGGGCATCCCCACGGGAGTCGACGTCGACCTCGCCCTGGCCGCCGCGCAGGACGTGGTCAAGCCGTTCATCCCCCGGCTGCCGTGGATGGACCGCTCCTCGATCGTGCAGGGCTACGCGGGTGTGTACTCCAGCTTCCTGCTGCACGCCGAACGGGCCTCGGAACGCTACGGCGTCCCCGCCCACGAAATCCTCCAGGAGGTCGGCGAGGCCGGCTACGTCGGCGGCCAGGAGGACATGATCATCGACATCGCGCTGCGGCTCGCCGAGGAGCGCGAGAAGGCGGGGGCCGACCGATGATCTGGACCCTCGAAGGCGCCGCGACCGCCCTGCTGGAGGCGGAGGACACCCGCACCGACCGCGACCCCCTCACCGACGAGTGGCCCGAACTCGACCTGGACACCGCCTACGCGGTGCAGGACGAGACGCTGCAGCGCAGGCTCAACCGGGGCGAGCACATCATCGGCGTCAAGCTCGGCCTGACCTCACGGGCCAAGCAGGAGCGCATGGGCATCTCCGCACCGCTGACCGCCTGGCTGACCGACGCGATGCTCCTGCCCGCCGGCGCACCGGTCCCGCAGGACCGGCTGATCCACCCGCGCGCCGAACCGGAGATCGTCTTCGTGATGAAGGACCGGCTGGCCGGACCCGGCGTCACCGCCGCCACCGCGCTGGCCGCGGTCGGTTCCGTGCACGGCGGCATCGAGGTCATCGACAGCCGCTACCGCGACTTCCGCTTCACGCTCCCCGACGTGGTCGCGGACAACGCCTCCTCAGGCCGCTTCCTCACCGGCCCGATCGGCGTGCCCCCCGAGACGCTGGACCTCGCGATGGAGGCCTGCCTGGTCGAGGTCGGCGGCCAGGTCGCCGACAGTGCCACCGGCGCCGCCGTACAAGGCCACCCGGCCGAGGCGCTGGCCCTCGCCGCCAACGAACTCGGCCGCCGGGGCCTCGCGATCGAGCCCGGCTGGATCGTGCTGACCGGCGGCATGACCGACGCCGTACCCGTACCGCCCGGCACCACCGTCGCCGTGCACTTCACCCACCTCGGTTCGCTCCACCTGACAGGAGGCTGACATGCCGCTCGTCGAAGTCACGCTGGTCGACGGCCGTACGCCGGACCAGATCCGCTCGCTGATCCACGAGGTGACGGCAGCGGTCGTCAAGGCACTGGACGTACCGCGGCAGAGCGTGCGCGTCGCCGTCCGGGAACTGCCGAAGACCCACTGGGCGGCCGGAGACGTCACCATCGCCGAACGCGAGGCGGCGAACGCCTCCGGAGAAGGAACGAGCTGATGGAGTTCTACGGCCATGTGATCGACGGCGAGGAGGTGGCCTCCCTCGCCGGCGCCACCTTCTCCTCCACCGACCCCCACACCCGCCGCCCCTGGGCGGAGGTGGCCCTCGGCGACGGCGCCGACGCCGACCGCGCGGTCACCGCGGCCCGCCGGGCCTTCGACACCGGACCCTGGCCCCGGATGCGCGCGGCCGAGCGAGGCCGCATCCTGCACCGCCTGGCCGACCTGATCGAGGCCCACGCCGACGACCTCGGCACGGCGGACACCCGGGACATGGGCAAGCCGATCACCCAGTCCCGTGGCAACGACGTCCCGCGTACGGCGGCCAACTTCCGTTTCTTTGCCGACCATGCAAGGTTGTCCACGTCCGAGGCCTACCCCTTGGACACGGGGCACCACGCCTACACCCGCTTCGACCCGGCCGGGGTCGTCGCGGCGATCGCCCCGTGGAACTTCCCGATGATGCTGGAGAGTTGGAAGGTCGCACCCGCCCTCGCGTGGGGCAACACGGTGGTGCTGAAGCCGGCCGAGGACACCCCCGTCTCGGCCACCCTGCTCGCCCGGCTGGCCCTGGAGGCGGGCATGCCTCCTGGCGTGTTCAACGTCGTCCACGGATACGGCCCCGACTCGGCGGGCCAGGCCCTGACCGAGAACCCCGCCGTGGACCGCATCACCTTCACCGGCGAATCGGGCACCGGCCGCGTAATCGCCGCGGCCGGGGCCCGCAACCTCACACCGGTCAGCCTCGAACTCGGCGGCAAGGGTGCCAACCTGGTCTTCGCCGACGCCGATCTGGCGGGCGCCGTCGAGTGGTCGATCAGGGCCGTGTTCACCAACTCGGGCCAGGTGTGCCTGGCCGGCTCCCGGCTCTACGTCCAGCGGGAGATCTACGACGAGTTCCTCGACCGGTTCGTCGCCGCGGCGGACGCGATGGTCATCGGCGACCCCAAGGACGAGGCCACCCAAATCGGACCGCTGGCTTCCGCCGAGCACCATGCGAAGGTCGCCGGTTACGTGGACACGATCGCGGAGCAGGGCGGCACGATGCGCACCGGCGGCCGGGGCGACGGCTGGACGATACGACCCACCGTCATCACCGGCATGGACCAGAAGGCCCGGCACGCCCGCGAGGAGATCTTCGGCCCCGTCGTCGTGGTGATCCCGTTCAGCACCGAGGCCGAGGCGATCGAGCTGGCCAACGACACGTCGTACGGCCTCAACGCGATGCTGTTCACGGAGAACCTGCACCGCGCACACCGGGTCGCGGCGGCGCTGCGCGCGGGCACGGTCTGGGTCAATTGCTTCTTCGTACGGGACCTGCGGGCGCCCTTCGGCGGCGCCGGCGACTCCGGGATCGGCCGTGAAGGGGGCACCTTCAGCCGGGAGTTCTTCACCGAGCCCAAGGCGGTGGTGATGCAGATCGACGCCGGCTGAGGTTGAGGGCAGCTCAGTTGCGGGAGCGGGGTACCAGGCGGATGATCGGCAGTTCGCGGTCGGTCTTCACCTGGTACTGCGCGAAACGGGGCGCGGCGGTGGTGATCTGCCGCCATGCCTCCTCCCGCTCCTCCCCGTGGAGCTGCTCGGCGACGACGTCCACCGTGCGGTTTCCGATCTCCACCCGCACCTCGTCGGGATGGGCGGCCAGGTTGTGGTACCAGGCCGGATTCTTCGCCGCCCCGGCCGCCGAGGCCACGATCAGCCAGCTGCCGTCCTTGCCGGGAAACCAGCCCACCGGGGTGGAACGAGACTCCCCGCTCCTGCGGCCGACGGTCGTCAGCACCAGCGCGTCCATGCCCATCAGCCTGCCGCCGCCCTTGCGGCGGATGCGCCGCATGGACCATGCGTTGAACCACTTGAGCGCGCGGCCGGGCTGACGGGTACCACGAGTGCCCGAAGGCGTGTCGAAGCTCATGTGACCTCCTGGCAGCAAAATATTTGCCTGCCAATCATTGGTCAACCAACTCTGCATCGTGACGGCGCGCCGCAGTCGGCCTCCCTCACCAACAGGGCGGCGTTTCGCCCGCCTTCCGGTGCCGCCCGCGGTCTAGGCTCGGCCCGTGGGGCAGCCCGAACAGCGCGCCGAGGGCGCCGGACCGTTCACCACCAGGGCTACCTGGAACCCTCCCGGCGGCGGCACCGCGGTATGGGAGTCACGGCTCGCGCGACGGCGCGGGCTGCTCGCCGTCCGTCCGCCCGGTGCGGCGGCCAGTCGGCACGCGCATGCGGACGCCGTCGCCATCGGCCGGCTGCGCAGACTCAACGTCATCGCCGCGATCGCCTTCATCATCGGCGGGGCCGTCTTCGCAGCCGGTGCGGCCGTCGCCCAGTTCGGCTCCGGCGACGCCACCGAGTGCGCCTCGATTTACTTCGCGGGCGGACTGTTCTTCAACACCGGTGGCTATGTCTCGCTGCTCCAGGTGATCAACGCACCCCGCCACGTCGCCGGCGGCGAAGGACGACTCGTCACCCGCCGCTGGCAGTGGTGGAGCTACGAGCCGATGCGAGTGGACTGGCTGAGCGCATTCGTCCTCTTCGCGGGGACACTCGTCTTCGGCGTCTCCCTGCTGGACTCGTTCCTGCGCGGCCTGAGCGTCCAGCAGGTCAACCGGCTGATCTGGGCGCCCGACCTGGTCGGCTGCGTACTCTTCCTGATCTCCGGGCACCTGGGCTTCGTCGAGATCTGCCACGGCCGGCCCTGCGTCCGCACGCGCAGCCTGGGCTGGTGGATCGTGGCTGTGAACCAGCTCGGTTCCGTCCTGTTCATGGTCTCGGCGCTCGCCGCCTTCACCCGCCCCGCCACCGACAGCCTGGTCAACGCCGCCATCGCCAACTGGGGCACCCTCACCGGCGCCCTGTGCTTCTCGCTCGGGGGCTTCCTCCAGCTGGACGAACACCCGTAGGCGCGGAGCGGGCGGCCCGAGACGTGGCCGGCGGTGAAGTGACCTACCGGACGATGCGCGCGACCGTCCCGTGCTGCGGGTCCCCGTACTGGGAGATCAGCTGCTCGTCGCTCATGCGGTCGACTTCTTCGCTGCGCTGGACGGGAAAGATCACGTGGGTGTCCGTGTCCGTCCAGTACTCGACGACGCGGAGTGTGTCGGTGGCTCGGCTCATGTGGTGCTCCCTTGCAGCGCGTGGGATTCAGGTTGCGTCTGTGCACGTCGAGGGGTCAAGAGAAAAAGGGGCTTCCGTTTCTGTCGTCGGAAGCGTAGGTTCCGCTTACCCCGCGTCGGTGTCCCCCAAGGCACCGGCCCGCCGATCCCGGGAAGGCGGGCCACGCGGGGGCCAAACGTCCGGCGTCTGCATGGGCTGTGGGCCCGACCGTGCATCGACGCCACCCCCTCGCCGGTCATCCCTGCCGAGCCTGGCTCGCCATGACCTGTCGACCGCGCCCCTGCCTGTTGGCCGGGGCGGGTCTCCGGGCGGGCGGAGCCGCAACTCCCTGCGTAATGAGCAAGCGCTTAGTAGACTGGTCGACGTACAGTCCACGTAGCAGGGAGGGACGGTTATGCCGGCGTCGGAAGCCGAGGCCTTCTACGAGCGGGAGGACCACGGCCGGTTCCTCCCCACCGCGTACACCCGGGGGCCCTGGGACGCCGACTCCCAGCACGCCGGTCCGCCGGCCGCGCTGCTCGGGCTGGCCGTCGAGCAACGGCCGGACGGCCGGCCGGACATGCGGGTGGCCCGGCTCACGTACGAGATCATGCGCCCGGTCCCGATACGGCCGCTGAACGTGTCCACGCGCGTGCTGCGCGCCGGGCGCAGCGTCGAACTCGTGGAGGTCGGTCTGACACCCGACGGCGGCCAGGAAGTGATGCGGGCGACGGTTCTGCTGATGAAGGCGGCGCCGGGCTCGGTACCGGAGGTGTCGCCGGGCCGGCAGGTTCCCGGGCCCGAGGCGGCACCCGCGAAAGCGTTCTTCCCCGTCCCGTGGGAGCAGGGCTACCACACCGCCATGGACCTGCGCTTCGCCGCGGGTTCGTTCCTCGAGCCCGGCCCGGCCACGGCGTGGATGCGCATGAGGGTCCCCCTGGTCGCGGGCGAGGAGATCACGCCGCTCAGCCGGGTGCTGACGGCTGCCGACTCGGGCAACGGCGTCAGCGCCGAGCTGGACTTCCACCGCTACGTCTTCATCAACGCCGACCTCACCGTCAGCCTGCACCGCCACCCCGAGGGCGAGTGGGTCTGCCTGGACGCCCGGACGATGGTGGACGGCGCGGGCATCGGCCTGGCCGAGTCGGCCCTGCACGACGAGAAGGGGCCGCTCGGCCGCAGTACCCAGACCCTGTACGTGGCCGCACGCGGCTGAGGCAGCGGGCGTGGTCCCGGCGCGCGGCCGCCCGCGCAGGACGTCACCCCCGCGCGACCGTCGTGTCCAGGCGCAGGTCCGCGTAGCTGCGCCCGGTGCGCAACCGATGGCCGCCGGGCAGGTCCCGCCACGACTGTGTCGTGGTGTCCCAGAACTGCGCGGCGCGCCGTGGCACCTCGATGTCCACGGTGACCGTCTGCCCGGGGTCGGCCTGGGCGGAAGCGAAACCGGCGAGTCGGCACGGTGAGTGACCGATGTCGGAGGGCGTGCCGGTGACAGCGGGCTCCAGGTACGTCTGGACGATCTCACGCCCGGGGCGGGTGCCGATGTTGCGCACCCGGACCCGGAGTACGCCGAGAGACGCCCGGTCATCCGCGGTGGGCTCGCCGTCGACAGGGAGGAACTCGGCGCTCTCGTAGTCCCAGTCGGTGTAGCCGAGGCCGTGCCCGAACCAGTACGCGGGGGCGACCGCCGAGTGCTTCCAACCGGGGTATCCGACGAGAACGCCCTCGTCATAGCGCAGGACGCCGTCGGTCGGCCGGGGGTCCAGGACCGGGCAGTCCTCCGCGTGGGACGGCCAGGTGGTGGGCAGTCGGCCGCCGGGCTCGGCGGCCCCGAGCAGGACGTCGGCGAGTGCGTGGCCGGCCTCCTGGCCGGGGAACCAGCTGAGCAGGACGGCGGGCACGGCGTCGTTCCAGGGGAGTTCCACGGGGGAGCCGGTGTTGACCACGACGACGGTCCGGGGGTTCGCGGCGGCCACACGGGCGACCAGTTCGTCCTGGTGACCGGGCAGCCTCAGGTCCGTACGGTCGAAGCCCTCGCTCTCGACCTCCTCCGTGGTGGCCACGACGACCACGGCGACGTCGGCCTGCGCGGCGGCGGCCACCGCGTCCCTCGTCCGACTGGACGTCCGGGCCGGGCGCGATCTCCTTGGACCGCCACTCGGCGAGCGCGGGCTGCGCGCCGATCTCGCGGACCTGCTGGACGGCCGTCACCATGCCGGCCAGGTCGGACGGTTCGGCGAGGTGGTTCGGGTCGAGTGCCGGGGCCTCGGTCGGATCGGCCGAGCGCAGCCACATCCGGCCCCGGCTGAGCGGACGGATGATGCCGGCCAGCACGGAGTAGCCGTGCCCCTCCGCGGGCACCTCCTGGCCCACGACGGGCAGCGGCACGTGCGCCATCAGGGGCTGGATGTCGGGCGCGGGCAGGGACGGGTCGGTCTTGGCGAAGTAGTGGGCCTCCAGCTTGTTCGCCGTGCCCGCGGGCACCTCCTGGGCCGACTCCCACACCACCGGGGCCAGGGTGTGGTCGTGCAGGTTCCCGCCCACACCGGGCAGGTCGGCGGTGACGCCGATACCGAGGGCGCGCAGCTCGTCGGCGGGGCCGATGCCGCTGAGCAGCAGGATCTGGGCGGAGCCGATGGTGCCGCCGGACAGGATCACGTCACCCGAGCAGCGGACCGTCTCCGTACGGCCCTCCCGCAGCAGCTCGACGCCGACCGCACGGGCGGACTCGACGAGCACCCGCGTGACCGTCGACCCGGTGCGGACCGTCAGCAGCGGGTTGTCCAGCACCGGCTGCACGAACGCCGTCCAGGCACTGGCCCGCCTGCCGTCGCGGATCGTGCGGTGCAGCAGCTGCACGCCGAGGATCTCCTCGCCGTTGCAGTCGTCGTTGTACGGGATCCCGTACTCCTCGCAGGCCGCGACGAACGCGCTGGTCACCGGGTTCGGAGCAGGGTTGCGGGTGACGGGCATCGGGCCGCCGGCGCCGTGGAAGGCGGAGGGGCCGTCCTCGAAGTCCTCCGAGCGCTTGAAGTACGGCAGCACCTCGTCGTACGACCAACCGGTCGCGCCGTACCGCTTCACCCAGTCGTCGTAGTCGGAGCGGTGACCCCGGACGTAGATCATGCCGTTGAGGGCGCTGGAGCCGCCGAGGACCTTGCCGCGTGGCCAGAAGACTTGGGTTCCGTCGGCGTGGCGCTGTGGCTCGGTGAGGAAGGCGTGGTCCTGCGGGGAGTTCCACAGCTCCCACAGCCGGCCGGGGTCGTGGATCGCCGGGTTGTCGTCCCGGCCGCCCGACTCGATCAGCAGAACGCTTCGGCCGGCGTCGACGAGCCTGCGCACGACGGCGCAGCCTGCGGACCCGGCGCCGACCACGATGTGGTCGTACTCCGTGTGTGCGGCTCTCATGCGGCGAGCGTCGCCCCGCCGGCCCGCCGGTGGCTTGTTCCGGTGTGCACGAAGTCTTGCGTCAGCGGGCACGAAAGGCCTGGTGAGGGCCTGTCGGAAGGGCGGTGTGGCGCGCTCCGGGTGAGGGATGTCGTCGTACGCCAGACCCGCTTCGCGCGGGCAACCTCCCAAGGAGTCACGCGATGGCACTCGTCCCCGACAACACCCTGATCACCGCGACCCCCGAGGAGGGCCGGGCGCTCGCGCTGAAGATGGCCCGCCTGGTCATCAAGGCCACGCAGCCCGACGACGCCGTGCGGGAGAAGCTGCGCCCCGACTACGCCGGGGACGCGGACTCGCTGATCTCGATCGCCCACGTGGTGGCCGTGGAGTTCGCGACCATCGCGGCCGCGAACAACTACTGGCGCTGAGCACGGCGAGCTCCGTCCTGCCGATGTGTGCACGGTACGACAAGCGCCCGTGCCACGGCAGACAACCACCGCATGGCCTCGGAGCAGGACAGTGGCCGCACCCAGCCGCCCCACCCCATCGAGGAAGGCACGGACGCATGGCCATCGACTTCACCCTCAGCCCCGAGCAACGGGAGCTTCAGCTTCATGCGCGGAAGGTCGCCGAGGACGTGCTCAGCGGGGTTCGGGAGACCGTGGCGGGTCTCGGCACGCCCGAGGAGCGGTTCGCCGCGACCCGGCCCGTCTACCGGGACCTCGTGCGCGCCGGGCTGCTGCGCAAGCAGGTCCCGCCGCCCTTCGGCGGCACGATGACGGGCCTGCTGGACCTGGCGCTCGTGGCCGAGGAACTGTGGGCGGTCGACGCGGACGTGCCGCTGTCGCTGTTCTCCACGGGCCTCGGCCTGATGCCACTGCTCATGTTCGGAACCCCTGAGCAGCAGGAACGGTTTCTGCCGCCGTTCGTCTCCGACGAGGGCGAGCCGCTGGCCGCGCTCGCCTTCAGCGAGCCGGGCGGCTCCGCGAACTTCCAGTCCGCCCACCCCGGCACCGGCATGAACACGGTGGCGCGCGGGGACGGCGACGCGTGGGTGATCAGCGGCGAGAAGCAGTTCATCCCGCACGCCTCCGGCTGGGACGGCGAGGGCGCCGACCTGTTCGCGGTCGCGGCCCGCACGGACCCGGACGCACCGCCCCAGGAGTCCCTCGCCGTCTTCCTGGTGCCCCGCCCCGAGCAGGGCCTCACGGTCCTGAACTCGATGGAGACCATCGGCCACCGCGGCGCGCTGGTGTCGCGGATCCGCTTCGACGAGGTACGGGTCCCCGCCGCGAACATGCTCGGCAAGCCCGGCGACGGCATCCTCGTCCTGGAGTCCGCGTTCGGCGCGACGGCCGGCCTGGTGGGCGCCTTCGCGGTCGGCGTGATGCGGGCGGCCTTCCGGACGGTCCTCGACTTCGCCCGCACCGAGCGGCGCGGCGGTGCCGTGCCCGTCATCGAGCACCAGAACGTCGGCACCCTCCTCGCCGACATGAAGGCCCGTTTGGAGGCGTGTCGCTATCTGACCTGGAAGGCCTGCGACCACTTCGACAAGACGGGCGGTCGAGAAATCGAACTCTCCCTGGCCACCAAGGTGTTCGCCTCCGAGACCGCCGTCCAGGTGGTGTACGACGCGATGCGCGCGGTCGGCGCCGAGGCGTACACGACGGCCCGCCCGCTGGCCGGGCTGCTCCAGGACGCCCTCGCCTACCCGCTCTTCGACGGCGGCAACGTCGGCGTGCGCCGCCCGCAGCTGCAGCGGCTGTTCGCACAGCCCGGCTACGACTCGCTGGCGGCCGCCGAGGGGCGCGCGCCCGGCGAGTGACCCCGTGCCGGCGGCCCCCGGGTTCCCCAGAAGTCGGAGGTACCCGGGGCCGCCGGCTTGCCTCACGCCATACCGGAACCGCTCGACGTCGTCTCCGGTGCCAGGGCCGGACCGGGCAGCGCGGCACCGGCCCGGCGGCGCAGCACAGCCGGCGCCGTTTCCCGCAGCCCCAGCGACAGCAGTACGACCACCACCCCGCCCGCCGCCGAGATGTACACGGCGGACTGGAGGCCCCAGGTGTCGCACGCCCACCTGGCGATCACCGGCGCGAGGAAACCGCCGGCCGGCTCACCGGCGACCATGACCAGCCCCAGCGCGGTCGATGTCACCTCCGGGCCTCCCGCGGGCTCATGCCGTAGACGGCCTTGAAGGCATGGCTGAAGTGCGCCGGGTCGGGAAAACCCCAGCGGCTGCCCACGGCGGCGACCGGCTCGGGGAACCGACGGAATGCGCTGGTCAGCGTAGATACAGAGACCACAAAGATCGTTTCCCGGGGTCGGGGTGATCGTTTCCCACCACGCAGATCGCACGCTCTCCCCCACCGGTCAGAGGTACTGCTGACGCGCGGCTCCCTCGAAGCGGCCCGTGTCGCCCCGCGGCCGCTGACCGGAGGCCGACCGCCGAACCCATGCGCGGGTCCACACGGTCGCTGGCGAGCGGCCGCGTGGACCTCGCGTTCAGGGGCGAGAGGCGGTTGTCAGACTGCGGCGCCCGGGCCCGCGCTCCTGCGGCGGCGCACCACGAAGACCGCGCCCGCGCCGACGGCCACTGCGGCGCCGCCGGCCAGGGCAATCATCGGCAGTGCGGAACTGGAGCCGGTCTGGGCGAGGTGGCCCTGGGGCTCGATCTTGGTGTTGCCGGACGGCTGGTGCTTGGGCAGCGGCTTCTTGCCGCCCTGCGGCTTGGCGTCACCGGGGGTTCCGGGAGCGGAGCCGGCCTTGAGGATGTCGAACTGGTAGAAGCTGTCGTCGCCGGAGAAGACGCAGTTGCCCTCGTCGTCGGCGTACATGCCGATGCTGATGGCGTAGCCGAGGCCGGCCGGAGCGGTCTTGTCCACGGCCAGGCGCATGTCGACGGAGAAGGACTCGTGAGCCTTCACGGCGGTGTAGCCGAGATAGCCGGCGCCCTCGTCGTTCTCGTCCAGCGAGATGTCGACCCACTTACCGGAGGACGGGTCCTTGTACTGGAGGGTGAGGTGGCTGGTGTCGATGAAGTAGTCGTCCTCGTCCATCTGGGCGGCGAAGACACCGAGGTCGACGCGCTGGTAAGCACGGTCGCCGGTGTTGTTCACGTTCAGCTGGAAGCCGTGGAAGCCACTGCCGGCCACGATCTTCGAGGGCAGGCCGGAGAGGCTGGTGTGCAGATTCTTGTCGACCTGGGGGTCGTCCTCGTTGCACTCGACCGGGCCCGTGGACGCGGACGCCGAGGGACTGGCGGACACCGAGGCCGACGCGGACGCACTGGAGGAGGCGGACTGGGCGGCGGCAGGAACGTTCTCGTCAGCCGCCGGCGCGGTGTCGTCGGTGGCGGGTGTGGTGTCGTCGGGCGGGCGTGGTGTCCTCGGCGGCAGGCGTCGTGTCGTCGGCGGCGGGCGTGGACTGCTCCTCGGCGGGAGCCGTCTCGCTGACGGCCGGAGCAGGGCTGTCGTCATC
>NZ_MCGQ01000108.1 GCF_002242805.1 Streptomyces diastatochromogenes | reverse complement strand
GTGCACGACTGGCTGCCCTACGCGCCCGCAACGGCCGCCCGCATCCGGCACTTCGGCTGAACCGGCAACCCTCTACCCCGGTGGCCGACCAGCTCGGCATCCAGGCGAGATCGGCCGTGGAGGTACGTCGACGCCTCCACACTCGCCGACAGCTGCATGGAAGGGCCAGTGACAACGGCCAACACGATGAGGTGGACCGTTCACATAAGCCCAGCGAGCGGGTCAGTGGGCTTCCACGCAATCGGAAGCACTACATCGACACCGTCGCGGCTGGCCAAGGGCAGCAGTTGATCCATAGTCGTGTCGAACCGGTCGGCGAAGGAGCGCATCGGCCGTAGCGGCCGGTCGAGACTGGTGAAGAAATCGTCCCAGTGCACGAGGAAGACCCGGCGTGCGCCGGTCGCACCCACGACTCCATCCCAGTACGTGCGTACGAACTCGGGTGACTGTTTGCCGAGCATCCCTACGCCGAGGTAGATCACGTCAGCCTGGCGGTCGGCGAGCATTCCGGGCCGGTGATTCGCGCTGGCGTGCAGCAGCACACTGCCCCGCGGGTGGGAAACGTGTACGGAGAAAGCCGTGCCGGTCTTCCAGGCACGCGCCCGAGTGGGCGGGACCAGTGGTTGGTCGACCGTGCCCGGATAGTGGTCGCCGGGACTGTGCACGGAGTCCAGGAAGGTCAACTCGAACTGGCCGTAGGTGAGCACGTCGCCGCCCCGGACCACCCTCAGCGACGACTCGGGTACGCCCACACCGCGCCCGACGTTGGCTGTTGACTCGGATCCGACCAGATCAGCACCCGTCTCCAGACACCACACCGGAGCGTCCAGAGCGTGGTCGTAGTGAGTGTGCGCGCAGAACACCGCCGCGAGTGAGCGGACGTCCGACCGCTCGATCGCATCCCTGACAAGCGCCCGATCGGGTCCGATCCGGCCCAGCAAGACGCGCAACAGCCCGGGCCTGGTGACGAATCCGTCGCAGAGCAGTGTGGTGTCTCCATCGGAGAGCAGCAGCGAACTGGTTCCCAGGAAGCGCGCGGTCAGACCTTCAGGAGTGAGCACCGAACGCTGCATGTACCTGTGATACGGGCGCAGACTCGGACGACCGAACAACTTCCTCATGGCACTGTCACCTCCACTCACGCGGCCCTGCGGGGCCGGCGCTGTCCGTCATCGTTGCCTCCTCGGCAAGGGTCGGTGTGCGGGTGGAACGTGCAGGGCCTGCCGGCCGGTGGCACTGTCGATGCCCATGAGTGAGCCAAACCAACCAGACCCTCCAGGACACGCCATGAGAGAGCAAGCCGAGCAAGGGCGTGGGCTCGTGCCCGTGAACTGCCACCCGACGTCGACGTCACCTTTCACACCAACGCACTGGCCCGCACCGGCACAGGACGTGGTGGTGCTCCGCCAGACCGACCGCTACGGAGCTTCCGTCCGGGCGGGCTGGACCTCGTCCGTGGGTGCCGCAGTCGGCTCCGGCGCATGGGCGGCGGTGTAGAAGACGGAGCTGCCCTGCTTGGCCCGCTGGGCCAGGCTCTTGGCGACAAGGTTTTCGAGGGTGGTACGCACGACAGTGGCCTTGATGTTGCGGTCGGGGTGCGCATGGCCGAGTGCCTCGGCGATTTCCGCCGCGGAGCGGGGTTCGCTCTGCTCGATGAGGTGACGGTGGATGAGGTCGACCAGGGTGGTCCCCGTCTTCGTGGGCGCCTTCTTGGCGACGGGCTTCTTGACGGACTGCTTCTTGGCGGCGGGCTGTTGTGCAGTGGCCGTCTTCGCCGGTCGTCGCTTGCTGGGCGCAGCCGTGGTCTTCTTCCTGGGGGAGGGCACGGTGGTGCTGTCGGCCTTGGCGGGTTCAGAGGTCGGGGCTTTGACACCGAGTGCCTGCTGCATGCTCACCAGCACGGTGTGGTCGCGCTGCAACGTGGCCAACTGCTGTTGGAGCGCGGTGAGTTCCGCCGTGATGCGTTCCTGTTCCTTGACGTTGGCCTCCAGGTCGTTGGCCACTTGGCTGATGTACTGCGAAGTCAACTCGGTGGCGGTAGCCGTGTCTTCGGACATCTGTCTCTCCTCGGTTGGTACCGGGTTGAAGCTCTGGCGGGCGGTTGCAGCGGGTCAGGGGAGATGTTCCGGCCGCAGCGCGCCTTGGTGCGGCGATGATACGGGTGAGAAGCCCTGTTTTTGCTGTGTATGCAACAGCTTCCGGGGTTAGAGCTCCGGTGTGGGTCTGCGCGAAGGGTGCGCTACCGGATGGTGGGCCACGGATGCCGCACTGTCGGCCATGCCCTGGCGTGTGGCGTGGACCGTTCCCAGAGCACCGCGCCGGTGTCCCGGTTCGTGCGCCAGACCGCCGGCGCGTACCCCCTGGGCGAGCTGGTCGGCGGCGAAGACAGTCTCGTCGGCCGCATCCGAGACGATCGATGACGAGCACGCCGGGCTCGGTCACATGCGTTTCATGGATCTGTTCCACGCCCCTCGTCGGCTGCGGCCAGATCCTGCGCGAGCACCGGATTCACCCGACCAGCCCGCTCACCCCATGGATCGTAATGCGATATACGCATGGCTCATGAGTGCTACGCGATAGAGTCGCCGTCATGGGCATGAGTCTCGATGAGCGGGTACGCTCCACTGTCGCCGCGCTCCTGCACGCGACAGGCGAGTCACAGACCGATCTCGCTGCCGCATTGGGAGTGAGCCAGGCCCAGGTGAGCCGTCGTCAGTCCGGCACCGCCGTTTGGAGCCTGGCCGACTGCGACGCGGTCGCCGCGCACTATGGCATCGACGTCCTCGAACTCCTCGCAGGACCCACCCGCGCGACGGAGAGGCTGCCCGAGGAACGCCGTCGCGTTCCCGGACGCCACGCCCACACCGCACGCTCTGCGGCCGTACAGGACGGAGAAGCCCGATGACGAACTTCGACGCGATCGACGCCCTGCTCGCCGGGGCCAGGAAAGAGGTCCCGCTGCCGCCCGCGGAGGAGCGGCGTGCCCTACGCGAAGGGCTGAACCTTTCGCGTGCCCAGCTCGCGCAGGCCTTGAACGTCAGCCCGTCCACGGTCGGGGGCTGGGAGGCCGGGCGGGACCCGAGCGGTGAAGTGCGGGAGAAGTACGCGTACTTCCTCGAGGGAGCGCGGACCAAGCTGGCTGCCACTGCGGCCGAGGAGGTCCCCGCCGAGGAACCGGCTGACGTCGCCCCGGCGGAAGCTGAGCAGGAGACCGATCACGACGACGTCGAGGCCCTGTCCGCGCCTGAGCCCTGTGTGCTGTGCGGGCAGCCCGCCTCCCACCAGGTCGCGGGATTCCCGCAGCACCTGGACCTCGCCGACTGCGGCACGGCAGGGCACGCGCAGACGGTCGAGCCCGCGCCGCCCGAGAACCCCGCTCCGCGGAGCGAACCCCCTCGGCCGGCGTCCTCCGGTAGCGCGGGCCCGGCGGCTCGGGGAGTCAAGGTCGTGCCCGTCGGCCGTCGGCTGAAGACCGCCGACACCCCGGATCTGATCGGCTCCGCCGTCGCGGCCGCCTTCGCCCAGCATTCCGGCGACGTCGCAGCGGCAACCGCGGCGCTGGTGAAGCGGGCCATCCCGGACGCGATGGCGTTGCTGGACGAGACCCGCAAGGGCGGCAGGTACGACATCGTCGCCCACCCGTGGCTGCCCGACATCCTGCGCAAGCAGACCTCCCGGGGCGCCGACCAGATCTGGGAGGCCCGCCCCAAGTGGTCACGGGCCGAACTACCGCCCGGCGAGCACGAGGTGACCGCGCTCGACGTCAACGGCGCCTACCTGTCCGCCCTCAAGACGCACCTGCCGCTCGGCCAGCTGGAGCACTCCACCGGCAACCACCACGACCACCGCCGCGCCGGCGTCCACCTGATCACCGCGCCCGTCTGGGAGCACGAGGCCTACCTGCCCCATCCGATCGGCAGCCGGGACGAGCCGGGCCCGTTGTGGGTGACTGAGCCGACCCTGCGGCTGCTGCTGCGTCTCTCGGGTCCGAAGTACGGGCTGTGCGACCCGCCGGAGATCCACGAGTCCTGGACCTCCGGGGCGACGGAGAACCTGCTGGAGAAGTTCCGCGTCGCGCTCAAGGACGCCCGCGAGCGGGCGATCGCCGAGGACGACGAGACCACGCTGGAGTACGTGAAGGCCATGTACTCGAAGTTCGTCTCAACCATGGGGGAGTCGAACTACAACCGGGAGCTGTACCGCACCGACTGGATGCACCTGATCCGCTCCCAGGCATTCGTGAACCTGTGGTGGAAGGCGCACCGGGCGTACGACGAGGGCCTGATGGTCGTCCGCGCGATGGGCACCGACGAACTGCACGTGATCGGTGACTGGCGTGCGGTGTTCCCCGAGGGACGCGGCGTCACCGAGGTGAAGGTCAAGGACGTGTACACCGTCGGGACCGGGACGACCGACTGAGGCACCGCACCATCGTTGTCCGCCGCCCTCGGCGGAGGGTCCAGCGCTGCGGCCGCCCCCGCAGACAGCGGGTCTGGGACCCGCGCCAGCGGTGATCCGCACGATCGAGCGAGGTGATCACTCGATCGTGAGTTCTTCCGCTCCCGCACCCGGTCCGGCGCGATGCTCGGAGAGGCGGCGCGTGACCGGCGCCGTCCGGATGCGCTGTGGGTGGGGAAGAGCATGACGCGAGAAACGGGACGGCGCAGGGGCCTGGACGAACAGGCCGTGCTGCTGGTGGCTGGGCTGGCCGATCTGGCGGTGAGCACGCTGGATTCGGCCGTGGGGACGGTGCGGGGCCTGCTGCGCCGCTCGGACGCCGCGGAGCTGGCGGCGCAGGCGGAGCAGGACCTCATGGCACGTGGGCGCCTGGCGCTGGACCGGTACGCGGCTGTACCCCCGGCCCACCTGGAGATCCTCGCCCGGCACGCCCTGGCTCGACGAGCGGCGGACGATGTCTGACCGGTGGGAGCCGGCGGCGTTCAAGACCCGCATCGACGAGGTTTTGCATCGGTTCGTCGCCCAGGAGGCCGACCAGTTCGCCGCGATCGATCCACTGCTGGGCCCGGTGGCAGATCAGCTCGAGGCCGCGGTCGCCGATGGCAAACGGCTGCGGGCAGCGTTCTGCTACTGGGGCTGGCGTGCGGTGGGGCAGCCGGACAGCGACTCGCTGGTGCGGGCGGCGGCGTCCATGGAGCTGGTGCATGCCGCAGCGGTCGTGCACGACGACCTGATCGACGACAGCCCACTGCGGCACGGGCGCCCCACCGCACACGTCGCCCTGCGCGGTGCCGTACGGCGCCGTCCGCGCGCCGATGCCGCCGCGCGGTCGCTGGCGATGCTGGTGGGAGACCTGCTGATGGCGCTGGCCGGGCAGCTGTTCGCCACCAGCGGGCTGCCGGCCGCCTACCTCGCCCGGGCCCGCCCGTTGTGGGCGGTGATGGCCCGGGAACTGATCGCGGGGGAGTGCCTCGAAATCCTGCGCACCGGAGTCGGTCCGGACACCGAGGCGTCGCTGAAGGTGATTCGGTACAAGACCGCCAAGTACACCGTCGAGCAACCCCTGCTCATCGGTGGCGCCCTGGCGGGGGCTGGTGAGCGGCTGCGCGAGGGCTACTCCGCGTACGGGCTGCCGCTGGGCGAGGCATTCCAACTTCGCGATGACTTGCTCGGCCTGTTCGGAGACCCGGAACGCACCGGCAAGGCCAGCGCCGACGACGTGCGCGGACACCGGCCCACCGCCCTACTGGCAGAGACCTGGCGCCTCGCCGGCGGCAACGACCGTCAACGGCTGCGCACCCTGCTGGGCCGACGCGGCCAGGAAACGGATGCTCTGGACACGGTCCGCGAGGTGATGCGCCGGCTGAAGGCACCCGACCGCATCGAGGAACTGATCAGTGCACGGGTCGAGGAGGCACTGCTCGCTCTGCACGAGCTGGACGTACCGGCGCACGCCGCCGTCGCGCTGACCTCGCTGGCGCAGACAGCGGCGAACCGCCTGTCCTGACTCTCGCACCGACGTCGCACAGACCCGAGCCGGCCTGACCCGGCCCCAGCCCCTCCCGCCGCTCGCGGACGATCCGCGAAAGACAAGGAGCCCCGTCATGACCTACACCGAAGCATCGATGGACGCCCTGCGGAACGCCGGTGACGAACTCGCCGACGCCACCGTCGCCGCCCTCTTCGAACGCGGCGAGGTGGGCACCTTCAACACCCTGATGCGCTACGTCTCCACGGCAGGCGCTCCCCTTCCGGACGGGCTGCCCGACAGTGCCCGGGACTACCTCGAGGCCACTCGTGTCCCGCCGGCCTGGGTGGACTGGGCCGAGATGGAGAAAGCCCGGCTGTTCTTCATCGACAACAACGTGCACATCTCCACCGCCCTGTCCTTCGCCTCCATGCCCGCCTGCTACGTCGTCCCGCACGTGGCGAAGCTGCTGTCCGCCACCCACGGACTGAAGTACCCGTCCAAGCGGATGGCGGAGACGGGCCAGTTCACCGTCTACCTGATGCAGCCCGACGCCTTCGAAGCCGGCAGCCGCTTCATCCCCGCCGCACAGAAGGTTCGCCTCCTGCACGCCTCCATCCGCCACCACCTCAGGCGCGAGAACCGCTGGGACACCGACGTGCTCGGCACGCCGATCAACCAGGAGGACATGATCGGCGGGCAGATGTTCTTCTCGCTGCTCGTGCTGGACAGCCTGCACCGCCTGGGCATCCACCTGTCACAGGAAGGCGCGGAAGCCTACTACTACGCCTGGCGCGTCGTCGGAGCCATGCTCGGCGTCGACCAGGACGCCGTCCCCAAGACCCTCGACGAGGCCCGCCACTTCCTCGACCGGTACATGATCCGGCACATGGGACCCTCAGAGGAGGGCGCCACCCTGACCCGGCAACTCATCGACCTCTACGAAGAGGTGGTACCCGGCACCTTCTTCGACCCGATCGTCTCCGCCCTGATCCGCTACCTCATCGGCGACACCTGCGCCGACTGGCTCCGTGTACCGCACACACCGTGGGACACCGTCGTCAAGGCCGTACCCCATCTCCTCGGTGTCCTGGAGACCATCGAGGACCGCTCCCCGCTCGGCGCCTGGGCCCTGGACCGTCTCGGCCACCTCACCACCGTGTTGGAGCTGTCCTCCCTCACCCGCGGACGGGTCATGCACTACGCCATCCCCGAACAGCTCAAGAAGGACTACGGCATCCCCAGCGCGACGCCCCGCACCCATAGGTGGACCCCACCGGCCGTCACAGTCTCTTGATCACCCGGCACTCGCGTCGGCGGGTGAACAGGGGCCCGACGCTTGCGAGCCCAGACCGCGTTGGTGGCAGCGAACGCGCCGACGGTAGCGCGGGCGGCCGGCTGACGCGCTGAGTTCCGTCCGGGTTCGGCACCGCACGCGGTACCGGGCGGGCCCACGGTGTCGTGCGAGGCATTCATACGCCGTTCACCGCACAACCATCTGCCGTTGCCGTGTGTCTCACAGTCGAATCTCACTCGCGTGCGCTCGCGCTTCGACACCGCTCGCGCTTCAAGGAGGAACCGTGGGCATCCGCAGACCGGCCGTCACAGCCGCCGCAGCCGCCGCGCTGATCGGGGCCTTCACCGTGCCGTTCGCCGGGAACAAGGCGTTCGCCGCCGAGGGCAACGCCACCGTGCGCGAGGACTTCAACGGCGACGGTTACCAGGACCTCGCCGTCGCCGCCCCCGCCGCCACCGTGGGCGGCCACTCCTGGGCGGGCTACATCGCGATCAGCTACGGCTCGGCGAAGGGCCTCGGCCCGGCCCGTACGACGGTCATCACCCAGGACACCCCGGGCGTGCCCGGCAGCTCCGGCGACAACCACGGCTTCGGTTACGCGCTGATCCCCCGTGACCTGGACGGCGACGGTCTGACCGACCTGGCCGTGGCGACGAACGAGTACCAGCCGGCGAACAACATCGGCGGCTCGGTGATCATCCTCTGGGGCCGCACGACGGGCATCTCCGGCACGGGCGCGGTGCGCATCCCCGCGCCTGCGAACGCGTTCGTCGGCGAGGACGTCACCGCGGGCGACTTCGACGGCGACGGGCACACGGACCTCTTCATGCGCAACGCCGAGGACTTCGACTTCCGCGCGGTGCTCTACGGCCCGTTCGACCGGAGCGGGGCGCCGGCGCGCGAGCAGCAGCTGACCGTGTTCAGCACCGACAACACGATCTGCTCCACCGCGGCAGGCGACTTCAACGGCGACGGCATCGACGACCTCGCGACCTTCTACGTCTACGAGGACCACGCCGAGGGCGGCAAGCTGTGGCTCGGCACGCGACAAGGCCTGTCCACCGTCGCTCAACGGCTGCCCTCCGCGAACACCACCGCCGTCGGTGACTTCGACAAGGACGGCTACGCCGATCTCGCCACCCGGGTCTTCCCGAACGGTGAGACGTATCTGGAGGAGGACCCGGGGACGATCAAGATCTACTACGGCTCGTCGGCCGGGCCCAGCACGACCCGTACGAAGACGATCACGCAGGAGACCGCAGGCGTGCCCGGCGTGAGTGAGAAGGGTGACCAGTTCGGGGCGCGGCTGAGCGCGGGCGACGTGAACGGCGACGGATACGCGGACCTGGCCGTGGGCGACCCGGGCGAGGCGATCGGCTCGGTGGCGAAGGCCGGTTCGGTCGTGCTGCTCAAGGGCGGCAGGGGCGGGCTCACCGGCACGGGCGCGCAGGCCTTCCACCAGGACACACCGGGTGTGCCGGGGAGCGTGGAGAGGGGTGACCTCTTCGGCGGCTCGGTACGGCTGCTGGACGTGACGGGGGACGGGAAGGCGGACCTGGCCGCGGGCGCGCCGGGTGAGGACCTGGGCACGGTCGCGAACGGTGGCGCGGTGTGGCTGCTGCGCGGCACGGCTTCCGGTCTGACGGCTTCCAAGGCCTTCACGGAGAACCCGGTGGATCTGAGGGCGCCGGCGGCGAGAGCGGAGTTCGGGGAGAACCTGGGTGGGGACAACGGGCCGGGGCTGGTGATTCCGTAGGTCCGCTGGTTCCCCCACCCCTTCCGAGCTTCGTGTGCGATCGACCGGAGGGAGGGTCAGCCCCTGCTGCGGAAGGCGTCGAGGACGTGGGGCCAGGCCGCTGCCCCCAAAAGCGCGTCAGCCTCCGGCGTGCCTCCGTACTGGAAGTGCGGGGATGCCGCCGCCGGGCTCTCGCCAGGAAGACGTGGGCGGTGGCCGGCATCGTGGCGGGTGATCAGACGCACCGTGGCCCCGACTGAGCGTCGGCGTTGTGCCAGTTGTTCGGCGAAGGGAAGAGACGGCCACATCGCATCGTCGCCGCCTGCGACCACCAGCAGATCGGCCCGCGCCTTGTCCACGGGGATCTCCGCCGGAGGCAGCAGATCAGCGAACGTCCGCTCGCTCAGTTCGTACCACCCGCGGATGGCGACCGGCCCACCGTCCGTCTCTGCGGGAGTCCAGGAATCGTCCAGCGGGACGAAAGGCACCGCCTGCTCTCGCCAGGTCCACGACGATCGATACGGGTGCTGGGCTCCATCGCGCCCTGGTCCGACGTTGCACCAGACCCGGGACGTGGGCGACATCGCGACGACAACGTCCACGCGCGGATCGTGCACTGCCGTGAGCAGCGCCGCCTCAGCCCCCTTGGAAGTGCCGAGAATGCCGATGCGTCGTGCCCCGTTCAACCGGAGGAGGTCGACGGCGGCGGTGAAGGTCTCCAGGGGGATCTCGCAGATCCCCGGGGACTGCCCCGGCCCGCCGAACCAGCGGATCGACACCGCCGTCATGCCCTGCTGGGCGAGGATGCGTGCTCTCTCCCGTTCGACGCGCCCACTGGATCCCGCCAGGACCAGGACACCGACGTCACTGCCGCGGGCGGGAACGACCAGAACGCCTTCCCAGGGATCGGTCAGCTCGCGCTCAATGACATCCACGTGGTCCCCCTGCCGGCCGCCTCAACCTGTCAGCGCAGCCTAATCGGCGTTGCCGCTCCTCCCGAAACGACCGTGTCCCCGTCGTCGAGCAGGGCGAAGCAGCCGGAGAACGAGACCAACAGGCCCCCGAACGCGAAGTCGTGGCCTTCGTGGTCTTCCGCTGCTGCAGCAGCTCGTCGTGACCGTCGCTGACACCGCGACCGCCACCGAGTGCCCAGGGGACGACCGGTGGGCATCCTCAAGGAGGGAGAGGAGAACCCGTACGCGACGGGAACCCCGCATCCGGGAGACCGAGACTGATCTCGACGGCGGGGTTCCCGTTCCTCTGTCCCTGGTCGCGGAAGCGGGTCCCGGGTTCCTACTGGACGTCGACGAAGTCGCTGGCCGACGTCGCGGCGTTGGTGGCCGTGGTACCCGCGTAGGAGAAGCGGTAGTACCCGTCGGTCGTCGCCGTCGTGGTGGCCGTCACCGCTCCGCCGGAGCCGCTGGTGACGGTCTTGAGGGTCGTGTACGTGCTGGTGCCCGACTTGCGGAACTGGAGCTTCACCGACACGTTGCTCAGGCCCGCGTACGCATGGGTCTCCCAGTTGGCGCGGGTGAGCTTGCCCTTGACCGTGATGGTCCGGCCATGGGCCACCGGCTCGGGCGAGGCATTCGCGGTCAGCGTGGTGTTGCGCTTGATGTGCACGGAGCCGGCGTATCCGTCGCTGACGGAACCGCTCGGGCGGCCGTACGCGATGGCGTACGCGTGCCAGGTGCCCGCATAGGAGTTCGTGGTCATGTCAACCTTCGGATCCACGGTGAAGTGGACCGTGCACGTCGACGTCTGGGCATCGGCCGCCACGCATGAGCCCGATCCCTCCTCGGCGGGAAACAGAGCGCCGTCCCTGCCCTGGTCATCGAAGGAGGTGCCGTGCCACAGGGCGACCCAGCCGCCGGTGACGCCGTCCGGGTCGGCCGCGGTCACCGTGGCGGTGAACGACTTCTTGGCGGAGGTGCCGAGGACGATGTCCTTGCCGCCGTTGACGACGACCTTCGTGATCGTCGTGTCGTCGTCACTGGTCATAGGCCCCGCGTGCGCCTGCGCGGCGGCGGGAAACACCAGAGCCGAACAGAGAACCAGGACGCCGGACAGAGCGGCGACCGAAGCGCGTCTGCGCATATATATCCCCCGTGGTGAGAAGAGGGGCCCCGCGGGACATCTCCCGACAAGAGCCCATGGGCGCACGCATCGTACAGATTCTTTCGAGCCACGACGAGATGCGGGGATCCCTCGGTCCCTCCCCGGAGACTCGCGCGCGTCCGCCTCCCCAACACCGCGCCCGCCTCTGCCACCGCCGTCGGCACGCCTACGCCGACATCAAGATCGCGCAAGTGGAGCGAGTGGCGGTGTAGTTTCAGAACTGACGGCGGGTATTCTTGACTCCCTGAGAGCAACGGGCGCTTGAGGTTTCGTCAATTAGCGGGCTGAGGAGACGAAGGTGCCGGAGAGGAATATCGAGTTCGGCAAGTATGGTGCTCGCGGCGTCAAGGGACATGAGGCCGTGGCTCGCCAACTCGATGCTCTCGCCAGCTTCATCGCCACCTCGATCACAGCACGGCGTGGCCTGCTCGCGCGCCTGCACTACCTCACTCGCACCGAACACGCCCGCCAGGCGGCCCGCGAGGTCGGCCTGACCGTCACCGATCGGACGCTCAAGGCGTGGCTGGACGGCAGGCGCAGCCCTTCGAAGAAGAACCTCGAGCGCATCGAGACGGCCTACCGAACGGTGCGCCGACACAACGTCGCCCGCTACCTGCTCGCGCGCCTCAACCGTGAAGGCCGCGGAACCCGTGTCGAGTTCCACCCGCTCAACCAGTCCCAGGTCGACCGGCCCCGCCAGCGCGTGGTTACCTACCGCACGCTCAACGTCCGTCACTGGGACCGGATCGTCGAGGCGTGGGCCAACGATGACGAAGCGGCCCTGGACGACGCCTGGATCAGCGACGCGGTGGTGGACCTCGGCTCCGAGTGGGGCCAGTACGAGTACGTCACCAACATCGGGTTCGCCGCCTGACGTGGTGACCGAGAGCGGACGGCCGTCGGCCACATCGAGGACGATCACCGGCGCGCCCGAGGGCGGTGGCGGGGGGATGGGCCCGGACCAGGGCCGGCACATCGGCCGGGGAGGCCCCGGCAGGTCGTAACGTCGTCATTGTCGGCGTTGGCCTGTGCGGCGTACCGGGGTGCCGGTGAGCGTTTCTTCGGTGATGGTGGTCGGCAGCGGCCCGGACCGCGTTGAGGGCCGGGTGCGGTAGGTGATCAGGCGGGGGAGTACGAGGGCGGCGGTGGCGGAGATCAGGCCGCCGAGGATCAGGCTGTAACGGGCGCCGAGGGTGTCGGAGACCCAGCCGACCAGGGGGGCGCCAAGGGGGGTTCCGCCGAGGAGGACGAGGAAGTAGACGGACATGACGCGGCCGCGCAGGTGCGGGTCGGCCTTGAGTTGGGTGAGGGCGTTGGCGGTGGTTGTCGCGGTCGCGCCGGCCAGGCCGGTGGGGATGAGCAGGATCAGGAAGGTGACGTAGCCGGGCATGAGCCCGACGGTGGCTTCGAGGAGCCCGAAGGCGACTGTCGAGGCGATCAGGTTCCGTGCGGTGGGGAGCCGCCCGCCGGCGGCGCCGCGCAGGGCGCCGATCAGGCTGCCGGCGGCGTATGCGGCGGACAGGTAGCCGAAGGCGGCGGAGCCTGTGTGGAAGACGGTGACGGCGACCACTGCGATGGTGACCTGGAAATTCAGGCCGAAGGTACCGACGAAGCCGATGATCGCGATCGGCAGGAGCAGTTCCGGGGTGGCGGCGATGTGTCGGAGGGCGTCCCTCAGTCCGGTGTTGCGGGGGTTGGCAGCGGCGGGCGTGACGAGTTCTTCGGGGCGGATGGTGATCAGTCCGTACAGGACGGCCAAGTACGAAGCGGTGTTGGCCAGGAAGACCGGGCCAGGTCCCGCGGTGGCGACGGCAAGGCCCGCGAGGGCCGGGCCGAGGATGCGGGCGACGTTGAACTGGGCGGCGTTCAGGCTGACTGCGCCGGGGACACGGTCCCGGTCGACGAGTTCGGAGATGAAGGCGTTGCGCGCGGGCTGGTCGAGGGCGGTGGCGGTGCCCAGGGCGATGGCCAGCGCGCACAGGGACCGCAGGGTGATCGTTCCGGTGAGGGTCAACAGGCCCAGGAGCAGTGACTGTACGGCCATGGCGGTCTGGGTGATCAGCAGGAGCCGTCTTTTGGGGAAGCGGTCGGCGATGACGCCGCCGGTGAGGCCGAACAGGGTCTGGGGCAGGAACTGCAGGGCGGTGAGCAGGCCGACGGCGGCGCCGCTGTTGCCGGTGAGATGGAGGGCGAGCAGGTCCTGGGCGGCTCGCTGCATCCAGGTGCCGGTGTTGGAGACAAGTTGTCCGGCCAGGTAGCGGCGGAGGTTGCGGGACCCGAGGGTGCCCCGGGTTGTGTTGGCAGTCATGGGGGGCGGGCGCTCACGAGACATCGGCTGTGAGGGGTGCCTTGTCCAGGTGGCGGAAAGCCGGTGCGGGGTGCATGAGGAAGTCGTGGTGGGAGATGTTCCAGGCGTAGGCACCGGCCATGGCGAACGCGATCCGGTCGCCGCAGCGCAGCTGTCGTACCGGAACGCGGTGGGCCAGGACGTCCTTGGGCGTGCACAACTGGCCGACGAGCGTCACTGGTTCGCGCCGTGCCTGCGGGCGCGGCCAGGGGTGGGGCCAGGTGTCGACCGGGATGATCCGGAAGGGCTGGTTGTGCTGTTTGGCAGCGGGGGTGCGCAGGTGGTGGGTGCCGCCCCGCAGGACGGCGAATGCCTCGCCGTGGCTGTGCTTCACGTCCAGGACCTCGGTGACGTACCAGCCGCAGTAGGCGGTGAGCGAGCGGCCGGGCTCGATCCGCACCGTCAGGTTCCGGTGCCGGGAGAGCAGCCGGTGGAGTCCGGCACCGAAGGCCGCCCAGTCGAACCGCTGGTCCGGGTGGGCGTAGTCGACCCCCATGCCGCCACCGATGTTGACTTCGGTCAGGTCGATGTGGTGGGCCTGGGCCCAGTCCCGGGCCCAGGTCAGGACGTCCTCGGCCAGGTCCAGGTGGCCGGGCGCGTGGAGACCGCTGGCGAGATGGACATGCAGGCCGCGCAGCCTCAGGCGCTGGTCGTCGGCGATGACGGCGAGACACCCGTCCAGCTGGGCCGGTTCCAGACCGAAGGGGCTGGGGCGCCCGCCCATGACCAGGGCCACCGGTCCCGGGGTCAGCGGCAGGTTGACGCGCAGCAGGATGTCGATACTGCGGTCGCCCAGCACGGTCGTCAGCAGGCGCAGTTCGTGTGCGCTCTCGATGTGCAGCCGGGATACGCCGAGGCGGGCGGCCTCGGCGAGCTCGGCGGGTGTCTTGCCCGGGCCGCCGAACGCGATCGGGATGTCGGGGAACAGGGCGCGCACATGGCCGAGTTCGCCGCCGGAGGCGACCTCGAAGCCGTCGACGTGGTCGGCGAGAACACGCAACAGGCGTGCGTCGGAGTTCGCCTTGGCCGCGTACAGCAGCTCGGCCCGTTCGGGCAGCGCGGCACGGACGGCGCGGACGTGCTCGCGCAGGGCGTGCAGGTCGTAGACGTAGGCGGGCAGGTCGTCGCCGGTCAGCCGGTCGATGTGGGAGAGGACTTCGGGGTTCACCGCGCCACCTCGCGGGGGAAGTCCTCGCCCAGCGGGCTGGGCAGGGGGACGTAGGTGGCGTGCCGGTCGGCCTGGCGGGACCAGCGCAGCAGCAGGTTGGCCTTGGCGGGCAGCGGCACGCCGGACAGCAGGGCCCGCAGCCGGGGCGGGTCGCCGAGGGTTCGGGAGCAGGCGTCGAGGTGGTCGCGGACCAGGCCCCACAGAGCGGGTTCCAGCCCGGCGGCCGTGTCCGCGAGGGCGGCGAGCATCTCGGCGGTGTGATTGACCAGCAGGCAGTACGCGACCCGGTTCCAGCCGCGTACGGCGTCGTAGGTGAGCGGGCCGCCCACGTCGTCGGGGAGCGCGGCGAGGGCCTCGCGGTGGTGCCCGGCAAGGAGCTTCGTGCCCTCCAGGTCACGGAAGAACAGCTGTGCCGGCATGCAGTCCTGACGCACCCCGACGACGACGTTCTGCAGGTGCGGTTCCAGGACGACCCCGTGCTCGAAATACGCCGTCAGCACCGGCGGCAGCAACAGCCCGAGGTAGGCGTCCCACCACGCCAGCGCGTCCCCGCCCCCGCGCGTGAGCAGTTGCGCGACCTGGGCCGGGCTCGTGGGGTGTTCGTCGGCCACCGCCGCGCACAGCAACGGCGTCACCCCGGGGAGCAGGTGTGGGCCCAGACCGGACCGTACGATCACGCCGAAGCCTTCCACCAGGGACGTGTCGCCGCCGACGTCCAGCGTGCGGTAGCCCGGCTCGGCCAGCAGCGCACAGCCGCGGAACCGGTCGGCGAGCTGCGCGAAGACCGGCTGGAGCAGTCGGCTGAGGGCGACGGCGCCGGACAGTTCGTAGGCGGCGTTCTTGCGGACGCAATTGGTGATACGGACGTTCAGGCTGAACTTCAGGAACAGGTCGGCGTCCGGCTGGTAGAGGGTGCGTACCGACGCGGTCGGCGCGAACTCCGGTCCCGACAGACCGGTGTCGGTGATGTCCCCGGTGGCCATCGCCTCGCGCAGCCCGCGGTGACCACGCAGCAGCTCGTACTGCCACGGATGGACCGGCAATGTCACGAAGCCCGGGTCGGCGGATCGCAGCAGCGCCGCCAACTCGCTCAGGTCGCCTTCCTCCCGGATGAGTTCACGGCGTACCGCCAGGTGACGCAGGGGAAAACGCGCGCCGGTCTCCGGGCCGTACGTCATCCAGCCGTCAACGGCTCCCGTGCGGGCTTTGGGGGCGGGATGGAAGCGGTGGCCGAAGACCAGGGACTGCTCCGAGTCCAGGTAGCCGGGTGCCACATCCCGCTGG
Organism: Streptomyces diastatochromogenes; assembly: GCF_002242805.1. Lineage (GTDB taxonomy): Bacteria > Actinomycetota > Actinomycetes > Streptomycetales > Streptomycetaceae > Streptomyces > Streptomyces diastatochromogenes. The sequence continues at coordinate 17,142 of NZ_MCGQ01000108.1, read as the reverse complement.
TCGGAGCGGTGTTCCAGGATGGTGCGGATGGTCTCGCGGCTGTCGGTGACCTGGAGCAGGAACTCCTCGTTGGCGGTGCCGGTACGCAGCTCCAGCTCGTCCTGGACGTACGCGGCCAGCTCCCGCCAGCCGATGGCGGTCCACGCGCCGTCTTCGTGGCGCTCGACGGGGCCGCTGAAGCGGTGGGCGCCGATGAGCGAGGCGCGGCGCAGGGCCGTACGCAGCAGCAGGTCGCGGCGGGGCAGGCGCACCAGCAGGTGGCCGCCGTGGACGGTGACCTGGTGCTCGGGCCCGGAGACCTCGCGGATCAGGCAGTTCAGGAGGGTGTGGGTGGTGACGTGGTCGGCGGTCAGCGCGGGACTGTCGGTCAGTGCGGGGGCGGTCATGGGGAGCGGCTCCGTTGCGTTCGTGAGGGGGACAGGTACGCGGCCGGTGGCGGTCCCGGACGTCAGCGATGGCGGGCCAGAGGATTGGGGACGGGGATCCACTGCGCCGTGCCGGGGGAGTCGGCCAGACGCATGGCGATGGTCGCCTTCAGCGGCAGGGTGTCCCCGAAGAAGACAGCCGAGTCCTCCGTGTCCGGGAGTTGCGCATACACGCGATGGCCGACGGCGGCCACGGCCTGCCACAGGGCCTCGGGGTCGGTGTCCCGGGCGCGGGACAGGACGTCGACCAGCTCGCTGAAGACTCCGCTGAGCAGCGCGCCGAACAGCTTGGTGCGCAGCGCCCACTCGTCGTCGGCGGCCCGGTTGCCGGCCAGCGGCGGCAGCGTGAAGCCGTGGGAGTCCAGGCGTCCCGGGTGGATGCGCACCCCGTCCAGGTCCCGGTACAGCACCCGCACGGGCCGCCCGTCGCGCAGCACGACCAGGGTGTTCTGCCCGTGGGCCTCCAGCGCGATGCCCATGGACAGCAGGGTCAGGGCGGGCGGCAGGACCAGCTCGGCGAAATCCGCCAGCCAACGCACCGGGTCACCGGCCGTCAGCGTGGCACCGGTCGCGTGGACGGCGGTGAGCGGTACGGCGATCTCGCCGGGGCCGAGGTGTCGTGCGCAGTTCTCCCGGATCATCGCGGCGAGGCTCGCCGACACCGCTCCGGACACCCGTACCGAGCCGCCGCCCAGCTCGCGCAGCACCCGCAGACTGTCGCCGTGTCCGGCCTTGTCGGTGACCGCGCAGACCAGGTCGGACAGGGGCGGCCCGTCGGCGACCTCGGCCGGGGAGATGGTGCGCCGGTAATTGGTCACCTGCACGTCCATCGCGGTCTTGATGTGACAGTCGGTCAGGACGTCCAGCGGTGCGAGGGTGCGCAGCGACAGCAGCGGCCGGGCCGGGATCGTCTGCCCGGTCACCGCCAGGTCCGGGTGGTGTACGAGGACGTGGTCGCGCTGCCAGGGGTGCACCGGCATCAGGACCGTGTCGCCGTCGCGCAGCGCCTGAGGCCAGTCCCCGGCGCCGTGCCAGCGGTCGGCCGGGACCGCGAGCAGCGCCAGGTCGACGACGGGATGGTGCTCGGGGGCGTAGGCGAGAACCTCGGCGACGGACAGACCGGTGCGGGTGCGGCAGCACGGGTGCTGCGGATGGCCGTCGACCACCGCCTGTTCGGCGTCGGCCGAGTCACCGACAGGCGCGGGCCCGGCGGCGTGGGCGGCGCGGGCCAGGGCGAGGTTGGCCACGCTGTTGTCCAGCTCGGCCGCCAGCCGCCGGGCTGCCGGTGTGTTCAGCCCGAGGGCGGTCAGCAGCTGTGCGGGCTCACTGAGGGGGCCGTCGCGACCGGCCACCGCGAAGCCCTCGGGAATCCGGGCAAACCGCTGTGCGCAAGCGGAGGACCCGGTCAGTAAGCCGCCGTGTTCGAGAGTGATCGTCAGGGCGCCCGCCGCATGGCGGCGAGCGCCGATGCCGGGCAGGGGTTCGCGGGAGAAAGCCCCCCACAGCCTGCCGAGCACCTCCGCCCGTGCCCCGGGAAGTGCGGCAGTGAAGGGATCCGCCAGATCCGGGCGCACCCGGCACAGTTCATTGGTCGAGTTCACGTGGCCGAGTATGGCGAGTTACGGCACCGGGCCACGCGCCACCGAAATCGAAGGTGCGAGACCGGACGTAAACCCACCGCCACGGCAAATAAAGCAAGCACACAAGACGTGCCCAGAATGTTCGCCACGACCTCCCGTCATCCCGTATCTCTTGTCGATCTCCTTACTCCGCCCTTCCGAAGTGCTGGATGTCTCCTGCATTTCCGCATTCTGGGAACGGCTCCCCCGAAAGAGGTTCACGAGCAGCAGACGAGCCCCGTCGCTGGCATGGGGGATCTTCCGGCGATTGCGCTGGGCGAAGTGCGCGGGCGCTGTGAAGCTGTCGGCATGCGTGTCTTGCTGATCGAGGACGACGACCGGGTGGCCGGGCCCTTGACGGAGGGCCTGAGCCGCTTCGGCTTCGCCGTGGAACATGCCCGCACCGGGGCGGCCGGCCTGGCCGCCCCGGAACCGGAGATGGTGCTGCTGGACCTGGGTCTGCCCGACATGGACGGCATCGATGTCTGCCGGGACCTGCGGGGACGCTCCGACGTGCCCATCATCATGATCACAGCCAGGGACGACGAGCTCGACCGGGTCGTCGGGCTTGAACTGGGCGCGGACGACTACCTGTCCAAACCCTTCGGCGTACGGGAGCTGGTGGCCCGTATCCGCGCTGTCACCCGCCGAACCCGCCACAGCATCGCCGCCGCAGGGGCGGCCGGACCACGCTCTTCGGGATCCTTGGACGGCCCTGCCCCGACCGGACCGTCCAAGCCCCAGTGCATCGGTGCGCTGGCCATCGACCGACGCACCCGCAAGGTGCACCTGCACCAGGTGCCGATCGCTCTGGCACCCAAGGAATTCGACCTGCTGGTCTGCCTCGCCGAGGACCCGGGAGCCGTCTGCTCCCGGCAACAGATCCTGGACACCGTCTGGGAAGCCCATTACTTCGGCCCCGCCAAGACCCTGGACGTCCACGTCGCCGCCCTGCGCCGCAAGCTCGGCGACCCCGCCTGGATCGAGAACATCCGCGGTATCGGATTCCGCCTGGTCCCGCAGGTCCACCCCGACGGCGCGGACCGGTGACCCGCCGCCTGCTGTTCAGCTACCTGAGCCTGATACTGCTCGTGCTGGTCGCCCTGGAGGTGCCCTTCGGCTACGTCTACGCCCGTGGGGAACTGTCCCGTCTCTCCCACGCCGTAGGGCAGGGCGCCGCGGGGCTGTCAGAGCTCTGCGAGGACAAGATCGAACACAGTCGGACGGCGGACATCCCCGCGCTCGCCCGCAGTTACGCCCGGAGCACGGGCAGCCGGGTGGTCGTCACCGACCGCGACGGCGTCGTGCTCACCGACACCCGGACCACCGCACTCTCCGCCGGTCAGGACTGGTCCGCCCGGCCCGACATCGCCGCCGCTCTGCACAGCCGGCCGGCCAGCGGCACCGTCCGGGACACGACGACCGGCACCGAAGCCTTCTACACCACCGTGCCCGGGACTTCCGGCGACACCGTGCGCTGTGCCGTCCGCGTCGCGTACCCGCTGACCGCTCTCAACGAGAGGGTCCACCACGCATGGGTCGCCCTGGCCGGTGCCGGCCTCGGCGTGCTGGCCGCCGTCGCCATGATCGGCTTCGCACTCGCCCGTTGGATCACCCGCCCCGTCCGCGCCCTGGAACACGCCACGGCCCAGCTTGCCGACGGCCGCCTCACCGATCCGCCCGACACCAGCCTCGGACCGCCCGAACTGCGCCGCCTGGCAGCCTCTTTCACCCACACCGCCGCCCGGCTCCAGCACCTGCTGCGCGCCCAGGAGGCGTTCGCGTCCGAAGCGTCTCACCAGCTCAAAACCCCGCTGACCGCACTCCGGCTGCGATTGGAGAACTTCGAGCCCCACCTCCACCCCCGGGCCCGGCCCAGCCTGGACGCGGCACTCGGCGAGGTCGAACGGCTCAGCCGCATGGTCCAGGGCCTCCTCGCCCTCGCCCGCCTGGAGAACTCGGCCACCACGCCGGAATCCGCCGACCTCGATGCCGTCGTCGCCGACCGCGCCGCGATGTGGGCGGCCTTCGCCGCCGAACAGAGCGTCGACTTCCTCGTGACCGGCCCGGACGCCGGGCACGTCTGGGCGGTCCCGGGCGGACTGGAACAGATCATCGACAACCTGCTCTCCAACGCGCTGCGGGTCTCCCCACCCGGGAGCGTGATCACCCTCGCCCGTGCCCACGGGCCGCACGGGCCCGAACTCCACGTCATCGACCAGGGCCCGGGCATGACCGAGACCGCGCGGCGCCGCGCCTTCGACCGGTTCTGGCGCGCCTGCGACACCCCCGACGACGGCACCGGCCTCGGCCTCACGATGGTGCAGCAGTTCACCCGCGCGGCGGGCGGCGAGGTCATTCTGCACCCCGCACCGGGCGGTGGCCTCGCCGCGGTCGTCCGCCTCCGGCAATCCCCTGGAAGCGCGGACCAGCGGACGCCGATGACGTTGCGCGGTGCCGCATTCCGACCGTGGGTGAGCTGACTCGATGCGAGAACGCCGGAGGGCCGGCTCTGTAAAAGTTCAGTATGTGGAGATCGGGGCCTCCTGCGGACCTAGGCGCCCACGGTCCCGTCGACGCCCTCGCGAAGGAAGTCCGCGTGACCGTTGTGGCGGCCGTACTCCAGTAGCACGTGCACCATCACCATCCGGAGCGACACCTCCTCACCCCACCTTGGCTGATACCCGGCCAGGTCCAGGGATTCGGCCTCCCGCTCGATGCGGCGCGAGTTCTCCACCTCGGCCTCCCAAGCTGCGAACGCCTCGGCCCTCGTCGAAGCGCTCGCGTCGTAGGCCGCCTGGAAGTCGATCTCGTCGGACCACACCATGGGCGCGTCGTTGTCCTCGAACGCTCGACGGAACCAAGCGCGCTCCACCTCTGCCATGTGCCGCACCAGACCGAGCAGCGAAAGCGTCGACGGCGGCATCGACTGCTGCCGCAGCTCCTCGTCGGTAAGCCCTTCGCACTTCATGGTGAGGGTCGCTCGGTGGTAGTCGAGGAAGGACCGCAACATGTCGCGTTCGCTGCCGAAGTTGGGCGGTCCTATGCGATGGTCACTGGCCACTGCTCATGCTCCTCGTCCGTGCCTGCATTGGGGGCCAGTATCTACGCCCATGGGCCGCCGTCTCCTGGAATCGATCACATAGTCGGCGGGATCACCACGGAGGCCCCGGTGATCGTGTCACCTCGTGCCGGTCGGGACCTCGGACAGGACCGCTCCGCGAGGACCCGGTCGCCGCGGGCGCACGCCTGCGGACCGCTGTGTTTCTCCGGCACATGCGTGGGCAGTCGCGGGTTTGCCCTGCTGAGGAACCACCGCCACTTGCCCACAGCGGCCGTATGGAGACGTCGGCCGGGGGCGCCCGGGCTTGTCGCCGATGACGGTGTGTGACGATCTTCCGGAACAGGTGATGAGCGTGACTCGAGTGCAGCACTCACATGACGACGCCCCCGACACCATGGCGGACTTCCGTCGACTGCACACGCTTCCGAAGGGCCCGCAACGGGACGGGCTGCGGGACGAGCTGGTGAGGGCCTGGTTGCCGATGGCTCACCGGATCGCCACACGCTACCGCGGCCGTGGTGAACCTCTCGAGGACCTGCGTCAGGTCGCCGCGCTCGCTCTGATCAAGGCGGTGGACCGGTTCGACCCGGAGCGGGGAGGAGCGTTCGAGAGCTACGCGGTACCGACCATCACAGGCGAGGTGCGCAAGCATTTCAGGGACCATACATGGGCGCTCCAGGTGCCGCGCCGCACCCAGGAGCTGCGCCGGCGGGTCGCCGCGGTGTATCAGGAGCTCGCCCGGTCGGGCGGTGAGATCTCGGCCGCCGAGATCGCCGCGCGTACCCACCTGCCGACGGAGGACGTGCGCGAGGGGCTGTCGGCCCGCCACGCGTACGCCGCGCTGTCACTGGATGTCGAGCTGGTGCCCGGGGGACCCAGCGAGGGAAACACGCTGGCGGACGCGCTCGGCGTCCCCGATCCCAGCCTGGACACCGTGGTGGACCGTGAGTCGGTGCGGCCCTTGATCGGGGCGCTGTCCGAGCGGGACCGACGGATCCTGTATCTGCGGTTCTTCCGGGGCATGACACAGCGCTGCATAGCCGAGGAGTACGGGATCTCGCAGATGCACGTCTCCCGCATCCTGAACCGCATCTGCTCCCAGTTGCGGGACCAGGTACTGGCCGACGCCGCGTGACCGATCACAGCTCCGCGGGTCCGGGCGCCTCGGTGATGTCCAGGAACACATGCTCGGCCTCCGGCCACTTGCCGGTGATCCGCCGCTTGATCCGGACACAGACCAGCTCGACCTCCTCGCTGTCGAGCCCCGGCACCAGATCGATCCGGGCGGCGACCAGCACCGAGTCCAGGCCCAGTCGCATCGTCAGCAGCGCCGCGACCTTGTCGATCTCGTCCTGGGACGAGAGGAAGTCACCGATCCCGTCGCGCAGTTCCGTATCGACCGCCTCACCGATCAGCCGGTCCCGCGCCTCGCGGGTCAGCCGATACGCCACGTACACCAGCAGGAGTCCGATCCCCAGGGAAGCGCCGGCCTCCCAGGCCACCTGCCCGGTCGCCAGGTGCAGCGCGATACCGGCCGCCGCGAGGAGCACACCGGCCACGGCTGTCGCGTCCTCCGCGATCACCGTGCGCAGAGCCGGGTCGGTCGTTGAATCCCGGTGCCGACGGGCCTGGTACAGGGCGCGGACCAGTGAGCCACCGTCGGCCAGCAGCGCCACACCGAGCACCGCCAGCCCTGCCGGATAGCCCTTCAGCGACTCCTGCTGGTCCGTTCGCAGGGCCTGAACGCCCTGGTACACCGAGAAGCAGCCTCCCATGACGAAGATCCCCACCGCGGCCAGCAGTGCCCAGAAGTAGCGCTCCTTGCCGTAGCCGAACGGATGACGGTCGTCGGCGGGGCGCTTGCTGCGGCGCACGGCGATGAGCAGGAACACCTCGTTCAGGCTGTCCGCGACCGAATGCGCTGCCTCCGAGAGCAGCGCGGGGGAGCCCGCGAACAGCCCGGCGGCCGTCTTGGCCGCGGCTATCACCAGGTTGGCGCCGAGGGCGACGAGGACGGTGACCCGGGTTCGTACGTCCCGGGCCGTGGAGCCCCGGTCGCGCTGCCCGTCAGCACCCGTCACCAGCGCAGCCCTCCAGCCTGCCGTGCGGTCTTCGCCTGCCGCGTCGCTCCACGGAGGCGGCAGTGACCGAGCGGGGCCTCGGCTCTCCGCTGCGGCGAGGATCCGGCGCCGGCCGCCAGGGCCCGGCATCGGCCTCTTTCACCAGCGACTGCCCCGGTGAGCGCCCTTCATGCGGGGCAGCGGAGCTGCCTGCGTGTTCAGCACGGGCGGGTAGAATCCGCTGGAGTACGACCGTCCTGCCCCGGATGCCCGCGCTACGGCAGAACGGAGGTCGCCGTGACGCTCTCTGCCGGGCCCGCCGGGGCGTCAGCCAACTGGGCCGATTCCGGATTCACCGGCCTGGCCGCGGAGAACGTGCGGCTCAGGGCCGAATCCGCGCGCCGCCATCTGGTCGATCTCGCGACGGGCGTTCTCGCCGCCCAGCTCGGGTTCTCCGTCGCCGACGCGGCCGCGCATCTCGAAGCTCTCGCCCAGGCGACCGGAATCCCGCCGGTGGATCTCGCCGCGGACGTCGTGAACTCGGTCGCGGCGCCAGGCGACCCGCCCGTCGCTCCGGGCCCGGTCCAACCGCTCCAGGCCCGACAGCAGCGCAGGACCGCCGCGGCCGCCGAGACGACGGACAGCGTGAGTGACGCGGCCCGCACTCTGCTGGAAGGAGCCCTCGGCCCGCTCGGGGCGGACAGCCTGTGGCTGTGGCGGTTGACCGGCGCCGGCTGCCTCAGCCTCGCGGGGCACGCCGGGGTCGGGGCCGCGGAGGCCGCGGCCTGGCGCTGGATCTCGCCGGCCGTCCCCGAGCCGTTTCGCTCCGCTCTTGTCGGCAGCGATCCCCTGTGGCTGGAGAACGGGCCGGCCGCAGGCTGCCCGACGCCGGGAGCACGGGCGGACGCGGCCAGGGCCTTGCTGCCCCTGCGGCGTCAGGGCGAAACAGTCGGACTGGCGTTGGTGGGCTGGCCGGGTCCCACACTGCTCGACCCCGCGGTACGGAGCGCTGTCGCCGACTTGATGGGCATGGCGGTCAGGGTCCTGGACCTTCCGGACAGCGAGCAGCCGGCCGTGCCGGTGCTGGTCGACCTGCTCGACGCTCTCACCCGCCCGGCGGCACTCCTGCGGACGAGCGACACGACCGGGGCCGTGGCCGTCGAACACGTCAACGCAGCGGCGGTCGCCGCCCTTGGTGGCGCGCTCTCGGCCCACGACAGGCACCTGTCGCGTGCCTTTCCGCTGACCCACCAGGAGCTGACCTCGCTGGTCCGGCGGGCCCGTCACGGACGCCGTCCCCAGCGTGCCGCCCGGTTGCCGGCGATCGGCCGCACGGAGCCGGGCGAGGCGCCCGCACCGCTGCTCGATGTCCGAGTCCTTCCGGCCGGGAACGAGCGGACCCTGCTCCTGTGGAACACCGCGAGCGACTCCGGCCTCGCGGCCGAACGCGCCGTTTCCCGGCTGCAGAGCGTCGCCACCTTCCAGGACAGCCTGACGGGCGGCGAGACGGTGTGGTCGGAGCAGGCCTACGCGATGTTCGGGATGGAGCGGGGCGACGCGCCGGTACCCCTGCTGGCGTTGCGGGGACGGATCCACCAGGGCGACGACGCGGCCCTCACGGAACTGCTGCGAGCACTCATGGAAAGCCGCACCGGCGCCCAGTCAGTGCTGCGGATCGTGCGTTCGGACGGATCCGTGCGTCACATCCGGGTGGCGGCGGAGCCGCTGCTCGAGGGGGAGACTGTCACCGGTTTCGTCGGGGTGTACCAGGACGAGTCGGCGATCCATCGAACGGAACTGGTGCTCAGCGCGACCTTCGACAGTCTGACCGCGGTCCGCGACCAGGCGGCGCTACGGCACCGACTGGCTCTCCAACTCCAGCAGGCCATCGTTCCCGAGGTCCCCGACCTCCAGGAGTTGCCCGGCGGCCTGGTCGTCGCCGCTCGATACCGTCCGGCGGCGGAGGAGTACCAGGTCGGCGGCGACTGGTACGACGTGCTGCCGCTGCCGGGAGGCAAGGTGCTGGTGACCGTCGGCGACATCGCCGGGCACGGAATCGACTCCGTCACCGACATGGTCGCGCTGCGCAACGCCCAGCGGGCGCTGGCCTTCACCGGCAGACCGCCCGGGCAGGTGTTGGGCTGGCTCAACGAGGTCGCCCTGCGCACGGGTGAGGGGACCACCGCGACGGCGGTGTGCGCCATGTACGACCCGGACGCCGGGGACTTCGTCTGGTCGAGCGCCGGGCACCTCCCCCTGCTGCTGCTCAGGGACGGTCGGGCGCGCCTGCTGGAGACCCCGCCGGACGTCCTGCTCGGCGCGGTGCCGTCGTCGACCTATCACGAGCGCCGCATCGTGCTGCGGCCGATGGACACACTGCTCCTGTACACGGACGGCCTGATCGAGCGGCGGCACGACGGGCTGGACCTCGGGCTCGCCCGCCTCGTCGCCGCGGTCGAGGAACTCGCGGCCGGCGGGAGTCTGGGGCTGCTGATCGACGGACTGATCGGGTTGGACATGGGAGACACCGACGACGACACGTGCATCGTCGCGGTCGGGGTGCGCTGACCCGCGTACCGACGTGGAGTCGCGACCGGGCGCCGTTGTGCTCCGGGGGGCGAGGGGCCGCCCGCCCTGCCCGGTCCCTCACCGCACCAGCCGGTGATGGATCATGGCGAGCAGTTCCGCCTCGTCGACCGGCTTGGCCAGGTAGTCGTCGGCGCCGGCCTCCAGGGCCCGGGCACGATCGCCGGGCATCGCCTGCGCGGTGACGACGATGACCGGGAGGTTCGCCCGGCCCGGGAGTCCGCGGATCTCCTCGATCGCCTCGTACCCGTCCATCCCCGCCATCATGACGTCCATCAGCACAAGCTCGATCTCGTCGTACTCGGTCAGCACCTCGATGGCTCGGCGTCCGCCGTCGGCGGTCACGACCCGCAGCCCGTCGGTCTTCAGGACCTCGGTGAGGGCGAAGACGTTGCGGTGGTCGTCGTCCACGATCAGCACGGTCGCGCCGGACCGTTCCACGGCAGGCTCCGGAAGCGTGCGCTCCCGGGGCTGAGGGGCTTCGCTCGTGGCAGCCGCGGCCGGTGCGGGCTGCTCCGCGTGGTGGGGGAGGTACAACGTGAAGCGGCTGCCGCGACCCGGGGCGCTCGTGACCTCGATGGCACCGCCGATGAGCGCGGCGACTTCTCGGCTGATGGAGAGACCGAGCCCGGTGCCACCGAAGCGGCGCGCGGTGGTGCCGTCGCCCTGATGGAAGGCCTCGAAGATGTGCCGGAGGCGTTCCGCGGGGATGCCGATTCCGGTGTCGGTGACACGGAAGGCGAGGACCGGCTCGGCACAGCGCAGATCGGCGGGCGTCCCGGCGGCGTCGGCGTATTCCACCGTCAGCGTGACGCCCCCTTCGTCCGTGAACTTCAGCGCGTTGGAGAGGAGGTTGCCCAGCACCTGACGCAGCCGCGCCTCGTCGGTGGTGAGGCACTCGGGTACCTCCCGTGCCACGGACACGGTGAAGTCGAGCCCACGCTCGTCCGCGACGGGACCGAACGTCGCCTTCAGATGGTCCAGGAGCTGGGACAGCCCGAACGGCTCGCGCCGGACCTCCATCTTTCCTGCTTCCACCTTGGACAGATCCAGGATGTCGTTGATCAACTGCAGCAGGTCGGAACCGGCCGAGTGAATGACCTCCGCGTAGTCGACCTGCTTCTTCGTCAGGTTGCCGTCGGGGTTCTGGGCGAGGAGACGGGCGAGGGTGAGCAGACTGTTCAGCGGGGTTCGCAGTTCGTGACTCATGTTGGCGAGGAACTCGGACTTGTACATCGAGGTACGGGACAACTGCTGGGCACGCTCCTCCAGTTCCTGCCGGGCCTGTTCGATGACGCGGTTCTTCGACTCGATGTCCTTGTTGCGTTCGGCGAGGAGCGCGGCCTGCTCCTGCAGTTCCGCGTTGGACCGCTGGAGCTCCTGCTGCCGGGCCTGCAACTCCTCGGTCTTGGAACGGAGTTCATCGGCGAGACTCCGCGACTGGGCGAGTAGTTCGTCGGTGCGCAGGTTCGCCACCAGCGAGCTGAGCACGGCTCCGGCGCTCACCACGAACCGGTCGAGGAAGTCGCGGTGCAGGGCGGTGAAGCTGTGGAGGGCGGCGAGTTCGACGGCGCCGAGCACCAGGTCCTCGACCACGATCGGCAGCACGATGAGCGCTGTCGGCTCCGCCGAGCCGACTGCGGAGGACACGGTGGCGTACCCGGGGGGCACCGGATCGACGAGCAGGGCTCGTCTGTCGCGGGCTGCCTGGCCCACGAGTCCCTGACCGATGCGGAACCGGCGCGGTGTGCCGGACTCGGGCGGCTCCGGGAGCCCGTAGCCGGCTGCCATGACCAGCTCGGGTCCGTGCTCGCCCTCTTCGGCGACGAAGAAGGCGCCGTACGGGGCCGAGACCAGCGGCGGCACCTCCGCCATGATCAGTTCGGCTATCTCGGGCAGGCCGCGGGTGCCCTGGAGCAGTCCGGTGATCCGGGCCAGGTTCGTCTGCAACCAGTCCTGCTCCTGGTTGGACCGGGTCGTCGCGCGCAGCGACTCGACCATCGCGTTGATGTTGTCGCGCAGTTCGCCCACCTCGCCCGGGGCGTCGGCGGTGATGGAGCGGGTGAGGTCTCCCTCTGCTACGGCGCTCGTGACCTCGGCGATGGCCCTGACCTGCCGGGTGAGGTTGCCGGCCAGCTCGTTGACGTTGTCGGTGAGGTCCTTCCAGGTTCCGGACACGCCGTGGACCGTGGCCTGACCGCCCAGCTTTCCCTCTGTTCCCACTTCGCGTGCCACGCGCGTCACCTCGGCGGCGAACGACGACAGTTGGTCCACCATGGTGTTGATCGTGGTCTTGAGTTCCAGGATCTCGCCTCGTGCGGCGACGTCGATGCGACTGGTCAGGTCGCCCTGTGCGACGGACGTGGTGACCTGGGCGATGTTGCGCACCTGGTTGGTCAGGTTGTCGGCCATGGAATTGACGTTGTCGGTGAGGTCCTTCCAGGTTCCGGACACGCCGCGGACCGTGGCCTGACCGCCCAGCTTGCCGTCCGTACCGACCTCGCGTGCCACCCGGGTGACCTCCTCCGCGAACGACGAGAGCCGGTCGACCATGATGTTGATCGTCTCCTTGAGCTCCAGGATCTCGCCGCGCGCGTCCACCCGGATCTTCTGGGTGAGATCGCCGCGGGCGACGGCGGTCGCCACCTGAGCGATGGAGCGCACCTGAAGGGTGAGGTTGTCGGCCATCGCGTTGACGCCGCTGATGAGCTCCTGCCAAGCCCCCTCGACCCGCGGTTCCCGCACGCGACTGCCGAGCAGACCCTCGTCGCCCACCTCCCCGGCGACTCGCGTGAGCTCGGAGGTCAGGAGGGCGAGCCGGGCGATCATGTCGTTGTAGACCACGGCTATGTCGCCGAGGGTTCCGCCGGAGTCCTCGGGGAGCTGGACGGAGAGATCACCGTCCCGAACCGCGGTGAGTCCGGTGAGCAGTCGACGCAGGCCGTCCTCACCGGGGCCGGCTGACGCCGGGGCCGTGCCGAGGCGTGTTGCTCTGCGCTGTGCCATGAGGCCACCTCGTACGAACGGGCGACGCGGGGGAGCGGGTCCGGGCCGGGATGCGGCCGCGCACACCCCGCTTCCACTCTAGGACCGGTCCTGAGCTCCAGCTTCCGGGACGATGTCCACCTCGAACCAGACCGTCTTGCCGCCATGACGGCGGGGTACGCAACCCCAGCGCGCCGCGAGCCGCTGGACGAGATACAGCCCGTGCCCCGAGGCGCGAGCGGCGTGATGCCGGCGGTGCGGACGGGGAGCCTCCGGGCTGTTGTCGCTGATCTGCACCCACAGTGCCCGCTCGGTTGCCGTGAGTTTCAGTTCCGACGGGAGGCCCCCGTGCGTGCAGGCGTTCGTGACCACCTCCGACACCAGCAGCACGGCGTCGTCGGCGGCTCTCCGGCCGGGCTCGCCGGCGCTCCCGAACCACTCGAGCAGTGCCCGTTGCGTGAGGGCGCGGCACTGAGCGACCACTCCGTGTCCCGTCGTGAGTTCGTAGCGCCACGAGTGGCCGTCGGTCGGCTGCGCCTCGGCCCTGGCCATGCGCTGCGGCTTTCCGATGCCGCACGTGTCAAACCATCGTGAGGGACATACCGTGTCAAAGCATCTTGAATGGGAAGAGTATTTACAAGACGCTCAACCGACGGACCCCGCCGCAGGCACCGCGGCGCAGGCCCACCGCCTCCGTCGAAGGAACTCATGTCCACCACCCAGACGTCCGTCACCTCCGGCCATGACGTGGGAGCCGTCATGCGGCGCGAGGCCCTTGCCGGACTGCCCGAGATCACCCGGCCCACCGAGGTCTCGACGGATGACGCACGCTCCCTCTCGGTGGCCCTCTTCGTCCGTCTGCGTGACCTCGAGGAGGGCACCCCCGAGTACTCCTATGTGCGGAACACCTTGGTCGAACTGAATCTCAGTCTCGTCAAGTTCGCCGCCCGGAGGTTCAGGGACCGCGCCGAGGAGGCGGAGGACGTCATCCAGGTCGGCACGATCGGCCTGATCAAGGCCATCAACCGTTTCGACGTCGACCGCGACATCGAGTTCTCGGCGTTCGCCCTGCCGACGATCGTCGGCGAGATGAAGCGATTCTTCCGAGACACCACCTGGGCCGTCAGAGTGCCCCGACGACTCCAGGAAATGCGGATCGACATGGCGAAGACCGCCGATCGTCTGGAACAGCGGCTGGGACACCGGCCCAGCCGTGGCGAGCTCGCCGCCCAGATGCATGTCGCCGAGGAGGATGTGGCCGAGGGCGAACGTGCGGCGAACGGGTATGCCGCCCGCTCGCTGGATGCGCCGGTCGAGGACGACGACGCCGATGCGCTGCGTCTCGTGACACGCCATCTGGCCACATCGGAGCCGTCGTACGAGCTCGTCGAGGCCTTCGAGTCACTCAAGCCATTGGTCGGGCGGCTGGATGAACGGGATCGCCTCGTCCTGTCGCTGCGCTTCGGTGAGGAACTCACCCAGAAACAGATCGGTGAGCGCCTCGGACTGTCGCAGATGCACGTCTCGCGTCTGCTCAAGCGGATCCTGGGCGAGCTCAGAGCGGGCTTGGTCGACGACGGTCCCGCCGAGCCCGAAGGGACGCAGGCCCGGGCGGGCGGGTGACCTCCACCCATACGACCTTTCCACGGGCGAGATCCGGCTTGGCCTCCGATCCCCACGCGCCGGCCAGTCGGTCGAGGACCATGAGGCCGTGTCCGCCGGGGAGTGCGGGCGAGCGGTGCGCCTGAGCATGTGGATGCTCGGGGCTGGCGTCGGACACCTCCATGCGGAGCCGTCCGCCGGCGTGCCGGAGGACCAGCTCCTGCGGGCCCCCCGCGTGCAGACAGGCGTTGGTGACCACCTCCGACACCAGCAGCAGGACATCCTCGGCCCGTTCGCGTATCTCCGGCGTTTCGGCCGGGAGCCAGCCCCACTCGGCCAGCGCCGCCGCGGTGAAGTCACGGCAGCGTGTCACCGCCCCGCTCGTGCCGCGCAGGGCGAGTCGTCTGACCTGCTCGTGGTCGGCGCCTTTCGTCGTCATGATCCCTCCGCGGCTCCGACCGCCGTGCGTCACGTGCCTGCCTGGCTGTCCATGAGCGCCGTCTCGACGTCCTGGAACACCCGGAAGACGTTGTGAGCGCCGGTGATCTCGAACATGCGGTCCACCGGCGGGCGCAGCCCGGCGAGATCCAGGCGCCCTCCGTGGTGCAGCATGCGCAACCGGGCCTTGAGCAGGACGTTCAGGCCGGTCGAGTCGCAGAACCGCAGCCCGGAGCAGTCGGCAATGATCCGCCTTGCTCCGATTCCCTCCTCCAGCGCCTCCTTCAGGGGCCCTGCCGAGTCGTGGTCCACCTCGCCTGTCATGACCAGTACGACTGTGTCCGTCCGGGTCTCGGGCCGCGTCTCCACGACGAGCCGATCGCCTTGGCCTGCGCCCATCGCGTGATGGTTCGGTGCCCGCTGTTCAGCATCCACGGCGACGCGCACCTCCTCCCCGCACCCGAGAACGGGCGGGATTCCCTGTAGGGGAGATATACCTGGATTGCTACGCTACACCCCTTATTAGGCGTTTCCTGCGGTCCCATGCGCTCCGAGTCACCGCGCGAGCCGCGAAGACGGCCGCCGCCAACGCGGCGTCGAACTCGGCCAGGTGGTGAACAGCACCCCGGCCTGCTCCGCGCATGCCCCGTACCCCAGGGAACATGCGCGACATCCCGCTAGCCGACGCACTCATGGCCGTTCTCGCCTTCGCGTAAATTCGCCTGCCCCATGTCTGTCCGGGCTTCGGCTGGGTAATCGCGGGTGCAGCAACCCTGGCGGCGTAACGAGAAATTCCGAGCGGCTGCCCACTGACGCAGCCGAGGCGAGTTTCCGGAACCCGGATGACAAGGAGGTTCTGATGACCACCACTGAAACGCTGATCGCGATCATCGTCCCCGTAGTCATCATCGTGGCCCTGGCCGCTGTCGGGCTCTGGGTCATGGTGAGGCGCCGGCGGCTCCGGGAGCAGTTCGGGCCGGAATACGACCGGGCCGTGAGTTCCGGGAACGGCCGGCTGGCCGGTGAACGCGAGTTGCGCTCGCGTGAGAAGCGGTACGACGACCTCGACATCAGAACGCTTCCCCGGGAGGATCGCGAACGGTACGCCGAGGAGTGGAATCGCCTGGAACAGCATTTTGTCGACAGGCCCAACGGGACCGTCGAGGAAGCGGACCGTCTGGTCACCCGGGTCATGAGGGACCGCGGCTACCCCGTGGAGGACTTCGAGCAGCGGCTCAAGGACCTCTCCGTCGAGCATGCCACCACCCTGGAGCAGTACCGTGCCGCGCACGACGTCGGTCTCCGCAGCGGGCACGGCGGAGCGACCACGGAGGAGTTGCGCGGCGCGATAGTGCATTACCGCACCCTTTTCCGGGAGTTGCTCGGCAACCCCGGGAGCGAATCCCGTCACCACGGGACCACGAGGCACGACGCGGCTTGAGACCGCAGGAAACGAAGTGAACTGAGATGGAAACCCGCGACAATGCGAGAAACGCATCGGACACCGAACTGACGACGGAGGACCTGGCCCGAACCGAACCGGAACACGTGTCCGGTGAGTCACCGGCCGTCTACCCGGGCGAGGCGACTCCGGAGCCCGCACAGGCCGAAGAGGGCGAACAGCCGCTGATCGATCCCGCGGACGCGCGGTCCTACCGCGATCGTTGGGAACAGATTCAAGGCACCTTTGTCGACGAACCCAAGGATGCGGTTCGTTCGGCAGATGCCCTGGTGGCCGAAGTGATCAGGTCCTTGGCTGAGACGTACGCCGACCACAAACGAGAACTCGAGGACCAGTGGAGCCGCGGCGAGGACGTCGAGACCGAAGGGCTCCGTGTCGCGCTTCGGCGTTACCGCACGTTCTTCAACCAGCTGCTTCAGGTCTGAGAGCCGCGCAGCTGCGGTGTCGGGCGCCATGGTGATCGGCCCGTCGCACCGGCTTTCGAGCAGCATGGCGCACTGCTGCCCCGGCCGGGCCTCGACGAGAGCGACGGCGGAGACGGCACGGGCGAGGCCGTGGCGGACGTCCTCGCGGACGGCGACGGGCGCGCACGGAGAGGTGACGGCCGATGACCTTCCCGCATCCCGCCGACCGGGGCGGCAACCGGCGCCGGGCGTTCGAACGGCTCGCGGAGACCGCGTCGAGATTCACCAGCTCCCCCCTGTTCTTCATGTTCTGCCTGGCGCTGGTCACATGGATGGTGTTCGTTCATGCCGCCGGTCTGGGCACGGAGTGGCAGGTGTTCGCCGGGGACTGCATGACAGCGGTGACGCTGCTCCTGCTCGCCCTGCTGAAGAACTCGGAGCTACGGGCCGAACGCGCCATCCAGCGCAAGCTGGACGCCATCGCCGCCGCCCTGCTC
>NZ_MCGQ01000107.1 GCF_002242805.1 Streptomyces diastatochromogenes | reverse complement strand
CGCCTCCTCGACGACCGCCTTCGACGCCGCCTCCGCAGCCGCCACCCCCACCGCGGCCAACGGCACCGACGCCGCACGCCGCCCCACACCATCACCGGCCCGCAGCACCCCGAGCATCTCCCGCAACTCGGTCAACGCCTGCCGCCCCATGTCCCCCACCAGCGCCGCATTCCGCACCGCCTTCTCGGGATCCTTACGCGCAACCGCCTGCAACGCCGCCGCATGCACCACCATCAGGCTCACCCGATGGGCCACCACGTCATGCATCTCCCGAGCGATCCGCGTCCGCTCCTCGTTACGCGCCCACTCGGCCCGCTCCTCCGCCCGCTCCGCGAGCAACTGAAGCTCCCGCTCCAGACTGTCCGCCCGCTCCCGCAGACTCTCCATCAACCGGCGCCGCGCCCCCACGTACAACCCGAGCAACACCGGCGGAGCCGTCAGCCCCAGAGACGTCGTGATCGACGCGAACGGAACGAACCAATCCCCCAGGGTCAGATCCCCCCGGGCCATGTCCTGCCGCACCCGCACGAACGTCACGATCATCGTGCCCAGCAACGACATCCCCGCCAACGCCACGATGATCCGGCGCGGCAACTCACACGCCGCCAGCGTGTACAGGCCGACGATGCCCATCAGGAAACCCATCTGGGCCGGCGTGATCGCGATCGCGACCAGCACGANNCGATCAGACCGAACACGATCCCCACCGACACCGGGATCCCCGCGTCCCGCGCGAACGGGATCCCCTCCGCGCCGCACTCCACGGCGGACACCAGCGCGAGACTCCCGTCGAGCACCGCACTACGCCACCTGGTCCACCACCATGGGCCGGTCAGGGCCCTGGCATGCTCTTCCCCCGTCGCGGTCATGCCTCCAGCCTACGGGCGCGGGCCACGGCATTTCCGGTGACTTTCGCCTACCGGAGCGGACCACAC
>NZ_MCGQ01000106.1 GCF_002242805.1 Streptomyces diastatochromogenes | reverse complement strand
GACCAGGACGTTCTCCGGCTTGTAGTCGCGGTGGACGACGCCGATGCGGTGCGCGTCGGCCAGGCCGAGCAGCGAACCCTTGAGGATCACGAGCGCGGCCTCGGGATCCAGCGGACCCCGCCTGGCCAGCAGGTCCCGCAAGGAGACACCGTCCACCAACTCCATCACGATGGCGGCGCCGTCCGGGCTCTCGACGTACTCGTACAACCCGGCGACGTATGGGCTTTCCAGCCCGCCGAGCAGCCGCGCCTCGGCCCTGAACTCGTGCACGAATCCCGGCCGGGTGCGCAGTGACTCGCTGAGGTACTTCACCGCGACCGGAAGGCCGGTCCCCTCGTGCACGGCAAGTACGACCCGTCCGCTCGCCCCGGATCCGAGCTCCAGCGACTCGGTGTATCCGGGCACCGCCCATGCGTTCATTCCGTCCCCCCAGATCCGCTGTGCCGACCGAAATCCCACTCGTTCCGGCGCTTCCGGCACGCGTTCAGAGACATATTTTCGGCCACTGCGGTTGCGGTGCGGCGCCGCGGACGTCACGGGTTGACCACTCCTGGCAGGGGCACCGCGGAGCGCGCCGTTCTCTTTGGCGGCCGGTGGACCGCCGCTGGCGGGTCCTGTGGATCGTGGCCGTCCACGGGCAGATCGCGCTGACGTACGTGCTCCGGCCGACGAGGGCACAGGCCACTGAGGTTGCCGACAGAAGGGAGACGGGCATGCCGTCGCGGACGGCCCGCCCGACGTGCTCGTCCTGGACGTGTCGATGCCCGGGATGAGCGGCATCGAGGTGTGCGCGGTTGCGCGCCGACGGCCGGAATCTGCCGGTGCTCATACTGTCCACGCTCGACGAGACCGCCGACCGGATAGCCGGCCTGCAGGCCGGCGACGACTACCTGGTCAAGCCGTTCGCCCTGCAGGAACTAGTGCTGCGGCTGCGCGCGCTGCTGCGGCGCCAACCACCCGCCGCCCAGGAACAGGCGTTGCGGGTGGCGGACCTGCTGATCGACCCCGCCGACCGCACCGTACGGCGTGGCGGATGCCCGCTGGACCTCACCCGGCGCGAGTTCGAGCTGCTGGAGGTGCTGGCCCGCAACGCCGGGCCGTCCCCTCACCCGTGACCAACTGTTGGAGCGTGTGTGGGGTTACGACTTCGACGTGCGCAGCGATGCCGTCGACACCTTCGTCAGCTATCTGCGGCGCAAGCTGGAGGCCGACGTCGCACCACGGCTGATCCACACCGCGCGTGGGGTCGGCCTCGTGCTGAGGGAGGAGCCGTGAGGCTGTCGGCCCGGATCGGACGGGCGGTCGGCTGCACGGTGCCGCTGCTGGTACTGACCTGCGGATGGCTGCTACTCCAGCTCGTCGCCCGCCATCTGCACCGCGCCGAGGACGACCACCTGCGGGAACGGGCGGCGGCCGTCGTCCCGGACGCCCGGGCGTTGCTACGGGCCGGCGCGGCGGGTCGGCCCAAGGCGGCGGACGCCCGTGAACGCGCCCTCTACAGCGCGGCGCTCGACGTGGGCGTGCGGGTGGTGGGACCGGACGGTTCCTTCAGCGGCGGCCCGCAGCCCGGTTCCGACGTGCCGCTGCCCGCGCGCACGGGGGCACCAGTCACCGTGCACGCAGATGGCGCCAGCTGGCGGGCGCTGGCCCGCCCGGTGCGCACGCCGCTCGCCTCCGGCACCCGGTGGGTGTTCGCGTCGGACACCGCCGACCGCGGACAGCAGCGGCTGGTCCGGCGCCGGGTGCTGGTCACCACTGTGCTCACAACCCCCTGTCCGGCCTGCTGGCCTGGGGGACGGCCGCGGGTGCCGCCGCGCCGCTGCGCCGGCTGACCCGCCGTACCGCCGGGCTGGACCCGCGCACCGATCGCGTGCGCCTGCCGCTGGAGCGGACCGGTGTCACCGAGGTCGACGAACTGGCCGCCACCATACGCACCGTGCTGGCCGGCTACGACGAGCAGGCCGCCCGCGCCGCCGAGGCCCTGGAC
>NZ_MCGQ01000105.1 GCF_002242805.1 Streptomyces diastatochromogenes | reverse complement strand
CCGCCGCCCTGCTCGAAGCCCAGGAGGGCTCGCCGGGCAAGGCGCACGAGGATCTCAGGGAAACCATCCGCATGGAGGAAGAGATCTGACGATGCGCGCTCTGCTCGACCGGCAGGAGTGCACGTAGGCGGCCGAGGCCGGTATCCGGCTGCGCAACACGCCGGCCCCGCTCTATCCGGCGCTCGGGCTGGCGATGACTCGGCCACCTGGTACCCCGGCCTCTTGGAGGAAACAGCGATCCGAGTCCCGGCATCGGTACGACGCAACACCTTGAGGGCATAGAAAGAGCGGGATCCCGGTGGCGTGAGAAACGGGATCCCGCTGAGAGCGTGGAACGTCAGTGCTTGAAGACGTCCTTCGCCTTCTCCTTCGCCTGGCGCGCATCGCCCTTCGATTTCTCGGCCTGTCCCTCCACCGCCAACTTCTCGTTGCCTACGGCGCGGCCGAGAGTCGCCTTGGCCTTGCCCTTGGTCTGCTCCATCTTGGCCTTGGCCTTTTGGTTCTTGGCCATTGTCGTTCACTCTCCTCACCGCGTGCGGTGTTGGTGGCCACCCACTTCGGGTACCCGAGCCGGGCAGGAAAACACGCCCGTATTTGTACGAGCAGTTCCGCTGGTTCGGCCGCGGCTGGAGGGCGAACGCCGGCGCATGGCAGCGTAGGCATAGGACCCGGCTGCGAGGTCCCACGTCGTGCGTCGGGGCGAGGAACAGGCATATGGCGGACCGAAGGTGAACACCGTCCCGTCCTCGTCGCCACCGTCAGTCGGCCTGATCGGGCGGCAGGAGTGTGCCGAGCGGGCCGAGGTCCAGATTGAGGTCCTCCATCGCCAGGCCGTAGCGGGCGCACAGATCGCTCATGCGGTCGTGGAGGATCATCAGAGTGGTGCCCAGTCGCTCTTCCTCCTCCTCGGTGAGGTCGCCCTGGTCGACGCGGTGCAGCGCCTGCCGCTCCATGAGCTGCCGCAGCAGCTCGACCAGAGTGAGGACCAGCCTGATCAGGTCGCGTTCGACCGTGTCAGGATCCGTGCGGATGCGGCGGGCGGGGTGCCGCGGCTCCGGCCGTCCGGCCGGCGTGATGTCGTCCGGTACGGCGGGCAGCAGCCGGAACGCCCGGGCGGCCGCTTCGGCGACCTCGCCGAAGCGGTCGGGTGGGTCGGGGCGTCGGCCCTCGGCTGCGCCCGTCACGGCTCGTCCTCGGGGCGTGTCGAGGTCTCCCACGGTGACGGGTTCCGGGCGCTCACGGAGACGATCAGCGCCCGCAGGGAGATACGCACCAGGTCGATGTCGGCGATCGACAGCACCACATCCCCGGTGAGAACGACGCCGCCGCTCAGCAGGCGGTCGAGCAGGTCGATGAGGGCCACCTGGCGCTGTTCCAGCGGGTCGGCCCCCGGCGGCCGCTCTACGCCGGTCATGGCGCCGAGTCCGGTGCCGGGCCCTCCGCGCCGAATGGGGAGGCGAAGGAGTACGGCGCCCAGGGCCCGGTGACGTCGATGCGCACGCCGGGCAGTCCCCGGGCGGCATCGAGGACCCGCGTGCGGAATTCCGCCGCCGTCTCGTGCGCGAGGAGATAGGCGTCGTTGACGACGTTCTCCCCGGCGCCGGTCGCAAGTTCCCCTTGCTGCAACTGGTGCCGGGCGTGACCGGCGGCCATGTCGCGGCCGATCGCCTCGACGTGTTCGGCGGCCTGCCGGGCGGCCCGGTAGGACTCGTCGCGCGAATGGCGTTGGACACGACGGGCGCGCAGGTAGGCCCGGCCGGGGCTGAGACCCTCGGTGGTGGCGGCCGCGCCCGCCTCGCCGGTGACCCGCACGTCCGGCTGCCGGTCCACGTAGATCTTGACGCCCCATTCGAGGTGACCGGCAAGTCGCCGCATGGCCTGCGAGAACTGCTGCGCGTCCGCGCCCAGCATCGTCTCCACCCGTCTGTCGTCCAGGTACACCGTGGCGAGCCGCAGCGGCAGTACGGTGGTGTGCGCGGCCAGGGCTTCGATCACGGTGTGGTGAGCGCGGGCGACGGCCTCCAGCCAGTCCAGGTCCTCCAGATGACGGCGCAGGGCGCTCTCCTGGAAGTCCTGGGCGGGCACCGAGCTGACGGCGGCGGCGAGTTCGTTCCCGGGGCTCGCCCGCACCAGGCGGACCGGCGCCCCCACCACGCCTGCCACGCCGTCCAGGGCCGCGGCGAGTCCCTCGATGTCGCGGAGCACGGCGTAGGCGTAGGTGACCGGCTCAGTCATCAGCCGCTCCGCTCCTGCGCCTGCTGGAAGAGCGCGAGGTGGTGCGCCGGCCTGCGCTGCGCTGATCCTTGCCCGGCGACAGCTCCCGCTCCTGCTTCAGCGCCTCGATCTCTGCGTGGAGCCGCCTGTTCTCCTCGGCCAGTGAGCGCTCGCCGGCGCGGGAGGACAGCGCTGGATCGTGCTCCCACCAGTCGATTCCCATCTCCCTGGCCTTGTCGACGGAGGCCACGATGAGCCGGAGCCTGATGGTGAGCAGCTCGATGTCGAGGAGATTGATCCGGATGTCCCCCGCGATGACGATCCCCTTGTCCAGGACGCGCTCGAGGATGTCGGCCAGGTTCGCCGAGGAGCCCTGTCCGTAGCCGTACGGGGACATGGCCCGGGACGGGTACGAACTCAGTCGGTCGGGAGCCGGTTCCGGCACGGCGGGCACCTCGATTCCAGCTCAGGGAGCGGTGTCGCCCCGCCGATAGGCCGCGATCTCCTCCAGGCGGTCGAGGAGCCGGTCCTCGTGCTCGTCGAAGGTCTTCTGGTCGATGCGGCCGTCGAGCAGTGCTCGCTCCAGCGAGGCCAGTTCACGCTCCACGGGCTCGGGGTCGTAGTACTCCCGCTCAGCGGCTTCCTTCACCCGGTCGGCGACCCAACCCACGCCCCGCACGGGCGCCAGCGGAAAGGTGAGGATCTGGGTTAGCAGGCCCATGAGCGCGCCTCTCAGACGAAACTGTACGGGGGCAGCGGTCCGCTCAGCCGGAACTCGCACTCCTCGCCCAGTTGGTTGGCCAGGCTGATCTCCGTCGCCAGGAACATCTCCTCCTTGTCCTGCTGGACCAGGAAGGAGATGTTGAGGAAGTCGTGGCCGCCGGGTGACGTCAGGCTCTCGTCGCGTACGTACGGGCGCAGGGCCTCCACGATGCCCGCTGCGAGTGCCTGCTGCCGCACCTCGGCTTCCTGCGCTACCAGTTCGCCGAGCGCGAGCGACATCCCGGGGGTACCGCCCTCGCGTGTGGCGGCGTTGAGTTTGCGTGCGTCCTCCGATTCCAGCAGGATCCGGCGCAGCAGTGCCTCCTCCTCCCAGGAGACCTTCAGGTTGTACTCGGTGGCGCCGTTCAGGTTGCGCAGCTGTTCCTGGTACGTGTCCGCGCTGTCTTCCAGGGCTGCGCGAACGACTTCGTCGTTCTCGGCCGTCATGCCGAACCGCAGCGGCAGCACCGCTCCGTCGGCCATCAGCCGCTCCTGGACCTGCTGGTGCGCCAGGACGTCGCGGCGCCTGGGGCGCAGGTCCTCGGGCGCGTCACTGACCACCGCACACAGCACTCCCGCGGTCACCGTACGCAGCGGGCTGGGAGGGTCGCCGACTCCATGGAGGTCGTCCAGCCGCATCGGGAGGTCCTTCGAGGTGATGGAGTAGACGTAGACGGCCATGGTCACTCCCTCTGCCGCCGGGAAGCCCCTCTGGCCGGTCGACGGCGGCGCTGCTGCCTGGGCTCCTCCTCGTATTCCGGTTCTTCCTGCTCGTCTTCCCCGTTCTCCTCGTACTCCTCCTCGTCCTCGTCTTCCGCACCGTCGCCGGTCAGGGTGTCCTTGACGGCCTCGACGGCGCCGGTCAGGGCTCCTTTGGACTTGCCCTCGGCACCGCCTTCGGTGATCTCGCCGACGAGGTCGGTGAGCTGCGTGGGCTGTTTGCTGCCGGTTTCGAGGTCGAGGCGGTTGCAGGCCTCGGCGAAGCGGAGGTAGGTGTCCACACTGGCGACGACGATGCGGGCGTCGATCTTGAGTATCTCGATGCCGACGAGGGACACGCGGACGAATACGTCGATGACGAGACCGCGGTCGAGGATCAGTTCCAGGACGTCGTACAGGCTGCTCGTGCTTCCGCGCGAGATGCTGCCTCCGCTCTGCGGCACCACGGTCATGGCGCCTCCCTTCACCACCCCCTTGTGCGTGTCAGCGGCGCCGGTCGATCTGGCCGCGTGTGTAGCGGCGCGTCCGTTCGTACGCCAGCAAGTCACCTTCCTCGTCCAGCGTCACGTGGTAGGTGCCCAGGACGCTGGTGGTCTCGGGGACCCGCTCCAGTTCGAGTACCTCCACATCCGCCTCCCATCCCTCCTCGGTCGGTTTTATTGCCGATACCGACTCGGGGGCACGTCCGAGGAGTTCCTCGAGCTGTTCTGCGGCAGTTCGCATGGCCCATGCCGCCGAGTGTTTGGCGGGCTTCGGGGCCCTGCCGCCGCGCGCGCGGCGTGCGGTGTGGTCACCGTGGGAGGGTCGCCTGCCACTCCCCGTGCCGTCCTTTTCTGACGCGGCCATGTTTCCAACTCCGTCGCTGGGGCAGCGCTTACATATCACTTAAACGCACTATTTCACCATATGCGTCTTAAAAGTGCGCCGCGACGGGCCACCGGCGGCCGCGTGCCGCCGTGCGAGCGCGCAGCGGCTCGCCGGAGGGAATGACCGATGAACGATTCGACGAAGATCGCTCTCGCTGCCGCAGTCGCCGGTGGCTATGTCCTCGGCCGTGCGAAGAAGGGGCGCCTCGCCTTCGGACTGGCCACCTATCTCGCGGGCCGCCGTTTCGGCCTCGAGCCCCAGCAACTGCTCACCGAAGGGCTCCGCAAGCTTCAGGAGCTGCCGCAGGTCGCCGACCTCAACGACCAACTGCGCGGCGAATTCAAGGATGCGGGCCGCAAGGCTCTCGCCGCCGCGGCCGACCGCAAACTCGCAGACCTCGCGGACGTCTTGCACGAACGGACCACCCGCATCGGCAGCGAGAAGGAAGAAGTAGAGGAAGACGAGGAGGAGTACGAACCGGAAGAGGAAGAGACAGGGCCCGAGGACGAGGAAGAAGAGCCCGAAGGGGAAGAAGAGGAGGAGGAAGAGCCGGAGGAGACGGAGGAGTTGGAGGAGGAAGAGGAGGAAGAGGAGCCGCGGGCGAAGAAGGCCACATCCAGGCGCAGGCGCCCCACCCGCCGGGCTCAAGGCGCGAGGGAGGAGTCGGAGGAGGAGTCCCCCAGGCGCCGCCGCACAGCCAAGCGTCCTTCCGCGCGGCCCGCGTCGCGCACGACGACAGCCCGCAAGACCACCGCCAGGAAGGCGCAGCCGGCGAAGAAGACCGCCGCGAAGAAGAGCGCGGCACCGGCCAGGAAGGCAACCGCGAAAAAGAGCGCGGCACCTCCGAGGAAGGCCGCGGCGAAGAAGTCCGCGGCACCGGCGAGGAAGTCCGCGGCGAAGAAGACCGCCCCCAGGAAGACCGCGCCCAAGAAGACTGCCCCGAAGAAGACGACGGCCAAGACGGCGTCCACACGGCGGAGGTAGGCCCCATGGCCAGGACGGCACAGAAAACAGAAGAGTTCTCCGGCCTGGACCGGTTGCGCGACGAACTCGTCGACTACCTAGGCACCCAGATGGAGCATCTCGCGGACGTGGCGGGCGACAAAGTGGAGGATCTCACCGATCAGTTGCTGGACGTAGCCGAGGGCGGGGGAGTTCTCCCGAAGGTCGGCGCGCGCGTCCTCCAGGGCGATTCACCCGTCAAAGCCCTGATCGGCGAGAAGGTGAAGAGCATCAAGGACAGCGTGACCGACAAGGCTTCGAGCCTGTTCGGTGGCGGCAAGGGCCGCAAGTCCGGCAACCCCAAGGTGACGACCATCATCGAACAACTCGATGTAGGCGTCCCCGTCCGTGTCGCCTACGACCACTGGACCCGGTTCGAGAAGTTCAGCTCCTTCACCAAAGGCGTGCGCAGCGTGTCCCAGGGGGACGAGACCAGCAGTGACTGGAAAGTGAAGGTCGGGCCTTCCAGCCGTTCCTGGAAGGCCACCGTCCAGGAACAGATTCCGGACGAGCGCATCATGTGGACCTCGGACGGCGCCAAGGGCAGCACCCGCGGCTGCGTCAGCTTCCACGAACTGTCGCCCACACTCACGCACATCGTGATCGTCGTCGAGTACTACCCCTCCGGCCTCTTCGAGAAGACCGGCAACCTCTGGCGTGCCCAGGGACGCCGACTGCGCCTCGACGCCAAGCACTTCCAGCGATACGTCACCCTCTCCGACGAGGCCGCCGACGGGTGGCGCGGGGAGATCCGCGACGGCGAAGTGGTGCGCACCCACGAGGAGGCGCTGGAGGAGGAGGACGTCGAGTACGAGGAAGAAGAACCGGAAGAAGGCGAGGAAGCCGAGGAAGGCGAGGAAGCCGAGGAAGGCGAGGAAGCCGAGGAAGGCGAATACCCGGAGGACGAAACGGAATACGAGGACGAAGACGAGTACGAGGAGGCGTGAGACCGCAGCGAGGTGGTCGCCCCCCTACGGTCCGGGGCAGGTCATGCCAGGCCGTGGCGAGGCAGCGTCGGCAGCGGTCCAGGCCCTTTCAGGGATCTCCGAACTTGGCCCAGGCGTTCGGGCAGGCTGCGGGGGACTCGACCCGACGGAACCGGGGACGATCAGCATGGCGGCCCGGAAGGCTCCCGAGCCGTGAGTCCGCAGGTGTCGACGGCTCTCCCGGGGGCAGTCGGGGGTTGTACAGACCTGCGACTGCCCGTGGGCGCCGGACGCCCCCGAGTGGCACGGAGAGGAGGGCGGTATCAGGTGGTGCGCACTGTTGGAGTGGAGGAGGAACTCCTTCTGGTCGACCCGGACAGCGGGGAGCCGAAGTCGCTGTCGGCCGCCGTCCTCGCCCGTGCCACCCAGGACGATCCCGGACAGGACGTGTTCCAGAAGGAGCTGTTCGGGCAGATGCTGGAGTTCGCCACGCATCCGCAGGCGGACATGGCGGACCTCGGCGCCGAGATCGTGCGCTGCCGCAAGGAGGCGGCGCGGCTCGCCGGCGAGTTCGCGTGCGCGCTCGCCGCGCTCGCCACCTCCCCGCTGCCGGTCAGCCCGTCGATCAGCGTGAACGAGCGCTACGAGTGGATGGCCCGGCGGTACGGGATCACCACGCAGGACCAGCTCGTGTGCGGCTGCCATGTGCATGTTTCGGTGGAGTCCGACGAGGAGGGCGTCGCCGTCCTCGACCGGCTCCGGCCGTGGCTTCCGGTACTCCTGGCGCTCAGCGCCAACTCGCCGTTCTGTCAGGGCCGGGACACCGGCTACGCCGCCTACCGCAGCCGGGTCTGGGACCGCTGGCCGTCGGCGGGGCCTACGGAGCTGTTCGGCTCGGCCGAGCGGTACCACCGGTGGGTGGCGGACATGGTGGCCACGGGGGTCATCCTGGACGAGCGGATGGCGTACTTCGACGCGCGGCTGTCCGCCCGTTACCCGACGGTGGAGATCCGGGTGCCGGACGTGTGTCTGCGCGCGGATAGCGCCATCCTGGTCGCCACACTCTCCCGGGCCCTGGTCGAGACGGCGGCGCGAGACTGGCGGGCGGGCACACCACCGCCCGACCACGGTGTCTGCCTGCTGAGGCTGGCCGCCTGGCAGGCTGCCCGGTCGGGTCTGGACCAGGAACTGCTCGACCCCGCGACCATGCGGCCCCGGCCCGCCCCGGACGTGGTGCGCTCCTTGCTGGGGCACACCGGAGACGCACTGACCGGCAGCGGGGATGCGGCCTTGGTCGAGGAGGCCGTGGCCCATCTGCTGCACCGCGGCAACGGAGCCCACGAGCAGCGGCTGCTCATGGAGCGCACGGGCAGCCTGCGCAGCGTCGTCACCGAGTGCATACGGCACACCCAGGAGTGAGCGACTCGGTGAGACATCGGCGCGAGTACCGCTCGGTGCCCGAACAGTTCAAGGCCCTCGGGTACGGCCCCGCGGCGGCGCGCACGGCGTGCGGTCACACACGGGGCCCCGGTTCGACGAAGCCGGCGTCCCCCTGCGCCATCCCGAGCTGCTCGAAGCCGTCGCCGACCTGCACCGACCCCAGCTCATGGACGTACGGCGGGCCCCCGGACGCTGCCGTGGGTCAGCTGAGTCAGGCTGTCATCCGGTTTTTCCCGCTGCTTCGGTGTGCTTGACGTCGTGCTGGACCAGGAGGGAGAGCAGATCCGCCACGGTCAGGTCCGCCTCGGCCGGGTGGCGCAGGATGGTTCCCGGCTGGATCTTGTACGTGTTGGACCGGCCTTCGCGGTCGTGGGTGAGGTAACCGTCCGCCTCCAGGTCAGAAATGATCTTCTGGACCGCGCGTTCGGTGAGCCGGCAGTGCGCGGCAATGTCGCGGACGCGGCTCCGGTGATTGTTCGCGATCGCTGCCAGGACCCGGGCGTGGTTGGTGAGGAACGTCCACCCCGTGTGCGGCTCCGGTACTTCTCCCATGCTTCCAGCATAGGGCGTGCTGTTCACGCATCCAAAAGGATGAAATAAATTTCCGGTATTACTTGACAGGCTACAGTCGGCGAGCCGAACCTGAATGCGGAATCACTGGGCGCCACGAAGGAGGCGGCCATGTTGAGAGGGAAGCTTCCCCGGCAGCAGGCCAGGGAGGTGGAGATGGGCAGCAGACGATCAGTGTGGCGATCGCCTGCCGGAGCGGGTGCGGCACCGCAGGGTCTCCTGATCGACGCCTCGCCTCACGAGGGGCGCGTGTGCGTGACGATTCGCGGCGAGATCGACCTGAGCGCACAAGCGGCACTCGAAGCCGCGCTGCAGGACGCCGTCGCGCGGAGCACCTACGGTGTGGATCTCGACTTGAGCGGGACTGCGTTCTGCGATTGCTCCGGCTTGAACTGCTTCCTGGCCGCGCGGCACCGCGCCCTGCCGGCAGGCAAAACGGTGACCATCCAGGCTGCCAGCCCTCTGGTGCAGCGCCTGCTGAGCGTGACGGGCACGTGGCCGCTGTTCACGCTTGAGCGCCCGGTCTTGAGTCAGTCGGCATGCGCGCCCACTCCGCCGACCGCAGCGCACGAGGGGGAAGCCCTGGACGGTGACGAGGACCTGCGTACGGAGGTCGAACAGCTGCGCCGGGCCATGCAAACCCGCCCGGTCATCGACCAGGCCACAGGGATCCTGATGGCCACGTTCGGCCTCAGAGCCCAGGACGCCTGGCATGTGCTGGTCGAGGTCTCCCAGAGCACGAACACCAAACTCGCCGTGGTCGCCGAGGAACTGGTGACTACGGTTCAGGGGCAGGCGCTCCCCGCGGCAGTCCAGCAGCAGGTGCGCGTGGCCGTTGCCTCTCTTCCCGCCGGCCATGCACCTGCCGATGACATGCCATGGCAACAGTCTGTCCAGGAGGACGGCGATGATGGCCCAGCGACGACTTCACCGGACGAGGCATGACCCAGAAGCAGCCGCACAGGGTCCGGCCCGTCGCTGCACCGGCCGCACTGCCCTGGCGGTGCGCCGCCTCAAGGCGCCCAGACGTCCGCTTCAGGTATGGCTGACGCACGGCCGATCGCTGCCGTGTGCCAAGCCGCCAGGGGCGCAACGCCCGGTTGGATTCCGGTTCTTGTGCGAATCTCCACAGGCTGATCACGGCCGCGCCGACAGGAGCGAGTGATGGACGGCGACCTGCTGTTCGAGGATGCTGGGCCTCCTGCGTTCTGTGATCTTTGCCGAGCCTGTATAGCCCCTGGGCAGGCTGTCTCTGGGCAGGTGAGGGACTCGTCGTTCGCCCACCCGGTCGACCCGCACCAGGACGGCGACCGAATGGTGATCTCCTGCTGTGTGGATCATCTGGCTGAGCTCCAGCGGCGGTTTCGCGAGCGGCCCTTCGTCGCCGAGGAGCTGTGGGTGGCGAAGATTGATCAGGTGATGCAGCGGCATCACGTGGGATTGAGCAATGAACAGCTGGTCCGGGAAACCGGGCTGAACCTGGTGCAACTTGAGGCCGCGGCTCGCTGGTGCCTGGGCGTCGGGCCTCCTGTAGATGGCCCGGGCGCGGACGAAGGATGAGCGGCAGGCCTGGCCGGCACAGAGCCAAACGGCCAGATCGCACTCGATCCACAAACCTTCCTCCCAGACAGAGCGGCCGCGATCGGACATCTGGGAAGAGCAGGTCTAGGCGTCGACGATCGGCCGCAACGGCGTCCCGGAGACGTCTGCCCTCACTGGCCCCGTTCTCAGTCGAGACACTCGAAGATCTCGTCCCAGAACGCAGAGTCGTTCACGTTGAGGTCCTGGCCGGTCATGCGCTCACGCAGATCGGTGATGGCGGCCGCGCGTACGGCGTCGTCGGCCGATTCCAGCGCGTTGCTCGACTCGGCGATCAGCCCAAGGAGCACGGCCAGCACGGGGAGGGAGTCGGCGGCCGGTCCCTGCCACCCGTCCCCGTGGTCCCACCCGTTGGGGTCGTAGTGGGTGATGCCACCGTCCGCCGCGTCGAGCATCAGGTGCTGGTCGCCCCAGAGGGCCATGGTGAAGCAGAAGTTCTTGGGCGGAGAGTCGTCGTCCGGGTAGCGGTGTCCGTAGATCTCGTCGGCATCGAACGGTTCAAGCCCGTCCTCGTCCCGCAAGTGCCGTGTGTCGATCCCTACGACGTCGAGGTGGACGGCGGGAAAGCCGACCGTGAGCAGGAACTCCCTCGATTGGGCATCGGTCAGCTCGGCCGGCAGGCCGGTCTCGTCCGGTCGCCAGAGTGAACCTTCGCCCAGCCGTTCCTCCAGCCACACCGCGTCCGGTATCAGCGGAGTGTCGTTGCTCTTCACTGCGTGGCCCCCATGAGTTCCGCGTCGTTCGGTCATTGCCGGCCCCAGTCAATCGCATAGCCTGTCGGCGAGCGCGAGGGTGTGCACCCTCGCCCGCTGCCCTACGGGCCACCCTGTGCCGCCCAGTTGGCGACGGTGACGGACACGGCATCGCCGCCCTGCGCGGTGACGGTTCCGATCGGCTCGTCGAGCGAAGTGGGCCGACCAGTCGGGCCGGGACGTCACGCCGTACACCCGCAGGCTCCTCGACCGGCTGACCGGATCACCCGCCCTGGTCCTGGGCAAACTGCGCGCTCTCTACGACGACTGGCGCGCCGGAGCCCACGCCTGCGTGGCCTGCCTGCGCATGCACACCGCACGCCGCCCGGACGACCCACGCCTCCTGCGCCTCCTGCGCCTCCTGGCACGGATGGCGCAGCACATCGTCATATGGACCGCAGCCTGACAGCCCCTCAGGAGGGGGCCTTCGCCACCTGGCCACACAGACAGGCGATCC
>NZ_MCGQ01000104.1 GCF_002242805.1 Streptomyces diastatochromogenes | reverse complement strand
ACCATGTACTGGGCGATGCGCGCGCCGCCCTCGACCGGTCGCAGGACGGTGCCGACCATGCCGCCGCCGTCGGCGGTCATGACGGCGGAGGGGTTGAGGAGACCGACGAGGGCTGCGATGTCTTTGGTCTCCCATGCCTCTTTGACGTGCCTCACCACGTCGGCCTGGCCGGTCGCCGTCTCCGGGGCGCGCGCCACGCTCACCCGCTGCCGGGCGGAGGCCGCCAGCTGCTTGCAGGCCGCAGGGGTCCGGCCGAGAACGTCGGCGATCTCGGCGAACGGGTACCGGAAGACGTCGTGCAGGACGAACGCCACCCGCTCGGCGGGCGTCATCGACTCCAGGACGACGAGGAAGGCCATGGCCACCGACTCGTCCAGGACGATCTGGTCGGCGGGGTCCGCGGGGCCGGTGGGGTCGGCGCCGCCCGCGTGGTCCCACTCGGTGCGGTCGGGCAGCGGCTCGGGCAGCCACGCGCCGACATAGCGTTCACGGCGGGCCCGCGCCGAGCCGAGCAGGTCCAGGCAGATGCGGCTGGTCACCGTCGTCAGCCAGGCGCCGGGGGACAGGATCTCCTCCTGCCGGCTTCGTGGCAGCGCGTACCAGCGTGCGTAGGCATCCTGTACGGCGTCCTCGGCCTCGGTCACCGAACCGAGCAACCGGTAAGCGACATTGATCAGTTGGCGTCGCTCGCCGGCTATCTCCTCTGCGCTGGTATCGACAGTCCCCATGCTTCCGGCCGCCCCCTCGCCTTACCTTTCGCAGGCCCGCGTCGTCGGGTTGGTGAGACCTTATCGATCTACTGCCCGAGGGCGGAAAAGGGGACCGTGACATGGCCACTCAGGTGACGGCGAACGCACAGCGCAGCTCCTCGTTCCTGCAGATCGCGATCGCCCTGCAGACCCTGACCATCTTCCTCCAGGCGGTCTCCGCCGGACTGCTGCTGACCTCGTCCTACGGAGAGACGCTGCACGGTGTCGGAGCCCGTGTGATGTACGGGGCGTCGATGCTGTACGTGCTCGCAGCGGTGCTGGCGTGGAAGCCGGGCGGCGGCTCGCCCCGTCCTGTCTGGCACGCGTCCGGTTTCCTCGTGCTGGCCTCGGTCCAGGTCGTGCTCGGCATCGCGCACGTCCCGTCGGTCCATCTCCCCCTGGGTGTCTTGATGTTCGGTCTGAGTGTGCTGGCGCTGGCTCGGCGCTGAGGTCCGATACGGGGCCCACCGGGATCAACTAGTGCCGTATCAGGCAACGCTTGCCCTGTTGTGATGTGACGCGTCGCTCGGGTGCTGGCGCACCGGTGCGTGACCATGAGTCGGTCCGGGTGGCAGAAGGTGTGCGGGTTCGTGAGATCGATGACGATGAAGGCCGAGGTTGCCGCAAAGCCCGGCACCTGGATCGGTGTTCCGGACTCCGCACTCTTGTCGATCTCGCGGGTCAGCCTTCGAAGGGACGCGGGGCGCGCAGGTGCGCCCGTTCCTTCAGCTCCTCCTCGTCGACCAGCCTGAGCATCGGCTGACCCGGCGCGCACAGCATGGTCACCACGAACTGGGTCGGTGCGTCCGACAGGGCGTTGCCGTCCTGGTAGTGGATCACGTCACCGCCTGGCTCCCAGAACGTCCCACCGGCCTCGACCACCCGCTCGGGCTCACCCTCGAGCTCGAACCGGACCGCGCCCTCCATCACGTAGCCGAACGACGGGCCCGAGTGGCGATGCGGAGGGAGCCCGGGGTGACCGGGAGGCCACTCGACGAGGATGGTCATTCCCGAACCACCTTCGGGAAAGAAGGGCGGAGTGACTTCCTGCAGCAACTTGACTTCGGGCGGCAAGGAGACCTCGTGGGCGCTCCCGTGCTCTGGGTTCTTCGCTGACATCTACCACACCTCCGTAAGGCTGCCGGGAATGGACGATCTCGCGTCGGCTACCGCATTCCGGACCCGTGTACCGACCCACTCGTTCGGCGGTGACCAAGTTCGCCGGTTCCCGGCTCACACCTCGCTTCGCGATAAGGACAAGCCACAGCCCGCATCCGTGACAGGCCGTGTGCCTTCTGCTTCGCCCAAACGGTCTCGACACCACCCTGCCTCCCGTCGGCGGCCGCCACAATCCGGGAGCCAGCGGCATCGAGACCGCATCGCGCCGTGTCATCGGCGGGCATCCAGCGCCGTATCAAGCAGCGTCTGCCCTGTTGGGATCTGACTCGCCGCTCGGATGCCGGCGCAGGCGGTGCGTCATCATGAGTCTGTCCGGGTGGCAGAACGTGTACGGGTTCGTGAGATCGATGACGATGAAGGCCGGAGGTAGCTGCGGATCATCCGCAGAGGCACCGGCTCGGTCGTGTCGTGGCGGCGGGCCCAGATGGTGCTGCTGTCAGCACAGGGCATGGCGGTGGCGGATATCGCCGAGGTGACGTTCACCAGCGCGGACCGGGTCCGCGATGTGATTCACGACTTCAACACCGACGGCTTCGAGGCGCTCTACCCCAAGTACAAGGGCGGTCGCCCGAGGACTTGTACGCTGCCCGAGCGGCGCGAGGTCAAGAAGATCGCCAACGTCGAGATCGCCCACACCCCGACCAACAGCTCCTGGCTCAACCGCATCGAGGCCCAGTTCACCGCCCTGCGCTACTTCACCCTCGACGGCACCGATCACGCCAGCCACAAGGAGCAGGGCAGCATGATCCGGCGCTACATCATCTCGCGAAAATGCCGCGGCTTGCGAACCACTCTCACGCATGACCACATGAGCCTGGCGTTCGGCACCACTCATTTCGTTAGGAGGCCTTCGTGGGCCTAGCCGCTGGCTGCCGGCCTCGACGGCCGTCGTGTTGGCGGTGGTCTCCTGAGCGGCCCGGCCCGCGCCGCTGGATAGGGTCGGGGTGTGGAGCGCAGCGGCAGAGAGCCGGACGACGTGTTCGCCGGGGAAGCGCGGGGCGAGCTGTCGCCGCGGGCGGCCCGGGCGCTGTGGTGGGGGTCGGCCGCTCTGGTGCTGTCCGTCCTTGGCAGCTCGGTGGTTGTCGCCGGCGCGGGGCACGGCCGACGACTGCCCGTGGCCGTGGTCCTGGTCCTCGCTCAGGGCTGCGCCCTGAGGTGGCAGGCGCGCGTCCCGGTCGCCGTGCTGGCCGTGAACGCGGTGACGGGGCTGGCGGTGTGGGCGCTGCTGCCCGCGGTGACCTTGACGGGGGCACTGCTGGCGGCGCAGGTTGCGTTGTGCGTGCTGTCGGCCACCAGGCCGCGGTGGGTGTCGGTGCGGGCGCTCGCGGCGATGTGGCTGCCGGCGCCACTGGCGTTCGAGGCGGGCGGGGCTGCGGGGCTGGCGGTCTACCTGCTGACGGTGGTCCTGGCGTGGACCACGGGGCAGTGGCGCAGGGCGCAGCAGGCACGGCGGAGGGCGGAGATGCGGCGGGCTGTGGTGGAGGAGCGCGCGCGGATCGCGCGCGAGGTACACGACGTCGTGGCGCACACCCTGTCGGTGATGGTCATTCAGGCGGGCGCCGCTGATGATGTGTTCACCCAGCGGCCCGAACAGGCCCGTCAGGCGTTGCGGGCCATTGAGACGGGCGCTCGTTCGGCGCTGGGTGAACTGCGCCTGCTGCTACGGGCGTTCGGGCCCCATGCGGAGGAGGACGGGGCCGGGGAGCAGCGGGAGCCGGGGCCTTCGCTCGCGGGCCTGGACGAGCTGGCCGACACCGTGCGTGCGACCGGGATGACCGTGCACGTGCACCGCGAGGGTGCCACCGAGGGGCTGCCCGCCGCGGTGGACCTGGCGGCGTACCGGATCATCCAGGAGGCCCTCACCAACACGCTGCGCCACGCGGCCGACGCCGACGAGGTGAGCGTGCGCGTGACGGTCGAAGGAGAGTGTGTGCAGGTCACGGTGGTCGACAATGGGCGTACGCCGCGGGGCGGTTCGGCCGCGGCTGGAGCGGGACGAGGTCTTGTCGGGATGAAGGAGCGCGCACGGCTCGTGGGCGGCAGCCTACGCGCCGGTCCGCTGCCCCAGGGCGGCTTCGAGGTGGCGGCGCGGCTGCCGGCGGAGCGCGTGTCATGACGTTGCGCGTGGTGGTGGCCGACGACCAGGCCCTGGTCCGTACCGGATTCCGTATGATCATCGACGCCCGGGACGACCTCGAGGTGGTCGGTGAGGCGTCCGACGGCCGGGAAGCGGTGCGGCTGACGCGGGAACTGGCGCCCGACGTGGTGCTGATGGACGTACGCATGCCCGTCGTGGACGGCATCGAGGCGACCCGGCAGATCGCGGAGTCGGGTAGTCGGGCCCGGGTGCTCGTGCTGACCACCTGGGACGTGGATGCGCACGTGGTTGCCGCTCTGCGGGCCGGGGCGAGCGGCTTCCTGCTGAAGGACATGCGCCCCGCCGAACTCGTCGACGCGATCCGCCTCACCGCGCGCGGCGACGCACTGCTGGCGCCTACCGTGCTGAGCCGCGTCCTCGACCGGTTTCTGCGCACCGTGCCCGACCCGGGCCCGCCGCCCTCCCTGCGGAACCTCTCCGGCCGCGAGCGGGAGGTGCTCACCCTGATCGGGCAGGCGCTGTCGAACGCGGAGATCGCCGAGCGGCTGCGCCTGTCGGAGGCCACCGTCAAGAACCATGTCACCGCGGTGCTGCGCAAACTGGGCCTGCGCGACCGCGTCCAGGCCGTCGTCGCCGCCTACGACCACGGCCTCGTGCGGCCGCGCGACCCCTGACGGCAGGCCGCGCCACCCCCGACGGCGGGCCACGTCGCCCTGACGGCACCGCCTCCTCCTCAAGGAGGAGGCCGGGCCGTAGTCCTCCCCAGCTCCCAGTGCCAGGCCGTTCCCGTGGCCGATCCGCGGCAGGGGTGCCCGGCCATAGCGTCGAGGTGTGATCGACGACCTGGCCTGCCTCATGTATCTGCTCGCCCGCGACGACGCGGCCGAAGGCCCGTATGACCGTTCCCGGACGGAGCTGCTGGTCCGCGCCGCCGCCCTGGTCGACCTCGCGCTGCGCGGCCGGCTGGGGGAGGCGGACGGCACGGTCACCGTGTCCGG
>NZ_MCGQ01000103.1 GCF_002242805.1 Streptomyces diastatochromogenes | reverse complement strand
GGGGCGCCGGCCCGGTCGATCATGGCGGTCGCGGCCGCTTCGGTGATCGCGGACAGGTAGCCGCTGCGCGAGGCCGCGCGCTTCCCGTAGGGGGCGGTGTCGTCGAGCATGCTGTTCGCCCTGAGCCAGGTGGTGGGCTGCACCAGGTCGACCAGCGGCGTTCCGAGGCCGATCACCGGCTTCAGGACGTCGTCGGCCGTCGTGAGGTCGCCGGTGTACACGGGGGAGAGGATCAGTACGGGGTGACCGTGTGCCTGCTCCGGGATCATGGGCAGGGGCGGGGCGGGAGTGATGGTCGCCACCAGCGCGAGTTCGCGCGGGGCGGCCGCCATGACCTCGTCGAGGGCGGCCAGGATCCGCGGCGCCTCGTGCAGGCCGTAGACCGCGAATCCGGCCACGGCGTCCGTGCCCATGGCATGCGCCCGGTACTCGAAGCTCGTGACGACACCGAAGTTGCCGCCGCCTCCGCGCAGCGCCCAGAACAGCTCAGGCTCACTGCCGGCGTCGACGCGGACCCGGCGCCCGTCCACGGTGACCATTTCGCAGGCCAGCAGGTTGTCGACGGTGGCGCCGTAGCGGCGCATCAGATGGCCGATGCCACCGCCGAGCGTG
Source organism: Streptomyces diastatochromogenes (assembly GCF_002242805.1). Taxonomy (GTDB): domain Bacteria; phylum Actinomycetota; class Actinomycetes; order Streptomycetales; family Streptomycetaceae; genus Streptomyces; species Streptomyces diastatochromogenes. The sequence continues at coordinate 9,572 of NZ_MCGQ01000103.1, read as the reverse complement.
AGGCCGGCGATGCCGGTCGAGGTGACGGTACCGGAGGGGACGACCAGGCCGTGCTCCTGGGTGGCCGCGTCCAGCTCGCCGAGAGTGACTCCGGCCTGGGCCCGTACGATCCCCGTCTCAGGGTCGACGGTGACGGCGCGCAGCCGCGACAGGTCTGCGACGAGGGCACCGCCGGGCATGGCGTGACCGTCGTACCCGTGACCGCCGCCGCGCACCGCGACCGGCGTTCCCGTGGCGGAGGCGTAGCGCATTACGGTGGCCACGTCGTCCTCGTCCAGGCAGCGCGCGATGAGCGCGGGGCCCTCGTCGGCGGCCCTCGCGTTGTTCAGTGCCCGGGCCGCGTCGTAACCGCCGTCGCCGGGGCGCAGGACCTGCCCGCGGAAGTCCGCCGGGAAGTCCGCGAACCCGCTGGGGGAGGCGTTTGCGCTTGTCATGCTGTTCCACTCCTGAACCAAGGGGGGATCGGTGTGGCTGCCAGCCTTCCGTGCGATACATGTCATATAGCGTCATGTATTCCACATCACGTTTCCGAGGCTTCCCACGTCTTTCCGTCGCCCCCTGCGTTTCTCCTGAATACATGACGCCATGTGGCAGGTATTCCGGCGATCCTTGACCCATGAAGTCCGACCGCCTGCTGGCTTTGCTCCTGCTGTTGCAGACGCACGGCCAGTTGTCCGCCACCGACCTCGCCGAGCGCTTGGAGGTCTCCGTCCGCACGGTCTTTCGCGATGTCGAGGCGCTGTCGTCCGCGGGCGTGCCGGTCTACTCCGAGCGGGGCCGCAACGGTGGCATCGCGCTGCTCCCCGGTTTCCGCACCGACGTCACCGGGCTGACCGCGGACGAGGCCCGGTCACTCTTCGTGCTCCTCGCCGATCGCACCCATGCCGATCTGGGCCTCGGCCAGGCCATCGGGTCGGCCCTGCGCAAGGTCATGGCCGCACTGCCCGAGTCCCATCGGGACGCCGCCGACCTGGTCAGCCGCCGCATTCTGGTCGACCCCGTACGGTGGCGCACCGGCCCCAGGCCCACGATCGACCTGGGCGCCCTGCAGGAAGCCGTCTTCACCGATCGACGCCTGCGGCTGCGGTACCGGCGCGGGGAGGACAGCAGGGTGCACGACTACACCGTCGATCCGTACGGACTCGTCGACACGGCGGGAGTCTGGTACCTGGTGGCCGATCACCGGGCCAGGCCCCGGATGTTCCGCGCCGACCGCGTGGTCTCCGCGCGGGTGGCCGACGAGCCGGTGCAGCGGCGCCGCGGGGTGGAACTCGCCGACGTATGGGAGGAGTTGCGCCGGAACATCGACGAGGCGCCTGCACAGCTGCCCGTCGTGGTGCGGGTCCGGCGGAAGACCCTCGGACGATTCCTGCGGCTGCACCAGGCCGACCTGGCCGGCCCACCGCCCCCCGGAGTCCTGGAAGAGGACGGCTCGGAGTGGACCGAACTGGAGCTGCGCTTCCGAGAACTCGGTGCCGCCCGGCCGCTGCTCGCCTTCGGGACCAGCGTGGAGGTCATCTCGCCGCCCGAACTCCGCGAAGAACTCGCCCGCGTTGCCACGGACATCGCAGCGCTCTACCGAGCGTGACCGTGGCGCTCACCGAGCAATACATGACACAGGGCGTCATATGTTTCCGCGTTATTTTTCCGTCGAAATCGAGCCCGTGATGTTGGATTCCCGGGATTCTCCCGCTCCTGGCTGGCTTCGGCCTCCCGGCCCGGCCGAAGGTTGCCGCCGAAGTCAGCCGATCGCAGCGCCCGGCGCCGCAAGGGAGAGTTCCGTGAACGTCACGACAACGGCGAACGCGCCACAGGAGCGGCGGGCGGTCACGCTCGTCATGGCCTGTCTGGGCGTCTTCGTCGGCTATCTGCCGGTGACAGCCGTCGCCGTGAGTCTGCCCGCGATACAGCGGGCGCTGGATACGTCGACCTCGCAACTGTCCTGGGTCCAGGACGCGTTCGTCCTGCCCATGGCCGCCCTCATCCTGACCGCCGGTGTCTTCGGTGACGTCCACGGCCGCAAGAAGGTGTACCAGGCGGGCCTGGCCTTCAGCGCGATGGGCGCCTTGATCGCGCTGTGCGCGCAGTCCATCCAGGTGGTCTGGGTCGGCCAGGCATGCGCCGGGCTGGGCGCAGCCGCGCTGCTGCCCACCACCCTGGCGATGATCAGTCACGCGGTGCCCGACCACCGTGAGCGCGGCAAGTTCATCGGGATCTGGGCCACCTTCCTGATGGCGTCCCTGGCGACGGGCTCGCTCATGGCCGGCACCGTCCTGGAGCACTTCGCGTGGCGCTGGATCTACGTGGGGCCCGCCGCGGTCGCCGTGGCCGCGCTGTCCGTGTCGGTGAAGCTGCTGACCGACTCGCGTGCGCCCGGTTCGCGCCGGCTGGACTGGAGCGGGCAGTTCACCGCCGCGCTGGCCATCACCGCCCTGGTCTACGGCATCATCGAGGGCGGCGCGGGATCCTTCACCGACGCCAAGGTGCTGGTCGCCCTCTGTGTCGCGGCGGTCAGCGCGATCGCGTTCGTCCTGGTGGAGCGGCGCAGCTCCAGCCCGATGCTGGACCTGACGCTGTTCCGCAGCCCGGCCTTCACGGCCACCACCCTGATCGCGATGATCACCTTCCTGGGCCTGATCGGATTCTTCTTCGCCCTGAGCCTGTACTTCGGCCTGGTCCAGAATCAGTCCACGCTCCAGGGCGCCTTCCGGCTGGCGGTCATCTCCGGTGTGCCATTGGTACTGGGCGCCCCGGTCGGCCAGTTGATGCACCGCGTCTCCCCGCGGCTGCTGATCCCGGGCGGCCTGCTGGTCACCGCGGGCGCGCTGCTGTCGCTGACCGGCATCGACGCGGACACCTCCTATCTGTCCCTGACCTGGCGGCTGGCGCTGCTCGGCCTCGGCCTGGCCTTCGTGGTCACCCCGATGACCGCCACCGCCGTCAGCTCGGTCCCCTTCCACCAGGCCGGCATGGCCGCGGCCGCCAACAACGCCTTCCGCCAGGTCGGCGGCGCCCTCGGCCCCGCCGTCCTGGGCGCGATCCTGTCCACCAGGGCCGTGCACGCCCTGCCCGGCCACCTCACCGACGCCGGCCTGACGAGGGCCGCGGCGGACCGCATCGCCTCGGCGGCGGACGCCGACGGGCTCGGCGCGGTCGCCGGCCTGGACCTGGGCGCCGACCAGGGCCGCGCCATGGCCGCCCTGTCCGAGTCCTTCCTCGACGGACTCCACCTGTGCCTGGTCATCGCCGCCGTACTGACCCTCCTCGCCGCCGCCGTCGGCGCGGCCCTGCTGCGGGCGCCGGGGCATGCGGCTCCTCCGGGGGCCCACGTCCCGCAGGCAGCGGGCACCCCCGACACCGCCGCACCGGACGGCGCACAGCGCGGCGGCGCCGCGATCGAGGGGACTCTGACCGGCCAGTGAGCAATCCCGAGGCACGGGACGGTTCATGAGCGAGTGACCGCCGGACCGTACGGGCGTCCTACGACGGGACGGACAAGGCGCAGAAGCGTGACCCGGGACGGGGAAATGCCCCGCCGTCCCGGGTCACGCCGCATGCCGTGCACAGGCACAGCCCGAACCCTGCCCCCTCGTGATGCGCTCCCCTCCCGCCGACACCACAATCCACCTCAGGCATGCACCCCAGAGCAGGAGACAGTCATTGGAGTCCCAGCCCCTCGACACCGTCGACCTGAAACTGCTCCACGCACTCCAGCTGGACGGGCGGGTCCCGTTCAGCCGGGTCGCCGAGGTTCTCGGCGTGTCCGACCCGACCATCGCCCGGCGCTTTCGCAGACTGCGCACCACCGTCGGCCTCAGAGTGGTCGGCATGACCGACGAGAGCCTGCTCGGCCAGCAGAGCTGGATCGTCCGGCTGCGCTGCACCCCCGACGTGGCCGAGCAGCTCGCGGGCGCCCTCGCCCGGCGCCCCGACACCAAGTACATCGAGCTGATCTCCGGCGGCACCGAGGTGCTGTGCGCGATGATGCCGCGCAGCCAACAGGACCGCGACGAACTCCTCTTCGACCGCCTGCAGCGGACTCCCCGGATCATCTCGGTCGACGCCTACTGCCTCCTGCACACCTTCTACGGCGGCCCGCTCGGCTGGCTCAACAAGAACCGCGTACTCGAACCCGAGGAGGAGGCGGCCCTGCGTCCGCCGCCCGTCGAGCCGGCCACCGCCCCCGTCACCCTCGGCGAGGCCGACGAGGCCCTGCTCCAGGTGTTGCGGCGCGACGGACGGGCCACGTCCAGCGAACTGCAGCACAGCACCGGCCAGTCGGAGTCCGCGGTGAAGCGGCGCCTGGAACGCCTGCGTTCCACCGGCGTCCTCTACTTCGACGTCCAGCACGACACCGCACCTCTGGGCCAGGCCATCGGTGCGATGCTGTGGCTCACCGTCGCCCCCACAGCCCTGGACGACGTAGGGCACGCACTCGCGGCACACCCCGAGGTCCGCTTCGCCGCTGCTATCACCGGAAACGCCAACCTCGTCGCTTCCGTCGCCAGCCCCGGCACCAGCGAGCTGTACACGTACCTCAGCCGGAAGATCGGCACCCTCGACGGCGTCCGAGCCGTCGAAACCACCCTCACCCTGCGCCAGGTGAAACAACTCACCTACGAGCCGAGCCGCTGAAGGGAGTACCCGGCCCGGGTTCAGCCGATCAGGACGTCGCTGATCATCATGACCGGCTCCAGGTCGGTGAAGTTGCGGATGTCGGCACGGATGGCAGCCGCGTGCGGTGCGTAGGCCTCCTGCATCGCCTCGACCGACTCGAAGTACAGGTGCCCGCACACGATGAACGGCGGCGGGGTGTCCGGCGTACCGCCGACCAGCCCCTTCTCCGCGGTGAGCCCCTTCAGGGCGGGGCCGAGGCTGGCCTTCACGAAGGGCAGGTGCTTGTCGGTGTAGTACTCGAAGTCAAAGCGGGCGCCTTCGGCGTACGGGTACATCAGGGAAGCCTTGATCATGGCGCACTCCTCTGTCGTGCGGTGGATGGTGTGCGGTGATGTGCTGGTGGCGGCCGGTCGTGGTTCGTTTCGGGCTCGCGTCGCCCAGACCCACGTCTCAGATCTCGGTCGACTCGCCGATGGCCAGCTTGGTATAGGCCAGACCGGGCACGAGCGTGCCGAACAGACCGCCGACGAGGCTGAGGCCGGCGTCGTTGAGCAGGCCGTCGTGCGTGTTGAAGGCGCGGGTCGCGCCGGTCGCGCGGGCGTAGTCGAAGATCTGGGTCGAGTTCGCCCACGGGGCGTGGGAGAGCAGCAACAGGGTGCCGATCTTCTGCTCCGGGACAGTGAACGCGTCGCCGGGATAGAAGAGTTCGCCGTCCAGCACGAAGCCGATGTTGTGGCTGGGCGGCAGCTCGGGGTGGATCGGGGCGTGCCACTCGCCGTGCACCTGGACGTCGAAGCCGGCCGCGGTGAAGGTGTCGCCGTGCGTGACGGCGTGCACCCGGCCCGCGCCGAGACCCTCCAGCTGACTGGCCACATCGGGGTGGGTCCAGATGCTCAGCCCCGGGTTGGCCCCGGCGGCGGCGCGCAGCCGTTCCTCGTCGAAGTGGTCGAAGTGGTCGAAGTGGTCGTGGGTCACCAGCACCGCGTCCGCGCCGTCCAGGGCCTCCGGCTCACTGAGCGTGCCCGGGTCGATGACCAGCGTCTGGCCGTCCTTCTCCACGCGGACGGCGGCATGGCCGAACTTGGTCAGGCGCATGGCCCTCCTCCCGCAGTCGGTCCGGCGAACGCGTCAGACCGGTTCACGACGTCGCCTCGTCGTGGGCGACGGTGACGACGATCTTGCCGACCTGCCCGTTGGCCGCCATGTAGCGGTGGGCGTCGGCGATCTCCGCGAGGTCGAAGGTGCGGTCCACGACCGGGTTGAAGGAGCCCGAGGCGAGCCCCGCGTTGACGAACGCGACCGCCCGGCCCAGGCGCTCCGGGTTCGTGGTGATCTCGAAGAGGGTGTAGGTGCTGCTGTTCAGCGCCGGGAAGGACTGTGCGTTGGGCAGCGGGGTGGGACGCGGGTCGAGGGCTCCGTAGACCACCAGGAAACCGCCGGGGGCGATGCCCTGGGCGAGGGTCTCGACACCGGGGCCGGCGATCGGATCGAACGCCAGGCGGACGCCTTCACCGCCGGTGATCTCCTTGATGCGGGCGGGGAGGTCCTCCTCGTCGGTGACGATGACGTGGGCCGCCCCGGCGTCCAGGAGACGCTGCTTCTTGTCGGCACCCCGCGTGGTGGCGATCGGGATAGCGCCGACGTGGCGGGCGACCTGGATGGCGGCCAGCCCGACGCTGCTGGAGGCCGCGGTGATCAGCACATGGTCTCCGGGGCGCACCTGGCGGCTCTCGGCGAGGGGACCGTAGGCGGTGATGTAGGCCATCCACACGGCCGCTGCCTGCACGGGGTCGACATCCGCCGGGCGGGGGACAACGGCGGAGGCCGGAACGATGACGTGGTCGCCGTAGGTGCCGTACTCACTCTGCAGGAACGCCGGCACAACAGCGACCAGGTCGCCCTCGGCGAAGCCGTCCACACCCTCACCGACCGCCTCGACCACGCCGGCGGCCTCGTAGCCGAGGGTGGAGGGGAAGACCGGCTCGTAGAAGTAACCGCCCTCGCGGTACATGATCTCGGCCCGGTTCAGGCCGATCGCGTCGACGCGGATGAGTACCTCTCCCGCGCCCGGGGCACCGACCTCGACATCGCGAAGAGTCAGCACCTCGGGGCCGCCGAGCCGGTCGAACTGTACGAGTCTTGCCATGGTGCATCCGTCCTGGGAGCGGGGGTCGGGGGAGACACCGAGTCGGCTCGGCGTCGATATCTACCCTGCCCCAATATTCGATGACCGTCAAATTTCGAGCGTCATCGAAGTAGGTTCGCTCGGGGGGTGCGGTGGTTACGGCCGACTGACAGTTCGTACGCCGCCGTAAGCTCTCAGGTGGCCGGGTGGTGGCTTCGGGGGTTGGGGATGCCGGCCGGCGTGCGGGGCGGGCGGGTGAACCGGACCGGGACTCCTGGGGAGTAGAGGACGCTTGTGGGTGCCCCGATGGGCGCGGGCAAGCCTGCCGTGGTGACGAGGTTCTCGTCGCAGTGGAGTAGTTCGGCGCGGTGAAGCGGCCAGCGAGGGTGAGCGTTGGGGAGGTACAGGGGGCGGCCGCGGAAGGCGCTGTGCATGCCCCAGCGGGCGGTGAGGAAGTGCTCGAGTTCGGTCGGTTCCGCGACCCGTTCGCCGACCCGTATCGCGAGGCTGCTGCGCGCGTCGCGCGGGCCGGGCCAGCGCCGGCTGCTGCTGTACGTGATCGTGGTGCCCTGCTGGTGGATCTTCATCCGCGACCAGACGTAGGGAAGGCGGAAGGCGGTCCGTCCGATGGCGACGGGGATCAGGCGAGAGGCGTCGAGCGAGCGGAAGACGACGCCGCGTCGGCCGTGGGCGTCCACGGAGTACAGGCGCACGTTGGTCTCGGGGAAGGAGCCGAGGTAGGGGATGCCGGGGAGGCGGAACCATCCGACGCGGTGCATCCGGAAGGCGACGAGTCCGACGTAGGTGAGGCCATGCAGTGTGTCCGGTCGGGTGCCGGCCGGCAGGAGCGGAGCGACGTCTGCCGGGGCGGCGGGCCAGTGGAGGAAGGCCAGGTCGAGCCAGGACTGGGTGAGGAGGGGGCGGTCCGCGGAATGAGGCGGGTCGGCGGATATCGGCTCGGGTTCCACGCTGAGCGATGGCTGCGGCATCGGGCCAGTATCCCGAAGCGCCCTGCCAGGACCTCACCCGAGTACGGGGTAGCCGATCCGGGTCATGTCCTCTTCGAGACCGGCCAGTTCAGCATCCGGGTTCAGCGATGACACGACGCTCTGGGTGAGAGGTCGCAAGGCATAGACGTGACGCACGGCCTCGAGGTCTACCGCCACTTCGTAGTACTCCTCCGCGAACTGCTGGTATGCCTCGGGCCGGCCGTCGACGAGGACGTCGAAGAGCCACTCGGCGCTGCCGTCGTCCTGCACCCCCTCCGGCAGGGCCTCGACGGCTCCGCACTTCCACTCGGTGTCGGCCTGTTCGCGCCAGAAGCACGTCGTCGCTCGCGGTGTCCCGTCGACCTCGCTGAAGGCGGGTTCGGCGACCTGGGGAAGGAACGCTTCGGGCACTCCCTCGAACAGTCCGGGCCACGGTGCCGGGGGGTCCACCCGATACGGGCTCATGGGCGACTCGTGATCGAAGCCGTGGACGTAGGCGCCCGCCGGCGAGAAGACGATCGAGTATTCATTGCCGCAGCCGTCGCGCATGGAGGCCATCTCCTCCGTCGGCGACCACCGGGAGTCGAACGAGTAGAACCGGGACTCCCAGTCCGGGCTCATGACGGCATCCACCATGGCCATGGCCCGGGAGCGATCCCGGACGACGGAGATCCCGGGCAGTTGGCGGATCACTTCATGGACAGACACCGCCCCATCCAAGCCGATCCCACTGAGGTGGTCGATGACGGGGTCGGATTCCTGGACATACCTGACGCAGCCCGTCATGTATGTACCCCATGCTTGACGTATGAAGTCGGACCGCTTGCTCTCCATCCTCCTGTTGCTGCAGACACACGGGCAGGTGCCGGCCGGCGAGCTGGCCGCGCGCCTGGAGGTGTCGGTGCGCACCATCTACCGGGATGTCGAGGCGCTGTCGGCTGCGGGGGTGCCGGTGTACGCGGAGCGGGGAAGCAAGGGCGGTATCGCGTTGCTGCCGGGGTACCGGACCGATGTCACCGGTCTCACCGCCGACGAGGCCCGCGCGTTGTTCGTGCTGGTCACAGAGCAGGCGCATGCGGATCTGGGGTTGGGACAGGCGATCGGTTCGGCGTTGCGCAAGGTGATGGCGGCGTTGCCGGCGCCGTTTCGCGGGGACGCCGATCTGGCGAGCAGGCGGATCATGATCGACCCGGTGCGCTGGCGCAGCAGCCCGCGTCCGTCGGCGGTCGACCTGGGTGTGCTGCAGGCGGCGGTGTTCAACGACCGGCGGCTGCGGCTGCGTTACCGGCACGGCCGTGACGCCCAGGTGCGCTCGTACACGCTGGATCCGTACGGGCTGGTGAGCAAGGCGGGGGCCTGGTACCTGGTGGCGGACCACCGGGGGCAGCCGATGATGTTCCGTTCGGACCGGATGCTGTCGGCGTCGTTGGCCGATGAGCCGGTGCGCCGCCGTGACGGGGTGGAGCTGGCGGATGTGTGGGAGGTGCTGCGGGAGAGCATCGACCGGATCCCGGCCCCGGTGCGGGTGGTCGCGCGGGTGCAGCGGTCGGTGCTGGCCCGGTTCCTGCGCTACCACGAAGCCGACCTCACCGGTCCCGCGCCTGCCCTGGAGGAGGCTGAGGCGGGCAGCGAGGCGGGACCGGTGGAGCTGGAGCTGCGGTTCCCGGCGCTTCGCTCGGCCGAGCAACTGCTGGTGTTCGGCCCGGCGGTCGAGGTGTTGGAACCTGCGGAACTGCGCGAGGTCCTGGTACGCCGGGCGCAGGAGACCGTCTCCCTGTACACCGAGGACCGGGACGCCTGACGCACCCGCCTCCGAGGCCCTGGGAGGCGAGGATGCGGTC
>NZ_MCGQ01000102.1 GCF_002242805.1 Streptomyces diastatochromogenes | reverse complement strand
GGTCATGTCACTGGACGGCCCGGCCGTCCAGTGACATGACCGCAGCGGTCGGGAGTGAGCGCCTGGTGGCACAAGAGACCACGAAGACGTCGCCTTCGAAAGGCCGGGCCGTCAGCGGAGAGGGGGACCCGGGCAGTGTCGGTATCGGGCAGTTCTGCAGCTCCGTCGTGGGGCTCTGGCCCGCTTCCGTCACGCAACTTCCGCAGCGGCAGCCCCCTCCCCGGCGCCTGGCCCCTTGGGTGCCGGCCGCGTACACGGGCGGGCACGGCTGTGCGGGGGCCGGCGGCATACACCTCAGCCTCCGCCGGAGGAGGCAAAAGCCGGCGTGCTGGTCCCTCCCGCGACGCGCCGACGGTATCCGGCCCTGGTCGCTCTCGCCCTTCCGGCTCCGGCGAACCGACCCAGTCCGCGGCTGACTTCATGCGTGAGTGGGCCGACGGGGCGTGCGCAACTCTTCTCTTCCTCCGAAGTCTGTACAGCCCGGAGAAGAGGATCCAGGACGTCTGCACACCGGGGACCGCGACCCAGCCGAGATGCGGGCAGGGACGTCCAGACAGTCGCCGACATTGAGATAACTAACAAGAATCCGAACAAAAGGGGCGAATAACTCGAACCGTCCGACATGCGTCGTCCGTGGAACTGAATGACCGCGCCCATGCAGGATCCGGCTTACCGGCCGCCCCCGAAATTGTTTGCGGTCACCCCGTTCCGGTCTCCGGACATCCACGGAAGAGCCAGAAGACCATGTTTGTGACCGATTCAGCCAGCCCGACTTCACTGCTCGGCCGGCCCTGCCGCCGCCAGGCACTGCTCACCCTGCCGGCGCAGGAGGCGCACGTCTCCGCCGCTCGTCACTTCGCGGCCGATTTGCTGGAGACCTGGAGTGTGCCCGCGGGCGAGCGGGACTCCGCCGTTCTCATCGTCGACGAACTCGTCGCCAACGCTGCCCAGTACGGCCATGAGCACATGACCCTGCTGCTCGCCTTCGACCACGAAACTCTGCACATTGTGGTCACTGACTCCGGCGCGGCCGTGGAGCGCCATCGCCCCGACATCGCCCCCGACGAACACGGCCGTGGCACCGGCATCGTCCAGTGCCTCGCCCAGTCGACCGAGATCCGCCAGACAGGCAGCGGCCGCGAAGTCCGCGCCTGCCTGAGTTGCTCGCCATGACCGGGCCCGACGCTCCGCACGAGCTGCGCCCCCCTGCCGGGGCCGGCACTGGAACGCAGCGACGGGTCACCGGGGGCGGCAGCGGCGCCGGGTCACCGGACGCCCCAGCCGAGTGGGCCTTCGCGACCCACAAGCCGTGCCCCATCGACGGCTGCCCGGGCCCGGCCCAGGTGCCCATGCGGTCCGCGGCACACCCATCGGCCCTCGCTCACGGCGGCCCCCACCACGACTCGGTGCTGTGTCAACGCTGCGGAAGCCGGCCCCTGCGTACCGGCGGAGGTCTGAGCGTGGACGTCACCCCAGACAGCGGCAAGGACATCGACGCCCCGCCCCCGCACGAGGCATATACGAATGCGCCGGATCTGCGCCGCGAGATGCACCAAGTGCTCGCCCTCGGAGCCGAACGCAACGGCCGCCAGGCCAGGCCCCTCACACGGCCCCCCATCGATGCGACCGCCGCCGAGCGCGCCTGGCTGCTACGCCGGGCCGCCCTCATGGACCGGATGGCCCTGGACCACCCCGGCGCCGGCCCGGTCGCAGCTGCCGCAGAAACCGCCGAACAACTCGTCCTCCACGATCGCCGCCATCCCGACCTGGCGGCCGGCCCGTACCACCCCGACTCGATCACGCTCGCCCCCAGCCGCCGCCTCTACGTCCGCCAGGAGTACGCCGCCTGGACGGCCGACGGGCGCCCCGGAATCTGAACCGACCCCGACCCGGCAGGAAGAATGTTCCAACGCGTGCTGCGCACGTCGTCGAGCACGGTGTCGGCATCCCACTTGGCCCGGCCAAGCAGCTGCTGCATGCCGTCCGGCGTGGCCTCCCTCGCCCACTCGGCAATGGTCCGGCCGTTCTTTCGCGACAGGTCCGACCCTCCCTCCAACAGACGGGAAATGGCCGGCTCAAGCGTTCCTGCGTGGGTGTCCCACTCGCGGGGGGAGCCGTTACGGCGGTTCACGCACTCGGGGATCGCCTCTCAGCGCTCGGCATCGCAAGCCCCGCCCGGGCACTGGGGACACGGCAGCTGGGCCGCACGGGCTGACCGCGGAGGAACGGGCTCGGCGTGAGCGGATGCGCTTGGCGGCCGCCTATCTGATCGAGGTCGGCGCCAGTGCCCCGGCGGTTCCGGGTGACCCGGATGTCTGTGAACTGCTGGCGGCGGGCGTTGGCTTCGGGCGGTTGGCAGGCGCTGGCCTCCAAGGGCCCCGGCGACGCTCGCTGGGCTCGATGCGGGACAACTGCGTTTCCTGGAGTCCGTGTTCGGCGCCGACCCAGCCGCCGCCGGCTGGAGTGACCAGTGCTGGACGCCGGCCCGGATCTCTGAAGTCGTGCGCCGTCACCTCGGCGTCGAGTAGGGCCGAGGCGAAGATGGCCGCCTGGAGGGACGAGCTGTGGTCCGTCATAAAGAGAGGGCGGCGGACTTGGGCGCCTGGCTCTGCTTCGAGGACGAAGCCGGCCAGGGCCTGAGGCCGCCCAAGGGCCGCGCCCCGGTGGTGCGGGTCACCGCCGCAGGCGCCAAAGGTGTCTCCATGGCGGCGCTGATCGCCGCCCGATTACGGCTCACTGTCTACCAGCTGCCGCAGATGTCGGTCATGCGCGGCTGGCCTCACCCTGAGAGCTCGGCCTGCCAAGGGCGTGGCCACTGCCCGGACGGTGGCAGTGCGCCGGCGATGCCGAGGTCACGGCGTGCGCTTTCGTAGAAGTCATCGCGCGCTGCGCTCGCCATCTGATGGCCCTTGGTCCACTTCACCGGGTCGATCGTGCCTTCTCGCACCAGCAGCTCTATGGTCCAGATCGTCTCGTGCCAGCGGCGTGCCGCCGCGATGGTCCCGGCGTCCCCGACCAACAGCACCGATTCCCACTGGGTCGCACGCTGTGATTCCGCCTCGGCCAACAGCGGCAACCCCTCCGCGGGTTCCAGAAGGTCGGCCACGTCCGCGAACCCCAGGGCTGCGCCGATGCGTTGGGCAATGCGGAGCTGAGCCTTGAGGACGTTGGCGTAGCGGCCGTACGTCTCAAAGCGCTTGTCGTCCCAGCGGACCTCTCGCTCCCTCTTCCACTTACGGCGCTCGGTCAGGGCCTGGGCGGCGTACGACGCCACCGAGCCGACCACGACCCCTATCAGTGCGGGAAGTTGATCCAGCAGCGCCATGCATCTCCTCCGGAAAGCGGCTGTGGCTACGGGCGGTCGCCTCGCGCACGGTGTTCCGCGCTGGGTTTGACCTAGCTACTGGTGCCCATCAGGCGTCCACGAGGTAAGCCCGGCTGGGGTACCGCTGCCTCACCTTGTACACCCGCTTCGTCTCCACTGCCGGAGCCGCCAGAAGGCGAACATTTGTCGCCATCCGCTTGGTTGGACGGGCCCGTCGCGGTCCATGAACGCCGTCACCCGCACGCCGGGGTACTGGGCGGTGGGCAGGATCTGGTGCTGGGTCATGAACTGCCGGCCGAGGGCCTTGGTATCCGACAGGGAGCCGGTGCGAATCACGACCACAGTGGACTCGGGCAGTACGAGCAGCCCGGTGGGCACGACGATGTCCCGGTCGCGGTCCAGCGTGCTGATGTCGGCCGGCTCGAGGGTGGCGGCCGCGGCCATGACCGCGGCGTGCGCGGCCGGGGAGATGATCAGGACCTTCGCCTGACGCAGCAGTTTCCCGATCTGCCGTATCTGCATCGCGGTGGCCTCCCGGGGCGCCCGCGGCCACGGCGGCCGGTAGCCCTGCTTGCCCGGCGTCATCGACAGCGCCGCATCCCACTCCAGGCCCTCGGGCCGGTCGGTCGAATCCGCGAGATCGCTGTGGAGCAGCGCGCTTCGCAGTGCGGTGAGGGCGTTGTTCATGTTGGAGGCGAGCGTCGTCTGCACCCACGGATTGCCGACCGGACACGGCTGTGCCTGCTCCCGCATGCGGTGCGCATCCCGCGCCGCGCCGGCCGCCGTCCACTGCCCGGCCTTGTCCCTGCTGCGCTCCCGATTGGCCCGGCTCGCCATCCCCACCCCACTGCCTCCCCCACGACGGCCGACACCAAAGCCCGTACCCCAGCTCTCCCCGCACGACACGACGCGATCCGTTCGCGTTTCGTGGCCGGGTGACGTCGCACCAACACGCGCATCACCAACCAGGGTTGTCAGTACTGCGCCTGGCACCGCCCGGTCCGGCACGCGCAGACGCCCGCGGTAAAGGGCACCGCCTCCTCGGACATCAGCATGGTGACTGCACCTGCGGCGAAGACTAGAGCCATCCGCCGGCGATGAACTGAACCGGGTCTTCCGCGGGGTTCTCGCGGATCCGAACTCGCTCCGGTCGACACGTAACCCGATCCGCCCGAGTCACCCACCGCCTACCAGGCCATCGTGAGCGCCTTCAACCAGACCCCCGACCAGGCATTCCGAGCCCGTGAACTGCACGAGCTCCTCGGCATGCCCACCGACGAAGCGTCCGTCAACATCACCCGCAGCCGCCTCGGACGCCTCACCCGTCAAGGCTTCCTCACCCAACCGGGTCGAGGCCGTTGCCAGAAGCGGACTTAGCGGGCTGGGACCGGCACGGTAGACGGTCGCCATTCTCGCCTGATCAAACCGAACACCCACGAGTCGGATACCTCGCCGTTCACGACGCAGTCTTCCCGCAACGTCCCTTCACGCACGAATCCGATCTTCTCCAGTACCCGGGCGGATGCCACGTTGCGCGTGTCGGTCTCGGCCTGGACTCGATTCAGGTCCAGTGTGTCGAACGCCCACTGCAGCAAGGCGTGCGCCGCCTCCGTCGCGTAGCCGTGGCCCCACATCGCCTCGTCGAGGCAGTAGCCCAACGACGCGCTGCGGTAGTCCGGGTTCCATCCGGTCAGCACGCACCAGCCGACGAAGGCCCCGTCGGAAGCACGGTCGATGGCCACGCGCGCCCCGGTGCCTTCGTCCGCCATCTTCTGGCACTGTGCGATGAAGCGCTCGGCGCGGGCCCGATCGGTCCACGGTGGGGAGTCCCAGTAGCGCATCACGTAGGTGCTGCTGTGCAGCGCGAAGAGGAGGTCCGTGTCGGCGTCGGTGAAGGGGCGCAGTCGCAGGCGAGCGGTGTGCAGTATGGGGGTGGCCAAAGTCATGCGCACCATCTTGCGTCCTCACGGAGCGGGCAGAGCACCGAATTTCCGATCCGGGTCCGGCACTCACGACCCAAGGCACCGCCTACCAGCAGATCGTGGACGCCTTCAACCAGCACCCCTACCAGGCATTCAGGGTCCGCGAACGGCACGACTGCTCGCCCAACCCGGGTAAGGCCACTAACAGAAACGGACTTAACGACCTCTCAGAGGACTTCAAGTCCCTTCTCGCACAGTGCGGCGTCCTGCCCCTGGTCCTCGTGCTGCTCCAGCGGGTGCTGACGGTACAGCGGGCAGCACAGACACGCCCGAACGGCGGGCGCGGTCCGGATCTCCCCGGGCCGCGCCCCACTTTCGTCACCCGCGTGCCCGGACCACCGACCACAGCAGGCGCGCGTTCTCCGGGGCCGCGCCGCCCGGGAAGGCGTACCGGCGGCGCGTGTAGGCGTAGGAGTAGCCCTGCCGGGGATCGGCGAGGGCGAGGAAGCCCGCGGCGCCGCTGTGGCCGAAGGCGCCGGCGCCGACGGAGCGGAAGTGGGGGCCGTAGGTGTGGAAGCCCAGGCCGAACGCCTGCGGCTGGCCGCTCACCAGGTCCTTGCCCTCGGAGTGTATTCGGGCGAACTCGGCGGCCGTGTCCGGCTTCAGGAGGGGGCTCCGGCCGTCCAGGCCGAACGCGGCCGCCGCGTACATGTCGGCCAGGCCGCGCGCGGAGCCGATGCCGCCCGCCGACGCCTGGCCGCCGGCGCGCACGGCGCGGGAGCTCGGGAAGTCGTACAGCTCGCCGTTGTCCGGCGCATGCGCATTGAAGGCGATGCCGCCCAGGCTGTACGGGCTGGACGCGGCGGCCTCGATCTCAGCCGCCTGCTCCGGCGTCGGCAGCATCGGCAGGGTGGTGAGGAAGCGCGGCTCCTCTGACTCCGGGAGACCCAGCCACAGGTCGAGGCCGTACGGGGCGCGGAGACGCTCCTCGTACCACTCCTGCAGGGTGCGCCCGGTGGCCCGGAACACCACCTCGCCGACCAGCGCGCCGATCACGAACGCGTGGTAGCCGAAGAACCGCCCCGGCTGCCAGAACGGGCGCTGCCCGGCCAGGCGGGCCGCGATCGCCCGGTCATCGGCCACCTCCTCCGGGGGGAAGCCGGCGTCCAGGCCGATCACCCCGGCCCGGTGCGCGAGCAGCTCGCGCAGGGTGATCCCGCCCTTGCCCTCGGCGGCGAAGTCCGGCCAGTACGAGGCCACGGTGCGGTCCAGATCCAGGACGCCGTCCTGGACCAGGAGCGCGGTCACCAGATACGCCGCGCCTTTGGTGGACGAGAAGACACCGAGCAGCGACTCCCCGGTCACCCCGTCCGACCACAGGTCCACCACCCGCTCGCCGCCCTGGTGCACCACCAGCTGCGCGCCCGGCGCGTGCTCCTCGCCCCCGAGGAAGGCGGCGAACTCCTCCCGCACCCCCACCAGGGACTTCTCGAACTCGCCTGCTCCATCATCTGCTTGAGGCGTCTTCGTCCCGCATCCCGAAACGATCAGTGCAGCAACCCAGTTCGACCACCGCGCCCGGGGACGGCCCTGGCCAGGACACCGTGCAGCTCGCCGCAGAGCGGCGATGGCTCCTTCCCTGGTCGCTGCGGCTCGGGAACGGGGGGCAGCGATGATGTGCGGGGAATTGTCAGCCTGCATCGGCGGACTCACCCTTTGCGTACCAGCCCGTGCTGGTCGTGCGGGGCGACCGAACCGTGTGCTAGTTCACGGCGGACGCCACCGCGCCTGGCGCCAGAGAGCCGGCCGGGCACGGGCAGAAGGCGCTGGACAAGCCGGCCCCAACCCGCTCGTCATACATTGCGCATTCAGGCGGGCCCTTCACCCTGTAGGAGCAGTCGTGGCCGCAGCCGGTCCAGTCGCCTGGCCTGGTGGAGCAGATCCTCCAGGTGCACCCCGATACGGTCGCGTGCCTGTTCGCCCTTGGCGCCTAGACCGGTGCGGTTCATGACGTTGAGGAAGCGCAGCAGAGGCATGACGACGTGGTCGTGGTGGATCCGCGTGTCGTAGATCCCGGCAGCGGCGATACGGGCCGCTCGCACGTGGAAGCCCGGAATGCCGTGGCCCGGCATCCGGAAGCTGCACAGCACATCCGCCAGGGCCTCGACTGTCGCGTCGGGCGTGAACTCGAAGGCGTCGGACAGCAGGTCGCGGTAGAAGATCATGTGAAGGTTCTCGTCCGCGGCGATCCGGGTCATGATCTGCTCCGCCACGGGGTCGCCACAGACACTGCCGGCGTTGCGGTGTGCGACGCGCGTCGCGAGCTCCTGGACCATTACGTAGGCGAGAGAGTGCAGGTTGCTGGCAAGGTCGCTGGAGTAGCCCTGGCCGACGTGCCGCATCCGGGCACGCTCCAGCTCGACCGGGTCGACAGCCCGGCTTGTGTGCAAGTAGGCCCTCAGGACCTCGGCGTGCCGGCTTTCCTCGGCGGTCCAGCGGTGGAGCCATGTCCCCCATACCCCGTCGCGTCCCCAGCGGACGGCGATTTCGCGGTGGTAACTGGGCAGATTGTCCTCGGTGAGGAGGTTCACCAGCAGGGCGTCACGCGCGGCGGGTGACAGCCGGGAGTCCTCGGGCCGCCAGTGCTCGCCGTTCAGGGGACCGTCGAAGTCTCTGCCCCGGCTCCACGGGACGTACTGGTGGGGAAACCACTCCCGGGCTGCGGTCAAGTGCCGGTCCAGGTACTTGGTAACGCTCGCTTCGAGCTCGACGAGTACATCAGCGCGCGTCGGCATGGATGGCAGAACACCCCCTCGGTCCGGCCGGGGCAGCGAGCAGGCGGTGCAGACTGTGCACTTCGTCGGCCCACCACTTCGGGAACTGTGGTGCGTGGGGCACATTGCCGGTGGCGTAGAAGGTGACACATGCCGTGTCGTCGTCGCGCAGACAGATGACACCCAACGGGTCACCTCGCAAAAACCGCACGAAGGGAATGAGCACGTGCGCGTTGCCCCACGCCAGTCGCAGCGGTCCGTTACGGCGTACGAGGTACTGCGTCTGAAGTGCCCTGTGATCGTTCACCCAGCGCCGGAAGAGGGGGCGCATGAGCAGGTGGGGAGAGAGCTCCACGCCCCGGCGGATCAGTTTGCGGTATGCGGGGCTGCTGAGTCTGCGGTTGGCCGCGACAATGGTGTCCAGTCGCCGCGCGGAGTCCTCGTCACCGTACGGGAGAGGCACACGAGTGCTGGTGAGGTAACACCCCAGCCATGGGTGGTCGCCGCGTCGGCGCAGGCTGACGGGGACCAAGGCGTGCATGCTCGCCGGACGCCGGGGGGCCGGCTGCGAAGGCAGTCGCTGTTCCTTCTCGCACCAGGTCCGCAGTGCACCGGCGGTGGCTGCGAGGAAGGCATCATGGCCTGTGCCGTCACGGGCCCAGCCGATCTCGTCCAGCAGCCGGGCGGGTACCGCCGCCGAGTACGCCCTGCGCGGACCGGAATCACCCTTCGGCAGCGGTGAGGGGTGTGATGTGGAGAGGTAGTCCGGGAGTACGTGGTGCCGCAGATTGCCGAAGAGCGTACGGACCGCGGAACTCCACGAGGTGGCTTCACTCAGGCCGCTCATGGTGAAGGACATGCGTGGGACACCCGCTGAGCCGAGCATCTCCAGCAGTCCGAGCAGGCCCGTACCGTCCAGGAAGGAATGCCGGGCACGCACGTGCAGCAGATGCTCGTCGGGCGCATAGCCGTGCGCGATCCAGATCCCCCACGAGGCGTCCTGACGCAGGGGAAGTTCCGTCAGCCGCTGGATGACGGTGTCGCGTTCCTCGCCGGGCTGGGCCATGTGAACGTGCATCTGGAGCGCCGGGTCGAAGTCCAGGACGCATCCGGGCTCGGTGGGTTCGACACCGATGGCAGCCTCCCATTTCCGGGCGCGCGACAGGAGTTCCCGGACGGTCTCGGCGACCGTGTGCGCAGGAGGGGCTGCTCCGTCGATCACGGCGGTGCCGCCCAGGTCACCCATGTTGTCGGGGAAACGCTCTTCGTGCTCGCGCCACAACCGGTTCAAATGAGCATCCATGCAGGCTTTTCTATATCATCCGGTGCCCTGCGGCCCAATTCCCGAGAACCGACGCGCTGAAATGGGAGAAGCATGAGCGACATGATGGACATCATCAGAAAATACCTGTCCGAAAAATTCTCGGTCGATGATTCCGCGATCCGCCCGGCCGCATCGGTGACGGAACTCGGTCTGGATTCTCTCGCGCTGCTCGAACTGATCGCGATGCTGGAGGAAGATTTCGGCATCAGCCTGCTGGAACAGGATGACCTCACACCGTCGTCCACCCTGGGACAGATCGCCGCCGCGCTGGAGGCCAGGACCGCTGTGGGGGCGCGTTCGTGACGCACTCGTATGTCCGGCCGGCGTGGCATGAGGCCGTGGTCGTGACGGGTCTTGGGCTGGTCACGCCGGCGGGCGTGGGCAGGGAGGACAACTGGCGGACACTGTGCCGGGGACGCTCGCTGGCATGCCGCGATCCTCAACTGTCCGGGCTCCGGGTGGACTTCTCGTGCCGTGTCCAGGACGGAGACTTCGACCCGGAGTCGGAACTCGGCGAGACGCGTGCTCGCCGCACGGACCGCTTCATGCACCTGGTGCTGGCGGCGGCGCGGCGCGCTGTGACGGACGCGGCTCTCGACCCGCGTGAGTGGCGGTCGGAGCGGGTCGGTGTGGTCCTCGGTGTCGGGGGCAACAGCCTGGAGACGTACGTGGCGGAGTTCCATCGCCTGGTGAACGGCAAAGCGGGGAGCGTCTCACCGCTCGCCCTGCTCCGCAGCGTGCCCAGCATGGCGGCGGGGGAAGTGGCGATCGACCTGGGTGCGAAGGGGCCGAACTTCACCACGGCCAGCGCCTGTGCCTCGGGGACCACGGCGATCGGGGTCGCCCGCGACATGATCCGCGGTGGCACGTGCGATGTCGTACTGGCCGGGGGAAGCGAGTCCGGCCGGTCGCGCATGTCCGCCACCTGTTTCACGCAGATGCGCGCGCTGTCGCGGCGCCGGGACACTCCCGAGCTGGCCTGCCGGCCGTTCGACGCCGACCGCGACGGGTTCGTGCTCGGCGAGGGTGCCGCCGTACTGGTCCTGGAGCGCGCGGACCGGGCACGGGCCCGCCGGGCGCGCCCCCTCGCCGTGCTGCGCGGATACGGTGCCTCCGCCGACGCCCACCACATGCTCGCACCGCATCCCGAGGGGGCGGGGATCGAGCAGTCCATCCGGCTGGCCCTGGCCGATGCGGGCTGCACGCCCGGAGACATCGGGCACATCAACGCGCACGGTACCGGCACACTGCTCAACGACGCGGCGGAAGCCGCCGCACTGTCCCGGATCCACGAGGGGGCACCTCCCCCGGTGACCGCGGCAAAGAGCATCATCGGACACGCTCTCGGCGCGGCCGGGGCCATCGAGGCCGCCTACACCGTCCTCTCGCTGGTGCACCAGGCCGTACCGCCCACCGCGAACTTCCACCGGCAGAAGAACGAGGCGCCTTTGGACATCGTCGCGGGGGCGCCGCGTCCCACACCGATGACAGCCGCCCTGACGACGTCGTGCGGATTCGGCGGGCAGAACGCGTCCCTGGTTTTCACGACACCGTGAACAGCTCGCACGACGTCTTGCCCCCGACGGCTCACGACACCGTGGCGCCCGTGAACCGCACCCACACCGGACCGCTCACCGACCGCACACCTTGCGAGGCACAGCGCAGCGCACTCAGCCCGTATGTCACCCCACTGTCGACCCGGGCCCCGGTCAGCGGGCCGGACGTCACCCTGCCCCGGGGCAGCGCCGCGCTCATGCCGCCGCTGTTCCTTCCGGACTGCACCACCGACGACGTCCCCAGACGGCGTCCCGTCCGGTTGTCCCCGGCGAACCACTCGACCCGGGCCCGCCCCGTCAGACCGCTCCAGCCAGTGCAGCTCACGGTCCCGGACCCCGAGACCCGCACCCGGGCCGAGCGCCGGCGCACCCGGTCACCGGCCCCCGTCCGGCACCTGTCCAACAGCACGGTTCCCTCCAGGGACAGCCGCTGCGGGCGGGCGCGCACCGCCGGATCCAGAACGAGCGGCCTCGCGGGGTCCACCCGGCCCGTACAGGCAAGCGTGGAACCCCCCATAACCGGATGGGCCGGCGAGGCACCGGCGGCAGGTGCGGCGGCACCGAGCGCCAGCGCCGCGCACAGGACCAGGAATCGAAGATGAGTCATGGGCACGGAGTCTGACATCAGCGCTTCACGGAACGACGTATTTCAATCGCTCGGCACCTCGATCGTCCGACACCGAAAGGCCGTTTTGGCGGCATGGCTGCTCTTCGCGGTCATTTCTGTATTCGCCGTACCGCATCTGCTGCATGCCATGACAGCGCCGCCGTTTTTCGTCGCGGGGTCGCCGTCCGCGCGCGCCGCGGAAGCCGTACGGCGGGAATTCCCGGAACTCGGTTCCGAGCAGATGATCGCGGTTTTCCACTCGGACCGGTTCACTACTGACCAACCGGCGTACACGCACGCCGTGGACCTCGCTGTCACCGCGCTTCGCCACGCTCCCGGCATCACCGTCGTCAGCCCCTTCCCCGCCGAACCCGAGGAAGAGGATGACCTGCCACAACACGTGAGCTATCTCCTGGTCGGCGTGGACGGAGCACCTGCCGAGCGCCAGGACCGGCTCCCCGGCCAACGGGCCGCCGTTGAACGTGCGGCCCGTGCGTCCGACGGCCGGGTCACCGGTCATCTCGTGGGCGTCTCACCGCTCTTCTCCGACATGCGAGAGAGCGATCTGACGGATCTTCGTACGTCCGAGGCCCTCGCCATCGCCGTGGCCCTGCCCGTGCTCCTTGTCGGGCTTCGCCGCCCGACGGCCACGGCCGTCATTCTCCTCACGACCGGCATCGCGCTCCTGGTCGCGGCAGCGATCCTCGCCGCCCTCGCCGGCACCCTGGCGATCAACGTATTCCTGATGGCCACAGCGTCCGCCACGGGCCTCGGCCTCGGCCTCGACTACGCACTGCTGCTCGTGACGCGCTTCGGCGACGAGCGCGGCAAGGGCGCCGACGCAGCACAGGCGGCGGTGACGGCCGTCGCCACGGCCGGACGCACCGTGGCCTACTCGGCAGCAGCCGTGATGGGCTGCACCAGCACCCTCCTGTTCGTCAACGCCACGCTGATCCGGGACTGCGTCCTCGCCGGCCTCCTCGTCACCGCCGCCTGCCTCGCGGCCACGCTGACCCTCCTGCCCGCACTCCTGACGACCTTGGCTCAACGCATCGCCGGAACGCGGACGGCAGGAGCGCCGAACGGCCCCTGGGCGCGCCGGGCACATCACCTGATGCGCCGCCCGGCCCGATATCTGGTGGCCGGCGTGAGCCTTCTGCTGCTGGCCGCCGCGCCTCTGAGCGACTTGCGACTCGGCTTCGACCTGGACCGCCCCTCGCTGGCCCGGACCTCCGCCGGACGCGGCCTCGACCTGCTGGAGCAGCGCGCCCCGGGCGCACCGGGCACCATCATGGTTCTGCTGCCCGGCACACCGACACGGCCGTCACCGGACACCACCACACTGACAGTCCGTCTGCGGCAAGACCCCCGAGTGGCCTCCACCATGGCCCTGGACAATGGCCGAGGAGCAACACTGCTGGCCTTCGTACCGCGCTCCAAGGTCGACTCCCCCGACACCAGAGCCCTCGTCCAGCACCTGCGGAACACCGCGCCAACCGGCGCGCTCGTCGGCGGCCCGGCCGCGATCCTCCTGGACTTCCACAGGGAGCTGACCGGCAGACTGCCGCTCACCGGTCTCCTGCTGCTGTCCGGCTCCTTCCTCTTCCTCCTCTACGCTTTTCGAAGCCTGCTGCTCCCCCTCAAAGCGATCCTGGCCAACGTGCTGGTGACCGCAGCAACCTTCGGCCTGCTCGTCCTCGTGACAGGACCCTCCACCGACGCGCACTCGGACGCGGGGACCGTCAACATCTTCGTCCCCCTCATCGCCATGGTCGTCCTCTTCGGCCTGTCCATGGACTACGAGGTATTCCTCGTACGCCGCATCCGCGAGTACTACCTGACCACCGGCAACCACGCGCGCTCCGTCGCCGCCGGCCTCCAGGACACCGCCCGCCCGATCACCCTCGCCGCCACTGTCATGGTCGCCTCCTTCGCCAGCCTGCTCACCGCGAACCAAGCAGAACTCCGTCAGACCGGCTTCACGATCGCCGTCGCCGTAGCCATCGACGCGACTCTGGTCCGCCTCGTTCTCGTGCCCGCACTGATGCGGATTCTCGGCCGGTGGAACTGGTGGCTTCCCCGCCTCCCGAAGACGCGGCGTTCATCAGCCTCCGCGTCCTCCACCCCGCACACGAGCACTGGCGACGCGGCGTGGACACCGGCGTCATCCGCTCCCGGCTCCACGGCGACCTGAAGGTCCCGTTCACCTACCGCGTGCCCGAAGACGAGGAACACGCCGTCGCGGGCGCGAGCGAGGAGGAGAGCGAGGACTGCGAGAGGAGTGGCCAACCCCGCCCGCCGCCTTCCCGCTCGGGCGGTGGATCGCCGACACGAGCAGGGCCTACGCCCGCGGCCGTCCGGACGCCGAACGCGCCGAACAGCTCAAGCAGTTGGGCATGGTCTGGTCGCACCACGACGTCGCCTTCGAGGAGGGCTTGGAAGCCGCGCGCAGGTGGACAGAGGAGAACGGACAACTCCCGGCGCCGCTGGACACCACGTTCCAGGGCCACAAGGTCGGCGTCTGGTTGAAGCCACGCGCGGGCCGACGCCCGCAGGGCACTGGAGACCTAGCAGCAGCGTGCCGAGGGCGCGTCGGTGGAGTCGACGGCCGGGACACTGTCCCGGGAGCGGCGCGAGCAGCTGGAGGACATCGCCCCTTCCTGGTGCCCGGCCGTGGTCGACACAGCTCAAGGTCACGCACGTGAAGGCCGAGCGCGGTGGCCTGTGCGCCGTAAGGCTGACCCAACTGGAAGAACGGACCATCGTGTCCTGAACGGACGCCGGCCCGACATGTGCGGCGCTGTAGCTGAAGCCGACGACGGCGCCACACGCAGAACTCCGCCGTCCGGCCCATCAAGACCTCCGATCATGACGCCGAAAGAGATCGAGCGGAGTCGTCCTTCCGGGCGTTCCGGCATGACTCTGCGCCCACGCAGCCCCGATGCCTGCGGTGCCGTCACTCGGCGGCCGAGGCCCAGAGGAGATCCTGCATGCCCGTACGCCTGCCCATCACCACTGCCGCTGCCGCCACCGCCGCGCTCCTGCTCACCGCGGTCACCGGCGCGACTCCTGCCGCGGCCGACCACGCTCGCGGCGGTGGACCGCTGGACAGGGTGACCTTCGGTGACCCCTACGCCAACTGCACCATCGGCGCGAGGGGCCCCGACAGCGTCGTCTACCCCGGCACCGAGGTCGAGCCGTACCTCTCCGTCGATCCTCGTCATCCGAAGCGCGTGGTCACCGTGTTCCAGCAGGACCGCTGGTCCGACGGCGCCGCGCGCGGACTGGCGGCCGCCTGGACCAAGGACGGCCGCACCTTCCACGAGAGCACGCTCCCCTTCAGCGCGTGCGCCCCGGGCGGCGCGGACTACGAGCGGGCCTCCGACCCCTGGGTGAGCACCGGGCCGGACGGCACCGTCTATGCCAGTGGGGAGGGCGTCGACTTCACGAAGAGCACCCGGAGCGCCCTCCTGACCGTCACGTCCCATGACGGCGGCCGCACCTGGGAGAACCTCACCACCACGCACGTCGACGAGGAGCCGTTCTTCAACGACAAGCCCTCGATCACCGCCGACCCGATCCGCAGGGGCACGGCCTACCAGGTCTGGGACCGCCTCGACAGCGCCCCTCCGAGCCCGAGTTCGATCGACGGTCCGGGCTACATCTCTCTCACCCGGGACGGGGGCCGTACCTGGAGCGAGGCACGCCGGTTCGTCGACACCAGCACCGTGCCCAACACGCAGACGATCGGGCATGTGATCGTCGTCGACCCGCGCACCGGCACCCTGTACGACTTCTTCGACTGGATCACCTCCTCCGACGACCTGAGCACCGTCACCGAGGCCCACTACGCCGTGGTGACCTCGACCGACGGCGGAAAGACCTGGAGCGCTCCAACCACCGTGGCCCGGGACACCAATGTGCCGGAGGTCGATCCGAACGACCCCGCCAAGACACTCCGCGCGGCAGCCACCCTGCCCAGCCCAGCCATCGACCCGAGGACCGGCGCGCTGTACATGGCCTACGAGGGCTCGGACTTCTCCGGCGGCGCCTACAATTCCGTCCAATTGGTGCGCTCCACCGACGGCGGGCGCACCTGGAGCCGGACTCCGGCGCTCATCAGTCCCAAGGGTGTGCCGGCCTTCTCACCGTCGATCGCCGTCGACAAGCGGGGCACGGTCGCGCTCACCTACTACGACCTGCGCTTCCTCAAGCCCGGCAACACAACCACACTACCCACCGCCTACCAGCTGGCCACTCTTCCGCACGGTGACCCGCGCTTCCGCTCCGAGCGACGCATCTCCCGGATCTTCGACTGGCTGCAGGCGCCCAATGCCGGGGGCTATTTCCTCGGCGACTACCAGGGTCTGGCCGCCGCCGGCGACGGGGTACGGGCAGTGCTGACGGAGGCCAACTCCGGGGCTCCGCAGAACCGCACGGACGTGTACAGCGGTAGCCTGCGTACGCGCTGACGGTGCTGGAGCCGGTGAGGCGAGCGTGGAGCGGGTGTCATCCGGGGCATCGCGCACCCGGCGTACTCCGCTGCTGCTAGCTGGTGGTGCGCCGCTGACGAGTGGTCAGAGGCCCGCCGCGCCGTACGACTTCCAAGTCGCCCCTGCCACCTCGACCGTGTTTTCCCGCCCCATTGTGTTGCGCCTTGTGCCCCTCTACTGTTCGACTTTGCCGGAGTCTGTTTGATGCTGATTGCTCAGACGGTATGGAGGCCGCAGTGCGGGGTAATCGGATCGGTTCAGAGGTTGCGCGACCCGGTCGACGTCGGTGG
>NZ_MCGQ01000101.1 GCF_002242805.1 Streptomyces diastatochromogenes | reverse complement strand
ATGCCGAAGACCTCGTCGCCGGGCTTGAACCGGGTGACGTCCGGGCCCACGGCGCTGACGACGCCGGAGAAGTCCGAACCCATCGTCCTGGGGAAGGAGCGGCCCGTCATCATCTTCAACTGGCCCTGACGCAGCTTCCAGTCGATCGGGTTCACCGACGTGGCCCTGACCATGACGGCGACCTCCCCGTTCCCCGGCGTGGGAAGCTCGAAGTCCTCCAGCCGCATCGTCTCCGGGCCGCCGTAGGTGTGGTACTGAATCCTGCGCATGTGACTGTCTCCTGGGGGATGCCCGGTTGTCCGAGCGGGGGCGCACGCGCGGCTCCGCCTGGCTCCATCGATGCGCCGCACTTACGGATGCGGGCGGGCGGTGAGCCGGGCAGGGTACGCCGCTGCGTTTCGTTGCCCAGTCAACATATGGAGCCATACCTGACACGCCCCGTCAGGTATGTCAGGGAATTTTCCTGGCGACATACCTGACGCTCGATGTCAGGTATCGGTCTGATGATGGCTTTGCCGGTCAGCGGCATGCGACCCCACCTCGGGGATGTGCAGTGCCCTCACGCACGGCCCGGCGCTGGGGCATGCGGGCCCCGGCACCCCTTGTCACTTCCTGGCCGGTATCCCATGCCACTTCCCAGAAGGAGTCCCTGAGAATGATCACTGTCACCGCGGCCACGGGCCGCCTCGGTCGCCTCGTCGTCGCCGAACTGCTCCAGCGCGGTGTGCCCGCGGACCAGATCACGGCCGCCGTACGGTCCCCGCAGAAGGCCGCCGACCTCGCCGAACTCGGGGTGCAGGTCCGCCACGCGGACTACACCGAGCCGCACACCCTCGCGCCGGCCTTCGCGGAGGCCGACCAGCTGCTGCTCATACCGTCCGCCGAGTACGGCCGGCGCTTCCCGCAGATGAAGAACGCGGTCGACGCGGCCCGCGCCGCGCACGTTCCCCTGATCGCCTACACCGGCTTCGTCAACACGCCCACCAGCACCCTGCGGCTGGCCGATGAGCACAAGCAGGCCGAGGCCTACATCCGTCAGTCAGGCATCCCGTTCGTCTTCCTGCGCAACGGCGGCTACACCGAGCTGTACGCGGGGGAGTTGGGTGACCTCGCCCCCGCTCTGGACTCCGGCGTGATGTACGGCTGCGGGGCCGACGGCAAGGTCTCCGGGGCCACCCGCGCCGATCTCGCCGCCGCGGCGGCAGCGGCCCTGACCGGCCAGGGACATGCGGGACGTGCCTACGGCTCGGGAAGCGACGGCCGCGTCTACGAACTCGGCGGCGCCCCCTTCACCCTCTCGGATGTCGCGGCCGAGATCTCCCGGCAGTCCGGCAAGCCGTTGGTCTACCAGGACCTGCCCGTCGACCAGTACGCCCGGGCCCTCGCCGCCCAGGGGGTGCCGCAGGCGTTCGCCGACCTGCTGGCCGACACCAGCCTGGCCGTCGCGCACGGCGACTGGTTCACCTCCAGCACCGACCTCGAACAGCTCATCGGACGGCCCGCCACTGCGCTGGCGGACGTCGTCGCCGCTCAGCTCAGGGCCTTGTGACCTGCGCTCTCTCCTCCCGCTGAAAGTCGTAGACACATACCTGACGCTCGCTGTCAGGTATCTCCGCCCAAGATGAGACACGAACCTGACCGGCCGCCCACCGGACGAGCCGGCTCTCCCTGACATGCGACCCCCGTGCACCCATGCCACGTTTGTCGCGCATCAGGGGACGAAACACCTTGAAAGGAATGCTTCCCATGACTGCCACCAGCGCCGCCGCCCAGAAGATCGCCGACGAGTTCGTCCGTGCCTGGCTCGGCCGCGACGTCGAGAAGGCGCTGAGCTACCTCGCCGACGACGTCGTCTGCGAGGCCCCGAACGGCCGCTTCGAGGGCCTGGCCCGCTACCGCGAGTTCCTGGAGCCCTTCGCGAGCAGCCTCATCAGCGGCACGGTGATCGACGTGCTGGGTGACGACACCCACGCGGTGACCGTCTACACCACCGACACGCCCTTCAAGAAGGACTTCCGCGGCATCGACTACATCACCGTCGAGGACGGCAAGATCAGCCACGTGATCAGCGTCTTCGACCTCAGCCCGCTGATCCAGGCCGGAGGCAACCCCCAGCACTGACCAGCCCGTACGGCGGGTCCGCCGTCCGTCCGCGCGACGGCGGCGGCCCCGCCGCACCACCCTGGCAACCGCGACCGCCAGGCGCCGACCGCGGCGCGAGAGCCCAGCCCCCGCGCCCGCCCACTTGCCAAGAAAGCCTCCCCCCATGATCACCATCACCGCCGCCACCGGTCACCTCGGCCGCCTCGTCATCGACGAACTCCTCAAGCGCGGTATGCCCGCCGACCAGATCGTGGCCGCCGTCCGGACCCCGGAAAAGGCCGCCGACCTGGCAGGGCGCGGCATCCAGGTCCGCCAGGCCGACTACGACCGTCCCGCGACGCTCGCCTCCGCCTTCCAGGGCGCAGAGCGGCTACTGCTCATCTCCTCCAGCGAGTTCGGCCGCCAGGCCGAGCAGCACGCAGGCGTGGTCCGCGCGGCGCAGGACGCCGGAGCCACCGCGCTGATCTACACCAGCTACCTCAACGCCGACAGCAGCGGCATCGCCATGGCCGAGCCGCACGCCCGTACCGAGGAAATCGTCCGTGCCTCGGGAATCCCGTACGCGATCCTGCGCAACGGCTCCTACATCGAGAACTACACCGCCAACATCGGAATGTGGCTCCAGTAC
>NZ_MCGQ01000100.1 GCF_002242805.1 Streptomyces diastatochromogenes | reverse complement strand
CTCGCCTGGGGCCTGTGGGAGCAGTCCAGTGCCATCACCGGGCACCTCGCGGACGCCGACCTGCGCCGCCTCGCCCGCTCCGGACTGCTGCCGCTGGCCACCGACGACGCCCTGGCCCTGCTCGACGCCGCGCCCGGCGCCGGCGAGAGCGTCCTCGCCGTCACCCGGCTCGACGTACGCGCCCTGCGCGAGCAGAGCGGCGACCAGGTCCCGGCCGTGCTGCGCGGCCTGGTCCGCGGCCCCGCCCGCAGGCCCCAGGCCCACACCGCCGCCGCGCAGGAGAGCGGCCCGACGCTGGCCGAACGGCTCGCCCCCCTCGCCGCCGACGAACGCGACCGGCTGCTCACCGACCTCGTGCGCTCCCGCGTGGCCGCCGTGCTCGGCCACGCCGACCCCACCGCGATCGAGGCAGACCGTCCCGTGCAGGAACTCGGCTTCGACTCGCTGACCGCCGTCGAACTGCGCAACCAGCTCGGCAAGGAGACCGGTCTGCGGCTGCCCACCACCCTGGTCTACGACCACCCCACACCCCAGGCGGTCGCCACCTACCTCGCCGGACAGCTCGTCGTCGAGGAACGCACTGCGGACGCACCGGTGTTGGACGAGCTGTCCCGGCTCAAGGGCGCCATCGAGTCCGCCGCCGCGGACCCCGACGCCCGCGACCGGATCACCGAGCGGCTGCGCGCACTCCTCGCCGCCGCCGACACGGCCGCCGGCCCCTCCGCCGACACCCCCGACGACGATCTGGCATCGGCCACGGACGAGGAACTCTTCGCCCTCGTCGACGAACTCGACTGAGCACCCCGGTGCTTCCCGCGAACCCACCCACGACCTACGGGAGTTGACAGACATGGCGGGCGAGGACAAGCTCCGCGACTATCTCAAGAAGGCCGTCGCCGACGCCCGCGAGGCGCGCCGGCAGCTGCGCGAGATCGAGGACAGGCGACACGAGCCGATCGCCATCGTCGGCATGGCCTGCCGCTACCCCGGTGGCGTGGCCTCGCCCGACGACCTGTGGCGACTCGTCGCCGATGGCACGGACGCCGTCTCCGGCTTCCCGGACAACCGCGGCTGGGACCTCGACACCCTCTACGACCCCGACCCCGACCATCCCGGCACCAGCTACGGGCGCGAGGGCGGATTCCTGCACGACGCCGACCGGTTCGAACCGGAGTTCTTCGGCATGTCGTCCCGCGAGGCCGTCGCGATCGACCCGCAGCAGCGCCTGCTGCTGGAGACCGCCTGGGAGGCCTTCGAACACGCCGCGATCGACCCCGCCGATCTGCGCGGTTCGCGCACCGGCGTGTTCACCGGGCTCATGTACAGCGACTACGGCTCCCGCTCGGACCTGCCGGCCGAGGAGGTCGAGGGTTATCTGTTCAGCGGCAGCGCGGGCAGCATCGCCGCCGGCCGGCTGTCGTACACGTACGGCTTCGAGGGCCCCGCCGTAGCCGTGGACACCGCGTGCTCCTCGTCCCTGGTCGCGCTGCACCTGGCGGCGAACGCGCTGCGCAACGGCGAGTGCGACCTGGCCCTCGCCGGCGGCGCCACGGTGATGTCCACGCCGGTCGCGTTCGTGGAGTTCTCCCGGCTGCGCGGCCTCGCCCCCGACGGACGCTGCAAGTCCTTCGGGTCCGGTGCGGACGGTGTCGGCTGGGCCGAGGGGGTTGGGCTGTTGGTGGTGGAGCGGTTGTCGGATGCGCTGCGGAACGGCCACCGGGTGTTGGCGGTGGTGCGGGGCAGTGCGGTGAATCAGGACGGGGCGAGCAATGGGCTGACGGCGCCGAATGGTCCGTCGCAGGAGCGGGTGATCCGGCAGGCGTTGGGCAGCGCGAAGCTTGGTCCGGGGGATGTGGATGTGGTGGAGGCGCATGGAACGGGTACCCGGCTGGGGGATCCGATCGAGGCGCAGGCGCTGCTGGCCACTTACGGTCAGGACCGCGAACTGCCGCTGTATCTGGGCTCGTTGAAGTCGAACATCGGCCATGCGCAGGCTGCTGCCGGTGTGGGTGGTGTCATCAAGATGGTGCAGGCCATGCGGCACGAGGTGATGCCGCGGACGCTGCACGCCGAGGAGCCTTCGCCCCACGTGGACTGGTCCAGCGGTGCGGTGGAGCTGCTGACCGAGGAGCGGGCATGGCCGCGTACGGACCGGCCGCGCCGGGCCGGTGTGTCGTCGTTCGGCTTCGGCGGAACCAATGCCCACGTCATCGTCGAAGAGGCACCGGCGGAGACCCCCGCCGAGCCGCCGCAGCCCGTCGCCGTACCCGTCCTGCCTTGGCTGCTGTCGGGCCGTACCCCTGAGGCCGTGACCGCACAGGCCGAGCGGCTGCGCGCCCATCTCGACCGGCACCCGGCCCTCGACCCCCTCGACGTGGCCTACACCCTCGCCACCGGCCGTCCCGCGCTCGACCACCGAGCCGTCGCCGTCGGCACGGACCGCGCGGCGCTCCTCGCCGAACTGCCGGCCCTCGACCCGCGACCCGCCTCTGCCGACGCCCTTGGCCTGCTCTTCTCGGGTCAGGGTGCGCA
>NZ_MCGQ01000099.1 GCF_002242805.1 Streptomyces diastatochromogenes | reverse complement strand
GTGTTGATGATCAGGCCCGTTTCGGCGAGGCAGCCGTCTATGAGGTCGCCGCGGTACTGGATGTGGCGCAGGCCGCGTCGGATGCGCGCCGCAGCAGGGACCAGATGCCTTCGACGGGGTTGAGGTCGGGCGCGTAAGGCGGCACGTAGTAGATGGTCAGCCAGTCGCGCGAGGCGGCGAACTCCCGCAGCCCGGCGGCCTTGTGGACGTTGAGGTTGTCCCGGACGAGCACGATCGGGCCGCCGAGTTGCTGGTGGGCTGCGATCAGCAGGTCCCGGTAGTCGCGCCAGGAGAAGCTCTTACGTCCGTCGCGTCGGTTGTCGTCCCGGCGCGGCCGGTAGATCAGCCGGGACCGGTGGCCGGGTTTGTAGCAAGTCAGCGCCGCGATGGAGATCCGCCTGCGGGAACGGCCCCGCACCCGCACCACCGGGGTCCGCCCGCGCTGCGACCAGGTCTTGGCCTGCGGCGGCGTCATGGAGAATCCGGCTTCGTCCTCGAAGACCAGCCAGGCTCCACGGGCCGCCGCGAGTCTTCCGGACCGAGGCGAGGGCCGGCCAGTGCCCTAATCGTGTTGACCGCCCCCGGCAGGCAGTGCTGGAGTCGGCACGTGGACAGCATCCCCGCCAACCGGCGGCTCTGGAACCAGATCAGCAGCGCCTACCAGCACGAGCACGACCCGCGAATCGGCGCCACACCCCGGCTGTGGGGCATGTACTCCATCCCCGACGCGTACCTGCACGCCCTGGGCGACGTCACCGGCAAGCGCGTCCTCGAACTCGGCTGCGGCGCCGGCCAGTGGTCCAGGGCGCTCGCCGCTGAGGGTGCCACCGTGGTCGGGCTCGACCTGTCCGAAGCCCAGCTCGCCGCGGCAGCTCGCGCGATGGGCGCGGCCCGCTACCCGCTGGTGCAAGGCGCCGCCGAACACCTCCCGTTCGCCGCCGACAGCTTCGACCTGGTGTTCTGCGATTACGGCGGGCTTAGCTGGGCGCCCCCGCACCTGGCCGTCCCGCAGGCCGCACGCATCCTGCGCCGTGGTGGGCGCCTGGTGTTCAATGTCGCCAGCCCATGGTTCGAAGCCTGCTACGACGAAGCCGCCAGCCGCGTGACCACGACGCTGCAGCAGGACTACTTCGGGCTGGACACCATCGCCGAAGGCCAGGGCGCGACCAGCTATCAGCTCACCTACGGCGACTGGGTCAAGGTCCTGCGCGGCGCAGGTCTCGTCATCGACGACCTCATCGAGCCGCGGCCCGAACTCGGAACAGCCAACGGCTACAACGAAACCGACCCGCCTGACTGGGCATACCGCTGGCCGGCGGAACTGCTCTGGGTAACCCACAAACCGTAAGTTCCGCCGCGCCGAGACGTGAAGGCATCCCCTCGCCGGGCAGGCCTAGGGCCTGTCCGGCTGATCATGGGCGGAGCCAGAGCCGGATCGAGGCGAGGGTGACGGTCCCGTGGAGGACGTAGGCGCGTTTGTCGAAGCGTGTGGCCACGGCCCGGAAGTTCTTCAACGCGTTGATCGTCCGCTCCACTTCGTTCCTGCGTTTGTAGATCGTCTTGTCGAAGCCGGCGGGCCGTCCGCCCCTGCTGCCGCGTCTTATGCGGTGGGCTCGCTGATCTCGGGGCTCGGGAATGGTGGGCTTGATCCGGCGACGTCGCAGGTAGCGGCGGTTGCGCCGGGAGGAATACGCCTTATCGCCGCCCAGGTGGTCGGGCAGTCCGGCGCCGCCCAGCCGGCGGCCCGCCTGATCGCCAGCCGCACCGAGGGGTCACCGTTCCTCACCGGCGCGCCCCCGACGGCACCCTGACCAACGACGTCTGCCCCGTAACGGGACGTGCCCGGCTGTCCTACCGGCAGGCGGAGGAGATCTTCGAGGGGACCAACCGGGGGCTTGCCAACCCGCTCGCCCGCCCAGAGCAGGGGGGACGACCTGCGGGGCTGGACGCTGCACCGCAGGCGGCACAGCGCGCTCACCCATGACGCCGAGTCCGGCACCAGCACGCCGACGCTGCCGGCTCGCTCCCGCGATGCCTCCGTCCGCTGCCTGGAGCGGTACGCACACCCCGGCGTCGACCCCAACCAGGAGCCCGACCAGGGGTTCGGCCGTGCAGCGTCCAGCCCCGACCATGGCTGATGAGTGCTTGAGGTCCCGAGGGGCCGAATCAACTAGGACCGGTTCTGGCCTACTTGAGACCTACTGTCGTCGTACCGCGCGGGGAGCCGCGGAAGAGTGACGACGGAAGGGAACGCCGATGAAGCACACCGCGCCCGAGGGATACACCAGCGTGGCACCGTGGGTGGTCACCGACGACACGGGAGCGCTGCTCGACTTCGTCGCCGGTGCCTTCGGCGGCGAGGAACTGGCCCGGGTGCCGGTGGAGGACGGCACCATCGGCCACGGCGAGATCAGGCTCGGCGACACGGTCGTTCTGGCCTTCGACCGCCGCCCCGACTGGCCCGTCATGCCCTCGCTGCTCCGGATCTACGTCCCCGACGCGGACGCGGCGATGGCGGCCGCCGTGGCTCACGGGGCGCAGGTGATCACTGAGGTCAGCGACAGCGCATGGGGCGACCGCGGCGGCCGGGTCCGCGACCCGTTCGGCAACATCTGGTGGGTGATGAGCCGTGTTGAGGAGGTCGCCCCGGACACAGCCTGGCAGCGCATGTTGGAGCCGCAGTACGCCGAGTCGATGCGCACGGCACAGGAGACCCTGGATGCCGCGCTCAGCGGGCGGGAGTCGGGGATCTCCAGTGCCCCGCTGCGGCCGGCCGACTGACGCCCGGTACTGCGCGGCCATGGACGACCTCCCACGTGTGGTCGGCTCAGAGGCTCCCTGGGCGGACCAGTCCGGTCCTTTTGACCCCGGTCAGGATCGGGGTGACCTCGATGGTGGTGATGTGTTCGAGGGTGCCGATCGTGTCGCTCAGGAAGTGGTAGAGCGCGTTGAGGTCGGCTGCGGCGACGGCCACGAGGAGGTTGGCCGAACCGGTGGTGGCGGAGGTGAAGCGGACTTGTGGGTGGCGGCTGAGCTGATGGCCCGTCTCCTCCAGGCCGCCGGGTGCGACGGTGATCCACAGGAGTGCCTCGGTGCGGATACCCAGCCGGGCGAGGTCGACTTCGGTCGCGAGCCTGAGCACCTGGCCGCCCACCAGTGCCTCCAGCCGGCGGCGCGCGGTGAGGGGAGTGGTGTCGGCGCGGCGGGCTAGGTCGGTGTAGGAGGCCCGTCCGTCCTCGGACAGCGCGGCGATCAGCTGGTGGTCTACGGGCAGGAGGGCGGAGGGGGTGGGTGCGGCAGGTGTGTCCGGCCGCAGGCCGGCCAGCTCGGCTTCCGACAGCAGGCCGCCGCTCCAGTCGAAGGCGGCTGGGAAGACCCGCAGGAGGACATGAGAGGTCCACGACTGGACCGCGGGTGTGGCGGGAAGATCGCGCAGCAGCAGCGCGTTGCGTGCGTCCGGCCCGTCCAGGAACAGGATGGTGCAGATTTCGTCGCCGCCGCCGAGGACGTCCACCCAGATGGTGTCGGGGCGGCGGGCCAGGGTGGCGGCGATGGAGCTGATCCGGTTGGGCCGGCATCGGATGCGCAGGGCCAGCGGAATCAGATCCGGGAACCACACGGGGTTGCGTACGGCTGTGGCGCGCAGCGTTCCGTCGTGGAACAGCGGTGCCGCGCGACGCACCACAGTGCGCTCCGATACGCCCAGGACGCGGCCGACCGTGCGCCACGAGGCGCGCGGGGAGGCCAGCATCGCGGCGGCGATACGGCTGTCTGTTTCGTTCAGGAGATGGCTCACTTTCTCCATATTCCTAGATCACATGTCCTTCATTCGTGCCTCAGGATGCTCTTTCTGGCTCATATCGGTGTTCGCGGATAGAAACGACCCAGGGCAACCGAGGCCAGAGAGGTGAGCACGATGACGGGTAGCGAGCACCGGATCGTCGAAACGGACTGCGGCAAGGTCAGGGGAGTCGCGCAGGGCGAGGTGATCTCCTTCCGGGGAATCCCCTATGCGGCGTCGCCGGTCGGTGAGTTGCGTTTCGCGCCGCCCCAGCCGCACCCGGGATGGGCCGGGGTGCGGGAGGCGGTGCACGCCGGACCGGCTGTCCCGCAGGCGGCCTCCCGGCTGGAACAGGTGATGGGGCCCCGTGTGCCGGACTGGAACGAGGACGGCAGCCTGACCGTCAACGTCCACAGTCCGCTGCGGGCAGTTGAGGGCGGTGCGGCCCGTCCGGTCCTGGTGTGGTGGCACGGGGGCGGTTTCACCAGCGGCTCCGGCGGATGGGACTGGTACGACGGGGGCCGGCTGGCCGCACTGGGGGACATGCTGGTGGTGACCGCGAACTACCGGGTGGGCCCGCTCGGCTACCTGTACCTGCCGGAGATCGGCGCCGCCAACCTCGGTCCCCAGGATCAGGCCGCCGTGCTGCGCTGGGTGCGGGACAACATCGCCTCCTTCGGTGGCGATCCGCGCAATGTGACGGTCGGCGGGCAGTCGGCCGGAGCGTACTCGGCCCTGTCGCTGGCGCTCGATCCGCAGACGACGGGACTCGTCACCCGGGTGCTGCTGCAAAGCGGCCCCTTCGGCCTGCCGCCGCAGGACCCGCAGCACGCGGCCGAGATCGCCGAGGCGTACCTGCGGCTGCTCGATGTGCCGGGCGGAGCGGACGCCGCAAAGGTACTGCGTGCACTGCCCGTTGAGCAGTTGTTGTCCGCCTACGGCCGGCTCGCGGGGCGACTCGCGCGTCCGGGCAACGCTGCCCCGCCGATGTATCCGGTGCTCGGCGGCCCTGGTGTTCCGCGCGCCTGGCAGCGGGCGCTCGCGGACGGCGCCCTGGAGGGCAAGGGGCTGCTGATCGGTACCACCCGGGACGAGGCGACGGCCTTCTACGCCTTGGACCCGCGCATCCAGACGCTCACCTCCGACGGCGCGCTGGCCATCCTGACCGGCCAGATCGGCGAACAGGCCCACGAGGTCTACCAGCGGCATGCCGCCCGGCTTCCGCAGGCCACGCCGGCGCGGATCTTCACCGCGGTGCAGACCGATGAGCTGTTCCGCAACGGTTCGCTGCAGATCGCCGACCACCACGCGGCCGGCGGCAACGCGACCTACGTCTACCAGTTCGACCACCAGCCGGCCGAGGGCGCGCACGCCCTGGGCGCCACCCACTGCGCCGAACTGCCCTTCCTCTTCAACACCTTCGACGCCTACCCGGACAGCCCGATGCTGGGCATGCCCACAGTCGCCGAGCGGGCCCTGGGACACACCTTCGCGACCGCGGTCGCCGAGTTCGTCACGACCGGATCGGTGCACGAC
>NZ_MCGQ01000098.1 GCF_002242805.1 Streptomyces diastatochromogenes | reverse complement strand
GGAAGCGACCGTTCCTTGAGAACTCAACAGCGTGCCAAAAATCAACGCCAGATATGTTGATACCCCGTCTCCGGCCATCACGGCTGGGACGAGGTTCCTTTGAAAAAACACAGCGAGGACGCTGTGTCCGAGAGGATCATTCCTCCTCTTGGACCGCTCTCGTGATGTGCGCACCGGATTACCGGTAAACATTCACGGAGAGTTTGATCCTGGCTCAGGACGAACGCTGGCGGCGTGCTTAACACATGCAAGTCGAACGATGAACCACTTCGGTGGGGATTAGTGGCGAACGGGTG
>NZ_MCGQ01000097.1 GCF_002242805.1 Streptomyces diastatochromogenes | reverse complement strand
ACCCGACCCGCCCCCACCTCCGCCACCGACACCCACGCCGACACCCACCTCGCCGCCTACGCCCTCGGAGCCGGAGAAGGGTTCGTCCTCGGTGTGGCCACCCCGCGCCGCGAACCGGGCGACCACACCATCGCCTCCGTCGCCTCCGTGCTGCTCTCCCTGCTCACCGGTGAGCATCAGAGCGGGGCCGGTGCGGCCCGGTCCTCCGCGCTCGTGCGGCTGTTGCTCGGTTCGGCGCCGGAGGAGGTGGCGCCGCTCGTGGGCGAGGGGCGGTGGATCGTCGTGCACGCGCGGCCGGAGGGGCAGGCGCCGGACGCCGTGGCCGCCTCCGCGCTGGGGGCGGCGCTGGGGTCGCCGCTGGTCGACCTCGGCCGGGACGTCGTACGGGTGCTGGTGCCCGCCGAGCGGGAGCCGGTCCCGCAGCCGGGCTGGACGCTCGGGGTCAGTGCGGCCGCCG
>NZ_MCGQ01000096.1 GCF_002242805.1 Streptomyces diastatochromogenes | reverse complement strand
CGCTCTTCGGCGGCTTTGCGTTCGCTGACGTCGCGTACGGCGGCGGAGACGAGGAGTCCGTCGGCGGTTTCGAGGGGGCTGAGGCTGATCTCGACGGGGAATTCGGTGCCGTCCTTGCGGAGGCCGTAGAGGTCGAGGCCGGCGCCCATGGGTCGTACTTGCTGGTTGTGGGCGTAGCCGTTGCGGTGTTGGGTGTGGTGGGTGCGGAAGCGGCCGGGGACGAGGAGTTCGACGGGGTGGCCGAGGAGTTCTTCGCGTCCGTAGCCGAAGAGGGCTTCGGTCTGGGCGTTGACGAGCCTGATGATGCC
>NZ_MCGQ01000095.1 GCF_002242805.1 Streptomyces diastatochromogenes | reverse complement strand
GCTCCACCCCGCGTCGGTGAGTCCAGCTTACGTCATGCGCCGGGCAGGGATTACCAGGACGCGGGCCGGGATCAGAAGATCGCCCAGGCTTCCCTCGGCAGACAGTGATAGACGTCCCCCATCACATCGGCGGCAAGGAAGACGGGGCGCGTGAGCAAATGATCGCCGGCCCGCTGCACGCAGAGCACCACCCCGAGAGTCAGCGATCCGGGCTCCGCGCCCGGCAGATAGAAGAGTTCCGTAAATGCTTCCCGGCTTTCCGCACGATCGAACAGCCACTGTTCCAGCTCAGAGGGAACCTGTCCGACCAACGCCGCCTCGTCCGCATGGACTTGCGGTCCCCGACGAGCGTCGATCGAGACTCCGAGCAAACGCTCAGCCGCAAAGTAGAGCTTCAGGCCCACTTTGGAGTAGGTGTCGCATACGACGTCCCAACGCGGGTAATGCTGGCGCACGGCCGCATGGACGCCGCCGATTGCGGCGGACGCCTCGTCGGAAGTCATTCCAAACCTCAGTGGACCCACGCTCACGAACGGGTCGAAGGTCCACTGCTGTCGTTCACTGTCCGGCAAGACGTCCCACGGGCCCATGCGCCGCAGCCTACGACGAGGCGTTCGGCCAGGCTCCAGGCCCCCGGCTCAACGCGATCGCATGATCGGCCGGACAGCTCCTAGGCGCTGCGTGGCCTCCGGCCTGACGCCTTCTTCGCGGTGGTCTTCTTGGGCGGCTGGATATGCGCGGCCGCGTGCCGTACCGGCGCCCTGCGGGTCGCGGCCGCGCATCGCTACGGCATACTGACGCCTCACCAGTGCAACAAAATGTTTAAGGAGGGGAAGTTGGCAGCCTGTTTCAGGACATTCACCGCGGTGGGAGAGGCCCATCTTGTCCAAGCGGAGGCCTTGGGGCGTGCCTTCCAGGAGGCGATCGCGCCCGCCACCGTCAACTACGACTTCGGGCACATTCGCGATGCAGCCGCCGTGCTTCCCGACAGCGACATCGTCAAGATGGTCCGTGGTTGGGGACTCCAGGAGGAGGCGCCGATCCTGGTGATGGCGCTCTCCCTCAAGGAGGCGGTCCGCCAGGCACTCCCGCCCGAGGCGGCTCAGGCTCCGTTCTGGGACACCGTCGAGCGCGACCTCATGGATGCCTTCACGGGTCTCGGGGCGCAGGAGGGCGAACCGGGACTGGTGTACTACGAAGAGGGGCCGGACCACACGAGCTACTACCGCGATTTGTTCTTCGCCCTCCAGGACGAAGAAGCCGGCGCGTACGTGTACGCCGTTGCCTTCTGCACCGACGTCACCGTCGCCTTTGGCAAGTCCCGTGTGGGGACCTTGGGCCTCACCGACACCGCACCGTTCGCGGTCCGCCTCAACGCGATCGTCGTGCGGCAGAAGCTCGCGAACGTGGCCTGATACTTCAGGCATCGCCCGCTGCTTCCTTTCGGGGCCCGTCCCGCGCATGTCCTGCGGAGGCCCCATGGCCAGTCACGGCCCGCCGTCCCGGGCCGCGAATATTGCGCGCTGCAGTGCGGTGGTGACAGCCGCCTTGCGGGCCGGTGCCGTCGAGGCGGTGACAACAGACATCCGGTTCAGGGAGGTCAGGCCGTGATTCGGGCCGCCTCGTGCTCGTCCCAGACCGCCGGGAGTGTCTGTCACCGGGAGCGTCCGTCCGATGTGGCGAGCCTGGGCCTGGCGGCAGAACGCTGGCCGTGACCGCGCAACCGGACAGCACCCTGGGGACTCTCGCCGACGCCGTGCTGCCCGTGCCCAGCGCCCACACCAGCCAGTTCGGCGGAAGCCTCTTCGAGCAGGGCGCCCTGCTGCTCTTCGATGCCGTCGTCATGGCCCTCGCGGCGGACACGGAGGGTGCGTACAAGGTTGGGGACGTCCATTTTCCAGATGGCGAGGTCGGTCTCTGCCGGACACGGCTGACGGTCGGCGCCGCCGGTGCGCCCGCAACGTGGGGCGGCGCCGGGGCGCGGTGGTCGTTGGGCCCTCTAGGCCCGGTGGGCCGCGGAGATCTGGCCGACCAGGACGGCGAACGGCATGTCGAGGGCGCCGTAGAGGGCACCGGCCTCGGGGGCTGCGTTGTCGGCCAGGGCCTCGACCATGAGGGTGGCGTAGTCGCTCACGATGACGCCCGCCTGCTGCATGCGCAGCAGTCCCGCCTCGCGCTTGGCGTGGCTGAAGGTGCCGGAGGCGTCCACGGCGACATATGCGTCGTACCCGGCGGCCGTCGCGGAGATCGCGGGCAGTGCCGCGCACACCTCGAGCGACACCCCGGCGATAATCAGCTTCTGCCGCCCGGTGGCCTCGATGGCCTCGCGGACTCGGTCGTCGTGCCAGGCGTTGACCGTGCTGCGGTCGATGATCTTCAGTCCGGCCGGCAGTGCCTCGACCAGTTCGGGGGTGGTCGGCCCCCACATGCTGTCGGCGGCGGTGGTGGTGACGACCAGGGGGAGTCCCAGCACGGTCGCCGCCCGTGCCAGCGCCACCACGTTGTGCTTCAGTTCGCCGAGCGGGATGTCCCGGACGCCGGACAGAAGGCCCACCTGGTGGTCCACCAGGACCACGGCGACGTTCTCTCGGGTGATCGGCTCCAGGAACTTGCTGCGCTCGCTCATGTTCCGCTCCTTGGATTGCGCCAGAGCCTTTTTGGTCACCAAACTTGATAGTCAATAGTAGTGACATTTCGACGCTATACCCAGGCCCTCGGGAGGGCAAGCGCCGAGCCTGACGGGTCGCGCCCGGGGTCCGGTCCGGATGAGGGTGTCCGAGCCCATGAGGCGAGCCAATAAAATCGCTGGTGACACAGCACTGTGGTGGACGACCACGGAGACGGGAGAGGCGTTGACCAGGCACCAGAACCCGGAACCGGACCTCGGCGTGCTCGCTGCCCGGGTCCTCTTCTCCGTTCAGCGCGAGCTGTTCACCGCGCTCGCCGAGCAGGGCTTCGACGACATCCCGCCCCGCGCCGGCGCCGTACTCGCCTACCTGCGTGCCGACGGCATCCGTGCCAGCGAACTCGCCCGCGCCTCCGGACAGCACAAGCAGGTCATCGGCTCCCTCATCGACGACCTCGAACGCC
Source organism: Streptomyces diastatochromogenes (assembly GCF_002242805.1). Classification (GTDB taxonomy): domain Bacteria; phylum Actinomycetota; class Actinomycetes; order Streptomycetales; family Streptomycetaceae; genus Streptomyces; species Streptomyces diastatochromogenes. Next base: position 7,270 of record NZ_MCGQ01000095.1, on the reverse strand, counting down.
TGGGCTATGTCGAACGCAAACCCGACCCCGCAGACCGCCGTGCCAAACTGATCTACCCCACCGAACGCGGACTGCTCCAGATGGAGGCCGCCGCCTCGATCATGCGCGCGATCGAGGAACGCCACGCGAAGGCACTGGGCACACGGGAGTACGCCGCCTTCAAGACGGCTCTGCAGCGCGTGGCCGATCTCCAACGCCAGGCCCAGCACGACAGCCATGCGCCCGGCCGCAGGCAAAGCAGCAGTGGGGAGGCGCCGTAGGTCCGGCCGTTTCCGGGCCCGGGTCAGACTGCCAGGCGGCGGATCGCGACCACGGCCGCGTCGTCGTTCAGATGGCCGTGGACGTGGGCCAGTAGGTCGTCCCGCAGAAGGCGCAGTAGCTCTTCGGGGTCTTCCTTGGCCCACTCGGGCACTCGTTCGGCGAAGGGGTAGAAGACTCCTTCGGCATTGCGTGCTTCGATGACGCCGTCCGTGTAGAGGAGCAACAGGTCGCCGACCTCGAACGGGAACGTCTGGACGTCGTACTCGGTCATGCCGAGGAGCCCGCCGAGTCCGATCGGAAGGTGGCTCGACTCGGCCACGAGCGTGGTGACGCGATTCGCGTGCAGCATGAGCGGTGGTGGGTGGCCGCAGGCGATGAGGTGGACCACCGCTTCGTGGTCGGGGATGTCGAGCAGCATGGCGGTGGCGAAGTCCTCGTTCGCGTCCTGCTCCGCCTCCTCTCGCCACTGGTTCGTGTCCCAGCGGAACGCCGCGTCCAGGTGGATGGCGAGGCGCGGCAGCGTGGCCTGCCGATGGGCGGCCGCGCGAAAGGCGCCCAGCAGCAGGGCGGCGTTGTTGATCGCGGCCAGGCCGTTGCCGCGTACGTCGCCGATGAGGAGCCGGGTGCTGTGGTGGGCGGTCCGTGCGGCCGCGTACAGGTCTCCGCCCAGGTCGGCCTCCTCCTCGGCCGGAAGGTACAGGCCGGCGATCCGCAGCGGGCCACTGCGTCCGGGCAGCGGCCGAAGCAGGACACTCTGCGCGGCCTCGGCCACCGACCGCACCCGGTGCAACTGCCGCTCGCGCCGACTCCGCACCACACAGAAGGCGACACAGAGAGTGGAGACGACGACCAGGGCAGCGATCTGAGCCTGCACGTTGGCCGTGGACAGGACCCCTCGGAGCACCCCGATCAGCACCTGGGCCCCGACCGCGAGAACCCCCATCAGCGCCGTCATGCGAGCGCCCGCGAACGCCACCGTGATCGCGGGAGCCGCCACCAGCAGCGGGCCCAGGTGGATGTGCGACGGAGACAACACATCGACCACACAGACCGCGACGATCAGCCCCAGCGGGATCACCATCAGCGCGGGCGCATGACCCGGCCGCCAGGAAGGCCGGAAGTCCATCCACGGTCGAATGGCCATGCCACAAGCCTTGCACCTACGCCCCGCTGTGGGCGTGCGCCGCTCCGGCACGGGGGCGGGCCGGCCGTGGGCCGGGATGGTTACCGCTTGCCACAGTCCTCGTCGACCAGGTCTTGGCCGATCAGCGACTCGATGCCCTCGCGGAGGTCCTGATCGACGTCTTCGCCGTAGCCGATCTCCTGGACGACCTGACCGGGCTCGAAACCCAACCTCACCGCGGGGTTGGTCCGCTCGCCGGCCGTGCTCCCTGCAATCAAGTAGATACGCAAGGTGACTCGAGTGATCCACTCGGGTTAGGCCGCTCAGCCGAAAAGGCATGCCACGAGCGAGGTCAGGCCCTCGCACGAGCCGGTTTCGTCCGGAGTGGTCCCCAGGTCCCGGGGCGGCCGATACCGTTGGGGGAGACACCAGTCCGCGCCCTACGGAGCCCTCGATGAGCGAACAGCCGGTCGCACCCGCCGACCACGCCCGGCAGCAGCTGGAGCCCGCGGCCGCTGACGGACTGCGTGCGTACGCGGCCAAGACCCGCGCCAACGCCGACCAGTTCGCCGCCGTCCTGGAGGACATTGCGGAGAACGGGCTGCCCTCGGTGGAGGACTGCAAGCCGTGGGAGGAGCTGCGCGAGGCCCACCTCGCCCGGCTCGCCGCGCAGCGCCCGGCCGTCGCCTGATGCCACCGCAGCACGGCCCGCGCCGCGCCCGGATCGCCTTCTCGGACTCCGCCGCCAAGCAACTGGAGAACATCACCAGCGAGGCGGAGATCCACGCCCTGGACCGCGCCCTGGTCGTCATCTCCGTCGCCCCGGACGTCGGCGAGCCGCTCCCAGGCGACACCGCCGGCCCCCAGCTGCGCCAGTACACCGACGAAGTCGAAGCCGTCCGGATCCTGTACTTCGTCACGGCGCTGCGCACCGTAGTGGTCGTCGCGTACATCGAGGTCTAGCCGCCGGAGTAGTCCGCGTGTCGTCCTTCGTTCAGCAGCTGTCGGCCCTGGGCTACTGCGAGATGCTCGCCCAGGACCTGGAGCCGCAGCGCGAGGGCGGCTGTCCTGTCTCACCGGAGATTGACCGATCTCGCTGAAGTACGACCACTTGCCGGTTAGCCTCGCTGAAGGCTGACCGCTCAGTTGCGTCGACGGCCGGGGCACAGTGGACTGGGGAACTCTCGTGGGTACCGGTCTCGGCGCGCTGCTCGGTATCGGATCGACACTCGCCGTCGACGGTGCACGATCACGCCGTGACAAAGAAGTCCGCGACGAGCAGCTTCGACGCCAGGTGTACGGCGAGTACCTCATCGCCCTCTCCCGGACTCGGAGCGAGCTACGCGACATTGCCCACAACATCCACGACTCGCCGGAGGATCGGGCCCGACAGGTGCGCGACAGAGTGCGCGAGAACGGTGCCTACGAGCTCCGCCACCAACTCCAGCTCTGCGCGCCGACGGAGGTACTCGCGCTCGTTGATCGGGTGCACGCAGCACTGCGTGACTTTCGGGACCAAGTGCTGAACGGAGCCACTTCCCAGGACGAGACGTACCGGGCCAAGCGCGCGTCGTACGAGGCTGCCGCCCGAGACCTTCGTGAAGCGATGCGTCGAGACCTTGGCGTCGCCCCAGGAGATTGAGTCGCCGCGCTCAGCCGCAGCCTTCTCACGCAGGTGAACAGACGACGACCTGTCAGCGTCCCGCACGCATGATCCTTCCCACCGCCGTACAGCCGTCTGGCTCGCATGGGGAGACGTTGCCCACCGCTGTGTGGCGGCGGGGCGGCGCGAATCAGGATGGGGTCAACCCAGTGGCACCGTGCCGAAGGGCTTCCACTCGTACATCTGGTTGTCGCGGTGGATCACCATCTCCGATGGTGCTGCGGATCACGTTATGGACAGCGTGCACGGATGCGCACGCCTCCTCGCTGCTGGAGCCGTCCAGGTTCCCGACCGTGTCCGCGCTCACCCTGTGCCCCTGACAGGTGAGCTCGGCCGCGAGGTTCCTGGCCGACTTCACCGTCCAGCGCAGCGGCGACATCGGGTCGCCCCGCTCGTCAGGTTCCACCAGTGCGAGCGGTGCGGGCCGCAGACCCGGATCAAGGTCCACGGCCTTCCTCCGGCCGCCACCGGTCCTGCGTACCCGCCCCAAGGGCTCCTCGCCGGCCGACAACTCGCCACGCCCTTGCGGGCCGTCGTCTCGCATCCAGATGTGCCGAACCATGCGAAGCAAGACCTTGATTCTCTGTAAGCCCTTAGCCTGCCGACTTCACAGTCAAGTCACCGTTCGTTGTCGACAGATCCAAGCGGTACTTGCCTGACGGGTCGTTCTTGAATGCCACCTTCTTGTCGCCGTGGGAGTCGTTCGCCGAGATCTGGTACTGGGCAGGCGGAGCCGTGACCGTGAGGCTGCCGTTGGTCGTGCGGGCCTTGATGTTCTGCGGGGTGGCCGTCTGGATCGTCACCTCGCCGTTCGATGTCTGTGTGTCGATGCCGCCGCCCTTGACGTCCTTGACGTTGACGTCACCGTTGGACGTGCGCAGCTTCACCGGACCCGTCGCGCTGTTCACCGTGATCTCGCCGTTCGTCGTATGTACGTCGACCGTGCCGACATCGGTCAGTGCGAGGCTGCCGTTGGACGTGCCTCCCGTCACCGGAAGACCGGCGGGCACCTTGACGTCGTACTCGACGCCGCAGTTCTTGCCGCAGCCTGAGAGCCTCAGGACGCCGTTCTTGACGCTGAACGAAGTGCCACTCGGCTTGTCACCGCGGTAGTTGACCTTGCGGTGCACGGAGATCGTGGAGGTGTCCGCCGAAGCGTCCACCTTCACTCCGCCGTTCCCACTGTCGAGACGGATCGAGGTGACTTTCTGGGACACCGTGGCGTCGTCCTCAAAGGTCTTCTGGTCGTCGAGGGCCGAGCACGCGGAGAGCCCACCGACTGTGAGAGCAGCCAAAGCCAGTGCTGCAAGGACGCGGGTCTGTGGGTGTCGCATGAAGTTCCCCTGTGTGGAGCGAGTTGAATCGGTGATCAGTCGCTGCGACCCTACGCGGCCACAGTCCCGCCCACGATGGGGAAAACCCCCCAATGCCAGGACCGGGCTGACCTTCATGGCAACCTGCATCTCAGTTCGCCGCTGAGTGCTTCTCCTCCTCGTCTCCTTTCCGCGCTTGTGGCGTGGCGCCCTGGGCCAGGGCCTGCCGCCCGCGATCGATCTGCTGGCGACAGCCCAGCTCTGATCCGAGAAACCGGCATCAATAGGCCGAGGGGTCGCTACCCTGCGGTCGGCTATGAAGAAGAAGCGGGAACGGTGCCCGGCGCGGCAGCAGACCACCCCGGCGATATTGACCCGTCCCTGGTTGCGGCCACGCACCCGCACCACCGGCCGCTGCCCGCGCGGGGCCCAGGTGCGTCCTGACTGCGATCACTTCTTGCGACAGCGTTTGTTGACGGGTTCTGACGTCAGCGTCCGGCCGGCAGAGGGTTTCGCGGATCGTCACGAGTTTTGGCGGCACCTGCTGATGCCACCGAGTCGCGGCGGCGCCTCGCGACAGGGCTGTCACAGGGTTCCAAGACCGCTTGACCTTGCCCCAGAGGGAAGGACGACAGTGTCTCCATAGATCACGTGAGCGGGCGGTGTGTGCTCGCCGGCCAGCGGGACGAAGAGGGGGAGTTCGCGTGACCGCGACCTGCATCATTCTCGATATCGGTGGCGTGCTGGAGATCACGCCGAAAACAGGATGGGTGCAACGGTGGGAAGAGCGGCTGGAGCTGCCGCTGGGCACTGTGAGTGAGCGGATGCGCGACGTGTGGCGGGCTGGAAGCGTCGGGAGGATCAGCGAACGAGACGTGCACTGGGAAGTGGCTGCACGCTTGGGTCTCGGCGCGCCCCAGGTCGAAGACTTCATGGCTGATCTCTGGACGGAATACCTGGGGACGCCGAACGAGGAACTGATCGCCTACGTGCGAGGGCTGCGGGGAAGCTGCAGGCTGGGCATCCTGAGCAACAGCTTCGTCGGCGCCCGGGAGCGGGAGACGGAGCTGTACCACTTCGACGAACTGGTGGAGCAGATCGTCTACTCGCACGAGATCGGTGTCGGCAAGCCTGACCTGCGTGCCTTCGAGGCGGCATGCGCCAGCTTGGACGTGCGGCCGGAGAGCTGTCTCTTCATCGACGATGTCGCGGTCAATGTTGAGGCCGCCCAGGCGGCGGGTATGCAGGGGCATCTGTTCGAGGACAACGCCCGGACCATCACGTACATCGCAGCTCATCTGGACGCCGGGCCCCTGGTTCCGGGGCGTGTCCCGCTCTGATGACGTCGGCCTTTCCGACCGGATCCAGCCCTACCTCCACCAGCCGTGGGCCGAGGGCTGCACTGCCCCGCGCTCGACCGCCCCGCCCACCACGTCCGGGCGTTCGCCGAGCTCATGAAGAACCGTCAGGGCCGCAACCTGGACCACAGGAGCTGTCACCCGGTCGCCGCCTGCGCAAGCCTCGGCGAGGCGCGAACCTCTCACCCTGCCCACCGCCCAGCTTGCGGCTGGATCCTGGGCCGGTCCTCGCGGCCGACCCAGGACCTCAGCACGCCCGCCCCAGCCTCTAGGCAGAGTCCACCGCTGGTCCGCCCCGCCGTTGCGGTCCCAGACCTAGCCGCACGTCAGCGTCGGCATCGCCCAATCACCGTGGTCGTTGCCGTTGCTGTCGCCGGCGTCACCGACCTTGAGGTCGACCACCTGGGCGTCGCTGACGTCGACGTCGATCGGCGCCGCGGCCTGTTTGCCTCGGATCGTCGGTGTGGTCACCAGGGTCTTGCCGTCGGCGATCACGGAGAACGTCACGGTTCCCGCACCACCTGTCTCGTCGTCGACACCGACGTCCGCCGTCAACCGCGAGCACTTTCCGGCGAGGTAGAGCTGGACGTCGCTGACCGAGTTGGTGCCCAGGCCCTTGGCGTAACTGACACCGGCGATACTGATCGGACGGCCGTCCCCGGCCGCCTGCTCGCCGACGCTGCTGTCGCGCTCCACCGGACCCCACCCGTTGGTGGAGGACAGGAACGGGAGGTCGCTCACAGCGCTCTTCCCGGCCGGGGGAGCCGGCGGGATCCCGCCGACGATGCGCTCGTCACCGCCGACAGCGTGCCGTCCGTTCTGCAGGTAGTGGACCTTGGCGGTGAGTGCCGAGGCGGACGGCAGCTCCCCGGCCGGCGGCTGGACCTTCCAGGTGAAGGTGGCCGATCCGCCGGGTGGCAGGCGCTTGACCGACATGGGGCTCGTGGGACTCACGCTCCAGCCGTCGGGCGCGGAGAGCGAGGCAGTCAGACGGGAGGCGGACGGTCCGTCCTTCGCCAACCGCACCGTCGTCTCGGCCGCGAAGGCCCGTGCTGACTGAGCGGTGTCCGGCACGTCCAGGGTGACATCCGCTCCCGGACGCTTCGGCATCGCGTACATCCGGGAGTCGTAGCGGGGGCTGTCGTTCTGCGCGACGCGCAGGGACGAGGCATAGCTGCCGTAGTCGGTGAGCGAGACCTTGCCGAGCCCGCCGGTGCTGCCGTCCAGGTTCCACACGGCGATGGCGATGCTGTTGTGGCCGTTCGGATCGAGAATCCCGTTGGGGACCGGGAAGGTGTGCTGCGGGCCGAGGTAGTTGACGTAGTTGCCGACCTGCCAGCCGTTCACGAAGATCGTGGCACGGTACTTGCGTGCCGGGTCGTCGGTGAAGGTCAGCCCGAGCGAGGTGTCCTGGCCGTGCGGCAGGTCCAGGTTGACGTCGGTGCGGTACCAGGAGACCCCCGGGCGGGTGTCGGTCGTCGGCAGGGACACCCGGTTCCACTTGGCGTCCGGGTAGCCCGGCAGGGACCAGCCGGCCCGCTCGCCGTACAGG
>NZ_MCGQ01000094.1 GCF_002242805.1 Streptomyces diastatochromogenes | reverse complement strand
GGGCGGCGGGTCCGGGTGGGTGGCGCGGGGGCGGCGGGTCCGGGTGGGTGGCGCGGTGGCCGGTCCGGGTGGGGCGGCGGCCGGTCCGAGGGGCGGCGGAAGCCGGTCGGGATGGGGCAGCGGCACGCGGTCCGTATGGGGCGGTGGCCGCCAGCCCGGATGGCATGGCGGCAGCCAGTCCCCATGGGACGGCGGCAGCAAGCCCGCATGGCACGACGGCAGCCGGACGGGATGGGGCAGTGGCCGCCGATCCCCATGGGACAGCGACAGCCGGCTCGGATGGCACCGCAGCAGCCGGTCGGGATGGGGCAGCGGCAGCCGGTCCGCACGGGGCGGTGGCCGCCAGCCCGGATGGCATGGCGGCAGCCAGTCCCCATGGGACGGCGGCAGCAAGCCCGCATGGGACGGCGGCCGCCGGCCCGCATGGGCTCAGTCGGCGGGCGGGAAGTGGTCCTTCTCGACGAAGAACCCTACGTACCTGCCGAAGAGTTCCTCCGTCAGCGGTGGGCAGGTGATGCCCGTGCCGGTCAGTGCGGACTCGGTCTCGGTGGTGTCGAGGGCCGGGTAGAAGGCGTCGGTGTCGGAGGTCATCATCTCGAAGGCGTGCAGCAGCGGGAGCAGCGCGTTGTCCCGGTCCGCGTGCAGCGCCGCCCGCCACTGCTCCCGGTCCGTCTCCGCGAGCCGGTAGCCGAGGCGGCGCAGATACGTCACGCAGTCGGCGAGGCTCAACGAGCCGCGGTTGAACAGGTGGTAGGTACCGCCCGCTCCCGCGGGCCGGGTGGAGATGCCGAGGATCGCGGCGCTGACGTAGTCGACCGGCAGCAGATGGAAGCGGCCCGGGACGCCGGACGGGACGAGCCCCGCCTGGAGCAGGCCCTTGAGGCTGAGCCAGACGAAGTCACGGGTCTGGCAGGCGCCGTTGTCCCGGTCGCCGGAGATCACGTCGACCCGGTACACGGAGACGGGCAGGCCCCGCTCCCGGGCCAGGTCCACGATCTGCTCGCCGACCCACTTGCTGCGCAGATAGCCGCTGGGCAGCGCCTCGGCCGGCCCGGTCGGGTCGGTGACCCTCAGCGGGACGCCCGGGGTGACCGGTCCGTCGAACACGCCGACGGTGGAGACGTGGTGGACCGGGACGGTGCGGTGCCGCGCGGCGAGCCGCAGCACCTCGACCGTGCCGTGCACGTTGGCGTCGCGGAGCGCCCGGTAGGGCTTGAGCCAGTGCACCGAGGCACCCGCGTGGTAGACCGCGTCGACGCGGCGGGCGAGGTCGTCGAACCGGTCCTCGCTCAGGCCGAGCCGCTCCTCGGCGAGGTCTCCGACGACGACGGCGAGCCGCTCCTCGTCCACGTCGTCCCACACCCGGTACCACTCCAGGCTGTCGCGCAGCCGCCGGTGTGCCGCGCGTTCGTCGGCGCCGCGCACCAGGCAGTGGATCCGGGCGGTGGTGGTGCGCATGAGGTCGCGCAGCAGGAAGGCGCCGAGGAAGCCGCTGGCGCCGGTGAGCAGGATCTCCCGCGGTTCGGCCACCGTGCGTACGACCTCGGGTGCCGGACGGATGTCGGCGGGGAGGTGGATGTCGGCGGCGTAGTCCTCGTCGGTGTCGGCGTCCGTGTCGTCCGCGCCGGTGTCCGGGGTGAGTGTGGTGAGCAGGTGTGCGGCCAGGTCGTGCGGGGTCGGGTGGTCGAAGACCACGGTGGCGGGCAGGGTCAGACCGGTCAGCTCCGCGACCCGGTTGCGCAGTTCGACCGAGGTGAGCGAGTCGAGGCCGAGCTGCGGGAAGGAACGGTCGGCGGCAATGTCGTCGGTGCCGGAGCGGCCGAGGACCCGGGCGGTCTCCGTACGCAGGGCGGCGAGGACCTCGGCATGTCGTGCCTCCCGCGTATCCAGGCCGGCCAGCCGGTCACGCAGGGAGGGGCCGGTGTCGGCGGCGCCCTGCGCGGTGCCGCGGCGCGGGACGCGGACCAGTGCGCCGAGTACGGCGGGGACGCGCGGCTGTTCGCGAAGTGCGGCCACGTCCAGCGGGGTGGCCACCGGGTCGGGCCGGCCGAGCCGCAGAGCGAGGTCGAACAGGGCGAGGCCCTGCTCGGTCTCGACCGGGCGGAAGCCGCTGCGGGCGATGCGCCTGAGGTCGGTCTCGGTCAGGTTTCCGGTCAGTTCGGAGGCCTGTGCCCACAGGCCCCAGGCGATGGAGGTGGCGGCCAGGCCGTGGGCGGCGCGGTGCCGGGCGAGCGCGTCGAGGAAGCCGTTGGCGGCGGCGTAGGTGGACTGGCCGGGTCCGCCGACGACCGCGGCGATCGAGGAGAACGTGACGAACGCGGTCAGACCGAGGTCGCGGGTGAGGTCGTGCAGATGCCAGGCCGCGTCCGCCTTCGGCCGCAGTACCGCGGCGAGCCGGTCGGTGGTCTGGGCGGCGACGACACCGTCGTCCAGGACGCCCGCCGTGTGCACCACGCCGCGCAGCGGGTGCTCACCGGGGACGGTGGCCAGGAGGCCGGCGAGGGCGTCCCGGTCGGAGACGTCGCAGGCGGCGACGGTCACGGCGGCGCCGAGCGAGGCCAGTTCGGCGCGCAGCGCCTCGGCCCCGGGTGCCTCGGGGCCGCGCCGGCTGACCAGCAGCAGGTGCCGTATCCCCCGCTCGGTGACCAGATGCCGGGCAAACAGCGCACCGAGGCTGCCCGTGCCACCGGTGATCAGCACGGTGCCGTCGGGGTCCCAGACGGGCGCGGCCGACTCCGTCTGCACCATGCCGTCAAAATCATCGGCCGACGCGGTCGGCACGATGCTGCGGGAGTCCCCGACCGACCCGGTCGGCACGAAGCCGCCGGAGCCTTGAGCAGACGCGGCCCACGCCGGCTGCACGATGCCGTCGAAGTCCCCGACCGACGCGGTCGGTACCGTGCCACCGAACTCCCCGCCCGACAGGGTCGGCGCGTTGCCACCAAAGCCCCCGGCCTGCATGGCGGTTGCTCCGGGCCGCGCCGCGCGGATCAGGCGAGGCACCAGGACCTGCGGGCCGGCGGTGTGCCCAGGGTCGACGGATGGAGTGTCACGCACGGCGACCTGCGGTTCGCCGGAGGCGACGACGGCGGACAGGACGGTGTCCAGACCGGCGGCGTCCGGGTCGGGTACGTCGGCCAGGACGATGCGGCCGGGTGCCTCGGACTGGGCCGAGCGCAGCAGGCCCCAGGCGGCAGCGGCGCCCAGGTCGCGGACGTCCTCGCCCTCGGCGGTGGCGACGGCACCGCTGGTGAGCACGACGAGCGGGAGGTCGTTGAGGGCGTCCTCGGCGAGCCACTGCCGGGCCAGTTCCAGGGCCCGCCCGACGGTGGTGTGCACCGCGTCGGGGGGCGTACTGCCGGGCGGCGAGGCGAGGCGTACCCGTACGGCGTCGATCTGCGCGCCGGCGGACACGGCGGCGGCCAGCGCGGCCGGGCCGGGGTCCGTGCCGTCCGTGGCGAGGTCTGCCCAGTGGAGCTGGGCGGGCGTGAGCGGGCGAGGTGTCCAGTCGACGTGGAACAGCGCGTCGTGGTCGCGGGTGCGGGCGGCGGCGAGCGCGCCGGGGTCCGGCTCGCCCGGGGTGATCGCGGCGACCTCGGCGACCGGCCGGCCGGCCGGGTCGGTCAGGTGCAGCGCCCAGTCACCCGTGTCCGGGTCCGGGATCACCCGGGCCCGCACCTCACGCGCGCCGACCGCGTGCAGTCGTACCCCTCGCCAGCGCAGCGGCGCGCGGGACGGGCCGAGCAGCGGACGCAGGGCGGCGTCGAGGAGCGCGGGATGCAGACCGAAGCCGTCGGCCTGGTCCGCGAGTTCGTCCGGAAGCCGTACCTCGGTGAAGTACTCCCCCGCGTGCTCCCACACCCCGGTCAGGCACTCCAGCAGTTCGGGCGGGTACGAGGTGCCACCGGCGGCGAGCCGCTCGTGCACGTCCTCCGGAGTCAGGGCGGTGGCGTCGGCGGGCGGCCACTGCCGTTCGCCGGGGGTCGCGGGTCCGGTGAGCGGGGCCTGGCCGAGGGTGCCGTGGGCGTGGCGGAGCCATGAGGCGCCGGGGTCCTCGGTGCGCGTGTGCACAGCGAGGGTGCGGCGCCCGGCCGGGTCCGCGGGGCCGACGCGGATCTGCAGGCGCAGGGCGCCCTGGGCGGGCAGTGCGAGGGGTTCGTCGAAGGCGAGGTCGTGGACCTCCGTGCAGCCGGTCTCGTCGGCCGCGTGGATCGCCAGTTCGGCGAGCACCGCGCCCGGGACGACGGGCTGCCCGGCGACGCTGTGTCCCGCGAGCCAGGGATGAGTGCGCGCCGACAGGCTGCCCGTGAACAGCGTCTCGTCACTGTCGCCGAGCGTGAGGGCAGCGCCGAGCAGGGGGTGATCGGCCGTGTCGAGGCCGAGCCCTCCGGTGTCGGCGGCGGACTCGGCGGCGTCGACCCAGTAGCGCCGATGCTGGAAGGGGTAGGTCGGCAGGGGTACGCGGCGGGCGCCGGAGCCGTCGAAGAAGGCTTCCCAGTCCACCGCCGTACCGGAGAGGTGCAGTTCGGCCAGTGTCTCTACGAGGGTGTGCGGCTCGGTACGACCGCGCCGCTGGAGGGCGAGGGCCTGGGTACCGGGGCGGTCGGCGAGGACACCCCGGTTGAGCGCGGTCAGGACACCGTCGGGCCCGATCTCCAGGAAGGTGCGCGTGCCCTGCTCCTCCATCGCGATGACGGCATCGCCGTAGCGGACGGCCTCACGCACCTGCCGTACCCAGTAGTCCGGGTGGCGCAGGTCGTCGCCGGTCGCGGGCCGGCCGGTCAGGGTGGAGACCACCGGGATCTTCGGAGCGTGGAAGGTGACGCTCTTGAGGACGGTGCGGTACT
>NZ_MCGQ01000093.1 GCF_002242805.1 Streptomyces diastatochromogenes | reverse complement strand
AGCCCGGAGGAGCTGGCCGAGGAGACCGGGCTCACCCAGGCGCAGATCGAGCTTGGGATGTCGTGGCAGAAACTGGACGCCCTGCGCTGGCACCAGCGATTCGGGAAGTATGACGGCCCGGAGTCCGCTGGGTGATCACAGAACGACTCCACCAACCGCAACCCCACCTTCATGACCTGGAACCTGCTGCATCTGGCCCGGGCGTTGAAGGATCTCCGGGGCATCCCCGCCTACGGCAACCAGCGCACCGCCTGGGACGCCGGCTGCCGCCGCGACTACTAGAACCCCGAACACCGGTAGGGACACCAGCGGCCGGGGCAGCCGCGCGCAGCTCGGAAGCAGCGTCCGTCTTCGCCGCCGAGCGTGGCACGGTGCTGCATCTTCAGCCCAGCGCCTCGAGAGCCGCCAGGATGTCGGCGGGTTCGGCTCGGGTGGTGTAGTCGGTATTGACGAAGGCCCATCGGATGGTGCCGGCGCGGTCGATGACGTAGGTGGCCGGCAGCGGCAGGGTGCGCGGGTGGCCGTCGTTGACGCGCTGGAGGTCGAAGCCGAGCCTGTCGTAGACGGCGGCGAGGTCGTCGGGGAGGTCGAAGGCGAGGCCGTACTGCTTGGCCGTGTCGGAGCCGATGTCGCTCAAGACGTCGAATGCCAAGCCGTGCTTCTCGGTGAGGGTGAGGGACTCGTCGGGAATCTGCGGGGAGACGGCGACCAGGCGTGCGCCGCGCGCGGTGATGTCGGCGTGGTGCTGCTGAAGGGCGCGCAGGGCGATGTTGCAGTACGGGCACCACGCACCGCGGTAGAAGGTCAGGACGACCGGGCCCAGCGCAAGCAGGTCGCCCAGGGCCACCGTCCGACCGGTCGCCGAAGGCAGTCGGAAGCGGGGCGCGGGATCGCCGACGCTGAGGGCGCGGTCGGCCTGCCCGGAGTCGGCGAGTTCCTGACCGGCTCGGCGCATGGTCTCCCGTATCTCGGCGGGGATCTGCTGCTGGCGGGCTTCGTAGAAGGCGCTCAGCTCGGCGTTGAGTGTGGTCACGGTGTCCGTTCCTTCCGGTCGACGTCCCGACTAACTTGGAATGACCGTTTCAAGATAGCGCCGGCGTGATCCCGGACCAAGGGATCCTGCAAGACTGGCCGGAGGGTGGGCGGGGGATATCTTGAAATTGTCGTTTCAAGATGGCGGGGTGGAACATGCCGGACGTCAAGCACTTCGATCCGGACGCGGTCCTGGAGACCGTGGTGCGGCTTTTCTGGCGCCAGGGCGTGGCCACGACCGGGATCCAGGACGTCGTGACCGCGACTGGCCTCAATCGCTCCAGCCTGTACGCCACCTTCGGCGGCAAGCAGGAGCTGTACCGCGCCGCGCTGCGCCGCTACACGGACCAGCGGTCCCGGCCCGCGTTCCGCTCTCTCGCCCAGGACCAGCGAGGGCTGCGGGCCGTCGCCGAGTTCTTCGACGGGCTCATCGAGGCGCGGTGCGCCGGCGAACACGCCCGCTGGGGGTGCCTGGTCGTCAACGCGCACGCCGGCGCCGAGAACGGCGACCCCGAGGTCCGCGCCCTCCTCGACCAGCACCACCAGGAACTGCGGGACGCCATGCTCGCGGCACTCGTCACGGCCGAGGCGCAAGGACAGCTCGCTGCTGGAACCGATCCGGGTGCTGCTGCCGAGTTGCTGGCACTGCTTGCGTACGGGGTGAACCTGCGCTCCCGCGCGGGCGCAGACGCAGGATCACTGCACATGACCGTGACCGCTGCCTTGCAGTCACTCAGTAGCCGGACGGTGGTGTGAACCGGTGTGACCGGGTGCCCGATGCCCTGACGGCTCTGGCACCGACTGACAGAGGGTTTCGCACGGCAGCGGAGTTCTCAATTGGGCGGCAGGCTTGCCGCGAAGGCGTGGCCCCCCGTCGATCCACTCGCCGAGCATCGCGTCCTCTGCGACGGCGGTGCCCGCGGCCACGACCCAGCCGCGGGTCGGGCGGCCGGTCATGTCGAAGATCCTCGTGCCTGGCCGAGCAAGAGCTTCCTCGGTTGCTTCGGGGCCGACCCGGACCATGAGGCCGTCGCCAATCACGCCGACGGCGATGCTGCCGCGGTGGAGGAAAGCGATGCCACCGAACATCCGCTTCTCGGTGATATCGGGGTCCGTGCCCAGCCGTTCCCGACGCACGCCTTGCACCTGCCGGTTGTATCGTGCTCGTACGTCAGCCGGCCCATTTCGACGGACGACTGGACGGGCCGGCCGTCGGTGCGACAACCCTGAGACGGGAGCCGAACGTGCGTGCGCGTGACCTGGCGGTGGAGTACGAGACGGTCGGCCTCGACAGCGACGCCCTGGACGCCGCACGGCTGATGGCCGAACACCGGCTGCCCGCGCTGCTGGTGGTCGATGAACAGGGCGCGCCGAAGGCGATCCTGCCCGCCTCCCAGATGATCAAGATCCTGGTACCGGCCTATGTGATCGAAGACCCCACTCTTGCGGCGGTGGTCGACGAACGCCACGCCGACCGGCTGTGTGAGGCTCTGGCGGGACGCAAGGTGCGCGAGTGCCTGTCGAAGACCGCGCCGCCACCCGTCGTCGCCGCGCCGGACGACACCGCGCTGGAGGTCGCCGCGCAGATGGCACAGGTACGCAGCCCGCTGGTCGCCGTCGTGGAGAAGAACAAGGCGGGCGGCCGCCTGCTCGGCGTGATCACCGCCTCCCATCTGCTGGAGCGGCTGCTCGCCGCCACCTCTCATGGCTCGGCGACGTCATGAGCCGCCCCTGTTCTCCGTACCGCGAATGTCCAGGAGCCGGGCCAGGCCCAGCTGGGTGAGCGCTGCGCGGGCCTGAGGACTGGCGCATGTCACCGTCACCCTGCTGTTGTGGCGACGTGCCGCGAACAAGGCGCGGAAGAAGGCGTCCGCGCCGTCGCTGGTAATGCAGGTCACCCGGCGGGCCGCCCTTCGCTTGCCGGAAACCGGCAACATCGCGCCGTCCGTAGCGCCTGCCAACAACCTGTTAAAGACACGTCAAAGGAAGGTAAGGTTCCCCGTGGTGTGCCGGGAAGTCTGGTCGGCGAGTTGAGGACAACTCTCTCTTCCGATCGGGGGCTCGGTCATGGTGTTGGTGGTGGTGTTCGGTGTTGCGCTGCTCGTGGCGGTGCTGCTGTCGGGCCTTGCGGCTCGGACCGTGCTGTCCACGTCCCTTCTCTTCCTGGCCGGTGGCGCGCTCGTCAGCGACGGTTTCCTCGGCCTGATCCACATCACGCCGGACAGCGAGATCGTCTCCGTGACGGCCGACCTCGCCCTCTTCGCCGTGCTCTTCACCGATGGCATGCACGTCTCGCTGCCGAATCTGCGCGCCAACTGGCGGAACCCGGCACGCGCTCTTGGCCTGGGCATGCCGCTCGCCTTCTTCTTCATGGCGCTGGTCACCCACTTCCTGGTGGGCCTGGACTGGACGACGTCGTTCCTGGTGGGTGCCGTGCTGGCGCCGACAGACCCGGTGTTCGCCTCGGCGATCGTCGGACGCGCCGAGGTCCCGGCCAAGCTGCGCCAGCTGCTGAATGTGGAGAGCGGTATCAACGACGGGCTCGCCCTCCCCGTCGTACTCGTCCTGATCGCCGCCGCGGGTCCGGCGGCCGGCAGCACCGAGGCGTCTCCTGGGAAGATCGCGGTCGAGCTGCTGCTCGGCCTGGCCTTCGGCGTCGTGCTGCCCCTGCTGGTGAACGGGCTGGTGCGCTTCCGCCTGCTGGGCGCGGAGCCCAAGCTCCAGCCGCTGCTGCCGCTGGCCACCGGGATCATCCTGTACGCCGCCTGCCACCTCACCCACGCCAACCCCTACCTGGCGGCGTTCTCGGCAGGCGCCGTCCTCGCGCACGTCTCACCGGAGGCGAAGGCGTCCTTCGAGCCGCTCGGCGAGGCGCTCGCGGAGCTGGCGAAGTTCGCTGCCCTGCTGGTTTTCGGTGCACTGCTGACGCCACGGCTGTTCGGCGACCTCTCGCTCGGCGGGTACGCGGTGGTGATCCTGGCGATCTTCCTGATCCGCCCGGCGTCGCTGCTGCTGTCGCTGCTGGGCACCCGTATCTCCCGGCGCGAGAAGCTGGTGGCGGCCTGGTTCGGCCCGAAGGGCTTCGCCTCGGTGGTGTACGGGCTGCTGGTGCTGCAGTCCGGCATCCCACAGGCCGAGGAGGCGTTCACGCTGATCGCGGTCTGTATCGCCTTCTCGATCGTCGCCCACAGCTCCACGGACGTGCCGATCGCCCGTGCCTTCGACGTCGACGGCCTCGCGGGCATTCCGGACGGGCGTGACGGCGAGGACAAGGACGCCCCCACACGTCCGGTACCGCAGACCCACGCAGCAACCGGAGGACCGTGAACGACTGGCACAGCTGGGCAGCGATCGTCGTCTTCGTCGGCGCGTACGCCCTGATCATCAGCGAGAAGATCCACCGCGTCGCCGTGGCCCTGGGCGGCGCGGGACTGATGCTGGCGATCGGGGCGACCGACGACGTCTCGGCGTTCTACTCCGAGGACTCCGGCATCGACTGGAACGTCATCTTCCTGCTCATGGGCATGATGATGATCGTCGGCGTGCTGAAGAAGACCGGCATGTTCGAGTACCTGGCGATCTGGGCGGTCAAGCGGGCTCGGGCGAAACCTTTCCGGGTCATGGCCATGCTCGTGGTCATCACGGCACTGGCCTCCGCGCTGCTGGACAACGTCACCACCGTGCTGCTGGTCGCCCCGGTCACGCTGCTGGTGTGCGAGCGTCTGGCGCTCCCCGCGGCACCGTTCCTCATCGCCGAGGTCATGGCCTCGAACATCGGGGGCACCGCGACCCTGGTCGGCGACCCGCCGAACATCATCATCGCCAGCCGCGCCGGACTCACCTTCAACGACTTCATCGTCCACCTCGCCCCGCTGGCCATGTTCCTGGTGGTCGTGCTTCTCGTCCTGTGCCGGGTCATGTTCCGCAAGTCCTTCGTCTATGACGAGGACCGAGCCGCGGAGATCATGGCGTTGGAGGAACGCGAGGCCATCAAGGATCCGCGTCTGATGGTGCAGGGGCTGGTCGTCCTGACCCTGGTCGTGGCCGGCTTCGTCCTGCACCCGGTGCTGCACTACGAACCCAGCATCGTCGCGCTGCTCGGCGCGGGGCTGCTCGTCGCGGCTACAGCGGTCGAAACGCACGAGGTCCTGGCCGAGGTGGAGTGGCCCACGCTCGCCTTCTTCGCCGGCCTGTTCATCATGATCGGCGGACTCATCGACACCGGGGTCGTCGGCGAGATCTCCCACTGGCTGGCGGATCTGATCGGCGGCAACGAACTGGGGGGCTCCCTCACCCTGCTCGGCGGCTCGGCGGTCCTGTCCGGGATCGTCGACAACATCCCGTACGTCGCCACCATGGCGCCCATCACCAGCGACCTGGTCCGCGACATGGGGGGCTCGAGCGACCACGTCATGTGGTGGGCCCTGGCCCTCGGCGCCGACCTCGGCGGAAACGCCACCGCCATCGGCGCCTCCGCGAACGTCGTCGTCCTCGGCATCGCCGAACGCAACCGCCAACCCATCAGCTTCTGGCAGTTCACCAAGTACGGCCTCGTCGTGACCGCCGTGACTGTGGCCCTCTCCCTCGCTTATGTGTGGCTGCGCTACTTCGCCTTTTCCTGAGCTGGTCGCGGATCGGCCTGGGGGTACAGGGGTAGCACCGGCACCTCCCGTCATCAACATGGGAGGAATACGGTGGAATCGTGCGTGAGATCGCAGAAGCCGCCCTCCGCTTCCCCACGGTCACGTTCACAGCAGTGCTCGTGCTGGTCATCGGGTTCTGGGCGCTGATTCTCCTGGACCCGTCGACACGGGACCGGGCTGTCCACCGCATGGATGCCGACCCGTCGCAGCCGTTCGGGACCCCTGTGATCGCTGCGGCATCCCTCGTCATCACCCTTGCCTGGATCCTGAGTCTCGGCGGCTCCTTGCTGCTGCGCCCGCACGAGACTCCGCAACCGTGGGGTACGGCATTGGCCGTTCTTCTCCTCGTCACCTCGCTCGCGCTGGCCACCTTGGCCACCCGACTCGCGACACGGACGTGGCGTCGCCTGCACCGCTGACACCACCGATGAACAACCCGGTACGCCGCCGTGAGGCGGCATTAAAGACGCGTATAAGACTGCCGGAAGTCGGCAATGAATCGGTGCGCTTCTCCGTGCCAGGATTCCGTCAAGCCGGAGATCAGCGACGGGTGAGAGGGGGCGGCACGTATGGCCTTGTCTCTCGGACTCGGCATCACGGGGGTCGTGCTGCTCGCCTTGTCGCTGGTCGTCCCGGTGAGTGTCACCGGGACGACCGGGAACCGGCAATGCGCGGCCCTGCCATCGCTCGGCACCCCCGACGGCGCCTCTCATGTCGTCTGCGGCGAAACCACGGCGAGCGGTACGGGGCGCGCATCGCCAGGTGGATGGTGGGAGGCACGCCGGCGGCCGATGCGTCGCCCCTGCCCAGCGACTCGCCGTGGGTTCACCCGGCCCACTGTCGCGTGGTCTTGCCTTCGGTCTCACGGCAACCGGAGGTCGATGTCGATGTCCAGGCGTAGGAAGGGGATGGCCCGGCCCACTTCCTGGAAACCGGCGTCGGTGCCATCCGCCGGAATACCCATGAACGCGCACAGGCGTAGCGCGGCCCGAGGGTGCCGTCGGCCATAGCGCTCCATGATCTCGGCAAAGTTCGTCACCGCCGTCCTGGCCGAGATCGGAGAGGACCATGAGGTCGTCTTCCTCAACTACGGCCACCCCGCCCCGATGATGGTGCGTCGCGACGGCACCGCAGACTTCCCGCAGCCGACCGCCTACGCCCTTCCTCTGGGGCTGAGCGCCCATGGACTCGAAGGCCCGAAGCCCTATCGGGTGTCCTTCGCGCCCGGCGAGCAGCTGCTGCTGCTGTACACCGACGGCGTCAGCGAGGCACGATGCGGGTGGTTCCTTCTATCCCCTTGGCGACCGGGCGGACCTGCTCAAGGAGCCCGACGCGGACCGTGCCCTCCAGGGACTGCGCGAGGACCTGGTGCGGCATGCGGCCGGGCCGCTCCACGACGACGCCGCGATGCTGCTGCTCCGCTACCACGGTCACGTGAAAGGAAAATCTGTTCCCATCGAGTGAGATGGCAACAGTCCCGGCACGGTAGAAAGGAAGCATGCCGGAGCGCGAGATCCCCGCGGGGACCATGGACGACGTTGATGCGGTCACCCGGGCGGTCCTGACCGCGTCCCGGCTGCTGGTGGCGGTCTCCGCCCGTTCCCTCGCCGAGGTCGAGGAGCGCGTGACCCTCCCGCAGTTCCGGATGCTGGTCGTGCTGTCCACCCGGGGCGCCACCAAGCTGGTGTCGCTCGCCGAGCTGCTCCAGGTGGCGCCGTCGACGGCCATGCGCATGGTCGACCGGCTCATCGCGGCCGGCCTCGCCGACCGGCAGACCAACCCCGACAACCGGCGCGAGACCCTGCTGCAACTCACCGAGGAAGGCCGGCGCACCGTCGAGGACGTCACGGCCCGGCGCCGCGCCGAGATCGCCGAGATCGTCTCACGGCTCGGCCCGACGCAGCGGCTCGCGCTCATCGAGGCCCTCAACGCCTTCAACAAGGCGGGCGGAGAGCCCCTGGCTCCCGCTCTGGACGACCCGGAACCGCACCCGCTGGGCTGGGTCGTGGACGGTGCGCTGGCGCACGACGCCTGACTCCCTTCCCGGCCGGCGGTACCGCTTTCCCGAAGGCCCTTTTCTGAGCCCTGCAGATTTTGCATAATGCAAGGGAATGGGGGACCGACGCCTCGCTGCCGGACTTCGGCAACGCGCGGCACGTGATCGCGTCCGGTCGGGGGGCAGGCCGGCCGTCCCGCGTCGGGGGCAGCATGAGCGGTCGCTGACGGATGGAAAGGATGCGGGGGTGAGACCTGTGCGCCGAAGGCGTCGGCCCTCGCCCTCTGCTGAGCCCCACCTGATGGCGCATCTGCGCACCGGGGTGTGGGGGCCCGCGGAGTTCGTAGGGCTGCCGCCCTCGTTCCTGATCGTGGAGGGGCTTCTCGTGGGGACCCTCGGTGCCGTGGCGATCGTCGGTACGGCAGTCTTCGGCGCCTGGACGGGGAGGCCCTCGCTCGCCGACGGCGAGGCGGGCCTGGTGTGCGCGGCAGCCCTCGCCCTGTATCTGGTCTCCGTGGGTGCCGGGCGCGCCCTGGTCGGTATCGCCGCGGTACTCGGCACGTGCCTCGCACTCCAGGCTCCGCAGGCGGCCGCCGGCGTGGTGCTGGCCGAGCAGGGGCGGGTGCAGTCCGTGGTGGTGACGTCGGTCGAGGACGGCCGGGCGACGGACAGCGGACACGGCCGCTACCTCTGCTCGGTCGCGGACGCCGACGGCGTCGCGCTCAAGGTCCGCATCTGGCGAGGGTGCGGGCAGACGACCCAGCCAGGAGACGCGCTCGCCGTCGTCTACGACCCCAAGGGGCGTGTGCCCCCGCGAGGCGTGGAGCCGGGAGTCGGCGTGCCGGGTCCGCTGCGCGACCTGGCCCTGTGGGGCGCCGCCCTGGTGGCCGGGAGCCTGGTCGCCGTGGTCCGCTCCTATCGGCTCTCCGCCCCCTCCGAGGCTCCGGACCCTCCTGGAGGCGGTGTCGCCCGCACCTGATCAGCCGACCGCTGGGGTGGGCTTGGGCGACGCGGTGTTGATGTTCAGGTCGGGGCGGGGCGTGAGGGCGACCATCGGCGCACCGGGCTGCGGCGGGGGCGGGGTGAGCTGCTCCTTGGGGAGCTTCGGCGGGGTGGTCTGCTGGAAGTTGACCTGGTCGAAGTTCACCACACCGGTCTTCTCCAGCACGGTGATGTGGTCCAGGACGGTGTCGTTGGCCAGGTCGGCGAGCGAGCGTACGAGGGTGTTCTGGGTGCTGGCGCGGATCTTGGCGATCGTCGGGAAGATCTGCCCGTGGGTCACACGCATGATGTTGGCGGCCGTGCTGTCGAACTGCCTGCCGGACTGAGCCGCCGAGGTCGCGACGAACTGCTGCTGTTGAGGGGTGGCCTGGTTGGGCAGGGCGATGTTCAGCTGGGGCGCGATCTTGCGGCACAGCTCGTCCAGCCCCGCGTGACCGACGATCAGGTGCTTGCCGGCCTCTCGCATCTCCGGCGTCGAGCCCCTCTTCAGCGCCAGCTCGCCGAGGGGGTACTCCCAGAGACCTGCGGAGCGCACCTTCACGACGAAGTCGCGGTCGGCCTCGGTGAGCGGCCCCCACTGGGTGTTCGCGATGATGCGGGCCGGATCGCTGGATGTGTTCTGTACCCCGAGCATGGCGGGGTACACGAGAGCGGCCATGGTCGCTCCGAGCGCGCCGACCACGACGACGGTTCCGATCGTGTTGCGGGACAGGGGCATGGAGCCTCCAGACGCGAGCGGCTTGTACGCCAAGGGGTACGTGCATACCGCCGCGATCAATCATTGCTCTGAGCAAAAATTGCACTCCGATACGTGTCATGCGTCACACCGCTGAGTCATCCTGCTGTCGGGGTGACGGCGGGCGCAGGCGTGGCCGTGTTCGTCGGCACCCCGGCAGGGGGTATGAGGGCGACCACGGGTTCGCCTGGCAGCGGTGCCGGAGGGGTGACCTGAGCGGCCGGAAGCTTCGGCGGAGTCGTCTCCTGGAAGTTGACCTGGTCGAAGTCGACCAGGTCGGTGTTCTCCAGCACCGTGATGTGGTCGAGTACGACGTCGTTGGCCTGGTTGGCCAGCTGGCGGACCAGGGTGTTCTTGGTGGTGGCGCGGATTTTGGCGATGGCCGGAAAGATCTGGCCGTGGGTCACGCGCAGGATGTTGGCCAGGTCGGAGTCGAACTGCCTGCCGGAGTCCGACTTCAGGGTTGCCACGAATCCCTGCTGCTGCGGCGTGGGCTGGTTGGGCAGGGTGATGCCGAGTTGCGGAGCGATCCGACGGCAGGTGGCGTCGAGCGCGGCATGCCCGATGACCAGGTGCTGGCCTGCGGTGTGTACAGCCTTGGACGTGCCCTTCTGCAGGGCCATCTCCCCGGAGGGGAATTCCCACAGCCCGGCGGAACGGACCTTCACGACGAAGTCCCGGTCGGCCTCGGTGAGCGGCCCGTAGGGGGTGTCGGCGATCACGCGCGACGGATCGCCGGAGGTGTACTGCATCCCGAGCATGCCCGGGTAGGCGAGAGCCGCGAGCGTCGCGCTCAGCGCTCCGCCGACGAAGACGGTTCCGATGATGCCGCGCGAGAAGCGCATGGTGCCCCCTGGTGCAGACGGTGGATGTCAGGGGGTACGGCACCGCCACAGAAAGAACACCTTTGCCATGGGTAAAGATTGCATGATGCCATATAGCGACGACCCGTTCGCCGGCGGATCGTTTTGTGATGACGTCAGGACTCCGCCCAGGGCGCATGTGTGGCGATCAGGCCGAACAGGAAGACCATGCTGCCTGTACAGCTGTTGCTCCAGACGATCCCGGCAGTCACGTTGTAGGCGGCCGTCACCGACGACGGTGAAACGATGAACCACATGCCGAGCGGCACCATGGTCCAGGACAGCTGCCGCATCCGCTCCGGCGCGAGGTGCAGTCCGAAGCCCAGCACCGCGAC
Source organism: Streptomyces diastatochromogenes (assembly GCF_002242805.1). Classification (GTDB taxonomy): domain Bacteria; phylum Actinomycetota; class Actinomycetes; order Streptomycetales; family Streptomycetaceae; genus Streptomyces; species Streptomyces diastatochromogenes. The sequence continues at coordinate 14,373 of NZ_MCGQ01000093.1, read as the reverse complement.
GCCGAGCCCCAGGATCAGGTTGGTGGCCGTGAGGTTCGGGTTGGTCCTGGAGAAGTGGACCGCCCAGGGCGAGATCGCCGCGTAGATACCGGCCAGCAGGGCGAGCGTCCCAGCGGCCGCTACCCGCCTGTTCGTTGCTGTCTGCTCGCGGAGGGCTCGCGTCCTGGTCGGGTCGGGAGGATGCCTGGGCGGCCCCGTCGACTGAAGTTGGTACGACATGACGGCCACTCGCCTTCCTCTCGCGACACGACCTTTTCATCATGCAAGGTTATGTCCCATTTGTATATATCCGCTCCCTGGATTTCCGCCGTCGCGCGACTGCGGATGACCGCCGCCGAGGTGCTGCCGCAGCGGGGGCGGGTGCATTCCGTGGTGGCACGGCCTGGCTCAGGGTGCTGTGTGCACAGAGCGGAGTGCGCTCTGGTGGCTGAGCCAGCCGACCAGCTTGCCTTGGTTGGTGTCGAGGACGGGTAGGCCGGTTCCGGCGGCCGACAGCAGCGCGTGCAGGGCTTGCGCGAGCGGCTGGTCGGTCGTGACCGGAGCGGGTGGCTCGGCGAGCTGTCCGACGGTCGAAGGTGTCACGTCGGGCTGTTCCGCGAGGGCCTCGGCCACCGCCTGGGCGGTGACGACGCCGAGGTACTTCCCTGCGTCGTCGACTACTGGGAGAGCTCCGTGGCCGGAGAGGCCGAGCAGGTCGGCGGCGTCCGTCAGAGCCGTGGTCGCGGGCAGAGGCGAGGGCAACGCTTCCATGACGGCGCCGACGTGCTGGGCGCCGATCCTTGCCCCCGGTGCCGGGCCGTCGAGGTCGATGCCGCGGCGGCGCAGTTTGAGGGTGTAGATGGTGTCGCGGGAGAGCAGGCGACTGGTGGCGGTGGCCAGCACGATGGCCAGCATCAGCGGCAGGATGATCGAGTATTCGCCGGTGAGTTCGAAGAGGATCACCACCGCGGTGATCGGTGCCCGAGCCGCCCCGGCGAACACCGCGCCCATGCCGACGAGCGCGTACGCCCCCACCGCTCCGGCCGAACCGGGCAGCAGATGCTGGACGCCTGTGCCGTACGCCGAGCCGAGCATCGCGCCGATGAACAGGCTGGGTGCGAAGACGCCGCCCGAGCCGCCGATGCCGATGGTCAGGCTGGTCGCCAGCATCTTGCCCGCCAGCAGCAGGAGCAGGAAGCCGACCGCGTACCCGCCCTCGGCCGCCTTCTCCAGGACCGGGTAGCCGACGCCGTACATCTCCGGCAGTGCCAGCAGCACCAGGCCCAGCGCCAGCCCGCCGACCGCCGGGCGCAGCCACTCCGGGCCGCGCCAGAGCCAGTCGCAGGCGTCCTCGATCAGGTACAGGAAGCGCGCGAAGCCCATCCCGACAGCGGCCGCGACCACGCCGAGCAGGGCGAAGAGGCCGTACTGGGCGAGGTGGGCGACATGGAAGTCGGGCAGGTTCAGGAAGGCCGTGTCACCGAAGGCGGCCCGTCCGATGACGCTCGCGGTGACACTGGCCAGCACCGTCGCGCCGAACGCCTCCGCCGAAAAGGTCCCCAGGATCAGCTCCATGGCGAAGAAGACACCGGCCAACGGGGCGTTGAAAGTGGCAGCGATGCCACCTGCCGCGCCGCACGCGACCAGCAGCTTCACCCGACTCTCGCTCACCTTCGTCACCCGGCCGAGCGTGGAGCCGAGCGCCGAGCCGATCTGCACGATCGGGCCCTCGCGGCCCACCGAGCCACCCGAGCCGATGGTCAGGGCGGAGGCGAGGGTCTTGACGACGGCGACCTTGGGGCTGATCCGGCCGCCGCGCTGGGCGACCGCGAGCATCACCTCGGGTACGCCGTGTCCTCGGGCCTCTTTGGCGAAGCGGTTCACCAGCGGTCCGTACAGCAGACCGCCGATCACCGGAGCGAGCAGCACAAAGTACGGACCGAGCCACGACGCATGCGGATTGCCGGCACCCGGAGATGCCGCATAGTCGGCGTGACCGGAGAAGAGGTGCGTGAAGCTCTTGATGCACCAACGGAAGACGATCGACCCTGCTCCGGCCCCGGCCCCCACCACGACAGCGAGTCCCATCAGGCCCCACGGGGCGGTCCGGACAGCCGAGAGGGCTGGTTTGGGCATGAACCCGCCCGTCGCCGTGTCGGCCACTCGCTTCCCGTCGGTTGCCGCCGGTATGGCACTCATCGCATCCCCTTCCACACCTTTGCATTATGCAAAACGAGTCAAGGGGGTGCGTCTCGGAGTGAGGGGCAAGCTGTGAGACGACGTCTTCAGCGGCAGCTTCACACGTGGGCCGACGTTGCGTCCGCCGTGCCGCCCACCAGCCGTTCGCGACGATGACGACTGGCCCCTCCCCGGGCGTCAGTCCACTTCGGCGCGCGCCTCGACGTCCTCGATGTCGGCAGGACGTCCGGCCCGGGTCCAGCGTGCATAGAGGCCCGCCGCGATGAGCAGGGTCGCGGCCAGGGACAGCATCGGCCAGCCGCGCAGCAGGTTCACCGCGAGGGTGAAGGCGACGGCCGCTGCGGCAAGGCCGTTGACCCAAGCCAGGGCGATCTTCCTTTCCCGCCGGGCGAAGCGGGCCATGGCGACAAGGCCGACCAGGAAACTGACGAAGACGGCGACCGCGTAGAACAGGACCAGTTCCTGCTCCTGACCCGCTGCCGCAACGATGATCACAGCGGCGGCGGCCAGGTAGACCACCACCGACCAGTACGGGGTGTGGTGCCGGTTGGCCCGGCCGAGCACCGGCGGCAGCACACCCGGCCGGTCGGCCGTCCCCGCCAGCGCCTTCAGCAGTCCGGGCCCCGCCTGGAACGAGGAGCTGGCCGCGGCGAGCAGCAGGAGCGAGCTGGTCAGCTGGAACGCTCCGTACAGCCACCCCGGGCCGGCGGCGGCGTGCGCGATGTCGGCGATCTGAGTGGAGTCGACGCCGGGAATGCCGATGTGCAGGCGTACGGCGAGTGCGGTGAGGGCCAGGGTGAGGCCGCCGACGATGACCAGCAGGAGCGCGAGCGTGCCGCGGCCGAAGCGGCGGCGGTGGGTGTCGTCGAGCTGGCCGAGCTGCGCGATCGCGGTCGACGGCGCCTCGACTCCGGTGGCCAGCGCCATGGCGACCGGGAAGGCCAGAACGACGGCGAGGACGGCCGACCGGCCCGGGTCGGCTGTGGCGGCCGCGTGGCCGGTGGCATGGGGTGCGGTGAAGCCGAGCACGAGGACGGCGACCGAGATGAGGACGAAGGCCACGGTCATGACAGCGAACAGCAGCCGGCCGCCGTGCCCGAACCAGGTCAGTCCCGCCACTACCAGGAGCAGCAGGAGTGCAAGCGGGATGCGGAGCGGGGCCAGGCCCGGGAAGAGGGCGATGACCGCGCTCGCCGCAGCCGCGATCGAGATGCCGATGGTCAGGACGAAGTCGACCACCAGTGCGCCGATGGGCAGGAACGTCCAGCGCGGACCGAAGGCCCGTCCTGCGGCGGCGGCAGCGCCCCCGCCCTTGGGGAACCGCCGTACGAGCTGCCAGTAGTTCGCCGTGACGATCACGACGAGGCCGATGACCAGGCTCATCGTCGGCAACAGCAGTGCCAGGTCGCCGTGCAGTGCACGCAGGGCAGCCTCGATCGCGTACGCCACCGAGGAGACCGGATCCGCGATCACCGCGAAGGCGAACGCGAAGAAGAGAACCGAACGGCGCGGGCCGCGCACGACAGGAGGCGCGGCTACGGACGTGGTGGCTGCCGACTTCAAGGGGGTCACGCGAAGACCTTCCGGTACGTCCTGACGGACGGATTGGATGAGGACGCTTCGCCGACCAGGCTTCCCGGCACACCGATGTCAAAGCTACGTCAAAGGTCCGTCAGCGGGGTGTTAGAGACGCGTCAAGATTCCTGCTGCCCAGCTCCGCGAAGGATGGGGACGCCTCCGCCCGCCGAACGGAGCCCCTCTTGACTCCAAGCTTTGCATAGTGCAAAAAATGTGGGAGTGGTGCCTGATGGCCCCGCCCTGATCAGCCTGTGGAGCGCGAGGAAGGCGGTGCGCACCGATGAGGGTCGTCATCTGCGGGGCCGGGATCGCGGGGCTGGCCCTGGCCGGCCGTCTGCACAACCTGCTCGGCTGGGAGGTCGTAGTCCTTGAGAAGGCTTCACGGCCGCGGACCGAGGGGTACATGATCGATTTCTTCGGCCCGGGCTACGACGCAGCCGAGGCCATGGGCGTGCTGCCCTGGCTGGAAGAACTCAGCTACCCGGTGTCCGAGGCGGCATTCCTGGACGAGCACGGGAACTGCCGTGCCAGACTCGGGTACGGCCCCTTCGCCCGCGCCATGAAGGGACGCCTGCTGACCGTCATGCGGCCCGACCTCGAACTCGCCCTGCGCGAACGGCTGTCCCTCGCCGTCGGTCTGCGCTTCGGCACGGGTCCGGCCCATGTCGCCCTCCGCGCGGATGGCGTGCGCGTCACCCTCACCGATGGTGACAGCATCGACGCCGACCTTCTCGTCGGCGCCGACGGCGTCCACTCCACGGTGCGCACCCTGACCTTCGGCGAACAGGCGAGTCACCTGCGCCACCTCGGCTATCACACCGCCGCATTCACCTTCGACGACCCCGGGATGCACGCGGAACTCGGCGATCGGTTCTGCCTCACCGACACCGCTGAGCGGCAGATGGGCATGTATGCCCTGCGTGACGGCAAGGTCGCCGTTTTCGCCGTGCACCGCGTCACCGATCCGGAACTTCCCTCGGACACACAGGCCGCTCTGCGCGGCGAGTACGGCTCACTCGGCTGGCTGGTCCCCCGAGCCCTGGCCAAGTGCCCACCGTCCCCACAGGTCTACTACGACCAGGTCGCACAGGTGGACATGCCGAGTTGGAGCCGCGGCAGGGTCGTGCTGGTCGGCGATGCCTGCCAGGCCGTGTCTCTGCTCGCCGGACAGGGCGCCTCGCTCGCGATCGGCGGCGCCTACGTCCTGGCCGACCAACTCGCCCGCGCCTCCCGCATCGAAGATGCGCTGCATGGCTACGAGCGGCTATGGCGGCCCGTCATCACGCACAGGCAGCGCGTCGCCCGCCGGGCCGCCCGCTGGTTCGTTCCCGGATCGCTGCGGGACCTGCGGGTCCGCCACGTCGCCCTAAGGCTCTCCGATCTGCCTGGTGCACGTCGGCTCGTCGGACTCTCACTCGCCGGGAGGCAGCGCCCGCCCTTGCGGCAAATCGCCTCGGTCCCGGCCTGGGTGAGCACGGACCACAGACCCGGCACCATCCACAACGACGCGACTCCGCGCATGCCATGAGGGCTTCGGTGCGCCGACAGCCCCGCAGTCCGGAAAGGTTCACATGTCATCCAGCCCCCGTCCCGGGCCGAGCGACATCACCGCTCAGCTGCGCCGAGCCGTGGAAACCGGCGACTGGCAGTCACTCGCCGAGGTCATACACCCGAATGTGCTGTGGGGCGCGCCCGAAGGAGGCGGTACCGGCTGCCGAGGCCGCTCCGCCGTCCTCAGCCGCTGCGCGGCTCTGCACGCCGAGGGGCCGCGCGTGACGGTCGATGAAATCTTCACCTTTCCAGCGGCCGTCGTCCTCGGCCTGCACCCTCAGAGAGCCCTGCCGACCCCTGGCCCGAACACTGCGGTGTACCAGGTCTACGACATCACCGGCGGCCTGATCACCCGCATCGCCGGTTACGCCGACCGCTCAGCGGCACTCGATGCGGCATACACCGGAGCTGCCACCACTGGCCTCTGAACCACTGGCCCTCACCGGCATGCCGTACGAGACAACCACGATCGACCTCGATCCAGGCAGCGCCCTCTCGCCTCCTCGTCGCCCGGCTCGCCGAGCGCTGAGGCTGCCGCCACGTGCCAGAACCACAAGACGATCTCGTCCGAGCAACCCGTCGAGTGCCCACGGGCCGGATGTGTGGGTCAGTCGAGCGAGATCGCTCCGTCCGGCAGCCACCCGTCCCAGTAGCCGTCCATGAAGTCGAGCAGCTGTACCGGGTCAGGCGTTACCTCCGCCGACCGAAGCTCTGCAGTTGTCCACCATCGCCCGCACAGGCCGAGGGCAGTCCGTACGTTCGCCGGCCAGCCTCCTACGGCTGGCCGCACCACGACGAGGTACTGAACGCCGGTCGACGCGTCACGGGGAAGCCGGCCGATGAGGGGCGAGATACGGAGCGCGCTGGGAAGACGTGCGACGTGACGCAGGTAGCGGCTCGCCGCACGGCGACAAGTGTCACCACGCCGTATGGCAACCGTCGGCACAGTCCACAGGACTTCCCGCGCGACCGGACGCGGCAGGAGCAGCAGTCTGCGGTGGGGCGAATCGATGAGGACGGGGCGCACGACATCGCGGCCCGCCGGCTCGGCATCTCGCATGCTCCAAGATTTCCTTGATGCTATTCGAATAGCACATCGATACGCCACAGGAGTGACAGCAAGGACACGCCACCGCAGTGTGTTCACGACGGTCACTCGGATCGGTGGTCTGCGACGTCCCGGGGATTCGTCAGCCACGGGCTGCCCAAGGATCTGCCGCATGGGAGCAGCCAAGAAGGATGCAGACAGTCGACGTCTGCCGGAACCGCTGCAGACGCAACCAGCGTTGCCGCCAGAGGAGGGAGAGTCGCTCGCCAGCTGGGTCCGTGCGGTGGCCGAGCAGCGAGGAACGGAGCTGAAGGCTCTCCTGCGTGAATTTCGGGTACGCGAGCTCGGCACCCTTTCCATGGCGGAGATCCGCCTGTCCGACCCGGTTGCCCGGAGGATCGCAAAGCTCACCGGAATCGATGTGCCAGTCCTGCACGGCATGACGCTGGCCCGATACGCCAGCAACGCGCTTCCGCACCTCCCACTGAACCCGTGGATGGACAGTGCTGCCCTGGGCCAGTGGTACAGGGGGGCGTGGTTCCACGGCTCAGAGGCTCGTTGGTGCCCGCGGTGTCTGAGGCAGAACGAACAGTGCTGGCCGTTGCGCTGGAAGCTGCCTTGGTCCTTCGCGTGCGTCAAGCACGGCGTGTTCATGGTCAGCGAGTGCCAGGCCTGTCAGTCACCTGTCCACTTCGGCCAGGACGGGGTGCCACCCAGAAGATGCGACAGCAGGGTCGAGGACCGCCTGTATCGCTATGGCGTCGATGAACGCTGCAGCTACCCCCTGGCCATGTGCCGCCCGGTACCCGTCAGCGACGAGGCTGTCCTTGCCCTGCAGTCACGCATCGACAACTGGCTCGAAGGAACGCCGACGCAGGACGACCGACAACTCGTCTCTCTGGCCGCCGTCCTTGTCCCGCTCCTGTCGCCGTCGATGCTCCGGCGCGGAGATCCTGTCCTTCTGTACGCGCTGCGAGGCGCCCGCGCTCTACGGCCACGCAGGGAGAGAGGGCTGTGGGCCGACCCGCTGCGGGTCGCCGCGGCTGCGTGCGCAGCGGAGCACATGCTCAGTCGGACGTCCTCCCGGGACTGGATCGCAGAACGGATCGCCGACCTACGGATCGTCGACCACCGCCACACACCGTGGCGGATGGACGTGATGGAGTGTGCGTACGGACCGGCGCTGCGGCCGAATCCGTACATCCACGACTTGGTGCGTCTTCAGGTGATCATCCCCGACGGCTGTTGGTAGCACCCCGCGCCCAGGTCCCCAGGGGCAGTGGAGACCCAGGCCTGGTCCCACGAAAGCCTCCGACTCCTGAGACAGGGTTACCTGGTTTCCTTCACCGTTTATTCACGGAAAGGACTACACCCCTGAAAGGTAATTCATAGAGACAGTGACTGCCCCTTGTTTTGATGCATGCCCCATGACAGGTATCACCGATGAATGAGGGGCCCGACATCAGGGACTAGAGCACGGGCACTCGCCATGACAGGCCTGGCATCCGAACTGGATACCCTCGCCCTTGCCTCGAACATGCAGCGGTCAGGGTAATTGTTCACGTCGCTACTTCGAGTGAAGAAGCCCTTGCGAGAGAGGTAAGTTATGCCCTCTCATAGGTAGGGTTCTGCGGTGATTGAAAACCTTCCGTGGGAACAAGTCGCCGGTAATCCGGAGAAGTACATCCAGCTCCTGGAGGAGAGGGAGGAGGAACTGCAGCGCGACACGTACAAGGTGCGCATGGAGCTGCGTCTGGTACGGCAGCTCAAGAAGCAGATGGACATCGCCGAGGAGTGGCGTGAGTCCGGCATCCCGGAGCCACGCCGACCCGAACCCGGTTACGAGAGCCCTGCACAACAGGCCGCGGAAGGAGGAAAGCCACCCCGCAAGGACCGCATCCTCCACTTGATGAGCCAGGACCCACAGAGGCTGTGGAAGGCGCTGGAGATGGCAGACGCCCTCAACGAGAGCGAGAAGGGGAAGAGCGTGCGCGTGGCGATGGACGAGCTGCACCGATCCGGAAAGATCGCAAAACTGCCGAATGCCTTCTACCAGTACGCGCAGCAGAAACAACTCTGACTGAAGTCAGCGAGAAGGCCGCCACCGAGGAGTAGAGGCCAAGGTGGCGGCCAGTGGCGACGAACCCCACCGAAAACCTTCCAAAGCGCCGGATCAGTTCGTCACGTCGCATTTTACGGACGGCACAGTGCCGCCGGTAGCACTGGGCGAAATCTGGTCCTGCCCTTCGCTCGAAGGGATGACCGCTTCGTGTTCGGCTTCGAACAACCCTTCCTCACCTACTTCATGCGAACCGCTGGAGCCGCTTTACAGCCCCCGTCACACCTCTCGGCCAGGCCACAGGTCCGCCTCCAGCGCCTTCTCCAGGTTGGCGATGGTCAGCAAATCGGGCCACGCTTCCCCGTTGAGGGCCTTGCTGATCGTGTAGCGCGCGACGCCGCTGTTCCGCGAGAGCTCCGCGACGGTCCAGCCCTTGCGGTCGATGGCCGCCCTCAGCTTGAGAGCAAGCGCCTGGGCGACACGCGCGCCGTGATGCTCCTCCATGACGGCCTCAGGCCACGCACCGCTGACGCAGTACGCGCGCGGCGGCAGGCTTCGGGCATCTCCTTGGGGCATGAGGTGAAGTCTGACCCATCCGGTCCTCCCCGGTCGCGCGCGGCCGCTGCCACGGATACATGTTATTCGAATAGCACACCGCCTGCCGGGGTGTTGGTGTGGCGGCATGTGATGAGTCAGCGCATTGATTCCTACCGCCCGGCCGGCTCCCCCGCGGGGTGGAGCCGCGTCGGCGATGAAGTACGCCGTGTGGTCCGCATCGCCGACCCGCAGCTGCCGCACAAGGCACGGGAGTTGATGACCGCACTCACCCAGCTGGCTCTGTTCTGCGACAGCGAGGGACTGCCCGGTACCGCCGAGGTGTGGCTCTCCCGAGAGGTGATCGAACGCTTCATCGCAGTGGGATGCCCCAACGTGGGCGAGAGCACCCGGGGCAACTACCGGAGCCGCCTCCTGCGGCTGCGCGAAGTCGTCCTGGGCGGCGACTGCCGGACCGGTAGGCCCGCCAAGCTGTCGGCCTCCGCCGCGAACAGCCCCTACAGCCGGACCGAACTCGCGGACCTGTGGGGCTGGGCCGGTGGACAGCCCACCGAGGAGCTGCGCTGGGGCTGCAAGACCCTCATGGCGCTCGGGCTCGGCGTCGGCCTCGACTCCCCGGAGGTCATCCCCCTGCGCCTCCACGACGTACGCAGAACCGCGAACGGAAGCGGTCCAGTCGTCGTGTGCACCCGTGGGCCCAGGAAACGGGAAATCCTGTGCCGTCGCCGCTGGGAGGGCGTCCTGGCATCCGCCGCCGATCGACTCGAGACGACCGGCGCCGCCCAGTATCTGTTCCGCCAGAACTGCCACAGCCGCGGCACCAACACCGTCACGAACTTCCTCGCCCGCACCCAGCCGAGCCCCAACGCCCCGCGCCTGGTCATGGGCCGCCTGAGGTCCACCTGGCTGGTCGAGCTCTTCGAAGAGCGGCTGCCCATCACGGCCATCGTGGCGGCCGCAGGCGTCGACACACTTCACGGCCTCTCCCGCATCCTGCCGTTCCTGAGCGCCGTCCCGGCCGAGGAAGCAGCCCAACTGCTGCGAGGCGTCTGATGACGGCGTTCCGCGGGCGGCCCAGCGAGCGCCACGAGCGCCTGCTGGCCATGCGCGCGCAGCGCAGACTTATCGCCGATGCCGACGTCCAAGCGGCGATCGAGGAGGTGGACACAAGCGGACTCGTAGCCCTGCTCGAGCAGTTCGTGTCCACCTGCCCCGCGGCCGGCGCCGCTCCCTGCACCTCAGAAGCCTCCTGACCGGCCTCCACCTGTGCACCCAGGACACCGGCGGCAAGATCGTCCTGGAACGGGTCGCCGACATCCTGTACTTCCGCGTCAGCCCGCGGCTGCGCACGTTGCTGGGCATCGGCGAATACGAAGACGACGACAGGGGGTTCGAGGCGGCCTACGCCGTCGTCCGCCGGCTCTTCCACGCGATGAAGGACGCGATGAATCCCTCACCGCTGCCGCCCAACGGGCACCTCTCCCGCGCGGCGGCCCAGGACCTCTCAGCAGCAGCGGACGCCGACGAACTCGCCGAACGGGAAAGGCGGCTGGCCCTGTTCACCGAGTTCCTGCTCGACGCCTCCGTACGGTCACTCCACGGCCTGCTGAGCGAACTGGCGGAGGTGTCCTTGGGCATTGACGCCACACCGGTCCGCACGTTCTCCCGTGGCCGCCGTACACACGGGCCGGAGCTGGCCACAGACCCGGACGCCGGCTGGTACGTACGCGAAGGCGACCACCGGGACCCCGACGCGCCCGTCGCCGACTCCATGCGCCCCGCCCCAGCACCCACCAAGAAGGGCAAGGCAAAGACCCCGATCCGCGAGAAGAAGCCCTCGCTCAAGAAGAAGTACCTCTTCGGCTACGACGCCCATCTCATCGTGACCCGAGACGCCGAACACGACGCCGTACTCCTCGACGACGGCACGCCGAACCCCGATGTCCTCCCCGCCCTCGTCCTCGGCGCGGCTCTCGACAAGCCCGGCCATCGCCCGGCGTACAACGGCCTGAAGATCCTCAACAGACTCCGCGAGCGTGGATACAAACCCGGATTCCTGGCCGGCGACCGCGCCTACAACAACTCCGACCCCGACGAATGGCAGCTCCCTGTCCGGGCCATGGGCTACAAGCAGGTGGGCGAGGGCGGGGTCGGTGAGGTCGCGGCGGCACTCAGCCAGGCGTCGCTCGCGGATCCAGCCGGAGACGGTGTGGCCCTGCTCGGCGAGGAGCTTGTACAGATAGCGGCGCGAGATGTGGTGAGCGGCGGCGATCTGGTCGGGGCCGAGCCCGGGGTCGGCGAGCCGCTGCTCCATGTAGGCGAAGATGCGCCGGCGCAGTACTTCCCGTCCGTCGTCGTCCAGACCGGGCACGCTGCCGTGCTGGACGAGCAGGGCGCCGACCAGATCGACCGTGCTGTTCGCCAGCCGGTGCGCGCCCAGGTGCTCCAGGTCGCGCACCTGGTCGGCGAGGCCGTGCAGCAGGGGCCGGACCACCGGGCCGAGCCCCTCGTCGCACGCGATGGAGGTCGCGTTCACCCGCGCCAGATCCTGTTCTGTCATCCGCAGCAGGGCACGGGGGAACATCAGCACGAGCATGCGGTACGGCAGATCGAAGTCGAGGGTGTACGGGCGGCGCGTGTCGTACACGGCCAGCTCGCCGGGGCCCAGCACGGTCTGCCGGTCCGCCTGGGCCAGCCGGCAGTGGCCGGCCAGCTGCAGGCTCACCTTGACGAAGTCGGGCTGGTCGGCGGCGATGTGCCGCGGGGTGTGCGCGACACCGTGCGGGTCGGCGGCCACGACCGACACCTGCAGCGCACCGATGTGGGAGGTGTGCAGGCTCGCGTGGAAGTCGGCCGTCCTGCCCGGCAGGGCCTCCAGGGGGACGAAGCTCCGGCGTACGGTCTCCCGCCAGCCCTCGAAGCGTCCGGCCGACGTGTCGTCCCGCGGTGTCGTCACCGAAGGCATGGTGCTCTCCTCTGGGAATCGGGGCCCCGGCCTGTCCCCGGTGCACCGGGGCCCCGGATCGACTCTCAGCCGAGTCCGTCCGCACCGACCTGAACGGCCGACTCGTCCAGCAGGGCGTCGGAGACGGGCTGTGGCCGCCCGTCCAGGTCGAGGACCGGCGTGGCCTCCTTGTACCAGGACTCGATGACCGCGTTGCCCCAGAAGTCGCGGCGGCGGTCGTCCTTCACGTTCCAGCGGTACGTCTCGTGGTCCGGGTCACCGGTGTAGTAGTCGGAGGTGTAGATCTCCACCCGGTGGCCGTCGGGGTCGCGCAGGTAGAGGTAGAAGGCGTTGGACACGCCGTGCCGGCCGGGACCGCGCTCGATGTGGTGCTCCTTGTGCAGCGCGCCGAATATGTCCGCCGCGCGCAGCACCTGGTGCGACTCGTGGGTGGCCACACCGAGGTGGTGCAGGCGCGGCCCGGCGCCGCCGGTGAAGGCCACGTCGTGGACGGTCTGCTTGCGGTACATCCAGGCCGCGTACAGCTCGTGCTCGTCGCCCTCGATGGTCTCCGAGCAGCCGAACCCGAGCGACTTGTAGTGGGCGTAGGCGGCCGGGATGTCCGGGGTGCAGATGTTGAAGTGGTCCAGGCGGGCGATCTCGGCGCCGTGCCGGATGTCGTAGCGCTGGATCAGGCGCTCGGCGCGCTCGATCTCGTGGAAGAACTCCACCGGGAAGCCCAGCGGGTCGATCACGCGGACGGCGTCGCCGACTCCGTGCGTGCCCTCGCCCTTCCTCAACCGCTTGACCGGGCGGCCGAGTCGGCGGAAGAACTTCTCCGCCTTGTCGACGTCCTCGGGGGTGCGGACGCGGTAGGAGATGTGGTCCAGGGCCGCGACCTCGCCCTTGCGCAGGACGAGGGAGTGGTGCGTCAGCTCGTCCGTGCCCCGCAGGTAGAGGGAGCCGGAGTCCTCGTACTGGACGTAGAAGCCGAGCATGTCGACCCAGAACCAGCGGGCGGCGCCGAGGTCGGTGACGGCGAGCTGGGCGTAGGCGGACCGGATGACATCGGGAGCGTCGGGGTGCGGGTGCGTGGTCATCGCGTGGCTCCGAAGCGGGGGGTGTGGACGTCACCGAGGGCGACGTGGACGATCTTCGACTCGGTGTAGAAGTCGATGCTGTGCGCGCCGCCCTCGCGGCCGACACCGGAGGCCTTGACGCCGCCGAAGGGGGTGCGCAGATCGCGGACGTTGTGGGAGTTGATCCAGACCATGCCGGACTCGACGGCGTGGGCGATGCGGTGGCCGCGCTTGAGGTTCGAGGTCCAGATGTAGGCGGCCAGGCCGAACGGGGTGGCGTTGGCCAGCTCGATCGCCTCGGCCTCGTCGTCGAAGGGTGCGACGGCGACGACCGGCCCGAAGATCTCCTCCTGGAAGATACGGGCGTCCCGCTGGACGTCGGCGAAGACGGTCGGCTGGAGGTAGTTGCCGTCGGTCAGATGCGCGGGCCGCTCGCCGCCCGCGACCAGCCGGGCCTCCTTCTTGCCGATCTCCACGTAGGTGAGCACGCGCTCGTAGTGCTCGGGATGGACCAGCGCGCCGACCTCGGTGGCCGGGTCGGAGGGCGGGCCGACACGGACGTGGGCGGCCCGCTCGGCCAGGCGACGGGTGAACTCCTCGTACAGCGGACGTTCGACGAGAACGCGTGAACCCGCCGTGCAGCGCTCGCCGTTGAGGGAGAACACCCCGAACACGACCGAGTCCAGGGCGGCTTCGAGATCGGCGTCCGCGAAGACGACGACCGGTGACTTGCCGCCCAGCTCCATGGAGGTGGTCTTCAGATGCTGGGCGGAGGAGCGGATGATGTGGCGGCCGGTGTCGGTGGAGCCGGTGAAGGAGATCAGCGGGACGCCCGGGTGGTCGACGAGGGCCTGGCCGGCCTCCTCGCCGATGCCGTGCACGATGTTCACCACGCCTGCGGGGACTCCGGCCTCGGCGAAGATCTCCGGCCACAGGGACGCGGAGAGCGGAGTCCATTCGGCGGGCTTGAGGACCAGCGTGCACCCGGAGGCGAGCGCGGGGGCCAGCTTCCAGCTCTCCAGCATGAACGGCGTGTTCCAGGGGGTGATCAGCCCGGCGACGCCGACCGGCTGGCGCACGACGTACGAGAACTGCTCCTCGCCCTGCCGGAACGCCTCCTCCCCGAGGGCGACGATGACGTCCGCGAAGTAGCGGAAGTTCTCCGCCGCACGCCGGGCCTGGCCCTTGGCCTGGGTGATCGGGAGCCCGGAGTCGTACGACTCGAAGGCGGCGAGCCGGTCGTGGCGGGCCTCGACGGCGTCGGCGATGCGGTAAAGGACTTTCGCACGGGCCCGGTTGGAGAGCCCGGCCCACCCGGGGAAGGCAGTGCGGGCCGCGGCGACCGCCCGGTCGACGTCGGCCGCGGAACCACGTGCGGCCT
>NZ_MCGQ01000092.1 GCF_002242805.1 Streptomyces diastatochromogenes | reverse complement strand
CTAAGTGGGCGTTTACTCCGCTTACTTGGCGATTTGAACATGTATGCGGGTTGGCTTTGATGGTGCCGGTGCCTCCAAAGAGGCTCATGATGTCAGCGAGGCGATGAAGCCGCCGTCTCGTCTGCACTCCTCCTGTTTAATCCCAAGACGCGCCGTCGTGCACCGTTCACTTCGCGCGCCTGATGCATGCGCCTGGGCCAGCCGGACAGCCGCCCGGTACTTCAGAAGCCATGACGGAGCGTCGTCGTTACCCAAGTGATCTGTCCGATGCGCGCTGGGAGTTGGTCGAGCCGGTCCTGACCGCCTGGCGGGCAGAACGCCGCGGCCGCGGGCTGGACATCGGCCGGCCGCCGGACCACGACCTGCGCAGTCTCCTGGACGCGATCCTCTACGTGAACCGGACCGGCATCCCCTGGCGATACCTCCCGCACGACTACCCGCACTGGAACACCGTCTACGCCTACTTCGCCCGCTGGCAGGCGGAAGGCGTATTCGACCAGCTCAACAGCCTGCTCAGGCGCCGAGTACGCAGGCAGGAAGGCCGGGAAGAGGAACCGAGTGCCTGTGTCATCGACTCCCAGAGCGTCAAGACCTCCACGAATGTGCCCACGGCCGACCAGGGCGTTGATGCAGGCAAGAAGATTGTGGGCCGCAAGCGGAGCATCGTGATCGACACGGTCGGCCTGCTTCTGGGGGTGCTGGTCACTGCAGCCAGCGTGCAGGACTCCATTGCAGGCCAGGCCCTGATCGAGAAAGTGGCCGCCGAGCACCCCACCGTGCGCAAAACCTGGGTCGACGGCGGCTACCGGCAGCACCTCGTCGAGCACGCAGCCACCCTCGGCATCGACATGCACATCGTCCGCCGCGACCCAACAACCAGGGGATTTACGGTCCTTCCTCGCCGCTGGACCGTCGAGCGAACCCTCGGCTGGCTGATGAACCACCGCCGCCTGGCCCGCGACTACGAAGCCAAACCGCACCGCTCCGAAGCCATGATCCACCTCGCGATGATCAGCCTCATGACCCGCCGCCTCACAGCCGAATCCACCCCGAGCTGGCGAGGCACCTAGAACCAACCCCAAACAGGACACGGAGGGACTAAACGTTGGAGCAAAACGCCCTCTAA
>NZ_MCGQ01000091.1 GCF_002242805.1 Streptomyces diastatochromogenes | reverse complement strand
GTACACCATCACCAAGACCGCCCACGGCTTCGGCAAGCCCGTCAAGGTCTCCCGGCACACCGGCCTGCCCGCCTACCGCGGCTGACCGCCACCCAACCGGCCACCGGAACGGGCGAGTTCGGCCCGTAGCTCCGCCAGGTGCCGGTCGGCCGTGTCATGCGGCAGGTACTCGACCACATCGAGAAAACGGAACAGGACCTGGGCTTTGGTGACGGCGAACTCGTAGTCGCCGAACCCCACCACAGCACCCAGCTCACCCCGAACAGCACCCCGGACGACATGCGAGGTCATGTCGTCCGGGCTCTGTGCTGTCAGCCCCCGCCGAGCGTTGGGGCGCGCCAGATACGGACAGACCATCGAGGCGTAGAGCATGCACGCGCGGTGCCCCGGAGCCTCCAGGGTCGCCGCCATGTTCCGGTACGGCCGCCCGGCAGCAAGCGCCTCGCGGATCGCGGAACTCTCCGCGGCGCCAACCACCCGCCACACCGGACCCTTGGGTATCAGGGTGTTGCAGACGGAACACAGACGCTGTCGCGCGCACTCGGCGCTGCGCCCGTAGTCGGTGAGCGCGAACTGGGGCTCGTTGCCCTCCCACGGGGTGATCGCGGGTACGGGATAGCCGCGGCTGTCACGAGGTCTGGCCTCGACGCTCGCCGGCATGGGGACGGAATCGAATCGCACACCTCATGTTCAACCACATGCCCGTGCCGTCGGAAGCCGGAATGCCTGCCGGCCCCTGACGTACAGGGACCCCGCCCGCGTGCCCCCTGCGCGCGCAGCAGGTTTCGCCAGGAGGGCCGTGCGCTCGCGAAGGCTTCCCGAGCAGCGGTGCGATCAGAGAGAAGGCCCAGGTCACAGGATTCTGGGCCCTACGCGGCAATGACGGCGACCCCGGTCCTGCCCCCGTCGACATCCACCACGGTTCCGTGCACGAATGCCGCTTCGTCGCTGGCCAGCCAGACCGCGGCATGGGCGATGGCGTCCGGGGTGCCGACGGTGCCGGCCGGGGTGCCCTTCATCATGAGCTCGCCCGGGTGAGCGGCGCCGCCTTCCGGAGTCGTGGGCAGGATCACGCCCGGTGAGACGGCGTTCACCCGCACGCCCGACGGGCCGAACTCTGCGGCCCAGGCGCGTGTGAGCGTCTCCATGGCTCCCTTGGTGGAGCTGTAGAGCGCGCCCAGAGGAACGGCCAGGCGGGCGATCCACGAGCCGAGGTTGATGATCACGCCGCCGCCGGACTCCGCCATGGCCGGTACGACGGCGGCGGTGAGGAAGAACGGTGCCTTGACGTTCACCGCGTAGACCTGGTCGAAGGTCTTCTCGTCGGTGTCGGTGGTGCCGGGGGCCGGGTAGATGCCGGCGTTGTTCACCAGGATGTCGATCCGACCTCCCAAGGTCTCACGGGCCCGGGCAGCCAGGTCCCGGGAAGCCTCCGCGCTGCCGTCGAGGTCCGCCGCCAGGAAGTCGGCCCGGCCGCCGGATGCGCGGATCCCTGCGACGACCTGCGCCCCGCGTTCCTGATTGCGTCCGGACACGATGACGTGGGCTCCCTCGGCGGCGAAGGCTTCGGTGATCGCCTGTCCGATGTTGCTGGTCGAGCCCGTGACCAACGCCGTCTTGTTCCGCAGCCGTCCATTCATGATGCAACCTCCCTGGTCGTGGCGATGTGCGGACCACTGTGCGTCGCGGAAAATGGACCTGCAAGTCCAGAAAAGGAGGAGGGCATATGCCGAACGCGCCGACCGCGAAGGGCCGTGCCACACGAGCCCGCATCGTCGAGGGAGCGGCCGAGGTGCTGCGCGAGCAGGGGGTCGCCTTCACGACGCTCGACGACATCCGCGGCCGCACCGGTACGAGCAAGAGCCAGCTCTTCCACTACTTCCCCGCCGGGAAGGACGAACTGCTGCTGGCGGTGGCCCGGTTCGAGGCGGACCGCGTCCTGAAGGACCAACAGCCGCACCTGGGGCGGCTGGACTCGTGGGAGTCCTGGCGGCAGTGGCGGGACGTCGTGGTCGAGCGCTATGAACGGCAGGGCGACCGCTGCCCGTTGGGGTCGCTGTTCCTGCAGGTCGGCCGAGACCGGCCGGGCGCGCGGGCCATCGTGACGGGGCTGATGCGACAGTGGCAGGAGCAGCTCGCCCGCGGCATGCGCGCCCTTCAGGCGAATGGGCTCGTGTCGTCGGCTCTGGACGTGGAGCGGACGGCCGCCGCACTGCTGGCGGGCATCCAGGGAGGCGTGACCATCATGATGTCCACGGGCGACTCGACCCACCTCAGGGCAGCGCTCGACACCGGGATCGAGCACCTGCGGGGGACGGCAGGGTAAGAGGACGGTTCCGACGGCGACCCCGCCCGGGTCAGGAGACATATGCCCAGGTCAGAGGCTATTCGCGGCTGCGGCCCGGACCCCGTCCGGGCCTCGTCTCGGATTCGTCACAGCCCTCCCCGGTCCCGCCCGGCCTGCGCATGAGCCGAAGCCGGTAAATCCGTCACCGTGAGAGGTCTGTGATGCCCGAGCTCCCCTCGGACCCCGCCGTCGCACAGTTCGGCCCCCAGGGGCTGCGCCGCATCAGCGTGCCTGCCTCGTACGGAACCGTGCCGGCCTCGGCCCGCACCCACCTCGCGCAGGTCGGTGTGCCGCTGCACGTCGGCCCGTACTTCATCGCGGCGGACGACACCGACGGGCCCACCCTCGGGATGTACACCGGCCACCGCGGCGTCGCCCTGCAGTGCTTGGACCGGAAACACCCTGGCCGCGGCCTCGGTGCCGAGATCTAATACCTCCACCTGGACGCGAGCGTGGCGGGTGTGGTGGGCACGGCGATCGGTGCGCTGGGAGCCGTGGCCGGCGGCCGGGTCTCCGTGATCGCTCAAGGGCGCCAGCAGCGCCAGCAGTTGCACGCTGACCGGAAGCAGCGACGCGAACCGTACGCCGGGATGCGTATAGCGCGTGCATCGCGAGCACGAAACTGCTGTCGGCGGCGTGGTGGCGTTTTCCGACCTGGTCTGGGACGAGCAGTCCACCCCCGAGCAATGGCGGACCGGATTCGCCGAGGCACACAAGGCCTGGACACAGTTCAGCACGGCCGAGGCGCTGCGGGTGGCCATGTACGACTGGGAGAAGGTCGGGATGGACTGGTTCGCGGCTGCCCTGCGGGAGGGCCACGGCCGACTCGATGAGTTCGACGAGCGCTTCAAACAGGCCGCCGAGGCGAAACGCGCTCCGGACCGTGCCTTTCAGCAGGCCGCGCAGGACGCCCTGGGAACGCAACACCCGTAAAAGGATCCCCCTCACCACGGTGAGGCCTCCCGGTATCAGCAGCTTTCGCCCTGCTGCCGTCGACGGCGTTCCTCGATCCGCTGCTGCCGGGCTCCAACGCCGTTCCGACGCTCGGTCCTCGAAAGGTTGAGAACCTGATTTGGAAGCCCTCTACACGTGCCCAGATACCCGTGGGGAAGACGCAGATGCAGGTTTCTAGATCCGCGCTACCTGGGGGAAGCCGTCGGCGTGTGGCCACTGCCATCAGGTGGCGCCAGGCGGCTGTTCCAGCGTTTGGCTTCGGAGTCCCACGCAAACACAAACGGGTCCCAGTTTCCGTGCAGGCCAGTCGTCGCCCAGTGGTCCCCGTGCCAGTAGATGGCGCCTCGGGTGCCAGGACTCAGCTCGTCTGTAGGAACCGGCGGGGCCGTCTGGCACAGATCGAACAGCTGGACCAAGCCCTCGGCGGGTAGATCGTCGTCGAAGGCGACGGTCCAACCGTGCTCCGGACACCGTCTTCGCGACCAAGCCGGAGCTGGCCGCCCGCATGATCGGCCGGTTCCTCGATGCGGGGCACCGCGTGGGCTGGATTGCAGGGGACGAAGTCTACGGCGGTAACCCGAAACTGCGGCTCGCGCTGGAAGAGCGCGAAGTCGGCTGCGTCCTCGCCGTCGCCTGCTCGGCCGAAGTCACCACCGGTGCGGGGAAGTTCCGCACGGATGTCCTGGCCGCGAAGGTGCCCAGGCGGGCCTGGCAGAAGCTGTCGGCCGGGGCCGGCGCGAAGGGACACCGCTTATACGACTGGGCCGTCATCGATCTGGCCGAAGTGCCCGGCAGCCACCGGCTGCTGATCCGCCGCAACCGCACCACCGGTGAACTCGCCTACCACCGCTGCTTCTTGCCCGCCCCGGTGCCCCTGGCCACGCTGGTCCGCGTCGCCGGGGCGAGGTGGCGGGTGGAGGAGACATTTCAGTCCGGAAAGGGCCTGGCCGGACTGGACGAGCACCAGGTCCGCCGCTTCACCTCCTGGTCCCGCCGGGTCACCCGGGCCATGCTCGCCCACGCCTTCCTCGCCGCCGTCCGCGCCGACGAACACGCCCGCCATCCCGCCCCGGACGGGCTGATCCCGCTCCCCTGCAACGAGGTCCGGCGACTGTTCACCACGCTCGTCGTCCGGCCCGTGCACGACGTGGCCTACCGCCTCCGCTGGTCCGCCTGGCGACGCCGACACCAGGCCCGAGCCCAGACCAGCCATTACCGACGACAAACCGCGAATCAGACATGAAGATCACGATCTACGGCTGGAGTACTACGCGGTGATCGGGGACGGGCGCTGCGCCGCGCTCATTGCCCTCGACGGCTCGGTGGACTGGCTGGCCTGGCCGGCCCTGGACTCGCCGAGCCTGTTTGCCGCCGTGCTCGACCCCGTCCGTGGCGGCCGGTTCCTTCTCCAGCCCGACGTGCCGTACACCGCCATCCGGCGCTACCTGCCCGGCACGAACGTGCTGGAGACGACGTTCACCACCGTGCACGGCACGGTCAGGCTGACCGATGCGCTGACTCTCCCCGACAACACTTCCCTGGCGCCAGGACGGGAACTGGTGGGGCGGATTAAGGGCCCGGCCCGCGCTCCGTCCGGACCAACCCCGGGCTGTCCCCCCGGCGATCCCGGGTCCCGTCAGGGGCCCGGTCTCAGCCTCTGTCGAGCCCCCGGCAGGGGGTGTGCTTCAGTCGGCCAACGGCCGGCCCTGGGCGTGGTGTGTCTTGGCTGGTGTTGCGGTTGGGCGGGCAGGCTCTCGTCAGCGGGCGCGATGATGCGACGCATGAGAGATGACACTGTGCATGATCAAATCCGGTACCTGCGCGAGTGCATCGACGCTGAGGAGATGATCAAGCTGGGGTTCGGAGGGTCCGGTGGGCGAGGTGGTGGAGAAGCTTCGCGTATACGGTTGTTGCCGCCGCGGCTACTGACGGTATGACCGCCAGCGCGAGGATGCCCAGCAGGGTTGGCCACTGGTGCAGGTGGTCTGTCTGGCAGATGTGGTTGTCCGGCCAGGGGTTGAGGAGCGGAGCTTGGCACAGGGACTCGCTGCCCCGGTCGGTCGTGACCTCGGGGCCGTAGTCCGCGGCCAGCAGGAAGTACAGCAGTGCCCACATCGCTGCGGCCAGGACGTACCAGATGGCTGACCACCAGGAGATCCGTCGCGCGCGCACGCGCAATGCGGCGTGGCCGTCCGCAGAGTCGTCCCGGGTTTCCCCAGTGTCGGATGGCATGGTCGCTGATTCACCGGCCGAGTCGGCGGCTGTCATCTCGTTCGCGTGGTCCATGAGCTCTTCCCCCGGTCCATGATCGTTGGCTGCTGGAGATCGTAGGCTGCTGTGCCCCGTTCTGTGCGACGAGCACTGATGGACGGCCTGTGGCGCTGCGCGCCACAGGGTGCCGGCACGCCCCGCGACGTGCCCCGGCCGCGGGTTGGGCTTCTGCCGGGCTACAGTCGGCCTTGGTCGGGCACAGGTGTGTCTGGTGCTCTGGCTGCGTAGGTCTTGGGCGAGAGCACCTGTTGGTGAGTTCTGGCATCACTCGTCGTCCAGAGAATGCAGGGATATCGGTGAGAAGTAAGAGCACTCGAAGCGGCGCGGGCTCGCAGTGATCGCATGCGCGGGTAGTACGGACCGTGAAAAGATGACGGCATGTTGACCCGAAAGGCCGATGCCGCGTAGGCGTCCGATGGGGCTGCGCGCGGAGCGTTGGCGGCCCATAAAAGGTGTCCCGGTTCGCCGGATCCACGGTGTGTCCGCGGCAACTCGCGCAGTGATCCGGAAGTTGGAAGAAGAGCGTCTGTGGCCGGGGGCTGTGGCCGCTGCCCTGGCCGAGTGCCGGTGGTATCTGGGGCAACCAGGGCGCGTTCTGCCAGATCCGGTGATGGGATGCGACTGCTGTGATCCTCTGGTAGCCCGCGACTGTCTGGAGGACGTGCTGCTGTGGCTTCCCCGTGGTGCTCGGGCTGACCTCGGCAGGCTCGTTGCCAGGTTGGACGCCGAGTTCGACCGCAGGGCCGTCTCCCTCAGCTCTCACCTCATGCTGGCAACTCCGTTCAGTGCTTGCGGGTATTGGCGCCAGCGATTCATGGAGAACTGAGGGTCGGGTGGTTCCTCGCCGCTCAGCGCTCAGCCGACGGCCTGTTGCTCGGCGCGGGCGCGGGTGGTGGCGAGGCGGTAGGAGTCCGTGCCGGTCTCGATGGTGTTGCCGCCGAAGGTGAGACGGTCGACGATGGCCGCGCAGAGGCGGGGGTCGGTGAAGGTCTTGGTCGAGCCAGAGACGACTTGTTCGAGGCGATGGCCACGCTGTTCTTCTCCTCCCGCTCCGTCAGAACCTGAAAGAGGAGCTCGGCGCCCCGCCGGTCGAGTTCCATGTGTTGGGTCGGGGACGGGACACCGTGCACCGTCTCCGTTGCCGGTTTTCCCGTCCCCGCCCGCCGAACCGGACGTGCCCGTTGGCCGAGCATCCGGCTCTCCACGTGATCCGCTTTTCAGGCGAGATATTCGCTGACCTGGCCGACGAAGGCCACATCGTCGTGGTTCGTCCGACGGAAGCGTGCTCCGTCGGGATCGACCTCGTCGATGTTGTAGGGCGTGCTGATCTGCGCTCTACGAAACGTGTATCGCTGGACCCGCATCTTCGCCGGGTTGTAGAGAACGACTCCGACCTCGGTGATGCGGTCCGCCCCGTAGTAGCGGCGGCTCAGCTGTTTCCAGGTCAGACGGGGGTGCTTGTAGCGGATCCAGAGAAGCAGCCTCCACCACGCATACCAGCCGAGGTAGGAGAACGTTCTCTTCGATGCGCCGTAGCGGAAGTAGGCAGCCCAGCCCCGAAGGACCGGGTTGACCGTCCGCAGAACCTCCTCCAACGAGAGCGACGTCGTACTTCGCCCCGTCAGTTTCTTGATCTTGTGCATCACCGACGCCGAGGAGACTGGCACCCCGCCGGAGGGAGACGGCATCCGCTACCTCAGCGAGCACCGGCAGCCGGAGCCCGCCGAGCCGCTGGCCTTGCCCAGCGACTCCCACCGAGGCTCCAAGCACCCCGAGACCGTTCACCCGGCCGGTAGCACCCTGCAGGGCTGAACCCGAGGACCAACAAGAACGCGCCCAAGGCCGACATGACCGCCTCGGCCAGCGGCCCGGACATTGCCTCGGTGTCCGGGCCGCCTCGCGTGGTCGGTGTCGGTCAGCGCCGGCCGAGCTGGGAGCGGCACGCGCCGACCACGACCGGGTCCATGCCGCTGTCCGCGCCCACCCGCACACGACCAACGGGTTGTACGACGCACCGCCTCGGAGGGTACGGAGTGCGGACGGTGACCTGCAGGCGCCCGCGGGTGCGTCGTACGGCGAGCCGGAGCAGCCGGCCGCGGCCGCAGCGCGGTGGGCGTCAGCCGGGCGAGGCGCCCGTCCCAGCCTCACCGGTGACACGGGATGGCGCCGGGGCTCGGAGCGCTAGCGCGCACGGTGGCCGCCGTGTGTGTTGGGCTGCCTCATGGGGCGACGACTACGGTGACCACCGCTGGCTGTAGTTAGGCCTCGTACTCTGTGAGATCGATTCCGTACACCCGCAGGTCGTGGCCCGTGTCCGGGTCTTGCGCCGTGCCCGTCGCACGCATGCCGAGTTTGTCCAGCACGTTCGCGGACGCGGTGTCGCTAGTGCGGCATACGGCGACGACCCGGTCCAGACCGCGGTCCTGGAGGGCGAACTCGAGCGTGGCCTGGGCCGCCTCCGACGCGTAGCCCTGCCCCCAGTACTGGCGCCCGAGCCGCCAGCCGATCGCCACCTGGTCCGCGATGGCGGGCGGGGAGTCGGCGAGGTACAGGCCGACCGCTCCGGCCAGCTCCCCGGATCCGAGGAGTTCGACGGCGAAGATCCCGAAACCCTCCTCGTCCCACTCCTCCTCCCAGGCTTCGATGTCCTGGGAGGTTTCCTCAAAGGAGCGCGGCGCACCGTCGCCGACCCACCGCATCACGTCCGGGTCGGCGTGGATCTCGGACAGGGGGACGAGGTCGTCATCCAGCCAGCGGCGCAGGAGAAGACGGGGAGTGTGGATCTCGGTCATGGTCCCATCTTGCCCTTTACTTCCTTATGGCTCTCACCATGAGTTCCGGCAGCACGGGGCCGTCACCGAAGGCCGATGAGGTCCCATCGCTCAATCACATTCCTCCGTTCCCGGGCGGACCACTCGTCCGCCCGACCCGCGGCAGGGTAGGAGTCCTCTTTGAGGAAACCTTGTGACCGATATTTCTCTGCTGTCCCGATCAACCAGTCGCGGCGGTTGGGCAGTTCTCCCTCCCCGGCAGGCAGGCGCACCTCGAAGCGTGCCCCCGTGCCGCCCGGTGCGCCGCCGGCCGTCACGGCGCCCCGGTGCAGTGCGGTCTGCTGGGCCACCAGCGTGAGGCCGAGCCCGGAGCCGGCGCTGGCCGGGCCGCGCCGGAACCGCTCGAAGATCTGCTCCCGGTCCAGCCCCCGGCACTCCCTGTCCGCCGTCGTCCACCGTGAGTACGATCCACTCTCCCACGCGCCGCAGCCCCAGCGTCACGCTCACCAGCCCGCCCGCGTCGGCTCCGTGCGCCACGCCGTTGGCCAGCAGATTGTCGAGCAGCAGCCGCAGTCCCGGTTCCCCGCCGCGCACGGTGATCCCCGCCGGGGCGTCCAGCACGATCAGCGCGCCGGGCGTATGGCGCCGGGCCTCGGCGACGGCCGCCTCCGCGATCTCCGTCAGGTCGGCGGTGCGGAACGTCTCCGACTCCACCAGGTCCCTGCGCCCGAGGTCGCGCAGCATCAGCAGCAGGCCCCAGGAGCCGCCCGTGTTCGCGGCGCAGAGCGGCGACGACCTCCGTGCGATCCGGTTCGGGGAGCCCAGGGTGACCGGCCAGGATGTCCAGGTTGGTGCCTATGCTCATCAGCGGGGTGCGCAGTTCGTG
>NZ_MCGQ01000090.1 GCF_002242805.1 Streptomyces diastatochromogenes | reverse complement strand
AACCAGCGGATGCGCGTCACCGCCATCGACCCGGCCGAGCTGGACGCCGACTACGCGATGCGGATCATGCTGGAGACGCTGGCGCTGACCATGACCCTGGACGGCTTCGGCGCCCGGGCGAGGCGCGAGGCCAAGGCACAGGTGACCGCGATGCGCCGGGCCGCTCGGGCCAAGGACATCGAGGGCTGGTTCGCGGCGCACGGCGAATACCATCGCCTCCTCTCCGCCGGCGCGGGCGAGGCGCTCCAGCGTCAGCTGAGGGCACTCTCCGACCGTAGCGTGCGGTACATCCGCATCATCCAGCGCTTCGACTCGACGAGCTGGTCCGAACCCGGCAACATCGAGCACCCCGCGATCCTGGACGCGGTTGTCGCGGGCGACCGCGATGCCGCGGTCTCCTGCCTGGCCCACCATCTGGAGCGCACGGCGCTGAGGGTGTTGCGGGACCATGCGCCCGACTACGTACCGACGGCCGTACCCAAGGCGATGACGCTGGTCAACGCGGGCCCGTCGCCCTGGGAGACCTGAACGGTCACTGGGCGGCCGGAGCCGTCCAGTTCCGGCGCGCCCAGGCTTCCAGGGTGGTCAGCTCGGGATGCCGGGACCGCAGGGCGGGAAGATCCGCGTCGAAGCCCTCGTCGTTGAACCAGCCGAACATCAGGCCCATCTCCTCGTCGGCCTGCAGCACCTGCTCGACGGGCAGCTCCCGGAAGGTGGTGGGCAGGCCCGACACCTTCTCGAACACCTCGGCCATCTGCGGCCCCGTGAGTTCGTCGGAGGCGATCTCCAGCTGACGGCCCAGGTAGTCGTCCGGGTTCTCGAAGGCGTCCGCGGCGAACAGGCCGATGTCCTCCGGGGCGAACATCTGGAGCTTGGTCTCCGGCTTCAGCCCGAGCGCGAGGACCAGTCCGTCCCCGGCCCGCTGGGGGCCGACGAAGGCGAAGTTGTTGATGAAGAAGGCCGGACGCAGCACGGTCGCCGGAAGTCCCAGTTCGGCGATGTGCTGCTCGATCCGGCCCTTGCTCTCGAAGTGCGGGACGCCGCTGTCGCGGTCGGCGCCGCCCACCGAGCCGTAGACGAAGTGCCGCACCTCGGCCCGCGCCGCGGCGTCGGCGACGGCGCGCCCCTGCCGCTCCTCGCCCTTGACGCCCTCCGGCCCCATGAACGTCTGCACGCTGTAGACGCCGTACACCCCGCTGAGGGCGGCGTCGAGCGACTGCGGGTTGTCGAGGTCGCCCGCCACCACCTCGGCGCCGGCCTCGGCGAGGGCCTGGGCCTTCGCCGACTTCGGGTCACGGGTGAGCGCGCGCACGGGCCGGCCCCGGCGCAGTAGCTCGTGTGCGACCGCGCCGCCCTGGTTGCCTGTCGCACCCAGCACAAGGACGGTTCGCTGGTTGATGTCCGTGGGCATGGCACACGTCCTCTCGCTCGTTTGTTGGCCAGCCAAGTAAACGCTGGCATGGACGTGTGCCGCAGGGAGGATGTGGCGCGTGGTGTCGGCCGACTCGCCCGTGGTCGGTCAGTGGCTCAGCACTCGTAGTCGGCGGGAGCGGAGGCGAGGCGCTTCAGCAGGGCTCGCAGGGTCGTGCGTTCCTGTTCGGACAGGTCGGCGAACAGCTCGTTCTCGACCTTCGTCAGCGCGGTTTCCAGGGTGCCGAGGGTCACCGAGCCCTCGGGGGTGATCTCCACGATGTGGCGCCGCCGGTCGGCGGGGTCGCGTCGACGGTGGACGAGGTCCCCGCCTTCGAGGTCGTTGAGGACCGTCACCAGGACGCTCGGGTCGACGTCCAGTTTGTCGACCAGGGACTGCTGGCTCACCGGGCCCGCACCCAGGTGCATCAGCGTCATGGCGTGCCGAGGGGTGAGGCCGGTGGTGCCCAGGGCGCGGCGGATCCAGGTGTCGGTGATCCTGCCGTGCCAGGCGAGCAGGAGTCCGAGGCGGTCCAGGGGCCCTTCGGGCATGTCGGCTGTCATGTGGCAACGGTAACAGTTGCTATATCGTTGAGCTTCTTCAATCATTGAAGCTCTTCCATCATTTTCCTTCCTTTCCCCTCTGGAGTCGTACATGTTCGTCGGATACGTGGTCGCTGCCGTCCTGGTCGCGGTGATGCTGGTCTTCTCGGGGCGCGGCATGATCGTCAAGGACGAACGAGTCATGGCCTCCCTTAACGCCGTCCAGGTGGCGGACACCTGGCGCCTTCCGCTGGCCGCGGTGAAGTTCGCGGGTGCGCTTGGCCTGCTGGTCGGCATCGCCTATCGGCCCCTCGGGATCGCCGCCGC
Organism: Streptomyces diastatochromogenes; assembly: GCF_002242805.1. Lineage (GTDB taxonomy): Bacteria > Actinomycetota > Actinomycetes > Streptomycetales > Streptomycetaceae > Streptomyces > Streptomyces diastatochromogenes. The sequence goes on along the minus strand of NZ_MCGQ01000090.1, from coordinate 14,870 downwards.
CGTCGGTGTCGTGCTCTTCTTCGTCGGAGCGGCGGGCGCACACCTGCGTGTCAAGGACGGCAAGGGGGCCGCGTTCCCGATGATCCTGGTCGCGGTGTCGGCGGTGCCGGTCCTCTTCGGCCTCGCGTCGGTCTGACGACGCGTCCTCGGGAAACCTCTCGGTACGGATCGAGGTGTGGCATGGCCGACAGGACGCCGGCTGGGCAGGGGGACGAGATCTATTCGGCAGTCCTCGACCTGCTGCGCGAGGTCGGGTACGACGCGCTCACCCTGGACGCGGTCGCGGCCGGGGCGCGGGTCGACCGGGACACCTTGCGTCGCCGGTGGGGGAGCAGGCCGCGGCTGGTGGCCGCGGCAGTGCGTCGCCGTGACTGCGCCCGCTTGTCGTCCGTCGACACGGGCTCCTTGCGAGGCGACCTGCATGAGATCGCGCGGATCGTCGGTGAGGACCGGCGCGGGAGGGGTGGGGTGCCCTTCGCGGCGCTGAACCGGGCCCTGGAGAGCGATCCCGAGCTGGTCGCCGCACTGTACGGGGAGAAGGCCGAGCCCGAGACGCTGCGCCGTGTGGTCGAGCGGGCCGTCCGGCGTGGGGAGGTGGCGCCGGACAACCCCGCTCTCGAATTCGTTGCGGACCTGGTCGTCGGAGTCGCGTACGGCCGGTCGGCGATCGGGGAGGAGGAGGCGGACGCCGCCTACCTCGTCCGTTACCTGGAGGCGTCCGTCCTGCCTGTGCTGCTGCGACGCTGAACTCCGTCCCAGGGTGAAGGGGCTGACCGCGATGTACCGCGGTCAGCCCCTTTTTGCGTTCCTGGGGGTCCCGTGGGACGGGACCCGAACGTGATCAGGGCGGGGTCAGACCCTTGGCGAGACGGTGTAGCGATAGATCCGAGCAGAATTTCTCGCAAGATGTGTTAACAATGGCGCAGTCTCCTGATAATAATTCCGCCATCGACATCGCGCCCGACACCCCAGGGCCGCAGCCACACCCCTCCCCATCCGAGCCTCAGTGCCCCCCCTCTGAGGCCCTTGGCCCCCCACGCCCTACGCCGCTTCCCGAGCCACCCGTACGAGAGGTCCCCGTCATGCGATCGACCAGATACGCCCTCATCGCCGGCGCCGCCGCCACCGCCCTGCTCGCCACCGCCTGTTCCGGAGCCGGCGCCGGCGGATCCTCGGGCGGCGGCAAGAGCATCAACGTGCTGATGGTCGGCAATCCGCAGATGGAGGACATCGCGAAGCTGACGAAGAGCACGTTCACGAAGGACACCGGCATCAAGGTGAACTTCACGGTCCTGCCCGAGAACGAGCTGCGGGACAAGGTCACCCAGGACATCGCCACTCAGGCCGGCCAGTACGACGTCGCCACCATCGGCGCCTACGAGGTACCCATCTGGGAGAAGAACGGCTGGCTGCACGAGCTGGGGTCCTACGCCGACCAGGACACGAGCTTCGACAGGGCCGACCTGCTCAAGCCGATGGTGAAGTTGCTGTCCGGCTCCGACGGCAAGCTCTACGCCCTGCCGTTCTACGGCGAGTCGTCCTTCCTCATGTACAACAAGGACGTCATGAAGGCGAAGGGCATCACGGTGCCCGAGCATCCGACCTGGCAGCAGATCGCCGACATCGCGGCCAAGGTCGACGGCGCCGAGCCCGGGATGCGGGGCATCTGCCTGCGCGGTCTTGCCGGCTGGGGTGAGCTGGGGGCGCCGCTGACGTCCGTGGTCAACACCTTCGGCGGCACCTGGTTCACCAAGGACTGGAAGGCGCAGGTCAACGGCGACGGCTTCAAGAAGGCCACGAAGTTCTACGTCGACCTGGTCCGCGAGCACGGTGAGGCGGGCGCGGCGCAGGCCGGGTACACCGAGTGCCTCAACGCCATGAGCCAGCAGAAGGTCGCGATGTGGTACGACGCCACCGCCGCGGCCGGGGCCCTGGAGGACCCCAGCACCAGCAAGATCGCCGGTCACGTCGGCTACGCCTACGCACCGACCGCCGAGACCAGGAGCGGCGGCTGGCTGTGGAGTTGGGCCTGGGCGATGCCCAAGACCACGAAGAACGCCGACGCCGCCTCGAAGTTCATGCTCTGGGCCTCCAGCAAGAAGTACGAGCAGCTGGTCGGTGAGAAGCTCGGCTGGGCACGGGTTCCGGCCGGCAAGCGGGCCAGCACGTACGACATCCCGCAGTACCAGAAGGCCGCTGCGTCGTTCGGTGACGTCACGCTGAAGTCCATCGAGGGAGCCGACCCGGCCGACCCGGGCGTCCAGCCCAGGCCGACCGTGGGCATCCAGTACGTGGCCATCCCCGAGTTCCAGGACCTGGGCACCAAGGTCACCCAGGAGATCTCCGCCGCCATCGCCGGCAAGACCAGCGTGGACCAGGCGCTGAACGACGGCCAGAAGCTCGCCGAGGACGTAGCCAAGAACTACCGGTGACCCGCTCGAACCGCCCGGCCGGCCCTCCCCCCGGCCGGGCACCGCTCCCCTCTACCCGGCCGTCACTGGCGGAGGAAAGTCCATGACCACACTCACCGTTCCCCCCAAGACGGCACCACCACCGGCCCGTACCCGGAATTCCTCGGGCGCCGGCAAGTGGAAGCGCCGGATCCCGCTGCTCCCGGCGCTGGTCTTCACCATCGCCGTCACCCAACTGCCCTTCGTGGCCACGATCGTGATCTCCACCTTCCAGTGGAACATCCTCAAGCCGGGTGACCGGCACTTCGTCGGCCTGTCCAACTTCACGTTCGTCTTCACCGACGAGCGGCTGCGCACCGCGGTGCTCAACACGATCGTGCTCACCGCGTCGGTGGTGATCGGCAGCGTGGTCCTCGGCCTCGGTCTGGCGATGCTGCTCGACCGCCGGTTCGCCGGCCGCGGCCTGGCCCGCACCCTGCTCATCGCGCCGTTCCTCGTCATGCCGGTCGCGGCCGCGCTGCTGTGGAAGCACGCCCTCTACAACCCCGACTACGGCCTGCTCAACGGCACCCTCAACGCCGTCTACCGGCTCTTCGGAGCCGCCAACGGCCCCACGATCGACTGGGTTTCCTCGTTCCCCATGCCCGCCGTCGTGGTCTCGCTGGTCTGGCAGTGGACGCCGTTCATGATGCTGATCCTCCTGGCCGGTCTGCAGGCGCAGCCCGGTGACGTCCTGGAGGCGGCCCGCATGGACGGGGCCTCCGCGATGCAGACCTTCCGGCACATCACCCTGCCGCACCTGCGCCAGTACATCGAGCTGGGCGTCCTGCTCGGCACGATCTACGTCGTGCAGACCTTCGACGCCGTCTACACCATCACCCAGGGCGGCCCGGGCTCGCAGACCACCAACCTGCCCTACGAGATCTACCTGACCATGTTCCGCAAGTACGAGTACGGCCAGGCGGCCGCCGCCGGTGTCGTCGTCGTGCTCGGCTCGATCGTGATCGCGACCTTCGCGCTGCGCACCATCGCGTCGCTGTTCCGCGAGGAGGTTTCCCGATGACTGCGCGACTGTCGCCCCTGTGGACCTTCGTCGCCTGGCTCGCCACGTTCGCGTTCTTCGCGCCGGTGGCGTGGATGGTGCTCACCTCCTTCCACCAGGAGGCGGACGCGGCGACCAACCCGCCGTCCCTCTTCGCCCCGCTCACCTTCGACCAGTACAAGCTGCTGTTCAGCCGGGACATCACCCCGTACCTGCTCAACTCGGCCATGGCCAGTGTCATTTCGACGGTGCTGGTGCTCGCCCTGGCGGTGCCGGCGGCCTACGCGCTGTCCATCAAGCCGGTCCAGAAGTGGACCGACGTGATGTTCTTCTTCCTGTCGACCAAGTTCCTCCCGGCCATCGCGGCTCTGCTGCCGGTGTACCTGATCGTCAAGGACGCCGGAATGCTGGACAACGTGTGGACCCTGATCGTCCTCTACACCGCCATGAACCTCCCGATCGCGGTGTGGATGATGCGCTCGTTCCTCGCCGAGGTGCCCAAGGAGATCCTGGAGGCGGCCGAGGTCGACGGGGCCAACCTGCTCACCGTGCTGTGGCGGGTCGTCGCACCGGTCGCCATGCCCGGACTCGCCGCCACCTCGCTGATCTGCTTCATCTTCAGCTGGAACGAGTTCATGTTCGCCGTGAACCTCACCGCCACGCAGGCATCCACCGCGCCGGTCTTCCTGGTCGGCTTCATCACCAACGAGGGCCTGTTCCTCGCCCGACTCTGCGCCGCCGCCACGCTGGTGTCGCTGCCCGTCCTCATCGCCGGTTTCGCCGCCCAGGACAAACTCGTCCGCGGCCTGTCCCTGGGAGCCGTCAAATGAGGGCCGCCGTCATCGCCGCGCCGGGCAAGGTGGAACTCGCCACCGTCGACGACCCGGCCCCCGGACCCCGCGAGGTCGTCGTCCAGGTGGCCGCGGTCGGGCTGTGCGGCACCGACCTGCACATCCTTCAGGGCGAGCACGCGCCCAGCCTGCCGATCGTCCCCGGCCACGAGTTCGCCGGGGAAGTCGTCGCCGTCGGCTCCCGGGTGACCGAGGTGGCGGTGGGCACCCGCGTCGCGGTCGACCCGAACCTGTACTGCGGTGAGTGCCACTACTGCCGCCTCGGCCGCAACAACCTGTGCGAGCGGTACGCGGCCATCGGCGTCACGCATCCCGGCGCCGCCGCCGAGTTCGTGGCCGCGCCGGTCGCCAACTGCGTGCTCCTCCCCGACGGCGTGCGCACCGAGGACGCGGCCCTGATCGAGCCGCTGTCCTGTGCGGTGCGCGGCTACGACGTCCTGCGCAGCCGCCTCGCCTCCCGCGTGCTCGTCTACGGCGCCGGAACCATGGGCCTGATGATGCTCCAGCTCGCCAAGGCCACCGGCGCCGCGAGCGTCGACGTCGTCGACATCAACGCCGAACGCCTCGCCACGGCACGGCAGTTGGGCTGCTCCGGCAGTGCCGCGTCCGCCGACGAGCTCGACCGGCCGCCGTACGGCTGGGACCTGGTCGTCGACGCCACCGGCAACGCCCAGGCCATCCAGGACGCCCTCGGCCGGGTCGGCAAGGGCGGCACGTATCTGCAGTTCGGGGTCGCTTCCCCTGCCGCCCGCACCACCATCGAGCCGTACAGGATCTACAACCAGGAGATCACCATCACCGGCTCGATGGCCGTCCTGCACAGCTTCGAGCGTGCCGCCGACCTCTTCGCCACCGGCGTCATCGACCCGGACGTCTTCATCAGCGACCGCCTGCCCCTGGCGGCGTTCCCGGACGCCATCGCCCGCTTCCAGGCGGGCATCGGCCGCAAGATCCAGATCCAGCCCGGCCTCGCCACCGCGTGAACGCCCGAACCGAACGGAACTCCGCCACCATGACCGAGCAGATCCGCCGCGTCCTCGTCCGCTCCCTCGACGACATCACCATCGAGCACGTGCCCGCGCCCGTACCCGGGGACGACGAACTCCTGGTGCACACCACGGTCGTCGGCGTGTGCGGTTCCGACACCCATGCGGCGGCCGGCCACCATCCCTTCATCGACCTGCCCTACCGACCCGGTCACGAGGCGGTGGGTGTCGTCGCCGCGGCAGGGAAGGGCGCCGAGGACTTCAGGCCCGGCGACCGGGTGATCATCGAACCCAACCTGTACTGCGGCCGGTGCCCCCAGTGCCGCTCCGGCCGCTACAACATCTGCCAGGAACTGAAGGTGTTCGGCTGCCAGACGCCCGGCGCCATGACCGACCTGTTCACCATCCCCGCCGACCGAGTCCATCGCATCCCCGACGGCATGACCGACATCGAGGCCGCCCTCGTCGAGCCCCTGGCCACCCCGGTGCACGCCGTGGCCAAGGCCGGTGACCTCACCGGCCGCACGGTCGCCGTGCTCGGGGCCGGCCCCATCGGCCTGCTCACGCTCCTCGCCGCCCGGCACGCGGGGGCCGCCCGGATCGCCGTCACCGACCTGATGGACGGCAAGCGGCAGCGGGCGCTGCGTCTCGGTGCCGACGCGGCCCTGCCCGCCGACGCCCCCGACCTGGTCGAGCAGGCCCATGCCGCGCTCGGCGGACCGGTCGACGTCGTCTTCGACTGTGTGGCCCGGGAGCAGTCCATGGCTCAGGCCACCGGCCTCGTGGCCAAGGGTGGCCACATCGTGGTGGTGGGCGTGGGTGCCGCCGGCACGACCGCGGTCCGTCTGGACCTGGTCCAGGACCGGGAGATCCGTATCGAGGGCACCCTGATGTACACGGGCGAGGACTACCGCACCGCGATGTCCCTGATCGCCTCGGGTGCCGTGGACACAGCCGAGATCGTCACCGCCACCTTCCCGCTGGAGGACGCCGCCAAGGCTTTCGCCGCGTCCGTCGATCCCGCGCACGTGAAGGTGCTGGTCACGGTGGACGGTCCGTGACCGGCCGCTCGGGTGTGCACGTCGTACGCCGCAGCCGTCGCCGCACCGGCGGCCCGTGGTCCGGGAGCCGGACGGGCCCCGGACCCCACCGGCCCGTGTGGGAAACTGCGAGACCGGAGCGACCGGGAAGGAGGGGCGCCGTGACCGCCCGTACGCGACTGTCACAGGCGGCCGTCGAGGAGCGGCGCCAGGCCGTGCTGCAATATGTCGCCGAACACGGCGAGACCCGCATCGACGACCTCGCCCAGCACTTCGACGTCAGTCTGATGACGATGCACCGGGACCTGGACGACCTCGCCGGGCGCCATCTGCTGCGCAAGGAGCGCGGGCGGGCCGTCGCCTTCCCCGCCCTCACCATGGAGACGGCCACCCGCTTCCGTGAGAACAGCGCCCTCGCGGCCAAGAACGCGCTGTGCGCGGCCGTCGCCGACCGGATCAGGCCGGGCAGCACGGTGCTCATGGACGACTCGACCACCCTGTTCCCCCTGGCCGACGCGCTGGCCCGGCTCGACCAACTCCACGTCGTCACCAACTCCGTCGGGCTCGCCCAGCGCCTCGGGTCCGCGCCCGGCGTGAGCGTCACCCTGCTGGGCGGCGACTACCGCGGCGACTTCAACTCCTGCACCGGTCCCACCGTGACCCGTGCCCTGTCCCGGATCCGGGCCGACCTCGCCCTGATGTCCGCCACCGCCATCCTGGAAGGCCGGCTCTTCCACCCCTTGAACGACTACGTCGAGGTGAAGCTGGCCATGCTCGCCTCCGCCGAACAGGCCCTGCTCCTGGTGGACCACTCGAAGTTCGGCAAGACCGCCACCTACGCGTACGGCACCGTGGCCGACTACCACACCGTCATCACCGACACCGGCACCCCCGAGGCGGAACTCGCGGCCATACGCGACCTCGGGGTCACCGTCGAGACGATCGAACCCGAAGAGCCCTCCCCGTGATCCACACCCTGTTCGAAACACCGAGTGCCTACCGTCCCAGCGATGCCGAGATGGCCGCGCCCGTGCCTCCGGTCCAGGCCGTGCTGTTCGACTTCAGCAACACCATCTTCCAGATGACCGACCTCAGGACCTGGCTGCACCGGGTCGGCGCAGCCTGCGACCGGCTCGCGCTGCTGGACGAGCCCGGTGCGGTGGCCGGGATATCCGACCAGCTGCGCGCCGCCTTCCGGCTGCCCTCCGTCGTCGGCCTCCAGGAAGGCCGCGATCTCTCTTCCGACCGGCACCGCCGTGCCATGCGGGGATGGTGGGAGCAGGTCGACTTTCTGCGCGGGGCGGAGGAGGCGGCCTACCGGGAACTCACCGCCCCGGACGCCTGGGTGCCGTATCCCGACACCGAACCGGTCCTGCGGGCGCTGCGCGAGCGCGGACTGCGGATCGGCATCGTCAGCGACTTCGCCTGGGACCTGCGCACCCACCTCGCCCACCACGGGCTGGAGGCCCTGGTCGACACCTGCGTCATCTCCTACGAGCAGGGCCGCGAGAAGCCCGACCCGCAGCTGTTCCTCAAGGCCTGCGCCGACCTGGGCGCCGACCCCCGTGCCACCCTCATGGTCGGCGACAACCCGGTCCGCGACGGCGGCGCGGCCGCCTGCGGTCTGCGCACCTACATCCTGCCGGCGGAGAACCGCACCGGTGAGCGCGGCTTGGCGGACGTGCTGCGGCTCGTGACCTGACAGGACGGAGCGGCCGCCACCCGGCACATCGGCTTACGCCGGACCTCAGGCCTCCTGCGAGGTGGCGCGGGCGAGGCTCTCCTCGATGCGGCCCAGGACCTCGATGACCTCGGCCTGTTGGGCCGGCGTCATGCCTTCCGCGACGCTGGTCTCGAGGTCCATCCAGACCTGTTCCACCTCGGTGCGCAGGGCGTTGCTGGCCGCGGTGGGTTCGACGATGGTGACCCGCTTGTCGGTGGGGGAGGGGCGGCGGCGGACGAAGCCCGCGTTCTCCAGACGCCGGATCGTGCGCGTCATGGTGGCGGCGTCGGAGCCGAGCAGACGGACCAGGTCGGTCTGCCGCTGCGGGCCGCGATCCCACAACTGCATCATGACCAGTTCCTGGCTGGGGTGGAGGCCGACTCGGCGAAGTAGTTGGCCGGCCAGCATGCGGTGCAGGCGGGCCACGCGGAGGATCGCGTGATTGATGGCACCGGCCGCGACGGAGTCCGGCATGTCCGCCAGCCCCGTGGCGTCGGTTGTCGTCGACGGACGGGCGTCTGTGCTCTCCGGCTGGCTCATGGGTTCCTCGTGAGGCCTGTGCAGTTGCTTGAACAAGTAAAGGGTACAGCGCTGACGGGTAGGTGTGATGGGCCGGATTTACTTGTTCGGACAGTAAATGGTGTGTGCTTCCGGCCGGTGGCCCGGCCGGAAGCACACACAGGGGGGTCACGGCATGAAGAGCGGGGTGACGTCGGCGAAGACCTGCATCTCGTCGATCAGCCCGTCCGGCCGGCGATGCAGCTTCGTCGCCGCCGGGAGGCACGTCACCGTGCCGTTCTGGCAGCTGTACTCGACCTCGGCGAGCAGCACGGCCGAGTCGCCGCACTCCCACACCTGGGTGAAACGGTGCGCTGTGCCTCGTATCGTCCCGAGAAACGCGTCGAACGTGGCTCGGTACGCGTCCAGGTCCACGGTCGGCTCCGCGTTGCCGAACCGGATGCGGGCGTCCTCGCTGAACCGGGCGAGGATCGCCTCCATGTCGAGGCTGTCGAAGCAGGCGTACAGGTCGGTCACCCAGCCGGGTGGTTCGTCGGTGTGCCGAGCGGTGTGCGGTGGGGTCACGGTCTCTCCCTCAAGCCTTGTCGTCCCTCGGTCCTGCGCTTGCTGTCCCCGTGGCCTTGCGAAATGCGGGCTCAGGCCCGGGCGAAGCCCCCGTCCACCACCAGCGTCTGACCGGTCATGAAGGCGGCCTCGTCGGAGGTCAGGAACGACACCGTGCCCATCAGGTCCTCCGGCACACCGGTCCGCTTGATCGCCTGGGTGGCGAGAAGCGCGTCGAACAGCCCCAGCTCCTGTTGCGGCCCGGAGAGGGTGCCGGGCGTGCGGACCAGGCCCGGCGCGATGGCGTTCACGGTGACCCCGTGTGCGCCGACCTCGGCGGCGAGCGTGCGGACGAAGCCGATCACTCCGCCCTTGCTCGCCGTGTAGGCGACCATGCCGGGCGGCCCGGAGTGGAAGGTCGCCGAGGCCATGACCACGATGCGTCCCCAGCCGTGCTGCCGCATGCCGGGCAGGAACGCCTTGGTGAGGTGGAAGACGGAGTCCAGGTTGATGTCCATGATGCGGCGCCAGGTCGCCCAGTCCGTCTCCTCGAAGGGGACGATGGGGTAGATGCCCGCGTTGTGGACGAGGATGTCGACGTGCCCGAAGCGGTCGGTGACGGCCGCGGCGAACCCGGTCACGCTGTCGGGGTCGGACACGTCGCAGCGGGCCGAGAAGACCTCGCCGCCTGCCTCACGGATCAGCTTCTCGGTCGCGTCGGCCGGGCCGAGGTCGGCCACGGCGACCGTGTGGCCGTCGCGCGCGAGCCGGAGGGCGTAGCCCTGGCCGATACCGGCGCCGCCGCCCGTGACCACGGCGACCCTCTTGGTTCTCTGTGCCTGTGTGGTGGCGGATGTCATGTCAGGCCCCGGCCTTCCGGATGCCGAGCAGGTGCTCGTAGTACGCCCGCTTCTCGGCCTGGTCCTTCTCCAGGTAGGCCACAACCAGGGCGTGGATCTCGTTCTGCTGGATGGTGTAGTGCTCGTCGTGGCCGGCGAGAAGGTGGCCCAGCTGGTCCATGTGCAGATGCCAGGCGGCGCTCAAGAGGTGCTCGCGGAAGACGGAGTGGGGCAGGGCGTGGGTCAGGGTCAGCTGGGAGCCGTCGCCGTCCGCCTCGACGGCCCACCGCATCGTCGTACCCATGAGGTCGGGGGTGTGGCCCCAGGCCGGGACCTCCCAGGTCAGCGCCAGGACCTGCCGTGGCACGTACTCGAGGACCTTGCCGTAGACCGTCGCGCCCATCTTCGGCGCGATCTGGATGACGACCTCGCCGCCCTCGAACGGCTCCAGCTTGTCGACCGGACCGCCCAGCCACTTCGCCAGCAGCTCCGGCTCGGAGACGAAGCGCCACAGCTGATCCAGGGGCGCGTCGAAGTGCCGTACGAACTCCACCTCGTTCAGGTCGAGGGTGTGCCGGATGGTCCCGTCCACGGTCTGGGGCATGGTGTCGTGCCTTTCGGTGGGTGAGGTGGTGGGCTGCCGCCACCACGGGTAGCGGTCCGCGTCCTCGTGGCCGAGGTCGGGATCGAAGTAGACGTGCATCCTGCTGATACGGCCGTCGCGGAAGTCGAAGACGGCGCAGAAGTGGCCGGGGATGTCGGTGCGGCCGTCCCAGGTGCGGCCCGTGACCGTCTCCCCCTCGGTGGTGCCTTCGACGACGACCCGGTCGCCCCGCTCGACGATCTGGAACTCGTCGAGGTGGTGCTCCATGCGCCGGAACATCGCGCGGCCCCTGCCCGCCGCGACCATCGCGTCGAGTCCGGCGGCGACGCCGAACTTGGGGGTGTAGATCCTGACGTCCTCGGTGAACAACTCGGCGGGACTGCCGGTGATCCGGCCGTCTGCCATGTCGTAGAAGCGTTTGATCGTGGTGACGTGCGCAGAGTCCGCCATGGAGTCTGCCTTTCTGAAGGGTGGTTGGGGTGGTCAGTGCGCCAGATAGCCGCCGTCGACGTTGAGGACCGCTCCGGTGACCAGCGAGGCCTCGTCGCCGCACAGCCAGGTAGCCGCGGCCGCGATCTCCTCCGGCTGCCCGGCCCGGCCGATGACCTGACGGGACAGGACGGCGGCCAGGGCGTCGGGCGGATTGCCCGCCGTCATCGGCGTTTCGATGTAGCCGGGGGACACCGCGTTGACGCGGACGCCCCGGGCGGCGTACTCGACGGCCGCGGTCTTGGTCAGGCCGGCGACGCCGTGCTTGCTGGCCACGTACGCGGCCTGGGTCGGCATGCCCGTGTGGGCCCAGATCGAGGCCGTGTTGACGATCGCGCCACCGCCGGCGTCGAGCATCAGCGGGATCTGGTGGCGCATGCACAGGAACACGCCGAGCAGGTTCACGTTCAGCACCCGGGTGAACTCCGCCTCCGACAGCTCACCGGTGAGCGCCATGGCGTACGTGCCGGCGTTGTTGTGGGCGAAGTGCAGCCCGCCGTACGTCGTCACGAGCGTGTCCACGGCCTGCCGGACCGCGGCGCCGGACGACACGTCCGTGTGCAGGAACAGGGCCTTTCCACCGGCGGCCTCGATGCGGGAGACGGTCTCCTCGCCGCCCTCGGTGTTGACGTCGCACACGCCGACGGCCGCCCCGCGGGCCGCGAACGCCAGGGCCGAGGCCCTGCCTATGCCCGATCCGGCGCCGGTGACCATGGCGACGCGCCCGGCGAACTGCTCGGATGTCGTCATGTCGTCACTCCGGCTTCGGCTCGACGTTCCGCAGGAACTCGTCGGGCATCAGCGGGCACCAGACCGCGGGCGGGACGTCCCAGTCCTGGCCCTTCCAGTCCTCGGTGATCTGGTCGATGTCGGAGAAGTACTCGATCCAGCTGCCCCAGGGGTCGCGCATGTAGTGGAACAGGTTCGAGCCGAGGGTGTGCCGGCCCAGGCCCCAGCCGACGGTGTGGCCCTTGTCGGCCATGATCTGGGCGCCCATGGCCAGTTGGTCGAGGTTGTCGACCTCCCAGCTGGAGTGGTGCAGACCCGGGTGGCTGCTCTGGATGAACCCGAAGACGTGGTGGTCGCCGGGCCCGGAGTTCATGAACACGGCCTTGCCGGTGATCCGGTCGGACAGCCTGAGGCCGAGTGTGCGCTCGTAGAAGTCCTGCGAGCGGTTCACGTCCGAGGAGAAGACCAGCATGTGGCCCAGCCGGCGCGGGCGCGGCGCGGTGTGCGCGCTGAGCCAGCGGGCCCGGTCCACTCGCCGGTAGTCGCCGGCCACGTTCTGCTCGACCGGTTCTCCGGGCCGCGGCGGGGCGAGTTCCCGCTCGCGCACGTTGACCGCGTTGCCGTCGGGGTCGCGGAACCACAGGCCGCCCTCGGGGCCGCCGGCGGGGGCGTCCAGCAGGGTGATGCCGAGCGATTCGAGGTGACGCTGCAGCTCTGGCAGCGATCCCTCCGGTGTCGCGAAGGCGACGTGGTGCAGACGCTTGTCGTGTCCCTCGACGAGCAGGGTCTGGTCCTGGTCCCGGCCGTCGCAGCGTACGACGAGCCGGTCGCCGTGTTCGTCGACGTTCAGGCCGAAGTCGGTGTAGAAGTCCTTGCCCTGGGCCAGGTCGGGCAGTTGGAGGCCGTAGTGCAGCAGGCCGCTGACGCGCATGGTGCATTCCTTCGTCGGTCGGTCCTCCCCGGGACGCGGGGCGGACGGTTGCGTCACTCGTCGGTCACGGTGGCGATGGGCACAGGTCAGGCGCCGTCGGGTCTTCGCAGGTGCGCCCAGAGCCGGTCGAGCAGGGGCGGGGCGGCTGCTCGCCAGGCCGTGATCTCCTCGGCGGTGAGGGCCCGGATCGCACCGGCCTGACGTGCCGCGAGATGCAGACGGCAGGTGGTGTCGAGGAGCCACATACGGGCGACGGCATGGCCGGGGCTGCCACCGGTGGTGACGGCACCGTTGCCCCGCAGGACGAGGGCGTCGGCGTCGCCGAGCGTGCGGGCGGCCCGTTCGGCGATCTCGGCCGAGCGCATCAGGCGTGCGTCGTCGTGCACGGGCACGGCCTCGCCGAGCATGGCGCCCTGTCCGTGCAGGGGCGGAATGCTGCGGGAGACGACCGCGCCGGCCGCGAAGGCGGACTCCGGGATGGCGCGGGCGACGGCGTGCACGTCCGGTCGTGCCTGGTAGACCGCCAGGTGGATCCAGGCCTCGCCCGGTGCGTTCGCCGGGAGCGCCGACGCGTCCAAGGGGATCTCGAGGAGCGTGTCCTCGGTGGCCCGGGCGAGGTCGATCGCGGGTGTGATGAGCATCCGGTCGTCGCGGCGCGCCGACACATGCCCGAAGGCTGCCACCAGGCCGAGCGCCCCCAGCGTACGGGCCGCGGCGACGACTTCCCCGGCGGTGTCCGTACGGTCCGTCGCGCCCCCGGCGGTGTCCGTACGCTCCGTCGCGTCCCCGGCGGTTGCCGTACGGTCCTCCGCCACCGCCTCGCTCGTGAGGTGCCCGGTCATGGCCGGGTTGCCGTTCGGCCGGTGTGTCGGCCGGTCATCCCGCCGCCTTGTCGGAGGACACGGGTTCCGGCTGTGCGGTCACGGACTCGGCGTCCAGGGCCGTGAACAGCGGTGCGGAGTCGATGTGGATCCGCAGGGAGGTGATGAGACCCGAGGCGTCGCGGTCGATGACCGTGGCACAGGGGAGGACCACCTCGGTGCCGCCGCGCGTGGTGTAGTGGACGCGGGCCTCCAGGACCAGGGTTCTCTCGTCGACCGTCCAGCGGTTGCACCACTCGTGCCGCATGCCGGAGAGCGCCGCGCGCAGGTTCTCCAGCACTTCGCGCATGGCTGCGCGGCCGATGGCGGGCGGGTTGCTGCCGAAGACCAGTTCCCCGTCCGGGGTGAAGCGGTCGAGGACGCGCTCGGTCTGCTGGGCGTCCACATCGGCGTAGAAGGAATGAAGCCAGTCGGACATATCAGACATCTTTGTCCCTTTTCGTCCGTACTCGGTAGGGGTCCCCACTCGGTGGGGAGGGGACCGGTCAGGTCACGCGGCGTTGTCGACGGCGAGGCGGCGCATGGCGTCGCGGGTGGCGGTGAGGGCCTGGATGTAGTCGCCGGTCATGGTCCTGGCGTACGTCTCCTCGGCCGCGGAGTTGCCCGGCGTGCCGGCCAGCACCAGGGCGAAGCTGAAGCGCAGCCGCATGTCGTCGCCCTCGCCCTCGATCTCGTTGGCGATCGTGCCGAGGATGGGGCCCGCGAGGCGGGTGAACACCACCCGGTGGGGCGCTTCCAGGGTGATCCGCTCACGGAAGGCGTCGCCCCGGATGCGGATGTCACGGTCGAAGCAGGCGTCGCTGTGGCGCTCGGTGACCCTGCAGTCGCTCATCGCGGGCACGAACGGCAGGGCGTTGTTGGCCTTGAGGACCAGCCCCTCCCAGACGGCGGCGCGGTCGAGCCGAGGTTCCCCCGCTTCGTTGACGGGGATCACGTGGCTCACGAAGATCATCGATCCTCCTTCGGCCGGCGGCACTGCCGGCCTCGTAGTGGGGATGTGCGGTACCGGCCCTGCTACGACGTGGCGGCGGGTACCTGCTGGGGCAGCTGGCGCTGCCGGGTCGTGGGTGCCACCGGGCCGCGCCACATGTCGATGGACGAGGGCTGCTCGGGATCGAACACCCGCGGGGTCCATGCCGCGTCGTCCTCGATGAGGTCGCCGCCGACGGCGTACTCGTAGGTGAGGTTCTCCGGGCCCCGGAAGTAGAGGAACACCGAGCCGGAGGTGGGGTGCCGCCCCGGCCCCATGACGATCTCCACGCCCTGGTCGACCAGGAAGTGC
>NZ_MCGQ01000089.1 GCF_002242805.1 Streptomyces diastatochromogenes | reverse complement strand
GCTCAACCGCCCACCGGGCTCTGCTCAGCCCGGTGGGCGGTTGAGCTGGGCCATGAGCTCACGGTTGGCCGCCCGGGCGGCGGCGAGCTCGTCGCCTTGGTCCTGGAGTTTGAGCTCCAGGTCGACGATTTGCTGTTCCAGGGTGGTGATCCGGGCCTTGAGCTGCTCGGTGTCCTCGGGGCCGCCGATGCCCACCTGGCGCCAGACTTGATCACCAGGCACCTCGCTGAGGCGCTGTTCGAGGCGGCGGACCCGGGCGGCGAGGCGGGCGGTTCGGGCGTCGGCGGCCAGCAGGTCGGCCTGCAGGGAGGCCCGGCTGACCGCAGGGCCGCGGCCGCCGGGGACGGTGGGCGGTTCGGCGGCCTGGGCGTGGACCTGGCCGAGCAGGTCACGATGGCGGTAGAGGAAGGTGCGGTCGACGCTGGCCCGGCAGGCGATGGCCGCGACACTGACGTCGGAACCTTCCTTCGCGGCCTGGGCGAGGACAGCGAGCACGCGCTGGCGGCGCCGACCGGTGTCGGCGCGGCGGCCCTCGATCATCGCCTGGACAGTGGAGTCGGGTGCGTTCACGCGGGTCGCTCCGGTCGGAGGTCGGGCAGGGGCTGGCGGATGCGGGGCATGCCGAGGAAGTTCTGCCGGGTCTGGCGGACGACCTGGGCGGCCCGATTGATCTCGGCGCGTTCGGCCTCGGTGAGCGTCTCGACGTCCTCGGTGACGCGCTGGATCAGCCGGCGGATGCGGGTGATCTCCGCCTCGGACGGCATCGCCTCGGCGCGGGCCCAGTCCTCGGCCTCGCTCATCGACCTCAACCGTTCCCGCTGGCGGAGCAGGTCGTCGAGGTAGGAGCGGAGGTCGGGAAGGTAGGAGACGTCGGTGGAGAAATGGTCGCAGCCCACACAGCGGAAGCGCAGCGGGCAGGCTCCGCCGCCAGCGGCGACGTTGGAGGGCTCGGAGCAGGTGCCGAAGGGGACGACGACGGCGCCGACGGCTCGGCGGGTGCGTTCGGCGTCGAGCACGGTGGTGATGGCGCCCCAGATTCGGGTGCCGTGGCGGTCGAACTGCATGTTGGTCACGCGCTCCACCGCCTCCCGCAGGCGCACTTCCTTGACCCGGAAGTACGTCTTGGTGGTCTGGTAGTTGTCGTGATCCATGAGTTCGGCCAGGACGTCGATGGGGACGCCGGCGTCCGCGTGGCGCTGGGCGAAGGAGTGCCGGTAGGCGTAGGGGAAGATCTTCTCCTTGTCGAAGACCGTGCCGTCGTCGAGGACGAAGTCGGGCAGGGACTCGACCCACTCGCGGTGCATGGCGCTGAGGTGGTTGGAGTCGATCGACCGGTCTCCGCGCAGGTTCAACACCTGCCCGGGCAGCAGGACCAGCTGGGACGGCGGCGGGTCGGGGAAGCGTTCCCGTACGCCCCTTTGCTGGTCAATGATCAGCTTCGCGGTCGGTTCGTGGATCGGCAGCTGGCGCCGCAGCCGCTGTTCTTTCCAGTTGTCGTAGAGCAGCACCGGCTTGCCCTGGCTGTCGCGGGTCAGGCAGTTGAGGTCGAGGCGGCAGATCTCCTCGGGCCGGCGGCCCGTGTCCATCAGCAGCTCGACGCTCAGCCGGATCTCGTGGCAGGTCATCGCCTCGAACGTGTCCAGGTGAGCGCAGAGCTGGCGCATCACCTCGGGCGGCAAGTCAGAACCTCCTCCGAGGGCTCCGGTGCCTTGGGCACGTCGAGGCGGGTGATGACGAAGTCGTCCGGCAGGCCCGCCATCGGTCCGTCCGGGCGGGTCAGGCCCATGGCCCGGCCCTGCTTGAGGACGTTGCAGGCCCTGCGGACGTAGGTGATGCGCGTGTTCGTGGTCATCCGGCCGTTGGCGTCGAGGAACGACATCCTGTTCAGGAAGTTCTCGACGTCGGCGCGGGCGAGCGCGGTCTTGTCCATGCCGTGGTCGGGCCGGGCCCGCAGGGTGTCCGAGAACTTGGCCAGGCCGTGGAGTTGCTGCTGGGCGTGGGAGGCGGAGCTCTTGGAGCGGACCTTGGAGAGGTAGTCGCGGGCCCATCACTTGGCCGTCTCGCGCAGCCAGGGCTGGTGGATCACGGTGAAGACCAGCGTGCCGCGGTGGCCGAAGGCCACCAGGTCCCACTCGTCCTTGGCGTACTCGCCCTCGGGGGTCTTCACGGCCCGGATGGCGTAGAAGCGGGTCCGGTTCAGCAGGATCAGGGCGTCTTCGTTCGCGACGGGGTCGGGGACGTCCTCCAGGCGGCGGGCGCCCGAGGGGCGGATCGTCTTGTCGATCAGGGCGCGGAAGTTGCCGGCCTCGGTGCGGGCGCCGCGGTGGCAGCGGTGCTGGAGTCCGAACAGCAGCTGGGTGACGACCAGTTCGGGCAACCCCCGGAAGCTGATCTCGATGCCGAAGCTGCCCGACGGCGCGGTCCGCAGCCACTCCTCCCTGCGCCAGGGCGCCACTGTTCTGCCATTGCCTGCCCGCGCCAGGTCGACCCCGACCGCTCGCCTCTGACGTGTGCCCGTTCTCGTGTGGGTCCGCTGACCGGTCCCGGACACGCGGCCGAGTTGAAATGGGATGGCTATCGGGCGCTGCTGGGGCGGTGTACCGGCGACCAGGTCCTGATCCGTTCCCGCAGCAGCGGGAACCTGACGGCGGAATTCCCCGAGATTGTCGCTGCGGCCTCGCAGTTGCCCGATGACACCTCGCTCGACGGCGTTATGTGACCTGTGGGGGTGCCTCAGCCCCAAGGTGTCTCAGGCGGCGCAGCTCCCATAGACGAGACGTGACGGGCGTCGCGGCCACGTGCCGCAGCGGCCGCTCAGAGGTGGCCGTCCAGGAACTTCCGTACCTCGGCGATGGTCATAGCCCCCGTGCCGTGCGCCACCGCCTCTCCCTCCTTCAGCAGGACGTAGGACGGGGCTCCGGTGATCCCGTATCGCTCGGTTGCGGCCGGACAACGCGTGATGTCGGCGCGGACGGCCGTCAGGCGGCCCGTGTAGTCGTCGGCGATGCCACCCACGACGAGGTCCATCACCCGGCAGGGCTCGATTGCCTTGGGCCATGTCCCGGTGAAGTATGCGAGGACCGGAACTCCGCTCATCCCGAGGATGAAATTGAACTCCGCGTCCTCACGGGGTCGGTGAACCCGCTTCGCCATGGAAGCTCCTGACCTCACGTTCCGTCATTCCATCCCCATCATCCCTCGCGCGGTGAGCCAGGCCGGCCCGGTCGGTCGTCCGGTTGACCTGTCGGAAGGGAGGCACGGGGCCGTCGCAGAACCACGGTCGTCCCCGGCGCGAACGGCCCGGCCCTCCGCCCCTGGTGACCCGGCCTGGCCGCCCCGCCGGTCACCCAGCTGCAGCCCGCCGCGCGCCCGTGGGTCAGCTCGTGCCAGGACAGCGCCCTCCACGACGACATGAAAGCCGATTTCCAGGGCATAGCTACCCAGATTACCGACCAGATGCTCGATGAGCGGGACGACGAGCGGGCCGGTGCGCATCGTCCACCGGATCCAGTCGAGCCGTATCCGCCACCGCGCTTCTCAGAGACAGCGCCCCCGACGGGCTTCCCGAGCTTCACATCAACCCCCGGTCTCAGCTGGCTAATACCGCTCTTCCCCGGGCCGCATGAGCCAGCTGATGGCACCGAGAACGAGGCACGATTCCTGGACCGCTCGCGGACGCGGGCGTGGACGGTCGAAGTACGCGTCAGCTGACCCGAAGACCGACCGCCAGCGTCAGTTCAAGGACCCGCTGTGGCGATGCAAGATCCGGAAACAGCTCCCGCAGCTGCGACATCCGGTACCGGACTGTCTGGGGATGGACGAACAACGCCGCCGCCACCTCGTCCCGCCTGCCCTGGTGCAGCAGCCACGCCCGCAACGTCTCCTCCAGCCGCCGTGCGGTCGCGACAGGCAAGGTCCGCAACGGTGCGAGGGCTCGGGCACGCAGGTCTGCGAACGCGTCCGCGTCAGCGCTCAGCACCAGCTCGGGCAGGTGGTCCTCGGTGTCGCGAATATCAGAGGAGAGGGAGCGCGCGCGTACGGCTCGTGCGTACGAGGCGGACGCACGAGTCCATGGCCGGGCCGGGCCGACCACGGCGGTGCGGTCGGTTAGCTGCCGCAAGAGATGTGATCGGTCGGCATCGGGGACGAGCAGCACACCGGTGGCGTCCGGCAGATCGTCGAGGACGAGGGTGCTCGGGTCGAGCGTGCGGTAGGCAGGCCGGGCCTGGGCGGCGGGCAGCAGGACCGCGGTCAGCGAAACCGGAGGCTGCCACCCGGCCCGTTGAACAGAGGCCAGCAGCACGTCCGGGCTCGCGCCGGCGAGGAGGTCGCGGGCCAGGTGTTCCAGGTGGCGCTCGTGGGCCCTGCCACGGGCGGCCAGTTCGTCGGCGTGGCCCGCGGCGCTCGCGGCGGAGAGCTCGTCGATGTAGGCGAAGGTCAGCTCGGCGAACTTGGCGACCTCGGCGGCGGGCAGACCTGCGGGTACGGCTCCCGCTGCCAGGCATCGCCAGGCCACGCGGGCGCCGACGCGGTAGGCGCTGAGTAGGGCGTCCATCGAACGGTCGTCGCGCACCTCGCCGCGGCCCAGCTCGTAGGCTGCGTCACCGGCGTCGCCGCCTGTGGCGTTCCCGCTCGCAAGGTCCAGGTAGTGCCCCAGGGCGGTGCGGACGGCTCGGCGGATGGTGCCGCCCATGCGGCCCGAAAGGGCGTTGGCGTAGGGAGGGACCTCGTCGATGATCGCCTGGACGACCTCGTCGGCGGTGGTCTTCAGCGCGGCCCGAAGTGCGGTGACC
The DNA here is from genome assembly GCF_002242805.1 of Streptomyces diastatochromogenes. Lineage (GTDB taxonomy): Bacteria > Actinomycetota > Actinomycetes > Streptomycetales > Streptomycetaceae > Streptomyces > Streptomyces diastatochromogenes. The sequence continues at coordinate 10,872 of NZ_MCGQ01000089.1, read as the reverse complement.
GTCGTCTCATCCAGGGCCAGTTCGCTGGCCCTCCGGATTGCATGGCTCACGTGTTTGTTCCCTGCGAACAATTCAGCCGACCAGATTTACGTCCTGCGGTTAGGACTTTACGCCTTGAGGCGCAGCAAGCTGAAGTCATGACGAGTGCAGCCCTCCGCAGCAGGGCGTGGAAACTGCTGGAGATGGTCACGACGCCGCTGTTGCCGTCGGACTACCTCGACCTGGTCAGCCCGCTGCGTGCGGGCGCTGACCTGCGTGGGCGCATCGAGGCCGTGCACCCCGAGACGGGTGACGCCGCGACTATCGTGATCAGGCCGGGACGGGGCTGGCGCGGCCACACAGCCGGTCAGTACGTGCGGATCGGGGTCGACGTCGACGGGGTGCGCCTGTGGCGTGCCTACTCCATCACCTCGCCGACAAACCGACAGGACGGCCGCGTCACGATCACCGTGAAGGCGATCCCGGACGGCAAGGTCAGCAACCACCTGGTCTGCAGGGCGAAACCGGGCACGCTGATCCAGCTCGACCAGCCGACCGGTGACTTCGTGCTGCCGCAGGCCATGCCCGCCAAGGTGCTCTACCTGACGGCCGGCAGCGGCATCACGCCCGTGATGGGCATGCTGCGCGACATCGAGTTCGACGACGTCGTCATGGTCCACTGCGCGCCACAGCCGCAGGACGTGATCTTCCGCAACGAACTGCACGACCTGGTCGCGGACAAGAAGCTGCGGCTCACCGAGGTGCACACCGACACAGACGGCATGCTCGACATCGCCCGTCTCGACGCACTCGTGCCCGACTGGGCCGAGCGCGAGACCTGGGCTTGCGGGCCCGCGGGCCTGCTCGACGCCGCCGAAGAGCACTGGACCGAGCACGGCGTACAAGAGCGCCTGCACACCGAACGCTTCCGCCCCAGCGTCGTCGTCGCCGGCGACGGCGGCGGCGAGGTCACGTTCAGTGCCACCGGCAAGACCGTCGACGCGGACGGCGCCACGCCGTTGCTGGACATCGGCGAGGAGGCCGGCGTGCTCATGCCCTCCGGGTGCCGCATGGGCATCTGCTTCGGCTGCATCACGCCGCTCAAGGCGGGCGCCGTGCGCGACCTGCGCACCGGCGAGATCACCGAGGCCGAGCCGGGCGTCCTCATCCAGACCTGCGTGTCCGCCGCGGCGGGCCCCTGCGACATCGAACGGTAGGAGCACCTTGACCGCCATCGACCCCACCGCCCACCTGACCGCGGAGCAGATCGAGGAGCTTGGCCGCGAGCTGGACGCGATCCGCGACGAGGTGATCGCCAGCCGCGGCGAGAAAGACTCCGCCTACATCCGCAAGGTCATCTCGGCGCAGCGCAAGCTCGAGCTGGTCAGCAGGGGCGTGCTGCTGTTCTCGATCTTCCCGCCCGCGTGGCTGCTCGGCACCGCCGGTCTGTCCGTGGCGAAGATCATGGACAACATGGAGATCGGCCACAACGTCCTGCACGGCCAGTGGGACTGGATGCGAGACCCGAAGATTCACTCCACCACCTGGGAGTGGGATCACGTCTCGCCGTCCGACCAGTGGAAGCACTCGCACAACGAGCTGCACCACACGTACACCAACGTGATCGGCAAGGACAACGACCTCGGCTACGGCATCATGCGCGTCGACGAGGACCAGAAGTGGCACCCGTTCCACCTCGGCCAGCCGCTGTGGAACTTCCTCAACGCCTGCTTCTTCGAGTACGGCATCGCAGCGTACGACCTGGAGCTCGGCAAGAACCTGCACAAGCGCCGCCGCAAGAACCCGGAGTTCCGCGCGCGGGCCAAGGCCGTGGGCCGCAAGATCCGCAAGCAGGTGCTCAAGGACTACGTGATCCACCCGCTGCTGTCGGGCCCGTCGTTCCTCACCACGCTCGCCGCCACGTTCACCGCGAACCTGGTCCGCAACATCTGGTCCCACTCGGTGATCATGTGCGGGCACTTCCCCGAGGGCGTGCAGGTCTTCGAGCGCCGGTCGATCAAGGGCGAGACGCGCGGCCAGTGGTACCTGCGCCAGATGATGGGCTCGGCGAACATCAGCGGCAGCAAGGCCATGCACTTCATGACCGGCAACCTCTCCCACCAGATCGAGCACCACCTCTTCCCCGACCTGCCGAGCAACCGGTACGCCGAGGTCGCGGTGAAGGTACGCGCGCTGTTCGAAAAGTACGAGCTGGAGTACGTCACCGGGCCGCTGCCCAAGCAGGTGTTCTCCGCGTGGCGCAAGGTCTTCCGGCTCTCGCTGCCGAACAAGAAGCCCAAGGTCAAGACGCCGGACCGCGAGCAGGAGCTCGTCGCGGCCTGATTCCCGGTATTGGACCCGACCGCCCGACGACTGCGATCAGATGGTCGGACCGGACGGGCGCCGCCCCGACCCGGCGGGCGAGCCGCCCCGCCCGGCCGGTGGCGTCCACGAGCCAGTCGGCCTCCAGGGATGTTCCCGTCCCTCACCCCTAACGTTCTACCGTGCGTCGGCGCCCTCGGCACCTGGGCACGTCGCCTGCCTGCGGCCCCTCCGCCCCTGCAACGTCCCCCATGACGACAGCCTCTAGCGATCGCGAAGACGCTGGCGCCACCGCGTCGAACCGGTTGCCCGTCCGTCGCACCGACCTCCTGGAGCTGGAGGATCTGGGCGGCATAGGTGGGTGAGATCGGCGTGGAGCAGACGCTGGACGCGGACGGGCTCGCGGCCGTCGTTCGAGCTTCCCGCGCCGGTGAATCCGAAGTAGGCAGTCACCTCCACCATCATGCCGCTGGAGGTCGCCGCCTGTTGGCGTGCCCGTGCCCTGACCTGCGGTTGCCATTCGGATTCGGTCGCTCAGGCAGTGAAAGAGGTGGCCCGCACAACCGGCTCGGACTACGAACAGCGAAACGCATCACCACCTGACAGCGGCCGGACGACGAAAGACGCTTCGACCTGCACCATTACCACCGCCCTGGTGCTTCTGAAGGCAGGTCTCGCTCGCCTTGAGTCCTTGCTGGGCGCGGAGTCGACCTCGTCTTGTCAACAGGACGCGAGGGTCCGGGCATCCTCAAAGGCTCACTCCGCGCCCGGAAAGCTGGCAGGACCCCCAGCCAAGAGCAGGGGTCGCCTGTCAGCCTTCGCGTCCCATTAGGCGTACTCCTCACGGGCCATCCGGACCGGCTTACGACGGCGCGGTATCCGAGCGGTCATCCCTGAACGGGCCGACAGATTGGAACGGGCCGACCAGATTGCCAACCGACAGCGCCGAGGATCAGCCGGCGGGCGGCCGCTGGCCTTCGATCCAGAGCGGTACAAGGCCCGCAACGTGGTCGAACGCTGCTTGAGCAGGCTGAAGCAGTTTCGGGCCGTGGCCACCCGCTTCGACAAGTTGGCCGCCCGCTACCTCACCGGCCTCCGACACGCCTCGCTCATCCTCTGGCTCCGTGAACCGTGATCGTTTGTCAGACACGGCCAGCTGTTAAAGAGTGGTTCGTCCCGGCCAGGCCACTTCGTTCTACTTCGGGCGGCGAGTGGGCGTGAGGCAGCAGTGTCCGATGCGCGCGGTCGAGTCGCAAGAGGCGCGGTCGCCCGGAGCCGGCCTGATCCGGAAGAAAGGCCTAGTCCGTTCCGGCGGACGCAGGGCGTGTGGCGCGCGGCGGGGCCGCGAGCGCTGCGACCCTCGTCGTCCATGGATATCGCCACTTTCTACGCCCTCTTCTCCGCGACCTGCTTCACCCTGGTCGGCCTGTGGTGGAACGTCGTCCAAAGTCATGGCGACTGGATGCGCGACCCCGCCCAGCGCCGCGTCGTCGGCGGGGTCTACCTGTCCTTCCTGCTGCCCGCCGTGATGGGCCTGTTCGCCCAGGTCGGCGGCACCGAACAGCCGCGGATCTGGCGGGCGGCCTTCGTCGTCCTGGCCGTGGTCGGCTGCGCGTGCACCCTGCGGCTGCTGGCCCGCACCCGCGGCGACGGCTTCGTGGCCTGGCAGCAGGCCGGTGCCACCCTGCTCTACGCCCTGATCGCGGTCGTCGGCGCGTCCCCCGAACTCGCCAGCCGCGTCGGGCTGCGCCCCATCCAGGCCGAGGCCCTGATGCTGATCACCCTGGTCGTCCTGGGCCACGCCCTCGTCTGGCGGTTCATGGCGGGCGCGGGCCGTGCCGCGGAGGAGGACTAGGCCGTTTCTTCTGATCACCGAGCGGACCAGACGAAGATGCCCGCGGAGGCGCTCAGGGCTGTGCTCGGACTGTGGTTTGAGGGCGAGCCCCAGCTCGCGTTCAACCTCGCGTTCGACCTCGCCGTCGGATTCCCGATCGGCCCCACGCTCGGATCGGGGCCGCCGCAGGCGGCCCCCGCGTGGTCAGCGCCTCCAGGAGCCCTGGGGGTCATGCTCGGGCATGCGGCTGAGGTGGGCGAGTCGGCCGGTCGCCGCCTGGGCGAGCCAGTCGGCCCACCGGCTGATGAACTCGTCCAGGTCCCCGATGACGAGCGGGATGAAGGGCCAGGCCACCTGGTGCATCATCATCCCCGGGCCGACGGCGGCGCGTGATTCGTGGTGAGGGTTGAGCGCGAAGGGTTCCATGGTTTTCGCGGTGGGGCGCAGCGGGGTGTCCATGAAGGCGGCCTCGAACCACTGGTACTGGTCTTCCGTCTGCGCGTCGGCGTACCAGAGGGAGTGGCTGCGGCCCTCGTACCCGTGGTAGTTGGCGGGGATCTTCAGGGAGAGGGTCGCGGACGCGATGACGTCGAACAGTGCCGGCGTCGAGGTGGTGCGCCAGACCTCGGTGTTCTCTTTCGGTCCGGACAAGGTCAGCTGAGCGTCGTTGATCCGGACGGTCCACCCTCCTTGCTTGCCTCTGCGGACCTCCGCGCTCGGGGCGGCAGTCGTGAGGGTCGTGAGGAAGGCGTCGGCGATGAAGGAGAAGGAGGTCGTGGCGGCATCGAGCAGGGCCTTGCGGCGGTCGGCCTCGGTGGCGTGCGCCGAAGCCCGGCGGTCAGCTTCGGCTTGGCGCGCGACCGCACCCTGGTTGGCCTCCGCGAGCGTGGCCAACCCGCCGGAGAGTGCGGCGGCAGGGATCTGGCGCAGCCGGGCGAGCAGGTTGCAGGCCGCTGGGCGTGCCTGGGACGCCTTGTAGAGGCATTCCGTGATCAGCGCGGCCAGGAGCGGGGGCGCGGTAGCGAGCGGGGGCGGGGTTCCGTGCAGGTGCTGCTCCTGGTAGTCATGCTCGGCCGGGCCGTTGAAGGGCCTGGTGCCCTCCAAGAGCTCGCAGGCCAGGACACCCAAGGCGTAGATGTCGGTCGCACCGGTGGCCCGCTGGTACTTCCAGACCTCGGGTGCCATGCACGGCAGGCTTCCCGCGCCCTTGTAGGTGTTCTGGGCTGTGGTCGCTTCGGCGTAGCGGGCGATGCCGAAGTCGGCGAGGCACCAGCGGCCACCGAGCAGCAGGACGTTCTCCGGCTTGAGGTCGCGGTGGACGACCTGGCGGTCCTTGAGGTCGGCGAGTGCTTCGGCGACGTCGGACAGGACGGCGACCGCCTCGTTAAGCGGCAGCTGGCCGTGCTCCTGGAGGTGGTCGCGCAGGGACTTCTCGGCACGGGGCATCACCAGCACCCACTGGTCTTCGTGCTCGCCGCTGTCGATGACCGGCACCACGTTGCGGGCGCCGGCGAGGTCGGTGAACAGCATCTCACGTGCCCGGCGCCTTGGGTACGAGCTTCACCGCCGCCTTCTCGCCGACGGTGTTCTCCGCCTCGAACACGGCGCCGAAGCCGCCACCCCCGATGCGGGTGCCGACGGCCCACTCCTTGTTCAGTGCCAGTCTCATGGTGCGCGTTGTCTCCATCGTCAACTGCTGTCCCGTGAGGGCTGTTTCGCCCGCCTTCCATCGTCCCAGCCCCCACTGACAGCCGTATGTCCGTCCAAGCCGGCCCAGGCCGGCCCCTGGGCGGCGGCTGGAAGAAACTCCTGCCTCCTGCAGTCAGCCAAAGCCACAGCGCACAACACGAAGCTTCGAAGGGCATTGGACGCTGTGCGCGCCCCGAAGCCGGTGGGGCAGTGGCTGTCCAACCTGCGGCGGCCCGGTACGCTGGCCGGCCGCCCGGAGTGGGAGGCCGCGTTGAAAGCGGTCGATGAGGCCTGGAACCCGTCGTAACCAGCCGAGTGGCAGCGGCACTACGCCGCGCTGCGCGAGCTCGTGCGCGACGAGGACCAAGCGGAAGACGTCGTTGCGGTTGCCGCCGGTCAGCAGGACTGCGAGCGGGGTGCCGTGCCCGTCGGTGATCAAGTGGTGTTTTGAGCCTGCCCGGCCGCGGTCGACCGGTGAAGGGCCCGTACGGCTCACCCTTTTAGCGCCCTGACGTGGGAAGAGTCGACCACGCAGCGCGACCAATCCAGCTTCGCCACCGCGTTCAGCTCGGCCAGCAGCACCTCCTGCAGCCGCTGCCAGACGCCGGCTTCGTTCCAGTCGCGCAGCCGTCGCCAGCAGGTCATGCCCGAGCCGAAGCCCAGGTCCCTCGGCAGGTACTCCCACTGGATCCCGCACAGCACCTCACGGTCCGGCAATGGCTTACGGCCCAGATAGCGAAAGCGCCGCTCACGCTGCGGAAGCAACGGCTCAAGGCGGTCCCAGAGCTCATCCGACACGATCCACGGTGACGTCCCCACACCGGAACCGAACGCTCAACTCCCGCCCTGGACACGGCAGCCAGGACCGAGATCCACCTCATTGTGTCAACCGTTGTTAGTGTGTCCCAGTTGCGAGCGGAGCCGACGAGCAGCTGTCGGCCCACCATGTGCACCTGAAAGCAATGCCCATTTGGAGAAAGGCAGTTGTAGCCATCCGGTGACCAACGCGCCGATCTCCCGCCCGGATTCGTGATCTGTCGTCACACTGGTCTCATGACGGAGGCGGTATCGATGACGCATGCGCGGCCCATCCTGGGTGACGACCTCGGTGAGACCCCCGGTGACGGCTCCGAGCAGTCGGCCGGACGATGAGCGGCCCGCTCCGGCTCCTCGCCGGCCAGTACCGACTGGAACGCTCCCTGGCCGAGGGTGGCTTCGGGCGTATCTGGCAGGCTCGCGACGAGCACCTGGACGTCGACGTGGCGGTCAAGGAGGTGGCGTTCCCTGCCGTCCTCGACCCCGCCGAACACTCCCGGCGCCTCGCCTACGCCGCGCGGGAAGCCCGCAACGCCGCCAGGCTGCGCCATCATCCGCACATCCTGCCGGTCTACAGCGTCGTCATCGAGGACGACCGGCCGTGGATCGTGATGGAACTCGTCCACGGTGGTTCCCTGGCTGACCGACTCGCGCGCGGTCCGCTGCCGCCGGAGAACGTGGCCGACGTTGCGGAGGCGATGCTGAAGGCGCTCGACACCGCCCATGAGGCCAAGGTGATCCACCGGGACGTGAAACCGGCCAACATCATGCTCGCCAGCCAAGGCCGGATCCTGCTGACCGACTTCGGCATCGCCGCCCACCAGGACGACATCCGGCTCACCACCCTCAACAACATTGTCGGGACGCTGGAGTACCTCGCCCCCGAACGCATCAACGGCGCGGAGGCCGGGCCCGCGAGTGACCTGTTCGCCCTGGGCGTCACCCTCTACCAGGCGGCCGAGGGCACCTCACCGTTCCGTCGGGAATCCGAGACTGCCACCCTGGGCGCCCTGGCGACGCAGCCGCCGCCGCGCATGAAGAAGGCCGGCGGCCTCGAACCGCTGATCCTCGGCCTACTGGACAAGGATCCCCGACGGCGCCTGACCGTCGCTGCCGCCTTGGAGAGGCTGCACGGCTGGCGGACGGGCCAAAAGCCTCCGGACGAGGACTCGTTCGAGGTGGCCTGGTCAGGCAGCGAACCTCTGGACAGCTTCGCCAAGAAGCGCACGGCCCCTTCGACCTCGCCGACGTTCACGGGGTGGCTCAGGACGAGGAAGTCCGCGGTGCCGGAGATGAGACCCGGCTGGACCCTGAGCGTCGGCCCCGACGGCATCGTGATCACCGAGGCCGCGGACCGCCGCGAATTCCCGTGGGACCGCATCCTGCACGTCGCGATCAGGGATTCTCAGAACGGGGGCCTGTACCGGTTCACGACCCTCTACCTGACGTTCGTCCCGAGCTTCACCCCGCCGTCGCTGCAGCCTGCAGGATGGCCCTACCCAAAGACGCCGCCCCACGTCTTCGAGACCTCCCTGGCCGTCCCGGTCTGCATTTTGGGTCCGATGACCCCCGGCCAGCGGGACGCTCTGTCCGACGCCCTCGCCCGCCACGCCGGCCGCCGCTGGAAGCCCCTGGCCGGCGCCGCCAAAGACCTCCTCGCTTGGCTCCAGGACCGCAGACGCTGAACTACGCGGCGCCCCGTGCGTGAAGAGCCAGCCGGGCTGTCCGGGCCGCCAGACGGTGGCCGTCCGACCGACGAAGCGGCTACCGCCAGCGACGATTGACTCGCGTGAAGGGAGATCCCTTGGCTGATGAAGCATCAGCGGCGCGTGAAAGATGCTCCTAGGCGATCCCAGTGTGCAGGACGAACAGGATGCCCTGGAACACCAACCGGTCCGGATGCCGCTTGCGGCCAGGATGATGGGCCCGACGCTCTACCTTCGGCAACAGCGGCTCCACCACCGCCCACAACTCGTCCTCGACTTCCCACGGCTTCGACCGCGCCATCCCGCACCCCCAGATCACCTATCCCGGAGTGATCCAACCACCGTGAAGATCATTTCGTTAGGAGTTCTTAGACCCAGCCCTTACGACCTAGTGCGCAATTGCCTCGCGCACGAGCCGCCCCGCGATCTACCCTCGCGGCCATGACGTCACACGATGCGCCTGAAGGCTCCCGGATCGCTCCTGGTGGTGCCGGGCTGGTGATCCGGCAAGAGACCGCTGACGATCACCGAGACGTGCGCGAGGTTCATACGCGCGCCTTCGGTGACAGCGAGCGGGTTCCCGGGCTCGTGGAGGCACTTCGCGTTGCGGAGGCTGCGTTGGCGCCGATGTCCTTCGTCGCCACCGTTGATGACCGGGTCGTCGGGCATGTCCTGCTGAGCGCGACGCGGTTGGACGCTCCGCGCCGGATCGTGGACGTCCTGTCCCTGTCACCGCTGGGCGTGGTCCCGGAGTTCCAGCGTCAGAGCATCGGTACTCAGCTCATCGCGTACGCCCTCGCGGCGGCCGAAAGCCAGGGTGTGCCGTTGGTATTCTTGGAGGGTTCGCCGCGCTACTACGGCACGCGAGGCTTCGAGGGTGCCAGCGCGGTGGGCTTCCGTTCGCCGTCGCTGCGTATTCCTGAAGCCGCGTTCCAGGTCGCCCGGTTGTCCGCTCACGAGCCGTGGATGACGGGCACCTTCGTTTACTCAGAGGTCTTTTGGGCCTTTGACTGCGTCGGCCTGCGCGACCCCGAGGCCTGAGGGGCTACCCGCAGGCACGCGACCTGATCCCCAGGACTATCCCGACATCCTTCTGACCGCGCCTGGCGGGAGTGGACGTAGGTCCGGGCCGGAGCCGTCACGAGTGGTGATCACCCTGGTGCGATGGGATCGTGTCCTCATGGGGACATGATTTCCCAAGGAGATGGTCTTGGGCCATGGAATCGCTCCCTTTAGTGCGTCTCACTGAACTGACCCGCCGGACAGCAGGAAATCCCGACCTCACCATCGGAATGATCGACGGGCCGGTCGTGGGAGTACACCCGGGGCTGCGTGGGGCGTGGATCAAGGAAACGCATGGAGGGCACACCGCGCACTGCGTGAGGCCCGGACAGGACACGGCCTAAAGTGGCCGCCATCCCTACGAACGGCCCGGCGCCTGCCGCCACAGGATCCAGACCACGTTCAACGCGCCGCGCCGCGACGGGCCTCGTACACCACCACGGCCCGCGCCAGCCGCTCCCCCGCCTGCGCCGGCGTACACCGCCGGCCCAACCCCCACCGGTCCGCATTGCAGTACCGGTGCGAGATCGTCACGTTGTCCCGCGTATCCGCCCCACCCTGGACTACCGCCGTGATGTGGTCGACTTGCGGCGCGCGCGGGTCACGCGGATCGGCCTCGCGTGGCACAGGCGTCAGGCAATGCCCGCACTCCCAACCGTCCCGCTCACCGATCTCCTTCCGCGTGTACGCCTCCCGCTCCACAGCAGCCAGTCGCGGCTCCGGGCGGCGCATCGGGTCAAGTGCCGATGTTGTCCGGGACATATCCACGCCGACGGCTGACGGGTGGTCAGGGGCAGTCGTATGTGAGGTGCGTGGCCACTGTGCGGTGGGTGGGAGTGAGGATGCGCAGTTCGGCTCGTGCCCTGTAGTGGCCCTTGCCCTGGAAGGTCCACAGGAGGTGCAGCCGTGCCTGCCTCTGGCCCCGGGCCACCGTTTCCTGCAGAACGGCCGAGGAAGTGCCGTCGCTTCGGCGCCAGCGGTAGGAGAGCGTGCCCGGCCGGTCGTTCGTGGTGACCAGGCCGACGATGTCCGCGGTGCCGTCGCAGCCGACGGTCGTCGGCCGGACGGCGACTGACACCGTGCGCACCCCGACGGATGGCTGGAGGTGTTGCCAGGCCAGGAACGCGATGACGCAGACCAGCACCAGCGCGGGCAGAGCGTGTCTGCGCATGGGCCGACGCGGGGGTGCGGGGGCTGGTGGCACGGTGGGCAGCGTTCTATCGGTGCGGTGCGCGACGGCGGCCGTCACTCCTGGGCCGAAACGCAGCACGGTGCCTTCGACACGATCGGGTTGCGTCGGTGCGGTCGGCGTGATCTGTGTGCCGGGCGGTGCGACGAGAGTGTCGGTGTCGTCGGGCTCGGGCCGCTGGATCCAGTGGCTGGCCAGCACGGTGGCGCTGTACTCGGCGTCGTTCGGGCCGGTTTCGTGGGCCGGGGGGTGTTCGGCGGTGGGGGCAAGGTGCG
>NZ_MCGQ01000088.1 GCF_002242805.1 Streptomyces diastatochromogenes | reverse complement strand
GGGTTGAGGTGCCCGCCGGAGCACCGTCCCCAGCGGGAGGACAGTGCCCACGCGAGCGCCGCCCCGACGATCGCGGCTACGGCTGCGAGCTGGAGGTGCGCTCCGGGCAGGAACCGGCTGAGCGGGGAGGCCATCACCCAGCGGACGGCCGTGACCAGGACGAACAGCACGCTGCCGGTGAGAGCGAACTCCACCGCGGCCGCGGCCCGGACGGTCTTGCCGCCCGGGGAAGCGGGCCGTCCGGCGGCGACAACGCCGCCGCCGGAGACCGTACCGGGTGCCCGTCCGGCGGGGGCACGGGTGCCGGTGAGCATCGTCAGCCCCAGGCCATCTCACCGGTGGCGACCTTGGTGCCCAGGTCCAGGGCCACCAGCAGGCCCAGGTCCGGGTGGCGCTTGAGCATCGCGGCCTTCAGCGCCTCGGCGCTGTTGCCGCTGTCGGCCAGCTCCTGCTCGAACTCGGCCAGGTAGGCGCGGGTGTCGGCGATCACCGAGGCGTCGGTGGCGGAGTCGGCGGAGCGGTGGCCGGCGACGACGTAGCGCGGGCTGAGCTGCTCCATCTCGGCGAGCGTCTCGGCCCAGGCGGCACGCTCGCGGGCCGTTGCGGTGTCCGCGGTCCACACATGCAGACCGGCGAAGAGCAGCACCCCGCCGACAACCGCGCGGTCCTC
>NZ_MCGQ01000087.1 GCF_002242805.1 Streptomyces diastatochromogenes | reverse complement strand
CTTGAGGACGGTGCGGTACTCCTCCAGCATCCCGTCCATCAGCGGGGAGTGGAACGCGTGCGACACCGTCAGCCGCCGCACCCGCGGCCCCAACTCCGAGAAGTGACCGGCCACTTCCTCCACGGCACCCTCGACACCCGAAATCACCACCGCCGACGGCCCGTTCACCGCCGCGATCCCCACTTCACTCTCACGACCGGCCAGCAACGAAGCCACCTCGGACTCCGCCGCCTCCACCGCCACCATCACCCCACCCTCAGGCAACACCTCCATCAACCCCGCACGCGCCGCCACCACCCGGCACGCATCCTCCAACGACCACACACCCGCCACATGAGCAGCCACCAACTCCCCCACCGAATGACCCGCCACACACCCCGGCACCACACCCCACGACTCCACCAACCGCCACAACGCCACCTCGAACGCGAACAACGCAGGCTGCGTCCACCCCGTACGACCCAACCGACCAGCATCCTCGCCATCCGAAGCGAACATCACCTCCCGCACCGAACCCCCCACCAACGGATCCAACACCCCACACACCTCAGCCAAAGCCGACGCAAACACCGGAAACGCCTCAGCCAACTCCCGCCCCATCCCCGGACGTTGCGCACCCTGACCCGAGAACACCAGACCGAGAGCGCCGTCGATGGCGGCGTGGGTGCGGGTGGGGTCGGACGCGAGGCCCCGCAGGGCCGCTTCGAGTTCGGTGCGGTCGGTGCCGGTCACGGCGGTGCGGTGCTCGTGCAGGGTGCGGGTGGTGGCCAGGGAGTAGCCAATGTCGGCGGCGGTCGCCCCGGGGTGTTCGGCGAGGTGCGCGAGGAGCCGTTCCGCCTGGGCGGCGAGGGCGTCGGTGCTGCGGGCGGAGAGGAACCAGGGCAGTGCGGGGAGCGGCCTGCCGGACTCATCGGCGGCGGCTTCCGGCTCGGGTTCCTCCAGGATGACGTGCGCGTTGGTGCCGCTGACGCCGAAGGCGGAGACGGCGGCCCGGCGCGGCCGTTCGCCACGGGGCCAGGCACGCTCCTCGGTCAGCAACTCCACCGCGCCACTGGCCCAGTCGACCATCGGCGTCGGCTCGTCCACGTGCAGCGTCCTCGGCATCACCCCGTGCCGCATCGCCTGCACCATCTTGATGACACCCCCCACACCGGCGGCGGCGACGGTGTGTCCGAGGTTGGACTTCAACGAGCCCAGATACAGCGGCTGTTCGCGGTCCTGACCGTAAGTCGCCAGCAGCGCCTGCGCCTCGATCGGATCCCCCAACCGGGTTCCCGTACCGTGCGCCTCCACCACATCCACATCCGCCGGACCAAGCTGAGCGCTGCTCAACGCCTGCCGGATCACCCGCTCCTGCGACGGACCATTCGGCGCCGTCAGCCCATTGCTCGCCCCGTCCTGATTCACCGCACTGCCCCGCACCACCGCCAACACCCGGTGGCCGTTCCGCAGCGCATCCGACAACCGCTCCACCACCAACAGCCCAACCCCCTCCGACCACGACGTGCCGTCGGCCGCCGCGGCGAAGGACTTGATGCGGCCGTCGGGGGCGAGGCCGCGCTGTCGGGAGAAGTCGACGAAGCCGCCAGGGGTCGCCGTGATGGTGGCGCCGCCGGCCAGGGCGAGGGAGGACTCGCCGCGCCGGACCGACTCCGCGGCCAGGTGCAGGGCGACGAGGGAGGAGGAGCAGGCGGTGTCCACCGACAGGGCGGGGCCTTCGAGGCCCAGGGCGTAGGCGATCCGGCCCGAGGCGACGCTGCTCAGCTTGCCGGTCATCAGGTGGCCTTCGAGTTCCCGGGGACCGGCGAGGCCCAGGTAGCTCTGCTCGATCACGCCGGCGAAGACACCGGTGCGGGTTCCGCGCAGCGAGGCGGGGTCGATGCCCGCGTCCTCCAGTGCTTCCCAGGCCGTCTCCAGCAGTACCCGCTGCTGCGGGTCCATGGCGGTGGCCTCGCGGGGCGAGATGCCGAAGAAGTCGGCGTCGAACAGCGCGGCGCCGTCCAGGAATCCGGCTTCTCGGGTGTAGGAGGTGCCGGGGTCGTCGGCGTCCGGGCTGTACAGGCCGTCCAGGTCCCAGCCGCGGTCGGCGGGGAACGGGCCGATCGCGTCGCGGCCCTCGGTGACCAGGCGCCACAGGCCGTCCGGCGAGGCCACTCCGCCGGGGAAGCGGCAGGCCATGCCGACGATGGCCACGGGTTCCCGGGCCGCGGACTCCAGTTCGGTGACGCGCTCGCGTGCCTTCTGCAGGTCCGCGGTCACCCACTTCAGATAGTCGACCAGCTTCTGTTCCCGGGTCTGGGCCGTGGTCGGGGTGCCGGACTCGGTGGGCTGGGCAGCAGACATGCGAAATGAGCCTCTCGTTCGGGTGCGGGGCGGAACACAGGGCCAGGCGGGCGGGCCGCCGGTCGGCGCGGCCCGCCCACTGGTCAGTCCGCCGCTCGGCCGAGCTGGGTGTCGATGAAGTCGAAGATCTCGTCGGTGGAGGCGGACGCGATCAGGTCCGCCGCCGCGCCGGAGGCCGGGGCGGCGGGGGCCTCGGCGTCGCCGGTCAGCCCCGCCAGCAGCTGACGCAGCCCGGTCACGGCCTCGGCGCGGGTCTCGGCGTCGTCAGGCAACGCACCGACGGAGGTCGCCAGCGCGTCGAGGTGTGAGCGGACGCCGGCGGCGGGTGCGGGGGCCGCGGTGTCGAGGAGGTAGGCGGTCAGCGCGGCCGGGTTCGGGTGGTCGAAGACCACGGTGGCGGGCAGGGTGAGCCCGGTGGCCGCGGCGAGCCGGTTGCGCAGCTCGACCCCGGTCAGGGAGTCGAACCCGAGGTCCTGGAAGGGCTTGTCGGGCCCGATCGCGGCCGGGTCGGGGTGCTTGAGGACGGCCGCGACCAGCGCGGTCACGGTCTGCAGCACGTACGGCCGGCGCTGTGTCCCGGCGAGGTCCGCGAGCCGTTCGGCCAGCGTCACGGTCCGGGCGGCGGGCGCGGTCTCCGGTTCCGGCCGGGTGTCCGGTGCGGGGGCGGGGGTCCGGCCGGGTCCGCCGTCCGCCGGCGGGAGCTGGTCGAGCCAGTGCCGGCGGCGCTGGAAGGGGTAGGTCGGCAGCGGTACCCGGCGGGCGCCGGAGCCGGCGAAGAAGGCCTCCCAGTCCACCGCCACGCCACGGCCGTGCAGGGTGCCGAGGGCGCGCACCACCGACTCCGGTTCCGGCTGCCCGGCGCGTACCGCGGCGACGGCGAGGGTGGTGTCGGGCTCCCTTACGGCCTGGGCCGCGAGGGCGGCGAGGACGGCGCCCGGGCCGATCTCCAGGAAGGTGCGCGTGCCCTGCTCCTCCATCGCGGTGACGGCGTCGCCGTAGCGGACGGCCTCACGCACCTGCCGTACCCAGTAGTCGGGGTGGCGCAGGTCGTCACCGACGGCCCGGCGGCCGGTCAGCGTCGAGATGACGGGGATCCGGGGGGCCTGGTACTCGACCCCCTTGAGGACGGTGCGGTACT
>NZ_MCGQ01000086.1 GCF_002242805.1 Streptomyces diastatochromogenes | reverse complement strand
AGGATGCGCAGGCAGCGCTGCGGGGTGAGGTGCCACTCCGCGGCGAGCGGGGTGCCCTCCATCGGGATCAGGAAGTTCACCGGAACGGAGTCCGGGTCCAGCGCGCGCAGCGACAGGACGACGTCCACCAGGTCCTCGTCGCTCTCGCCCATGCCCGCGATCAGACCCGAGCAGGCGGACAGCCCGGCCGCGTGCGCCTTCTGCACCGTGTCCACCCGGTCGGCGTACGTGTGGGTGGTGGTGATGTCCCCGTAGGTGGCCTCGGAGGTGTTGAGGTTGTGGTTGTAGGCGTCCGCGCCCGCCTCGCGCAGCCGTTCGGCCTGGCCGTCGGAGAGCAGACCGAGGCAGGCGCACACCTCGACGCCCTCGTTCTGGTCCTTGATCGCCTTGATGGTCTCGGAGACCCGGTCCACGTCCCGGTCCGTCGGGCCGCGCCCGGAGGCCACCAGGCAGACCCGCTTGGCGCCGCCGGCCAGGCCCGCGGCGGCGGCCTGGGAGGCCTGGTCGGGCTTGAGCCAGGTGTACTTGAGGATGTCGGCCTTGGAGCCGAGCCGCTGGGAGCAGTAGGAGCAGTCCTCGGGACACAGCCCGGACTTCAGGTTGACCAGGTAGTTGAGTTTCACCCGTCGCCCGAACCAGTGCCGGCGCACCTTGCCGGCCGCGGCCACCACATCGAGCAGGTCGTCGTCGGAGGTGGCGAGCACGGCGAGTGCTTCCTCACGGGTCGGCAGCTCGCGCCGCAGCCCCTTGTCCACCAGCGTGTTCAGCAGGTCCATG
>NZ_MCGQ01000085.1 GCF_002242805.1 Streptomyces diastatochromogenes | reverse complement strand
CAGCGGCGCCGTCCTGGACCAGGCCGAGGCCGAGCGTCTGGGCGCGGACATCTTCGGCCCCCTGCTGGCCGCACCCGCACGGTAAGCCGGACCGCCATGAACCCGCCCCAACGCCACGCCCCGACCACCCAGGGAGGGACCGCGGCCCTGCTCGCGGCCGTCGTCGCCGCAGCCATTGTCTGCTGCGTGGGTCCCGCCCTGATCGTGGCCACGGCGTCGGGCGCGCTCGCCGCCTGGATCGGCAACTGGTGGGCGGTCACCAGCGCCGTGCTGTTGACCGCTGGGGCCGTGGCTTGGTGGCTTCGACGCCGTCGGCGGTCCTGCCGCCCACCGCGTCGCCCTCATGGTCAGGCCCATGCTTGACGAAGAAGGACTGGTCGTAGATGTGCCCGTCGCCGACTGACTGCTCGTGGCGGTCATTCACCCGCCCCCAGGGCACGAGCCATCGCGACGACGCCTCCGCTCACGGGGTGCTGGGGGCCCCTGCGCACAGTGCGTGGTCGATCAGGGTGCTGGCCGCGTTCTTCTGGTCCAGTATGTGCTCCGGGGTGTCGCCGCGTGCCTCGGACATAGAGACTGCGGCGCTTCGCCTGCCGTCGTCGGTGACGCCGTTGAGGGTGATGTAGCCGCCGTCCCCGCCCTCGTGGCTCCAGTAGGTTCCTCCGCAGGTCAGGGGGCGTTCGACCAGACCGAGCCCGTATCGGCCGCCGGGCCACAGTTGCTGGACGTCCGCGCTCACGGGGACGGTCTGCTTCATCTCGGCGAGCTGCCGCGGCGGCAGCAGACGGCCCGCGAGCAGGCGCGGGGAGGGTCCGCTGGCTGAGCCGGCGGACCCTCACGGCGGTCGTGTCCGTGGTCACCCGAGGGCGTTCCAGAACACGCAGTGGTGGCGGGCCTGCGTCGTGCGGGTGGGGACGATGTGGTCCGGCGCCAGGGAGAGCACCGTCTGCCGGGGCCAGTGTGGCGACGACGGGCCGTTCGGGTCGGCGGTGCGGGCGAAGCGGGTCCAGTAGTCGATCATGGTGTCGGCCAGCCGGTGCTGTGCCGCGGTCAGGTCGCGGGGGCGGCCGCCCAGTTCGAACAGGTAGGGCAGTTCGCTCGCGTGCGGTGCGCCGAGCGGGAACGGCGGCGTGCCCGAGGTGAGCGGCGGGGCGTGCTCGTCGGCGAACTCGTAGCGCCAGACGGGCACATGGGCGGACAGCAGGCCGTCGGTGCGCGCTGTCGGGCAGGCGAAGTCGGCGTCGCCGATGACCGCGCCGAACACCGGGCCCCCGTCGGTGCGGTGCACCGGGTACTCGCGGACGATCGCCTTCGCCTGCCTGGGGGAGGGGAAGAAGGCGGCCACGACGTCGGGCCAGGTGTCGGGAGTCACGGGATGGCCGGCCTGGACGATCCCGGCGGCCCAGCCGTTGCCCTCGTCGTGGTTGTTGCCGAGGAGCACAGGGACGCGGTGGAAGCGGCCGGCGGCGATCGCCGCCGCGGGGTCGCTGGGCAGCAACGGGGTGGTGTAGGCGGGTTGTTGATCGGTGTCCTGGGCCGCCAGCAGGCGGGAGACGTCCACGCGCCGCAGGCAGGCCATGACGTGCCGGGCCGAGCCGCAGCCGACCTTCGCCGCGAAGTCCGCGCCCGCGGCGCGCGCCGCGGACAGGGGGACGGAGGACGGGGCGAACGGCCGGTCGGGGCGGCCCGTGCACGGGCCGCTCTCGATGATCGCCCGCTCGAAGAGCCCCGCGGCGGCAGGTGAGGCGAGCTGGGCGCAGACGCTGTAGCCGCCCGCCGACTCGCCGGCCAGCGTGACATTGTGCGCGTCGCCGCCGAAGGAGCCGATCTCGGCGCGGACCCAGCGCAGCGCCGCCTGCTGGTCGGCCAGGCCGAAGGTGCCGGAGCCGGACAGCCCGCTGTGCGCGAGGAAACCGAGGGCCCCGAGGCGGTAGTTGACGGTGACGACCACGACGTCGCCGCGGGCGGCCATGCGGTGGGCGTCGTAGGAGCTGCCCGCTCCGGTGGTGAAGCCGCCGCCGTGCAGCCACACGATCACCGGCCGGGGGTGCGCCGGTCGCGCGCCGTTGGGCGTCGTGACGTTCAGGTGGAGACAGTCCTCATCCGTGCTCCCGCCGGGCACCTCGCCGGCCGGCTGCGGGCAGGCGCTCGCGGGCCGGGTCGCATCCCGTACCCCGGACCAGGGGGCCGCGGGGAGGGGCGGTGCCCAGCGCAGCCTGCCGACCGGGGGCGCCGCGTAGGGGATGCCCTCGAAGGTGCGATAGCCGTCGTGGGCGGCGCCCCGCACCAGACCGTCGTGGGTGCGTACCGTCGTAGCGGCGGTGGCGGCCCGGACCGGCAACGTCGTACGTACCGTCGCAGCGGCGGTGGCCTGGGCGGGCTCCGTCGTGCGTCCTGTCGTAGCAGCGGTGGCGGGCCGGTAGGGCTGGGTTGGTGGCGCTGCGGACCAGGCCGTCGCGAGCACGGCGGTCAGGGCGCAGCCCAGGGTGGTCAGGGCGCGGTGCATGCTCATGGTCTCCCCATCAGGGTCAGCTGCCGCCC
>NZ_MCGQ01000084.1 GCF_002242805.1 Streptomyces diastatochromogenes | reverse complement strand
CGGCGGTGGCGCGGTCGGTGAAAAAGCGCAGGTAGTCGCAGCACACGGCGGCGGCCGGGCCGGTGCCGGGGCGGGCGCCGTAGTAGACCACCGCGGTGGTCGGCTGCCAGGTGGTCTTTCCGCCGGTGAACTCCACGCGGACGGGGTCGCCGGTGACCGGGTCGGTGGAGGTGACGACGGCGTCGGCGCCCAGCATGACCGGGATGCCGAGCGCGTCGATCGCGCACATCGACCACACCGTCGGCCCGTCGGCAATCTGCACGACGTGCTCGGTGGCGGTGGCGGAGAACGGGTACGCGGCCCGGATGCGGCCGGTGTCGTCCAGGGTGAGGAAGTCCTCGGTGGCCAGTTCTGCGAGCACCCGGGCGGCCGGTACGGCGAAGGGCTCGGCCGCCGCCTCCAGCTCGGCCTGCCCGGGCGGGGCACCGGTGGTGGCGAAGGAGCGCAGGACGGCCTGCTGCACCGCCCGCAGGCCACCCTCGATCGGGGCGAGACGACCCTGCCCGGCCCGGCCGGCAGCCCGGTCCACGCCGCCGGGAGTGCCTAGCACCCGCCGCAGCTCCGCGACGGAAGGCGCTCCGCCGACCCGGCCGTCCGTGCCACGGTAGAGCCGGCAGGACACGCCGGCCGCGGTGCCCGGGGCGGCGAACGGGTCGTGACCGTCGACCAACAGCGTCGGGGAGCCATGCATGCCGCGCCGTTCGGCCTCCGCCTGGTCGTCGACCACGTGCTCGGTGCGCTCCACGTCCGTGCGGCCGGCGAGGGC
>NZ_MCGQ01000083.1:1493-4601 GCF_002242805.1 Streptomyces diastatochromogenes | reverse complement strand
CAAGTTCTCCGACGCCGAGGGCGACCCGCACTCGCCGTGGCGGTTCGGGGAGACGGTTCCCGCGCTGATGAAGGGCCTGTGGTGGGCGCACATCGGCTGGATGTTCGACGAGGAGCAGACCCCGCAGGAGAAGTACGCGCCGGATCTGATCAAGGACCCGGCGATCCGGGCGGTCTCCCGTCAGTTCGTCCTGTGGACGGCCGTGTCCCTGCTGGTGCCGCCGCTGGTCGGTGGTCTGGTGACGATGTCCTGGTGGGGCGCGTTCACCGCGTTCTTCTGGGGGTCACTCGTGCGAGTGGCGCTGCTGCACCATGTGACGTGGTCGATCAACTCGATCTGCCACGCGGTGGGCAAGCGGCCGTTCAAGTCGCGGGACCGCTCGGGCAACGTNNCGTACGACGTGCGCTGGCCGTCACGCTCGCGTATCGATTCGCGCCGTAACACCGAGGAAGGCGGCTCTCGGCGCCGGAAGGAAGCCGCGAAGGCGGCATGATTGACGCCGTGGCGACCGACTCCAGCACCCCCAGCACTGACAAGCCGCGGCGAGCGCGCCGGACCCGTATGACCGGTGCGGAGCGCCGCCAGCAGCTGCTGGAGATCGGTCGCACCCTCTTCGCGGCGAAGGGCTTCGAGGGCACCTCGGTGGAGGAGATCGCGGCGAAGGCCGGGGTGTCCAAGCCGGTGGTGTACGAGCACTTCGGCGGCAAGGAGGGGCTGTACGCGGTGGTGGTGGACCGCGAGATGCGGCGCCTGCTGGACATGGTCACCGGCTCCCTCACCGCCGGCCACCCCCGTGAGCTGTGCGAGCAGGCGGCCTTCGCGCTCCTCGACTACATCGAGGAGTACACGGACGGCTTCCGGATCCTGGTCCGCGACTCCCCCATCCCCCAGTCCACGGGTTCCTTCGCCTCCCTCATCTCCGACATCGCCACCCAGGTGGAGGACATCCTGGGCCGCGAGTTCAAGTCCCGCGGCTTCGACCCGAAGCTCGCCCCTCTGTACGCCCAGGCCCTGGTCGGCATGGTCGCCCTGACCGGCCAGTGGTGGCTGGACGTACGCCGCCCGAAGAAGGCGGAGGTCGCGGCCCACCTGGTGAATCTGGCGTGGCACGGCCTGGACGGGCTGGAGCAGAAGCCTCGGCTGATAGGGCACCGGAAGAGCTGAACCAGCCAACGGCACGGGTGATCTTGCGGGAGCATGCGGCCATGACCGAGATCGAGATCAGCGCAGCCCACTCCCGTCTCGAAGAACTGGTGCACCGCGTGGCCCAGGGCCGCGAGACCATCGCCCCCGGCACCACCCCGGCCCGGGCGCCAGGGACCGCCACTACAGCCCTACCGCGCGGCGGCTACGTGCGCGCACACCGCGTCCTCCACGTGATCGAGGGTGACCACGCGCTCGGCATCCCTGTCACACACCCGGGCCGGGCAGCCTGACCGGCTCCAGGAACTCCAGCCGGTTCCCCACCGGATCCTCGGAGTAGAAACGCCGGTGNNGTCGTCCCAGGTCACCGGCGCTCCACGTGCCGCCAGCCGGGCCGCGTACGCCTCGATGTCCGTCACCCGGAGTCCCGGATGGGCCTTCTTCGCGGGCCGGAAGTCATCCTCGATGCCCAGGTGGAGCTGTACGGCCCCCGCCTGGAACCAGCGGCCCCCGCGCGCCGCCAGCACAGGCGGCTTGGGGATCTCCGTCATGCCGAGGACGTCGACGTAGTACGCCCGCAGCGCGTCCTCCGACCCGGGGGGAGCCGCCAGCTGCACGTGATCCACAGCGGCGAGCATCCTCACGCCCCCTTCACGGCCACCGCGAACAGCCGCCGGAACGGCAGGACCGTGCCGTACGGCTCGGTCGGGTAGGCCGCGCGTAGCAGGTCGCGGTACTCGGTGACGAAGGCGTCGCGGGCCTCGGGGTCGTCGGCGAGGGCGGTCAGGGCGGGGCGGAGACCGGTGCCCTTGACCCAGTCGAGGACCGGGTCCTCACCCGGAAGGACGTGGAGGTACGTCGTCTGCCACACGTCGGTGGCGCACCCCAGGCGGGCGAGGCGGTCCAGGTAGACGCCGGGCTCGTGGACGGAGTCCTCGTGGCGCAGGACGTCGGCCAGGCGGGACTTCCAGCGGGGTGTGGCGGCCAGTTCGCGCATCAGGGCGTGCAGCGGGGCGTCGATGTTGTCCGGGACCTGGAAGGCGAAGGTGCCGCCGGGCTTGAGGGCGGCGACCCAGTCGGCGAAGCGGTCGGCGTGCCCCGGCACCCAGTGCAGGGTGGCGTTGGAGACGATCAGGTCGTGCGGCCCCTCGGGCGTCCAGACGCGGGCGTCGGCGTGGGCGAAGTCGAGGTGGCCGCCGCCGGCCGTGGCGCCCTCGTGGTCGACGTGGGCCTTGTCGAGCATCTCGGGCGAGTTGTCGTAGCCGGTGATGTGCGCGGTGGGCCAGCGTTCGGCGAGCAGGGCAGTGACGTTGCCGGGGCCGCAGCCGAGGTCGGCGATGCGCGGCCGCTCGTCCGGGAGAGCCGGAACGCGGGCGAGCAGGTCGGCGAAGGGGCGGGCGCGGTGGCCGGCGTGGCGGAGGTACTGGGCGGGGTCCCAGGTGGGCGTCGTCATGTCCTCCACTCTCCCGCCCCAGTTATCTTGATGTCAAGAGACTTGAGATCAAGAGACTTCATGTCGACACAACCACTACACTGATCTCCATGGAGGACGAGGTCGATCGGCTGGTCGCAGCGTGGCGCCGGGAGCGCCCGGACCTCGACGTGGAGCCGCTGGAAGTGCTCAGCCGGGTGAGCAGACTGGCCCGGCACCTGGACCGCGCACGCCGGCTCGCCTTTTCCGAGCACCAGCTCGAACCCTGGGAGTTCGACGTGCTGACCGCGCTCAGGCGCGCGGGAACGCCGTACCAGCTCTCCCCCGGGCAGCTGCTGACCCAGACCCTGGTCACCTCGGGCACGATGACCAACCGGATCGACCGGCTCGCGAAGAAGGGCCTGGTGGAGCGGCTGCCCGACCCGAGCGACCGGCGGGGCGTGCTGGTCCGGCTGACCGACACGGGCCGGGACCGCGCGGACCAGGCGCTCGCGGGTCTGCTGGAACAGGAGCGGGCGATCCTCGCCGAGCTG
>NZ_MCGQ01000083.1:0-1449 GCF_002242805.1 Streptomyces diastatochromogenes | reverse complement strand
GTGGACGCCCAGCTTGCCGAGGACGTTCTGCATGTGGGTGCGCACGGTGTGCGGGGAGAGGAACAGTCGTTCGGCGACGGCCTTGCGGCCGAGGCCCGCGACCATGCAGCGCAGTACCTCTCGCTCGCGCGGGGTCAGCGACTCCACCAGCTGTTCGCTCTCGGTGCGGTGCTTGCGCGCGGCCGTCAGCTCCTTGAGGACGGCGGTGAGCAGGGCGGGCGGCAGATGGGTCTCGTCGCGCAGCACACCCCGGATCACCGTCAGCAGCCGGGAGAGCGAGCAGTCCTTGGCGACCCAGCCGGAGGCACCCGCCTGCAGCGCGAGGGCCGCGCGCCGGGGTTCGTCCTTCTCGGCGAGGACCACCGTGCGCACCGCGGGCTGCGCCGAGCGGACCCCCGCGACCAGCGAGATCCCGTCGACCAGACCGTCCTCGTTGCCCTCCTGCACGGGCACGGCCGGGCGGACGCCGGGCAGATTGCCGCCCAGGTCGGCGTCGACGAGAAGGACGTCGTAGCGGCGGCCCTCGGCGGCCGCGCGCTCCAGGCAGCGCAGCGCGGCCGGGCCGCTGCCGGCGGCGGAGACGTCGACGTCGGGCTCGGCGGCCAGCGCCGCGGCCAGCGACTCGGCGAAGATGCGGTGGTCGTCGACGACCAGGACTCGGATACGAACCACGAAACCCCCTTCCCCAGGCTCCGCACGGAGCAGGGGATACCCAAGGTCCGGAGCACGACGACCCGCGCGGGCACGACACCTGCGGAAGGAACGCCCACCACACGGCCGCCGCCGTTGCGGAAACTGCTACCCCCACCACAGGCGCCGTACCCGCCTGTCTCGCCCCCTGATAAGCACCGGCCCCCACCGGTACTGCTCCTCAGAGTACGGATGGGAGCACGGAGCGGAAGCCGATTTACAGAACTGGCCGTCCGGCACGTTTATGGTGTGCCGCATGTTTCGTATTGAGGCGGAAGTCGACAAAGCCCGACGTGATCTGCTCCGCTCCCGGCTGCGGGACACCAACACGGCGGCGTCCCCGGTACTCGCGGCCCTGCGCGGCACACCGGGGGAACGTGAAGTCCCCCTGCACGTCTGGGCGCTGGACCCGGCCGGAGACCTGGCGGGCGGCCTGGTCGGCCACACCTGGACGACCTGGATGCACGTCACCTACCTGTGGGTCGACGCCGCCCACCGCGGTACGGGCCTCGGCTCCCGCCTCCTCGCCAAGGCCGAGCGCGTCGCCCGCGCCGACCGCGGCTGCACGGCCGCCCGGCTGGAGACGTGGGACTTCCAGGCACCGGAGTTCTACAAGAAGAAGGGGTACGACGTGGTGTGCGTGATCCCCGACTATCCGCCGGGGATCACGGAGTACACGCTGACGAAGCGGCTGGGGTGACGAAGGGTCACTCCGCCGGAGGGGGCGGCGGAGGTGGCGAGGGCGGGGGCGGGTAGGGC
>NZ_MCGQ01000082.1 GCF_002242805.1 Streptomyces diastatochromogenes | reverse complement strand
GCGGGCGGCGGTGCCGGTGAGGGTGGAGCCGCGTACGGAGAGGGCGGCGGCGACGGTGGGGAGGATGCCGTCGCGGCGGTGGAGGAGGGTGGGGGTGGGGGGTGTGTCGGAGCCGCTCCAGCCGATGCGGGGGTCGCCTGCCCGCACCTCGTTACCTCCGGTCTGCAAGGTATTCATGATCGTTGTCCCCTCCCCGGGCATCCCCCGAAGGACACAGAGTGCCAAATGCCGTGGCTGGTGCGGAAGCTGGGGCGGTGCGACACGCCCGGGTTTGGGCGGGCTGTCACGGTGGGGTGACGGCTGGTCACGAAAGCGGAGGCGGGAAGTGCGGGGGTGGGGTGGTGGGCCGGTGACCGGGGTTCGTGTACCGCATAGGCTGTCGCCATCCGCGATCGACACCGCCGTTCAGGCCAGAGAGAACGCCGCAGGGGGCAACCGCCATGACGACAGGTCGGCTCGGGCAGCAAGCCGCGCCGCCGAACGCGGCCTATGCCGGGCAGGTCGTGCACTTCCCGGATCCGGTCCGGGCGGCACGTCACCCGAGAGGGGTACGGATCGACGAGCGCGGTTACCCGGTTTTCTCGCCGTACGCGCGCGCGGCGGCGGAGATCGCCGATCCGCCGGAGGGTTTCGGCGTCGACGAGTTGCGGCTGACGGACTATGTGTCGGCGAACGCGGCGCTCGCGGCGTCGGGGCACGAGTTGTGGGACACGGTGCCTGCGGTGGCGACGCCGCACGGCTGGACGTGGCATCACGTGGTGGGTTCGCGGCGGCTGGAGTTGGTTCCGGTCGAGGTGAAGGCGTTGTTGCGGCATCACGGTGGGGTGGCGACGGCGCGGGTGGACCAGGGCAAGCGGGGTACGCGGCCGTTGCAGGAGACGCGTCCGGCGCACTTCGGGCTGCCGAAGTCGGGTGTGGCGGTGTCGGAGTCGCAGGTGCAGGGCGTGGAGGAGGACCTGGGCTACCGGTTGCCGGGTGCCTACCGTTCGTTCCTGAAGGCGGCGGGTGGTGCGGCGCCGGTGGGTGCGGCGCTCGATGCCGAGCTGGGGTTGTTGCTGGATCAGCCGTTCTTCACGGTGCGGGACGAGGCGGCGGTCAATGACCTGGTGTACGTCAACAAGTGCCTGCGTGACCATCTGACGAAGGATTACCTGGGCGTCGGTTTTGTGCAGGGTGGTCTGCTCGCGGTGAAGGTGAAGGGCGAGCGGGTCGGTTCGGTGTGGTTCTGTGCGTACGACGATGCGCGGGATGTGGATCCGTCGTGGTCGCCGGCTGAGCGGGTGGAGCGGTTGTTGCTGCCGTGCGGTGATGATTTCGACGTCTTCCTGGCGCGGTTGGCGGGGAATCCGCCGGAGTTGGAGACGGTGGCGAACCTGATGGTGGACGGCGGTTTCGCGCGTGCCGTTCCGGTCTCTTCGGCGGGGGAGTGAGCTTCGCGATGGTGACGTTCGCGCAGGCGCAGGAGCGCGCCGAGGAGTGGATCAACGGGGATGTGCCCGCGTACCAGCATCGTGAGGTGCGGGTGCGGGAGTTCGAGCTGGGCTTCGTGGTGTGGGGCGAGGACCGTGCGGAGGGTCCGCGTTCGGATGCGGGGGCGCAGCGGCTGGTGATCGCCCGGGACAGTGGTGAGGCCACGTTGTGGCCGGCGTTGCCGGTGGGTGAGGTGATTCGCCGGTACGAGGAGGAGTACGGCCGTGCGGAGGTCGAGGACGCGGTGCCGGCGCCGGC
>NZ_MCGQ01000081.1 GCF_002242805.1 Streptomyces diastatochromogenes | reverse complement strand
CCCGGGCCTGGGCGGTGACTGGTTCGACGTCATTCCCCTGTCCGGGGCCCGGGGCCGCGCTGGCCGGCAGGTACCGCAGGGCCACCTCGACGGCCGTCTGGTCCGGAACCGCCCGGGGCAGCAGGCTGCTTTGCAGGGTGAACGCGGTCTGCTGCTGCTGAGAGAAGCGCCGGGCGTTGTCGATGGCGACGGCGGCGCGCGAGGCGAGTTCCTGGGCCAGGGTGAGATCGTCCGCCTCGAAGGGGTCGGGTCGGCGCGAACGCCACAGGGTCATCACGCCCAGCACCAGGCCACGCGCGGCAAGAGGTACCACGATCAGCGAGTGGGCGCCCAGGTCCGGAGCGTGGGACCCCTGGCGGCCTTCCGTCGAGAACCAGTCGGGTGGGAGAACCGCTTCCAGGACGGGCCGCCCTTCGGCCAGGCATCTGGCCTGGGGTGTGTCTGACCCGAACTCCACCGGCTCGCCCTGGGGGTGGGGTGGGCCGGGTTGCTGGGCGCCGACGCCGCAGGCCCCTACCCGGACCACAGGCCCTGCCAGGGCCCGCGTCGGTTCCTCACCGCGCGTCACCGGCTGAAGCAGGTCCACCGACGCATGGTCGGCGAGGTGAGGCACCATCACCTCGGCGAGTTCCCGGGCGGTCTCTGCCACGTCGAGGGTGGTTCCGATACGGCTGCTGGCCTGGTCGAGGAGCGCGAGTCGACGCTGGGCCCGATGGCGTTCGGTGATGTCCTCGATCATCTCGGCCACCCCCAGGATGCGGCCGGAGGGGTCCTCCATCCGGAAGGACGAGACCATCGCGACCCGCTCTCGAGCCGGATCCCGCTCCATGCGGACGAACTGCTCGGAGTAGACCAACGGTCTACCGGTCTCCAGCACCCGGCGCACCCGGTCCACGGCCTTGCGTGCGTCATCGGGGATGAGGAAACTGCCGGTGGGCAGCCCCGGAAAGACTGCTGCGGGGACGCCGGTGAAGCGTTCGATGGCCCGGTTGACCCGAAGAAGGGTCAGATCGGGGCCGTGGACGACCAGGCCGATCGGGCACCGGCGGTACAACCCGTCGAGAACCGCCCGGTCTCTTTGCCACTCCAGGACGTCAACCGCGAGTGCCCCGGCAAGAATCCACTCACGGACCCCGTCATCCCGTGAGAGCGCATGGGCCCTCACCCCCGTCTCCACGAGCCGCCCGTCCCGGTGCCGCAAGGTGAGCACGCCGAACCAGCCGCCGACTCTCCTGCAGCTCGCCGCGGCCTCCGTGACAGCCGGCAGATCGCGAGGGTCGACCAGGACCTCGATGGCCGGACGACCTATCACGGCCGTGTCCGGATGGCCGAGCAGTTCCTGGGCCCGGCGGTTCCATCCGACCACGACTCCCCGGTCGTCGAGCACCGCCAGGGCGGCGAGGTGCAGGGCGAACGGATCGTCGTGGCTTTCGTTGAACTCCTTCATCCGCTGCTCCACCGGTCACCACCACCTTGTACTCGGTCACCGATGTTCTGCCGCGGGTCCTGACCGCGGCCGGTGACCGGCCTGACGGCGTCCGGGGCGGTGGCTCGGCGTTCCCGCATGCACGCTGACCTGCTGATGCCATGTAAGCCTAGGTCGGGGGCCCCGGTCTCCCCTGCCGCGTGGCACGGCGTGGCGGACATGAGGGAGAACGGCGGGCGCGGCGCCCCGCTCATGCCGGGCCTCGTGGAGGTGTCCCCAGCTCGCGTGCCGCCAGGGCCCAACTGAGCTCCACCGCGGTGTCCGGAGCATCCAGGCTGGTGCCGGTCAGCTCCTCGAAGCGGCGCAGCCGATAGCGGACGGTATTGACATGGACGTGTGCGCTGCGGGCGACTTCGCGGACGTGCCGTCCCCTCTCCAGGTATTCCCGCACCGACTGTTCGATCAGCGCACCGAACTCCCCCTCCGCCTCCAGTGGGCGCAGATAGCGGTCGAGCAGCAACTCGGCGAGTTCCGGTTCGGCGACGACCGCCACCCGCCAGGACAGGTCGCCCAGGTCGTACACGCCGCGCAGACCGTACGCACGGGCGGTTTCCAGCAGCCTGCCGGCGGCACGGAAGGAGCGGTGCGCCGCGGCCAGGTCCGTCGACGGGCCGAGCCCCGCCGTCATCTCCAGGTCACCGGTCTCCGGCTTGGCCCCGACGACTCCGACGACAGCTTCGTCCAGCACGGTGAGCAACGGGCCGCGGCCGTTCCTGCGGCCGAGGGACTCCAGGGAGCGTTCCAGCGCGTCCGGACCGGCGTTGCCGTTCGCGACGGCTCTGATGGCCCGGTACGGCCGTGACGGGTCCAGTCCGTAGATCGCCGCACCGCTGTGGATCTCCGCCGCGCTCAGCGTCCCGTAGAGCAGTCCACGCAGGAAGTCGGCGCGGCGGCGGGCGTCGAAGAGGGCGGAGGCGACCTCCGCCTGCCGGTGGACGGCGGCGATCTGCAGGCTCGCGACGTCCGCGAGCTCCCACAGGCACTTGGTGCGGTCGACGATGAGGCCGGGGTCCAGCCCGCGTTCGGTCGCCTCGGTGATGAACAGATCCCGTATCGCGCTCAGCGCCCGGCGGAAGGCGCGGAGCCCGTCGCCGAGCGGCACGCCCCGGGCGGCCCGGTCGCGGGCCACATCGGCTTCGTAGAAGTCCTCCGGCGCGGGCACCGTCCCCTCGCGCACCACCGCCAGAGCCCGCTGGAAATGCCGATGCCAGATCTGGTCCAGGAGTTCCCGCGGGACCGCGCGGTAGGACGGGATGTGGTCCGCCAGATCCGCGTGCAACCGCCCGCCCACGTGCCTCTGCTGCGCGGCCATCGCGGCGATGACCCGTTCGAGGGACGCCGCCGCGCCCGACTGTCCGGGCATGGACCTCACCTCCGCCCCCGTGGCACCGGCCGTTGTGCAACTGAACAATATGCCGCCCTCCGACCTTGGCCGGGGAGCCGTCGACAACCCGCCGCCCCCGAAAGCACAGTGGCACGGCGGCGGAAGGAGCGCATCGGCACCCACACGGCAAGGCGCCGATCGACCGTGCTCAGACCCGCCCTCGCGCTACCGACCCACCCTGACGAACAGTGCGGAGATTGCCATGACCAACGAGCACCATCACCGACCCGACCACGCCGCCGCCGACACCGGCCCGCGCCTCGCGCCACTGCCCGAGGACGACTGGGACCCGGCCACCCGGGAACTGCTCGCCCCGATTCCCCGGGACGCCGACGGCCACCTCGCCAACGTCTTCACCACGCTGGTACGGCACCCCGACCTCTTCCGGCACTTCCTGCCGTTCGGCAGCCATCTGCTGCGCGACGGCCGTCTGCCGGACCGGACCCGGGAACTGCTGATCCTGCGCACCGCGTGCAACACCCGGGCCGGTTACGAATGGGGGCGGCATGCTCCGCTGGCCAGGGCCGCCGGGGTCACCGACGAGGAGATCCGACGGGTCGGCGCGGGCCCGGACGCCGAGGGGTGGACGCCGGCCGACGCCCGTCTGCTGCGTGCCGCCGACGAACTGCACCGGGACGCACGCCTGTCGGCGGCCACCTGGTCCGCGCTCGCCGCCGACCACGACGAGGCACAGCTGATCGAAATCACCATGCTCGTCGGCCAGTACCACATGGTCGCGTTCTTCCTGAACTCCGCCGGCACCCGGCTCGAGCCCGGCTTCGAAACGGTAACTCTGCCCGAGCCCACCGCAGTGGACGCGGACGCGGCGGATGGGGCACACCGCGATGCCTGAGCGCCAGCACCCCGCGCCCCAGCCGGTCGGCCTCCTGGCCGGCCGGAACGTACTGGTCATCGGCGCGGGCACCCGCCCCAGCGACGATCCGAAGGCCCCGGTGGGCAACGGGCGGGCGGTGGCCGTGCTAGTCGCCCGCGAGGGAGCCGCCGTGGCCTGCGCCGACGTCTCCCCCTCCGCCGCAGCGGCCACCGCCGCCCTGGTCGGTGAGGAGGGCGCCCCCGGCCTGCCCGTGGTCGGTGACGCCACGGATCCCGGCCAGTCCTCGTCCATGGTCGCCGAAGCCCTCCGCGCACTCGGCACGCTGGACGCACTCGTGGTCAACGTCGGCATCGGCCTCGGCGCGGGCCTGGCGGACACCTCACCGCAGGAGTGGGACCGTGTGCTCTCGCTCAACCTGAGCGCCCCCTTCCTCGCCGCCAAGTACGGACTGCCCGTGATCGCCGACGGTGGCTCGATCGTCTTCGTCGGTTCCCTGGCCGGGCTGCGCGCGGCCACCGACTCGCCTGCCTACGACAGCTCCAAGGCGGGCCTGTTCGGTCTCACCCGCCATGTCGCCAAGGAGGGTGCACCGCGCGGGATCCGCGCCAACCTGGTCGTTCCGGGTCTGATCGACACCCCGATGGGCCGCGAGGCCTCGGCCGGGCGGGGGTCGCGTTCCACCTCGTTCACCCGCATACCGCTCGGGCGCCAGGGCACGGCCTGGGAGGTGGCCGAAGCCGTGACCTTCCTGCTCTCCGACCGCGCCTCCTACATCACCGGGCAGAACCTGGTGGTGGACGGAGGGTTGAGCGCCGTCTGAGTACTCGGGCGGCTGCTGACGGGGCGAGGGCGGTCCCCAGGGGACAGGGCATCGACCGGGACCGCCCCCGCCGGCTCACTTCGTCAGCGGGCCGAACTCCTTGCGGGTGTCCACCGGCTTGCCGAACAGCTGCCACCGCTCACCCTTGAACCGCATCAGCTGCATCGTCTCGAGCGGGAAGGCGTCCCCGTGGCCCGTGGACAGGGTGACATCGGGCAGCAGCAGTCCCACCTTCACGTCCTTCAGGTTGCGCACCGCGTCCCGCAGCCCTTCCCTGGTCGGGCACTTCATCGCGTCCAGGGCCTTGTGCAGGCTCGAGGCGACGGCCCAGCCATAGGCGTTGAACTGGTTGGCCGGGTCGGCGTCCGGGGCGTACTTGTGCAGGGCGTTCATGTAGGTCTTCATCTCGGGGTCGTGCGCCCACTGCGGGTCGGCGGGGTCCTTGAAGTACGTCGCCGAAACCACGCCCTGCACGTTCTTGAACCCGACGGGCTGGAGCACCGCGGCTGACGAGGCCACGTTGTTCACGATGTGCAGCGGGTTCCACTTGGTGTTCCTGGCGTCGGCGGCGAGGGCCTGGCTGCCGAACTTGGGGGTGGTGACGTCCAGCAGCACATCCGCCTTGGAACGGGACAGGCTCGCCATCTGCGCCGACACGGACGGGTCGGTGACCTCGTAGCTCTCCTCGGCGACCACCTTGATGCCGCTGCCGGCGACGGCCTTCTTGAACCCGCCGAGCAGGTCCTTGCCGAAGTCGTCGTTCTGGTAGAGAACCGCCACCTTGGCCTTCGGCTTCTTGTCCTTGAGGTACTTGGCGTACACCCGGGCCTCGGCGACGTAGTTGGGCTGCCACCCGATGGTCCAGGGATGCTTGTCGTCCGTGCCCCAGGCGGAGGCGCCGGTGGCGACGAACGGCTGTGGCACCTTCTGCTTGTTGAGGTAGTCCCAGACAGCTGCCGTGGACGGGGTGCCCAGGGTCTGGAACACGGCGAAGACCTTCTCCTGCTCGACGAGTCTGCGGGCCTCCTCGACCGCCTTGGGCGGCTGGTAGCCGTCGTCGCGGACGATGAACTGCACCTTGCGGCCGTCTATACCGCCCTTGCCGTTGACGTACTTGAAGTAGGCGGCTACGCCCTTGCTGATCGTGCCGTACGCAGACGCAGGTCCTGACAGCGGGTAGATCCCGCCCAGCTTGATGGTCTTGTCGGTGATGCCGGTGGTCTGCTGGCCCTTGCACGCGCCACCGGCGGTGGTGGACTGGTCGTCCTGCCCTCGCTGGCTGCTGCAGGCGGTGGCGGTGAGCAGGGCGGCGGTTGCGGCCGCAGCCGCCCGCAGAGCGGTCGTCTTGCGCATGTGGTTCATTCCTTTTCCGTGCGGGGCGGTGCGCCCACGGGTTCGGCGTCGACAACTGCGGGATCCGCAGGGGTGAGGGTCGTGGCGGGTCGGGATCCCGCCGGGGACTTCGGTTCCGCCTCGGGCACGGAGTCCGCTTCGGGCACGGAGTCCGTCTCGGGCACGGAGTCCGCTTCGGGCGTCCGGTCGAGGGCGGCGGTGGTGCGGGGCAGGCGACGGGAGACAGCGCCCAGGACGCGGCCCGGCAGACCGGCCAGTCCTGTAGGGGCCACGAACATCACGGTGATGATCAGCAGCCCGAACACCACTCCCGGTGCCGCCTCGCTCACGTCCTGGGACACGCTCGGCACGTACATCACGAACGCCGCGCCCAGCAGGGGTCCGTACAGCGAGGCGAGCCCCCCGACGACCAGGCCGGCCAGCAGGGTGATGGACAGAACGAAGCTGAAGGAATCGGGCGAGACGAAGCCGATCACCCAGGTGTACAGACACCCGGCGACACCCGCGAACATCGCGCTCCACGCGAAGGCGAGGGTCTTGTGCAGCGACAACCGCACTCCCATGACCTCGGCGGCGCTCTCGTTGTCACGCACGGCGAGCAGTGCCCGGCCGACCCGGGACCGCAGCAGGTTGCGGGCGAGCAGCAGGGCCACCACGGTGACGGCGAGGACGACGAAGTACGTCCACTGGTCCTCGGCCAGTCCGCTCCACGCGGGCGGCTGCAGCTTGTCCACGGTCAGGCCCATGGAACCGCCCGTCACCGGTTCGAGCCGCTTGAGCAAGGGTGGCAGGAACACCGCGAACGAGAGGGTGACCAGGGCCAGGTACAGGCCGCGCAGCCGCAGGGCGGGCACTCCGAACCCGAGGCCCAGCAGGAAGCATCCGGCGGCCGCGGCCGGCAGCGTGGCCAGGTGGCCGGTGTCGTACCGGTCGAGCATGACCGCCGCCGTGTAGGCCCCCGCCGCGAAGAACGCGCCGTGCCCGAGCGAGATCTGCCCGCCGAAGCCGACCAGCAGGTTCAGCCCGGCCAGCGCCACGGCGTAGAGGAGCACCATGGTCAGCTGGAAGACCTGGAAGGGGGCGAAGTAGAACGGTGCGCCGACGGCGGCTGCCGCCGCGAGCAGGACGGTGAGCGCGGCCCGCGGCCGCCGGGCCCGGTCGGTGCCGAGCGCCGCTGTGATGGTGTTCATGCGCGCTCCACCGCCGCCCGTCCGAACAGGCCCTGGGGCCGCACCAGCAGCACCGCCAGAATGATCACCAGGGGGACGCCCACCTTCAGATCGGCACCGATCACGCCCACGTACGCCCCGGTCAGGGTCTCGGCGACGCCCACGAACAGGCCGCCGACGACCGCACCGACCGGACTGTCGAAGCCACCGAGGGTGGCCGCGGCGAATGCGTAGATCAGCACCCCGCCCATCATGTTGGGCTCCAGGAACAGCACCGGGGCGACGAGCACACCCGACACCGCGCCCACCGTCGCGGCCAGCCCCCAGCCGAGCATCAGCACCCGTCCCACCCAGATACCCGACAGCCGGGCGGAGGCCGGGTTGCAGGCGACCGCCCGCATCACCAGGCCGATGGAGGTGTGCTGGAACAGCAGATACAGCACGCCCATCACGACGGCCACCACACCGATGATCCCGAGCGTCGACCAGTCCACGCGCACCCCGGCCAGGTCGAGCCCGCCGTCGGGGAACGGCTGCGGGAAGTCCTTCACGGTGAACGACCAGATCAGGCCGGCCAGCGCGTTGACGAAGATGAACAGGCCGACCGTGACGATGACCACCGTCAGCTCGGGCGCGCCCTGCACGGGGCGGATGACGATCCGCTCGACCAGCATGCCGCCGGCGAAGGACACCGCGAGGGTGACCGGCAGCGCCAGCCAGAACGGCATCCCGGACGCCACCAGCTGCCAGGCGACGTACGTCGAGAGCATGGCCAGCTCGCCCTGCGCGAAGTTGACGATCCCCGTGAACCGGTGGATCAGCACCAGGGCCAGCGCCAGGCTGGCGTACACCGCCCCGGAGCCCAGTCCTTCCACCACTTGCTGGAGAAGATCGGTCACGGCGCTCACCCGGCCTTCCGGGAGCGGACGGAGACGCCGAGGTACACCTCGGCGACCTGCCCGTCCTCGCGGATCTGTTGAGCTGGTCCGGACAGCACCAGGCGGCCGGCCTCCAGTACGTGCGCCCTGTGCGCGATGTCCAGCGCCAGCTGGGCGTTCTGCTCGACGACGACCACGGTGGTGCGTTCCTCCTCGTTGACGGCACGGACGATCTCGAACAGCTCGCGTGTGACCAGCGGCGCGAGACCCAGGGACGGCTCGTCCAGGAGCAGCAGCGAGGGCCGCAGCATCAGCGCCCTGCCGATGGCGAGCATCTGCTGCTCCCCGCCGCTGAGGCTGCCGGCGGCCTGCCGCGACCGCTGGCGCAGTTTGGGGAAGTAGTCGTAGATCCGTTCCAGGTCGGCGGCCACGGCCGCACGCTCGGGGCGACCCCGCCACCGGGGGCCGGTGCGCAGGTGGGCGCCGATGCGCAGGTTCTCCTCGACGGTCAGGTCGTTGAAGGTGCCCCGGCCCTCGGGCACGTGCGCCACGCCGAGCCTGGCGGCCTGTTCGGGCGAGCGGCCCAGCAGTTCCGTGCCGTTCAAGGTGACCGAGCCGCGGCCGCGGACCATGCCGCTCAGCGCCCGCAGCGTGGTGGTCTTGCCCGCGCCGTTGGGTCCGAGGATCGCGCACACCTCACCGCGGGCGACGGAGAAGTCGAGTCCCTGGAGCACGCGGGCCTGGCCGTATCCGGCGTGCAGGCCGGAGACCTTCAGGAAGTCCGGCTCCGCACTCGCCTCGGCCTCGGTGCGGTCGGTGGTGGGCTCGCTCATGCGGCCACCCCCAGGTACGCCTCGATGACCGCCGGGTCGCGCTGGATCTCCTCCGGCGAGCCCTCGGCGATCTTGCGGCCGAAGTCGAGGCAGACCACCTTGTCGCACAGGCCCATCACGAACCCCATGTGGTGTTCGACCACCACGAGCGTGAGGTCGAACTCCTGGCGCACCGACCTGACCAGATCCGCGAATTGGCCGACCTCGCCGTGGCTGAGCCCGTTGACGGGTTCGTCGAGCAACAGCAGCCGGGGCCGTACGGCGAGCGCCCGCGCGAGTTCGACGCGTTTGAGTGTGCCGAACGGCAGCCCGGAGGCGGGGTGGTCGGCGACGTCCGCCAGGCCGAGCCGTTGCAGCAAGTCATCCGCCTGGTCATGTAGCTCCGTCTCCTCCCGCCGGACGCGGGGCAGCCGGAGCGCCGCGGCGAGGTGTCCGGTGCGCCCCCGGCTGTGGGCGCCGACCATGACGTTCTCCCGGACCGTGAGCCGCGGGAACAGGCCCAGGTTCTGGAAGGTGCGGGCGATGCCGCGCCCGGCCACGGCGTGCGGAGGGAGGGCCAGCAGGTCCTCGTCCTCGAACCGCACGTCTCCCCCGTTGGGAGTGCAGCGCCTGGTGAGGCAGTTGAACAAGGTGGTCTTGCCGGCTCCGTTCGGCCCGATGAGCCCTACGGCGGTGCCCGGCTCGACGGTGAACGCGACACCGTCCAGTGCCGTGATCCCGCCGAAGCGCACGGTGATACCGTCGACCGCGAGCATGAGTGACGCCCCTTCCGACGTGCTGGGGGGTGGGCGAGCGTCACAGTAGGTGCGGGTGTTCCAGGCACACATTGGGTGTGAGCACCCAACTTCTCCGTCGCTGAACTGTGCGCCGCGCACAGGTGCCGGGAGATGTCTCACGCCGAGCCTGTTGACGGAGCACTAGGCGGACGGCGACGATCGGCGCCATGCCTCGCGGTCCTGCCCTGGGCACTCCCCAATTCTCCGAACCGCTCCGCCGCGAGCGGTGGCGGATCCTGCACGCCGTCCACGACCGGGTCGAGGAGGTGGCGGAGACCGCCGTCGAAGTGATGCGCGCGGAGATCCCGTCGTACGCACTGCAGGACGAACGGTTCTTCGACGAGGTACGGGAGCAGGTGCTCGAGCACTACCGGATGCAGCTGGCGGCGCTGGCCGGCGACCGCGACATCGCTCCCGAGGACCTGGTCTTCAGCCGCGCGGCAGCCATGCGCCGAGCACGCGCGGGGTTCGCACTGGAGGACTGGATCAGTGCCTTCCGGGTCGGCCGACAGGTGATGTGGGACGCGCTGCTGGACTGCGCGGGCACCTCCGCCGAGGCCCAGCAGGCCGCGCTGTCCCTCGTCACCCCGCTGATGCGGTACGTCGACTACGCCAGCACCCATGCGGCGCAGGCATACGTCGAGTACCAGCAGCACGTGGTGGCGGACGCGGACCGGGAGCGCCGGGATCTCCTGGACCAGCTCCTGGTCGGCGTGGTGCCGACCCGCGGCCCGCTGTTCGCCGCGGCGCAGGCGTACGGCATCGGACCGCGCTCGCCGATGATGGCGGTCGTGGCGGTGTGTGTCGGCGACACGCGCACCGGGGACCTCACCTCGGCCGAGAACGGGTATGCCACCAGCGCGTCGATCAGCGTCGCCGGGCCCTGGGCCGGCCGGACCCTGGTCGTCGTGCGCCACGGCGAGGTGGTGGCCGTGCCCGTGGTCCGGGCCGGCATGAACGCAGCAGACATATGCGCCCACTTCGAGGCCGTGCAGCAGCGGCTCGCGCGAGACGGAACCATGCTTTCCATGGGGATCAGCACGGTCGCGCAGGGCGCGTGCGAACTGCCGCGCGCCTACCAGGAGGCGCGTGCCGCTCTCGATCTGGTGCCGAGCGAGGGCGGGGTGGCGGCGCTGCCGCGGCTGTCACCGTTCGACTACCTGGCACTGCGCGCCGACGACCTCGCCCGCCAGCTGGTCGATCCCCGCGTGCGTGTGCTGCTGGAGGAGGACCACAGACGTGGCGACACGCTGGCCGCCACCATACGGGCCTTCGCGGAGGCGGACCTCAATCTGCGGCTGGCCGCCGACCGGCTGCGGGTGCACCACAACACGGCGCACTACCGGTTGCGCCGGATCGAGGAACGCACCGGCCGCAACCCGCGCCGGATCGCCGACCTCCTGGAACTACTGGTCGCCCTCGCCATCCGCGACGGTGCCGGGGAAGGTGGGGATTGCCAGTGAGCGGCACAGTGGAGTCTGCCGGGACCGAGACGGCGCTTCAGCTGCCGGGCGGGCAGGGGGGCACGGGTCTGTCGGAGGGGCACGCCGGGCAGAGCCGAACGGTCCGGCGTGCGCTGCTGGACGCCGCGCTGGAGGTGTTCACCGAGCGCGGCTACACCGACGCCGGACTCACCGAGATCGCGGCGCGCTCCGCCATCCCGGTGGGCAGCCTCTTCCAGCACTACGGCGGAAAGCGAGGGCTCTACCTCGCCCTGTGGGAGGAGTTCCGGGAGGAGCAGGAGCGCCGGACCGCGGCCACGCTGGCCGCCGAGCGGAATCGTGGTGTGGACGACCCCATCGCCCTCTTCGTGGCGGGGGCCAGGGCGTACCTGGAGGGCGCCTGGGACAACCGGAGGCTCGGCAGACTCCTCGTGGAGGACGACGGCCCCGCGGGCTTCGACGCGCTGCGCCGCCAGTGGGACCGCGCATGGGTACGGCGCAACGCCCGGCTGCTGGAGGTGGACGAGCGGCGACGCGCCGGCCGGGTCCGGGTGAGCGTGCTGACCACCGTCATCGGAGGGGCGGCGCGCGAGCTGGGCGACTGCGGGGACGAGACGGAGGCCCGGGAGATCGTGGACGAGGTGTGCGGCATCCTGTTCCATCTGTCGGCACCGCCCGGCTGAGACGCCCGGCGGCGGCGTCAACGCATGCTCGCGGTCTTGACAGTCCGTTCTTTCACCTGAAGGCTACCGACCAGTTGGTATGGAGAGGTGGATCGTGAGTGAGCTGAGCATCTCCACCGGTGCGGGCGTGTTCGACGCGATGGTGTCGGGTCCGCCCGAGGGCCGCCCGGTGCTGCTGCTGCACGGCTTCCCGCAGACGGGGTTGGTGTGGCAACGGCAGGTCGCGGCGTTGGCCGCGCGCGGCTACCGGGTGGTGGCGCCCGACCAGCGTGGGTACTCCGCCGGCGCCCGCCCCCAGCGCCCCGAGGACTATCGCATCGGCCTCCTCGTCGACGACGTGGTCGCGATCACCGAGGAACTGGGCTGGCCGGAGTTCGACCTGGTCGGCCACGACTGG
>NZ_MCGQ01000080.1 GCF_002242805.1 Streptomyces diastatochromogenes | reverse complement strand
GCCCAGTGCGAGGACGACGCGGTTGGCGCGCAGCGCGGGCGCCGGATCGGTGTGCAGGTCCTCCAGGGAAGCGCTGAGGGGTTCCTGGCCCTCCAGGCAGCTGCGCAGCCACTCGGCGAGCGCCGAGGCGTCCGCCTTGGGGGAGGCACACAGCAGTACGGTCCGGTCGTCCGGTTGGGGCAGCGCGGCGGCGGCATCGGTGACGGCCGTCCAGCCGTGACGTTCGGCAGCCTGGGCGACGGAGGCGAGCAGCGTGTCCAGCTCGGCGGCTGCGGGGCTTGCGGAGTCGGCCATCACTGCTCCAGCCATGCGTAGAAGTCGGGCGTCAGGGCCAGGGACCAGTCCCGGCACTCGCGAGGCAGCACCAGGGCGAGGGTGGCGGCGAGATCGCCACGGACCGTCGGGTCGCCGGGGCTGCCCGCGAGGAATGAGGGCAGCGCCCGGTCCATCAGGGCGTCGAAGAGCCGTTGGTCCTCGCGGACCGCTGAAAGGGGCCGGCCGCTCGGGGACACGGTCACCGGACCGCCCGGCGGGGCGTCGCTGAACGGGGCGGCGGACACCAGCGCGTACATGAGCAGCCGGGGCCGCGTGATGCCGACCGCCCACCAGCGGTCGGGGGCGTCGATCAACAACGGCTGCCTCGGGGCCCGTACGGCAGGGGCGGCGAAGACCGCGTAGGCCGGGGTCCCCCAGCGCAGCGTGGGCAGCGGTGTGGAGACATAGTGCTCCAGCGGTACCTCGGCTTCGCTCAACGCATGATCAACGACCCCCTTACGGGCCTGCGCATAGGGTGTACGGGTGTGTTCGGACGGAGCGTCAGCGGTGTTCACAGCGGTGTCCCCTCCCCTGGGGCGGCGGCATGGACCTGGTCGGTGACCACGCAGTTGCCTCCTGCCCCCAGCCAACTGTCGGCCATGGTCGCGGCGTCGACGAAGTGTGCGGACTCGCTCGTGCCGCTGTCGTTGACGAAGAATCCCTCGATCTCGCCGGTCGCCGGGTCACGGGCCACCCCGATGGGCACGACCGCGTGGTTGGCCTGGCCGCCGTCCCAGTAGGTCGCGTCGTCCCAGAGCACACCGGCGTTGGCGGCGATGATCACTCCGTGGCCCTGCTCCAGGTTGGCGGCCAGATCCTCCAGGGAGTCGGCACTCTCCACGTGGGCGGGCACGCCGTAGTCGGACAGAATGCGGGCCTGGTCGGGCAGTGTGGTGCCGCCGCGTGCCGTGGCGTCGCCCCCGGTCTCGCACAGGCCGTGGGAGACGGCGTGGGCGACGACATCGCCCTCGGTGACGTCGACACCGAACTGCCTCAGCACTCCCTCGCAGGAGCACAGCCCGCAGGTGCCCTGGAAACCGTAGGGGTTGTCGCCCTGACGGTGGGTGAAGTCGGCGTAGGTGTCGACATCGCCGATGATCAGGGTCTCCCGGCCGTCGGGCAGGGTACCGAGTGCGTACGGGACGTCGATGCCGGCGTCGGCAGGTTGGGTGACGACGTCCGCCGGTAGCTCGTGGAGCGGCTCTAATGGTGACGCGTGGTCCACTCGCCCCCTCCTCCGTGGCTGCTGGCCGATCGAATGTGGTGTTTCACTGGTTGCAGACCCCTGTGGGCGCGGCGGCATTACCGACTTCGCGGTGCGAGGCGGTGCCTCATGGCATGTCCAGGTGTCCGACGACCTTGGTGCAGGCGGAGCGCAGCAGCGTGGGCCAGTTGCGGCGGCGGTGGTCGGAGCGCCGCTCGAGGACGGCACGCCCGAAGACATCGGCCTCGGCCTCCGTGAGCGGGTCGTGCGGGACGCGTGCGGCCTGTTCCATGGCGTGCCTCAGCGCGTCCTCGCCGCCTAGGAGTTCGGGGTGGTGCAGGAAGAGCGCGACTCTGAGCTTCACGACGGCCCGGCAGTGGGCGACGGCGCAGCGCGAGCCGGGCAGGTCCAACGTGGTGCCGATCTCGTCCCAGGTACGGCCGGGTAACGCGAGCCGGGCCCGGACGACGGCGTACTCGGTGGGGTTGAGGTCACCCCGTGTGCGGGCCTGTTCGGCCAGTGCGGGCAGCCAGTCGGTGGTCGGCGGGTCCGCATGCGGCGGGTCGGCGTCCGTGACCGTCCCGCCGTACCGGTCGAGCGGCACTTCGCGTTCGTCCCGTCTGAGTCGATGCGCGGCCAGTCGCGCCGCTTCGCGGGTGGCGATGGCCATGACCCAGGTCAGAAAGGACGACTCACCCCGAAAGGTGAAATAACCGCGCCACGCCCGGATGGCCACGGCCTGGCCGAGGTCCTCGGCGTCGGCGGCATTGCGCATCGCGAACCTGGCATAAGCGACAACATGCGGTCGAGCGGCGATCCATTTCTCTGCAAACTCGTCATGTTCGGCGGAACACTTGCGCGTACCCGGGCCGGCGCAACCCTCCCGGCCCACCCCTTCCGGGAACAGCTGTGCGTGCATGTGCGTCGGCAACCCCCCTGGCGCGACACATATCCGGCCCATCCGGGCCGATTGGGTTGCCACTCTAGGGAGAGTGGGTACACCTTTGCGGTCTGTGTGCCTCTTTGCTCGTGAATCCTCAACTCCTGACCGATTCTGTCGGATTACGACCACATTGCGGGTCGGCGGACCCGCTAGCAGGGGAAAACCCAATTCGACGAAGAGCTGCGTCGGCGCGAACTGCTGCTGATGCAGGGACGCGGGGAGCTGACCCGGTACGGGCGTCCGGCACGGCGACGGAACCTCGCCGACCATCCATCAGGCCCGGTGAACGGTGACCTCGCGCTCAGCGCACGCGGTCCTGTCGGCAGTGCGTCAGGTGGGAATGCGTACCGTCTCCACCCAGCTCGGGGGCTGTGGTGCGGCTGAGCCGATCAGAGCCGCGATGATGCGGCAGGGTGGGTTCTCGCCGGGCCAGGGGGTGAATCCG
>NZ_MCGQ01000079.1 GCF_002242805.1 Streptomyces diastatochromogenes | reverse complement strand
GGCGGTGGCCGCCGAGCTGGAGCGCTCGGCCGCCAGAGCGCAAGGTCGCGGCGGCATCGCGGCGGCAGCCGCGTTTTTGGAGCAGTCGGCCGGGCTCACCCCCGACCCGGCCCGACGAGGCGCGCGGGCGCTGGCCGCGGCGCAGACCAAACTGGATGCCGGGGCACCGGACACCGCCTTCCGACTGCTCGCGACCGCGGAGCTCGGGTCGCTCGACGAGCTCCAGCGCGCCCGGGCGGACCTGCTGCACGCCCGGATCGCGCTGGCCGTGAACCGCGGCCGCGACGCCCCGCCACTGCTGCTCACCGCGGCCAGACGTCTCGCACCGCTCGACGCCGCGTTGGCCCGTGAGACCTACCTCGATGCGCTGGACGCGGCGAACTTCGCCGGCCACCTCGGTGGCGGGGCACTCCAGGTGGCTGAGGCCGCCCGCGCCGCGCCACCCGCGCCGGGGCCGGCTCGGCCGGTCGACCTGCTGCTGGACGGTCTGGTGACACGGTTCACGCAAGGGTATGCCGCGGGTGTCCCCACGCTCCGGCGCGCCCTGGAGGCAGTGTCCCGGGCCGACGTCCGTGACGAGAACGACCTGCGCCGACTGGGGCTGGCGTGCCGCGTCGCTGGAGACCTGTGGGACGACCAGGCATGGCATGAGCTGGCCACCCGTGCGGCCCGGCTCGCCCGAGAGGCCGGTGCCCTCACCCTCCTTCCGCTGGCCGACGCCATCCTCGCCGGCGTCCAGATGTACGCCGGCGAGTTCGCCTCCGCCTCGGAACTCCTGGCCGAGGCGGAGGCCATCACCCAGGTGACCGGTAGCGCGCCCCTCAGCTACACCCGGCTGGTGCACGCCGCCTGGCGCGGCCGGGAAGACCGGGCGATGGAGCTGATCGATGCCGCGGTGCGGGAGGCGACCGCCAGGGGCGAGGGACGGGCTCTCCTCGTGGCGGACTACGCCACCGCGCTGCTGGACAACAGTGTGGGCCGCTACGAGGACGCGCTGGCCTGCGCTCGACGAGTGCCTGAGCATGACCAGCTCAATCTGTCCGGCTGGGCCCTGTTCGAGGTGGTCGAGGCAGGTGTCCGTGGCGGCCGGCCCGACCTTGCTGCCGATGCCCTGGGGCGACTGGGCGAACGCACGCGCGCCTGCGGCACGGAATGGGGCCTGGGCGTCGAGGCCTGTGCCCGAGCCCTGCTCAGCGACGGCCCAACCGCCGACGCCCTGTACCGGGAAGCCAGCGACCGGCTGGCCCGCACCCGAAGCGCCCTGCACCTGGCCCGCGCCCACCTGCTGTACGGCGAATGGCTGCGCCGGGAGAACCGGCGCCTGGACGCCCGCAAGGAGTTGCGCCGCGCCCACGAGATGTTCAGCCACATCGGCGCCGAGGCGTTCGCCGAGCGCGCCCGCCGCGAGCTGCACGCCACCGGCGAGACCGTAGGCAAACCCGCGGCCCGGCCGCTGGACGCGCTGACAGCCCAGGAGGCGCAGATCGCCCGGCTGGCACGCGACGGGCACACCAACGCGGAGATCGGCGCCCTCCTCTTCCTCAGCCCCCGCACCGTCGAGTGGCACCTGCGCAAGGTGTTCACCAAGCTCGGCATCGCTTCCCGACGGGAGATCCGCCAGGCACTGCCGGGCCCCGCACGGCCGGCCTCCCTCTGGTGACCCACCCGGGCCGGTGACCTGCCGCGGCGGCGGGCGCGTCTCCGCCCGGTGACAGTTCCCACCGCCGAGGGGCGTCTGTGCCCCGCGACCTCGCCGCCTCCCACGGGCCCCCTGGCCCCACCCCAGGGATGCGACCAGGGAGTTCCACGGGCGCAATCGGCACTTCGCCGCACAACAGTGGGTTCTGCCTCCGCTCCCGGATCGGCAAGCCGATCGCCAGGGCTCCAGCGCAAGAGGCGACACAGGGCTTGAGAGACCAGGAGCAGGTCATGACCACGTACCGGGCCTGGGAGGTCACAGGAAACCGGACCTTCCGCCTTGTCGACCGCGAAGTACGCGACCCCGAGCCGCATCAGGTACGGCTGCGCGTCCAGTACTGCGGAATCTGCCACACCGACGTACTTGCCGCCGAAGGCCTCCGCGCTCGGGCGGACCAGCCGGTCATTCCCGGGCACGAGATCGTCGGCGTGATAGATGCCGTGGGTCCAGGCATCACCGACTGGCACCGCGGCGAACGCGTCGGCGTCGGCTTCCTCGCCGGACACTGCGGCACCTGCGGCACCTGCCGCCGCGGGGACTTCGTCAGCTGCCGTAACCAGGACCAGACGGGCACCACCACGGACGGCGGCTACGCCGAGATCGCCTACGCCCGCACCAGCGGCCTGGTCCGTATCCCCCCGGGTCTCCAGCCGGCCGACGCCGCTGTGCTGCTGTGCGCCGGCCTGACCACCTTCACCGCGCTGCACCGAGCCGCCGCCAGACCCGGCGCCCTCGTCGCGGTGCAAGGCATCGGCGGGCTGGGACACCTCGCCGTCCAGTACGCACGCAGACGCGGCTACCGGGTGGCTGCCATCGCCCGCGGCCGCGAGAAGGAGGCCTTCGCCCGGTAACTCGGGGCCCACCACTACATCGACAGCACCGAGCAGGACATCGCCGACGCGCTGCAGGAGCTCGGCGGCGCCGCCGCCGTTCTCGCCACCGCCACCAGCGGCTCCTCCATGAGCGCCCTCGTCGCGGGACTGGCGCCGCGCGGCACACTCATGGTCCTCGGCGTGGCCCCCGACCCCGTCGAAGCGCAGACCACCGAGCTGATCCTGGGCTCCCGCACCATCCAGGGACACCTCACCGGGACCCCGGCCGAGAACGAGGACAACCTCGCGTTCAGCGCCGCCAACGGCATCCGCCCGCACATCGAGTTCTTCCCGCTCTCCGAAGCCCCACGGGCGTACGAGCACATGCTCGACGGCCGGGCTCGCTTCCGAGCTGTTCTCGACGCCGCTGACGCCTCGCCCGGTGAACCGCATCGCAGCGGCGACCGCCATCACGGCACTTCTCGCCATGGGCATCCGCATCCGCGACCCACCCACCATCCCCTCCCCGTTCCCTACCATTCGCTGGAACCGGAGTAAAACCATGCAACAGTTCGACTACATCGTCATCGGCGCAGGCAGCGCCGGTTGTGTCATCGCCGCGCGACTGTCCCAGGATCCGTGGAATCGGGTGCTGCTGCTGGAGGCCGGGGCGGCCAACGGCCCGGACAACATGGCTGTCCCGTCGGCGTGGCCGGAGCTGATCGGCAGCGAGGTCGACTGGGGCTACACCACCGTCCCGCAGTCGGCGGCCGATGGGACCCCCCGCCGCTACCCACGAGGCAAGGTCCTGGGCGGCTCCAGCAGCACCAACGGGATGGCCTTCATCCGAGGCCACCGCGCCGACTACGACGCGTGGGCGGCGATCGCTCCCGGTTGGGGCTACGGGGATCTGCTTCCGTTCTTCAAACGCAGCGAGACGACTGAGGGGCGCGATCCGGCATACCGGGGCACCGACGGCCCCATGCGGGTCGCACCGGCGAGAAGCGTCCACCCTCTGTCGTACGCCTTCTTCGACGCCACCGAACGTGCCGGATACCACCGGAGCAACGATCTCAACGGCTCCGACCAGGAAGGTGTCGGCTGGTGGGATCTCAACATCGTCGACGGCATCCGGCAGTCCGCTGCGGACGGATACCTGCGCCCCGCACTCCATCGCGCGAACCTCACCGTGCGAACGCACGCACTGGTTCACCGCCTCATCATGGCCGGTGACCGTTGTGCCGGAGTGGAGTACTCCGTCGGCGCCGAGGTACGGCGGGCCTACGCGGACGGCGAGACGATCCTGACCGCCGGTTCGATC
The DNA here is from genome assembly GCF_002242805.1 of Streptomyces diastatochromogenes. Lineage (GTDB taxonomy): Bacteria > Actinomycetota > Actinomycetes > Streptomycetales > Streptomycetaceae > Streptomyces > Streptomyces diastatochromogenes. The sequence continues at coordinate 16,250 of NZ_MCGQ01000079.1, read as the reverse complement.
GGGTCCGCCCAGCTGCTCCTGCTCTCCGGAATCGGTCCGGCCGAGCAACTGCGCGCCGTGGGGATCAACGTGGTCGCCGACCTGCCCGGTGTCGGCGCGAACCTGCAGGACCACCCGCTCGCCGGCGTCGTCTACAACGCAGCGCAGCCCGTTCCGCCAGGTCGTAACAGCCACGGCGAGCTCGTCGCGGCCGTCCGCACCACTTCGGACCTGGTCGCTCCCGACCTCCATGTGTTTCTCATCGACGTGCCGTACCACCCGCCGTCGCTGCAAGGACCGGCGAACGGGTACACCATCGTGTTCTCGGCGCTGCATCCACACAGCCGGGGCTCGGTCCGGCTGGCGAGCGCGGATCCCGCGACGGCGCCGCTGATCGACCCGAACTTCTACGGCGACGACCGCGACCTGGTCACGATGCTGACGGCGCTGGGCATGGCCCGTGAACTCGGCAGCTCGGCAGCGTTCGACCACTGGCGCGACAAGGAGGCGCTTCCCGGGCCCGCTGTGCACGTCAAGAGCGAGCTGCGCGACTATCTGCACCGTGACACCGACTCGTACCAGCACGCGGTAGGCACCTGCCGGTTCGGTACCGACCCCGATGCGGTCCTGGATGGCGAGCTTCACGTACACGGAATCGACGGACTGCGCGTCGCGGACGCCTCAGTGATGCCCACCATTCCCGGCGCCAACACTCACGCGACCGTGCTGGCCATCGCCGAACGGGCCGCCGCGCTGGTCGGCCGGTGAGGGCGCACTTGTTTTGGCCAGCCCAGCCCTCCGAAGGTGCAACGGGCGACTCTCCGCGAAAGACTCGTTCATGAAGTGTGAGTCCAGCACCCACACCGCGGGTCGGGTATCCAACCCGTGGACCGGATCACGCTGCCGGGTGGACGGGCAGGAGTACCAGCTCGGCGTGGACACCTGCACGAGCCTGCTGGACCCGCTGCCCGGACGCCTGGGCATCACCCGCCCGAAGAAAGGCTGCGGCCAAGGGCGGCGCGGCGCCAGTACCGTCCTACTCGACGGCCGCCACGCTCTGAGCTGTCTGGCTCTGGCGGTCACTTGTGAGGACCGGGAGATCGTCACGGAGGCTGGACTGGCCGGTCATGACGGCTTGCATCCCATGCAGCGCTCGTTCATCGAGTCCAATGCCTTGCACTGGGCTGCTGCACCCGGGCTCGATGAGCGGCAACCTGTGCAGCTGCGACGCCTATGCCAACGTCCGCCCAGCCATCAGAGAGGGTGGCGCGCCGTTGAAACCGTTCCGCCATCAGCATGCCTACGATGTCGAAGGCGGTGGTGATGCCGGCCCAAGCACCGCACGGGGTGTTCTTGGCCGGGGATACGAACCTTCCCGACCTGATCAGGCTCCCGCATACCGCTCCTCCGCCAACGCCGACATCGGCTCCCCCGAGACGTACTGGCTCCAGACGGAGGACCCGCACACCAACCCGATGGGAGCCACGGCATCGGTGAAGTCTGCATCGTCGGCGCAGCAGCCGCGATCGCCAACTCCGTGCACCACGCGACAGGCACAGCCGTCCGGGATCTGCCGATCTGCCTCGACAAGCTTTGCGTCAGCCGTCATCGACGCAGCCATATCCCACACTGCGGAGAGTCCGACATGAGCACATATCTGATCAACCATCTGCGCATCCCTGGCGACATCCCCAACGAGGAGGGCCTGTCGTACCTGGAGCAGGTCGAAGCCACCGTGGCACCCTACGGCGGCAAGTGGCTCGCCAACGGTGACGTCACGGTCGTGGAGGGCGCCTGGCCCGGCCTGATCGTCCTCATGGAATTCCCGGACCGCGCCGCCGCCGAACAGTGGTACAACTCCCCCGACTATCAGGGAATCCGCCCTCTGCGCACCAACAACTCGATTTCCGACATCGTGCTGATCGACAGCCTCCCCGCCGACTACACCGTCAAGGGCTTCGCCCAGCAGGTCCGCACAGCCGTCGAAGCAGCATCCGGCTCCTAGACCCGCAGGAGCCATTGCAATCCAGCCCACGTCAGCCACCGGACTCCGACGACGGGACGCAGACACCCGGCACGTCGTGCAGCGCGTTGATCTTGGACTCGCCGAGGGCATGACACGGCATGCAGTCCGGGTGCCAGGTGAGCGTCCCTCATCTCGGACTTGGTGCGCTGTCCTTCTGGTTCATCGACAGCATCGCGAGATTCGCTTGGTCCGAGAGCACGGCGCCCGCGCAACCCTATGGCGCACCTGGTCGCGATCCGCCCGGCATCATCTGGTCGCCGTCGATGGATGGTCGCACGATCACAGCGTCTTGACCTGGCCGCCGCCTATGGGGAACTCATCCCCGCGTCGGCGGCTTGCGCTGCCTCGGTGGTGTCCGCCGTCTACCCGGTCGTCCGGCGGACCAGGAGAAGATGACGTCCCTCCCCCGTGGCGCTCGCTGAGGCGGCGGACGGCTTCGGCGGTACGGGGATCGGCTGCCGGAGGGAAGTGGGTGACCGGATGCGCCTGGGATCCGATGACCGAGACGCCTGTGCCGTCGAGCCGCCCGGCCAGCGCCAGTGCCTGAGCGAGGCTGGCCAGGTTGGCGCGGCCGTACCAGTGGAAGCCGTAGCCCCCGGCGGCTCGACCGCGTCGAAGACGCGCTTCGCCACTCCGATCGCGCCCGAGGTGACGTTCACGATCCGGCTCGCAGTGCGGGGAGCAGCAGTTCGGTCAGGAGGTGGGGCGAGAGGTGATTGACGGCGAACGTTGCCTCGATCCCGTCGACGGAGTCCTGCCGGCTCGGGAACATCGCGCCGACGTTGTTGACCAGAATGGTCAGCGGACCGTCCGCGGTGAATCGACCGGCGAGGGCGCGGACTGCCGCGAGCGAGGCGAGGTCGGCGGGCAGGAACCTGGCCCAGTGCAACCGCGCGATTGCGTTGATGCGCTCACCGCACGGGCGCCCCGCTCGGCGTTGCATGGCGAACGCGTGCTGAGCCGCCACCTGCTTGAAATGATCAGCTTGTGGTGTCGGGGCTCCCCGGGCTGGGGTTGTTCGAGCGCTCTGACGCCGCAGGCGGCGGCCGACATGATGTCGGCCGCCGCCTGGCGGAAGGGATTCAGGTTCGTATGCGTGGAGTGGCGTGGCGTCAGCTGGTCGCGCTGCCCGAGACCCACTCGCTCCACGGCATGTTCCAGTCGCTGAGGCCGTTGCCCGGGGCCAGCATGGTCTTGTCCGCGGAGTTCTTGACGATCACGACGTCACCGATCATCGAGTGGTCGAAGAACCACGCCGCGGCCTGCCTGCCGTCGCCGCCGCCCCTGACGTCCTTCAGACCCACGCAGCCGTGACTGGTGTTGACCTTGCCGAAGACCGAGTCGGCACCCCAGTAGTTGCCGTGGATGAACGTGCCCGAGTCGGTCAGGCGCATGGCGTGCGGTACGGCCTTGATGTCGTACGAGGGCTTGCCGTCCTTCTCCGTGAGGCCGACGCTCGCACCGTTCATATGGATGTGGCTGAACTTCTCGGAGATCACCATCTGACCGTTGTACGTCGGGTGCTCGGGGCTGCCTGACGAGATCGGGATGGTCTTGATCGTCTTGCCGTCCCGTACGACGGTCATCTGCTTCGTCTTTGCGTCGACGGTGCTGATCTGGCTCCGGCCGATCTTGAACGTGACCGTCTTCTGGATGCCGTAGCGGCTGAGCGTGACAGTGACGGTCGAGCCGGGCTTCCAGTAGCTCTCGGGGCGGAAGTCCAGGCGGTGATCGTTGAACCAGTGACCGACGACCCGCTGGCCGCTGCTGGAACTGACCTGGATCTCCGACTCCACGACGGCCTTGTCGCTGATCGCCTTGTCGAAGGTGAACGTCACCGGCATGGCCACGCCGACGGTCGAGCCGTCCTCGGGAGAGAGGTGCCCGATGAAGTCGTTGGCCGGGGAGACCGTGGTGATCGTGGCGTTCCCGGTGACGGAGCGGCCCTTGGCGTCCTCGGCCTCTGCGGCGACCTGATACTTGGTGGCCCGCTCCAGCCGACCGGTCGTCTTCCAGGACGTGCCGTCCGCGGACAGGGTGCCCGGAATCTCGGCACCGGTCGCGACAGCGGTCATGGTCACTTTGGTGAGCTTGCCGTTACTTACGGTGACCTTGACGGGGTCGTTGATCCCGACGCTGTAGGCACCTTGCCCGGGCGTGATCTTTATTCGGGCGTCGGAAGCGTCCTGGGCGCCCGCCGGATCTGCCTGCGCCTGCGATTTCGGCTGATCCCCGGTGCCGTTGCCGCTGGTGGCAGCGTTGCTGGTACCGCCGAGGGCCGTGAGGGCGAGTACGCCGCCGAGTACGCCGGCCGTAGCCATCAGCCCGGTGTGTCGCTTACGTGCCGCGATCAAACGCTTCTCCCATGCCACTGGTCATTGAATCCCTGGAGCTGGTTACCGAAGGAAGGCAACCGTCCACAAAGAACTACCTTTACGCATTCATCATCCTTAAGGGGCAAATTGTGGCGAATTCCACGCGCAGCGAGAGCGTCGCCGAGGCTCTGCTCGACGGTCGGATGGCGCGTAGTCGATCTGCTCTCGCCGATCGGTGCAGGCCATGGCAGAGACGCTGCGATGGGCGTGTGGGCGCGGCAGGTGCCGCAGACGCCGCCTTTGCAGGCGAAGGGCAAGGCGGACCTGCGGCGCGGAGTCGAGGGGCGGAGGTGGTGGACCAGCCGTCCAGGACGACGGTCACCTCACTGACTGGACCGTCGGTGCTGGGCTCCTCGTGGCGGACGGTGTCGACGGGCTCGTCCCGGCGAAGAAGAGTTCCTGGTGGATCCGGTCGCCGGGCACGCCCAGCCGGCCAGCACCCGCTGGGCGTCGAGGACCACGCCGTGCGTGCCGCACAGCCGCCAGTGGTCGGCTTCGGAGACATCGACCAGGCCGTCGATGAGCACGGTCAACCGGAACCGGGCGGCGTCCAGGCGGCCGGTCGGCGGTTCGGTCTCGCGGGGCTCGCGGGACAGTACGTGCGCGAGCTGGAACCGTGCCGGGTACGACGCTCCCGCCGCGGTCATGACCAGCAGCAACACCGGCGCGGACATCGACTACGGGCCTCGCGGCCCGCAGCACCGCGAGAATGTCCAACTCAGGCCGGCGTGACCCCCGGACGCGAAACAGCGGCGGCTAGGAGACGAGGTCGCAGGGACAAGCATCGCCCTCGCGGCGGTGTTCAGGCCGTGAGGCCCTCGATCGCCACGGGCAGGTGCCGGGGGCCGCGCAGCACGGCGTTGGCACGGTACGGCGGCGGGTCCTCGAGCAGCCCGGAGAACTTGACCCGGCGGAAGAGTTCGGGCACCGCCAGATGGAGTTCTATGCGGGCGAGAGGGGCGCCGAAGCAGTAGTGGATGCCGGTGTAGAAACCCAGGTGCTCGTTGTCCTTGCGGTCGGGATCGAACCGGTCGGGGTCCTGGAAGCGCTTGGGGTCGCGGTTGGCCGCGGCCAGCATGAGCCAGACCGGTGAGCCCTTGGGGATCGTGGTGCCGGCGATGTCGATGTCGGCCAGGGCGGTGGTCCACGGGACGAACTGGACCGGGGGCTCGTAGCGCAGCACTTCCTCGATGAGCGGGACAGCCAGCTCCGGCTCCTTCTGGAACCGCTGGAGGAGGTCGGGGTGGCGCAGCAGGGTGAGGGTCGTGTTGCTGATGGCGTTGACGGTGGTCTCGTGGCCGGCGACCAGGAGCAGCACCGCGGTGGCCTCCAGGTCCGCCGGTGTCATGTCGGGGGCGAGCGCGCTGAGTATCCCGGGGCCGGGGTGGCGGCGTTTGGTCTCGATCAGATCGATCAGGTAGGCGCCCATGTCCTGGCGGGCCCGCTGTGCCTTTTCCGGGCCGCCGTCTTCGCCGGAGTGGGGATCGATGGACGACGCCAGGGCATCGGCCCAGACGTGGAAGCGCGGTTCGTCCTCGCGCGGCACGCCCAGGACCCTGCAGATGGCGGTGACGGGAAGGGGGTAGGAGAAGTCCTCGACGATGTCGACCTGGTCCTTGCCTTCGAAGGCGTCGAGCAGCTCGGTGACGGTCTTGGCCAGCTCTCCGCGCAGGCCGTCGAGGAATCTGGGGCTGTGCGGAGGACCGAACGGCCGGTTGATGGTGTCGCGCAGCCGGTCGTGCACAGGCGGATCGGTGAAGATGAAGCTGGGCGGCAGGCCGCTCTCCGGGGCCGGCTGCCCGGGGCGGGCGTAGCCGGCCGGACGGTTGCCCGTGTCGTTGCTCAGCCGCGGGTCGTTGGCCAGACTCCGCACCTCGTAGTAGGTGCTGACCAGGTAGGAGCCGTCGTCCTCCCGCCTGACCGGTGTCCCCCGCAGTTCCGCGTAGAGCGGGTACGGATCGGCCCGATTGGCGTAGTCGGTGATCTGCGCGACGAGGGTGCCGGACGTCATGGTGTCTCCTCGGGGCTCCGGGCGGTACAGGGCCGGTGATCAGGCATGCGCCGGAACGAACGCGACACGCCGCTCGCTCGGCGAGTGACCCGTCAGCGTGACCGTGGCCCCATGGGTGGGCAGATGGGGGTCGGGGAAGGCCGGGTCGATCGGATGCAGCGTCTCGGTGCGGCGGTCCACCGTGCGGTACTCCGGCGGGAACGGCGCGCCGGCCGCGATCTGCTGCTCGTAGAACCCCAGCCACTTGGCTCCGTCGAAGGACGCCGCGGCGATGACGCGGCCCCGGTAGCCGTACACCGCGACGAACCGCTCCTCGGCGAGCGCCCCCTGGGCGACGACCAGTTGGTCGCCGAGCGAGGGAACACCCACCGACTTGATGTTGACACCGAACTGGGAGGACCAGAACATCGGCAGCCACAGGTGCGGACGGCGATCCGGACCCGCGCAGATCATGTTGTGGGCGGCGATCTCGGCCTGTTCGACCGCGTTGCCCCAGTGCTCCAGCGCCAGGAACTGGTAGTCGAAGAGCGGGTGGGGGCTGCGGGCGACGTCACCGGCGGCGTAGATGTCGTCGGTGACGATGCCGTTGACGTCGAACACCCGGCACCCGGCGTCGCACGCGATCCCCCGGGGACCCGCGGCCACCCCCGAGCCGGCGAGCCATTCCGTGTTCCTCATGGCACCGAGCGAGACGACCGCCACGTCCACGTCGATGGCCGAACCGTCGGACAGATGGGCGCGCCTGAGTCGTCCCACCTCGTCGCCCTCGAGGGCAGTGACGCTGATGCCGCAGCGCAGGTCGACTCCCTTCTTGCGCTGCAGCCGGTCCGCGACCGCGCCGATCACTCCGCCGAGCGCGCCCACCAGCGGTGCCGGGCCGCGTTCGGCGACGGTGACATCGAGGCCCAACTCCCGGCAGGCGGAGGCGACCTCGGAGCCCGTGAAACCGGCGCCGATCACCAGCACTCGGGACACGGCCCCGGCCAGCTTCCGGTGCAGGCGTGCGGAGTCGTCGCGGGTACGCAGCACGAACACCCCGTCCAGCGCTGCCTCTTCGGGGTGGAACCAGGGGCGCGCCCTGGTCCCGGTGGCGATCAGCAGGCGGTCGTAGGGGACGGTGTCGCCGTTCGCCAGGCGCACCAGCTTGGCGTCCCGGTCCAGGCCCGCGGCGGCGACGCCCAGACGCCATTCGGCGTCGATGTCCCGCCGCCGCGGCAGCGCGGTGTCCTCGGGCCGTGCCCGCCCGAGCAGCGCCTGCTTGGACAGCGGCGGCCGGTCGTAGGGCTCGTAAGGCTCGTCACCGATCATGGTCAGAGACCCGGTGAAGCCCTGGTCGCGCAACGTCTCCGCCGCGCGCAGACCGGCCAGCGAGGCACCGACGACCACGATTCGGCCCTGGCGCCGCAGGACCTCTACGTCCGTGTCAGCCGACATGGGGCTTCACACCCTTCGTCGGCTCGTCGGAGTAGTCGACGAGGATGGCCTGGACCGGACAGGCGGCAGCGGCCTTCTCCACCCGGTCCTGTTGTGCCTCGTCGAAGCGAGGGGAGAAAAGCAGCGCTTCTCCCCCGTGCAGGGAGAAGACGTCCGGGGCGAGGAAGACGCACTGCGCGAAACCCTGGCATCGGTTGAGATCGACGACAAGCCTCATCTGAACCCGCTCCCTGCGCGGGCCGCGGTCCCGCAGGCTCCGCAGCCGTCTGCGCTCGGTCCATACGGTGGTCGGCATGCCTCTCCCTCAGGATGGGCCTCTCCGCATGGCGCTCGCAACGCGACGGCGCCGGGCAGACCGATGCGCCCCCCCACCCGGCCAACCGCCAGGGAGACGAGGCGCTGCCGGTGGCCTGAACGTCGGACGGGCGTGGGCCCCGTTGACGTAGACCTTCGCGACCACCACCCCGGGCCCAGGCGGGAGTTCCCGGTGGCAGGTGGGCTTGGCGGGTCCGGGCAGGCCGGCATCTCAATGGGGCGGTCCGGCAGGAACTCCGGACCGGCGCGGAGTGATGTTCGTCGTGACAAACCTATGGCCGCTGTCGGGGGCGGGCTGTGGCTGGGGGCGGGAGAGTCTGCTCGGCCCAGACGGTCTTGCCGTGAACTGCAGGCCGTCGTCGGTCAGGGCCAGCGGTGACGACCGGACTCCCGGCCCAGTGACGCCCCCCAGATCATGGTCAACAGGGGGGCCAATCACGCCGGGCCGGAGGCCAGGAACCTCGTTGGGGGGCCACGAAGAAGGTAATGAGGGGAATCTGCAGGCAGGCCTCCACTTGATGCCCTCGGAACAACGGAACCGGATCGCGTCGAGGATCGCCCACCGCGGGCGGGCCTCCAGCCTCACCAGCATTGCTGCCCTGCCGAATGACGTAGCAGTGCGGAAACCTGTCGGCGTGCGCGGTCACGGCGCCGGCCGGCGGACGGAGGTCGTGGATCCCATGAACTGGACCGTGCGGCGTCGGCTGGCCGTGCGGGCCAGGGTCGCCATCGCGCGGTTGAGGCGGCCGGAGATGACGCTCGGCGGTGGTGTGCGGCGGTCGAGCGTCCGCAGCGCCGTGGCAACGACGTCCTCCGGGGACTGGCGCCTGCTGCCGCCGTCGGCCGCATCCGTGCCCACGACGTCGAAGAACTCGGTGCTGGTCGCACCGGGCGACAGCGCGAGTACGCGCAGCCCGGTGCCGCGGGATTCGTGCCACAGGGCCTCAGTGAAGCTCAGTACGAACGCCTTGGCCGCCGCGTAGACGGCCATGTTCGGGATGGGGAAGTACGCGGCCATGCTTGCGACGTTGACCAGCACCCCGGTGCCGGCGGTCCGCAGCGGCTCGATGAATGCCCGGCTGATGTCGACGACGGCCGCGATGTCGACGCTGATCTCGTGGCCGAGCCGCTTGGGGTCCTCGGTGTGGAAGGGGCCGAAGGTACCGAATCCGGCGTTGTTCACGACGCTGGTCACCTCCAGGCCCCGGCGCACCACCTCCTCGGCGAGGGTCTGCCCCGCGGCGGGCAGGCTCAGGTCGAGCGGGATGACTGCGGCCCGTACGCCATGAGCCGCAGTGAGTTCGGCGGCCAGCTTCTCCAGCCGTTCCGCGCGGCGGGCAACGAGGATGACGTCTGAGCCGCGGGCGGCCATCTGCCGGGCGAACTCGGCGCCGATGCCGGCGCTGGCGCCGGTGATGAGGGTGGTCTGGCCGTGGTAGTCGACGGTGCTCATGGGCTGCTCCCGGGAAGCGGTGGACACTCTCGGCGGTGACACTGACTGGCACTGTACGCCAAATCTGTCACACAGTGCCAGACTGGTACTGGGTGCAGCGCGCGGTAGGCTACGGAGTCATGGACCATCGCGCGGGCAATCCGGCGGGGCTGCGGGAGCGCACCCGGCGAGCTGTACAGGCCGAGATCGTCTCCACTGCGATGCGGCTGTTCCTCGAGCACGGATTCGAGGCCACCACCATGGAGCAGATCGCGAACGAGATCGGCATCTCGCGACGCTCGCTGTTCCGCTACTTCGGCTCCAAAGAGGACATCGTGCTCGGCGACCACGCCGAGCACGGCGAGGCCCTGCGGACCGCACTGGAAGCGCGTCCGCCTGGCGAACCGCCCTGGGAAGCTCTCCGAGCGGCCCTCAAGGCGCTCTACGACTCGCTCCCTTACTCACCTGAGGACTTTCTCAAGATCACCAGCATGCTGCACGCCTCGCCCTCCCTGCGGGCGCACCAGTGGGAGAAGCGCCAGCAGTGGACGGACCTGCTCGTCCCGGACATCGTGCGGCGCCTGGGCGCAACCAGGGACCCGATGAGCGAGCTGCGGGCCCGCGCGCTCGCCGCCTGCGCCCTGGCCTGCTTGGAGGCCGCAACGGACGCCTGGGTGCGCAGCGGCGGCACGATCGACATGGAGTGGGCTTTCGACGAGGCGGTCGCCGCAGCCCGCGGATGAGCAGGCCGTCAGACTCAGTCGCGGGAGGTTGCCGTCCCCGATCAGCGGGTTCGTGGCGCCCTCGTTCGCGGCGACCACCACGCGGCCGGCGCCGTGTGCGTCGACGCGGGCGACCATGTGGTCGAAGTGCCGGACGCCGGCGCGCTGTTCACCAGGCAGTGCGCGTCATGGTTCCCTGTCGCGGCGAGCTCGGCCCGCAGGCGCTTGCCGAAGTGCGGCCGGGCAGGACTGGATCGAGCCGGGCGTCGAATGCCGGTGCATCAGGACTTGCCGCAGGTTTCCCGGTGGTACCCCGTGCTACCTGCGGGCACGAGGTCCAGGTCCCGCCGGACCATGCTGATCTTGTCGCCCCAGCCCCGGCACGCCTTCTTCGTGCCCTTCTCGGTGTACTCGATCTGAGCACCGATGCGATGCCCCCGCTCAGCGCCTCGCTTTCGATGGCGGAGGCATTGCCGCCGGCGCAGACCACGGCGATGCGCCGTCCGGTGAAGTCCTGCGGCCTGGTCAGTACGGAAGCCAAGCCGGCGAGTACCAGACACACGACGAGGGTGTGCGCGTGGCCTGCGTCGACACGGCAACCGAGCTGTGGGCCGGACACGATGGACGACGCGGCCTGGCAGACCTCTACGATCAGTGCCTCGCGGCCTTGCGGACCGCGGCTGAGGGGCACACGCGGACCGGTGCGGGGCATCCTACCCGGCGCCCCCGAAGGTAGTCGCGGAGGTGAACCCACTGGTGTTGGGGGTGTCTTTGTGCTGAGGGCTGATGAGTTCATGGCCCTCATGCCTGTGTGGGGCGATACGGAAGAGAAGGGAACGTTCGGCCCGGTGAACCTTCTGCGCCCGGCCCGCGTCTTCCCGCGCGACCGCCACCACACGCCCAGGAGAACAGACCATGGCCGACAAGGACGTTGAGCAGACCGACGAGCGGGGACACGACCCGGGGCCCTGGTGGGCGGGCTTCGGGACCTGGGGGGCTGTGGCACTGATCGCCTTCGGGGGTCTCGCGGCAGCGTGGGTCTTTTTCCGGCTGCCCGGCACCCCAGAGGAGCTGGCGTCCGGCTACTACCAGGCCGCCAGGGTCATCGCCCTCGGCCTGGTGATCGCTGGAGGCACTTTGCTGAGCCGCCGTCGCGCCCGGACCGCAGCCACCGAGGAGACGTGAGGAGACGAAGAAGCCGGAACGCACCTGACGCCGTCGGCCGGTGACCAACGTTCAGACCGCGGCGACTTCCTGAATCCCGCATAACCTCGCAATTTACTTGCCGAACTCGCAGAATCCGCCAGCAATTCGGAGAACTTGGCACGTACGGGCAACAGGTATCGAGAGGGCTCTCACCTCCTCCCTTGCCCTGTTCTCTGCACCACGACCGCCGACGAGCCCGCGTGAACTCCACATTTGTTTGGTGCCGTGCGCGTTCCGGCTCAAGCAACCATCGCGCTCGCCGGTCGGTCTTGCCAGATGCCGGGGTCGGGGCAGTGTCCTTGCCGGGCGCCGGCATATGGGCAGAAGGCGATGTGCCGAGTGACCGAGTGAGGGTGGAGATGACAAATCTGAACACCGTGGTGACGTGGGTTGACGCACGCGAGAGGCTGCCTCGGAGCGGTACACCGGTGGCAGCAGCGATCACGGGCCGGTATCCGGCTGACAACGCCACCGAGCCCGAGGCCGATACGGCGGTGGGTGAGGACTTTTGGCTGGTGAGGCCGATGGTCTTCGTGACTCTGCACTGGAGTGAGGACGGGGCGGAGCACAGGGATTGCTTCGTCGACTCCGACGGGGTTGTCCGTTTGCCTTACGGCCTTTCCAGTGAAGAGACCGTGACTCACTGGGCTGAGCTGCCCACCCTTCCAGGCGGCATGACGCACCTGGTTCTTGGGGAAGGCGTGCAGTCGGCTGTCCAGAACGCGTGGGGCACTCGTCCCTGCACCTGACCCACGGCGCGCTCAGACACTTTGCGCGAGTGCCTCGCTCTCCCGATGGGCCCGCGCCGTGGCCATCAGGATGTCCAATGCGGCCCGCGTCCGCACGAGTTCGTTGATGTGCTCGGAGAGCCGATTGCGCTCCTGCGCCATCCGTTCAAGAGCGGCATCGGAGTTGCCCTCGCTGGGCGTGTCAACGCAGGGCAGCAACTCGGCAATCGTACGACTGGACAGGCCCGCCGCATACAGGCGCTGGATGAATCGCACCCGCTCCACCTCGGCCTCCGTGTAATGCCGCTGCCCACTGGCGCTACGACTGCTGGTCAGCAGCCCCTGCTCCTCGTAGTAGCGCAGCGACCGGACGCTGACGTCGGTACGCGCCGCGAGCTCGCCGATCCGCACGACTGCCTCCTGTGGTGAACCACGCCACATCGCTTGCCTCTGACATCAATGTCAGGTTTTAGCGTAGCGCTGTGCCCGGCATCCGGGCACGCGATACGTACGGAGGAGCCCGACGTGACGACGTTGTTCAGCAGCTACCGACTCGGCGACCTGACCCTGCCCAACCGGATGGTGATGGCCCCGATGACCCGCGCCAGGGCCACGACCAGCGGCCTCGCCACACCGTCCATGGCCACGTACTACGCGCAACGCGCGACGGCCGGACTGATCGTGTCCGAGGGCGTGCAGCCCAGCCTCATCGGGCAGTCCAACCCAGGCACGCCCGGACTGCACACCGATGAGCAGGCCGCCTCGTGGCGTGCCGTGACCGACGCCGTACACGTCAACGGCGGACGGATCTTCGCCCAGCTCATGCACGGCGGCCGGGTCTCGCACCCCGACACGACCGGCCACCAGCCCGTCGGACCCTCGGCGATCGCCGCAGTGGGCGACGTCTTCACCCCGACCGGCCCGCAGCCCGCGCCCATGCCCCTCGAACTGGACACCGCCGAGGTGCCCCAGCACGCCCACGCGTACGCCGAGGCGGCTCGCCGCGCGATCGACGCGGGCTTCGACGGAGTCGAACTCCACGGTGCCAACGGCTACTTGATCTCCCAGTTCCTCTCCTCCAACGCCAACCGGCGCACGGACCGCTACGGCGGCACGATCGCGGGCCGGATCCGGTTCGCCGTAGAGACCGTGGCCGCGACGGTGGACGCGATCGGCGCGGCCAGGACGGGCATCCGCCTCTCCCCCGGTGGCGGCTTCTGGGGCGTCGAGGAGACCGACGCGCTCGCCCTCAACACCGCGCTGCTGACGGAACTGGACCGGCTCCAACTCGCCTACGTCCACCTGGAGGTGACCACGGACGAGGAGGTGCTGATCGGCCTGCGCCGCACCTGGCCCAGCACCCTGATCGTCAATCCGGTCCTCCCGATGGGCCCCAAGCAGACCGGCCGCGCGGAAGCCGACCACTGGCTGGGCCTGGGCGCTGACCTGATCAGCTTCGGTCGCGGCTTCCTGGCCAACCCCGACCTCGTAGAACGCCTCCGCACCGGCCTGCCGATCGCCCCCGTCGACGAGACCACGTACTACCAGGGCGGCGACACCGGCTACCTCACCTATCCGGCCTATCAGCACACGGCCTGACGCCCGCGCGGGCGGGCCGACAGAGACGGCCCAGTCAGCCGTGCGCCCCCAGTCGCTCGTCGGCGTCCTCGACGAGGCCGACCAGACGCTGGACCGCGCGGTCCCCTTCCTGACCCAGCACCTCCGCACGCCAGACACAGCGACCGCCCTGGCGGGATGAAGCCGCTCGACGGCTACGGCTTCCATCCGCAGTTCCGTTGGCTCGGCGCCGATCATGCGGAAGAACCTGCCCAGAAGACGAACTCGTTTGCCGATTCAGCAAGCTCGGCCCCTGGCGGAGACACCCACACGGTCGTATGTCGCTGTCGCAGCAGGTCGGGGTGGTGGGCCTGCCACCAGCCGGTGGCTTCCGGCTCGCGGACGTGTCGGTGCTGTCGCTGGACGTGAGCCACGAGGCGATACGCATCGAAGTGGGTAGTACGGCGGCCGGGGCGGCATGCCCGGACTGTGGGAGCGAGTCGACCCGGGTGCACAGCTCTTACCTGCGGTTTCCTGCGGACGTGCCGAGTGGGGGACGTCTGGTGGTCCTCCAACTGCGAGTCCGGTGGTTCTTCTGCCCGGAGTCTTCGTGCGCTCGGCGGACGTTCGCTGAGCAGATGCCGGGACTGCCCCGGCGGCACAGCAGGTGGACGGAACAGTTGCGGTCGACTCTCACCGCGGTGGGTCTCGCCCTCGCCGGCCGGGCTGGCGCCCGGATGGCAGGGGGCTTCGGGGTGTCCATCAGCCGCAGCGCGGTGCTGCGGATGCTCGATGCATTGCCCGAACCCGAAGTCCCGGCCCCGCGGGTGGTCGGTGTTGATGAGTACGCCACGCGCAAAGTACGACGGGTCTACGGCACGGTGCTCGTCGACGTCGAGACCCGTCGGCCGGGGGATTTGCTGCCTGACCGGGAGGCGTCCAGCCTGGCCGCATGGCTGGCGAAGCGACCCGGAATCGAGATCGTCTGCCGGGACCGCGCACCGGTTCTTCGCAGAGGGCGCCACAGGCGGCGCAGGTCGCCGACCGCTGGCACTTGTGGCACAACCTCGGCCAGGCCGCTGAGCGGGCTGTCGCCGGCCACCGCCAGTGCCTTCGCGTCCTGGTCCCCGATCGCGAGGAGAAGGCCGCCCAACCGACGCTGCCCGAGAAGAAGGCGGACTCCCCATGGCGGAGCGAGCGATTCGCCAACCGCGTCCGAACCAGGCACGCCACGGTCCACGCGCTGCTGGAAGCCAGCCACAGCCGCCGTTCCATCGCGCGTCAGCTCCAGATCACCCACCGCACCGTCAAGAGCCAAGCCGACGCTGCGAAGCCGGAAGACCTCTTTCGCGGCCAGTGGCAGTACAACAGGACCTCCGTCCTCGACAAGTACAAGACCTACCTGGACGAGCGTTGGGGCGAGGGCTGCACCAACGCCTGGAAGCTCTGGGAGGAAATCGTTCCCTTGGGCTATCGAGGCAGCTACGGCCGGGTCAGCGCCTACCTGCGAGAGAAACGCACCTCGCCACGGCCGGTCACCGCGCAGCCGCCGGCACCGCGCGTGGTCACGAGATGGATCCTCAGCCGACCCTCCCGCAGCGGCTCGACGCCGTCCGCCAGGACGACCTTCCCAGCCTCCACACTCTCGCAGCCGGCATCGATCGAGACCGCGATGCGGTCATCGCCGGCCTGACCCTGCCCTGGAACTCCGGCGTCGTCGAAGGACACGTCAACCGCATCAAGATGCTCAAGCGCCAGATGTTCGGCCGAGCCGGATTCAGCCTGCTACGCAAGCGCGTATTGCTGGCCACCTGATCGACTGCCTGACTCTCGATGATAGGAATCCTTCACGGAACGGTGACGAGGGGGCGAGGCACAACATGGACGCAGTAGTAGCGATCAGCTTGATGCGCATGGCCGCTGCAGACCTGTCGATGGCGCCCTGGCAGCGCCCCTCGGACACCTATCTGGTCCAGCTGGGAATTGACGCCCTGGTGGCTGGCGTTGAGGCTCCCTCGCTTCCCCTGCTTGCTGGGCTCGCGCGCGGTGAGCACCCCCAGGCCCGCGAGATGTTCGATCTTGTGCTGGAAGAATTGGGTCTACTGCCACTGACCTCGGAAGATCTGGCCAAGGCGCGATGGACCGCGGCCCGTTGGTGGGCGACCCAGATTGTGGCGCGCCAGCTCGATCCCATACACGGAGCCAAACTGATCCATGAGGAAGCCGCAGCCGAACTCGACTACCCCGACGCGCTGCAACCCATTGTCGATCTGGCGAGAAGAATCGACCTGCTGAACGACCAGCCTCTGGAACAGCAGCACTTTGACGAGGTCACCTCCGCAGCGCGAGACCTTCTTGCCGCAGACGCGTACCGAAACAGCAGCCTTTGAACGGCGTCGCATGACCCACTGTGACCGGTTCACGGAAAGCGAGCCAGAACCCGGGACGGGGCTGCACTGAGCTGG
>NZ_MCGQ01000078.1:4628-6118 GCF_002242805.1 Streptomyces diastatochromogenes | reverse complement strand
CGACTTCACCGTGGCGCCCTTGGTGGCGGCCGTCGGCGCCCAGGCCTCGATGTGCCAGTCGACCTGCTGGACGCGGTCGAAGCCGAAGGCGTCCAGGTAGAACGTGCACACGTGCGGCTCNNGCGCGGCGGCGGGGGCGGCCAGGAGGGCCGCGGAGGCGAGGGCTGTCAGCACGCCGACGCGGGGGAGGGAGGGCATAGGGCAATCCATCTTCGAGATGCGAACGGGAAGATGTGGAGGGGGCGGTTCAGCTTCCAGTCCCGCCAGGCAGCCGGTCAATCACGAACAGGCAACACACTGGCCCCCCACAGACGTGAAGAACGCCCCAACCCCTCAGAGAGTCACGAACCCTCAGAGCGTCGCGAAGAAAGCGGCCGTCAGCAGCGCGATCCCCGACCCCGCCAGCACCCACGCGGGACGGGCCAGCCGCAGACCACCCGCCACGACCACCGACGCCAGCAGCAGCGCACCACCCAGCGGAACCCAGGCGTACAGAATCCCCGCCGGCCCCGACCGCACCACCTCATCGGTCCCCGGCTTCACGACGACGTCGTACGTCAGCCCCTTGCGCACCGCGACCGACTTCGCGATCTCCACGCCCGAACGCGCCCTCGCCCCGTCGGACACCGGCGTGAACGGGCCCCGGCACGTGTCCCCCGTACANNCGTGCCGCGCTCGCGCCCCTTCGTCAGCATCACGTGCTGCGCGGTCCCCCAGGAACCCCACACCCCGGTGAACAGGATCAGCGCGGCGAGCGCACCCATCGTGGCGACCCGCCCGAACCGCAGCGCGGTCACGGAGGCCTGGCGAGCGGTGGCGGCTGAGGCAGGCATGGCCGGGATCATTGGCCATACCCCTACGACCGGTCAACTCGGGCGGGCAGCAAGGCCGGACAAGTCAGGAGTTGTACGCGCTCTGCGCCCGCTCCAGCCCCTCGGTCACCAGACACTCCACCGAGTCCGCCGCACGGTCCACGAAGTAGTCCAGCTCCTTGCGCTCCGCCGAGGAGAAATCCTTCAGCACGAAGTCCGCGACCTGCATCCGCCCCGGCGGCCGCCCGATCCCGAACCGCACCCGGTGGTAGTCCGCCCCCATCGCCTTCGTCATCGACTTCAGACCGTTGTGCCCGTTGTCGCCACCGCCCAGCTTCAGCCGCAGCGTGCCGTAGTCGATGTCCAGCTCGTCATGGATCGCGACGATGTTCGCCACCGGCACCTTGTAGAAGTCCCGCAGCGCGTTCACCGGACCACCGGACAGGTTCATGAACGACATCGGCTTGGCCAGGATCACCCGCCGGTTCGCCGGCCCCACCGGACCGATCCGCCCCTCCACCACCTGCCCCTGCGCCTTGCCCGCCCGCTTGAACTTCCCCCCGATCCGCTCCGCGAGCAGATCCACCACCATGAACCCGACGTTGTGCCGGTTCATGGCGTACTCCGGCCCGGGATTACCCAGCCCGACGACGAGCCAGGGGGCGTTGGCGGGGGTGG
>NZ_MCGQ01000078.1:0-4614 GCF_002242805.1 Streptomyces diastatochromogenes | reverse complement strand
GCGGAACGGGTGGGCACAGCCTGCAGCACCGGGTGCCTTTCAAACAGGCTGAACCCCTGCTACGGCCAAACCGCCGGTCAGGCCTCCGCGGCCTCTTCGCCCGCGGCAGCCTCGCCCTCCACGGCCTCCTCGACCTGCGCCTGCAGGACCTGCAGAACGACCGCGTCCTCGTCGACGGCCAGGGTCACACCGGAAGGCAGCTTGATGTCCTTGGCGAGGACGGAGGCACCGGCCTCCAGGCCCTCGACGGAGACGGTGAGCGCCTCGGGGATGTGGGTGGCCTCGGCCTCGACCGGCAGCGCGTTCAGGACGTGCTCCAGCAGGTTGCCGCCGGCGGCCAGCTCGCCCTCGGCGTGCACCGGGATCTCGACCGTGACCTTCTCGCCACGCTTGACCAGCAGCAGGTCGACGTGCTCAAGGAAGCCCTTGATCGGGTCACGCTGCACGGACTTCGGGATCGCCAGCTCGTTGGTCTTGCCGTCGATGTCCAGGGAGATCAGGACGTTCGGCGTACGCAGCGCCAGCAGCAGCTCGTGGCCCGGCAGGGTCAGGTGCAGCGGGTCCGAACCGTGGCCGTACAGCACACCGGGAACCTTGCTGTCACGACGGATACGACGGGCCGCACCCTTGCCGAACTCGGTACGGGTCTCGGCGGCGAGCTTCACCTCGGACATATTGATCACTCCTCGTAGGAATCGCGAACGGACAGGGTCACCCGGCCACGAACGGCCTGCTACGAAGAGCGCGTCGATAACGGACCGCCGATACCTGTACCAACAGGCACGGCCTCCCTCGCCGAGCAACTGCAGCAGTCTACTCGGCAAGGGAGGCCGCACCCAAAAGGATCTTCAGCCAGCCGCCTGGGCTAGCCCGCAAGCAGGGCTCGCAGAAACCTCACTGCTCGTCGAAGAGGCTCGTCACCGAACCATCCTCGAACACCTCACGCACCGCACTCGCGATCGTCGGAGCGATCGACAGCACCGTGATCTTGTCCAGATCCCGGCCCAGCTCCGCCGGCGTCGGCAACGTGTTCGTGAACACGAACTCACTCACCCGCGAGTTCTTCAGCCGGTCCGCAGCCGGACCCGACAGCACACCGTGCGTCGCCGTCACGATGACATCCTCCGCACCGTGCGCGAACAGCGCGTCCGCAGCCGCACAGATCGTGCCACCGGTGTCGATCATGTCGTCCACCAGCACACACACCCGGCCCTTGACCTCACCCACGACCTCGTGGACGGTCACCTGGTTCGCCACGTCCTTGTCACGCCGCTTGTGCACGATGGCCAGCGGCGCACCGAGCCGGTCACACCAACGGTCCGCGACCCGCACCCGACCCGCGTCCGGAGAAACCACCGTCAGCTTGTCCCGGTCCACCTTCTCGCCCACGTAGTCCGCCAGCAGCGGCAACGCGAACAGGTGATCCACCGGACCGTCGAAGAAGCCCTGGATCTGGTCCGTGTGCAGGTCCATCGTCAGAATCCGGTCGGCACCCGCCGTCTTCATCAGATCCGCGATCAGACGCGCCGAGATCGGTTCACGACCCCGGTGCTTCTTGTCCTGCCGCGCGTAACCGTAGAACGGCACAATCACCGTGATGGACCGCGCCGACGCACGCTTCAGCGCGTCGATCATGATCAGCTGCTCCATGATCCACTGGTTGATCGGAGCCGTGTGGCTCTGGATCACAAAGCAGTCCGCACCACGAGCCGACTCCTGGTAGCGGACATAGATCTCGCCGTTCGCGAAGTCGAAGGCCTTCGTCGGGACAACCCCGACACCCAGCTGCTGGGCGACCTCCTCGGCAAGCTCGGGGTGGGCGCGGCCGGAGAAGAACATCATCTTCTTCTCGCCGGTCGTCTTGATCCCGGTCACAGCACTGTCTCCTCAGAGGTGTCTCAGCCAGCCGGCTGCTCAGACGACCTCTCGGCTGGGCGTGAGAGGCCGTATCAGCTGGTAGGGGTGCGGGTGTGCACTCGTGCGGATGTGCACTTATCACGGTACGCCGTGTTTGGCGCACACGTTTCCGGTCAGTCCTCGCCCTCGCCCTTGCGGACCGCCGCCTCGGCCGCCTTCGCGGCCGCACTCCCAGGACGCTTCCGAGCCACCCAACCCGCGATATTCCGCTGCTGACCACGGGCCACGGCCAGCGAACCGGGCGGCACATCCTTCGTGATCACGGACCCGGCAGCGGTGTAAGCACCGTCCCCGACCGTGACAGGAGCCACAAACATGTTGTCCGAACCCGTCTTGCAATGCGACCCGACCGTCGTGTGGTGCTTGTTCTCACCGTCGTAGTTCACGAACACACTCGCGGCACCGATGTTCGTGAAATCACCGATCGTCGCATCACCGACGTACGACAGATGCGGAACCTTCGTCCCCTCACCGATCGACGCGTTCTTCGTCTCCACATACGTACCGATCTTGGCCTTGCTCCCAAGACGAGTACCCGGCCGCAGATACGCGAACGGCCCCACCGACGCCTCCGCACCGATCCGCGCACCGTCCGACACCGTGTTGTCCACCCGCGCCCCCGCACCCACCCGGGTGTCCTTCAGCCGGCTGTTCGGCCCCACCTCCGCACCCTCACCGATGTGCGTCGAGCCGATGAGCTGCGTGTTCGGGTGCACGAGGGAGTCCTGCTCGAAGGTGACGGTGACGTCCACCCAGGTCGTCGCCGGATCGACGATGGTCACTCCGTCGAGCATCGCCCGCGTCACCAAACGGTCATTGAGAATCCGACGAGCCTCGGCGAGCTGCACCCGGTTGTTGATCCCGGCGATCTCCCGGTGATCGCCGGCGACCGACGCCCCGACCCGATGCCCCGCCTCCCGCAGAATCCCCAGGACATCCGTCAGGTACTCCTCACCCTGACTGTTGTCCGTCCGCACCTTCTTCAGCGCGTCCGCCAGCAACTGCCCGTCGAACGCGAACACCCCACTGTTGATCTCCCGGATCGCCCGCTGGACCTCCGAGGCGTCCTTGTGCTCCACGATCGCCGTGACAGCACCCGACGCGTCCTCGCGCACGATACGGCCGTAGCCGGTCGCGTCCGGAACCTCGGCCGTCAGCACGGTCACGGCGTTGCCGTCCGCGTGATGGGTCGCGGCGAGCCGCTGCAGGGTGTCGGCGGTNNCGCCCAGCTCCTCCAGCGCCATCCGCACGGCATGCCCCGTGCCGTTCTGCTGCGCCTGCACCGCCGTACGGACACCGGGGTCGATCTCGGTCAGGTGCGCGGAGACCTGCTCACGGGCGTGGCCCACGACGACCACCAGGTTCGCGGGGTCCAACTCGCGGGCGGCGGCCAGCACATGACCGACCAGGGAACGGCCGCAGATCTGGTGCAGGACCTTCGGTGTGGCCGACTTCATACGGGTGCCCTCACCCGCTGCGAGAACGACGACGGCTGCCGGGCGAATGGCGCTCACGGGGTTGCCCTTCGGCTCTGGATGGGTGTGGGTGACAGCCGCAGGATACCGGGGTGAGGTTGGGGGGATATGAGAGTGGGCCCTGACTGTGCCGTCAGGGCCCGAACCTAGGTCTTGTGTGCTGCGGCTCCCCCGCAAGGATTCGAACCTTGTCCTGCTGGTACCAAAAACCAGTGTGCTGCCAGTTACACCACGGGGGACAGCGCTTCAGACCTTACCCGAGACGTGCCTGCGCTTGGGCCACGATTCCGCTCCACCAGCCCTCGATGCGGTTGTACAAATGGGCACTCCTGGATACGCCGATGACCAGACAACCGTGGTAGTCGTCACCGGTGTTCTTGCGGACCGTCTTGGGGTTGTGCTTCTTCAGCGTCGGCTTGGCGAACACGGACACGTCCACGTCGGCGACGGTCGCCCAGTAGCGGTGGGCCGCCTCCACGTCCGCTGACTCGTGGATGAGTACGCGGAAGGTCAGGCGCTCCCGGTCCACATCGAGCAGGTCCAGCCACGCGAGGTAGGTCTGGATCACGCCGGCGTCGCTGTTGACGAAGATCGCTCGCTCTCGTCGGTCGTAGGGCTTGCTCTTCGAGCCCTCCGCCCAATAGAGCGCGACGCCCACCATCAGGAGTTCTCGCTCCGTGAGTTCTCCGATGTTCTGGAGGGCTGCGACCTTGGACTCCCTGCGCTTCTCGTGCTCTGCGGCGCGGCGCCTTGCCAGCCCCTCCTGCATGAGCGCCCGCTGCTCTTCCGGTGTGTACCGAGGTTCGGGCCTCGGCAGGTCCCGTACCCACAGCGACACCGAACTCCTGGAGCAGCCCAGCGCGGCCTGGATCTGGTCGTAGGTCCACCCCTGCAGCCGAAGCTCCCGCGCCCTCTCCCTGAGGTCGTCCTTCGCGTTCGGTCGCTTCGTCCACTCCGGCGGAGGTTCCCCCTTCACCAGTCGATTGAGGATGTCGTTGTTGAAGATCTTCAGCTCGTCCCGGATCTGCCGGAGGCTGTAGCCCTCCCGCCGCAACGCGACCGCTCGCTCCCGCAACCCCTCGAAGTCCTCGTACTTGCCGTTCTTGCCAGGTGAATGTGTCACACGCATACCGTCCGGGCGGAATGTGCGCTTCCGGGTGTGAACGGGTGACGTTCAGTAGTTCGAGGGATACCGGCGGGTTTCGATGTCATTCGATTACGG
>NZ_MCGQ01000077.1 GCF_002242805.1 Streptomyces diastatochromogenes | reverse complement strand
CACCAACCGCCCAGCCCGCTGCCGTGGTCCGACCCCTGCGAAGCGGCCCGCGATCCGCGCCATCGCCTCGAAACAACTCACGATGGTCAACCGTGACCTCAGCCGTGCCCATGCCGGCTCCACCAGCGCTATCGGGTGGCCCTCGCCGAAGTGGTCAGGCGGGGTAGCCGACCGCCAGCCGCACGGATACGGTCAGCCCATGGACCAGGATGAACGGCTGCTCCACGCCTCGTCGTTCGGCGCAGCGGCGGTCGCATACGCCGAGCACCGTCCGGACTACGCGCATGCCGCGGTGCGCTGGGCACTCGAGTCCGCGCCCGGACCGCGCGTGCTCGACCTCGGCGCCGGAACCGGCAAGCTGACCGCCACGCTGGTGGCGCTGGGTGCCGAAGTCGTTGCGGTCGAGCCCGACCCGGCGATGCTGACCGAGCTTCGCCGCTCGTTGCCGGATGTCCGTGCTCTGTCGGGTAGTGCCGAGGCGATACCGCTACCGGACGCGTCCGTGGATGCCGTGCTGGCCGGCAACGCCATGCATTGGTTCGACATGGCCGTCGCGGGACCCGAGATCGCCAGGGTCCTCGCACCCGGCGGCACCCTGGCCGGCCTGTGGAACGTCATGGACGACCGCGTCGAGTGGGTTGCCGGGCTCGCCAGGGTCAGCGGGAGCGCGGCCATCGGCCCGCGTGACACGCCCACCAGCTGGCGCGCCGAGACGGCCGACGCACACCTTCCGAAGACCGGCGTGGCCGCCCGGTTCGGCTCGCCGGAGCAGGCCGAGTTCCCGCACGGACAGCGCCGTACCGCCGACTCCCTCGTCGCGACCATTGCGACGCGCGCGGGAGTGCTGGTCATGCCGGAACAGGAGCAAGAGGCCACGCTGAGCCGGATCCGCGCCTTCCTTGCGAGTAGACCGGAGACCGCCCGCGGTGCGTTCACCCTCCCGATGCTGACCGGCGTGCTGCGCGTCCAGCGGCTGTGAAGCATCACGTCGACAAAGATCGATGACACGCCGCACGCCGTCTCACCAAGACGGCTCATCCGCAGTCTCATCCGGCACCGTCAGTCGGTCCACATCGCTCGGAGAGCTGCAGCGCTGTCCAACGCCAACTCGCGTGCTCGCTCGCCACTTGAGGCGCCCAGATACAGGTGACAACCACCCCTGAGCGCGCTGATCAGAAGCTCTGTGCTGACGGACCACTCGGATGCGGCAGGCGCGTCTTCGAGGCAAATCGGCCGTTGTCCCGCGCTTCGCGCGAAGATGCTGCACGTCAGCCTTGGTCCGACCTGGACAGAGCCTCGGTGATCAAGCGGGTGGCGAAGTCGCGGTCGTCGGAGATCCGGTTGATGCGCTCCGCGAGCAGGACGGCCGTGGCTTCCAGGGGATTCATCTCGGCGTCGGTCCAGCGTCCGTACTGTGCGCGCCACAAATTGGGGCTCAGGCCGGTGCTCGCGGCGACGAGCAGGCCGGCCATGGTGGGGATGACCTCTGGACGGAAGGTCTTGGGCATCATGCGCATCGTGGCCACGAGGGTGGGCAACAGGTACTCGATGACGTCCTTGTCGTGGTCCTCGCAGGCCGCCCGCAGCCACTCCATGAACATGTAAATCAGCGTGCACACGCCGTCCAGCAGCGCATCGACCCCCGTGGGGCCCAAGGAGGCAGCGAACTGGTCGACCATCTGCTGCTGTTCGGGGTCGGTCTCAGTCCTGCTGTCGTAGACGGCTTTGAGCCGGGAGTCGATCATCATGAGCGCTGCGCCCACATCGCCGACAGGAGCGTACTTGGGGTCACAGGGCGATGACACAGGACTCCTCCTCATGCGACCGCAGCGGGTAGCGCGGCATATCCATACGGTAGACCGCCGATCGGACGGGGGTCTGGTGAATCCCGATGGAGGGCCTTGTGGTGGCTGCACCACTCAACTTTCTACGTGGTGATCGTGGACGATGACTTGTGGGCGCTGATCGAACCGCTGCTGCTGCCCTGGAGAAGCGGTCGCCGGGGCCGAGGCCAGTGGATGAGGACCTGCCGGCGGCGCGTGGACCGCTGGCAGCGGGCCCGCCCGTCACCGGACGACCCGGCCGGCCCCGACGGCGGGCCGGAGTGCCTCCTGGGTGACAAGGCGTACGACTCGAAGGCCGTGCGCGGTGAGCTGTGACGCCGCCGCTTCTAGGCGGTGCTCTCCCGCAAGGGCTCCCCGAACATCAAGGGCCCGGGCAGGCTCCGCTACGTCGTCGAGCAGACCATCGCCCTGCTCCACCAGTTCAAGCGCCTCGTGGTCCGCTGGGAACGACGTATCGAACTCCACGACTCCTTCCTCTCGTTGGCGTGCAGCCTCATCTGCTGGAGACGCCTCAAGAAGACCGGATCATGGTCGCCTTACGAGCTCATAAGAAATGAATTGAGCGAGGCGGCGCCCCGCTGCTACTTTCGCGGTGGACCGTGAAGTCGTCGTATGGAGGTGAGCCCCGTGAACACAGTTACCCATGGGTGCTCCCTCAACCCGTCACGGTCCGGCGGCTGACGTTCGGTGTCGCCAGGAGCGCCTGAGATCGAGGCACTCCTGGGAGGAGACTCCGATGAACACAAAGCCTTTCACATCTGGCCTGAGCGAGAACGCGGTGATGATCACGCGCGTCGCGGACAGGCAATGGCATGCACTGGATGACGACCTGGTGGTCGGCCGCGGGCATGCGCAGCACCGGCCCGACGGACGCTTGTTCGTCAGCATCGACGCCTGGCACGACGCCATCTTCGACCGGCTCGCCGAGGCGATGCTGGCGGAACTGCCGGCGCCGCTGTACACGGTGGTCGACGAAGCCGACGTCGACCTGACGGCCGGCTGGCGGCGGGCGGGTTTCACGATCCGGCGCCGCGAGTGGGAGTACGACGTGCCGACCGACCCGCGGGTGACAGGCCTCGAAGCAGTCCTGCCGCCTTCGGGCGTGACGATCGTGCCCGCCGGTCAGGCGGACGAGAGTCTGCTGCGGGCGGTGGACCGTGCGATCCGTGACGAAGTCGAGGCGACCGTCGGGTGGCAGTCGATGCCCGCGGAGGTGATTCCCCGCCCCGAAGGCGACACCATCGTCGACCCGTCGAAGTACGCGGTGGCCGCGGCGCCGGACCGCTACCTGGGCCTGATCCGGGTGGTGACGGTGAACCGGCCGCGCATCGGGCTGGTCGCGGTCCGGGCCGGCGAACAGCGCCGCGGCATCGCGCGGGCGCTGCTGGCCCACGCGCTGGGGACGCTGCACCGCTCCGGGTTCGCCGCGGCCTGGACCGAAGTCCACGAGTCCAACCAAGCGGCCTCGGCGCTGTTCGAGGGCATCGGCGCCCGGCCGATGAGCAGCAACCTGGAGCTGGTGCGATGACGAAGAACAAGAACGTCATCGAAGTCGAGGGCAAGGTCGTCGAGTGCCTGCGCAGCGCCATGTTCACCGTGGAGCTGGAGAACGGCCACCAGGTGCTCGCGCACATCAGCGGGAAGATCCGCAAGAACTACATCAAGATCATGCTGGAAGACCGGGTGCTGGTGGAGCTTCCGCCGTACGACCTGACGCGCGGCCGGATCGTGTTCCGGTACCGGAACTAGCGGCGGTCGGCACCTTCCGCGGTAGCTGATCCTGGGGCCCCGGTCACGACGTTCCGTGACCGGGGCTCCCATGACGGCTCGAACGGCCGCGTCGGCCACCACTCCAGCCGCCGCCGGCAGGTCTGGCCCGGGCCGAACCCCAGCTCCAGGGGCAGCAGTACAGGGCCGTTCAACGAGATCGTGTGACGAGCTGGTGGGGAATCGACAGCGAGGTCGTCCACGGGAGGCACGAGCAACACCACTGCACGGAGGCACCACATGGTCGCGATCTGGGCCGGCATCGACAAACGGGCTGCCCAGGCCGTCCTCGCACTCGCCCGCCGCCGCGTCAACGTCCTCTGGGTTCTCCTACGCGACTGCCGGTGCTACGAACTGTCGCCGCCCAGTGCCCTCGCGGCTTGACAGACCGGCGTCGGGAACAGCCTCCGTTCTCAGCTGACAGGCGGGCGGCGACCGGTCCAGGGGTGTGCGAGTTCCAGGGTGCGAGACACCTGGAGCAGGAGGTCCTCCCGCCATGGTGCGGCGACGATCTGGATGCCGACGGGCAGGCCGGTGGCCTCGTCGTGGTGGACGGGGAGGGAGATGGCCGGCTGGCCGGTCACGTTGAACACCGACGTGAACACCCCCATCGGGTAGCTGTTCAGCAGGGCCCTCAGGGGATCGTCGTGGGTGCCTGCCCGCCAGGCACCGACGAGCGGCGGAAGGCAGGCCATCGTCGGCGTGACGAGGAGGTCGAAGCCGGCGAGGAAGCCTTCGACGATGCGCCGCGACAACTGCTGGGTCTTCCGCACCCCTTCCGCGTACGCCCACGAGTCGATCGCTCGTGCCGCCTCACGCAGGGCGCGATTGTGCGGCTCGACACGGTCCGGCTCCGCGAGCGCGATTCCGGCACCGCCGACGTTCCACAGGGTCGTGAACGCCGCGACCAGCTCGTCGGTCGGCGGCAGCGGAAGGGGGGTGTCGACGAGGTGCTGGCCGGCCGATTCGAGCGTCCGAAGAACGACGTCGACGGCTGCAATACAGGCCGGGTGCACGCGTATCCCGTCGATCGGGGAGTCGGTGAGCGCACCGATCCGCAGCCCGGTCGGCATGTCCGCCCTCATCGCGGCGGCGAAGGACGTGCGAGGCGTCGGAGGCGACCACCACGCGGCCGGATCATGGCGCGCCAGCACATCGAGGACCGCCGCGGTGTCCGCCACCGAGCGGGTGAGCACGCCGCTGGTGGCGAGACCCTCCACCTCCACGGTGGCGTTGGTGACCAGGCCGCGGGTGGGTTTGAGGCCGACCAGGCCGTTGCACGACGCCGGGATGCGGATCGATCCGCCGCCGTCCTCCGCGTGGGCGATGGGCGCCATCCCGGCGGCGACGGCAGCGCCCGCTCCGCTGGATGACCCGCCGGGCGTACGATCCGGGTCCCACGGGTTGCGCGAGATGCCCAGGGCGTCGCTCTCGGTGAAGGGCAGGCTGCCGAACTCGGAGGTGGTGGTCTTGCCGAGCAGGACGAAGCCCGCGTCCATGAACCGTCGCATGACCGGGTCCGACGTCTCGGCCGGTGCCTGCCCGGCGCCGGCGGACCCACGGGTGGTGGGCCATCCGGCCACGTCAACAAGGTCCTTGACCGGCAGCGGGACACCGTGGAACGGCGGGAGATCTTCGGCCGACGCGGCCCGCGCCACTGCGTCGGCTGCGGCCGACGCGGCTTTGCGGACGTCGTCGTCGGCCCGGTGACAGAACCCGTTCAGCCGGGGGTCGAGCTGATCCATCCGCTCGAGAAAGCAGTCGGCCACCTCGACCGGGCTCACCTCCTTTCGGCGGATTGCCGCGGCGAGTTCGACGGCGGGCGTGAACGGGTCGATCGACGAGTGCATCACGAACGGTCCTTTCCGGTCCGGGTACTTACCGTGGCCGTCAGCGTCGTCGCGTCTCGGACGGCGCGTCTTGGACGAATGTCGCGTAGCTTGGCGCCATGCGCTCCGCTGAGCCGGCCCAGGACGCCGCGTCGGTGTGGGACATCGCCACCCCGTCGCGGCGCGGCCGGCTGCCGGGGGTCAGCATGGCCGGATTCCGCGCCCGTACGACCGACCTCGTTGACCTGGGCGTGGTTCCGTACCCGGCTGTCACGGTGGCCGTCGATCTGGGCGACGGACCGCTCGTCGTCGACGACTTCAGTGGCCGGCAGCAGAGCGGCAGCGTCGTCGTGGGGCTTGCGTCCGGTGGCGTTCGAGGGCGCGGCCGGGACATCGAGTGCCTGCAGGTGCGGCTGTCGCCGCCGGTCGCGCACGCGGTGCTGGGCGCCTGCTCGGAGTTGGGCGAGACGGTGGTCTCCCTCGACGACCTCTGGGGCCGCGACGCCGCGCGCACCCAAGAGCAACTGCGTGCTGCCGGGTCATGGGACGACCGGTTCGCGATAGCGGAGGCCGCGCTCGTTCGACGACACCAGGCAGGCCGAACGGTCTCGCCTGAGATCGCCTTCGTGTGGGGGCAGATGGTGACGAACCTGGGAGGGGTTCGGGTCGAGCGGCTGGCAGCCGAGGTCGGCTGGAGCCGTAAGCGTCTGTGGTCCCGGTTCCGGGCCCAGATCGGTCTCAACCCCAAGCGCGCCGCTCAGCTTGTCCGTTTCGACCACGCGGCCCATCGTCTGGCCGCCGGTCACAGCGCCGCACGGGTCGCGGCGGAGATCGGCTACGCCGACCAGTCCCACCTCCATCGGGATGTCATGGCCTTCGCCGGTGTGACGCCCACGGCCGTTGCGGTTGCGCCGTGGCTTGCGGTCGACGACGTCGCGTGGGCCGCCCCCGCATACCTGTCCAAGTCTTGACCCAGGAGCTGGACCAGGCCGCCTTGAAGGGTGACGAGCAGCTGCTGGACCTGGGCCGCGGTCACGGCGCGGTGCTGATCGAGGCGGTAAGGCGGTTGCCGACGGGACACGTCGTGGGCGTGGACCTGTGGGGCCGGCTGGTCAATTCTCCCCAAGCACCCTCATGGCCGCTCAGCCGGCGGTGAGGATGCGGCAGATGTCGCCCTCGGTGCAGGTAGCGGGGTCGGTTGCGGAGGCGGTGCGGGTCAGCTCGCGCAGCATGGCGCGGGTCGCTTCCAGTTCGGCGATCCGGTGCTCGACGTCGGCGAGGTGCCGGTCGAGGAGTTCGGTGACGTGACCGCAGGGCGGATGGC
>NZ_MCGQ01000076.1 GCF_002242805.1 Streptomyces diastatochromogenes | reverse complement strand
GTCACTGCTGGGGCATGAGTCCCATGACGAAGGGGATGATCTTGCCGCCGCGCTCGCTGGTCCAGTTCTGGGCGAGTTCGGCCATGAGCTGGATGGTGGAGGTGATGGTGGCGCCGGCGTTCTCCATGCGGCGGATCGCGATGTCGTCGGCCGCCTTGGTGGGGGAGCCGCCCGCGTCGGCGACGACCTGGACGTCGTAGCCGAGCTGCAGGGCGGTCAGGGTGGGGTAGACGGTGCAGACGTCGTTGGTGACGCCCGCGATGATCAGCTTCTTGCGGCCGGTCTCGCGCACCGCGGCGGCGAAGTTCTCGTCGTCCATGGCGTTGACGACGCCGAGCCGCTTGACGCGTGCCTCGAACTCCTCGGGGGCGATGTCGGCGAGTTCGGACAGCAGCGGGCCCTGGGCGTACTCCTCCATGGAGGAGGTGAGCACGAGCGGGATGCCGACGGCCTTGGCGGTGTTGGCCAGCGCGAGGGCGTTGGCCTTCATCTGCTCGAACTCGATGGACCGGACCCAGCCCATGGTGCCGACCTGGTGGTCGATGAGCAGCATCGCCGTGTTGTCGGCGGTGAAGGACTCTGCGGACATGATGACCTCTTTCGTGACGGTGTAACCGACTGGTGTGCGGATCGAGCGACCCTTCGCACAGCACATTACTTGGTCGACCAATCTTTTGCCAATGTGAGTGTACGGCGCCCCGAGATCCTGGGTCTGCACCC
Organism: Streptomyces diastatochromogenes; assembly: GCF_002242805.1. Taxonomy (GTDB): domain Bacteria; phylum Actinomycetota; class Actinomycetes; order Streptomycetales; family Streptomycetaceae; genus Streptomyces; species Streptomyces diastatochromogenes. Next base: position 3,125 of record NZ_MCGQ01000076.1, on the reverse strand, counting down.
TCGTGAAGGGTGTGAGGTGTCGCGCCTGGAGGCAGATGATTGGGCGGCCGAATGATTGTCCGGGGTCAGACGATCCGCGACGCGGCGGTACGGGCCAGGGCCAGCGTCCGGGAGCGTTCGGGTGCCGTGGGGCTGCCCGCGTCGCTGATCACGAGGAGGGTCCTGCCCACGACGACCAGGACGAGGGTCTCCTCGACGGTGAACGTCCCGGTGGTCGCGGTGACCGTGGCGTGCCAGGACGCGTTCCCGATCCCCGCCGAGCCGTGCGGCACCACACGCTCCGTACCGGTGGTCCCGTCGCTCCAGCCGATGGCGAACTCGGGGCAGCCGGACAGCACACTCGTCGCCTGCTTCAGCTCCTGCTGTGCCCCGGATCCCGGCAGCCGGCGCAGCACCTGCTGGAGGAACGGGCCGCTCTGGCTCATCGCGAAGGTGACCCTGGCCTCGACCGCGCCGGGGTGGGAACCGCGTGACGACTCCAGTGAGTTGAGCGCGGTGAGGCATCCGGGACGGTCGGAGCGCGTCGGGGGATCGTCGCGCAGGACGGTCTTCACATAGCCGGCCGGCAACTCGGCTGTGGTGAGCAGGGCCGCGGACAGGGCCGCGGTGCCGGTGGACGTGGCGGTCGCGGGTGCGTGCGTAGGCGCTGCGTTGTCCGGCCGGTGGCGTGCGCTGTCGCAGCCGGCGAGGGCCGTACCCGCCAGCACCGCCACCACGACCGGCAGGGTGGCGAGCCGTCGTCGGCCGGTGGCGGACGTCGTAGCGGATCTCGGGCTCACGGGTGTCTCCTCGGACGGCGGGCGGATCGTCGTGCGTGGCCGGTCAGCGGCCGTAGCGGAAGTACAGGTCGCAGCGCAGGACGGAGGCGACCAGTGCGTGGCGGTCCACGGGTCCCGCCGGGTCGCGCTGGAGGACGGCCGCTGCGGCCCGCAGCACGGTGTCGTCGAGGCCGCCGAGCAACTCGGCCGTGTCGGCGCGGCGTTGGGGATCGGTCCAGATGGCGGTGCCGCCCAGGGACAGTGCCCGGCAGACGAGGGCGGTGTTCGTCCGCAGGGCGGCCGTCCGCTCTTCCTCGGGCGGGAGTACGGGGAGTTGGTCCAGGGGGACGGTCCGGTCACCGCTGGGGGAGACCGACGGGTCCGTCGGAGTCGCGGACACCGCCGAGTCGCCGGAGCGGGCTGCGGCCGGTGCCCGGCCCGGCCCACCGCCGAAGGCCGCCCATCCGGCCCCGGCCGCGACCAGGACCGTCGCGGCGGCCAGCACGGCCAGGGGCCGGATCCGCCCGGCGCCGCTCGGGGGTGTCTTCCGGATCAGGTCGGCGGGAAGTACCGGTGCGTTCCGGCCGGCCTGAGCGGGGTCCGGTGCGTGCGGCTGCGAGGCGGAGGAGGGCGTCGACGCGATGGGAGTCCCCCCGCGCGAGCGCAGCCGAGCGTGGGCGAGTCGGCGACCGACGACAACGCGGCGGACGCGCGTGCCCGACCCCGCGTCGCCGGCCTGATCCAGAAGACACCCCCCAGGTCCGGGGCGCCTCGATGCGCGGGCGGCGGCCGCCGGTACCAGCGCGCCGACGACGGTCGTCAGCACCCCCGCCCACCAGGGCGTGTCGATCACGGCCCACCGGATGTCGGGGGCGGCGCGGGCCGCCGTCAGCCGGGCGAACAGGAACCAACTGCCCAGCGGCACGGCCAGCAGGAGCCCGGACAGTCCTACGGCCGCCGCGCAGGCGGGTGCTGAACGGGGACCGTCCACCGTGGCCCCCAGGGCTCTGGCGAGGGAGGTGGTCCAGACGGCGAACAGCGCCCCACCGGCCATGAGCGCCACGCCCAGCGCCAGCACCTGCTCGCGCGGCACGTCGGTCAGGGAGAGCGCGGTCGCCAGCCCGTCCGCGGTGCCGGTGTCCCGTACCCAGTCACCGGCCGCCCGCCCGGCGAGCTGGCTGCCCAGGAGCACACCGAGACCGAGCGCTGCTCCGGCCCGCGCCGCGCGCCGGCCGGATGCGTGCCGGTGTCCCACGGCCACGGCCCGCCACCATGCCACGGTCACCACCCCGGCCACGGCCCAGCCGGTCAGCAACCCGCCCACCATGTAGGCGAGTTGGGTGTGCTCGGGCATCAGAGCGGCCACCAGCAGGGTGAGGTCCGTGAACACCAGGCCCGCGGCGAGCCCGGTGGTCAGGCACTCCAGGGACGACAGCCCCCAGGACCGCGCCGGATCGGCGAGCACGGCCAGCCGGACCGCGGGTGTCGGATGCGTGGCGAGCCCCAGGTGCCGCCTGAGATGCTCGACGCGGCCTGGCGGGACGGCCGAGCCGAGGTGGTCGGCGGTGGCGTTCCGTGGTGCGCGGGGATCCGCCGCCGCGCCGAGGTCGGCGTCGTGCTCCCGCACGCGCAGCACGGCGCACAGGGTGAGCAGTACGACGGCCAGGACGACCGCCATGCGCACCAGCAGACCGGCGCCCAGCAGTCCGGGGTCGCGGGCCAGCGCGACCGCCATCGGCAGGGTGACGCCGAGGAGCAGAAGCCACGAGGCCGCGATGGCCAGCCGTACCCGGCCCACGTCCCGCAGCCGAAGGTGGGCCAGTTCATGCCGGAACACCGCGTCCACGTTCCGGTCGCGCTCGGTGTAGAAGTGGGAGTCGGCCACGATGAGGGGCCGGCGGACGGTACCCGAGGCACGCGCCCGGACCCCGACGCGCCGGCCGTGACGCACCCACAGCACCGGCCGGGGCCCTTCTCCTTCGGGCGCCACGGCGGCCAGGCGCCGGGCGAGCGGTGAGCAGTGCTCCGGCTCGGCCCGCCACCGCCACAGACTCAGCCGGCGCTCGGCGGCTCGGTAGAGCAGGGCGAGGGCCAGCAGGGCAAGTGGCCCGCACAGCACCACCGCCGACTGCGTCAGTCGTACGTCGCCCACGCAGCCGGTGAAGCGGGTGAGAACCTCGTCGGGCGCGGCGTCGGTGGTGGGCAGGCAGGCGAGTTGCGCGTCCGGCCAGTTGTCCCGGCCCAGGACCAGCCACCACCAGGTGGCGAACGAGGCACCGGCGCCCGCGACGAGGACCAGCAGGGCCAGCCGGGTGGTGGTCGGCAGCGGCAGGGGGCTGGAGACCAGTGCGCGGGCCACATCGGGTC
>NZ_MCGQ01000075.1 GCF_002242805.1 Streptomyces diastatochromogenes | reverse complement strand
GCGTGTTCAGCAGGTCCATGGCTTCTCATCCTGAGGCCGCGAGACGCTTCGCCTGATCGCCGCGCCCCGAGTTAGGGGTGTGAGCGCCATCACAAGACTCGATGTGCCGCCGGGACCAGGGCAGTTACTCCAAAGACATCTCGCGATGTTACTTCCCATTTACAAAAACCCCTATCCGAGTCGATCCCCCACCCTTATGGGGTGCCGCTTAGGGGGCGGTTAAGGGTACGGACTGCTGCGCGCTAATGCGTAACGTATCCGGCGTCGCGGGAACTCGTCACGTGCTGGGTCACACCCCGACAAGTTCGAGACAGACTCGGCGGCTTCCATCCTGGAGCAGCCGATTTTCCGACGGAAGGGGCCGGCATGGATGCGTTGACCGAAGCTCTCCTGGCAGGGGTCGACGCGGAGAAAATCGAGGAGATCAGTCTCCCCGACACCTATCTCGCCGCGCATCTACGCATCGATGACCTGACCATGTTCGACGGAATTCAGGACAGGGATGTGCGCAAGTCCCTCCACGTGGACCATGTGCCCATGCCCGTCCTCGCACCCGACGAAGTCGTGGTGGCTGTGATGGCGAGTTCGATCAACTACAACACGGTGTGGTCGGCGACCTTCCAGCCGGTTCCCACGTTCGACTTCCTGCGGAGGCTGGGCCGGGAGGGCGGACACGCGGCACGGCACGATCTGCCCCACCATGTCGTGGGCTCCGACGCCTCGGGCGTCATCGTGCGCGTGGGCGCCGGAGTGCGGAACTGGCGTCCTGGTGACCATGTCGTGGTCAGCTGTGTGCAAGTGGACGACCAGGAGCCGGCCACACACGCCGACGGGATGCTGGGGGTCGGCCAGCGCATCTGGGGATACGAGACCAACTTCGGCGGCCTGGCCCACTACACCGTCGTACGGGCGAGCCAGCTGCTCGCCAAGCCCGCCCATCTGACCTGGGAGGAATCGGCGGGCATCCTGCTCACTGCCGCCACCTCCTACCGGATGCTCGTCAGCGACAACGGGGCCCGCATCAAGCAGGGCGACATCGTTCTGATCTGGGGTGCGACCGGTGGACTCGGGGCATTCGCCGTGCAGTTGGTCAAGAATGCGGGCGGAATTCCCGTCGGGGTGGTCAGCTCGGAGGAAAAGGCCGACATTCTGCGGTCCCTCGGCTGCGATGTCGTGATCAACCGGAGCGAGATCGGCCTGGGCGGCGACGATGCCCTCACGCCGGAACGGACCATCGAAATGGGAAAGCGGCTCGGACGAGCCATCCGGGCCGCTGTGGGCGAGGATCCGCACGTGGTGTTCGACTTCATCGGGCAAGCCACGTTCGGCATTTCGGTGTTTGTTGTGCGCCGGGGCGGAACGGTCGTCACCTGCGGTTCGAGCACGGGTTATCAACACCAGTTCGACAACCGTTATCTCTGGATGAACCTCAAGCGCATCGTGGGCAGTCACGCCGCGAACCTCCAGGAGCAGTGGGAGCTCAACCGTCTGGTCCGGCTCGGCCGTCTGTCCCCCGTCCTCTCGAAGGTGTATCCGCTGGCCGAGGTTGCCGAAGCCGCCAGGCTCGTCCAGCTCAACCGGCACATCGGAAAGGTCGGCGTTCTGTGCCTGGCTCCGGAGGAGGGCCTCGGTGTCACCGACCCCGAGAAGCGTGCCGCCCTGGGGGTCGAGCGGCTCAACCCGCTGCGCGCAGCGGGTCGGAACGCGCCTTTCGAACCTGCGAAGTCCCAGGAAAGGGCTGCGTGACGTGACAGGAAAACGAATCGGGATCATAGGGACCGGCTCCTACTTACCCAAGGAAGAGGTCGGTAACGCGGAGATCGCCGCTCGCGTCGGTGTCACCGCCGACTGGATCGAACGCAAGACCCAGATCGTGTCGCGCCGCTTCGCGGGCCCGGACGAGGCCACCTCCGACCTCGCGGTCCGCGCGGCCGAGCGGGCGCTGGAGCAGGCGGGCCTCACCGCCGACCGGATCGACTACCTGATCGTGTCCACCTCGACCGGGGACTTTCCGCAGCCCCCCACGTCGTACCTGGTGCAGGACGCGCTCGGCGCCTACCGGGCGGCGTGCTTCGACGTCAACGTGGTGTGCAGCGGGTTCGTGTACGCGATGGAGGTGGCCCGCAGCCTGGCGCAGGGCCGCCCCGACTGCCATGTGCTCGTCATCGGCGCCGACCTCTACTCACGGATTCTGGACTTCGACGACCGGCGCACGGCCGTCCTCTTCGCCGACGGTGCCGGAGCCGCCGTGCTCGGACCGGTCGACGAACCGTACGGCATCCTCGGCACCGATCTCGTCAGCCGCGGCGACGCTCACGACCTGATCCGCGTGGAGGCCGGAGGCAGTCGGAACCCCACCTCCGAAACCACCCTGGCCGAAGGCGGCCACTACTTCCGGATGAACGGGCGCGGAGTACGCGACTTCGTCAGCGAGCACGTTCCGCCCGCCCTCACCGCTCTGGCCGGCCGACTCGGCATCGGCGTGGCGGAGGTGGACCACTTCGTGCCGCACCAGGCCAACGGCGTGATGCTCGGCGAGGTCGTCGAGCTCGCCGGCCTGACCCGGGCGGTTACCCACCGCACCTTGCAGAAGTACGGCAACGTCGGCAGCGCCTCCGTGCCGGTCGCGCTCGACGAGGCGAACCGCTCGGGCGCTCTCGCCACCGGCGACCTGGTGCTGCTGGCCGGGTTCGGCGGCGGAATGTCCATCGGTGTGTCACTGCTGCGCTGGGGGGCCACGGCATGAGCGTCAACGAAACCCGGGAAGGCATCGAACGGGTCGGCGTCGTCGGCAGCGGCATCATGGGCGCCGGGATCGCGGAACTGTGCGCGAAGGCCGGCTGCGACGTGCGGGTCGCGGTTTCTTCCGACAGGTCCTTGCAGACCGGTCCCACGCGAGTGGCCCGCTCACTGGACCGGGCCGTGAACAAGGGGAAGATCACCCCGGAGCGACGCGACGAGGTGCTGGGCCGGATCGCCTTCACCCGCGATCTCGGCGAGCTGAGCGACCGTCAGCTGGTGATCGAGGCGGTGAAGGAGGACGAGACGCTCAAACTCGACCTCTTCGCCTCCCTCGACAAGATCGTCCAGTCACCCGATGCGATCTTCGCGTCGAACACGTCCTCACTGTCCATCGCCCGGCTCGCCCAGGCCACTGGCCGGCCCGAGCACGTGATCGGGCTCCACTTCTTCAACCCGGCGCCCGTGCTGCCCCTCGTGGAGATCGTCGACTCGATCACGACGGACCCCCAAGTGAGCGACCGCACCGAGGAGTTCATCGTGGAACGCCTCGGCAAATCGGCCATCAAGTCACCCGACCGGGCCGGGTTCGTGGTGAACGCCCTGTTGTTCCCCTACCTGTTGTCCGCGATCCGCATGGTCGACTCCGGCCTGGCGACCGCCGACGTGGTCGACCAGGGCATGACTCTGGGCTGTTCCCATCCGCTCGGCCCCCTCCGACTCGCCGACCTGATCGGCCTGGACACCACCGTCTCGATCGCCGAGGCGATGTACGAGGAGTTCAAGGAACCCCTGTACGCGCCGCCCGGCCTGCTGCTGCGCATGGTCGAGGCCGGGCGGCTGGGCAAGAAGTCCGGCCGCGGTTTCTACACCTACGCCTAGCCCCTCGCCGCCATTCACCCACGCGGGAGCGGACCCGGCGGCCACCTGCCGCGCTGCCGGGTCACCGCCCGCGTCACGTCACGCACGTTCGCGCGCCACGGGCTCGGTCCCACGCGTGCTGTTTCACCGACAGGGAGAGCGAAGAACATGGTCATCCGTTCCGGATCCGGTCGTCGCCAGGGGTATTCGGTACTGGACGACGCGATTGCTGTGGTGGGTCTCGCCTGCCGCTTCCCCGGCGCCCAAGACCCCGATGCCTTCTGGGAACTGCTGTCCCGGGGCGAGAGCGCGGTGGGCCCGCCCCCCACGAACCGCCCCGGTCTCCCGGTCGAGGCAGCCGCCAGGCCGGCCGGGTTCCTCGACCGCGTCGACGCGTTCGAGCCGGAGTTCTTCGGCATCTCGCCACGCGAGGCGACGGCCATGGACCCGCAGCAGCGCCTGGTCCTCGAACTGGGCTGGGAGTCCCTGGAAAACGCGGGCATCGTCCCGTCCGCGCTGCGCGACACCCCCGTCGGCGTCTTCGTCGGCGCGATCTGGGACGACTACGCCAAGCTCGTCCACCAGTACGGCGCCGACGGCGTCACCCACCACACCATCACCGGCACCAGCCGCGGCATCATCGCCAACCGGCTGTCCTACGCCCTGGGGTTGCGGGGGCCCAGCCTGGTGGTGGACACCGGCCAGTCCTCGTCACTGGTGGCCGTCCAACTCGCCTGCGAGAGTCTGCGCAAGGGGGAGTCGACCGTGGCGCTGGCCGGCGGGGTCAGCCTCAACCTGACCGCGGACGGCTTCACCGTCGCCGAGCGGTTCGGGGCGCTGTCGCCCGAGGGGCGGACGTACACCTTCGACAACCGGGCCGACGGCTACGTCCGCGGTGAGGGCGGCGGGGTCGTCGTACTGAAGACGCTGCGGCAGGCGGTCGCCGACGGGGACGAGGTGTACTGCGTCATCCGCGGTGGTGCCGTCAACAACGACGGCGGGGGCGATGCGCTCACCACCCCCCGGGGTGCCGCGCAGGAGGACGTGCTGCGTCGGGCCTGTGCGGAGGCGGACGTCGAGCCGTCCGAGGTGCGTTTCGTGGAGCTGCACGGCACCGGGACCCCGGTCGGCGACCCCGTCGAGGCTGCGGCCCTCGGCGCGGTCCTGGGCGCCGGGCGGGTCGCGGACGCTCCGCTGCTCGTCGGCTCCGTGAAGACGAACATCGGGCATCTCGAAGGTGCGGCGGGTATCGCGGGGCTCATCAAAGCGGCGTTGTGCCTGCGGGCCGGCTCACTCGTACCGAGCCTGAACTTCGAACGACCCAACCCCGCGATCCCCCTCGACGACCTGCGCATCTCCGTCTGCGCCGGGACGACCGCGTTGCGCGGCGACGGCGGCGAACCCGTCCTCGCGGGAGTCAGCTCGTTCGGGATGGGCGGCACGAACTGCCATCTGGTGCTGTCCGACTGGCGGCCCGCCGACGTGGCGCGCCCGGCACCGAAGGCCGCCGGCGACGTTCCGGTTCTCGCGCCGCTGTCCGCCCGAACCGGGGCGGCGCTCGGCGCGCAGGCCGAGCGACTCGCCCGGCGTCTCACGAACCACCCGGAACTGGCCCTGCAGGACGTGGCGCACTCCCTCGCCACCACTCGTACGCATTTCAAGCACCGTGCGGTCGTTCTTGCCGAGGACAGGTCCTCCCTGGTGACGGCGCTGGGCTCCCTCGCGGCCGGGAAGCCCGGTCCCGGTCTCGTACACGCGGTGGCCGCCGACACCAGCACCGCGTTCCTGTTCACCGGCCAGGGCAGTCAGCGCGCGGGCATGGGGCACGAGCTGTACCGGGCATTCCCGGTGTTCGCCCGTGCCCTGGACAAGGTGTGTGCTCTGCTCGATGCCGAGCTCGAACGTCCGTTGCGCGAGGTGATGTTCGCCGATCCGGACTCCGCCGACGGCGCTCTGCTCCACCAGACCCGCTACACCCAGCCGGCGCTCTTCGCCTACGAGGTCGCCCTGCACCGGCTCCTGGAGCACTGGGGCCTCGCGCCCTCGGTCGTACTCGGTCACTCCGTCGGCGAGTTGGCCGCCGCCCATGTCGCGGGCGTGTTGTCGTTGCCCGACGCCGCGAAATTGGTGTCCGCGCGCGGACGGCTGATGCAGGAACTGCCCGAGGGCGGCGCCATGGTGTCCGTGCAGGCGTCCGAGCAGGAGCTGCTCGGCACCCTGGCCGGACGCGAGCACCAGGTGACGTTGGCCGCGGTCAACGGCCCGCTGTCGGCGGTGATCTCGGGCGACGAGGACGCCGTGCTCGAGGTCGCCCGCCACTGGGAGGAGCAGGGCCGGAGGACCAAGCGGCTCCGGGTCAGCCATGCCTTCCACTCGCCCCGCATGGACGCGATGCTCGACGCGTTCCGGGAGGTGGCCCAGCAGCTGAACTACCACGCGCCGCGTATCACGGTGGTGTCGAATCTGACGGGTCGCGCGGTCTCCGCCGAGGAGATCGGCACGGCCGAGTACTGGGTGCGCCACGTCCGCGAGAGCGTGCGCTTCCTCGACGGGATGCGTGCCGTCGAGGAGTCCGGTGTGCGGACCTACCTCGAGGTGGGGCCGGACGCGGTGCTCGCGGCGATGGGCCGGGACTGTCTGACCGAGGACGCGGTGTTCGTCACCGCCGCACGCCGCTCACGCGCCGACGTGCCCACGGTGCTTTCGGCACTGGGTGAACTGCATGCCCGCGGTGTACCCGTCGACTGGCGCCGGGCCGTTCCCGGCCGGCGCGTCGAGCTGCCGACGTACGCCTTCCAGCGCGCGTCGTACTGGCTCTCGGCGTCGGGTTCCGCCCCGGCCTCGGTCGTCGGGGAGGGCGAGGCCGGGTCGGGTTCCGCCCAGGCCGCGGTCGTCGGGGAGGGCGACGACGCTGCGGAACCACGGGCGGCCGAGGACTTCGCACCGCGGTCCGTCGCGGGCGGCCCGCTGGCCGAGCGCCTCGCCGGGTTGTCGCGGCCCGAGCGCGAACGTGCCGTCACGGACCTGGTCCGGCAGGAGGTGGCGGCCGTCCTGGAATACGCGTCCACCGAATCCGTCGACCTGGACCTCACGTTCCGGGAACTGGGCTTCGACTCTCTCACCGGCGTCGAGCTGCGCAACCGGCTGAGCGAGGCCTCGGGCGTACGGGTGCCCCCCACACTGATCTTCGACCACCCCACCGGTGACGCCGTCGTCCGGTACCTGTACGCGGAGTTGCTCGGCGGCCCTGCCTCGTCCGTTGCCGCGGCCACCGGCCCGGCCGTCGGTGCGGACGATCCGGTGGTCATCGTCGGCATGGCCAACCGGCTGCCCGGCGGGATCGGTTCTCCCGATGAGCTGTGGGAGCTGGTGACGTCCGGAGGCGAGGCGATCGCGGACTTCCCTGCCGACCGTGGCTGGGACCTGGAGGCGCTCTACGATCCGGACGGGCAGCGCAACGGCACGTCGTACACCCGGCGAGGCGGGTTCCTGCGCCAGGCGGCGGAGTTCGACGCGGAGTTCTTCGGGATATCTCCGCGCGAAGCGCTCGCCATGGACCCCCAGCAGCGGCTGCTGCTGGAGACTTCCTGGGAGGCCCTGGAGCGGGCCGGGATCGACCCGACGGGCCTGCGCGGCAGCGACACCGGCGTCTACGCGGGCACCTTCATGTTCCGCGACCAGGGTCCGGGCACGGGTGCCGAGGGCCAGCGCATGACAGGGTCCGCCGCGAGCGTGTTGTCGGGGCGGGTGTCGTACACGTTCGGCCTGGAAGGCCCAGCGGTCACGGTCGACACCGCCTGCTCGTCCTCACTCGTCGCTCTTCACATGGCGGCCCAGGCGCTGCGCGGCGGCGAGTGCTCCCTCGCGCTGGCCGGCGGCGTCACCGTCATGTCCACGCCCGACACATTCGTGGAGTTCAGCCGGCAGAAGGGGCTGTCCGCGGACGGTCGTTGCAAGTCCTTCGCGGCGTCGGCCGACGGCACCGGCTGGTCCGAGGGCGTCGGCGTCCTCGTACTGGAGAAGCTCTCCGACGCCCGCCGCAACGGACACACCGTCCTCGCCGTCATCCGCGGCAGCGCCGTCAACCAGGACGGCGCCAGC
>NZ_MCGQ01000074.1 GCF_002242805.1 Streptomyces diastatochromogenes | reverse complement strand
GCGTACGTCATCGACACCGGCGTGCGCATCAGCCACAAGGACTTCGGCGGCCGCGCCAGCTACGGGTACGACGCCGTCGACAAGGACAACACCGCCGACGACGGCAACGGCCACGGCACCCACGTGGCCGGAACCATCGCCGGAACCGCCCACGGTGTCGCCAAGAAGGCCAAGATCGTCGCGGTCAGGGTGCTCGACAACAACGGCTCCGGTACCACCGAGCAGGTCGTCGCCGGCATCGACTGGGTGACCCAGAACCACCACGGGCCCTCGGTGGCCAACATGAGCCTCGGCGGAGGCGCCGACCCCGCTCTCGACGAGGCGGTCAAGAAGGCCATCGCCTCGGGCGTCACGTTCGCCGTCGCCGCCGGAAACGAGTCGGCGGACGCGGGGCAGGGGTCACCGGCCCGCGTCCCCGAGGCCATCACGGTCGCCTCCAGCACCAAGGACGACGCCCAGTCGGACTTCTCCAACTTCGGCAAGATCGTGGACCTGTACGCGCCGGGCTCGGACATCACCTCCGACTGGAACGACAGCGACGAGGGGACCAAGACGATCTCCGGCACCTCCATGGCCACCCCGCATGTCACCGGAGCCGCGGCCGTCTACCTGGCCGGGCACCCCGACGCCACGCCCGCCCAGGTCGCCTCCGCACTCGTCGGTGCGGCGACCAGTGACAAGATCACCAACCCGAGCAGCGGAACACCCAACAAGCTGCTGAAGGTGACCGAGTAGCGAGAACCCGGCGGTGCCGTCAGCGCGTACGGCAGCGGCACCGCCGGGCATGATCCTCGTGGTCGTCAGTCGCTGTGGACGCCGACCTCGTACAGCGAGTAACCCCACTTGGTCCCGCGTTCCGTGCCCGTGATGCGGACGTAGCGGGCCGGCGTGCCGGTGAAACGTGCGGTGTCGAGGCCGCCGTCGCCGGTGGTGGTCGACCAGACGGTCCGCCAGGTCACGCCGTCGGTGGACAGCTCGATGCGGTACGACTTCCCGTACGCGCGCTCCCAGTCGAGCGTGACGCGCCCGACCCGGTGGGTGGAGCCCAGGTCGATCCGCAGCCACTGGTCGTCGCTCCAGTCGCTGGCCCAGCGGGTGTCCCGGGTGCCGTCCACGGCGCGGCTCGACGCGTAGCTGGTGAACGGGTTCCACTCGGTCGAACTGGCCGTGGTCGAGGCCCCGTCGGCGAGGTTGACTCCCGCCTGGTGCCGCTCCGTCGCTCCCCAGGTGTCGAGGTAGGACTCGGCGCCCCGGAAGAGGTCGTTCACCACGCTCTGGCCGCCGACGAGCCTGATGTCCTCGATCCAGTCCGGGACGAGGCCGTAGTGCGCGGCTCCGTCGGTGTTCAGGTCCCAGGTGCGCTCACCGGTGGTCTGCCGGTCGATGAGGGAGCCGCCGTCGACACTGCGGAACGGGTACGTGACCTTGTTGGGGGCGTCCGTGCCCCTGGGTCCCGGCCAGCCGCCGACACCGTTCATGTCGGTGCCGTAGCCGTAGCCGACGTCGTACTTGTCCCGCAGCGCCTTGGTGCGGTTCGCCTCGGCCACGAATCCCTCGGAGCCGTGCATGTACTGGGCGATGAAGCCGCCGAGGCCGTAGACCCGGTCGGTCCAGTTCAGGTCCATCCAGCTGTGCGAGGAGATGACGCCGGGGTAGGAGTCGGCCTCGAAGATGTCGAGCGCGCGGCCGACGGCCTTGACGCTCATGTGGTCGATCTCCAGCATCATCTTGCGTTTCATCATGCCGCGCACGGCGTACTCACCGAGGTCGGTGAGCCCGCGGGTGTTGCACTGCGCGTCCGAGTCGTACGAGGGGACGCTCACGCCCGCCGGGAGTTTCGCCTCGGCCCCGGGCGCCGCGGCCGAGCCGATGGGGTTGTCGTGCTGCGGGCCCGTGCACTTCTCCGTCTTCCAGAAGGTGCCGGTGGACAGGAACTGCCCGACGTTGATGGCCGTTCCGAGCCCGCCCGAGTCGAAGCGGACCCCGCACAGCGCGTTGTCGAACTTGTGGCACAGGAACATGCTGCGCACGCCCAGCGCGTACAGCTCGTCGAGGCCCGCGTCGATGTCCTTCTTGTCGCACTGCGGGATGTCCAGGATCTGCTTGCAGCCGAACGGCTCGGAGGTCTCCACGCCCAGGATGACGGCCAGCTTGCCCTGCTTGACGACCTCACGGGCCTGCGCGCTGTCGGTGACGATCCGGAACCAGCCCTTGCCCGGGCCGCCGTACATCTTGTCGACGTAGGCCTGCAGGTCGTACGTCAGCTTCGCCTGCAGCCGGATCGACGTCATCTCGTCGCAGCTGCGGTCCTTGAAGAAGTACACCGAGCAGATCACGCCGTTGGTGACGAGGTCGTTGACCAGCACCCGCTGGCCGCCGCGCCAGGCCCGCTCCACCCACGCGTAGTAGTTCTGCTGGTGGGTCAGCGAGTCGTGTGCGGGCCAGTCCTTGAACGTGGGCCAGCCGACCGGGTCGTGTCTGCCGTCACCGCCCTTGGTGATGAAGTCGAAGACGGCCAGCGAGCCGTCCGGGTAGTGCTCGGGACAGTCCTTGAGCGCGTCGGCGATCCCGGCCTCGGAGAAGGTCTTGCCGCAGATGAGGCGCCCGCCGAAGCCCTCGTTGGCGAACAGGTGGTCGTGGGCGTCGACGAACCCGCGCACCTCGCCCTTGGCGTCGGTGCCGGTGAACGGCTCCCCGGTGACGTTGATCTGGGAGTCCGGCGTGGGCCGTGCGGTCGGGAGCCACCAGTCGTTGCCGGCCGCCGAACTCGGGGTGGGCCCGAGGACGACGGCCAGGACGAGGAGGAGCAGTGAGACGACGGTGACGTCTCTGCGTCTGCGGTACGGGCGGCTGGTCATGGCCACGGCCCACGTCCCTCGGTCGGCGGAATTTGTCATGTCCTATGCAAACTGCCCACCGAGGATCGCCAGTGCCGCCTTCAACGTCAAGACTCCGGCCATGGGTGATGACCGCAGGAGCTTCGTTCGGGGGACGGGCTGAGGCTCACAACCCGACGACGACCAGAGCGATGTCGTCCCTGGCGCCATGGCTGACACCCAGACGCGCCAGCAGGGTGTCGGCCAGGCGCTCGGGGCCGAGTCCCTTGCAGCGGGCCAGGGTGTCGGTCAGTCGCCGCAGTCCGGTGTCGATGTCCTCGTCACGGCGTTCGACCAGGCCGTCCGTGTAGAGGACGAGGACGTCGCCGGGGTGATAGGTGGTGCCGGCCTGGGGGCGCGGAACGTGTTCCGGTCGTGCGCCCAGGGGTGGATCGGTGGCCTGGTCCAGTAGTTCGCAGGTGCCGTCGCGGTGCATCAGCACGGGAGGCGGATGACCCGCGCTGGAGTAGATGATCAGCTGTGAGCGTGTGTCGACCAGGGCTGTCACGGCAGTGGCTGCCAGGGCACCGTCCACGGAGCGGGCGTACAGGCCCAGGATCTCCAGGGCCTGTGCGGGGCCCGCGACGGCCCGGCTGGCGGCGGACAGCGCGCTGCGCAGCATGCCCATGACGGTGGCGGCCTCCAGGCCATGGCCGACCACGTCGCCGACGGCCACGGTGAAACGCCCGTCGGTAAGATCGGCGGTGTCGTACCAGTCGCCGCACACGTTCAGTGAACCGATCGCCGGCAGGTAGCGCACCGCCACGTTGGAGTGCCGGGCCAGGTCCGGTGAGTGCAGCATGGCCTCCTGCAGCGTGATCGCCACCTGCCGCTCGCGTGCGTGCGCACGCCGTAGCTCATCGTTCAGACGTTCGAGTTCCTTGGCTCGGGCGTACAGCTCGGCCTCCATGCCCTCCGCCCGTCGGCCTTGAGGGGCGGTGCTGTCCCGCTGCCGCTGCCGGCGCTCACGGACGAAGGAGCTGACGTCCTCGACCCGGTGAATGATCCATGCGGCTCGTCCGTCCGGCCCGAGCACCGGGGTGTTGACCGTGGACCACCAGCGCTCCTCGAAGACGCCCGGTTGCGCGGCGACGGGGATGTCGTACCGCTGAACAGCCATGGTGTCCGGTTTCCTCGTGGCCAGCACCCGCTCCAGTGAGGCGGAGAGATTGAGGACTCCGTTGGCCTCGGGGTCGGCGGGGTTGCCGGGAAAGGCATCGAAGAGGTGCTGCCCGAGCAGATCCTGACCGGTGCGGCCGGTCGCCCGGCAGTAAGCCTCATTGACGCCCACGATCATCAGGCCGGGGCTGAGCACCAGATACGGACTGGGGGCGGCGGCGAACAGCGCGGCGTAGTCGACCTGATCCACGGTCGGCTGCCCAGCTGCGGCAGGGGCGCCCATGTGTCCAATGTACGAGGTGCGCCGTCGGCGGAGCGAGGCGAGCACCGGTACCTACGGTGATCTGGTCACGACAGGAGCAGGGGAAGATCACTACCCTGCCCGGGTGTTCTCACATGACGAGTTGACGCCACCGGAACGTGAGGTGTGGGCCGCGTTCCCCGAAGGGCGCCGGGTGGACCTGCGCACGGGCACGCCCGAGGACGACGACGTTGCCGGGGGCGGGCAGTGGGGGCCCGAACGCACGGTTCGGGCCGCCGTGATCGCGGCGCTGGTCCTGGGCGCGGGTACCGCGCGGCCAGGCGTCGCCGCCTGCCTGAGGCTCTCCGGCGCGCGGATATCCGGACACCTCGGTCTCGCGGGCGTGGAGATAGGCCACCCCCTCTGGTTCGAGGACTGCTGGTTCGAGGAAGGCGTGGACCTCTTCGGGGCGTCGACCCACTCGATCGCGATCGTGGGCAGCCGGGTGCCGGGCGTGGAAGCGGGCTCGATCCGCATCGAGGGACGCCTCGACCTGCGGCGCTCCCGCCTGGAAAGCGGCCCCGCCTCCCCCTTCCACCGCAGCGTCACCGCCCTGTCGCTCATCAACGCCCACGTGAGCGGCGCCGTGAGCCTCAACGCGGCCGAGATCACCGCACCCGGGGCGTGGGCCGTGTCCGCCGGTGGCCTGGTCGCGGAAGGAGGCGTCTACTGCCGGGACGGATTCGTCGCGCACGGTGAAGTCCGCCTGATGGGAGCACAGTTGCCGGGCGGGCTCTTCATGAACGGCGCACGCCTGGAGCGCCCCGCCCCCCCCGCGGGGTGGCCCTCGCCCTGGACAACGCCGTGGCCTCGACACTCGAGTTCTCCGCGGGCTTCACCGCCGACGGGACGGTACGACTGCGGGGTGCCCGGGTCTCGGACAACCTGACCTTCGAGGGAGCGGTCCTGAACGGGCCGCCCGACGGCCACGGACCGTCCCTGGTCGCCCTCCTGATGCGGGCCGTCGACTTCGACTTCACTCCGGCCCGGCCGCCGTCCGGCACGGTCGACCTGCGGGGCGCGCAGGTGTCCTACCTGCACGACAGCGACCACAGCTGGCCGGACACGGTGGAGCTGGACGGCTTCGTCTACGGCTCCATCAAGGTGGCAGAGGCGGGCGAGCGGCGGGAGGCGGTGGCGCGGCGCGACTCGGTGGCCCACCGCGTGGCATGGATACGCCGCAGCCCCGGCTACAACCCGCAGCCGTACGAGCAGTTGGCGAGCTGGTACCGAAAGGCCGGTCACGACGACGACGCCCGCCGGGTGCTGCTGGCCAGGCAGCGCCACCGCCGGCGCACCCTGCACCCGGCCGGGCGGCTCTGGGGCCTGCTGCTCGACGCCGCCGTCGGCTACGGCTACCGCCCCTGGCTCGCCGCGCTGTGGCTCCTGGCGTTCACCGCGCTCGGCACGACCGTCTTCGGCACCCACACCCCGCACCCGGCCCAGTCCGGCCCTGGGCCGCGCTTCTCCGCCCTCGTCTACACCCTGGACCTGCTCATCCC
>NZ_MCGQ01000073.1 GCF_002242805.1 Streptomyces diastatochromogenes | reverse complement strand
ACCTTGATGAGGGTGGACTTCCCCGCGCCGTTCTCGCCCAGCAGCGCGTGCACGGATCCGGCCGTCAGGCGCAGGCCGACGCTGTCCAGGGCCCGTACGCCGGGAAAGACCTTGCCGATCTCCCGGCATTCGAGGAGGACGTCGCTCATTGCGCACCTCCGGCGTTCGGCGGGGCGGCTTCGGCCGTCGGTCCTGGGCCGACCGGTGCCGGCGGGGTACGCCCCTGCGCCTTGCCCTTCTTTTCCAGATGCGTCTGGTGGATGCGGCCGCCGACCACCGTGCCGAGCACGACCAGGCCGATCAGGAAGTTCACCCAGCTGGGGTCGAGCGAGAACTGGGCGCGCGCGGCGTCGATGAGCCGCATGACGAACGCGGCCAGCACCGTGCCGAACACCGCGACGGATCCGCCGTTGAGGGCGACACCTCCGATGATCGGAGCGGCGAAGCTCGGCAGCAGCCAGTCTCCGCCGACGCTGCGGTTGACGCCGGGCAGCGACGCCGTCGCGGTCACGGCGGCGACGCCGACCAGGAGACCGGACAGGGTGTGGGCGAGCACGATCTGCCGGTCGGTGGAGATGCCGGACAGTCTCGCCGCCAGCGGGTTGCCGCCTGCCGCGAGGAGTCGGCGGCCGGCGGTCGCGCGGTACATGAACGCGGCCAGCAGCGCCGCCGCGGCGAGCGCGGTGAGGAACACCAGCGGGAGGTTCAGCGGGGCCGCCCGGCCGAGGTCCTTGAGGGTCGGTGAGTAGCCGTCGATGGTGCGTGTGCCGGCCAGCCGGTACTGGGCTCCGAGCAGGATGGTCATCGTCCCGAGCGTGACGATGAAGCCGTTGATCCGCGTCGCCACGATGAACACACCGGTCACCAGACCGACCAGTGTCGCCGCGAGGACGCCGGCCGCGACGGCGACCGGTGCCGGGACACCGTCGTCGGCCATGAGGACACCCGTCAGACAGGCCGTGAAGCCGCCCAGGGCACCGACTGCGAGGTTGAGCTGTCCGACGCACAGGGCGGCCATCTGGGCGAGCCCGATGAGGATGGGCGTGGCCAGGTACTGCAGGAAGGTCCGTACCGACGGTCCTTGGAAGAACTCGCCCGACGAGGCGACTCCCAGGGCGAGGTATCCGGCCAGCGTCACGCACAGCAGCGTCATGGTCGTGGAGCGGGAGAAGCGGCGCAGGACCGCGCGGGTACGGGCTCCGCGATCGTTGATCGTGATCATGTGGAGCGCACCACCTTGCGATAGGACACGACGGTGCGCACCCGGTCGGCCGACAGGGCCAGCAGGAGGACGCAGCCGAGGTAGATGTTCAGGCTCTCCAGGCCGACGCCGAGCAGATCCAGGCCCTTGCGGATGACACCGACCAGGGAGGTGCCCAGCAGCGCGCCGAGGACGGAGACGACGCCACCGGTGAGGAGGGTGCCGCCGAGGACCGCGCCGAGGAACGAGGGCAGCATGAAGTCGTCGCCGATGGAGGCGCGGAACGTGCCGGTGCCGACGGCCGCCATGAAGCCGGCGAGCGCGGCGAGCAGTCCGGAGAGGGCGTGCGCGAGGATCACGCGGCGCCCCGTGGGGATGCCCGACAGCTCTGCCGCGGCCGGGTTGGCCCCGGTCAGCAGCAGCTCCCGGCCCAGGCGGGTGCGGGTGTACAGGAAACCGAGGCCGCCCAGCGCCAGGACGGTGAACTGTGCCATCTGCGGGACGGCCGGGGATCCGCAGACGGGACCGACGCAGATGTCCGCGAGCGAGGTGGAGCGCAGGTCCATGAGTCCGCTCGGCTGTGTGGTGAAAGCCGCGTTCTCGGTCAGCGCCGAGTAGAGCAGGGAGACCAGTCCCAGCAGGGCGAAGTCCATGGCCAGGGTGACCACGAAGGAGCTGACGCCGGTACGGGCGATGATCCAGCCGGTCAGGAAGCCGATGGCGGCGCCGGCGAACAGGCAGAGCAGCAGGCCGAGTTGGAGCGGCAGATGCAGCCGGTCGTAGCCGAGTCCCGCGAACAGGGCGCCGAAGGCCGCCATCCGGCCGACGGCGAGGTTCATGTGTCCCACGGAGAGGACCACCATCTGGGCGAGCGCCACCACGGTCAGCGTCGAGATGTCCCGCAGCAGGGGGAACAGCACGAGCCGCTCATCGAGGAACGCCGGCCGCAGGAGGCCGAACAGTGCTGCGAGAGCGACGGTGAGCACCAGGAGACCGAGCCGCTGGTTCACCCAGAGCGGCAGCCGTTGCGCGGGCTGCCGGATGGCGGCCGTCCCGTCGGCCCGGCTGTCGTGCTCCGGTGTCGTGACGGGTGTCCTCACGCCACCCTCCTGTTGTCGAGGGCGTCCATGTCCCAGTCGATCCCGATGCCCGGCACGTCCGGCGCCACCGCCCGTCCGTCACGGACCGTCAGTTCGGTGCGGGTCACCGCTCTCAGCTGCGGGATGTACTCGACGAACATGCCGTTGGGCACCGCGGCGGCCAGGCTGACATGCAGTTCCATCAGGAAGTGCGGGCAGACCATGGCGTTGTGGCTCTCCGCCGTGTGCGCGACCTTCAGCCACGGCGTGATGCCGCCGACGCGCGCGGCGTCGACCTGTACGACGGAGGCGGCACCCGACTCCAGGTACGTGCGGAACTGCATGGCGGAGTACATGGACTCGCCGACGGCGACGGGAATCCTCGTCGCGGCCGCCAGGCGGGCGTGTCCGCTGATGTCGTCGGCCGGAAGGGGCTCCTCGAGCCAGTACGGCCCGTGGGGTTCGAGGGCGGCCGCGAGGTGGAGCGCCGAGGAGATGGTCTGGGACTGGTTGGCGTCGGTCATGATGTGCATCGCCGGACCGACCGCCTCGCGGACGGCACGCAGCCGCTCGGCGTCCTCGGCCACGTGCGGCTTTCCCACTTTGATCTTGACGCCCGCCCACCCGGCCTTCTGCGCCTCGAGCGCCGAGTGGACCAGCTCGTCGGCGCTCAGGTGGAGCCAGCCGCCTTCGGTGTCGTAGAGCGGGACCTCCTGGCGGTGGCCACCGGCCAGTCGCCACAACGGTTCGCCGGCGCGCTTGCACCGCAGGTCCCACAGGGCGGTGTCCACGGCGGCGAGGGCGAGGGAGGTGATGGCTCCGGTGGTGGTGGCCCGCGTCGTGGCGAACAGCCGCTGCCACGACGCTTCGACGTTACGGGCATCCGCTCCGACGAGAAGAGGCAGCAGATGCTCCCGCAGCACGGCCAGGACGGACGACCCGCCGGTGCCGATCGTGTAGGCGTAGCCGGTTCCCCGAAGGCCGTCCGCCGTGGTGACTTCGACGAGGATCGTCTCCTGCTTGACGAACACCTGCACCGCGTCCGTGCGGTCCTTCTCCACCTCGATGTCGGCGAGCAGTGCCGTGGCGGTCGTGATGATGGTCATCGTGCGAGGTCCGCTTTCCGTCGAGCCGTCAGTGGTCACTCGCAGACCAGAACCGTGTCCGCGAACTGCTTCTTGAGCTGCTCGGTCTTCGCCGTCCTGGCCGCGTCGTAGGTGCCGACGTTCGTCTTGGTGACCACGAACGAGCCGGAGTCGATGATCTGACCCGGGTGACGCATGGTGCACTGCTTCGTCTGCAGCAGTGCCAGCGCCCAGGTCCCCACCTCGGCCTGCCCCACGGGGTTCTGCACCACGGTGGCGGCGACCGAACCGTCCTTGATCGCGCTGAGGATCTTGGCGTCGTCGTCGATGGCGACGACCTTGGCCCTGGACCCGGAAGTCTTGACCGCGTCCGCAGCGGCGACGGCGGGGTTGTAGGCGGTGGTGACGATGCCCTGGATCCGGTCACCCTTGGCCGCGAGCAGGTCGGAGACCGCCTTCTGCGCGGTCTGCAGGTCCTTGTCGACGTCGGTGACGGTCTGCAGCAGTTTCACCTTGCCGCCGGACTCCTTCACCGCCTTGTCCACGCCCTTGATGCGCAGCTGTGTGTTGGCGTCGACGTTGTTGCCGGTGAGGTGGACGAGGGTGCCCTTGCCGGCCATTGCGCCGATCGCGGCCTTGGCCGCCTTGTAGGCGGCGACCTCCACGTCCGTGGACAGGCAGAAGTCGGCCTTGTCGGTGCCGCCGGCCGGGCAGGAGGCGAGCGAAGCCACGGCGAAGCCCTGTGACTTGAGGTCCGCGAAGGTGGTGTTGATGTCGGTGGGCGACACCCCGAAGATCCCGAACGCGTTGTAACCGCGGGCCGCGAGCGTGGAGATCAGGTTGTTCTGCTTCTGCTGGTCCCACTCGGAGGTCTCGTCGAAGGTCACGTCCCCGAGGCCGTACTCCTTCTTCGCGGCCGCCCCCGCCGCCTTCCAGGGCTGGAAGTACGGATGGGCGCCGCCGGGCACGAGGGCCACCTTCGTGCCCGACCCGTCGGCCAACTCGGCAGTGCCCGTACCGGACTTGCCGGACGCGGCGGCCTGGGCGCCCGAAGACGCACCGGAGTTCTTGATGGTGCAGGCCGCCGAGCCCGCCGTGAGCACGGCGACGGCGACAACGCCCGTCAGGACGGAACGGGTCGGGGGACGCATCTTCACCACTCCCCAGAATCAAATAGGAAACCGGTAGGGCGATGCTCAGCCACGCGGTGCCTCCCGTCAACCCCTTGAACCGCACGCGCGAGGACGATCGACCTTGGTACTGCAGCTCATCGGAGTGCACGCCGGACAGCCCAACACGACGGAGAAGCGCCTGAATCCGGCCATCTCGACCTCCTGATCGAGCGTCACGGACTCCGACGGGGCCAAAATCATATAGGAAATTGAGGACCCCACAGCAGATCCGGCTCCTTCCAGGCACGACCGGGACGCTGCCGGCCACGGACGCGTGATGCACGCGCCGATAGCAGAGCCTGGTGGCCCGCCGCGGGATCCAGGCCTTGGATCAACTGCCCACGCAGGGGGACGAATCTCTCTTTCATCGGCTCAACACGCCTTCGCCAAGCCTTTCAGAAGAAGGATGGTTTTTTCATTGACAGCGGAAAAGATCCGCCCCTAGGTTTCCGGCCATGCGCTCGACCTCCCCCCGTGAGTCGGTCCCGACGATGACTCCGGCCGCCTCCCTGGTCTTCACCACCCTGCTCTCCCACGGTCCGCTCACCCGGGCCGAGGTGGGGCGGCGGACCAGGCTCTCTCCGGCGGCCGTCACCAAGGCGGTCCGTCCGCTGATGGAGCTCGGCTATCTGGTCGAGGGTGTGGACGAGGAGGCGCGGCCCACGGTGGGACGTCCGGCCAACCTGGTGTGGGTGGACGGGGGGAGGGCGCTGTTCATCGGGATGAAGGTGACCGGCGAGGAGGTCATCGCCGTACTGGCCGACCTGTGTTGCCGTATCCGGATGTCCCGGCACGTACGCCTCACGGGCCGCGAGCCGGAGGTCGTGCTCCCCGCCATCACCTCGCTGGTACAGGAGTTGCTCACCGAGGCCATCGGATTCGGTGTGCAGGTACGGGGGTTGGGCATCGCGATCTCCGGGGACGTGGACCGCGCGGACGGTGTGGTCCGCTACTCGCCCTTCCTGGAGTGGCGGGACGTACCACTGGCCGAGCTCGCCGCGACCGCGACCGGACTGCCGGTCACGGTCGACAACGACGTGCGCGCGCTCACGGTCGCCGAGCACTGGTTCGGGGCCGGAGTCGGGCTCTCGGACTTCGCCCTGGTGACCGTGGGCGCCGGCATCGGCTGTGGCCTGGTGGTGCACGGCCGGGTGGTGTCGGGCGCGCACGGCGTGGCCGGCGAGATCGGGCATCTGCCCCTCGACCCGCTCGGCCCCCTCTGCCACTGCGGCAACCGGGGGTGTGTGGAGGCGATCGCGGCGGATCCCGCGATACTCCGTGCTGTGCGCGCGGCCACGGGCAGGCAGGTGACCGATGCGGCCGAGGCGCTGGACCTGGCCCACAGCGGAGACCCGGGTTTCCGAGCGGTCTACGCACGGGCCGGCGAAGCCATCGGCAAGGCCATCGGCTCCCTGGTGAACATCCTCGGTCCCGAGCGGGTGATCATCTCCGGGGAGGGCCTGGCCGCCTACGACCTGTTCGCCGAGGGCATCCGGGACGCGTTCGCCGCGTCCGCCTTCGGTACCGCTGCGCGGTGTGACGTGATGACACGTCCCCTGCCCTTCGAGGAGTGGGCGCGCGGGGCCGCGGCCACCTCGATCCAGACCTTCATGGGGTCAGACACCTACGAGGAGTAGCGATGACGCTGCAGAGCCGCAGCCCGTAGACCACAGCAGGAGCCCACCGCCGAACGGTGCTCCACGGCCTGTCCGGTGCCGGCCGCCACACCGGCCGTGCCCGCTCTCGCCGCCGCCGGCGCAGGGGCCCTTCCAGAAGGACAGCGGGCTCACCAACACCCGTCCCCCACCGGGTACCACCGCACGATTCCTCTCACCCGCCACCAGGAGGCGACCCATGCGGTCATCCCCCTACAGAGCCCTGCGCGGAGCTCTCCCCGCCTTCCCGCGCCGTACCGTCACAGCCGCGCTGGTGCTGGCCATCACGGCCGGACTCGCCACAGCGGTCCCGGCGGCCGCCGACACCGCCATGTCCACTACCTCAGCCGTCACCTCGGCCGAGACCACGGCGGACGCCACCTCCGACACAGCGGCCAAGCCGTACATGGGCTGGTCCAGCTGGAGCATGCAGTCCTCCACGTACCCGGGCCTGAACCCGAACGGGAACTACAGCTACCTCACCGAGGCGAACGTCCTGAAGCAGACCGACGCCCTCGCCACCACGCTGAAGAAGTACGGCTACGACTACGTCAACATCGACGCCGGCTGGTGGATGGACAACAACTGGACGACCGAGTTCGACCAGTACGGCCGGGAGACACCGGACCCGGTCCGGTTCCCCCACGGCATGAAGCCGGTCGCCGACCACATCCACGCCAAGGGCCTCAAGGCCGGCATCTACCTGCCCGTCGGCCTGGAGAAGGGGGCGTACGGCGACGGCAAGGTGCCGATCTGGAACGCCCCCGGTTGCACGACCGCGGACATCGTCTACGGCGACCTGCGCACCACCAACGGCTGGGACAGCGCCTACAAGCTGAACTTCGACAACCCCTGCGCGCAGAAGTACATCGACTCGCAGGCACAGATGCTCGCGGACTGGGGCTACGACTTCCTCAAGCTGGACGGGGTGGGCCCCGGTTCGTTCAAGTCCGGCGACAACTACGACAACGTCGCGGACGTCGCCGCCTGGCACCAGGCCATCGCCGGCACCGGTCGCCCCATCCACCTGGAGCTGTCCTGGTCGCTCGACATCGGGCACGCCGCCGACTGGAAGAAGTACTCCAACGGCTGGCGCATCGACACCGACGTGGAGTGCTACTGCAACACCCTGGTCACCTGGGAGAACTCGGTCAACGACCGGTGGAACGACGCCCCGGCGTGGAGCGGTAGGGCAGGCCCGGGCGGCTGGAACGATCTCGACGCGGTCGACGTCGGCAACGGGGAGATGGACGGTCTCACCAACGCCGAGCGGCAGAGCTACATGACCCTGTGGGCCATCAACAAGTCGCCTCTGTTCACCGGTGACGACCTCACCAGGCTGGACAGCTACGGCCTCTCCCTGCTGACCAACCAGGAAGTCATCGCCGTCGACCAGAACAACTCGCCCGTCGCACGTCCCGTCACCCCGATGGGCGACCAGCAGGTCTGGGGAACCAGGAACTCCGACGGCACGTACACCGTTGCCCTGTTCAACCTCGGCAACTCGCCGGCCTCCGTCACCGCCGACTGGGCATCCTTCGACTTCACCGGCGCCGCCTCCGTGCGCGACCTGTGGAGCCACCAGAGCCTCGGCACGTACAGGAACAAGATCACCGCGTCGCTGCCCGCACACGGCTCACGGCTGTTCACCGTCAAGCCCGGCGGCACCCCGCTGGCGACCACCGGCTACGAGGCCGAGTCCGCGAACAACACCCTGACCGGCAACGCCTCCGTCGCCACGTGCGGTTCCTGCTCCGGCGGCAAGAAGGTCGGCAACCTCTACCTCGACAGCAAGCTGCAGTTCAACGACATCACGGTGAGGAAGGACGGCATCTACACCGTCAACGTCGCCTACGTCAGCGGCGACCCCCGCTCGGTGACCGTCTACTCCAACAGCGGCAACGGCACCAGCCTGCGGTTCCCCTCCACGGGCGACTGGGGCACGGTCCGGACCGTCAGCGTCCAGCTGGCCCTGAAGGCGGGCTCCAACAGCATCACGTTCGACAGCGGCTGGGACTACTCACCCGACATCGACAGGATCGACGTACCCAAGTCCGCCTGACCCTCCCGCGGGGACCGGTTCCGACACGTCCCCGGGCCCCGCGCCCGGGGACCGTCACCAGTCCCCCGCGGTCCCGCAGCGCCCGGGCACACCCACGCCCGCCGTACTCACCCCACGCAACGCCCGGCGGCCCGCATCCGCCGTTCCCGCATGCGCCGTTCCCCGGACATGGAGTGCACATCGTGGACACCCAGCACACCGAATCGCGCGACAACCACCCGAGCCGCAGGGGCTTCCTCGCGCTTGCCGCCACAGCCGGCGCGGCCGCCGCCCTCGGCGGTCTGCCCGCCTTCACCGCCTCGGCGGCCCCCCTCCGCCCCACCTCCTCGCCCCTGCTGTCCGCGGCCGCCGCCGCGAAGAACCAGCTGTGGTGGCGGAGTCCCGGCTCCGCCAACTCGATGATCCAGCAGGGTCTGCCGGTCGGGAACGGGCGCCTCGGAGCGCTCGCGAGCAACGACCCCGCCGGCGAACTGCTGACGATCACCGACGCCACCCTGTGGACCGGTGGCCTCAACGACACCCTGCAGAGCGACGGCCAGTTCCCCTACGGCCGGGACGACTTCGGCTCGCTGACCCTGCTGGCCAAGCTCACCGTCGACCTCCCCGGGCACGACCTGGGCTCCGTCGACAACTACCGTCGCACCCTGGACCTGGCCCAGGGCCTCGTCAGCGCTTCGTACGACCTGTCCGGCGTCACCTACCAGCGGCAGATCTTCGCCAGCCGCCCCGACGACGTCATCGTCCTGTACTTCTCCCAGCAGGGCGGCGGCACCTACACCGGTACCGTCTCCCTCGCCGGCACGCACGGCGAGTCCACCACCGCCGACAGCACCGGGCGCTCCGCCTCGTTCGGCGGCTCCTTCGCCAACGGGCTGAAGTACGGCGCCGCCGTCACCGCGTACAGCAGCACCGGCACGGTCGCTGTCAAAGGTACGGCGATCTCCTTCAGCGGCTGCAAGGACCTCACCGTCGTAGTCAGCGGCGGCACCAACTACGCGCCCGACGCGGCCGCCAAGTTCCGCGACCCAGCTCTGGACCCGGAGCGCCTGGCACGGACCAAGGTCCTGGACGCGGCCGGTCACTCCGCGAGCACCCTGCTGTACACCCATGTCGCCGACTTCCGCCCCGTCTTCGAGCAGCTGGACATCACCCTCGGCACGTCGTCCACGGCACAGCGCAGGCTGGACACCTGGCAACGGGTGCAGGCCCGCTACCGGGACAACGTCCCCGACCCGGAACTCGAGGCCGCTTACCTGCAGTTCGGCCGCTACCTGATGATCTCCGGGTCGCAGGGGAGCCTGCCGATGGGTCTGCAGGGCCCGTGGCTGGACGGCAACGACCCGGACTGGATGGGCGACTACCACACCGACATCAACCTCCAGATGAACTACTGGCTGGCCGACCGGGCGGGCCTGTCCGACTGCTTCGACGCCCTCACGGACTACTGCCTCGCACAGCTGCCTTCCTGGACGGACGTCACCCAGCGGCTGTTCAACAGTCCGACCAACAGGTACCGCAACTCCAGCGGGAAGATCGCCGGTTGGACGGTGGCCATCTCCACCAACCCCTACGGCGGTGGCGGCTGGTGGTGGCACCCGGCCGGCAACGCCTGGCTCTGCCAGAACCTGTTCGAGCACTACGAGTACACCCAGGACCGCGCCTACCTCGAAAAGGTCTACCCCCTCATCAAGGGCGCCGTGGAGTTCTGGGAGGCCCGCCTCATCACCACGACCGTCACCGACGCCTCGGGAGCCTCGCGCGAGGTCCTCATCGCCGACAGCGACTGGTCCCCCGAGCAGGGTCCGCTGGACGCCAAGGGCATCACCTACGCCCAGGAACTGGTGTGGAACCTCTTCGGCAACTACCGCACCACGACCGGGATCCTCGGCAAGGACACCTCCTACAGCGCGACCGTCGAGGGTCTGCGTCAGCGCCTGTACCTGCCCGTGGTCAGCCCCAAGACCGGCTGGCTGGAGGAGTGGATGTCGCCCGACAACCTCGGCGAGACCACACACCGGCACCTATCCCCGCTCGTCGGCCTCTTCCCCGGCGACCGGATCCGCCCGGACGACTCCACGCCGAAGGACATCCTCGCCGGCGCGACGGCCCTCCTGACCGCCCGCGGCATGAACAGCTACGGCTGGTCCAACGCCTGGCGCAGCCTGTGCTGGGCCCGGCTGAAGAACGCGGAGAAGGCCTACCAGCTCGTCGTCAACAACCTGAAGCCGTCGGTGGGCGGCAGCAACGGCACCGCGCCGAACCTCTTCGACATCATGGACATGGGGCAAGGCCGCGGCATCTTCCAGATCGACGCGAACTTCGGCACCCCTTCCGCGGTCATCGAGATGCTCGTCTACTCGCGGCCGGGTCACGTCGAGTTGCTGCCCGCCCTGCCCGCCGCATGGGCGGCATCCGGCTCGGTGTCCGGCGTCGGCGTCCGCGGCGGCTTCGTCGCCGCCCTCAAGTGGAAGAGCGGCAAGGTCACCCAGGTGACGCTGAAGAGCGTCGGCGGCCGTGACACCACCGTCTTCGCGGGCGGCGCCTCACGCAGGATCAGCCTCAAGCCCGGCGAGTCCATCACGCTGAACAACCTCGGCTGAGGTGCCGTCAAACCCACCCTGCCGCGAACGAAGAGAAGAGTGGAGAGAACGACGATGTCCCCGGAAAAGGAAAGAACGGCCGCGAGTCGCCGACCTCGTCGCAGATCCTTGCTGACCGTGTGCGGCGCGCTGACCGGCACGGTCCTGACGGTCGTTCCGCTGAGCACCGCGAACCAGGCGAGCGCCGCCACGTCCTCGTCGCCGGACAAGGGCACCAGGGTCAGCGCCTGGTCGCCCAGCATGACGACCGGCGGCCCGTCCTTCAGCAACCAGACCATCCGGATGGTGGTGCACAGCAGCGTCGCGGGCTCGGGCGCACGCATCACCCTGTCCAACCGGTACAGCACCACCCCGCTCGATGTCAGCGCCGTGGATGTGGCCGTCCAGGCGAGCGGTGGAGAGGCGACGCGCGGCACCACGCGGAACGTCACCTTCGGCACCTCCCGCCACGTCACCATCCCCGCCGGCGAAGAGGCGGTCAGCGACGTCATCCCGATCTCGGTCAGCGCCGGCGAGAACCTGCTCGTCAGCCTCTACGTGCCCGGCACGTCGGGCACGTCGACCTGGCACTCCGACGCGTTCGACACCACCTACATAGCCTCCGGCAACCACGCCGGTGACGACGGCACCGCCGCGTTCGGCACCACCACGACCTCGTGGTACTACCTGGCGGGGCTGGACGTCCTGTCATCGACCGCGAGGGGCACCGTCGTAGCCTTCGGTGACTCCATCACGGACGGCTACCACTCCTCGACCGGCACCTACACCCGGTGGCCCGACTTCCTCGGACGCCGGCTGGGCGCCGGACCGGGCCCGCAGAAGCTGAGTGTCGTCGACTCCGGTATCGGCGGCAACCGCGTCCTCACCGACGTACCCAACCTGTGGCAGGGCGTCAGCGCCCTCAAGCGCTTCGGGCACGACGCCCTCGGCCAGCCGGGTGTCAAGGACGTGATCCTCTTCGAAGGCATCAACGACATCGGCAACAACGCAGGCCCCGACGGCCAGGCGCTGACCGCCCAGGACCTGATCAACGGCTACCGCACCCTGATCGACGAGGCGCACGCCGCGCACGTCAACGTCATCGGCGCGACCCTCATGCCCGACGAGGGCAACGGCTACCACACGCCTGCCGCCGAGGCGATCCGGCAGGACGTCAACCAGTGGATCCGTACCAGCGGTGCCTTCGACGGCGTCATCGACTTCGACCGGACCATGCGTGATCCCGCGAACCCGGCCGCCCTCGATCCGGCCTACGACTCGGGCGACCACATCCACCCCAACGACGAGGGGATGAAGGCGATGGCCGACGCGATCGACCTACGGCTCCTGCGCACCTGACGCACACAGGCACCGGTCCCCTCGGAGGCCGGTCACCCTCCGGGCGGCAGCTACTGCGGTCGGCGGGTGGTGGTGAAGCGTTTCCGGTAGTGGGTCGGCGTGGTGCCCAGGTGGCGGGCGAAGGCGCGGCGGAGGGTCTCGTCGGAGCCGAGCCCGCTGTGGTGCGCTGCCGCGGTGACGCTGTGCCCCTCCAGGAGCAGCTGCTGCGCGCGGTCGAGGCGGACCCGCTCGACCCAGCGTGCGGGTGTGGTGCCCAGTTCGGCGCGGAACAGCCGGGCCAGGTGGCGAGGGCTGACAGCGGCGGACGCGGCCATGGCGGGCAGGCTGTGGTCGGCGGCCGGATCGGCGAGCACGGACGCGATCAGTGAGCGCAACAGGTCACTGCGGGCAGGTGGGGTGGTGATGGCCGTGGAGAACTGCGACTGCCCGCCGGGACGTTGCATGAAGACGACCAGTTCCCGCGCGATGTCCCTGGCCACGTCGGCGCCGTGGTCGTCCTCCACCAGAGCGAGGGTCAGATCGATGCCCGCGCTGATGCCCGCGGAGGTGACGTACCGCCCGTCGCGGACGTGGATGGCGTCCGGCTCGACGCGCACCCGGGGGTAGCGGCGGGCGAACGAGGCCGCGTGCCGCCAGTGTGTCGTCGCGCGGCAGCCGTCGAGCAGGCCCAGCTCTGCCAGGACGAAGGCGCCGGTACACACCGAGGCGATCCGTGGCGCCGGTGCGGCGAGGGCGCGGGCCGCGGCCAGCAGCTCGTCCTCGATCGGCTGTTGGGCCAGCCGATCGCCTCCGGCGACCACGACCGTGTCGACCGGACCCGAGTCGGCCGCCGTGACGGTGCCGGTCAGCGCCAGCCCGGCGGAGGTGGTGACCGTACCGCCACTTGGGGAGACCAGCACCAGCTCGTAGGGGGGAGCGTGCCGACTCGCCTGATGGAGCACCTCCGACGGACCGCTGACGTCCAGCATGGTCACGCCGTCGAAGACCACAAAGCCAACCCGATGCGTCATGTCCGAATCCGTGGTTTTCCTGGCAGTGATGACATGGCCCAGCCTACGGCGGCGGTGAACCCTGGAGGCAGATCACCGATCAAGAAGACGAAGGAGATGGACGAGGGATGAGCGAAGTGATCGCAGGCGTGGAGATCCCGGACACGGCGCTGGTGCGGGAGGCGACCGAACTGGTCCGTGAGGCGGCCTCGCCGCTCGTGTTCCACCACTCGCGGCGGGTCTTCCTGTGGGGTTCGCTCCGCGGCCGGGAGCAGCGGCTCAGCTTCGACCCGGAACTGCTGTACGTGGGGGCGATGTTCCACGACCTCGGGCTCACGAAGGGCTTGCGCCGCACCGACCAGCGCTTCGAGATCGACGGCGCGGACGAGGCCCGCCGCTTCCTCCACGCCCATGGCATCACCGGCGAGCCGGCCGACCGCGTCTGGACCGGCATCGCCCTGCACACCACCCCGGAGATCCCGCTGCACATGGCACCCGAGATCGCCCTGGTCACCCGCGGAGTCGAGCTGGACGTCCTGGGGATCGGCTATGACGCGGTCTCCGACGTGCAGCGCGCGGCGGTCGTCGCGGCGCACCCGCGCCCGGATTTCAAGAACGGGATCCTCACCGCGTTCACCGAGGGCATCAAGGACCGCCCGGACACAACCTTCGGCAACGTCAAGGCCGACGTACTGGCCCACCATGTGCCCGGCTTCCGACGCACCGATTTCGTCGAGGTCATCAAGAACTCCGCCTGGCCCGAGTGACCGGGCGGGCTGCTACCGGTCAGCAGACGGGCGGCCTGTTCGACGGCAAGTGCCCCGAGTCTGCTGGTGTCGAGCGCCACGCTGGACAGCTGAGGCTCGACGACGTGCCAGCCACGGGCCCGCGCCGCTTCCAGTGCCGCGGCGGCGGCCTCGGTGAAGAACGGGTTGAGCAGGTCAGGGATCACGAGTCCGACGGTGATCGTGTCCATCACCCACCGCATCGCCCGCGAGGGCATCGAGACCTCGACGCGGCTTGGCCGTCACCGCTGCCCAACCAGCGCAGCAGGACTCAGGTGTTGGCGGCGCCATAGTGCAGGACGTCGCCTTGTGGAAGCAGGTATCCGATGTCCCGCGTCTGCGGCAACTTTCCTGCCAGCGTCGATGCGTCGGTGCAACCAGAGACCTCGAAGCCGATGACCCCCAGGCTGAAGGAGGCGCTCTTGAAGGTCTCGGTCCCGATGGCAGCCAACCAGTCGTCCATCACGTTGGACCTGAAGAACGGCTGACCGTCCCAGTACGCAAGACCCGCGTGATCCAGCGCCCCTAGGGGGACGTAAAAGTCCAGCCAGTCGCCACCTTCGTCACCGCCGCGGATCGCCACGCAACCGCACACGACCAGTTGGCCCGTCGGCAGCCGGACCTGACCGTGAAGGTGGCCGAACTCGGTCAGAGAGCCAACCGTGCACGGCACGGGATCCTGCTCCTCAGGCTCACGGTCTCTCTGCCCAAAACACCCGTGGACGTCTGCGGCGGACCACAGAGCGCTCAGGACGGACTGAAGCTGGTCGTCAGCGCTCGATCCAACCTCTATGGCCAGCTCGTAGTAGCCATCGGACCAGTTGGTCCGGTCCCGGAAGGCAGCAGGACTCGTCATGACGCGATCATGCGGCAGAGCCCAGCCCAGTGCCACCCGCATTCACATGCCCAGCCGAGCCGATTGAGATGACGTCTCAGGCACTCTCGTCGTAGCCGCCTCTCGGCCGGCCAGTACCCCGCTCTTCGATGCGTTCGTCCGTGGCCCTCATCCCGCGTCGCCGCGAAGCGCCCTGGTGATCTCGCTCAGCGCGCTGGTCATCCGGGCGTAGTCGTCGGCTGCCAGTGGCTTCACGAAGTACTCCTCGACCACCTGGGCATGGACGGCCGCCGCGCGCAGGAACGTCGTGCGTCCCTCGGCGGTCGGTTCCACCAGGGCCACCCTCCGGTCCCCGGGTGACGGGACGCGGCGGACCAGGCCGGCGTCCTCCATACGGTCGATCAGCCGAGTGGTGCCACTGCTGGTCAGGGTGAGGTCGTCGGCCAGCTGCCGCTGGGAGACCTCCTCGCCGGGCTGGCGCCAGAGCCGTATCAGCACCTCAAGCATGGTGTGGCTGATTCCGCACTCCCGCCGCAGCGCGCTGTCGATCCGCTGTTCCAGGCGGGTGGCGGACTTGATCAGCAGGCCGAAATCCCGCACGAGCCGGCTGTTGGCGGCGCGGGCGGCTTCGTGCTCGTCGTGGTGCTGGGGCGTGGCGTTCATCGCCGCCGAGCTTACTGCTCCCTCATCTACTGCTCCCTCGACTACTGCCTTCTCAATTACTGAGCAAGCAATTGCTGAGTAGTCAATGAAATCCTACAGTGGGCGCACACGCACGAGCGAGAGGAAGATCAGTGGATCTGCAGCACTGGCTCGGCCGAGCCACGCACGCGATACAGGACTGGGCCGACACGTTCGGTGCCTACCAGCCGCACCCGTCCCTCCAGGTGGACGACGACCGCTTCGCGGCGGCGTTCGAGGAGTTCACCGGGCGGCTGAAGGACAACTACCCCTTCTTCCACCCCCACTACGCGGGCCAGATGCTCAAGCCCCCACACCCTGCCGCCGTGGTCGGCTACCTCGCCGCCATGCTGATCAACCCCAACAACCACGCCCTGGACGGCGGCCCCGCCACCGCGGCGATGGAACGCGAGGCGGTCGCGCAGCTCGCCGCCATGTTCGGCTACGACACCCACCTCGGCCACCTCACCACCAGCGGCACCATCGCCAACCTCGAAGCCCTCTTCGTCGCCCGCGAACTCCACCCCGGCCGGGGCGTCGCCCACAGCGCCGACGCCCACTACACCCACGGCCGCATGTGCCATGTCCTGGACATGACGAGCCACCCCGTCCGCACCGACAGCCGGGGCCGCATGGACCTGGACGCGCTGGAGGACCTGCTGTGCACCGGGGCCGTGGGCACCGTCGTCCTCACCACCGGCACCACCGGACTGGGCGCAGTCGACCCCGTCCACGAGGTTCTGCCCCTCGCCGAGCGCTACGGCGTCCGCATCCACGTCGACGCCGCGTACGGCGGCTTCTTCACCCTCCTCGCCGGTGCCGACGGCCCCGAGGCGCTGTCACCCGAGCCCTGGCGGGCCGTGGCACAGGCCGACTCGATCGTCGTCGACCCGCACAAGCACGGACTCCAGCCCTACGGCTGCGGCGCCGTCCTCTTCCGCGACCCCGAGGTGGGCCGCTTCTACCTCCACGACTCGCCCTACACCTACTTCACCTCGGCCGAACTCCACCTCGGCGAGATCAGTCTGGAATGCTCCCGGGCCGGCGCCTCCGCTGCCGCCCTGTGGCTGACCTTCCAGCTTCTCCCGCCCACCCGCGACGGGCTCGGTCAGGTCCTGGCCGCCGGCCGGCGAGCGGCGCTGAAGTGGGCGGAAATGATCGAGGCATCCGAACTCCTGGAGCTCTACCAGCAACCCCAGTTGGACATCGTCACCTATTTCCCCGCCGTCGACCCGGCGACCCTCACCGGCATCGACGCGGCATCCGCCCGCATCCTCGCGGACGGCATGGCGAACCCCGACCCCGTCTTCCTGAGCACCCTCAAAGCCGGCCGCGAGGCGTTCGCCGCCCGACACCCCAAGATCACCGCGGATGCCGACGGCGCCCGGATCCTCCGTAGCGTCCTCATGAAGCCGGAGTCCGAACACCACGTCGAGCACCTGCACGACCGGATCGAGCGGCTGGCCAAGACCGGCTGAGCAACGGGGGCTTGTCCCGCCCTCTGACAGCTCAGGAGTGGGCTCGGGCGATGAGCAGAGCGACGTCGTCCTCGCCTCCGGGCGGTCGCAGAATCTCCAGGATGCGGTCGCAGGTGCGTTCCGGATCGTGGCCGCGTGTCGCCGTGAGGGCGTCGAGAAGGGCGTCCAGGCGGGAGTCGATGGGTGCGCTTCGGCTTTCGACCAGGCCGTCGGTGTAGAGGGCGAGTTCGTCGCCGGGGTGGAAGTCAATGGTGGTGGCCTCGAAGGGGACACCACCGACACCCAGCGGTGCGCCGGTGGGGAGGTCGAGCAGTTGCGCCGCGTGCCCGGCACGCATCAGGGCTGGGGGCAGGTGGCCTGCGAGGCAGATCCGGCACTGGCCCTGGTGAGGGTCGTACACGCAGTAGATGCAGGTGGCGATGGTTTGCTCGATGCCCTCGGTCAGGTGATCGAGGTGCCGCAGGGCCTCGGCGGGGGCAAGGTCGAGTTCGGCGAAGGCGCGGGCGGCGGTGCGAAGTTGCCCCATGGTGGCGGCGGCATTGATGCCGCTGCCCATGACGTCCCCGACCACCAAGGCGGTCTTGTCTCCCCGGAGAGGTATGGCGTCGAACCAGTCGCCGCCGATCTCGCTCGTGGCGCCGGCGGGCTGGTAGCGGCAGGCGACCTCCAAGCCCGGCAGGTGTGAGGGGGGCTCGGGAAGCAGGCTTCGTTGGAGGGTGAGGGCCGCGTGTCGCTGGGTCTGGTATCCACGGGCGTTGTCGATGCAGACCGCGGCTCGAGCGGCCAACTCGCAGGCGAGGAATGCGTCGTCGTCATCGAACGGAGTGGGGTTCCGGGTACGTTTGAGGTCGAGAGCGCCGAGGACTTCGCCCCGGGCCACGAGCGGTACGGCCAGGTAGGAGTGCACGCCTGCCGCCGCGAGGAGGGCGGCGGCCTCGCCATGCCGTGCGATGCGCTCCAGATCCCCACGGGTTGTGTGGGGCACCAGTACCGGTTGACGGGTGCGCACACACTGGGTGATCAGCCGGTCACTGTCGTAGCGGGCCGCTCCCCCCGGCGGGTCGGCCGCGCTGACCGCCTCGGTGGAGTCGGCCGCGCTGACGGCGAGGGCGCGGAAGAAGGCCGGGCCCTCGTGCGGCGCGGTCCGGCCTTCAAGGGCGCTGTCGAGTACGTCCACGGCTGCCACATCGGCCAGGACCGGTACGACGACGTCGGCAAGCTCGCGCGCTGTCGTCTCCAGATCGAGAGTCGTACCCACCGAGGCGGAAGCCCTGGCGATCAGTGCCAGCCGTTGCCGGGCCTGCGCCGCTTCCGCATTGGCGCGATGACGCTCGGTGACGTCGATGACGGAGTAGGCGAGGCCCAGGACCCGCCCGCCGGAATCCTCCAGCCGGTAGTACGAGACGGACCAGGCGTGCTCGTGGTCGGGATCGGCGGGGGGACGACAGACGATGTCGCGGTCCACGACCGACTCGCCCGTCTCCAGGACACGGCGTAGACGTGCCTCGGGGTCCGTGTCCAGGAAGGTCAGGACCTCGCCGACCGGCCGGCCGAGACGCTCGGCGGCGGACTGACCGGTGATGCGTTCGAGAGCAGGATTCACGGCCAGGTACCGCAGGTCCGGGTCCAGAATGGCCAGCCCGACCGGGGACTGGGACACCAGACGCATGGCCAGGGCGGCATCTCGCTCGACCCGCTCCACGGCTGCCTGGTCCGCGGCAAGGCCCAGGACGTAGGTGTCACCGAGGTCGTCCAGCAGCCGCATGTTGCGGAACTCCACCAGGCGGGTGCTGCCGTCCTTGTGCCGGATCGGGAAGGCCCCGGCCCAGTCGGTGCCGGATTCCATGACCTCCGCGAACAGCTTGATCACCTCGTCCCGGTGCTCCTCGTGGACCGTCAGCGGAGCCGCGTACTGCCCGAGCGCTTCTGCTGCCGTGTAGCCGAACAGCTCCTCGGCCTTCGGGCTCCAGAAGACCACCTGGCCCGTCGTATTCAGGACCACCGCGGCGACGCTGAGCAGATCCAGCAGGCCACTGGGCGGCGCGGCAGGACCCGCCGTCGACCGGCCGTCGCCTGCTCGGGAGGAGTCCATCGTGCCCATGTCTCATTTTCCTTCCCGCTCGGCGCCTTGGCTCGTGCCGTACCGGCGGGCGTGCTGCCTCCATCCATGGTCGTCCCAGACCGAGGCAGCACACACCTGGACCCGGAATCCACCGAGGGTCTGGGCCTGCGGCACCGAGGGCGCACGGTGGACTGGCGCGGCAGCCACTGACGCCCGCACCGCCATCAGGACCGCGAGCGGTAACCACTCCGGCTTTGACCAGGTCGACGCCGTGAAGGGAGACCCCGCGCACGCATGCCCCCCTCCCCACGGCGAAGGGGACCCGGTCGATGCGCCGGCGCCGCTCCGGCTCGGCCTCGATGAGTTCCCGCAGGATGCTGCGGCACATGCGAGACCGTGGAGGTTGAACACCCCCACGGTCTCGTCAACTTCCCCGAACGCCTGTGTGCGAGCCGATCACGGCAAGGCGATGAAGCTCTCGGCAGTCGGCGGAAGGGTGCCGCTGGTGCAGACGTGGCCCGATGCCGGGACCGTCGTGCCGTCGAGCATCTTGGTCAGGTCCACCGCGACCATCTGGGTCGCTCCCTCATTGACCATGAGGGCGATGGCGTGTCCACTGTTCGGCGACTGGTACGCGATCAAGGTGTGCGGATCCAGTCCCATCGCGTAGCTCTGGCTCTGGTTGCCCGGCCTCAGGTCCGACGTATTGAAGAACGTCGTCGTCCCCGACGGACACCTCGTGATATTCCCCCGTTTGTACGACGGCTGGACGCTGTGCGTGGTCGTCGGCGGTCCAGCGGAATTCCCCCCTGCCGTTGCCGCAGTCGGGATCGCGACAGACCACAGCGCCATCGCGGCGCCCAGAGCGCAAAGTGCCCTGAATGGCCGCGTTCGGCCAGTTCTTCTTTTCAACCTAGTCCCTCTTATGTTGTGAGTCCCCACGCTTATTCCGTGAGTCCTCGCATTACTGAGAGCATCTCTCCCGACCAGTCCAGACAGCACGCCTGCCGCTAACCGCGTGCGAACTTGTGTCTGCCTAGTGGCCGCATTGCCCTGAGTTTTGAGGAACTTTGATGCTTTGTCATCGCCCGAACGTGTGGGTCGGGCGTTCTGACCGACCGGTCTGGGTACGTCAGTCCGGCCGGAGTTCTGTATTCCTGTCCGCCTTTTGCGCCCGCAGCCCGGAGAACCGACCCGCCTGGTGCTCAGGATTCCTGACGCCCGCCGCCATCCCGGTGATCCGGGCCCGACATCACTTGTCGGTGGCCTCCGGGCTCACCGTGGCTGCCCGTGCGAGCAGGGTGTCCAGCAGGGCGAAGACCTGGTCGGGGTTGCTGCCCTCGGGGTCGGCGAGCCAGGCCAGGATCATCCCGTCCATCACCACGGCGAGGAGTTCCCCGAGGGCCTGGCCACCACCGGGGAGATCCACGTTCTGCTCGGCCATCCAGGAGGCGGCCACTTCGGTGGAGGCCTCCCGGTAGGCGGCGTACTGACGGCGGGCCAGGTCCCGCAGCGCGGGGGTGCGCAGCGCGAGGGCGGTCAGTTCGTAGAAGGCCAGTTGCCTGCCCGGCCGCTTCTCCTCGTCGTGCCGGGCCACTTCGAAGGCCGCCCGCAGCCTGTCCGCCACGCCCAGGTCGGAGCCGTCGGGGGACACCGCGGCCGCGTGCTGCCGCAACTCCTCGATGACCTCGGTGATGAGCTCTTCGAAGAGTTCCTCCTTACCGGAGAACCAGTAGTGGAACATGCCGTGCGGCAGCCCCGCCTCCTGTGTGATGCGGCGCGTCGTCGTCGCCCCGACCCCCTCTCTGGCGATCACCGTTCGGGCGGCGTTGAGCAATTCGACGCGGCGGGCGTCGTCGGGCCGACGGCGTGGGGATCGGGTGGTGGGCATGGGGGTATCCTTCCACATCACGTGACCTGGTCAGTTGGCCAAGTCACGCGGGCTCGGGCACTCCGACCCCGGCATCGCCGAGGGATCCATGTGACCGCGGAGGCGCTGATCATGTTCACCGTCTTCGCCGGGTGCTTCCCCATCGACGATCCGCTCACCAAGCCGCTGCGCGGGGCCCGGGGACACTGATGTGGCCCGGTAGTACGGTCGGGCCACGTCAGCCTCGGCCCGTACCTGTCGCAGTCGTGTGGATCCGCTCAGCGAGGTCCGCTGCCGATCGGAGGACTCCATGAGCGCAGACCTGTG
The DNA here is from genome assembly GCF_002242805.1 of Streptomyces diastatochromogenes. Lineage (GTDB taxonomy): Bacteria > Actinomycetota > Actinomycetes > Streptomycetales > Streptomycetaceae > Streptomyces > Streptomyces diastatochromogenes. The sequence goes on along the minus strand of NZ_MCGQ01000073.1, from coordinate 2,810 downwards.
CGGCTCCGCCCACCGGCGACATCGCTGGGCGGCCAGGGCCGCACTGGCCGCCGCAGCCCTGGCCGTGCTGTTGCCCGCCGGGTACGGAGGAGCGGAGGGGATCCTGACCGCCGTGGCAGGGCTCGCCGGTGCGGTCGTCACCGCGGCGGCCGTGTGGTGGACCTTGTCCCGCCGCGGCCTGGCCCGGGTGGCCGCGGCCGCGCTGGCCCTTGCGGCTCCCGCCGCGCTCATCGCTCTGTTCGTATTCACGTTTCAGTGGACCCTGGTCCTGTCCCTCGCCCTCTGGGCCCTGGCCGTCGGGGCGGGACGCTATGCGCTGCGGAAGGACGGGGAGCGCAACCATCGGATGAAGGAACGCCGGACGGCACCCCCGGTACGCCCGTTCCTGATCATGAACCCGCGTTCCGGAGGCGGCAAGGTCGAGCGACTCGGTCTGCGGGGAAAGGCCGAGGAACTGGGAGCGCGCGTCATTCTGCTCGGCTCCGAGGAGCAGCAGGACGTCGCCGCACTGGCCCGGGCCGCCGTGGCGGACGGCGCGGACCTGCTCGGTGTCGCCGGCGGTGACGGCACTCAGGCACTCGTCGCGGCGGTCGCCGCCGAACACGGCATTCCGTTCCTCGTCATTCCCTCGGGCACCCGCAACCACTTCGCGATGGACCTCGGCCTCGACCGGGACGATCCGGCGTCCTGCCTCGACGCGCTCGTCGACGGCGTGGAAATCCGCGTGGACCTCGGGTTCGCCGCGGACCACCCGTTCGTCAACAACGCCTCCTTCGGCACGTACGCGGCGGTCATCCAGAACCCGGCCTACCGCGGGGGCAAGGTGACCACCGCCTTCGGCATGCTGCCCGACCTGCTCAGTCGCCGGCTCGGCCCGAGACTCACGGCACGGGCCAAGGGCATCACTCTCAGCAGTCCACAGGCCGTGCTGGTGAGCAACAACCCGTACGGCACGGGCGATCCGCTGGCCCTCGGCCGACGCGAACGGCTCGACTCCGGAAGGCTGGGGATCCTCGGCGTCACGGTGGACAGTGCCACCGAAGCGGCAGCGCTTCTGCTGGACCCGCAGCCGCGCGGAGTGGCCCTGCGGACGGCCCGCAGAGTGCTGGTCGACAGCGACTCCGAGGTGATCGACGTCGGCATCGACGGGGAAGCCCTGCGGCTGCCCACACCGGTGCTCTGCCGCATCGCGCCCCGCGCACTGCGGGTACGCGTCCCCCGGAACCGTCCCGGCGTCCCCCCGGCCCAGCCCCGGCTGGACTGGCGCCGACTGCGTCAACTGGCAGCGACCGTCGGCCGCGCCGCCGCTCCCCACCACCGCGCTCCGTCCTGACGACACACCGCGTCCACGACGCCGATCATCTGCGCTGATCACATGCCCAGGTCGATTGACTTGGCCACTTGGCCAGATATGCTTTCCGCACGCTCTGACAGAGAGGTGGCCACAGTGACCACACACGCACTCCGGGCCCCGGTCCACGCCGAACTGCCTGTCGCGATCATCGGAGCCGGCCCCGCAGGACTCTCCGCAGCGCGGGCGCTGAAGCGGTTGGAGATCCCGTACGTCCAGTTCGAACGTCACTCCGACGTCGGTGGCATCTGGGACATCGACAATCCCGGTTCACCCATGTACCGCTCGGCGCACTTCATCTCGTCGCGCGGCAAGTCGGGCTTCTTCGACTACCCGATGCCGGAGGACTTCGCCGACTACCCCTCCCGCGAGCAGATCCTTCGCTACACCCGGTCGTTCGCGGATGAGTTCGGACTGCGCGAGGCGATCCGGTTCGACACCGCCGTCAGCTCGGTGGAGCAGGACGAGGACGGCGCCTGGACGGTGCTCACCTCGACCGGAGCCACACGGGCGCGGGCGGTCATCTGCTGTTCCGGAGTGAACTGGGACGCCCGGACTCCCGACGTGCCGGGTGACTTCGGCGGACGGACCATGCACTCCGTCGAGTACGTCGATCCGTCGCTGTTCCGCGGGAAGCGCGTGCTCGTGGTCGGGCTCGGGAACTCCGGCGCCGACATAGCCTGCGACGCCGCCGCGAATGCCGACGCCGCGTTCATCAGCACGCGGCGCGGCTACCACTTCGTGCCCAAGCATGTCTTCGGTATGCCGGCGGACGAGACCGAGTGGCTGCCGATCTGGGCCGAGCGTCTGGTCTACGGGGTCGTACGGCGGGTGATGGTGGGCGACGTGAGCCGCTGGGGACTACACCGCCCCGACCACCGTCTGTTCGAGTCGCACCCGCTGCTCAACACCCAGCTCCTGCACTACCTCCAGCACGGCGAGGTCACCGCCAAGCCGGACATCGCGCGCTTCGACGGCGCCGAGGTCGTGTTCGCGGACGGCTCCCGCGAGCGGATCGACCTCGTCCTCTTCGCCACCGGCTACGACATGACCATCCCCTACGTACCGGCCGACTGCTTCTCGTGGAAGGGCGGCCGGCCGCAGATGTACCTCAACGCCTTCAGCCGGGAGCGGCACAACCTCTTCGGGCTCGGGTACCTGGAGGTCAACTCCAGCGCGTACACGCTGTTCGACCGGATCTCGCACGTGATGGCGCAGTATCTCCACGACCAGGTGAACCGGCCCGACCGTGCAGGGAAGTTCGAGCGGCTCATCCGCGAGGACCGCCCTGACCTTTCGGGCGGGATCAAGTTCGTCGGATCCGACCGCCACGCGGCCTACATCGAGGTGCGCGCCTACAAGAAGTACCTCCGCACGCTGTCCAAGCGGCTGGGCTGGTCCGGGCTGACCCTGGGATGGTTCGACGCCGTCCGCGTCGCACCATCCCAGGGTCAGCCCG
>NZ_MCGQ01000072.1 GCF_002242805.1 Streptomyces diastatochromogenes | reverse complement strand
TGCCGGTCACCACCAGTTGGTTCACCCAACCCTGACCGTGCAGCAGCCTCGATTTGACCCTGACAGGCAGCAGATGCCCCCGGCGCACCGGACTTCTGCCATTCGGCTGGAACCTGACGACCTGACGTTGCCGCACAGTGCGTCGAGCGCTCCTTCATCCTAACCGTCCGTATGGTCGTGTACGTCCGGCTCTGACAGGACGGCTGGGCACGCGGTCCCGCACCCGTTCGCACGTCGTGCGGGACCGCGCCAGGTGCACTCCTGCGGCATGCTGCCCGGACCACCTTGGTGATGACGTGGCTCAACCTGCCTGCTGCGGCGTGTGGGAGTGCAGTGACCTGCGCGAGCGCCTCCTGCGAATTCGCGCCGCAGCTGACGACGGGCTTTATGGAAATGGCTTGACCGGCACGCCTGTTGGAGGCGGGATACGGTGCCCGGCGAAGGGGCTGACCGGGGTTGCTGTCTGACGGCATTGTGACCGGACTGCCCTGGTGAGAAGACCGATCCGCCGGCCGGCGCCACCCCCTGAGTACGGGCCGTCCGATGCGCGGCGTCCTTGTCGCAGACTCCGGGAACCCGAGCGTCTTGTGTCCTGAACTCGCCTAAATCTGAGCACAGTTGAGGTGCCGAGCGTGATCGGTTGTCAGTGGTCGACGCCAGCATGGACGTGACGCGGGGAAGACGATTTAGGGGAGGGCTCGATGCCTTTTGTCCGGCCGTACGTGCGCTCGGACGGAACGCCAGTACGCGGGCACTACCGGTGGGCACCGGGAGCGCGCCGGGAGATGACGGTCTTTGCCGTCTTCGGCCTGGTCGTCCTCGGCTTCAGCCATGCCGGCGGCCAGGACGAGAGCGGAGCGGGCCCACAGCCCAGGCCGACGGTGTCGTATCCCATCCGCTTCGACCAGACCACACGCAAATCCCCGGGAGACGCCGTACCGCGCCCGACGGTGTCGTACCCGATTAAGTTCGACACCCCCAAGCCGCGGAGGGCGGCGCCCACGCCGACCGTGTCCTATCCGATCGACCTCTCCGCCTTGGGAGGTGGGCGATGACCCGCCGCCCGCCCGCCAGGCGACGCACCACCCGGCGCCCCAGCCGCCGACAGAGCCGGCAGGACGCCCACATCGCCCTGGGCGTGGTCGCCATCGCGGTGCTCGGCCTTGTGGTGATGGTGGTCAACTGGCTGATCGCACACTGGTGGCTGCTGCTTGTCGTGGCCGTACTCGCCGTCCTGGGCAGCATCGGATGGTGGCAGCAGCGCACACAACGCGCGCAGTGGGCAAAAGCCCAGGCACGTGCCCTGCGCTACGGATTGGCCCAACTGGACGCGCTCTCCCACCGGCAGTTCGAATACGCGATCCGTGACCTGATGAACCGGGACGGCTGCACCGACGCCGTCCAGGTCGGCGGGCAGGGCGATCTCGGGGCGGATGTGAAGGCCACCGACCCGCTGGGCCGCCGCTGGGTGATCCAGTGCAAGCACCGCCGGCACGGCGATCGGGGCGCAGCTGTGGGCACCCCGGAACTGCAGGTCCTCAACGGAACGGGACGCCCGGTGCACAAGGCGGACGTCGTGGTGATGGTCACCAACGGCAGGATCACCCAGCCCGGCCGCACCTTTGCCCGGCAGCAGCGCCTGCACCTCGTCGACCGCCGACTGCTCGGCTCATGGGCCGCAGGATCACGGCCGCTGTGGGAACTGCTGCCCGCGCTTCCACCGCCCCGTAAATCATCACAGCTCTCCTGAGCCTCTCCTCGTGCCACTGCTGAAGAGAGCTGCCCCGGCGCTGGGTCGGCGAACGGTCACCGGCTTGGATCACGCATGCCCATCGCCATGTCCGCGAATACGAACGGCTTGTCCAGCACTCGGAGGCTACGGCCATTTCGGCGGCCAACAAGACGAGTTCACCAAGGTACTCGGACTGCAGCCCGGTTCGAGGGTCGGGCTGGATGAGACGGGTCGGCGCACCTTGGGAAGCGCGCGCTGCGACCCATTCATGATCAAGGAGGGTGAAGTCGCCGTCGAGTCAGACGACCGGGGCACCAGCGAGCCACGCATCGACACGGTCGCGCTTCCACAGGTACCCATTGGGATGGCTGGTGGTGATGTGCGGGCGCGGTAGGTCGATGTGCGGGAAGGGCGGCAGGCGGCGGCGCAGTGCCGTGGTGTGCACTGGGCGCGGCACGGCGAGCGCCGCGTACGTGCGCTGCCAGTCCGCCTGGAGCTCGATCAGGTCGCGGGGAAAGGGTGCGTGCTCCATAACCACAATTAGGTCGCGTGTTCGATTTTGTGGCTAAGTCGACGCCATGGGCCCGCCACGCTGCCTGCCCGGCGTCGTTGGACCCTGTATGACGACCACCGCGATGACCGACGCGTTGGAGCGGGATGCCCGCGCGCTCCTGGCGGCGTACGACGACGGGAGCTGGTGCCCGGCGGACGGCGAGTTCGCGCTCGCCGGGGACCTGGCCCGGGTGCACTGGAGCGGGTCCGTCTTCCGGGCCGCGCTGCGCGGTATGCCTCCGTCCGTCCGGTCCGGGCGCCTGGTCGACGTCCTCGATCCGGCGGCGGCGCTCCTGGAGCTGGTGGACACCTCCGGCGCACGCGACGCGCTGCTCGCGCTGCGACAGCTGGTGGACGCCCTCGCCGACTGAGCCCGTACACACCGAAAGAGCCGGCACCGCGCTGCGGTTACCGGCTCTCGGCGGGATCTCGCGCGGCAACGCGAGACCGTGAAGTCCCTGTTCGGCTTTCGGTTGGAGTCAGCGGCAATCAGGGCAGGGCCCGCCCCTCTCGGTGCAAGCCCAGGTGCGCGGATCGTCGCAGCGCCGCCAACCTGGCGCAAGCCAGATTGGGGCATGGGCGCATCAATTCGTTCACTACCACGAGGGACTGACACATTTTGAGATCTTGTTTGCGGTGCCGGAACCGCAGGTCACTGTTGCGTACGCGGCAGAACGCTGACTCTGCGTCGCATTTTTCGCACCCACGCATCTATGGATGCGTTAGGGCGCGGACGCATCAAACCCCGCCGAAAGAGCCGGGACGGGGACTGACTGCCTCTTGCAGCTGCCACCATCTTTTCCACGCACCACGCCGAGGGCGGCGGCAACCGCCCCTGTGGTTCGCCTAGTTGGAGTCAGTGGCAGGTGTCCGGCGGCCGCGGGTCGCCGGACCCGACAACAGGGAGGCCCCGTGCCCAAGCCCCGTTCCGCCGTTTCCTGCGTGGAGAGCGGCACCCCGTCCCACCGGCGCCTCGGCGGCGCCGAGGCCGTCGTCATCATCGTGATCATCGCCATGGCAGCCGCCCTGGTCACCTTCGCGGGCATGACACTGCCCCTCGTGCTGCAGCTGCTCATCGGCGCCGGGCTGATCGCCGTCCTCCTGGTCGGCCTGATCACCGGGGCCTCCACCCGCAGCCTGCGTGCCGCGCTGCGCGCCCTGCTGGCCCCGGCTGCGTGAGGTGACGGGTCATGTGCCGCCCCGAAAAACCGCTCATCACCAGCAACACGGCGTTGCGCGAGCTGCAGGAGTGGCTGCGCGAGCAGCGGGAGCGCACTCGGCAGGGCTACCGGGCGCTGTCGGTGCGGGCCGGCTGCCACGCCACGACGCTGCAGCGGGCCGCCTCCGGCGAGACCGTGCCGAAGCTGCCGACCGTGCTCAACTACGCCCGGGCGTGCGACGCCTCGCCCGAGGAAGCACGGCGTCTGTGGAAGCGGGCACGGTTTGAGGAGACCCGCCTCGCGCGGGGCGGCCGCGGCCGCCCCGCCCCGCGCCCGGAGTTCATCCGCGACTTCATCGATCTGAGCGCGGCCCTGGTGGAGCTGTACGAGAAGGCCGGCTCCCCGCCCCAGCGCACCATGGCACAGCGGGCGGGCGGGTACGGCGCCCTGCCGCGCAGCACCGCGCACCGCATCGTGAACAAGCAGGCCGTGCCGCACGGCCTTCAGCAGTTCCAGGCGTACATGAGGGCCTGCGAGGTGCCGGAAGCGGAATGGCCGGACTGGGAGGCCGCCTGGACACGCGCATGGCGGCAGGAGAAGCAGAACGACCTCGCCGATCTGACCATCGCCGCGCGGGACGCGTACCCCTCGGCCACCGCGCGCGCCCTGGCGGCGCTGTACACGGAGACGCCCGGTTTGAATGAAATGAGGTACCTGCGGAAGCTCCGGGAGCTCCAAGAGGCAGACGGCCACTTGTACGTGACGAGCAACGGTGTGCTCCACCGGGCTGCGGCGGAAGTGAAGCACCACTCCAACACGGGCCTGCGCCGCGGTCGGCGGCGGCCAGGGCGGTCGCCCCAGGTCCCCGAGCGGCCCGTGCCCGGGCAGCTGTCCATCCCCATCGGCGACCCCGAGTCGGAGGCTGCCGCCCCCCTCTTCTGATGGCGCCCGCTCCATCGCCGGGGAAGGGGCAGACGCAGCCCAACACCGGTCGGACCCGTTAGGTCCAATGGGTCCGACCGGGACTGACCCGTCGGGCGCCGGGTGGTCAGGTCAGGCCGGCGGCGTTGTCGTCCCAGCCGTCGCCGATCTGCATGTAGCCGAGCATGGAGCGGGAGTGGCGGGCCCAGCCGCCCTGCTCGGCGATGGCGATGCCGTCCTTGCCCTTCTTGCGGCCGGTGGAGGCCAGGCCGATGCGCAGGGAGTGCCCGGTCCACGAGATCGGCACGCCGGCCCGCTCCGAGATGCGCTTGATGGCGCGGGTGACGCTGTCCGGCCCCATGCCGCCGGTGACGTGGCTCCAGCGGTCGATACCAACAAAGGCCGGAGTAGCGGGGTCGGCCCACTGCTCGCCCTGCTCGGCGGCCAGGCGGGTGCGGTAGGCGACGTACGCGCGGACCGGGCAGATCTCCGGGTCCTGCGCGTACGGGATCTTCGCGTTGCGCACGCTGTGCTTGGTCTTGCCGGTCAGCACGGCGACGACCAGGCCACGCGGGTGCAGGGTGACGTCGCCGGTGAGCAACCCGGCCGGGTCCTGAGAGCGGGAGGCGTAGTGGAAGCCGGAAAGCACCAGGGCTTTGTCCCGGAAGCCGGTGAGGGTGTCGGGGCAGGCCCGGGCAACGACGTACAGGCCGTCGACAGTGGCGCTCACCGCCTGTCCGCGGCCGCGTCGCTCGCCGTCCTGCAGCAGCTTCACCGCCAGGCCCTCCAGCGCCTTGCGAGCCTCCGCCTGGTCGTCGCCGGAGACGGTGACGCCGCGCTGGCGCAGGCCGACGACGGCGGCCGCGAGGTGGGTACCGGCGGAACTGGCGGCGTAGCCGGTCCCGCCCTGTTGGCCCTCGCGCAGCATCCAGGTCACGAACGCCACCAGCGCACCCCGGGACCCCTCCAGCTCCGGCAGGCCGGTGGAGGCGCAGAACCTGCCCCACACCCGCCAGCTCTTGGCGTAGGTGTCGAGCGTGTTGTCGGGGGTGATCTCGGCGGCGACCGCGTCGGCCAGGTTCTCGGCCTCGGCCAGGTGGCGGGCTGTGTCGACGCCGTGGCGTTCGGCCCACTGCTTGATGAGCGCCTGGCGCTCGGCGGCCGCCGAGCCGAGCGGCGGGTGTTCGGAGGGGATGACCGCCGTGCTCTCCGATGCCGTCACCACTGGTCCTCGCTGTAACCGTAATCTGAGGGGTCCTCCACGGCGTCCTCCCAACAGCTCCCGCACAGATCGGTGCCGCCGGTGGCGTCGATCGGACGCCCGCAGCGGTCGCACGGAGCGACCGAGGGGAAGGCGACGGAGCACGCGAAACAGAAAGCCACCTCCTCCATGGGGTCACTGAGGACCCGCACCCCCCACCCGAGCGCCCACTCCCCGCACTGCGGGCAGGCGTTGAGTCCGCTTGGCTCCTCCTGGCCCTCAGGAAGGAAGTACGCCAGCAGTTCCTCCGGTTCCCAGCGACCGGCACAGAACCGGCAAGCGGCCCGCACCAGCTCCCCGGCCGGGCCCGTCGACTCGCCGAGTACGAGCGCCATCTGCTCGCACTCAGGGCACTGAATGGTCCGGTTCTCGGCGCCCTCCCGCGTCACCTCGCCGCGTATGCGGTTGGTTCGCTCCCGGACGAAGGTGTTGATGCTGGCCAAGCCACCACGCAACTTGCTCAGTGACGCTTCGCCCTCAGTCTTCTCCTCCTGGCCCAGTCGGGGCAGGAGCTCGTCGTCGATGAAGCGGATGAGGAAGTCGAGGACCTCGCCCGCCCGGGCCTCGATCACGGGGGCGGGCGCGGTCAGGCCGAAGTGCTGCAACTTGTTGCGGTCCTCGGTCAGGTTCTTGAGGGCCTTGCCTTCCTTCTGCGTGATCGGTACGCCCGCGATGTTCTGCAGACGTGTCACGGCCTGCTCAGTGGAGACGCTGGAGAGCGTGGCTTCGTCGAGGGTCTTGCGCGTGGCCTTATGCGGGTCACTGAAGACGAGGCTCCAGTGCTCGGCCATCAGCCGGGCCTTCAGCAGCACCTCCACGGCGGCCTGGAGGTGGAGCACGGCGTACTTCACGTCCCGGTGCGTCACCATCGACTCCGTCTCGTCGAGGTGCTCGACGACGCTCGCCAGGTAGTCCAGCCCGTTGCGCACGAGCGGAAAGTCCAGCTGCGGAGGGGCGGAGCGGGGCCTGACCCAACGTCTCGGCTGCGCGCTCGCCTCGGTCGCGGCGGCTGGCGTCGTGGCGCCGCCACTCTCCTGATGCTCTCCGGCCAACGTCATCGCCCGTCCCCACCTTTTACCCTGACCCGGCGTCATGTCCCTATTTGTCGCGTCGGATAACGAGAGCTTATCCGATGCGACAGTCACCACCGGCGCGCTGGCGTGACAGCTAGCGTTCTTCCTCCAACGCCGCTACCCACTTCTTCGCCTCCTCCTCCCGCTGCTCCACCTCGGCAATCCGCGCCCGGACCGCAGCACCTGCAGCCAGTTCGGCGGACAGCTGAGTGCTCTGCCGGGGTCGGGCAGCCACCAGCTGTCCGACCGTTAGATGCCGGGCGTCTTCCAGGCAGGCCCGGTCCAGAGGCCGCCGACGACGTCACCGTGCTCGCCTTCCAGTAGATGCTTGCCGACCGTGGGCGACGGCGACAGCGGGGCGGGCGACGCGGAACGTTGACCAGCCCGGCGTACGGCTGGATTGCTACCTGGACCTGCGCCAGCCCGTCAGCCCGGCCACAGCGCCAGCAGATGCCGTGCCGGAGGTGAGCGCAGCCACGCGGTGGCGACCGCGTGCCGGGTCGTGGCCGCCACGACCTCCACCACGGCATCGCCCCCGGCGGGCGTTAGGAGTCGCCGGCCTTCGGGAACACCCGCCCGGCATGGGTGACCAGGCGCGGGGCGACGACGGTGGAGAGTGCGGTGGTCAGCCGCTGGGATAGCGCCACGTGTCCGTCGGGCAGCCGTACAGCGAGCGCCTTCGGGCGCCGGGCCGTGTCGGTGAACCCCACCACGGCCGCGTCGACCGTGTCCGCGTGCCTGATCTTCGCCCGGACCCGGCCCGCCTTATAGGCACCCCGCAGCGGCTTCGCCACGATCCCCTCCACGCCCGTGCCTTCGAGCGCCTCGTACCAGAGCAGAGCCTCGTCCAGGTCGGTTGTCGACCACACCGGCACGATCGGCGGACCGACGTCAGCGAGCACGTCCAGGACGACTTGGCTGCGCTGTACATACGGCCCGGCTGCATCTCAAGGCACCCACCTTCTGCAGCTAGGTTCCCAGTCCCGGTTTGGGGATCGACAGCAGCTACGGCTCTGGTGAGGGCTGGGCACCCGGACATCGCGCGGTGGAGGCGAACCACGACGGCTAAGGCTGGAGAGCACCGACCTGCGTGGCACCCTAGCCCTGCACGAAGGAGTCGTACGGCAGCTCAGTCTCGAAAACGACGCACTGCGTCAGAGTGCCACCGTCCTGCCCCTGCCCGCCCGTACCCGATCGGCCGCGACATCACGGCACCGCCCTGTGCTCGTTCGGTTCCGTTCGATGCTGTGCGCCAGCCGGGTGGTGATTCGCCGGAAGCATCGTGTCAGGCATTCCAACTGGTCAACCTCATGAGGAGTTCCGTGTAGAGCAACCGACGGGTGTGTGATGCCAGCGATGACAGGTACGCCACGCGGCGGCACCCTCTTCGCTACGAACGCCTTGCTCCTGGTTGTGGCAGGTGGCGTGGTTGCCGTGCGCCTTCCCGTGCGCGACGTTCCGGCGCGAGGACTGCCGCTGCTCGTTGGGTGGCTCCTGTTCGCCGGCGCCGCCGTGTGGTGCGCCGAGCTGGCCGTCGCACGCGCCGGCCGGACCGGCACGTCGGATGCGAAGCTTCGGCTGGCTACCACGGGAGCGCTGGCGACGGCCTTGGCGGCCGAGCTGATTCTGATTACTGCGAGACTCGCCCGAGATCACGACTACGGAACGGCCTGGGCGTCCGGCGGCATCCTCCTTGCGCTGTTCCTCGGCGCTATCTGGCGCACCGCCGCCATCAGTGGCAAGTACTCGGGCTACATCCCTGCCGAAACCTCGGCCTGTGCCACCTTCGCGCTGGCCGAGGTGTGCGTCGGCTGGCTCACCGTGCGCTTCGCCATGGAAGGACCACTGTGGGCGGCCTGGTGCCTGGGGTGCGCAATGGTGGCGCTGGCTGCCGCTTTCTGGTTCTTGGACTCACAGTTTTCGTCGGCCTGGGACACGTACGACAAGGTGTTCGGCTGCATCGCGGTACTGGGTGTGGCAGGTGTGGTGGCTCAGTTTGCGGTGCGCGACGAAACCGCGTCCGCATGGTGGGTGGGCGGCGTCGGCACTTTGGTTCTGCTGTACATCGGCGCGATGGTGTTCGGCGACTCCATGAGTTTCACTTTCTCGTGGCCGTGGGCCGAAAAGGGTTATAGCAGCACGGCTTCGCTGGGAGTCCAGTTCGCCGGGATTCTCGTACCTTTGGCGAGCCTCGCGTGGGCGGCCTGGGGCGGAAACCCGTCGGGGCGGAGCTCTTCCGGGTGGGGCCCCGGCGACGATCGGCTCTTGGGCCTGAGCTATCTCGCGGGGGCAGGCGCGATCCTCCTGGCGGCGCAGAGTGCCGTTCTGGCCTGGACGGGAACGGCGCCACCACAGCGCTGGCTGGCTGCATTGATCGGCGGCGTACGACGGCTGGCACATGCCGACCCTGAACGTTCGATGCTTCCGGGCTCCGACTCGCAGCACCACGCCTACGACCCGCACTACGAGCGTGAATGGCAGAGAGAGCAGCAGGAGTGGGAGGAAGACTGGAATCGCCACATCGAGCATCTTCGCGAACTGATGCCGAATGAGCGCAAGTTTCTCTCCGCCCTCCATAAACTCGCACACCCCTTGCCTTCCGCTGCGGTGATCGCGATCTACCGCGATACCGCCCTTGCCACGGGGCTCGCTATCGACGAGATGTGGCCCCGGATCGAACTGGTCGCCCCGGACCAGGTCAAAACAGAGATGCGGCGCAGAGAACGAGGTGTGCTGGCGTGGCGGATTGTCGTTGCGAGCGCCGTGTGCACGGCGGCCGTGTGGCTGTTCATCGCGCTCGCCGGACTCGGCGGCTTCCGCTTGGAGAGCGGCTCGCCCGCGTTGCTCGTTGTGGGGCCGCTGCTCGTCGCGGCGGTCGCGGTGACGCAGGCACGCAGACTACTGGTTGAGGTCTGTGCAGCTAAGGCGGACGCGATCGACGTCTTGCGGTATGACATGGCCCGCCGCCTGCACCTCGAATTGCCGGAGACCCCCTCGGGCATGATCCGACTGGCCTCCACGCTGAGCGGTGACCGTGACTCCTTCCAGTATCCGGGACGTCGTCCGGAGGAGCCCAGCCCGTCCGAGTATCCGGGTCGACGCCCGCCGCATTCGTTCGCCGAGGACACTGGACCTCTCCCTGGCAGCCGACTCGACCAGCTCGCCGTCGATGTAGCCGACCAGGTGCGCAGTGGCCTACGGGCTGATGTGCGCCAGGCCATCCGGGGCGAACACGCGTCCTTGGCGGAAGAGGAACCAGCGCGAGCCATGTTTACGGAAGCCGATCTGGCTCAGCTCGCGCAAGAAATTTCCGACAGCGCGGCCGAGCCCGTCAGCCGCCAACTCAAGGACCATCTGACGTATCTCCAGCAGAATTTCCACGAGGACGTCCGGGCCGCGATCCGCTCCACGCTCGAGGAGTCCGTGACTGGTCCTCCCTTGACGAACTTCGTCGGCTACTTCGCGATCGAGCTGGACCGGCGGATGCAGAGTGAGGAGCGGCCTCCGGTACGGGTCGACGGTGGGACGATCAAGGCACCGGTAGGTCGGCGCGTGAATCTGGTGGTGTCCGTCGTACGCGATCAGCGGGCGGCGAACCTCCCTCCAGTTGTCGCGAGCCACCCGGGCAAGGACTTCTTCGTGTTCGAACCGGTACGTGTCGAAGGCGGCCGGGATGCCCGGACCGTGTCCTTCGACGTAATGGCCGACAGTTCGACGCTCACGCCACTGCCCCAACGCCAAAACCTTCTCGTCGAGGACGAAAAGCAAACGACATTCCGGTTCCAGACGTCTGAGGAAGAGGGCAGCCACGAGGTCTGGTTCCAGCTCTACCAGGCGGGCCACCTCGTCCAAGTCGTTGCTCTCAAGATCAAGGCGGAGGCTGCCCCCAATGCTACTGACTCGGACGAAGCAGAGGACGGCGTATGAACGAAGCTATGAACGCCGCACCGCCGCCGGATATCTACGTGCGCGTCATAACGACCAGCGAGGCTACCCGGCTGGAGTTCACGGCCCGTCGCCTGGGCATCCCGCCCGTGCGCGCCACCCTCATCGGTAGCGACGCGCTGCTCAAGGTCCGGCAGGAGCTTGATGCGGGACTGACCCGACTCAAGGACGAACTCACCGGGCTCGCCGTCGAGGACAAAGACCTTAACCGGGTCTTCCAGAGCCTGCACGGCCTCGGCCGCACCCTGCTCTTCATTCTGTTCGGCTCCCAGCAGGCCATCCTGAAAGAGTTGCAGACGTTCTGGAACGACGCCCTGCCGCTTGGCATGAACCCCGAAATGCCGCCTCCGCTCGTCGAATGCGTCGGTAGCAAGGACGGATTTCTGCCCCTGGAGTTCCTTCCACTCTTCCGAATGTTCCCCGGCCCGCCCGTCAAGACGCGGGATAAATTCATCACGGCCTGCCGCACACTCGTCGGCTTCTCGTGCGTGGTGAAACGCACCATACTGCCCGCCCCGATCCGTGGCGGGAACACACTGCGTACCGGGCCGCAAGGCCGTGTCCCCACCCGATATCTGTACTACGAGCACCTCCACGGAGCGGTGGAAGAACTGGCATGGTTCGCCGACGCTGGCGGAGCGCACATCGATCTGGAAGGGCCCTATCCCGATGGTACCGACCGCGCGCCGAGTCTGGCCGAGCAGATCTTCGACCCGCGGCTTCGCCTCGACGGAACACTCCGTGAACTACCCGACCAGGTCCAGCACTTTGCCTGCCACTGCTACACCCGCTCCGAGGACACGCTCGCCGCCGAGATCGAACTCAGCGGCGCCGGCTGCCACTCCCGCACCACTCTCGGTGCCCTCGGCGCGGACCTCGTCGCCCTCGGCGCGAGCCAGGCGCAGCGCACCTTCGACCTGCCGTTGGTGATGATGAACGCCTGCGGCTCAGGCCGGATGCGCGCCCCGGGGGCGCCATCGTTCCCGTACCTGTTCCTCACGAACGGCAATCGCGGCTTCATCGGCACCGAGACCGAGATTCCCGACGACGTCGCCGCCGCCTTCTCCAAGGCACTGTATGAACGCTTTCTCGTGCACCGGATCCCCCTAGGCAGAGCGGTCCTCGAGTCGCGCCGGCACCTCCTGCACACCTTGCGCAACCCACTCGGCCTCACCTACGCCACATACGCTGACCCCAGCCTGCACGTACGTCCGACCCCCGAGGAGAGATCCCATGCCACAGACGCAGCCCACCCCTGAGACAGCCGGGACGATCAGCGTCCTAGGGTTGGAGGACACGGACCAAGACCGCGCCGATAGGCTTCAGTTCCGGCGCCTAGAGGAATGGCGGGCCGCCCGCACGGAGATTCCCGCTGAGGAACTTCAATCCCGACTTGGTGAGTTTGTGGCGACCATGCGTGGTGTAATCGACTCACTTCCGCAGAAATCGGGCGAGTTTCAGCTCAACGAGGTGACATTCAGCGCCGAGGTGAGCGCCAAGGGCACGGTGTCGCTGCTCGGTTCCGGCGGCGAGCTGGCCGGGAAGGCGGGGATCACCTTCCGGCTCACGCGGGGCTAGGGGATGTCTCTTTGGTCGGCCTACGGCCGCCACTCCTGGCGGTACTGGGGGTGCTCGGCGTACGACTGCGCCAGCGCTTTGAGCGCGTACGCGAGCCCTGCGTGACGTGAATCCGCCGGGTCCATTGCCTGGTAGTCCCTGGCCAGCATGTCGACCAGGTCGAGCATCGGCAGGTGGCTGTCGAGGAGGGCGTCGGCGCCGAAGCGGTGGGCCACCTCGGCATAGGCGTGGTTGTCCTCCATGTTGCGGTCCCGAAGGAACTTCACGAGGTCGTCCATGGGTTGATCTTCGCGCAGAAGCAAGGGCCATCGGGTGGGCTCACTGTGATCAGTTCAGCTGCGGAGCTGGGTCACCTGCGGGCCCAGATGAGGATGGCGGCGAGGTGGAGTGCGGCCTGGTAAGCGATGGCGGGCTTGTCCGTCCGCAGGGCCAGACCGCGCCACTGCTTGAGCCGGTTGATGCATCGCTCGACCGCGTTGCGCTGCTTGTACACCTCGGCGTCGAAGGCCGGCGGGCGACCGCCGGCGCGACACCGCGCTTCACTGCCGAGAAGGCGCCGTCGTATCACCGAGAAGGGTCGAGAAGTTCGTCCATGCCGGGCGCAACGGACACCGGCGGCGCCGGTTACGGGTACCCGACCGCTTGCAAAGGCTCCTGCACCGCAAGGGGACAGACCCCTCCGGCTGCGACGACCTGGTCGCAGCCCACGTCACCTCGACCGCGAAGGCCAGCGCCCTGACCGGGGCAGACGGCATCCGTCTGCCCCGGTGAGGACCAGATCCCGGCGCTGGCCGACATCTGCACCTACGACTCCCTCGACAAGCGGGCTTCTGCGAAAGGCGTCGGGCCCGTGAACTCGAAGCTGCCGAAGTCAGCGGCGGAGAACACGGTGCCCTCGAACCTCCCACCGCCGTCGCTTTTCCGTACCGCCAGTTGCGCAAAGGATCGAGGGAGAGCAGAGGTGAGCCGTACGCAAAACGCACGCTAATTGTGCGCGATTCGTACGCTTCAAGGGATAGGGTGTGGGTCAGGAGGTGCTGTCGTGTCTGAGTTGTTCGATGCGGTCGATGCGCTGGTTGCGTCCCGCGCGTCACTGCCGTCGCCCGAGGAGCGCAGGCGGCTGCGGAAGGCTCACGGCCTGACGGTGGATGAGGTGGCTGCCGCTTTGAAGGTGCGGCGTGCCACGGTCAGTGGCTGGGAGTCCGGGAAGACCGAGCCGCGGCCGCCGGAGCGTGACGCGTACGCGCGGTTGCTGAAGAAGCTCGCGGAGCTCTACCCCGCCCCCGCCGACACGGCCCTGCCCGTGCAGGAAACACCAGGACCGGAGACGCCTACCGGCGACGCGGCTACGGCGACGCAGGCGCCCACTGTCGCGACGCGAGCGCCCGGATCTGCGACCGTGACCGTTTCCGAGAGCACCCGGCCGCGCCCTGCCGCCACCGGCACCGCCGCCGCGCCGGTTGCGCCGTCGCGTCCGGAGCGCATCGAAGCCAGGCCAGTGCCGACGTCACGTCGTTCGGACGCGCAGGTGGCCGCCGGGGCGCACACTCCCGCGGGTAGTGAACGAGGCTTCGAGAACGGTCCGCTGGCGGTCGTCGACGTCGTGGATGGTCAGCTGC
Organism: Streptomyces diastatochromogenes; assembly: GCF_002242805.1. Taxonomy (GTDB): domain Bacteria; phylum Actinomycetota; class Actinomycetes; order Streptomycetales; family Streptomycetaceae; genus Streptomyces; species Streptomyces diastatochromogenes. Next base: position 22,624 of record NZ_MCGQ01000072.1, on the reverse strand, counting down.
TGGCGTACTGCGTCGGCGGTCTGGTCCTAGACGTGCCCGCGAAATCCCTTGCGTCCCTGGTCGACTGGACCCTGAAGGAAGCGCAGCTCGGGCAGCCGAAGCTGGTCGGGTCGGGCAAGGACGCCGACCCGCTCATCGTGCTGACCGAGTCGGCGTGCGAGCGCTACGGCCTGCCGGCCGCCCTCACCGACGAAGAGCGTCTGGCCGGGCGCCTGCCGGAGGACCACAAGGTCATCAAGCAGCTGGCGCGCGCGGACTGGAAGTTGACCGGACGCGGGTTCGGACCGTGGGCGCGGATCTACCGCCCGGCGCAGGGCGCGCAGCGCAACTGCGTGCAGCTGTGCATCCCGTCATGGAACGCGCTCGACACCCGGCACTGGGCCGACGCCGCACACCTTCCGCCGGCCGAACTCGCCCAGTTGCTCGGGACGTACGCGTCCCGGGTGATGACGCCGCGCGGGTCGACGGCCGTGACCGGCCTGGAGCTGATGACCGCCTTCCACCCGCCGACCCGCGCATCCGAGCCGGACGAGAACGGCAACCGGCACAGCGAGCACAACCCCGGCAGCCTGGGCAAGGACCCGGTCGATCCGGCGCCGTGCGAGGTTCCCGACGGGCACCCCCTGCTGGCAGACCTGCCGCGCTTCCACCGCCGCACCCCGGCGGAGGTCCTGGTGGAGGAGGCGTATGACTGGGCGCGCCCGCTCACCGACGCCGAATGCACCAAGCGGTTCCTGGTCGGTATCGACGTCAACATGGCCTTCGCCGCCGGCGCCAACGGCCTGGTCGTCGGCCTCGGCGCGCCGACGAACGTGAAGAACCCGGTGTTCGACCCGAAGCTGCCCGGCTCGTGGCTGGTCGACCTCTCCCACGTCGACCTGTCGAGGGTGAAGGCCGGCAAGGAGTGGGTGGAGCTGGATGCCGGCCTGCTGCCCGGCCCGTTCACGCCGACCGGCGAGCGCCCGCAGGGCCCGGCCTGGTACGAGACGCGGACCGTCGCCTACGCGGTGGAGCTCGGCTACGACGTCGCGCCGATCGAGGGATACGTCCGCTACGAGAACGGCCGTTACCTGGACGCCTGGTACAACCGGCTGCGCGACGCCTACGTCGACACCATGGCCGACCTCGGCGTGTCCGCAGACTTGTTGCCGCAGGAGTTCCTCGAGGCGATGGACGGCCACAAGGAGCGTGATCCTGAGCTCGCGATCGTCGTGTCCGCGATCAAGGCGACGGTGAAGGGCGGCATCGGCAAGCTGAGGGAGCGCCCGCGGGGCGGCGGCTGGAAGCCCGGCCAGCCGTGGCCTGCCCTCAAGCGGCCGACGTGGCGGCCGGACATCCGCGCCGCGGTCATCGCCCGCACACGCATCAACATGCACCGCAAGATCGTCAAGCATGCCGCGTTCACCGGCCAGTACCCGGTCGCGATCCTCTCCGACTGCGCCGTCTACGCCTCCGACGGACCGAGCCCACTGGACTTCCTGCCCTACCGGGACGGCAAGCCGCTCCCGGGCGGCTGGCGGCTCGGCGTCTCGCCCGGGATGGTCAAGCACGAGGGCACCCAGAGTGTGCTGTGGGGCGAGGGCGTGCGCGAGCAGTTCCAGGCGCCGGACCTCAACCTCGCCCGCTACATCAAGACCGGCGAGGTCACCAACAAGGACACCGGGGAGTAGACCGCGATGAGCATGTTCGGGGACGGCCTGGACACGGCGGTGCAGCGGGCGTTCACGCGCCCGATCCCGAAGAGCGCGGGCGCGCAGATGCGGTACCTGGTCAAACAGCTCAAGGGCACCAGGGCCGTCGCCCAGATGCTGCGGATCTCCCAGCGCACCGTCGAGCGGTACGTCAAGGACCAGATCAAAAGGCCGCGCCCGGACCTCGCCGCCCGCATGGAGAACGAGGTGAGGAAGCGGTGGCAGCCGCAGATCCGCGCCAACGCGCGGCAGCGGGCAGCGACCACCGGCGGCATCGTCATCGACACCCGCGCCCGGATCGGCTACACCGCCCCGATCGGCTCCACCGACGACGCCCGCCTCCGGCACCTGACCGTCGCTCTACCGCCGCAGTACGCCGCCCGCCTCTTCGACGCCCAGCAGCAGGGCGCCACCGACCAGCAGCTCCAGCAGATCACCGCCGAAGCACTCAAGGACGTGTACTTCCAGGACAACGGCCGCCGCGCCGGCACCCTGGAGGAGGTTCGCTTCACCGACATCGAGCACGTCGAGTTCGACCTGTAGGCGTCCCCGGACACTGAGAGCCCCGGAGGGCCGCATTGAGCCGAAGCGCGCTAGCTGTCACATAGGCAGGCTTGTTGTCACCTGTGAGGCTTGACGCCCGGCAGGTCGTTTTTCTCAACTCTTGACAGCCTCTGCGATCTGCAGGGCGGCCTGGGCGGGTGTGAGGTGCGTGGTGTCGACGACCTCGGCCTCGGCATGCAGCCACGTGCGGGCCGCCTCGGCGTAGGGCTCAAGGTATTGGAGACGGAACGGGGAGTTGGGGCCAAGAACAGTGTCGCCCGCGATGCGCGCCCGGAGGGTGTCCTGGTCGGCATGGAGGACGAAGTGCCGGACCGGAATGGCATGCTGGGCAAGGCCCGAGCTGATCTCGCGCCAGTACTGCTCGACCAGGACGGTCATGGGCATCACCAGGGCGCCGCCGGTGTAGTCGAGGACGCAGACCCAGGACCCGGCCGGAGGCCGTCCTCGCGGATCGTGCGTATTCCTCCCGTGCAATCCGCGGGCACCTCCGCCGACGCGGCATCCGTGCCGTCATGCCGCAACCCGCCGAAGACAGGTCGGACACCGCCTGCGGCGAGGCCGTGCCGGAGGTCGCCCGCCGGGGTTCGATGCCGAGGCGTACAAGCAGCGCAACACCGTCGAGCGGTGCATCAACCGCCTCAAGCAATGGCGTGGTTTGGCGATGCGCACCGACAAGCTCGCCCTGGCCTACCAGGCGGCCCGGCACCTGGCGGCCATCTTGATCTGGGCCCGCCGCTGAGCCGGGATAGCCGGCCCACGGCGTGGCAGTCAGGTCGGCTCGTGCACGACCAGTCGCGACTGCCGCCCCGCAAACGCGCTTCGTAGCGCCCGGGCCTCACGGTCCCGCGCAGCGAAGACTCCCCCGTTTGTCCACGTGGACGACCAGGATGTCGTAGCTGTCGATGACTTCGGAGATGCCTCGGGTCTGGATCGTGTCCCGCCAGGCATCCGTGTTCCGACCGAACCGCTGCGGCAGGCCGCAGGGTTCGGTGACGGCGTCCCAAAAGTCATCGAGTGTCTCGATCGACCGACCCCGCAGGTCGACCACCAGCTCCGATTCTGTCTTCTCGGCCATCGCAGCAGACTAACCAACCCTCTTCCAGGCGGGAGCGGTCCAAAGAGACAGGCTCTAGGTGGAGGTGGGCGGGAGGAGGCGGTCCAAAACGGCGTCGTGTTCTTGGAACACCACCCGCCCCACGTCGCGCAGTTCGTGGGCGAGCTGCAAGTCGATGTCTTCGGCGGGGAGCGGGCCCAGAGGTACCGCGGACGGGTGGGCTCCCGCGTCGTGGAGTGTGGCCAGATCCATGGCGACGAGTCTGGCGCCGTACAGGCGGGCGACGGTGTGTGCGATGCCGAGCCCTGGGCCGTCCATGTCGCCTGCGTACTGCAGTGCTACGCCCTGGTCGACGGCGAGTTGCAGCAGGGCGTGGTCGACGGCGCGCAACTGTCCGCTGGTGCACGCCAGCGGCGCGGTGTGGCCGCGGGCGAGGGCGGCTTCGAGGACGGAGGGGTTCTCCACCACGGTGAGCGCCTGGGTCGGTTCCAGACGTGGGGGAGTGCGGGTCAGGTCGAACAGGTGCAGCGCGACTGGGGCGACGGCGTCGCGTAGGCGCCGGTCGACCGGTCCGTCGCCGATGGCCTGGACGTGGTGGAGCAGCACGGTGGCGGTGAGCCGGTCAGGTACGACTCCGGTCTGCTCGAGCAGGGCGCGGATCCGGTCCGGCCGTGTCGGCTCCGTCTGTCCGGTCAGTTCGGCGACCAGTGTGACGAGTCGGCTGCCGGCGGGGGTGTCGAGGTCGAAGAAGTGGGGGTCGTCGGCGGTGTCGTGGGCGAGTTTGGGCAGTGAGACCGGCGGGTCGGCCGGCAGTCGTGTGGCCACGGCGGCGAGGGCGTCGATCAGCCTGCGCACCCCTGTGCCTTCGTCGACGCCGATCCCGGCGGCGCGCATCCGCGCGACCAGCCTCGGATACGCGGGCAGCTGTGTGGCCGCGTACTGCCACACATCCTGGCGCAGCGCCGTGTCGCTCATGCGCTGCCGTGCGCGGTCGATCACCGGCCGTCCCACAGCCTGCTCCACCAGTGCCACCAAGTCCTGCGGTTCCAGCCGTAGCACCTGGCGTAGCGCTCGTACCGGCACTCGCGCCCCGCGGGCGTCCACGACGACTGCGGAGGTGCCGCGCCGTAGTCGGCCCGCGTCGTCCAGCCACGCCCGCAGCGCCGCTACCCCCGCCGGCGGTAGACCGGTCACCCGCACACTTGCTATGGCTGCCGGATCCGTCCCGGCGCACAGCCGGTCGTGCACGGCGGCCCACAGTGGGGCCAGCGCCTCATCGCCCGCGACCCATTCCCATGTCGTGCCCATCAGCAGACGATCCCATCGTCGAAGCCCAGGCCGAGGTCCAGCGTCAGCGGCTGCGCTTCCCCGTGGCCCTGCCACAGCCACGGCACCGTCACGCGGTGCTTCCCGCTGGTGATGACCTGGTGGATGACGACCTGCCCTGCCTCTTTCTTGATCACTGGGGTCATCGAGGGCGCGGTCGCCAGCACGTCGAACTTCCACCGGCGCAGCAGTCCCAACATCTGCCGAAGGTTCGCGTCGTCGAACGCCGCGTCCAGCTCGTCGATCGACAGCAGCCGCGGCCCGCGGTACTCCCCGCTGTACATTGACCACGCTGCCGCCAGGAGAGGCAGCATCGTGGCCAGGCGCCGTTCCCCGGTCGACAACGTCTCCAGCGGGTTCATACCGCGCGGCTTGACCTCCTTGAAGCGGTCGCTGCCCCCGTCGCTGAACGAGGAGTGTGTCACCGAGATCGTCCACTCGTGCCAGGCCCGGTAGTCGAAGGTGTGCGCGACCCGATCCGCCCACGTGTCCCCGACGGACTCGTCCATCCGCTGCCGCAGCACGTCATACATCCGCTCGAACATCTCGTCCGAGGGGGGACTTTTCACCAGTTCCACCATGGCCTTCGCGTCCGCGTCCTTGCGCACCGCCCACTCGACCTTCACGCCCACCCGTGCCACCCCGGTACGCACGTCCTCCAAGGTCTGGCCGATCTGCCGCACCAGTTGCTGCGCGAGATCCTGGCGGACCTGAACGTCGCGCTGCAGCTGGGCGAACATGCTGGTCTTGATGGCCTTCTTGATGTCGGCGCGCAGGTCTTGCTCCAGCTGGGCGACTGCCGCGCGCAGTGCCTCCACCGCTGCGCGCAGGTCCTGGCCGCGGGCGGCGGCCGGATCGGCGACCTCGGCACGCTGCCAACCGGTGCCCGATACGTTGGTGAGGATGATCTGGCGGTTGAACCGGGCCAGTGCGCTGTTGGCGGTGCGGGCGGCGCCCTCGAGGGTCTTCAACGCACTGTCCCGGGCCCGGGACGCTGCGGTGAGCCGGTCTGCCCCCACTCCCGCGCCTGGCCCGGTGGGGCGGTCGGCCAGCAGGTGCCTGGCCCAGGCCAGTCCTGCGGTCAGGTTCGCGGGCCGGCCCTCCGGCCCGGTGGAGATGTCCTCGCCGACCAGGGCCAGGCCCTCGTCGACGAGCCGGCCCAACCGCGTAAGGCAGGCATCGCGGTGCTCCTCGGCCGCCTGGCGCAGCGGCGCGACCTCATCCAGCCGCGCCCGGGCCGACGCCGAGTCAGCAGCAGCTCTCTCCTTGGCGCGTTGCAGCTCCTCCACCCGTGCCCGGGCGCGGCCGAGCGCACCGGTGACCTCCTGCAGCGAGGCGCGCAGCTCCTCGTACTCGGCGCCGTGCAGGCGCCGCATCTCCTCGACAGCCGCCTTCTCGCGCCCCGAATCCACGGCAGCCTGCTCTGCCTCCCGGGCTGCGTCGGCCGCCAGGGTGCCCCAGCGCCCGGAGGTTGCCGCGTCCTGGCGTGCCCGTTCCGCGAGGTCGATCACCCGCCGTGCGGCGCCCCGCCAGGCCTCTACCTGCCGGAACATCAAGGTGGTGTCCTCGCGGTGGGCGTCGGCCGCCTTCGGATCCGCGGGCAGCACGGTGCCGCCGCCCGCGTCGGCTACCCGGTTCAACGCCCGCAGCGCCTGACGCACGGCTTCGCCGGCCCGACGGTGCCGCTCGCGCGCGTCGGCTGTGCGCCTGATGGAGTGTTGCAGCTGCTCGGTCGCGTCGTCCTCTTGCTGCTGGGCCGAGGAGACCGGCTCCAGCAGCGGGAAACCGGCCTGCTCGGCATCGGCCTGCACCTGGGCTTCCTTCGCCTGCTCCCACTCGGCGTGGCTGGCGGCCGCGGTTCCGGCCGTCTCCCGCGCCGCTCCTTCAGCCGTCCGGGCTGCAGCTAGTGCCGTGGCCGCCACCTGTTCGGTGTGCCGTGCCTCCTGGGCCAGCAGCTCCAGCGCGGTGCGGCGCCGCGCGGCAGCCGCGTCCAAGGCGTGCAGTGCCTGCGCCAGCCCGCGTTCGGCCAGGCGGATGTCCTGAGCGGACCGGTTGCGGGTCTCCTGCAGCGCCTGGAGAAGGCCCTGCCACCTCTCGCAGGCCTGCTCCCACCCGGCGGGGGAGGGGAACCGGTCCCGCTCCACCGCGGCGGCGTCGACCCGGGCGCGAGCGCGCGCAGTCTCCTCGCGTGCCCGGTGCAATGCCCCCTTCGCCTGGTCGAGTTGCTGCTCCAGGCTGGCCACGTGCTGGAGCCGGGCGCGTTCGCGGGCGCTTCGCCCGATGAACCGTGCCTGGTAGCCGGCTGGTGCGACCGCGGTCGCCACCGCGATCGTGAACTGATCGCCCGCCGACGGGTCCAGGGGAATCGACCGCAGCAGTTGATGGACCTGCTCGGGGGCGATCCGGCCCTGCACGTCGGGCCGAAGCACGTCCGCCAGACTCGCCCCCGACGCCACCGCAGCTCCTGGGCGCAGGGTCACATCCCCTGCCACCGCCTGCCCGTCGGCGCGGACCAGTGCGTCCAGCAGGCCACTGACCAGCAGAGCACCCTCGAGGCGATCTCTGGCCCCGTCCGCCAGGTGTTCGGCGAACTCCACCAGCGCCCACAACGGGGTGCCGTCCACGGGCTGTCGGCTGCGCCACAGCGGTGCGGGTGGCACCGGCGCCGCCTGCCGGGCCTGCTCCAGCTGCTGCTCCAGGTCGCGGACCGTCTCCTGCGCCAGTCCCGCCGCTTGGTCGGCGGCGTCCGCCGCACGCTCTAGTCGTCCGGCGGCCGCTGCGTGCGCCCGCTCCAGGGCCACCTGGATCTGCGCGACTGTCTGCGCGGCGTCGACCGTGGCCCCGTCCCCGGCCGGCTCCGGCACCATGCCGACATCGATCAGGACCGCGTCATGCCGCCACACGCCGACCAGTCCCTGCCACTGCTCCCAGGCCGCCACGGCTGCCGATTCGGCCCCGTCCGCTGCCTCCTGAGCCTGCGCGACGGCGGCCTCCGCCTGCGCGACCTGCCGCCGGTGCGTCTCCTGGTGCTGCTCGCGGGCCTTCTGCTCGGCCGCGTCCTGCTCTTGGGCCTCCTCCTGCGCTCCGCGCAACGCCTGCGAGGCATGCTCGGCCGCGCCGAGTTCCTGCTCCCACAGCGTGCGTGCCTGCTCCCAGGTCCCGGCCGCCTGCTCGGCCACCGCGCGGTCCGCAGCTGCCTGCCGGTGGTGCCCTGCTGCGTCGATCCTCGCCCGCGCCTCGCCCGCGACCTGCGCGAGCCCTGCCGTCAGTTTCCCGACCGGCAACCGCTCCCCGTCGCCGCGACCGTCCCGCACGAGCAGTTCGAGGGCGGGACCGCGCAGCTCCACTGCCGCGTCCGCCCACTGCCGCATCTCCTCCAGCAGCGTGTCCTCGGCCAGCGCCCGCATCTGGCCCGCCTGGTCGGCCGTGGCCCGGTCCGTCTCCTCGATCCCTTCGGCCTCACGCAGGTCGGCCGCCGCCGCGACTTCCAGTCCCTGCGCCGTCGCATGGTCCCCGAGCGCGGCTTCTACCTTCCGTAACTGGGAGAGCCGGGTGTCCACCCACGCCAGCGGCGCCGCGCACGCCCCGTCGACCACCCCCGCGGCCACTGGCGCAGCCTCGGCCGCCACCAGCCGCTCGTCGAGGGCAAGCAGCCCCTCCAGGGCCGCATCAGCGCCCAGCCGGCCCCCCACCACCCGCAGCGGCCCGGACACCGCCGACACGGCGCCCTGCGCCGACCGGACCCCATCCGCCGAATCCCGGGCGGCGCCCTCGGCCCGAAATGCCTCCGCACCGACCTCATCCGACCGCTTGGCCGCCGTGCGGGCAGCAGCGGCCAGCTCGACCGCCCGCTGCTCACGCTGCGGAAGGACCGCGCCCGCGTGCCCGCGCAGCTCCTCCTCCGCCGCGTTCTTCCGCCCCTCCAACTCCCCGATCTCGGCCCGCGTCCCGGCCAGCAGCTCTACGGCCTCGGCTTCCCGCCCCTCGGCCTGCTGCGCCTCCTCACTCGCCTGGCGCTCACGCCTGGTCTGAGCGTCGAACCCGGTGTTCGCCGTGATCAGCGAGGCAGCTTCGACCACTGCCACCGCCTCCACATACCGGCGATACGCCCGCTCCGCGCCCTGCAGCAGCTTCTCTTCCGTCCGGGCACGCTCCAACTGGTCCTCGAGCTCAGAGATCCGCTCCATCGCCTGAGCGATCACCGTCAGCCGCTCACTGTCCAACGCAGGCAGCGCGCTGGACAGCAACCGGCCCATCTCCGCCGCAGAGATCGCTTCCGCCGTGCGCACGCTGCGCAGACTGCGCAGCACCCCCACCAGCGCGTCGAACTGCACTTCGTCCAGCGGCGCGAACAACTCCTCGCGCACCGCCCGCCGGTAGTCGTGCTCGTCCCCGATCACCCGCAGATGCTCCGACAACCGCGCCCGGTTCGGCGCAGCAGACGAGGCGCTGGAGGTGAAGGCCTGCCCCTGGCAGGCGGCCAACTGCGCTGCGAGGTCACCGATCCGCACCGGCTCCCGGTCCACCTGCAGCCGCAGCTGCTCCCCGACCCGCCCTCGCGCCAGGAAGAACACCCGGTGCACCGCCTTGCCGACCGCCCTCAACCACAACCCGGTCGTCACATACTCCACAGCCCTGCCATCGGTGCGCCGTCCGTACTCCAGCCACCACACCCCCGTGCGGTCTTGCTGTTCGTCCCGGTCGGTGTGCCGGCTCAGCAACGTCCCCGCTGCCTTCCCCGACACCGACAAGGCGGTCTGCGACACATCCGCGTCCAACAGCACCGTGACCAGCATCGATGCCGACAAGGACTTCCCTGACCCGTTCGGCCCCGCGAGTGTCAGCCACCCGTCGGCGAACAGCAGCTCCTCCTCAGCCCAGGCCCAGGAGTTCACCACCCCGGCACGCGTGGGCTGCCACCTGCCTTCCGCGACCGGCACCCCCAGCCCGGCGTCACCGGCCCCGACAGGTCCGTCTCCGGCGATCCTCACGCGTCTCCCTCACCAGGCTCGACACCGGACGCCCCACCGGGCTCCGGCCCCGCCGTGCCGCGGGCCGCGTGCGCCACCCGCACCCGCCACAGGTGCACCCCAGGCGTCGCCCGCCACTGCTCCGCCTCACCCTCCACCGGCACCAGCAGCCGCGCGGCCGCCAACTCACCGATCGCTGCCCGCGCCAACGCCGGAAGCTGCGCTTTGTGGCCGGCCGCCCAGTTCGGCATCACCGCCCGCACTCCCTCCAGCAGATCCACCACGTCACTCACCTGCACCACCGAACCGGCCCGGTCCCGCTCGGCCAGATGAGCCAGTAGCGCCAACGCGGCCTGCCGCTCCATCCGCCGCCCGTTGGGGAAGTCCATCGCGGTCCCCAGCCCACTGGGATCGGTGACCTCCCACCAGTCCCTGCGCACTGTCACCCCCAACCCCAAGCTGGACATCAGTGCCAGTCCCCGCTCCCGGCCAGCCAGCGTGTGCAGGTACGCCGTCCCCGGCGTCTGCTCGTCGACGGGATCCACTCCCGGGTCGTCCACCAGCCGCCGCAGCGCCTGCAACCGCCGCTCCTCGACCGACGCCACCTGGTCCGGCTCCGGCACCACCGGGTCGAGCAACGAAGCGGTCGACAAAGCCGCCGCATGCTCCTGCGGGGGCAGCACGTCCAGGCCGAGCAGCGCGGGGGACAGCGACGAGAACCGCGCCGCCAACCGGTCCCTCGATGCCGTCACCACAAGGTCAGCGTCCTCGTCCACCACGACCCGCTCCAGGTCGGAATCCGCCTCCACCGAACCCTCAGCCTCCAGCACCTGCAACGCGTCCACCAGGTTCTGCCGGTGCCAGCGGGCCTCCTGCTTCGACGTCCCCTCCCCGGCCACCCACTGCACCCGCGGCAGCCCACCCGAGGCGGCCTCCTCCGCGCACACCTGCGCAAGCGCCTGCATCAACTCCCGCACGCTCAACCGCGGACGCCGCCACAACTGCTCACACACCAGACACACCAGCACCAGCGCCTCCTGCGACAGCAGCACCGGACGGCCCCCGCCGCGGGCCACCGAAGGTCCCCGGTCACCAGGGACATCCACACGCCGCTTGTGCAGCCGGACCAGCTGCGCCACCTCTAGCACCTCGAACGTCCAGCCCAACTCCGACCGGAACAACCCCGCCAACGCGGCCTGCCCCTTTACAGCCGCCCGGTACAGCTCCGGCTCAGCCTCGGCCCGAAGCCGTCCCCGATCCACCAGCACCCGGGCCGCATCCCGCAGATCGGCCTCCAACACCTCGCCGCTCATGCCGCCCCCTGCACAACCGCTTCGTCGGCCCGCTCGCTCGCATCCACACGGATACGCAGATCCGGGCCGGTCAGCACCCCTTCGGCCAACTCCACCCGGACCTGCCGGTCTGCCATCCCTGGCCGTACCCGCACCACGACGTTGGCCCCCTCGGCCACCGCAGACCCGAACCCCAGCACAGGGTCGAACTCCTGCAGCGCCGCCTCCACCGCCCGCAGCAAGATCACCGAAGCATCCGCCGCCAACCCCGCGAAATGCTCCAGCCCCACCTCTCCAGGCGTCACCAGCACCCGGGCAAACCGGCGGCGCAGCTGTGCCTCCTCGCGCGCCCGCGCCAGCGCGCTCTCTCGGTCCATGGTGGTGTCCGCCAGCTTCCGGGGCCTGCCACCAGGCCTCCCCACCCGCTCGTGCTCACGCAGCGTCACCTCTACGCGGTGCACCGTGAGTCCGGCTGCCGCCACCGTCGCATGCGCCACGTCCTCCTCAGCCGGCCCGATCTGAGCGTGCCACGCCGGCCAGTCCCCAAACGCCGCCCCGTACACGCGCCGAGCCTGCACCTCGCCTCCCTGCCGGTGCAAACTACGCGCCACAGAGCGGAAGTCAGCCCCCAGATCCGCACCTCGCCTCCTGGCCGCGTACCGCCGGTCGATCGCGATCAAGAGCGTGTGCACAGCGCCAGTAGCCGAAGCGATCAACCGGTAGACCGTCCCGTCAGGCGTGAACCACGCCTCCAAGTCGGCCAAGCGACGGATACGCTCGTCCACCCAGCGCTGCTGCTCGGCCGGATCCACCAGACCTGCGTGCACGGCCGCGGTCTCCACGACCGGACCGTGACCCACCTCCCGCAACGCCGCCAGCGCGTCCCCCACCCGCCGCAACGCCCGCCCGTACTCCCGCGGAAACTGCCGCAGCGCCTCGAGTACCCGGTCCCGGTTCCTGCCGAACACGTCGTCGTCAGTGACATCGGACTGGACCATCTGCGCCAGCGCACCGTAGAAGTCGGCCGTCACCCGTTGGAGCTCATCGATCCGGGCCCGCACATCATCGAGATCACCCGTCAGCAGCCCAGGATCACTCTTGAAATGCTCCAGCAACCGGCGGACCGTCTGCTCCACACCGTCCAGCAGCCGACTCGGCAACTGCAGTGCACGACGGGAGTCCAGCACCGCTGCCCGCACCGCGGCTACCAGCGCCCGCCCCCGCAGCGTCAACGCCCAGGCCTCCTGCCGCGAGATAACCCCGCGGTAGTTGCGCACCGGCGCCGCATAGTCCCTGAACGGCTTGGCGAGCTCCCACCTGACCAGTTGCTCAAGCGACGACAGTAACTGCTCCTCGGCCAGCCCATCGTGGTAACCCACGGTGCGCAGTTGCTCGAGGATCTGAGCCGGTGTCCACATCGGGCCGCGAGTGGACAATTCCTCCAACGCAGCCAGCAGGGCCGTATAGCGTTCCCGCACCAGGTCCTCGGGCAGGGCGAACACAGTCCAGTCGCTGGACAGAACGCTCCGCCACCACTGTCGCGATTGATCCATTCCGCCCCTCGCCTCGTACGCTCCCCACGTGTACAGGGCTTCCTAGTTTGAAGGCCGCCACTGACAGATCTCCCATGAATCGGGACAACGGCCGTTTTCCACCAGGGCACAAAGCACTACCCATCAGCACTTCGCCGTCCCACCGCCGGCACTGACGAAACCCGGGAATGCGAATGGATCTGGCGGGAAGGCCATACACCCGGGCCGGAGTGCTGCACGGGAGTCATGCGGCGACGCGGTGCTGCGCGAGTTTTGCCAGCATGACCTGGTTGGCTTCCCAACCGTCGGGGAATTTGGCCGGCACGGACAGATGCACCGGGTCGGTCGAGGGGTGGCTGTCCAGGAGATCGGCGATTCCCTCGCGGGCGACGACGATGCACGCCTGTCGGTGGCGGGAGGCGAGCACGCACAGCCGCCCGGCCTCGAGGTGGAAGGCCGTGGCGTCCCGGCGGCCGGACAACGGGTGCACGACGATGACGACTTCGAACTCGCGGCCCTGCAGTCGGTTCGCGGTGTCCACCGCCACGCCTGGCGCGTTGGGAATGCCGGTCCGGGCAAGTGCGGCCCGGACCAGATCGGCCTGGTCGCGGTGGGCGACGCCGATGGCGATGTCACCGGCCTTCAGGGGACGGCCGTCCGGGTGGCGCTCGCAGGTGGCGACCGCTCCGCGGACCAGCAGCCGGCCGGCGAGGTCGGCGGCGGTCTGGAGGGTCTGGGTGTCGGTTCGCGGGACATGGCGACGCGGCAGTTCGTGCAGGGCCCAGCCGGTGGTGAAGGCCTGCACGAGGGTCTCGTCCAGGTCGGTGCGGGCGAGCCCGGCGGTGCTGAACTCCAGGGCGCGTGTGTCGTCGCCGGTTCCGGCGGTGAAGTGGGTGAACGGGTAGAACGCCTGGGCGATGGTGGGTGCGGCCGAGGACGGCAGGCGCCAGGACACCGGCAGCCGGTGCACGGGGATGTTCCGGTTGTGCTCCAGCATTACGCTGACGCCGTTCTGCGTGGGGTCGTGCGGCAGCCCGATCCAGCGCTCGGTACCGACGATCGTGAACGGGTCCAACTGGCCGGGGTCGCCGACGAACAGCCCCCGTTCGAAGCGTTCGACGATCTGCAACAGCATGTCCGAACGCATCTGGTAGGCCTCGTCCAGGATCGCCCAGCCGAACGTGGCGTCGCGGACGGTAGCCCACTTGGCGGCGGTGGCGACGATAATCCGGCAGCCGGCCAGGTCGGCCAGGGTGCGGCCGACGGTTGTGTTCGTCAGAGCACCCAGGGCTGGCGGAGGGTTGTAGCCGGTGGCACTCAGCCGTCCGACGGCGATGCCGGGGTGCTCCCTTGCCAGACGCACGACCAGGTCGTCGACCTGGTTGTTGGTCTGGGCGACGATGATCGGGCGTTCGCCGCCTTCGGTGAGTTCCTGGGCGGCGCGGACCACCAGAGTGCTCTTGCCGGCGCCCGGCGGGGAGTCGACGACCACGGCCCTGTGACGCCCGTCGGCCATGTCTGCGAGGATCGCCTGGGTTGCGGCGACGGCGGCTGCTGCAGGGCAGGGCACGGCTGGTTCGGGAGTCGTGCTGGTGTCAGTCCTCATTGCCCCACTCCTCTGCGGCGGCGTCCTCGGGTACGGCGGGGTCGGTGCCGGCCGCGCCGGCGGCACTGTGGGTCCACGGGGTGGCATCGGAGGCCGGGAACTGCGGTGCCGGGCGCCACCCTGGGTCGGGCAGGTAGGCGATGCGCTGGCCCGGCTCCGGGACGGTGCCCTGCTTCGGGACGCGACCGCGCCCCATGCCGCCGGTGATCTCCAAGGTGATCTGTGTGACGTCGCGGTCTGAGAGGACGGAGACGATCGTGGCTTTGTGCCCGGTCGGAAGCGACGGGCTGATCAGCTTGGTGTCGGCGGCCAGCCGCACGGGATCCTCGGTGCGGACGGTGACGCGCGGCCGCGGCACCCGCCTGTTCTTGTCCGTGGTGACCGTCCGGCCGGGTTCGGCTTTCACGACCGTCCCGTCGAACGCCTCACCGGCGCTGCGCCGGTCGGCCAGCACGAAACGATCGTCGAACGCCATGTCGGACTCGAATTCGGCCAGCGCGCGCTCCAGCCGGCCCAGGCGCCGGGCAGCGCCGATCGCAGTGTCTCGCTTGCGCTGCGGTAGGCCGCCGGAGTCCCGGTAGTCGGAGTAGTCCGTGAAGGCCTTGCAGTCGCCCTCGAAGCGCTTGGCGGTCCGGGGCGCCTCGGGCACGGAGCGCAGCAGCGATATGGCCTGCCACACCATGCGCCAGGTGGGCTGGATCTGTCCCGCGATCAGTTCCCGCAGTTCGGCCTCGGCGGCGGCCAGCGCATGCGGATCGCCGAGCGTGCGGGCCGTGTCGAACCTTCTGATCGCCGGGGCTAGGTCGCGGTTGTCGAACTCGGGGGAGGTCGACGGGCCCGCCGGCGGGCACACGTCCGGGTTCTCCGCATCGGCCATGGCCTGCTCGACGCTCAAGCTCGACGGGGGAGAGATCCAGGCCATCAGAGAGGCGAGATTCTGGTCCTCGAGCGTGCTCTGGCCGGTCGCCCAGTGCTCGGTGAGCATTTCGGTGACGGGCAGCAGCATGGAGGTGCCAGCCTGCTCGGCCCAGTCGACCAGGAACGTCAGCCACATGCCGAACTCCGGTACGACGTCCGGTACCGCGTAGGGACCGGACGTCGCGCGGAAGCGGCACATGCGGCCCAGGTCGGCCAGGGCTTTGACGCCGCCAGGGTTGGGCACCAGGATCTGAGGCGCCTCGGTGTACCGGGAACGCTCGCCTTCCCCGCGGCGGTCCTGGCGGAAGGAGTCGATGTAGTCCATCACGATCCGGCCGAGGTCGGCGGCGAACGCGAACCGCTGGTCGCGGTTGCGGGGCTGGGCCACGACGAGCAGGGTCCCGTTCCTCTTGGCGGAGCCGACCATCGCGGCCAGGGGAGCCCCGGCCTCTCCGGCCATGGCGAGTGGGACGATCACCAGCGGCCGCCCCGACAAGTGCCGGTGCCGGAACTCGGTCAGGGGCACTGCCTGCATCGACTCCATTGCCTGCACGTGTGCCAGCGCCGACAGCGTGCTCATGCCGCGCCCCCGAGGTCTTCCAGTTCTGCGCGCAGCCGTGCAGCGTGCCGCAGGGCCGCGGCCATCTCCACCTGGTCCTCGCTCGGCGTCAGTTCTCCACGCGCCAGTCCCATGACCATGGTCGTGGTGTCGATGCCGCCGAACTGCTCGCGCACCACCGGCCCGAGGACATCCAGCGAGGCTTCCGCGCGGGCGCGGGAGCGGCAGTAGAAAGCCATCTCGCAGTGGTTCAGGCAGTCCGGGCGATACGTCACGAGGACCCGATCCAGCGCCTCGGTCAACTCCTCGGCCGGGCGCCGGGGCCGATCTTCCGCGTCCGGGGCGAGGTCGAAGGTGAGGTCCTCGGGCAGCAGATCCACCAGGTCCCCGATGCGCTCGATGCGGGACAGCTGACGGGTCAGAGCGGCCACCTGCTTGCGAGCGTCGACGAAGGCACCGGTCGGCCGGTTGGTGAAGTCTTTCGGCGCGACGAGCACGATCGTGTCGGAGACGGCCTGCTCGCCGATGCCGGCCCGCCCGAGCAAGTCGCGGAGCGCGATGATGTACGCGCATGCCTGGGTGGTCGCCGCCCGGACCTGCGTGGAATCCGCCTGCTCGTCGATGATCGGGAAGCTCTTGATCTCCACGATGTGGAAGCGTCCGTCGATGCGAAGGGCGACCAGGTCCGGCTCCAGGTATGCCTTGTGCCCGCCGATCAGCAGGCGCAGCATCGGGTGGTCGAACAAGGTACCGTCGCCCTCGCCCCGGGCGGCCCGCAGCAGGACCTCCTCGGTGCGCTCGTGGCGCTCCTTGGAGCGGCCGTCGCCGCCGACGTCGTTCAGGTCCTCGTAGCCCACTTCCGGCAGCGTCAGATGCAGGGTCTCGCGCAGGACGCGCAGGAGTTCCGCGCAGCCGTTGTCCTTCACCATCGCCTCGAAGGCGTTGCCGCGGGTGATGGCGAAGGAGGACTGGCCGAAGGACGGGGGGTGGCCGACGTGTGTGGCGATCGCGGTCTTGTCGGAGCCGGAGGCGTCCAGCAGGGCCCGCAGTGTGCAGCGCGGGTTGTTCTCCAGGGCCGCCAGCGACCGGGCGTTGTAGTCCAAGCGCTTCGCGGATCCGCGCAGTGCGGCGAGGCGGTCGTCGACTGTTTTTTTCACGGTCTCGTAGATCCTTGCGGGCGAGAAGGGGCTGCGGGGAACGGGAGTCAGGCGCGGGCCGACCGCAGATGCGTCACGCCCCGCAGGGGCGCGCCGAACAGCTGCTCGTCGTCCCCGAGGGACTTACGGGCCTGCCGCGCGGCTTCCGCCCGGGTGGCACGGTCGGCGTCCGTATGCACGTCCAACTCGGCCTGGGCGGCGCCGATCACCTGCTGCGCATCCAGCGCGCCCTCGTGACCGGCGGCGTTCCTCGGCATGGCGTCGGGGATGTTGACGGCGAAGCGCCACAACAGCCGCAGAGCCTCCGGACTGGGTCCGTCCGCTGTGGACTCGGCCGCGGTGTGCACTGCTTCGGCGATGCCGATCGCGCTGGTGAGGAAGTCCACGCGCGGTGACAGCGGGCCGATGACGCGCTGCTCCAGCGTCCAGGTGCTGATGGTGATCAGTGCCCGCACCGGTGTCAGCAGGTCGTGCGCCAGTGCCGGGCACAGATAGTACGGCCGGGCACCTGGACTGGAGCGGTAGGAACGCTCCTCGTCCCGGCGCAGGCTGGAGAGCTTGGATGCGGACAGCTCTCCCGGGAAGAAAGCCTCGTGCACGCCGACGATCAGCTTGGGGGCAGCCGGGGCTCCGAGGAGCATCAGCGCGCGGTGGACGTGTTCGCGTGCCGGGAGCTGCGATCCCCGGGCGGCCGGAGCCGCTTCCGGGACGGTAGGGGGCGGGGCGGCTGCCGGTTCACCGGCGTCGACGAGGGCGTCCCAGGCCCGCTCGGCGCGGCGCAGCTGCATGCGCAGCTCGCCGGCCCGCTCGGTGTCACCGGCAGCGGCGGCGTCGCGGATCGCGCGGCGCAGGGTGCCGATGCTCTTCTCCAGGGCGTCCAGCGGATCACTCATGTACCAGACATTACCAGAGTTCCAGAGTTTTCCAGACTCTTCCTGTGATTCGAGGTACAGTCGGGACATCGAACCTCCGGCTGCGGCGGCGCAACCCGCGCCGGCCCGTAGGCCGTTCCTCTGGAGGCACCCGTGACGGGACGCGTATTCCACACCTCCGACTGGCACTTGGGCCGCCAGATCGGCCGCCATCGACGTGACAGCGAGGTCGACGCCGTCCTGGACGAAATCATCGCCATCGCCGAGGACTACGCCCCCGACCTGATCGTGCACAGCGGCGACCTCTTCGACAGCCCACGGCCGAGCCTGGACGACATGCGCCGCGCGGCCCAGGCGCTGCGCCGCCTCGGCACGATCGCGCCCGTGGTCGTCGTCGCCGGAAACCACGACACCACTCACGTCCTGACGTTCCTGGAGTACGTCCTCAACGACATGGGCGCCCGCGAAGGAGACCAGACCCGGGTCCGCTTCGCCACCGACGCTCACCCCGACAGACTGCTCCTTGCCGAGTACCCGACCAGGAACGGGGAGCTCACCCTGCGGATCGGCGCACTGCCCTACCTGCACCCCAACCGCTTCACCTACGACTTCGCCGACCCCGCCCTGACCACCGCGACCTACGCCGAACGGATGCGCACCGTCCAAGCCGAGGTCTACCGCCGCCTGACCGCCGACCGAGGCCCCCGGGACGTCCTCGTCTACGCCGCCCACCTGTTCATCGAAGGAGCCCTCCCGTCCTACTCGGAGCGGCGGATCTCCCTGAGCACCGAGTACGCGGCCGCAGCCGCGGACCTGCCCGACGTCGCCTACGGCGCCCTCGGCCACATCCACAAACCTCAGCCCGTCGGCCGCTCCGGATTCCCCGCCTACTACGCCGGCAGCCCCCTGCAGATGGACTTCGGCGAGACCGGCGACACCAAGAGCGTCGTACTCGCCGAGATCGGCCCGGACACCAATCCCCGCATCGAACTCGAACCGCTTACCGCAGGCCGCCGTCTGGTCCGCCTCGAAGGAACCCTGGAACAGATCGCCCACCGCGCCGCCCGCGTGGGGGATGCCTGGGTGAAAGCGGTGGTGAACGTCGACGCCTTCGACCCGTCCCTGCCAGCCACCCTTGCCAAGATGCTGCCGCAGGCGACGCTCGTCGACATCGACGAGCGCCGTACCGGCACAGCACACCGCGTGCTGGACCGGCAGACCTCCGCCACCGAACTGCCCGACATCGACGACCTGCTGCACGACTACCTCGCCGACCGCGGCACTGGCGGCCGGGCCCTGGACCGCGCCATGGCCGCCTTCGCCCACCTGCGAGCCGAACCCGACCCCGAGGACCCCGCACCGTGCTGCGAGGAGACGCTGCTGACCGCGGCCATCGCCGGCCAACCCCTCGACACGCTTGACCGCTCCAGCCTGCTGACCGGCATCGACACCACCGACGCGGAGACCACGCGATGAAACCGATGACACTCACCCTCACCGGATTCCGCAGCTACCCCGCCCAGGCCACCGTCGACTTCACCGGCAAGAGCCTGGTCGCGGTCCTCGGCGACACAGGCGCCGGCAAGAGCAGCCTGCTCGACGCCATCGCCTTCGCCCTGTTCCGCAAAAGCTCCTGGGACGCCAAGGAACCCCGGCAGCTCATCGCCGACGGCGCACAGGCCATGAGCGTCGAACTCACCTTCGTACACGACGGGCAGAACTGGCATGTCCACCGCACCATGCACGCCACCAACCCGAACGCGGGCCGGCACCACCTGAAAAACCTGGACACCGGTGAGGAGACCGACGGCGCCACGGCTGTCGACAACCGCATCAAGACGGTGCTGCAGATGAGCTACGACACCTTCCTGCGGGTGGGACTGCTCCCGCAGGGCAAGTTCGACCAGCTCCTCACCGCCGCTCCCAAGGAGCGCAGCGAACGGCTCCGTGAACTGTTCGGTGCCGAATCACTGGAAGCAGTCCGGAACCTGGCCGCCCGCCACGGCCGCACGCTCCAGCAACTCCTGGGCGATGCGAAAGCCAAACGGGCTCCCATGCCGGACAACCCGCAGGAGACGGCCGACGCAGCCGGTGCGGCCGCCGACGCGGCCACAGCCCAGGCCGAACGCCTGAACACCGCCGTCGTCCGTATCACGGCACTGCAGGAAGAGGTCTCGCAAGCCCGGAACACCGCGGCGGCAGCCACCAGCGCCTGTCAGAGCCTGGCAATGCGTCAGGTGACCGACGCCGACACCGTCCTCGACGCGCTCGAGTGCGCCGCCACCGACCTCACCACACGGCACGACCTCCTCGACCGGCGTGCCGAGCAAGCTGCGGCCAGGGAAGAGGAACTGACCGGAGCGATCACCGCGGCGGAGAGGCAAGGAGAAGGCCGGGACGCCCTTGCCCAGGCCGCGATGATCCTGAAGACCCTCGCAGAAACCGCCGAGGAACACCGAGACGAACGCGACCGGTTGGCCTCCCTCACCACACAACTCGACGACGAACACGATGCCATCGCCACGGCTGAAGCGGAACTGGCCGAACGGGCCGCACACGTCGAAGCGACGGCAGAGGCAGCCCAGGCCACCGCCGAGACCAGCAAGCAGATCCGTACGCACAGCACCACTGTCCGCACCGCGTTGGACGCGGCCCTCTCGGCAGCCCGACGCGTCGCTGACACCGCGCGCGCCCACGCCACCGCAGTGGACCGGCAGGAATCCGCCCACAAGGATCTCGGCCCGGTGGAGGCCGAGGCAGCTGCGGCCCACGAAGATCTCACCACGGCCGAGACACACCTGGAGGCGCTGCGGCTGCGAAAAAAGGCAGCCGCGATCGCCACCGAACTCCACCCCGACGACGACTGCCCTGTATGCCGCCGGCAGCTCCCGGCCGACTTCCACCCCGCACCGGCCGACGCGGAAGAACTGGCCGAGGCGCACACGCAACGAGAGCAGGCCAAGAGCGCACACGACAGGGTCGTCGACCTGCGCGCCGAAGCCCGCGCCGCCGTGACCGCCGCCGACAAAGCGGTGCTCGAACGTGACCACGAGCACAAAAGCGCACAGCAGACGGCGCAGGAGACTACCCAGGAAGCGGAACAAGCCTTCCGAAGCCTGGAGGCCCTGGCCACCGAGGCAGGCACGGACTTCGACGCCCGATCAGCCTCAGCAAGACTGACCGCCGCCACCACTGCCCTGGCCGCCCCCGCAACCAACAGCACCGCATCACCGCACCAGCAGCACCTCGAGCAGGACACCGCAGCGATCACCCACGCCATCGCCGCATGCGAACACGCGGCCACCGCACACGCCGAAAAGCTGCAGGCCGAAGAGCACCGCCGCACCGCTGGAATCGAAGCGGACCGCAAAACACTGGCAGAACGCAAGAAAGCACACCACCGCGACAAAAAAGATGCATCCGCAGCTCAAGAGCGGCATGCCCGGGCTGCAGCAAGGACTGCCGCGGACATCGGCATGCTTCCCGCGCGCATCCAGGCGATGTTGCCGCACGACCCGATCGACATCGTCGTCGGACAGACGGACGCCGCCACCACAGCCGTCAACGCCCGGCAGACCGAACTCCAAGAGTTGCTCGACCAGAGGGAAGCAGCCCGAGCGGAGAAGACCGCGGTACTCGCCGACCAGCGCATTCTCGACCACGACACCCACGCCCGCCTGGAACGCCCCCTCGACAGACTGCGTGACAACCTCGACGCGTGGACCCAGGCCGCAGACCAAGCTCGCACCCGACTCGATGAGGCCGACCGGCCAGCGCTACCAGAAGCTCCCACCCAGCCGACGATCGCTGAAGTCCGCCACTACGCCGCCGCCCTGTCCACGACGATCTCAGTACTCGGTGACAAGCTCGTTGAGCGAGCCACCACGGCGACGGAACGCGCATCTGCAGCCGAAAGCGGCCTCGGCGAGTATGCAGCCGCACTCGCCGACATCGACGACTTCGACGCCTCAGCCGACCTGACCGCACCCAAATCACTTCACCCCCTCGTTGCCGCAGCCGCGCAGGCAGCCAAAGAAGCCGAAGGTCAGCGCTGCAAACAGCGAGAAGCACAGGATCTGATCAAGCCGGCCGCTGACCTGGACTTCGCCATCACCGCAGGCGAAGCCCGCTATGAAGCCCTCGAGGTACTACGCCGCGAACTGGTTGACGCCAAGTTCCTGGGCCACCTCACCACGCTGCGAACCCGCGCACTGCTCGGCGTCGCCAGCGACCTGCTCGGGCAGATGTCTGACGGTCGATTCGGTTTCGCAGACGACTTCGACATCATCAGCCGCAGCTCCGGGGTCGCCCACCACCCGAATCGCTTGTCAGGAGGGGAGAAGTTCATGGCGTCCCTCGCCTTGGCCTTGGCACTAGCCGAACTGCACTCCCGCAGCGGGCCGACTCTCGGCTCCCTCTTCCTCGACGAGGGCTTCGCTGCTCTCGACACCACCGCCTTGGACCTGGCACTGGAGGTACTGCGCGCCCAGGCCGGCGGTGACCGCCTGGTAATGGTGATCAGCCACCTGCACGCCGTCGCCGAGGCCGTCGACGATGTGCTGTGGGTGGAGCGGACCACCGCCGGCTCATCCGCCCGGTGGCTCACACCGGCTGAGCGAGACGACATGGCCCAGGACAACCTCGCCAGCGGACTGCACTCCCAGGCGCGATAACCACACAGGGCACACCATCCATCGCCGTCCCCACCCCTTGACGCGGAAGGGCTCACCGGAAACGGCCGGGAGATGCCGCCGGCCTCCTCCGCGCGCGGCTGGCCTGCCATGTGGTCCGAGGCCATCTCCCGGGAGAACGCCGTCGCGTTCACCTCACCACAGGAGACAGTGAGGGTACTGCGCCGGACCCGCTGGAACCGCGGCGCGTCCTGGAAGCGTTCCCGGACGGGCGCCCACGAGGTGTTCAGCTCGGGGAACGCGTGGTGGCCCGGCCTGGACGGGTAGGCATCGCCTGCTTGTAGTTGATCCACGACCAGGCGTCGGTGAGCCGTTCACGCAGGTGCCTCACGGCTGCGCCTCCAGATGATCAGGCCCCGCGCCCGCAGCCAGCTTAGAGGGCGTTTTGCTCC
>NZ_MCGQ01000071.1 GCF_002242805.1 Streptomyces diastatochromogenes | reverse complement strand
ACGCCATGGCCGTCGCGCTGCAGCGCAGCCTTCTGCCCCATGCTCTTCCCGAGCAGAGCGCTGTCGAGGTGGCCCACCGCTATCTGCCGGCCGAGGCGGGGCTCGGCGGGGTCGGCGGCGACTGGTTCGACGTCATACCCCTGCCGGGAGCCCGCGTCGCGTTCGTGGTGGGGGACGTCGTGGGGCATGGTCTGCACGCCGCCGCCACCATGGGGCAACTGCGCACCGCCGTGCACAACTTCTCGACGCTCGACCTGCCGCCCGACGAGTTGCTCTGGTACCTGGACGAACTCGTCACCCGCATCGACCAGGACCGGGACGACGAGAACAGCGAGGCACCGACGCTCACGGGTGCCACGTGCCTGTACGCGATCTACGACCCGGTGTCCGGTCTGTGCACCATGGCCAGAGCCGGCCATCTGGACCCCCTGATCGTGTTCCCGGACGGCCGTGCGGACCTGGCCGGGATACCGGCCGGTCCCCCGCTGGGCCTCGGCGGGCTGCCGTACGAGACGGCGGAGATACGCCTGCCCGAGAGCAGCGGCATCGTGCTGTACACCAACGGCCTGATCGAGGAACGGCAGCGTGACATCGACGAGGGGATCGAGCAGCTGCGGCGCGCCATCGCACACGCCGGACGGACGCCGGAGGAGATGTGCCAGGCCGTGATGGACGCGCTGCTGCCGACGGCACCACGCGACGACGTGGCCCTGCTGGTCGCACGCACCCGGCTGCTCGACAGTGACCGTACCTCGATGTGGAGCGTGCCTTCCGATCCCTCGGCCGTCGCCGGCGTGCGGGCTTGCGCCGACAGGCTGATGCACGCATGGGGTCTGGACGAGGAGGCGTTCACCCTGGAACTGATCCTCAGCGAGCTGGTCACCAACGCCATCCGGCACGCGACCGGCCCCATCAGCGTGCGCCTGATCCGGGACCGCAGCCTCATCTGCGAAGTGTCCGACGGGAGCAGCGTGTCCCCGCACCTGCGCCGGGCCACCACCATGGACGAGGGCGGCCGCGGCCTCTTCCTCGTGGCCCAGTTCGCCGACCGCTGGGGCACGCGCTACACACCTGACGGCAAGGTCATCTGGACCGAACAGCAGTTGCCCGCATAGCCGTTGCGGCCCCGGTCAGCTCCGCTGACCTCGGTCGTACGCCGCCCGTGCCTCGCCGATCGCCTCCGCCGTCAGCTCTGCCCACTGCCGTATCTCCCGCACGACCGGGCACATGGTCCCGCCCAGGGACGTGAGTTCGTACTCCACGCGGACCGGGACCTCGGGGTAGACCCGCCGAGCGACGAGTCCGTCGCGCTCTAGGTCGCGGAGGGTTCTGGCCAGCACCTGCCCACTCACGCCGAGCCGGTTCTTCAAGTCGTTGAACCGGGTGGGGCCGCCTTCGAGCACATGGGTGATGAGCACGGTCCACCTGCTGGCTATGCGGTCGACCGCTTCTCGCGTCGGAGTACCGGTGCCGTAGATCTCGCCTTCGTGCCGAGGCGGTGTACTCATTCGACAAACCTTCGTTCCGTGCCGGTAATTCAGTTCTGACCAGGTCACATAAGAGTGACCTGGTGACATAAAAGTCAGCTTTCCGAGCAACTTGATGAAACTTCAAGTACCTCCTAGCGTTGATCTCGGCCGGCCATTCGACCCCTCTCACCGAAAATGAGGACAGGCATGATCAACCGTCGTTCCATAATCCGTGGCGGCAGTGCCGCCGCCGTCGTCGGCGCCGGGGCTCTCGCATTGTGGCCGAATTCCGGTTACGCCGCGGAGAGTCCGAGCTTCCTGCCGCTGCCCCCGGACGCGAAGCCGCTGCCCGACAACGGAAAGGGCTACCGGCTGCAGCGCGCCGGAAAGAACGGCTACGTCGTCATCACCGGCTTCGTGCAGTCCGTCTTCGTCGTGACCCACGACGGTGTCGTGGTCGTCGACGCGCCTCCCGCTTCCCGTGGAAAGCTCAAGGAGGCCATCGCCTCCGTGACCGACAAGCCGGTGACGCACTTCATCTACAGCCATTCCCACCTTGATCACGTGGGCGCGGTGACCGAATTCCCGGATGCGGTGCGTATCGCCCACGCCGACTGCGCCACCATTCTCGCGCTGCACAACGACCCCGCGCGGCCGTTGCCCCAGAAGGTCCTCCACGGAAAGCACAACACGCTGCACATCGGCGGCGAGGAGATCCATGTCATCTATCCGGGCTCGAACCATGAGTCCGGGAACATCCTCACCTACTTCCCCCGCCAGCGGCTCGCCGTCATGACCGACGTCGTCATGCCGGGCTGGGCCCCTTATCGCGGCTGGGGCAACGCGGACTACCTGCCCGGAATCCTCCTCGCCCATGACGCCATCCTCCGCCTCGACTTCGACACGTACGTCGGCGGTCACGTCTACCGCACCGGCACTCGGGCCGACGTCGAGCAGTCGCGGGCCTTCTTCATCGACTTCTGGAACACCACGAAGAAGAACATGGGGGCGATCTCCTTCACCGAGGCCGCCTCCGAGGTCGAGGCGGCGAACGCCTGGGCCGCCCAGAAGGTCTGGATCGACCGCGTCGCCAAGGCCACGCAGGCCGAACTCGTCGACCGCTGGGGCTCCCGGATCGCCGCGGTCGACACCTTCACCGCCGACACCGCCGGTTCCGTCGTGGTGTCCATCTCCACCGACGCCACCATCGACTTCCCGTAGTTCGCCTGATCCGACCGTCGGCCCGTTCGCAGAGGCCGGGGCGCCGCACAGCGCCCCGGCCTCTGCCGCGTGCTCAGATCGGGAAGTGCGCGCGGCCCCGGACCTGGGCGGTGACCCAGCGGGTGTCGGTGAACGCCTCGACGCCGGCCTGGCCGCCGAATCGGCCGTAGCCGGAGTCCTTCACGCCACCGAAGGGGGCCTGGGGCTCGTCGGCGATGGACTGGTCGTTGATGTGGACGATGCCGGTGCGCAGGCGTGCTGCCACGTCGAGACCTGCCGCCAGGTCTTCGGTGATGACACCGGCGGTGAGCCCGTAGGGAGTGTCGTTGGCCAGCGCCACGGCTTCGTCCGGGCTGTCGACGACGTGCACGACGGTGACGGGGCCGAAGGTCTCGTCGTAATAGATCTTCATGTCCTGGGTGACCCCGGTGAGCACCACGGGGCGGATCAGGGTGTCGGGCCCCTCGGTCCTGCCGGTGCCCGCCGCGAGGGTCGCGCCCTTGGCGACCGCGTCCTCGACGAGCGCCGTGATGCGCTGTGCGGCCCGGGAGTTGACGACGGGCCCGACGGCGACGGCGGGGTCGGCCGGGTCGCCGCAGTTCAGCTCGGCCACCCGGGCGGCGAGCTTGGCGGTGAACGCCTCCGCGAGGGAGCGGTGGACGATGAGGCGGTCGAGGCACATGCAGATCTGGCCGGAGTTCATGAAGGAACCGAAGACGGCCGCGTCGACGGCGTAGTCGAGGTCGGCGTCCTCCAGGACCACCAGGGCGTTCTTGCCGCCGAGTTCGAGGACCGCGGGCTTGAGGTGCTGGGCGGCCTGGACTCCGACGGCACGTCCCACCTCGGTGGAGCCGGTGAAGTTGACCATGCGTACGCGTGCGTCGGCGATGAGTGCGGAGACCACTTCGGCGGCGTCCGCGCGGTCGTTGGTGACGACGTTGAGCACCCCTGCGGGCAGCCCGGCCTCGTGCAGTATGTCGGCGATGAGCAGGCCGCACGCGAGGGGGGCGTCCTCGCTGGGCTTCATCACGACCGTGTTGCCGACGGCGAGCGGCAGCGCGACCGCGCGCACGCCCAGGATGACCGGCGCGTTCCACGGTGAGATGGCGGCGACGACGCCCTTGGGAACGCGTACTTGGGTGGAGATCACTCCGTCGGCGTTGGTGGCGAGCACCTGTCCGGCCGGCTGACTCACGGCTGCCGCCGCTTCCAGCAGGATGTCGGCACCGAGGCGGGCGTTGAAGGCGGCCCAGGGTGCGGTGGCGCCGACTTCCTCCGCCATGGTCCGCACGATGTCGTCGGTGCGGCTGACCATCAGTTCGGCCGCCTTGAGAAAGATCTGCCGGCGTGTGGCGGGCTTGGTGGCGGCCCACCGCTCGAAGGCCGCGTCGGCGGCGTCCACCGCGCGGCGTACGTCCTGGACGGTGCCGGCGGCGACCTGCGCGTGGACGTCCCCCGTCCAGGGGTTGATGTCGGGAGTCGTTCGGGCGGAGGAAGCGGGCACCTCGGTGCCGTCGATGATCAGGCCGCGGGTGGTGGGCATGAGTTGCTCCTGGGTGAGGGGGCGGGGTGGTCAGGTGGTGGCCGGCTGGGCGGGGGCCGGTCGGCCGGTGCGCAGGGTGCGGTGGGCCAGGCCGGTGAGGAGACCGGCTACGAGGGGTGAGAGCAGGTAGGTCCCCAGGTGCGTGTACTCGCCGGAGAGCAACGCCGGACCGAAGGCACGGGCCGGATTGATGTTGGCGCCGGTGACCGTGCCCAGCGAGGCGATGACGAGACCCACACCCACGGCGATGACCGCCGGGATCAGTGCGTGCAGCCGGGGGCGGCCCATCACCACGGCCACTGCCGCGAGTAC
>NZ_MCGQ01000070.1 GCF_002242805.1 Streptomyces diastatochromogenes | reverse complement strand
GGGGCTGCCCATCGGGAGCGCGGGGCTCCCCGAGGGGAGCGTGAGCTCGTCCACGATGAGCGTGGGGTCGTCCGCGAAGACGGCAAGGCCGGTCGCGCGGTGGGCAGGGCTGCCGACGAGGAGCACGAGCCTGCCCACAGCGAGCCCGGGAGCGTCCGCAAGGGGAGCAAGAGCGGTCGCCAGGAGGGCAAGGCCCGCCGCGAGGAAGGCGAGGAAAGCAAAGTCAGCCGCCGGAAGGGCAACACCGGGCGTCGCGAGGGCAGGGCCGGTCGCCAGGAGGGCAGGGGCGCTCGCCGCGAGGACAGGGCCGTGCGCCACGAGGGCAGGGCCGCTCGTCAGGAAGCCAGGATCACCGGGCTCGCCGTCTTCGAGCGGGGCACCGACACCCGACAGGACCGCGTAGGTGCTGGACGGATCGCCAAGGTGTGGGGACTCGGTGGCATCCGGATCGGCGATGCGCTCGGGGTGCCGGGGCGGGTGTACGAGCACCACTTCGCGCCGCCCACCCTGGAGACCGTCGTCGTCCCGGGGCCCGGCACCGACCGGCGGTCCCTGCACCTCGCGCTCACCCAGCTGGCCGAACAGGACCCGCTCATCGGCGTCAGCCACGACGAGCTGCGGGGGGAGACCTCGGTCTCCCTCTACGGCGAGGTGCAGAAGGAGGTCATCCAGGTCACCCTCGCCGACGAGTACGGCCTGGCCGTCGCCTTCCGGGAGACCACCACCCTGTGCATCGAGCGGCTGGTCGGCACCGGGCAGGCCGTGGAGTTCAACAAGAGGGATCCCAACCCCTTCCTCGCCACCGTCGGCCTGCGCGTCGACCCCGCCCCGCCCGGCGCGGGCGTGCGGTTCCGGCTGGAGGTGGAGCTGGGCTCCATGCCGTACGCCTTCTTCAAGGCCGTCGAGGACACCGTCCGCGAGACGCTCGGCCAGGGGCCGCACGGCTGGCGGATCCCCGACTGCACGGTCACCATGACCCACTCCGGCTACTCGCCCCGGCAGAGCCACGCCCACCAGGGTTTCGACAAGAGCATGTCGAGCACCGGCTACGACTTCCGCGGCCTGACCCCGCTCATCCTGATCGAGGCGCTGCGCCGGGCGGGCACCCTGGTGCACGAGCCGATGCACCGCTTCCGCATCGAGGCCCCGGCGGACACGCTGGGCGCCCTGCTCCCGGTGCTGGCCCGGCTGGGGGCGGTACCGGAGAGCACCGGGGCACACGGCAGGGAAGGTGTCCTGGAGGGTGCCGTACCCGCCGCCCGGATCCATGAGCTGGAGCAGCGGCTGCCGGGACTGACCCGGGGCGAGGGCGAGCTGGAGACCTCCTTCGACCACTACGCACCGGTCACCCGCGGCCCGCTGCCCGAACGCCCGCGCACCGACCACAACCCGCTCAACCGGAAGGAGTACCTGCTGAACGTCACCCGCCGGGTCGGCGACTGAGGCAGCTGGGCTGACTGAGAGTCAACTTACTTCTGAGTCAGTAGTATTGACGCTGTCCCGACATCCCCGGACTGTGGTGTACATGTCCACCATCAGGGCGCGTCTGTTTCTTGTCCTGGTCGTCCTCAGCGGACTTCTGACGGTGGCGGGTGCCCCGCCCGCCACCGCCGCCACCCCCGCCGTCCCCGCCGATTCCCTCTGGTTCGACGGCACCCCACTCACCGTCCAGAACGGCCGCTTCACCGACGGCCAGGGCCGCGAGATCGTGTTGCGCGGCTACAACGTCTCCGGCGAGACCAAACTGGAGGAGAACGGCGGCCTGCCCTTCGCCTCGGCCGCCGACGCCCGGAAGTCCGCGACCGCGCTGCGCGCCCTCGGCGGCGGCAACGCGGTCCGCTTCCTGCTCTCCTGGGCGCACGCCGAACCCGCGCGCGGCCAGGTGGACACCGCCTACCTGGCCGCGGTCACCGAGCAGATGCGCGCCTTCCTGGACGCGGGCATCCGGGTCTACCCCGACTTCCACCAGGACCTCTACTCCCGCTACCTGTTCAACACCGGCAGCTGGTACACCGGCGACGGCGCCCCCAAGTGGGCGGTGGACGCCGGAGGTTATCCCAAGGAGTCCTGCGGCATCTGCCTCTTCTGGGGCCAGAACATCACCCAGAACACGGCCGTGCAGAAGGCGCAGTACGACTTCTGGCACAACGCCTACGGCCTGCAGGACTCCTTCCTGGCGACGGCCCAGACGGCCATGACGTACCTCCAACAGCACCTCACCGACGGCGAGTTCGCGGACATCGTCGGCTTCGACCCCTACAACGAGCCGTACGCGGGCAGCTACGACTCCGGGCAGACCTCACGCACCTGGGAACGCGACCTGCTCTGGCCGTTCTACGTGAAGTTCCGTGCCCGCATGGACGCCGCCGGCTGGCAGGACAAGCCCGCCTTCGTCGAGCCCAACCTCTTCTGGAACGCGAACATCTCCACCCAGAAGCAGGAGGGCGGACTGCTGGAGGCGGGCACGCTCGGCCCGCGCTACGTCTTCAACACCCACTTCTACGACCAGAAGGCCATCTCCGGCATCCTGATGTGGGGCAAGGCGGCCGACGGCCAGTACACCTCCGACTTCGCCGCGATCCGCGACCGCGCCTCGACCGCCGGGACCGCGGCCGTGGTCAGCGAGTTCGGGCACCCGCTGTCCGGCACGGTGTCCGACAAGGCGCCCACCGTGCTCAAGGCGATGTACCAGGCGCTCGACTCCCGTGTCCCCGGGGCGAGTTGGTGGACCAACCCGGCCGCCTCCGGCCCGGTGCTGTCCGGCTCGCAGTGGCAGTGGGACCTCTACAACGGCCGCCACCACGAGCTGATGAACGGCAACTCCGACAAGGTCCTCACCTCCGGCGACGCCTGGAACGACGAGGACCTCTCCGCCGTGAAACTCGACGACTCCGGGAACGTGACCCTCCGTCAGGACGCCCGGCTGCTCGACCGCGTCTACCCGAGCGCCACCGCCGGCTCGACCCTCGCCTTCACCTACGAGGACCGCTCCCGGGACGGCTCGACCACCCTGACCTGGAACCCGGTGCCGAGTTCGCTGCCGAACGTGGCACGGCTGGTGGGCTCGGGCCAGTACGGGCTGCTGGTGTGGCGCTCAGGGAGCGGCACCGCCCCGACCGAGCTGCACCTGCCGGCGTCCTTCCCCGGCTCGGCGACCACCGTCGTCTCCGACCTGGGCACGGTCTACGCACCGCCCGCCTACACCGCCTCGACCCCGGTCGGCGTGGCCCCCGAGCCCGGCGGCACCGGCAGCCGCCGGCTGCTGCTCACCGACACGGACTCCGGCGTCCTGCACTACGCCCTGGTGGCCAACGGGGCCACGGCGCCCTCATCGGACCTGCTGAGCGCCGCCAGGTCCGAGCTGGCCTCCTGGGCGGCGGCTCGCTTCTGACAGCAGCACGGCCTCCGGGGCGAGTGGGGCAACCCGGAGGCCGTACGACAGTCGCTCAACTCCCGCTCGGGCCCGTCCAGTCGGCCTGCACATGCCCCAGCCGGACGCGCTGCGGATGGTCGCCGACCGGGATCGACGTCACCTTCTTGCCCGTGGCGAAGTCGATCGCCGTCACCTGGTCGGCGCCGCTCTCGGAGACGATGCAGTCCTTGCCGTCACCGCTGACCGTGGCCCAGTACGGCTTGGACGTCGTGACCAGCGGGCCCTCCTGGAGGGTGGCCCGGTCCACCACCGTGGCGTAGTCGTCCATGGTGCCCGCGACACACAGCTTGGTGCCGTCGGGGCTCATCGAAATGCCGTGGTGGCGCGAGTCGTTGACCCAGGTGGTGCGGTCCTCGCTGGTCGCCGGGTTCTTCGGCAGCGTCTTCACCCGGGTGATCTTGTCGGCGGCGACGTCGTACTCCAGGAACCCGTTGAAGAAGGACACCTGGAAGTACAGCTTCGACTCGTCGGGGGAGAAGACGGCCGGCCGTACGGCGTCGGAGAAGTCCTTCAGCCCGATCGCGTCCAGCCGCTGGCGCATGTCGATGACCTTGACCTGCTTGTACGTGGTCGCGTCCACGACCGTGATGTGCCGGTCGCCCTTCGTCCAGTCCCAGGCCGGGTCGTCCAGGGCGGTGTTGACGTCCCCGATGGCCATGTTCCAGATGTACTTGCCGTCCTTGGTGAAGATGTTCTCGTGCGGCTTGTCACCGGTCGCGAACGAGCCCAGCTGCTTACCGGTGTTGATGTCCAGCACGTGCACGGTGTTAGCGGTCGAGGCGGAGACCGCCACCCGGGTGCCGTCCGGCGAGACCGCCATGTGGTCGGCGCGGTAACCGGACACCGGGAAACGCCAGTTGACCTTGTCGGTCGCCAGGTCGATCGAGACGACGTCCGCGAAGCTCGGGCGGGAGACCACGACCGACTTGCCGTCCGGGGTGGAGTACATGTCGTCGGCGAACTGGTCGTGGCCCTCGCCGACGCTGTTGCGGATCGCCATGAAGTAGATCCACTTGATGGGGTCCGCGTTGATCTCCGCCATCCGCTGGTCCTTGTCCGGGATGACGTTGATCCGGCCGACCTTCGCGAAGTCGCCGGAGGACTTGATGACATCGGCGGTGCCGTCCCAGTTGTTGCCCACGAACAGCACCTCGCGCAGGTCCGGGGCGGCGGACGAGGCGGCGGAGGCGGCGGTCGCCGGGCCGGCGACGGTCAGGACGAGGGCGGCGGCCACGGAGCAAAGGTGCCTGGTTCTGGAGGCAGGCATGACTGCTCTCTTTCCTCGGGGAAATCTGAACACGGGCGGATTCACAGTGAACTTACTGAAAAGTAAGGAGGGGGTGCCCTTCTCGACAAGATGTGTGCACGACAAGATTGGGCTGCCGGTGGGTGACGGAGGGGGAAGCGTGACGGGGAGGCTCAGGGCGCCGACGGGCCGCTACGGCGGCAGGTCCGCGGAGGAACGGCAGGCCGAGCGCCGCCGCCGGTTCCTGGACGCGGCGCTGCAGTCGTTCGGCGACAGCCCGGGCTTCCGCGCCACGACGGTCGCGGCACTGAGCCAGGCCGCGGGCCTGTCCACCCGCCAGTTCTACGAGGAGTTCCGCACCCTGGAGGACGTCCTCGCCGCGCTGCACCTGGAGGTCAACG
This sequence comes from Streptomyces diastatochromogenes, assembly GCF_002242805.1. Lineage (GTDB taxonomy): Bacteria > Actinomycetota > Actinomycetes > Streptomycetales > Streptomycetaceae > Streptomyces > Streptomyces diastatochromogenes. The sequence continues at coordinate 1,275 of NZ_MCGQ01000070.1, read as the reverse complement.
GCTGGGCGGAGCAGGCGGTGCTGGACGCGCTCGCGGCGGCCGAGGGGCTGCCACTGGCCGAACGGGTCGCGGTGCTGTTCCGCGCCTACGCCCGCGACGTCACCTCCGACCCGCGCCGCATCCGCATCGCCTTCGTGGAGATCATCGGCGTCAGCCCCCGGCTGGAGGAGCAGCGGCTCGCCCGCCGGGCCCGCTGGGTCGACCTGATCCGCTCCGAGGCGGACGCGGCGGTGGCCCGTGGGGAGGCGGCGCCGCGCGACTACCGCCTCGCGGCCACGGCCTTCATCGGCAGCGTCAACGGTCTGCTGCACGACTGGAGCGCCGGCTGGGTGGACGCGAACCTGGACGAGGTCGTCGACGAACTCGTCCGCCAGCTGCTGGGCATCCTGCGGCCACAGGGCTGGCGTCCCGAGGACTGGCGTCCGGAGGCCGGCTGATCGGCCCCGGCTCGGTCCCGCCAGGTCAGATTTCCCCAGGTCACGGGTGGTGTGACCGCAGGGTTCGTACCGTTCGGCGCGCGCGATGGGCCCGGAGCTGGTCTGCTGGACCGGGGGGCTTTCGTACCCGTTCTCCGGAGATACGCATGAGTACCTATCGAGTCGCGCAGGTGACCGCCCCGAACGGCACGTTCGAGCTGGCCGAGCGGGAGGTGCCACAGCCCGGGCCCGGCGAGGTGCGGATCGCCGTCGAGGCGTGCGGCATCTGCCACAGCGACGCCCTCTTCGTGAGCGCCGGGCTACCGGGCGTGACGTTCCCGGAGGTACCCGGGCACGAGATCGCCGGGCACGTGGAGGAGCTGGGCCAGGGGACACACGAGCGCGGATGGCGGGTCGGCGACCGGGTGGCCGTNNACGCCCTGGCCCGCATCCCCGACGGGCTGTCCGCGAGCGACGCCGGGCCGATGGCCTGCGCGGGCGTGACCGTCTTCAACGGGCTGCGACGCAGCTCCGCCCGGCCCGGGGACGTGGTGGCCGTGCTCGGCATCGGCGGCCTCGGCCACCTCGGAGTGCAGTACGCGGTCGCGATGGGCTTCGAGGCTGTCGCGATCGCCCGTGGCCCCGAGAAGGCGGACTTCGCCAAGCAACTCGGCGCCCACCACTACGTCGACAGCACCTCCGGCACCCCGGTCGCCGAGGCGCTGCAGTCCCTCGGCGGCGCCAAGGTCGTCCTGGCCACGGCCGGGAACTCCGAGGCCATCACGGCCACCGTGGACGGCCTGGCCCACCGCGGCGAGCTGGTGGTCATCGGCGCGGACATCGAACCACTCGCCATCAC
>NZ_MCGQ01000069.1 GCF_002242805.1 Streptomyces diastatochromogenes | reverse complement strand
GTTCCTCCGCCGCGCGGCGGCCACCGGCATCCCCGCCGCCGTGCCAGAAGAGAGCACCCCATGACCCAGCACCCCGCCGCGCACACCGGCCCGGACGCCCTCCGCGACCACCTGGACACCCACCTCGACCCGGCTGCCCGCGCCTGGTTCCACCAGGCCGTGGCCGAGGCCGCCGCCCACCCCGGCGCGCACGGGCCGATCTCCGTGTGGGAGCTGCGCTTGGCGGAGGCTGCCCGCCGCTGCGGCAGCCGGCACGCCGACGCCGTCCGTGTGCTGATCCTGCACGCGGCCCGCGCCGACACGGCCGCCCTGACCCGCGTCTACCGGCAGGGCACCGCCGCCGAACGGCGCGCCGTCCTGCACGCCCTGCCTCACCTCGTGCCCGGCCCCGACGCCGTGGGACTGGTCGAGGACGCCCTGCGCACCAACGACACCCGGCTGATCACCGCCGCCCTCGGCCCCTACGCCGCCCGCCACCTCGACCCCCACGCCTGGCGGCATGCCGTACTGAAGTGCCTGTTCACCGGCGTCCCCGTCGATGCGGTGGCGGGCCTCGCCGAGCGCGCCCGCGCCGATGCCGAACTCGCCCGCATGCTCGCCGACTTCGCGGCCGAGCGCACCGCCGCCGGACGGCCCGTACCCAGCGGCCTCCACCACGTCCTGGCCCTGGCCACCGCTCAGATCCGCGAGGAGTCCTGATGCGCCTGTTCGACCCGCACATCCACATGACCTCCCGCACCACCGACGACTACGAGGCCATGCGCGCCGCGGGGATCCGGGCCGTGGTGGAGCCGGCGTTCTGGCTCGGCCAGCCCCGCACCTCGCCCGCCTCCTTCCTCGACTACTTCGACTCCCTGCTCGGCTGGGAGCCCTTCCGCGCCGCCCAGTACGGCATCGCCCACCACTGCACGCTCGCCCTCAACCCCAAGGAGGCGAACGACCCCCGCTGCCTCCCCGTCCTCGACGAACTGCCCCGCTACCTCCTCAAGGACCAGGTCGTGGCCGTGGGCGAGATCGGCTACGACGCCATGACCCCCGCCGAGGACCGGGCACTCGCCGTACAGCTCCAGCTCGCCGCCGACCACGGCCTGCCCGCCCTCGTGCACACCCCGCACCGCGACAAGCTCGCGGGCCTGCGCCGCACCCTCGACGCCGTCCGCGAGTCCGCCCTGCCCCCGGAACGGGTCCTGGTCGACCACCTCAACGAGACGACCGTCAAAGAGGCCAAGGACAGCGGCTGCTGGCTCGGCTTCTCGGTCTACCCCGACACCAAGATGGACGAGCGCCGGATGGTGGAGATCCTGCGCGCGTACGGGCCCGAGCAGGTGCTGGTGAACTCCGCCGCCGACTGGGGAAGGAGCGATCCGCTCAAGACCCGCCGGGTGGCCGACCTGATGCTGGCCGAGGGCTTCACCGAGGACGACGTCGACCGCGTGCTGTGGCGCAACCCCGTCGCCTTCTACGGCCTCAGCGGCCGCCTGGACCTGGCGGTCAGCCCGCCGGAGGCGACGCACGAGGGCAACTCCCTGCTGCGCGGCGGGGAGTGAGCGCCATGCGGCTGCGCCACCCCGACGGCACCACCGTCCACCTCGCCTACTGCACCAACGTCCACCCCGCCGAGACCCTCGACGGCGTCCTCGCCCAGCTGAGCGACCACTGCGAACCCGTCCGCCGCCGTCTCGGCCGCGACCGCCTCGGCATCGGCCTGTGGCTCGCCCACGCCGCCGCCCGCACCCTGGACACCGACCCGTCGGCACTGCGCGCACTGCGCCGCGAACTCGGCCTGCGCGGCCTGGAGGTCGTCACCCTCAACGGCTTCCCGTACGAGGGATTCGGCGCCGACGAGGTCAAGTACCGTGTGTACAAGCCGGACTGGGCCGATCCGGAGCGCCTGGAGTACACCACCGCCCTGGCGCGGATCCTCGCCGCACTGCTGCCGGACGACGTCACCGAGGGCAGTATCTCCACCCTGCCGCTCGGCTGGCGCACCACCTGGACCGCCGACCGCGCCCAGGCGGGCCGCACAGCCCTGCTGACCCTCGCCGAGCGCCTCAACACGCTGGCGGAACTGACCGGCCGCTCGATCCGGGTCGGCCTGGAGCCGGAGCCCGGCTGCACCGTGGAGACCACCGGCGACGCCCTCGCCCCGCTCACCGCCGTCGGACACCCCCGCATCGGCGTCTGCGTCGACACCTGCCACCTCGCGACCTCCTTCGAGGAGCCGCAGGCCGCGCTGGACGCGCTCGCCGGCGCCGGAATCCCGGTCGTCAAGTCCCAGCTGTCGGCCGCCCTGCACGCCGAGCACCCGGGCCGACCGGAGGTCCGCGCCGCGCTCGGCGCCTACGCCGAACCCCGGTTCCTCCACCAGACCCGCACGCTCACCCCGGCCGGCCCGCGCGGCACCGACGACCTCGACGAGGCCCTCGACACCCTGTCCCGCGCCGCACCCTGGCGGGCCCACTTCCACGTCCCGCTGCACGCCGCCCCCGCCGCACCGCTCACCTCCACCCTCCCGGTCCTCCGGACAGCCCTGACGCAGCTCGTCGGCGGCCCGCACCCCCTCACCCGGCACCTGGAGGTCGAGACCTACACCTGGCAGGCGCTCCCGCCCGCACTGCGCCCCCGTGGCCGGGCCCGGCTGGCCGACGGCATCGCCGCCGAACTCGCCCTCGCCCGCGACCTGTTGACCGACCTCGGCCTGAAGGAGCTGCCATGACCGGGCCCGAGCGACCCACCCCGCTCCTCGTCCTCGACGTGGTCGGCCTCACCCCCCGGCTGCTGGACCACATGCCCCACCTCAAGGCCCTCGCCGCAGCCGGCTCCCGGGCCCACCTCGGCACCGTCCTGCCCGCCGTGACCTGCGCCGCCCAGTCCACCTTCCTCACCGGCACCCACCCCGCCGAGCACGGCATCGTCGGCAACGGCTGGTACTTCCGCGAACTCGGCGACGTCCTGCTGTGGCGCCAGCACAACGGCCTGGTCGCCGGGGACAAGCTGTGGGACGCGGCCCGCCGCGCCCACCCCGGCTACACGGTCGCCAACATCTGCTGGTGGTACGCCATGGGCGCCGACACCGACATCACCGTCACCCCGCGCCCCGTCTACTACGCCGACGGCCGCAAGGAACCCGACTGCTATACCCGACCGCCCGCGCTCCACGACGAACTCACCGAGAAGTTCGGCACGTTCCCGCTCTTCCGCTTCTGGGGGCCCGGCGCCGACCTGGTCTCCAGCCGGTGGATCATCGACGCCACCCGGCACATCCTCCGCACCCGGCAGCCCGACCTGACCCTCTGCTACCTTCCGCACCTCGACTACGACCTGCAGCGCCACGGCCCCGACGACCCCCGCTCCCACAAGGCGGCTGCCGACCTGGACGCGGCCCTGGCCCCGCTCCTCGACGACGCGCGCGCGGAGGGCCGTACGGTCGTCGCGCTGTCCGAGTACGGCATCACCCGGGTGAGCCGTCCCGTCGACATCAACCGCGCCCTGCGCCGCGTCGGCCTGCTGGAGGTGCACACCCAGGACGGCATGGAGTACCTCGACCCGATGGCATCGCGCGCCTTCGCGGTCGCCGACCACCAGGTCGCCCACGTCTACGTCCGCCGGCCCGAGGACCTGGCCGCCACCCGCGCCGCGCTCGACGCACTGCCCGGCATCGAGCAACTCCTGGACGACGAGGGCAAGAAGGCGCACCACCTGGATCATCCGCGCTCCGGCGAACTGGTCGCGATCGCGGAACCGGACGCCTGGTTCACGTACTACTACTGGCTGGACGACGACCGCGCGCCCGACTTCGCCCGCCTCGTCGAGATCCACCGCAAACCCGGCTACGACCCGGTCGAGCTGTTCATGGACCCGCTCGACCCCTACGTGAAGGTCAAGGCGGCCACCGCACTCGCCCGCAAGAAGCTCGGGCTGCGCTACCGCATGGCGGTCGTACCCCTGGACCCCGCACCCGTCCGAGGCAGCCACGGCCGCCTGCCCACGAGCGACGACGACGGTCCGCTCCTCCTGTGCTCCACCCCCCGCGCCGTCGGCGACCGCATCGCGGCCACCGACGTGAAGTCACTCCTGCTCCACCTCGCCGGTCTCGGCACCGACAACCCGTCCGAAGGAAGGCACCCGTGAACACCACGCATCACAGCGACGACCAGCTGCGCCGCAGCCTCGGCCTCGGCCGCCGCAGCTTCCTGAGCACCTGCACCGCTGTCGCGGCCGGCGCCATCGCCGCGCCCGTCCTCGGCGCGAGCCCCGTGCAGGCCGTACCGCAGTCCGGCGGCACCGGCAGAGGGCACGCACTCGTCCCCGAGGACAAGCGCGGCATCATCCTCTACACGGTCCGCGACGCCATCGGCCGCGACCCGCTCACCACCTCCCTGCCCTCCGGCTTCCGCGCCGTCTTCGAGCAGCTCGGCCGCTTCGGCTACCGCCAGGTCGAGTTCGCGGGCTACGGCCAGCACCCGAACGCACCCGGCGGCGGCAGCCTGGAGTCGGTCGAGGGAGCCAAGCTGCTGCGCCGCTGGCTGGACGACAACGGGCTGCGCGCCCAGGGCAACCACGGCTTCATCCCCAGCTCCTGGCCCTTCACCAACGCCGACCTGGACACCTTCAAGAAGCACCTGGAGATCGCGAACATCCTAGGCCTGGCCCACATGGGCACCGGCGCCGACCCCACCAGCAGCGCCTACCAGGCCGACTGGGACATGGCCGCCGACAAGTGGCACGCCCTCGGGGCCATCGCCCGCCGCGCCGGTCTCAAGCTGTACACCCACAACCACGACGCGGCCTACGGTTTCCTCCTCGACGGCGGCCCGCTGGACGCCCAGGGCCGCCCGACCCGCAGCTCCGGCATCCGCAAGCTGGAGTACTTCCTGTCCATCACCGATCCCCAGCTGATCTGGCTGGAGATGGACGTCTTCTGGGCCCACGTCGCCCAGTACAAGTTCCGCTCCTACACCGCCCACGACGGCTCCACGCAGACGAACATCTTCGACCCGGCCGCCCTGGTCACCTGTCACGACAAGCGCTACCCGCTGTTCCACGCGAAGGACGGCGTCGTCAACACCACCAACGGGATGGGCTACGACATGGTCCCGTTCGGCACCGGCGTCATCGACTACCGCACGTTCTTCTCCCGGGTGGGCCACCGCAACTACCACAACCCGATGGTCGAGCAGGACAACGCCCCGAGTGCCACCAACCCGGCGCAGTCCCTGGAACACGCGGCGATCGGCTACCGCAACATGGCCGCCCTGCGCGGCTAGCGGCAGGCGCGGGCGGAGGGCCTTCCCAGGGGGCCACCGGGCCCTCCGCCCCGGCCGGCCGACCACTGGCCGGACACCACCTGTCGGGCCCCTGTACCGGGCCTTACACTGCCGATCCGCAGTTTTTCGGGGGCAGTTGACGGGGGGAGCCCACCATGTCCGATCCGTATGGTCCGCACCAGTCGTTCGCCGTACCACCGATGCCCTCGACTCCGCCGCCCGCGCCACCGGACGGCTGGCGGGCGGCCGCCGTCGCTGTGCTCAACCTGAGCGGACTCGGCCTCGGATACGCGCTGGTCCGAAGATGGGTCCTGACGGCCGCCTGCCTGGCGGCAACCGTCGTCCTGCTGCTCGTGGCCCTGCCCGCCGACGCCGACGGCGTCCCGGGGGCCGCGCTCGCTCTCTACGGCGCCTTCATCCTGCTCGCGGCCGTGCACGGTGCGATCGTCGGCCTGCGCAACCGGCTCACCTGGCCCGGCAGAGCACCCCTCGCCCTGCTGCTCGGCGTGCTGCTGCTCGCCGCACCGGCAGGAGGCGCGGTGTGGTACGACGACGCCCACGAGGAAGCCGTACAGCAAGCGCTGCTGGATCGCCTCGCGAAGGCCGACCAGCAGGTGACGGCGGCAGGGCGGCAGAGTTTCTCCACCGCTCGGTCCGACTACGGGGAGGCCCTGGACGTCTACCGCGACCTCGCGGTCAACCACTCCGGCTCCCGCGCGGCCGACCAGGTCCCCGACCGCCTGCGGACCTACTACACCACGGTCGGCGCGGCCTACGGCCACCAGCAGTACTGCGACGCGATCGAGCCGCTGAAGTACCTGCGTACGGTGCCCCGCACGATGCCGAGGAAGGAACTCGGCTCGCTGAGCGAGTGGCCCGACGACCGACTCGCCACCTCCTTGTACGAGTGCGGACGGGCGGGCCTGACAACGGGCCAGGCCGACTGGGTCACGCGCTTCGGCGATCTGCTGGACACCTTCCCGCAGTCCCCGTCGGCGTCCAAGGTCGCACCCGCCGTCGACGCGCAGGTGAAGAAGGCGGAGCAGGCCGTGAACGGCGGCGAACCCTGCGCCGCCGTCGAGCAGTTGCGTGACCTGAACACCCGGATCACCTCCCTGTCCGGGTCGTCGGGGAACGCCGCCGACGGTCTCACCAAGTCCGCCGACCGCGCGGACCGGAGCGGCAACGCCGGGGAGTACGCCTGCGGGGTCGACCAGTACAAGGACGGCGACTACGACGAGGCCCAGAAGACCATGGAGCAGTACGTCTCCGACAACAAGAACGGCGGCAACCGGGACCGGGCCAAGAAGATCGCCATCGGAGCCGAGGTGGCCCAGACCCTGCCGGCCGCCGGGAAGAAACTGCCCACCACCGCCTCCGGCGGCAGCATCAGCGTCACGGTCAAGAACGACAGCCCCGACGACGTCACCGTCCTCTACACCGGCCCGGTCACCGGCAGCTTCACGCTCAAGGGATGCGGCAGCTGCAAGTCGTACTCCCTCGCCGACACGCTGAGGATCGGCTTCAAGCCCTGCAACGGCGGCAAGAACTACCCGCAGCGGACGCTCAGTCTCCCCGTCGGCACCACGTACTTCGTGCACAAGCCGCACGGCGACAGCACCGCCACGCCGGCCTCGGACACGGCCAAGCTCCGGTCCGGGTACATCTACACGGAATGCGCCTACACGACGTCGACGTTGGGCTCCAGCTACTGACGGTGCGGGGCGGGCCGAGGCCCGCCCCGCCGCTTGTCGTCACCGCCGTCGCCCGGCCGGCACCTTGATGTGCACGCGGGTCGCCCCGCGCCGATCTCTCGGAGCACCCAGCCGGGCCCGGCGTTCGTTGCGGCTTTTGGTAGTACTAGCCGGTAGTAGCCAGGTTATCCGGCAATATGTGCGCTCGTGGGGCGGCAGCGGACTTCGGCCTGCACGGGTGGTCCGGGCGGGCGATCGAGTACCACCGCTCTCACAACCATCGCCGTGAACAAGGTGAGACGTCGCGGAGGCACCGGTTCCTGGGCCCGATGCGCGATTTCGAGCTGTGTCAGAAAGCAAGGCCTGTCTGAATGGAGTGCTATGGATCGTGAAGAACTGCACCGGGTCCTCAGCCACAGCCTGGTCACCCGGGTGGTTCCCGATGAGACCGCCGACCAGATCAACTACCACGTGATATTCGCCCAGTACACGCGGCGGCGAGCGCACTTCAAGACCAGGCCCGCCGAGGTCACCGACATGCGGACCGGTTCCGTCAACGGCTTCGACCCCGGAGGCGAGGCCGTCGCCGCGGTCGTGGCCCTGGCGCCCTACGCGATGGCCCTGGTCGACCAGGTTCTGGACTTCTTGCTGGGCAAGACCAGCGAGTCCCTGGGCGCCCGAATCTGGGCGTGGATCACCCTTCGGCGTCACACCCGTGTACCCGCCGAGTTACCCGTCCTGACCGCGGAGCTCTTGGAAGGCGTCGAGAGCCTGTCGAGAACACTGGCAGACGAGTGGGAGCTCGAGCCGCACAAGAAGGACCAACTCACCCTCGCCCTGGTCAAGCTGCTCCTCGAGCAGCAGAAGAACGAGGGCGAGGCGTGACGCGCACCTCCATCTCGGTTCCGACCGCGACAACTGGCCGCTTCGTGGTGATGGCCGCCGCTGCTCTGGGCAGCTCGTCCTTTGCCTATCGCCTGATTCTGGTGAATACCGACATACCGCCTGCCCTGACCGGACCAGTAGGGATGGTCCTGCTGCTGGCGTCGACCATCCCGATCTACCTCGTGCAACCAGCCTGGATCCGCCGCAGACTCGTCGACCCCGACTTGACCCTCGATCATTATCGCCGGGCCGTTGCACAGGTGCAGGCACTCGCCACTGCCTCCGGCCTCCGACGATGCCCACGCGTCATGTTCTTGTCGAGTCCTTCCGCGACCTACGCGCAGGCCTTCGGCCGCTACCCGAACTACTGCGTGTGGATCAACTCGCAACGCCTCAGGGACCCGTCGCTGTTCGACGGCGTGGTGCGCCATGAGCTCAGGCACATCCGGCTGCGTGATGTCGACACCAGCCGCCTGGCCATCGGCATGGCCTGGGCGTTCGTCCCGGTGGTGCTGGTTCCGTACACCATCGTGGTGGGAGCCGAGAACGTCGGGCAATTCGTGCGCGAAGACCTGTGGCGGCTCCTTGCCCTGGGTGCCCTGGTCTACCTCATGTTCTGCTCCGTCATGCGGACACGTGAGCTGCACGCCGATGTCGGAGCGATGCTGCCCGAATCCGCCTGGGATTCCGGCTCGTCCAAGAAGTTCCCGTGGCTCCACCCGAGCGCGACCAAGCGCAAGGAGGCCGCGGCCGATCCTACGGTGCTGGACAGGCTCAATCCCTGGCTGGGAGCCGCGACCGGTGTGGCGGCCGGGATTGCGGTCCTACCGGTCGTCGACGCCATCGACCTGTTATCGCCCGGCCGCCTGGTCCGCCTGGTGGGAGCGGTCGCCGGCGGTCTCGTTGTCGGCCTTGTCATTGCGTCGGTCATCGGCCCCGCGATGTGGCGACTCGCTGCGCACGGCGACCGTATCCAGGCAAGATTCTGGCTCGAGGGCCTGACCATCGGCGGGGGTGTCCTGATCGGGTCCGAGCTGTCGGTGGAACGCCCCATTTCCCTGTCGACTTTGCTGGGGGATCGGCTCTGGGCCGCGGAGATCGGCTTTGTCGCGCTCCTGGCCGGGCTGCAGGCGCTGTTGTGCCGATGGATCGTGGCTACCGCACCGGTGTGGCAGAACTGCGCGGGTCCCCAGGATCCCGTCCTCCCCACCAGCGGCCCTGAATTCCGCAGCGTGCCGCACCTTCTTGGTGGCCTGATCACAGTGGTGCTGCCCACCGCCGCGGTGTGGGCGTTCTTCCTGTGGTCGTATGACGTGCTCACCAGCAGCCCTCGCTTCTTCGACGAGGTGCTGCGACTGTTCGGGCATCAGGTGTCGTCCCCGCCGGGCCTGCTCGACCAGTTCGAGCTGTTCGGCGTCGCCGCCTACGACGCTTTGATGATCGAGTCGTTGAGCCCCTCCCCGGTCTTTGTCGCCGGCATGGTGTGCATCTGTGTACCGCTGGCCTTGACCCCCCTGCGGGACGTGGTCCTTTGGCGCCGCACCGTCGTGGTCATCGTCGTCGGAGCGGCGATGTTCCTGATCGCGATGCCGTTCCTGGCTCGGCTTTTGGGCAGGGTCGCCCTCAGGGCCGACGAAGGGACCGAGTCGGCGGCACAGTTCGAGTTCTCCATGCTCACCCTGTGGCAACTCCCGATGGTGGTCGTCGGCATCGGAGTAGCAGTTGCTGCGAGCGTCCTGGCGGTACGGGCGGGGCATTCCGGACCAGCGCTGTATGGCACGGGCGCGGCGGTTGTCCACGGGCTGATCGTCTTTGCGGCCGCCGAAGTGTCCTTGCGCCTGCCCGCGAGCGCTTTCACCAGCCTGGTCGCAGCACCGTTGCTCATCGCGCCGTTGTCGAGTCTCGCTGTGACCGGACTGCTGGGCCGCCTTCTCCACCGCCCGGATGAAGCCCCTCCGCGGCCGCCTGTCCGGCTGCGGAGTCGATGGCGCCTGGTCGCAGGAACCAGTACCGCAGGCGCCGCAGCGATCGTCGCGAGCTTTCTTGCGGCACATCGCCTCGTGCCGGTCCCGCCCTCACGGCCCAACGATGACGCGTCCCCGCTCTCCGCCGATGAACAGACGGCTCGGTGTGTAACGGGCCGTTGGCACGTACTGGAAGACGCACAAACGGTCACCATCATGGGTGAGAAGGCCCCAGCTGTCGGCGGAGAAAGCATCACCTGGTCCTTCCGGGCCGACGGCCGGTTCCGGAGGGACAACCATGCCGCGGAATTCTTGGTCAAGTGGCGTTCGCGTGTCTGGCGCATGGTGTACGACGGCGCTTCAGAAGGCACCTGGCGCATCGAGGACGGCAAGCTCGTGCTGGTCGACGTGACCTGGACCGACGAGATCCACACCTTGTACTTCGCCCCGCACAAACCGATGGGCAAGCCAGTGCATGTCACCACCGGGTCCCAGCCCGAGGGACTGACAATGACATGCGTGAGCCCATACATGACCCTCGAACTGGACGGCCACAAGCAGGTGCTGAACAAGATGGGGGTCGGTCAGGATACGGCTGGTAGGGACGGCAGAGCTCCTTGACGTCCGGTCGGCGCTGTTCGTAAGGGGATCACGGTCGCCGGGGGTCACCGCTCCGCGTGCCGAACCAGCCACTCCAGAGCCGCGGTCGCGTCAGTCAGGACGGAGAGGTGGCCGTCGTCCGGTCGAAGCCGGAGTTCCGAGCGTGGGCAGCGATTCGCCAGCCACTCGCCGTGGGTGCTGGGCACGATCCTGTCCTGACCCCCGTGCAGGACGAGGACCGGCGCTGTGACTGACCCGGGGTCGCAGCCCCACGCGTGCACGTAGGCGAGGTCGTCGTCGACGAGTCCGCCTGGACCGGCGGCCACGGCCGGCTCGACAACTTCCTCGAACCAGGACCAGTCACCGGCCAGGGCCGCGTGGTCGGCCGGGGTGAACATCTCGGGGTCGTACAGCGCCTCCGCCTCGTACCGCTCTTTGGCCTCGCGGCCCGCCGCGGCCGCGGTCAGTGATGCCCGGCAGGACGCGGCCATGCCCGCGAACCAGTCCAGCCCCTCGGCGTCGAACGGGGCCAGACCCGAGACCTCGACCACGCCGAGCACCCGCTCCGGCAGTACGGCGGCACACGCCAGGGCGTGCGAGGCGCCCCCGGAGTGACCCATGACGGCGAACCGGTCGATGCCGAGCGCATCGGCGATGCGGGCGACGTCGGCGGCGGCCGATGCGATGCCGCGGCCGTCGAGCGGGGTCGAACCGCCGTACCCGGGGCGGTCGTACGACACCCAGCGGACCCCGAGCCGGGCGGAGGCGGGGAAGAGGGGCCTGGGCGGCAGGCCCACGTTGGGTGTGCCGTGATGCCAGAAGACGGGGAGAGCACCGGATCCGCCGGCACCGGTGTCGTAGACGTGCAGTCTGCGCCCGTCGGGCAGCTCCAGATCGGATTCGGTCACGTGGATGTGCGTCACTGCGCGGGTCCTTCCGGGCGGGTGCCGAGTACTTGGCCGCGTAACTGACCCTGCGGACTCCCGGAACTCATCGCTCGGCCGAGTGGGCGAGAGTCCGTAAGTCCGACACCCTCAGGTCCGTACCGAGCGGAGCGGCCGGGCCGGACGTCCGGGTCTCCCGCGCTCCAGCCACTCCTGATACGCCGGCGCCTGCTGGGCCGCCTCCCAGTAGGCCTCCTCCAACTCGCTGACGCCGTTGTCGAGTTCCGCCGCTGTCCGGGCCGCGAGCAGCAGCCGTACCCCTATCGGGTCGCCCTGCAGTGGCCGGATGGCGAGGTCGGGTCGGGGGCGTGCGGTCGGCTGGCTGACCGTGACGACCTCGCCGGTGGCGGCCAGGGAGTAGGCGGTGAGGTAGTCGCCGTGCAGCAGGTCGGGTTCGAGCCCGGCCTTGCGCAGGACCCGGCACAGGCCGTCCCATTCGCCGTCGACCGTGGAGTCGATCATCCAGCGTTCGTGGGCGAGGTCGGTCAGCGGTATCTCGGGCCGCGCCGCCGCGGGGTGGTCGGCGGCCAGGGTGACGAACTGCGGTTCGCGTTCCACCAGGACCCGCAGGCGCAGCCCGGCCGGGATGCGCAGCGGGCTGCCCTCGACCTCGTGCACGAACGCCAGGTCGAGCCTGCCCTCGGCGACCATGCGCAGCAGGGAGTTCGCGGACACGTCCATCTGGAGGCTCGGCTCGACCGGCGGGACACGGGCGCGCAGCCGGCGGAGCCAGCCCGGCAGGGCCCGGCTGGCCGTGGCGCCGATGCGCAGCCGGGGACCGCCCGTGGCTCGGGCGGCCGCGGCCCTGGTCTCGGCCACGAGCGCGGCGAGTTCGGCGACGAGCGGCCGGGCCCGACTGACCACGATGTGTCCCAGCGGTGTGGGACGGCTGCCCGTACGGTCACGGGTGAAGAGCCGGCCGCCGAGCGTCTGCTCGATGCGGCGCAACTGGGTGCTCAACGAGGGCTGGGCCATGCCCAGTTCGCGAGCGGCCTGGTGCAGACTGCCGGCGTCGGCGATGGCGCACAGAACGCGCAGGTGCCTCACCTCGAGCTCCATGCCCGGAGCGTAAGGGCTGTGCCTGATGAGGCGCCAGATGTTCAAAGGCCAACGGAACGGCCGGAGTTGGACGTGATAGCCGCACGCTATCCCCGGTTGCCATCATCCGCCGACCGCCGGGCTGACTCAGACTCATGGGCAACCCACCGTTCACCACCCCACACGAACGAGTAGGAGCCCCCCCACATGACGTCGACCCGTACGTCCTCCCCTTCCGCGAAAGCCTCCGGGAGAGTCCTGGCGCTCGGCCTGGGCCTGGCGTTCGCGGCGCTGGGCACCGCGATCCCGGCGAGCGCCCAGGCTGCCGGCTCCACCGCCGCGCCGCACGCCCGCTACACGGGCCCGGCCGGCGAGACGGCGAACAACAAGGCGTTCTTCGAGGCCGTGCTCGCCTCGGTCGCCAGGAAGCAGGCGGCGCACCCGGACCTGCGGTCGGTGACCGTCTACTACGACGCCTCCCAGGCGCCGAGCTTCCGTTCGCAGATAGCGAGCGCCGCGTCGATATGGAACAGCTCCGTCTCGAACGTCAAGCTGCAGGCGACCTCGGGCGGCGCCGACTTCGCCTACTACGAGGGCAACGACCCCGAGGGGTCCTACGCCTCCACGGACGGCCACGGCAACGGCTACATCTTCCTCGACTACGCGCAGAACCGGCAGTACGACTCCATCCGCGTCGCCGCGCACGAGACCGGTCACGTGCTGGGGCTGCCGGACCACTACAGCGGCCCGTGCAGCGAACTGATGTCGGGCGGCGGCCCGGGTACGTCCTGCACCAACCGCTACCCGAACGCGGCCGAGCGCGCCCGCGTCAACCAGCTGTGGGCCAACGGCCTCACCAAGGCCCTCGACAAGCTGAACAAGGTGCACTGACCCGGAACACGGTGCACTGACCGAAGGCGCGCCGACCGTCCGAGAACCATCCGTCACCGGCCGGAGGCGGGCCGTGCCACCCGGGCGCGACCCGCCTCACGCAGGTCCGTGGGCGCAGGCCGGCTGGTCCGCGCGGTCGACGACCTCGGCGAAGTACGGCCAGCCGTCCACCACCACGTTCCGCACCGCCGGCTGCGCATCGAGGGCGGGTGCCGCGGCGTCCAGGAGGCGGCGTGCCGCCCCGGGCTCGTAGAGGTTGAGGTGGCTGCGGTCCGGCAGGCGCACCACGGTGCCCGACTCGAAGTACGTGTTCGAGACGATCCCGAGGGCGCAGGGAGCGAAGACCAGGGAGAGCCGGCGGCCGACGCCCTTGTCGGTTCCACCGGTGAAGAAGGAGAGCGTGACGCGGCAGTCGCCGTGGGTGGGCCCGACGCGCTGCCGGACGGTCCAGTACCAGACGGTCTCACCCACGGCGAGGCGGCGAAGACGACGCTCGTTCCTCACGGGCGGTCGTACCAGGCGAGGGCAGCGATGCGCCAACCCTCCGGGGTGCGCACGAACTGCAGGGTCTTGGTGCCGCCGCCCTCGTACGGCTCGCCCTTCAGGATCCCGGACTTGCGGTACTCGCTCACGCGGGACGCGATGTCGCCCGCGATCTCGGTGCGTTCGGAGGTCTCCCACTCGGAGAACTCGGTGAGCCGGCCGTCGGAGAGCAACTGCCGGCGAGGTTCGATGAACTCGTCCACGGTGTAGACCGTGAAGTCCGGGCCGGTCATGACTATGACGCCGGAAGGGAGCACGAGCCGGCGGATGCGTGCCACGTCGGCCGGCTTACCGCCGCGGTTGTCGAAGGCGCCGAAGAACTCGGCCGTCACCGCGTCAATCTCGATCTTGGACACCGCGTGAAGCTACCACGCACCCGAAGGTCCGCCAAGGCACCCGCAGTTGGGTTCAGGGCGTCGCCCAGTCGCCGTTGACCGGGCGTCGGTTCCCTAGGAGTGCTCGACCACGCGCTGGGGGCGGGCCTGGTTGAGCTGTGCGGTGAGGAGATGCGCGTCCAGCAGGGCGACGTCGGCCGTGCGGTTGGCCCGCGAGTAGCCCGCGAACATGCGCTTGGTGAGGGTGAGGGCTTCGGGGGAGCGCCGGACGAGCGGGCGTACCCAGGCGTCGACGGCCGCGTCCAGTTCTTCGAGCGGGGCGACCTTGTGCAGGAGGCCCAGCCGGTGGGCGGTGACCGCGTCGAAGGTCTCACAGGTGAGCATGAGTTCGCGGATCCTGGCGGCTCCGCCCTCGACGATCAGACGGCCCATGGCGCCGCCCCACGCGGGCGGCAGACCGAGGCCGATCTCGGGCATGCGGAACCGGCAGCTGTCGGCTCCGGCGCGCAGGTCGCAGAAGGAGGCGAGCGCGAGGCCGGCGCCGACGACCTTGCCGTGGAGTCTGGCGATGGTGACCGCGTGCGTGTTCTCCAGCGCGTCGCACACGCGGTAGGCCTTGTCGGCGATCCGGCGCATGGCGGCTCCGGTCGGGTCCTCGGCCAGCGCCGCCTGGTACTCGAACCGGTCGGCACCGAGACAGAAGTCCTCGCCGGCGGCGGAGAGGATCAGTACCCGGATGTCGGGCCGGTCGTGGAGGCTGTGGAGCAGGGCGGCGAGGTCGTCGAGGGCGGCGACGGTCAGGGTGCCGTCCTGTGCCGAGGGATTGAGGCGGGCCCTCAGGACCGGCCCGTCGTGTTCGACGTGCAGCGCCTTGTAGGGGAAGTGGGGGGAGGTGTTGATCATGTCGGTCATGAGAGGGCGACGTCCAGGTTCAGCAGGCGTCTGAAGGCCACACGGGGTGCCCACGACGGCCTGCGTACGAGGGTCAGGCGGGGGAAGCGCCGGACCAGCTGGTGGAGCAGGGTCTGTGCCTCCATACGGGCCAGGGGAGCCCCGAGGCAGTAGTGGATGCCACCGCTGAAGGCGAGGTGCGCCGGCTTGCGGTGGAGGTTGAACAGCTCGGGATCCTCGTGCTTGGCCGGGTCCCGGTTGGCCGCGCCCACCATGAGGTGGACCATCTCGTCCTTGCGGACCTCGACTCCGCCGAGGACGCCGTCCCGGGAGGAGACGCGGCTGATGACGTGCGTGGGCGGGTCGTAGCGCAACGATTCTTCAACAGCGGCGGGCACGAGTTCGGGGTGCACGGTGAGCCAGTCCCACTGCCGGGGGTGCTCCAGCAGCAGGAGCGTCATGGTCGACAGCAGTGTGGACGTGGTCTCCAGCGCTGCCAGCAGTACGAACAACGCGAGGTAGTAGACCGCTTCATCGGCCTTGTCGCGGTCGCTCTCCATGTCGTCCCACACCGTGATCCAGCGTGAGACGGGGTCGTCACCGGGACGGGCCCGCCGCTCGCGCACCAGGTCCGTGAAGTAGGTCCGCAGCTCCGCCGTGGCCGCGTCCGACTTCGCCAGCTGGCTGGCCGACGGCAGCAGCTCCTGGGTGAAGACCTGGTCGTGGGTCAGATCCCGCAGCCGGGGGAAGTCGGCGGTCGGCAGCCCGAGCCAGTGCCCGATGGTGGCAACGGGCAGCTCCTCGCCGACCAGGGCGTTGAAGTCCGCCTCGCCCTCGTGCAGCCGCTCGGCGAGCGAGTCGAGGAGCCTGGTCGTGATGTGGCCCACCGTCCCGCTCAGCTGCTCCAGGGAGGCGCGGTCGAACATGCCCGCCGACCGGCGCACCCAGGTGTGGTCCGGAGGGTTGAGGGCGGGCAGTGTCCGGCTCATCTCCCGCGAGGACGGCGCTGTCCAGCGCGTGCCGTCTCCCTGCTGCTCCCGCCAGCGTGCGTCCGGCTCCAGCCAGTCGCGGCTGCGCAGGACCTGGTCGCACAGGTCGAAGGCCGTGACGAGGTGTCCGCCCCAGGGGGCTGCGACGACTCCGCCCCTCGACCGAAGCTCTCCGTAGATCGGAAAGGGATTGGCCTGGCCCTTCGCCGTTCTTAAGCGGGAGAACAGCGAGACGGCAAATCGTCTGTCGGTGGGCGGAGTTATCGCAATCTCCACGATGTCCCCTTCTTGCTCTCACGTATCAGCCGCCATGCATACCCCCCCGTTGGCTGATACATACAAGATGACTATTCCCGTGGAGAGTTGCCTACGTCACTCTCCCCTGGTCCATGCCAGGAACCGGCTGAAGAGACCCGGTTTGGCCTTGGGCGCGGCCGACACCGCGGGCTGCGGTGTGAGGCTCGGGCCATGGTGCGGGGTGGGCGTGGGCGTCTGCTGCGCCGCCTGAGCGGGCGTCGGCGCCACGGCGCGGGGCGTGAACCGCACCGGCAGGGCCACCAGGGAGCGGCTCCAGGGAGCGGGCACCCAGCTCAAGTCCTTGAACGGCACCCGGACTTCGACGTCCGGCAGCCGGTTGAGGAGGGACTCGACGGCGGTGACGGCGATCACGAACGCCGGGTCCTTGGCGGGGCAGGCGTGCGGCCCGGCCCCGAAGGACAGATGGGCCTTGGCGCTGAGCTGTTCACGGTGCTCCGCCAGCCGGGGATCGGTGTTCGCGGCGGCGAAGGAGATCACCACCGGGTCGTTCGCGCGGAGCATCCGGCCCCCCAACTCCACGTCGTGGGTGGGGTAGTGGGCCGCGTAGTTGGCGATCGGCGCGTAGTTCCACAGGGCCTGGCCGACCGCGTCCTCGACCGGCAGGCCGGTCTGCCAGTCCTCGCCGAGGATCAGCGCGCTGCTGGTGCCGATCGTCGCCGACAGGGGCGCGGTGCCGCCCGAGAGCAGCGTCACGAGCTGGTGCAGCACCTCCTCGTCGGTGAGCTGTGCGGAATGCTCCATCAGACGGGTCGTCAGATCCTGCCCGGGGCGCCGCCGCTTGAGCGCGATCAGCTCGCCGAGCGCTTCGCCCAGCACCTGGTCCGCACCGGGCGTACCGTCGAAGATGCCGCTGATGCCGACGATCACCCGGTCGCCGATCTCGGGCGGGCACCCGAACAGGTCGCTGAAGACCAGCAGCGGCAGCGGCTGCGCGTACTCGGCCATCAGCTCGGCCTGCCCGAGCCGGTCGGAGCTGAACCGGCTGACCAGGTAGTCCGCGGACTGCTGGGTCTGCCGCACCAGCTGGATCTCGTTGATGGTGGCCAGCGAGTCGGTGACGGCCTGACGGAGGCGGGCGTGTGCCGCTCCGTCGCTGAACAGCGCGTTGGGCCGGTACCCCATCATGGGCAGGGCCGGGCTGTCCTCGGGGACCCGTCCCTCGTTCAGCGCCCGCCAGCGCCGTGAGTCCCGGACGAACGAAGCGGGGTTCTGCAGGATGTACAGGGCGGCGTCGTAGCTGGTGACCAGCTCGACCTCCACGCCCGGGGCGATGTCGACCGGCGCGCTCGGTCCGAGGCTGCGCAGGTGTTCGTAGTGGGCATCGGGATCGGAGCCGAACTGCGGGCCGTAGAGCTGCACGTTGCCGTGCGCAGGGCAGCCGGGGGGTGGCCCTTGTATGCCGGGACGCTGCTGCATGTGGGGGTGACTCCTAGTTGAGAAGGGTCAGTAGGTGGTGGACGAGGGTGATGAGGGCCTGCGCCGACGACTGCTGGTCCCGTACGTCGCAGGAGACGACGGGTGTCCGGTCGGACAGGTTCAGCGCCTCGCGGATCTCCGTGAGCGGGTAGTCGGTCGTGCCTTCGAAGTGGTTGACGCCGATGGCGTACGTCAGGCCGAACCGCTCGACCAGGTCCAGGACCGGGAAGGACTCCGACAGCCGCTCCGGGTCGACGAGGACGAGCGCGCCCAGTGCCCCCCGGGACAGCTCCTCCCACATCTCCTTGAAGCGCTCCTGACCGGGCGTGCCGAAGAGGTAGAGCACCACCTCGTCGCTGATGGTCAGTCGGCCGAAGTCCATGGCGACGGTCGTGGTGGTCTTGTCCGGGGTCCCCGACAGGTCGTCAAAACCCACGCTGGCTTCGGTGATCTCCTCTTCGGTCCGCAGGGGCTCGATCTCGGAGATGCTGCCGATGCACGTGGTCTTCCCGACCCCGAAGTGCCCCACCACGAGGATCTTCACCGCGGTGAGGACACCTGAATCCAGGTACACGAATCACGCTCCGAATCGGGCTTTGAGGCCGTCGAGTACGGCGTTGAGCACTTCTCGGTCGACACGTTCGGCGCGGGGCACGGGCTTCCGCGCGATGATGAGACCGCTCTCCTCCATCTGCGCCAGGAGAATCCGCACGATCCCCAGCGGCAGGTGCGTGTGGGCGGCCACTTCGGCGACGGAGAGAAAACCCTCCGTCACCAGCTCCAGAACCTGCCGCGCCTCCGGAGAAAGCGTGCGAGCCGAAGCAGTGGCACCCTCTTGCGCGGACACCAGGGTCGTGCGCTCGTAGGCATTGTCCGGGGGCAGGGCACGCCCGTTCGTGATCACGAAGAGCGGGACTAATGCGGAGGTCAGCTCCAGTTCCTGATCCGGCTCGTCATTCACGTGCGGCTCGCCTCCCCGCGTGGGGCCGAATATGCGTTCAGTCGGGGCACCACCTGATGCAGCCGGGTGGTGAACTCCTCGATATCGGCGTCGTGTTCGGCGGCCGCGGCGAGGAACGCACCACGGCCGGCCGAGATCAGAAAGATCCAGCCGTGCTGGAACTCGATCACCGTCTGCCGCCACTGCGCTTCCTGGCCCACACCGGCGAACTGTGAGGTGGCCCGGCTGTAGGCGTGAATCCCCGTCATCGCAGCGGAGATGGTGTCCGCCAGGTCCTGGCTCATGCCCGTGGTGGCGCCGCGGGGCAGCCCGTCGGAGCCCAACAGGACGGCGTGGCGGGCGCCTTGCACCTCACCGACCACCTCGTCGAGGTCCGCGATCGGGACCCCCTTGCCGCCCGCCTCGTGCTGTGCCCCGGCCCGGCCGGAGAGCCCGTCGACGCCGTCCGAGGTCACCCGGGGCGGTGAGGTGAGGTTGTTGCCGAGCCGGGCGACCAGCCGGTGCATGCGGAAGGAGATCTGCTGCATGTCGACGTCGGGCGCCGCGGCCGCCGCCAGGTAGGCGCCCTGCCCGGCGCCGATCAGGAAGATCCAGCCGTGCGAGAACTCGATGATCGTCTGGTTCCACTGCCTGTCATCCCCCGGCCCGGCGAAGTGGGAGGTCGCGCGGCTGAGCGACTGCATGCCCGCCATGGCGGCGGAGATCGTCCGCACGTCCTTCTGGGCCATGCCGTCGGTCGCGCCCCGGGGAAGGCCGTCCGCGGACAGCAGGACAGCGTGACGTGCCTTCGGCACGTTGTGCACGATGTCCTCGAGCATCCACGACAGGTCTGTGGTCATGCGTCATCGGACCCTTCGGACGGCGCCGAGGCGAGATTGCGGCCCGAGAGCGTGCCGCGCTGGAAGGCTCCGAGGCTCCGGCCCGCGGCACGGCCGGCGTCCTCCGGCGCCGCGGCGGGCGACTCCGTGGCGTCCCGGTCGGGAACACTGGCGATGGGCACCTGGCGGGCCCCACGCCGGGGCAGGCCGTGCGCGGTACGGGCCACGGGCTCCGGTCGGCCGACGGCCCCGCGGATACCGCTGACCTGAGCGTCCTCGGCCGGCGCCGTCTCCTCCTCGGTCCACAGCTCCTCGGGCAGGAGTACGACCGCTCGAACACCGCCGTAGCGGGAGACACCGGTCACGTCCACCCGGAATCCGTACTGCTGCGCGAGCAGGCCGATGACGGGGAAACCGAACTTGGGCTGGTTTCCGAGATGGGAAAGACGGGGCCGGAAGTCACCGGAGAGCAGCGCGGAGGCCTTCTGCCGGTCCTCGTCGCTCATACCGACACCGGCGTCGTCGATGACGATGCACAGGTTCTTCTGCACCCGCTGGAAAGTGATCTCGATCGGCGAGCCCTGCTGAGAAAAGCTGGCAGCGTTGTCGAGAAGTTCGGCGACGGCGAGCGCGACCGGAGAAACAGCGGACGCCTTCAATGCAAAACCGGTCTGCTGCATGATTTCGACGCGCCGGAAGTTGCGAATCTGACCCTGCGCGCTGCGCACCACGTCATAAACGCTCGCGGGCCTATTGCGGCGACCCAGCGGAGCACCACACATAACCGCAATGCCCTGTGCCTTGCGGGCCATCTGAGCATTGGCGTGACTTACTTCCAGCAAATCGCCCAGGACGGAATGGCCGCCGTACTTGCGCTGGATTTCCTCAAGAAGCGCCAGCTGTTCCGCGGCAAGGCTCTGCAGAAAGCGCGCGGAACCCTTGAGAACAGCCTTGGTGCTCTCCTCGGCCGCCTCTTCGGCTTCTTGGATGGTCTTGTCGTGCTCATCCTGGTGCCGCTGCAACTCGGCTCTTAAAGCGGTCAGTTGCAGGTCGGACTCGCTCAGCCGCTGCGTGAGCACGGCCTCGGCCTGCTGCTTCTTCGCCGCTATGGCCTTGTTGCGACGACTGAGCACCAGGGCGGCGGCGACGGCGAGCACCGTCGCCGCAACCAGGCACCACACGAGTGCGTCTCGATTCATGGAAACCTTTCCTATATGTAGCCTGCAGTCGTCGGCGCGCGGATCGGGGGAATCCGTGGCACAACCGCTTGGTACGACTCGTCGCCGTCGTGTTGAGAACCGGCCCGATCTCAAAACAGCGCCTGAGCCGAGTGAACCAAGGTCGCAGACGCGGGGATGCTATCACTGAGATAGGGGAACCTTCACAACGCGTCGCCGACCGGTAACCGTTGCGGGTTCGCCACGGAGGCTTTTAATTGAACGGCGGTCAACGGCAGTGCGGTGGAGACGTGAGGGGCGCGGCATTTATGTCGGCAGCATGAAGGACCGATTGCCCTTTCATGGACTTAACGGACGATGAGGCGCTGGACGGCCCGGCTCAGAACCACCACACCCGCGACGATCAGTACGGCACCGCACAACTCGGGCACCAGCCACCAGCCCGTGCGGATGCGTTCGTCGAACAGGGTCATGCCCAGGGCCAGGCTGACCATCGCGTCCCCGATGGTCAGCGCGGGCTGCGCCGCCGCCAGCGGACCGGCCTGCAGCGCGTTCTCCAGCAGGAGCACGGAGACCGCGCCCATCACCGCGAAGCCGTACGTCTGCCAGGACCGCAGGAACGCCAGGAAGCCATGGTCGGCGAAGGTCCCCGTGGCCGACTTCAGCAGCGCGGCCGTCAGGGCGTTGCCCGTGGCGGAGGCGGCCGCCAGCAGCGCGGCACGGCGCACCGCCGGGCGCCCCCGGCCGGCCAGCAGGACCGCGGCGGCCATCCCGCCGAGGCACAGGCCGAGCGCCGGGATCCAGCGCACGAGCGCCGCCTGGGAGGTGGCACCGTGCGGGGCGGCCGCGGCGAGCAGGATGCCCAGGCCCGTCACGACGCCGCCGACACCCCACCACCCCGAGCGGGGCAGCCGACGGTGCATCAGCGGCCCCGCGACGAGCAGGGCGAAGGGAAGCTCCAGGATGAAGAGCGGCTGGACCAGCGCGAGCGGGCCGTTGACGAGGGCCAGACTCTGGAACAGCGCGGCGCCGATGACCCCGGCCATGCCGAGCACCCAGGCGGGCCGGCGCACCAGCTCCGCCAGGAGCCGCACCCCGCCGCGACGGCTCGTGGACGCGGCCTTGCGCTGGAACGCCGTGCCCACGGCGTTGCTCGCCGCTCCGGCGACGGCGAACGCCGCGGCCAGTTCGATCACGACCGTCTCCCGCCTGCGGGCACACCTCCCAAAGGAGCTTCGGGCACTCTCAGCCTACGGATTCGGCCTCACTGCAGCATGCCCGGGATGATGTCCCCGTCGACGGTGGTGGCCCCCCTGATGGTGATGCCCGCCGGCGAACCCAGCATCAGCAGGGAACCGTAGTTGCCGGTCACGTACAGATCGGCATAGCCGTCCCGGTCGGCGTCACGCAGCCGTACCGTGCCGCCGAACGCGTCGTCCTCCTGCGGGTAGCCCGGAACGCCGGGGCTGCTGCGGGTGAACCACTTCGAACCTGTGCCGGACAGACCCGAGGCGGACCCGTACAGGACCGCCACGCCGCCCGCGTACGGGATGGTGCGCTCCTTCTCGCCGTAGACGCCGATGGCCAGGTCCCGGTAGCCGTCACCGTTGGTGTCACCGGCCGAGATGCTCGCCCCGAACGCGTCCTCGGCCTCGGGGGTGTCCGCGATGCCCGTCGTGGCCTGGGTGAAGCGGGCGCTCCTGTCCGGTCCGGAGGCCGAGCCGTACCAGACGGAGACGCGCCCCTTGTAGTGGTCGGCCTTGTACGTCCCGATGGCGATGTCGCCGTAGCCGTCCTTGTCGAAGTCGTTGATGACTCCGTCGCCGCCCCGGCCGCTGCCGCCCCCGCCGGCCCGCACGGACTCCAGGTGCAGCGTCTTTCCCGGGTACATCCGGGCCTTCCCGCCGGCGACGAACCAGGCGTCCGAGCCGATGGACGAGGGGTTCACGACGTCGCCGATGACGACGAGGTCGGTCTTGCCGTCGCCGTTGACCTTGCCGGAGATCAGGGCGGTGGCGTAGAAGTCGGCGTTCTTGTCCAGGAGCGAGACCGAGCCGTGGACGCCGGAGCGGTCGATCGGGCCGCGGTAGACGTAGGTCCGGCCGTCGTCGACGACGGCCAGGTCCTGCTTGCCGTCGCCGTTGAAGTCGCCGGTGGCCAGGTCGTTGCCCATGTCGTCGTACGACCCCCGGGACCCCTTGTTCGGCACGGCGGTGCCGCCGGACAGGCCCGTGCGCGAGCCCCACAGGATGGTGACCGCACCCTCGTCCTTGTGGCTGCCGTTGTCCTCGTGGGGCGCGGACACCGCCAGGTCGCCGTAGCCGTCGCCGTTGAAGTCGGCCGCGGTTCGCACCGTGCCGAAGTCGTCGTCCGTCTCGTCGGTACCGGGGACGCCCGGGCTCGACTGGTCGATGAACTGGGTCTTCGTGCCGGGCCCGTCAGCGGTCCCGAAGGTCACCAGGACCCCGCCGCCCTTGCTGCGGGAGTCGGGGCCGTGGGAGAAGGCGGCGTAGTCGCGGTAGCCGTCGCCGTTGAAGTCGTCCGCGTACTTCGCGGGGGCCGCCGCGGCCGGTGAGGCCAGGGCGACCGGCGGCAGGCCGCAGGCGAGCAGGGCCGCGGCCAGGAGCGTGGGGCGCTTGCGCAAGGGGTCTCCAAGGTCGAATGAGCGCCCCGAACGCGGTCGTTCACGCGTTCGGGGCGCTGTGGCGATCGGGAGACTCCCGGCAAGTGGCAGGGGTTGCCGGGGTCTTGGGTGAACTCTCGGTGTCGCTGTGGTGCGGGTCCGCCTCTCCTCACACCCGGCTCGACGTCGCCGTGTCCGAGGACAGCCGCTGGGCGACATAGATCGGGACGACCGACAGCAGGACGAGGACGGCGGCCACGACGTTCACCACGGGCGCCTGCTGGGGCCGGGTCATGTTGTCGAAGATCCAGATGGGCAGGGTCTCGATGCCGGGCCCGGCGGTGAAGGTCGTGACGACGATCTCGTCGAAGGACAGGGCGAAGGCCAGCAGGGCGCCGGCCAGCAGCGCGGAGCGGACCAGCGGGAAGGTGACGTCCGCGAAGGCGCGGAAGGTGGTCGCACCCAGGTCCATCGCCGCCTCCTCGTACGAGGAGGCCGTACGGCGCAGCCGGGCCACCACGTTGTTGAAGACCACCACGATGCAGAAGGTGGCGTGGCCGACGATCACGGTGAACAGCCCGAGGCCCACACCGAGCGGCGCGAGGACCGTGCCGAAGGCCGAGTTGAGCGCGATGCCCGTGACGATGCCGGGCAGCGCGATCGGCAGGACCACGATGAACGACACCGTGTCGCGGCCGAAGAACCGGTGCCGGGTCACCGCGAACGCGATCAGCGTGCCGAGGACCAGCGCGATCGCGGTGGCGCCCAGGCCCGCCTTCACGGACACCCACAGCGCCTCGCGCGCACCGGTGTTGTCGAGGGCGACGGACCACCAGCGCAGGGTGAACCCCGGCGGCGGCCAGCTCGCGCTGCGGTCCGGGTTCAGGGAGTTGACGAGGACGAGCAGCAGCGGGACGTAGATCACCGCGAAGCCGAGTGCGGCGCCTGCGCGCAGGGCGATGCGCGCGGTGCGGCTGAGATGCATGGCGCTCTTCTCCTACAGGCTGGTCAGGGCGCCCGTGCGGCGGATCGCCAGCAGGTACAGCACGATCACGAGCACGGGGACGGTGCCGAGCGCGGCCGCCATGGGCAGGTTGAGTTCGATGTTGGAGTACACGAGGTTGCCGACCAGCTGGGTCTTGCCGCCGACGATCTGCACGGTGATGTAGTCGCCGAGGCTGAGCGAGAAGGTGAACACGGAGCCGGCGGCCACGGACGGCAGCACCATGGGCAGCACCACCGAACGGAAGGTGCGGCCGGCCTTCGCACCGAGGTCCGCGGAGGCGTCGAGCAGGTTGGCCGGGAGCTGTTCGAGGGCCGTGTGGATCGGCAGGATCATGTACGGCAGCCACAGGTACGTCAGGGTGAGCACGGTGGCGGGCAGGCCGAAGCCAGGGCCGCTCAGGCCGAGCGGTTTGAGTATCCAGTCGGCGAGGCCGCCCTCGGAGAGGATCAGCCGCCAGGCGTACACCTTCACCAGGTAGCTCGCCCACAGCGGGGTGAGGATCGCCACGACCAGCAGCGGGCGCCACTTCGGACGGGCCACCCGCGCGGTGTAGAAGGCGACCGGGAAGGCGATCACGGCGCACAGCACGGTCACCGCGAGCGCCACGCCGACGCTGCGCAGGATCACCTGGCGGAAGACCGGGGTCGTGAACAGGGCGTGGAAGTTGTCCGTCGACCAGACCTTCACCACCTGGGAGGTGAAGGAGTTGGTCGTCCAGAACGCGGAGACGAACAGGACCGTCAGCGAGCCCAGGTAGAGGACGGTCAGCCACAGCAGTGGCGCGGTGAGCAGCAGGGCCAGGCGGAGCCGGGGTCTGCGGTGCAGCGTCCCGGCGAGCCGCCGGACGGTTCCCCGTCCGGCGGCGGGCGTCACTTCACTCGTCACGGCTCAGCCCTTGATCTCGGTCCAGGCCTGCACCCACTTCGCGTACGGCACGCACGTGACGTCCGTGCGGCCGTCGAGGCACTGCTCGATGGGCGTGTTCCAGAAGGCGATGTTCTTCCAGTAGCCCTCGTCGGCGGCGTGGTAGGTCGTGCAGAAGTTCTTGTCGCTGGTCTCGGCGCAGGCCTTGGAGTTGGCCGGGGCCTCGCCGAAGTACTCGGCGACCTGGGCGTTGACCTTGGGGGAGACGATCCAGTCGAGCCACTTGTAGGCGCAGTTGGGGTGCTTGGCCTTGGCGGAGACCATCCAGGTGTCGGACCAGCCGGTTGAACCCTCCTTCGGGACGAACGCCTTGACCTTGGCACCCTCACCGGCGGTCAGGCTGGCGATGACCTGCCAGGTGGTCCCGACGACCGAGTCCCCGCTCTTGAAGGCGGAGATCTCCTTGAGGTAGTCGCTCCAGTACTCGCCGATGTCCGCGTTCTGCTTCTTCAGCAGCGCCACGGCGGCGTCGAACTGCTTCTGGTCGAGCGCGTACGGGTTCTTGATCTTCAGGTCGGGCCGGGTGGACTTGAGATACAGCGCCGCGTCCGCGATGTAGATCGGCGAGTCGTACGCGGTGACGTGCCCCTTGTACTTCGGGGCGTCGTCGAACACCGCCGACCAGGAGGTGGGCGCCGGGCTCACCTTCTCGGTATTGTACATCAGCAGGTTGGCGCCCCGGCCGTGCGGGATGCCGTACATCTGGCCCTTCACCGAGTTCCAGGAGCCGTTCTTCAGTCCGCTGAAGACGTCCTTGTAGTTGGGGACGAGGTCGGTGTTGACCGGGGCCGCGTCACCGGAGGCGATCAGCCGCAGGGAGGCGTCTCCGGAGGCGGAGACGGCGTCGTACTCCCCGGTCTTCATCAGCTTGACCATCTCGTCGGAGCTGGCGGCGACCTTGGAGTGGACCTGGCAGCCGGTCTGCTTCTGGAAGTCGCTGACCCAGTCCACCTTGGGGTCGTTGGAACCGTTCTCGACATAGCCCGCCCAGGCGATCAGGTTGACCTGGCCCTCGGTCTTGCCGAGCTTCGTCGGGGCCTTGAGGTCGGGCGGATTGAGGCCGGTGGCCGAGGAGCCGTTGCCGGAGGAGCCACAGGCGGCGGTGAGCAGCAGTGCCGCGGTGCCGGCCGTGGCCACGAGGGTTCGGGTGAGACGCACGACGATCTCCAAGAGTGAGGGAGCCTTGCGCGGAGCGGGGGTTCGGGGGAGTGGGGGGTCAGGAGGGGATCCGGACGGCGTGTCTGCGGTGCCACTGGAGACGCACCCGGGCGCCGCGGTAGGCGGCGACGTCCTCGGAGGAGGTCTCCAGGTTCTGCTGGAGAGCGGTGAGCCTGCCGCCGCCGTCGAGATCGATGAGGAAGCGGGTGGCGTCGCCGAGGTAGACGACCTCGGCGACCGTGCCGGTGACGGTCGCGTGCCCGGGCTCGTCCGCCTCGGCGGACTCCTTCAGGACACGGATCTTCTCCGGGCGGATGTTGTACGTGCCGGGCGTGCCGACGATCCGGTGGGCCGCCTCGCCGTCGAGCAGGTTCGAGGTGCCGACGAAGGACGCGACGAACGGGGTCGCGGGGCGCTCGTATATCTCGGCGGGTGTGCCGACCTGGGCGATACGGCCCTGGTCGAAGACGGCGATGCGGTCGCTCATCGTCAGGGCCTCCTCCTGGTCGTGGGTGACGAAGACGAAGGTGATCCCCACCTCCCGCTGGAGCGCCTTGAGTTCGACCTGCATCTGCTCGCGCAGCTTCAGGTCGAGAGCGCCGAGGGGCTCGTCGAGCAGCAGGACCCGGGGGCGGCCGACCAGGGCGCGGGCGAGGGCGACGCGCTGGCGCTGCCCGCCGGAGAGCTGCGCGGGGCGCCGCTGGCCGTAGCCCTCCAGGCGGACCTCGGCGAGCGCCTTGCGGGCGCGGACGAGACGTTCGGGCTTCGGCACCCTGCGGACCTTGAGCCCGTAGGCGACGTTCTGCTCGACCGTCATGTGCGGGAACAGGGCGTAGTCCTGGAAGACGGTGTGCACGTCCCGCTCGAACGGGGCGAGGCCGGTGACCTCCTGTCCGGCGAGTTCGATCCGGCCCGCGGTGGGCGTCTCGAACCCGGCGATGAGCCTGAGGACCGTGGTCTTCCCCGAGCCGGAGGGGCCGAGCATCGAGAAGAACTCCCCGTCCCGGATCTCCAGGTCCACACCGGCCACGGCGGTCGTCTCCCCGAACGACTTCCGCAGGTCCTGCAGCCGGATCGCAATTCCCTCCATGCGGGAACCTTTCTGGCGCGCTCTACGTTGACCGCAAACATATGAAGTCATAGTTCTAAGCTCAAGGTCCCCTTAGGGTAAAGCTTGAGTCAACGCACGAGGTGGTGACCGTGAGACAACACGAGATCGGCGGCGGTGCCCGGGGAACGGGCGGCGGCGCCCGCCGGGTCGTCTTCAGCCCGGTGGACAACCGGGCCCGCGTGGACACGGTCGTCCGCCGCATCGGCGATGCCATAGAACTGGGGCTCCTCGCCGACGGCGAGCAGCTTCCCGGCGAGAGCGAACTGGCCGCACAGCTCGGTGTGTCGACGGTGACCCTGCGTGAGGCGCTGATGGCGCTCCGGCAGCAGGGCCTGGTCACCACCCGCAGGGGCCGCGGCGGCGGCAGCTTCGTGTCGCTGCCCGAGGTCCCCGCCGACGACCGGCTCAGGGTCCGGCTGCGCGGCTGGAGCACCGAGGAACTGCGCGACCTGGGCGACCACTGGGCCGCCCTGTCCGGCGCCGCCGCCCGCCTCGCCGCACAGCGCACGGAACCCGAGGACCTCCACCCCCTGCGTCGTACGGCGGAGGAACTGGCCCACGCGGAGGAGACGGCGACGCGCAGCCGCCTGTACGGCCGCTTCCACGTGGAACTCGCGGCGGCCGCCCAGTCCGCCCGGCTCACCCGGGAACAGGTCGCGCTGCAGAGCGAGGTGGGCGCGCTGCTGTGCCTGGTCCTCGGGAGCGGCGAATATCGTGAAGAAGTGGCGGACCGTCACCGCTCCGTGATCTCGGCCGTGCAAGATGGGGCCCACGAATCGGCCGGCACACTGGCCGAGCGGTGCGTCAGGGAGTCGACGGCGCGGCTCGTCGCCGTACGCCTCACCCTCTGAACGCGCCGCGTCCGGTTCCCGTCCGCTGGAGGACACCATGGGCTGGAGCCCCGGGCAGGTCCACTCGGCTGCCGCGACGCTCGACACGGACGCCGAGGCGTGGGTGGCCTCGCAGGTGGGCGGCGCGCTGGAGGCGGTGTTCGAGACCGTCGCCGCCACCCGGCACGACACGGCGGCCCTGCTCGCCAAGACGGCAGCGCAGGGCCGGCGCCCCGCGAGCGCGGACCTCGCCGCCCTCCGCCCCGGACTGCACCAGCGGCTGACCCGCCAGGAACTGGTCTCCGGCGTCGGCTTCGTGGCCGCCCCCGGCCTGCTCACCGACGTACCGGCCTGGCTGGAGTGGTGGCAGACGGGCGCCGACGGCGACGTACGACCCCTGCTGCTCGACCTCGACCCCGGGCACTCGGCGTACTCCGACTACACGCACTGGGACTGGTTCGCCCTGCCCCGCGACACCGGGCGCCGCGCCGTGGCCGGGCCGTACGTCGACTACCTCTGCTCCGACGAGTACAGCCTCACCCTGTCCGCACCGGTCGAGACCGAAGGGCGCTTCGCCGGGGTCGCCGCGGCCGACGTGTACCTACGGCACTTCGAAGCGGCCGTACTCCCGCTGCTGCGACGGCTTCCCCGGCCCGCCCACCTGGTGAACGCCCGCGGCCGGGTCGCCGCCTCCGCCGACCCCGCCCACCTGGCCGGCTCCCTCACCAAGGGCCCCGACTTCGGCGAACTCCTCACCGAAGGCACGCCCGCCGAGCACGCGGGCCTGCGCCTGGTGCCCTGCCACCGCATCCCGCTCGTCCTCGTGCTGGCCTAGGTCCGCAACAGGCAACGTCCGGCGCTCACTCGGCGTCGAGCTGGTGGTCGGCCCAGACGTAGCTCTCGGGCAGCAAGTCGGTGATGAGGACGGTTCGGACGCGGTCGCCTGCGCCGACGATGACCTTGAGGGCGGGGAAGTAGTCGAGGAGCACCTGGCGGCACCGGCCGCACGGAGGAACCACCCCCCGGTCGCGGTCGCCCACGGCGACGACGGTGTCCAGTGCGTAGACGCCCTGGGCGGCTGCCGCACCGATGAGCACCAGCTCGGCGCAGGGCCCTCCGGTGAAGTGGTAGGCGTTCACCGCGGTGACGATCCGGCCGTCCTGGGCGCGGGCCGCGGCCGCCATGGTGTGGTTGTCGCCCCGGCAGCGAGTGCGAGCGACGTGGGCCGCGGCCTCGATGAGTTCGTGGTCGACGTCGTGGGTCCGGGTGGTCATCGTCTCTGCCTTCGTGAGGTGTCAGGCGCCGTCGGTCGGCCGCCCCCGGTACGGTATCCGCGCCGCCTCGCGCACCTCCCCGACCGTGCTCCACTCGTTCCCGCCCAACCGGGCCAGGGGCCGCAGCAGTCCGATGTCCGGGCTGCCGTCCACCAGGACGTCCTCGCTGACGGCCGCGTGCACGACCTGGCCGAACACCACCGTCGAGTTGCCGAGCCTCAGCGTCGAGTGCAGCGTGCACTCGAGCGCGACCGGAGAGGCCGGCACGCGCGGCGGCTTCACCCGCAGTGACGGTTCGCGTGGGATGCCGACCGCGTCGAACTCGCCCTCGTCCCTGGGAAAGTCGGTCGCGGTCGCGTTGATCTGCGCGAAGAGCGGCTCGGGAGCGAAGTTGACGACGAACTCGCGATCGGCCGGGGTACGACCACGGCGGTGAGCAGCTGGTAGAACGCCCTCGGGTCCAGGTACTGAGGCGAGTAGTCGACACGCATGGCAGAAGGCTATGCGGCGCCACCGGAAGCCACAGATACGTTCTGCAAAGAGCCAGCAAAGGTGCGACGCTCCGCAGGGGCAGGGCCACGAAATGGGCAGGCTCGCGGTCGGCGGTGATCACGGTCCTGAGGATGCGATCACAAGGTCAAACCCCGTTCTTTACTTCGGATTTCGTTGATCAGACGGGGGTTGTCCCCACCCTCGGCGCATGCCACGCTCCCTTCCGTCGCGACACCGAGATCATCGACTGACCGGACGCAATCGCGAAGGGCCACCGTGCGTTTCGAGACACTCAAAGCCAAGATCCACCGTGCCACCGTCACCCAGTCCCACCTCAACTACGTCGGCTCGATCACGATCGACGCCGACCTGATGGAAGCGGCGGGCATCCGCCGTCACGAGAAGGTCGACCTGGTCAACGTCACCAACGGCGCACGCCTGTCGACCTACGTCATCGAAGGACCCCGAGGGTCGGGCGTCATCGGCGTCAACGGCCCCTCGGCCCGCCAGGCACAGGTCGGCGACCTCGTGCTGATCGTGTCGTACGCCTCTGTCACCGCCGAGGAGGCCGAGGAGTTCGAGCCGAAGGTCGTCTTCGTCGACGGCAAGAACAGGATCACCGGATTCGGCGGCGACCCGGCCGAGGTCCCGCCGGGCAGCGGCCTGATCCGCGGAGACCAGGTCGCCGGAGCCTGACCCGGACGGGGCCCCGGGGCCGAGCCGAGCCCCGGGGCCCCGCCCCCCGCACGTACCCCCACCCCCACCCCCTTTTCCGAACGGGAACGACGTGACCCCCACCCTCTCCGCATCCGCACAGACCTCCACGA
>NZ_MCGQ01000068.1 GCF_002242805.1 Streptomyces diastatochromogenes | reverse complement strand
GGAGTAAACGCCCACTTAGTAGGTGTCTTTGATCCCTGGCCGTGGGGTGGGTACGGCTGGATGATCTGGGTTGTGGGGGTTGGCGCGACGGCTCGGCGGTACTGCCGGGAGTGCGGTGATCCGCTGCCGCAGACGATGGCGACGGAGGCTGTGTTCTGCTCAGGACGGTGCAGGTCACGGCGGTGGCGGAGGCTTCAGCGGACCCGGGAGCGGGTCATCGCGATGCAGCGGGGTGAGCAGGCGGAGTGCCCGATTTGTGGCCGGACGTGGACGGTGGGGGTGGAGCGGTCGAAAGCGGCGGTGTACTGCTCGGACCGTTGCCGGGTAAGGGCCTGTCGTCGGCGGCGGGCGTCACGGAACGACGTTACGGAAACGCGTAGCCGAACGCCTCAGGAATACCTTGAACACCCCTTGTTTTGCAGGGTAGTTGAGAGTGATTGCGGGGTGCTTCGAGCGCCCCTGGTTCACGCTCTGCCCCAGCGTGTCGTGCCCGCGTCACGGCCCGGTCCCAGCGCTTCCCGCGGCTGCACGTTGTCCTGGCGGGGAAGGCGGAGCACCTGCTCGACAACCGCCGCCGTGCACGGCATCACCATCACGGTGTGGGTGAACACCCTGCCCCGGCTCCAGCGCGGTGAGCCCTGGTACGAGATCGGAGTCGACGACCCGGACCGGCGCCGCCGGCGCTACACGGAGCCCGTCGGCCGCTGAACCCAGCGGAGCAAGGAAAGCGACCCGCCAGAGGCAAGTTACTTCCGGCGGGTGGGCTGCCTGCATGCAAAACAGCGGACCGGTGGTCACAGACGCTTCGTGGATGCGGGAGGCACGCCCAGTTCCGGGTCGCCGGGTTCACCGAAGAAGTGGGCGTCCCACGCGATCAGCTTGTCTCGCAGACGGGCAAACTCACCAGCCAGCTCCCAGACACCCTTGCTGGACAGCAGGCCGATCTCCGGGCGGTTGAGCCCCTTCGTTCCTTTGACGGTCCGCCACCCGTAGACCTCGTCGTCGTACACCCAGCAGCTGTGGATATACCGGTTGCGCTCCTCGAAGCGGGTCTTGCACAGCTCCAGGTCGCGCAGCAACGCGTCGCGGTCCTGAGCTGGTATTCGTCCCTCGGACCTCGCGGTGAGCCGAGTCTTGGCCTTCTTGATGAAGTACGTCACCGACTCGTGGGCCGCGTCGGTGTAGGGCCGTTCGACGCCACCGAGGTGGGCATACAGGCCATGCAAGATGTACTCGGTCTCGGCAGCGTGCTGCACGAGCACTCCCAGACCAAGGGTCAGAGCTGCTTGCTCTTCGCTCATCCCTTCCAGCAGTTCGGCCGTGCCGGGAGCAATCTGCGGCGCCCTGGGCTCCGGGGCGTCGCCGGGAGGCGGGATGGTCATGTGAGATCTCTCGGCGCTGTTGATCGGTGCGGATAGCCAGACTGCCGTCGGCGCCGAAGGGTTGTAGGGGGGAGTTGGAGATCCGCCGCCTGGGCCCCCACCGAGGCCGTTGGCCGCATCATGGTCGCGCACCGGCCTGGTTGGCCAGAGCGGTGTGTGAAAAGGCGGGGTCGGCCCGCTACATCTTCTTTTCCAGCAGCTTGGCCGTGTTCACACTGTTCGCGTCGACGAAGGGGTTGGCGGTGACATCGAGGCCGAAGAGTGCGTAGATGTGGCGCAGTGCTTCGTAGGCGTCGCGTTCCGGGTCTCCCAGGGCCTTCCAGCTGTGGTTCCAGCTGTCGCTCGTGGCCATCTGGGTGGAGCCCCAGAGGGGGAAGGCGGGATCGTCACCGGAAGCGAGTATGCGCCCTGGCGGTCGGGCGAAGTCGGAGGCGACGATCCGGTGTGTCCATGGGCCGTCGACCAACGGTAGGACGTGCTGGTCGACCAGCCGGAAATACTCGAGGGTGATCTCAGTCAGTACGAACACGCTGATCCTGCGCGTCCCGCCGCCGTCGTTGTAGCGCTCCATCGCCCAGCCGAGCATCTCTGCGGTCGCCGATGCAGCCCCGGTGACCGCGCCGTCCGACTCGACCAGCAGACCACGACGGGGAGCGTCGGCCAGCAGGAGACCGCCCTCACGCGATTCCGGACGCTTGTATGCCGAGGACCAGTTGAAGGCGTGGGCGCCCCGGAGTGTGTCCTGATTGTCGAGGATGTCCTGCAGGCCGCCGTCGGCGTACATGCCTGGGACAAGGCCGCGCGGCCGATCGGGCGCGCTCTGGAAGAAGAGCACCGGCGTCTCCTCCATCCCCAGGCCGGCACGCAGGACCTCCCGGGCCTTCACTCGGTCCGCGACCGGCGCGGGCATGGCGGCATCGGCCCCGCGCCGCGCGCGCAGGCCGTCGTTCAGGAGCCGGTACACCTCGTCCTGCGGGAGGAAGGCCGTGGTGTCGCCGTTGCGGATCGGGACCGTCCAGCTGTTCTTGATGAACTGGCCGTTGTCGGTGATGCCCCGGGTGACCATCGCCCACCGGTCGGCCTCGGGCAGCGCCGGTACCTCGATCACGAAGTAGTGCCCGGACGCCTCCGGGTCCCCCTCGGGGTGGTCGTACCAGAAGAACTTGACCTTGAGCAGTGGGCGTACGTACTCCGTGATGACGTCCTTGTACTTCGTGCTGTCGACCAGCTTCTTGTCGAAGGGCGTCACCTTCTCCGCGACCTCGTAGAGCTCGGTCTGCTTCTTCTTCGCCTTGAAGCCGCACACGAGCAGACCGCCGCCGGCGTTCGAGAACGCGGCGACGTCTTTGGCGAGCTCGAACTTGCCCTTGTCGGTGCTCAGGTCGTACGGCCCTTCGGGCGGGACGCTCTTGAAGTCGACCCACTCGCTCTCCGGCGTGCCCACGATCTCGTACGGCTGCTGCGCGGCGAGACAGGAGACGAGCTGAACCATGCTGTCGGCGGCCATGCCGTCGGAGCCTACGCGCATGAGGGCATCGCCCGCACGGAGTAACGCGGCGCGCCGACCTGCGACATCTGTCCCTGGGCTGGAGTGAAGGAGGAGGGGAGGGGCACGGACGCGACCGGGGATCGGAGCGTGCCCACAGAGGTTGCGCGTCGGTGCCGTCACCGCGCCGGGCTCCCGCCCGGCTCCGGCCCTGGGCCTTGGTACAGCCGTGCCGGTGGCGGCCCCGGTGCCGAGGCCGGGGCCGCCACCGGCGGTGTGCGACGGGATCAGCGGGTGCGCCGGGTCAGCGCTGCTGGATCCACCAGATGATCCATCCCGTCGCGCTCGCGCCCAGGGCGCCGGCCGCGCCGCGGACCAGACCGTGGCCCGCCGTACGGGCGAGGGCGCGCAGGCGACGACGGCGGCCGCCGTCCAGTAGCTGCCGCAGCCGGGCCCGGATTCGGGACCCGAGGTGGCGCAGCTTGCCGTTGTCCTGGCGATGCCGGGTCGACGCCGGCCGGTCGGTGCCCTTAGGCTCATTGAACATGCTGATGGTGCCTCCTTAGGGGAGTGACTGTCGGTTTCTTCACTGGGCGGCTCCCTGCGGGAACAGGGGGCCGTCGCCCTTTGTGCGGGCGGCGGCCTGCGCCGCGCCCGGCCCGTGTACGTCGGGCCGGGAGTCGTAGGGCCGGGGATGCCGTGGCTCCCCTGCGGTGCTCACCGCGGGGCGAGCGCCCGGGAGAGCACGGGGATACCGGGGGCGATCCGCAGCGCGGTGCCGGCCGCCCGCTCGGGGGTCCATGTGGCGGCCGCGGCCTCCCGGTCCTTCTTGTTGAGGTTCAGGTCGAACGGCGCGGCGAGCGCCCAGCGGACCCGGGTGCTCTGGCCGAAGACGGAGGAGCCGTCCAGGAACTGCTCGGAGACGAACTCGTACAGCAGGCCCTTGGCCTTCAGCTCCGTGATGCCGCGGCTGACGGTCGACGGGGAGACGCCGTACCAGGTCGCGAACTCCCGGTCCTTGTGCAGAAGGATCTTGAAGGGGTTGCGCATGGCCATGAAGATGAACAGCATCGCCTTCGCCGGCATCGACAGCGACTTGTAGTAGTGCTGCTCCCAGTACGCGAAGGGCACCCTGAAGTAGGTGTCCTTGCGGGTGCCCTCGTCACTGCCCGACGGCAGCGAGTACGGGGCCCCGGAGCCGTCCTCCAACAGCTTGGTGATCCGGGTCATCCGGCCGTCCGGGGCGGTGCTGATCAGCTTCAGGGCCTTCAGCTTCGCCAGGTGCCGGGAGACTGCCGCGCTCGCCGTGCCGTTGGTGGCGAACGAGATCCCCGTCGCGCGGCCCCAGGTCTCCGACCGTGCGGTCACGCCCCAGTCGGCCCTCGCGGTGACGCAGTGGATCAGGAGGAAGAGCTCCAGCCGCTCGGGGCTGCGCAGCAGATGAGGGAACGGGCCGGGCCGCGTGACCAGACGGAGGCCGGGCTCGGCGTCCTGGACGAACGCGCGCCGGATGGGGACGGCACGGCCGGAGCGCTTGGACTGGTCCAGGAGCATCCGTATCGTGTCGTCCTGCCCCACGGGCATGTCCCGCTTGAGCACGGTGAGTTCGGTGTTCACGTCCCCCATATTGCGCCAGGGGTCCGACTCGCTGGGTGCCGAATTCCGGTGCGGGCGGGCGGTCCGCCTCCCGCTCAGACCGGGTTATCGGAGAACCTGTGAACACTGTGACGCCAATTGGAAATCACTTTTTCCCCGAATGCCCTGGCAGGCGTGCATCCAGCGGCTTTGAACGTTAACGTTTCAGACTTTGATCTTTGGCATCTCAGACTCCATCACTTGACTATCTCGTCTCGTGACTTCGTGCTCAGCAGATGACGAGGCGAGCGGCGGGCGACACGCCTCCTGGACGTCCTGGCCGTGCCGAAGACGGAGGCCCCCAGGCTTCCCGCCAGGGGCCTCCGCGCGCAACTCCCGTCATCAATTCGGGATGCCTCGGTGCCGTCCGGTTCGCGCACTATGTCGCCCCACAAGGCGGTCTGCCCCGCCACCGTGGGCGCCAGCGTGAGCTGCCCGTGATCCGGCACGAGGGCGCTGCGGGGATCGGTGTCGTTGGCTCCGGTGAGGTCCTCGGACACCCGGAGATCCAGGGCGGTCGCGGCCGCGTCGATTCGCGCCCACCGCTCATCGGTGAGGTCGGGAAGCAGGGGCCGCAGGTGGTGGAGGGCGAAGGCGACGATGCCGGGAGCCGCGCCGTGCAGGACGTTGGTGACGCCGGCGGAATGTGCCGCCGCCCAAGAAGGCGAACGCCGACTCGTACCCGTTCGAGGTCCGCTCGCTGATGGTGAAGCTCGCCACGGCCCGCACCCCGTA
Source organism: Streptomyces diastatochromogenes (assembly GCF_002242805.1). Lineage (GTDB taxonomy): Bacteria > Actinomycetota > Actinomycetes > Streptomycetales > Streptomycetaceae > Streptomyces > Streptomyces diastatochromogenes. The sequence goes on along the minus strand of NZ_MCGQ01000068.1, from coordinate 7,765 downwards.
AGCCAGTCCTCGGTGAACAGCGGTTGCTCGGTCGCGGCGGCTGGCACGGTGGTGCCGGTCGCGGTGGTCACGTCCTTCATGCCCACTCAACTCCCAGCTCCACGAGCGCTGCACGCTGTACGTGCGTGAGCTTGTCCCGGCGGGTCCTGGTGTTGGAGATCCATACGCCCAGCTTCACGGCCACCGGCGCCGCCTCGCCCTCCACCGCGATCTCCTCCGAGTGCCCCCTGGGGACACGGTGGTGGCCTTCGCGGGCGACGTACTGCGCGAGGGCCTCAACGCCTCGCTGGAAGGCCGCTGAAGCCTTTCCCGGCGCCTTCCCGGCACTCTTGGCCGCCGGAGCCGTAGCGGGCCGCTCAGTTGGCGTGATGCCGAGCTTGGACAGCCGGTGCTGCTGCTTCGCGGAGAGCTGTGCCCAGGCGCTGGGCTGTTTCTGCCGCTCCAGCCACTTCCCGAGGTCGTCGCCTTCGTAGAGCACGCCGGGTGCGATGTCTGGGAGGTGGCCGTCGGGTTCGTCGGTGGCGAGGTCGGCGAGGACGCGGTAGTGGCGTTGCCAGTCGAGTGGCCAGGGGCAGTCCCAGTCCGGGTCGATCTCCGTCAGCTGCGCCGCGCGCACGGCGGCCCGCTGCGGGTCCTTGCCCAGGCCGTTCTTCGCACCCTTCCGCCGGAGGTTGGCCATGTGCTGCCCGACGGGCACCATCGCCTCGCCCTCGCCCCACACCGCGTCCTGACGCGGCGCGAGGTGCCCGGTGGCCCGGTGGTAGGACCGGAGCGCGGCGAGCTTGGCCTCCCACGCTTCCTCGCCCGGTTCCCACACCATCCCGGCCTCCGGCGCGTCCAGGAGCTCCTTGCGCCGTTCCTCCAGCCCTCCGGCCCGCAGCGCCTTCCGCTGCTGGTGCACCCACCGTCCGAGCGGGAAGTCCTTCGTGACGCCGACCTGGGTCTCCGTGTCGTAGGGCACGGCGTACAGGCCGGTGATCTCGTTCTCCGCTCGCCAGCGGGTGAGGGCCTGGTAGCCCTCCAGCCATACCAGCGAGTCCGGCCTGTACACGCGGGTGCGCAGGAACGCGGCGATCGTCGCCGCGTCCCGGGGAGTGCTGAAGTGGAGCAGGGCGGATTCGGCGGCGGCCTGGGTGTCGTCGTGCTCCTGGTCCTCGCCGTCGCCCGCGCCGTCGGCGCCGACGATCCGGCCTTCCTCATCGCGCTGGACGTGCACTTTGCGCTTCCCGCTGGTGAGAGCACGGGAGGCGAGCTGCTCGACCAGGCGCTCATCGTGGCTGCGCAGGCCCTGGAGGATCGCGACCAGGGGGCGGAAGCTAGCGGAGGCGACCATGTCGGTCGGGTCCTCGTTCGGCTCCAGGAAGATCGGGACGATGATCCTGGCGACCTTGGTGGAGCCGTCACGGTTCAGGCGGAGCGCGCGGCCGATGTTCTGGACGATCTCCACCTGGGAGCCGCGGGTGTCGGCGAAGCAGATCGCCTCCACCCCGCGCTCGCCGGTGATGTCGACGCCCTCCCCGAGCACGCGAACTGAGGCGAGGAACGCGCGGTGTACGCGCCGGTTGTTGGCGTCGATGCCGTTGGCGAACTGGCTGATCTTCTCGCGCCGTTCGCCGACGGTGTGGTCGCCGCACAGCCACGCCGACCACACTCGGTCTGGCGGGACGTGGCGGCCGGCCTCCAGCCCGTAGAACTCCGTGTCGATCGACGACGCGGGCAGCGTCTTCTCCGCCTTTACCATGGTCTCGTCATCGGTGTCGGTGACGTACAGCTCGGCAGCGGTCTTCGGCAGCGCCTCTGCGAACGCCGCGGCCTCCTCCACCTTCTGATGGAAAGTCATGGTCGTGCGCAGGTTGTACGCCGCGGCGTGCTCCAGCAGGGCGGTCTGCAGCAGGGCCAGGCGCCGGCCTCGCTCAGCCTCCTCTGACTCCCCGAGGACGGGGGAGGGGTCGCGGATCTCCAGGACGTCGATCTCGAACCCCGCGAGGATTTCGCGCTCGATCGCCTCCGAGAGCCCGAGTTCGGCCAGCCACGACCCGTACGTGCCGTCCGGGTCGTCGGTCATGCTCGCGATCTCCAGCTCCTGGCCGTTCTTCCCGTGCTGCGGCCGGGGCGATGCCAGGATCCGGGGGGTCGCGGTCAGGTAGAGCCGGAAGTCGGCGGGGATGCGGGCGTTGTCGTGGATCGCAGCCCACGGCCTGCCAAGATCGCCCGCCGTACCGTGGGCCTCATCCACGATGGCGAGCGAAAAACCGTCCATGCGCTGGCCGTACAGGCGCTCTCCGCCCGCCAGAGCGGCCTCCAGCGGCCCGCGAGTGCGTCCCTGGCCCATCGGGTCGTCGAAGTCCTCGCGGTCAACGAGAGAGGCGTACGTGGCGAACACGATGACCGGTCCGTGGGCGGCCCACAGGGCGAGCTGGATCGGGTTGGTGGTGGTGCGCACCCCGAGTTCATTCAGCACCGGGTCGTTCTCCAGCGAGCACACCGCGACCATGGGGGAGCGGTGGCCCACGGCCCGCCACGCCTGGGCGGTCTGCACGAGCAGGTCCAGGGTCGGCACGGTCACGAGGATCCGGCCGTCCGGGAAGCACTCCAACGCACTCGCGGCAGCCATGATCGTTTTTCCGGAGCCGGTCGCTGACACGATCGTGCCCCGGGCACCCTGAGGGGGGACAGATGACCTTGCAGGGAATCCGACCCACTTACGGAAACTGGATTTCTGGTCGATCTGGTGTTTCTTGAGCGGAACCCTGCTCATCGCCCGTCCTCTTGCCCGCGTCGTACAGCCAGCTGCCCTGAAGCCGTCCCAGTGCGGCTTCCTCCTGGCCGCGCTCCGCCCAGACCCCTTCGCGCCAGAGCGGTGTTGGGTCGATCCTCTCGCACAGAATGAAGGATCCGGGCAGGCCGGTCAGAACGAGCTCGCTCGCGAGCATCGCGCCGGAACCCGTAGCCGCGCCACAGCCGCTCAGGCCGCGCCCGGTTGGTCCGCAGGCATTCTCCCAGCGTCTACGGGCAGGCCTCCCTCCCCTCCCAGGCGCGGCGTCGGTGTCCCGCGGTCGTACGAGGGCGCCGTTGGATCGCCGCGTCGATCACGAAGTCGCCGAAGACGGGAAGCGGCGGCTGGGCCTGCTGTTCGGTGTCTCCTCCTGGCCGGGGCATCCAGCCGCAGGTACAGGTTCTCGGCGAGCGTGCAGACCGAGACGTGACTGGTGGGTGGTCGCGGCTGTGTGATCGGTGCCGGCTATCACTGGAGATGCCCACGCCGAGCGGATGCGGGGGCTGGGCCGGCGCTGCCAGGGCGTGATCGTGCTTGGCGACGGTGCCTGTCTCAACTGCGGGATGGTGGTACCGCACCGCAAACGCCCGGGACGGACTCTGCTCCGGGCCGAGGAGCACGACAGCGCCGAGCACCGCGGGGTCCGTGCTCGCATGGAACACGTCATCGGCCGGATGAAGCAAGATCCTCCGCGACTGCCGCCAGCTCGGGGACGGTTTCCATCACGCGGTCCATCCTGTCGCCCACACACAACCTCGCCCTCGCGTCATGAGCAGACGACCCCGCTCACCCGGTCTGACATGCCCGCACTCAGCCTCGTGCAACAGCAAGGGCACGTCGGCCTTTCTCGTCGCGGCCAGAAGCGGGCGGCGCTCCGCCGAGCCGCTCTGGGACTGGGTGGGCTGTATCCTCGGGGGCGCTCGTTCCTGCGTCGTCTGGCTGCTGAAGGCTCACCGATGCTCTGGGACAGGGCGTTGCGGAGGCTCTGGCGCGGCGCGGTGGAAGGCGCTTGCCGTCAGGGCCTCCGCCTGCTCGCGGCATCGCTGATCCCGAACCCAGGAGTAAGCGCTTTCTGTTTGCGAGGAATTGCTCCGCTATCAATTCGATGAAGTGGGTAATTCTCTCTCTTTTCAGGCTGGCTGGCATTTCTCCTCTCAGTGTCTGGTGCGGCATATTTCTGTGGCTGCCCAGAGGCTGCAGGCTTGAGAGGAAGGGGCTGGACTGACATGCATGGTCTACTCGCAGAGTGGTAAGCCCTGTGCCATGCTTCGGCAGCACAAGAAGCGGGGCTCTGCGACGACTTGGCGGCGCTAGAGTCCCGAGGGAGGGATCGTGACGCTCTGGGCGGTGCAGAGTTGTTCGGTGCGCTAGGTTCCCCTTCACTCCGGCCTGCGGAAAGGGTGTCCCGTGCTGGTGTCTTCCACCACCTGCATGGGATGCACTCACCTCGCCTGCGGGCCGCCCGCATCCACCAACAACTTGTCTTCAGCAGCCAGACGACACCAGGAAAGAGCAGATGACTACAGCACAAACGCCGGATTTTGATGACCCGGACTTGCGGGAAAAGATCAGGGAAGCGCTGGGCAGCGAGGCAGGTCAGAGGCGTTTTGACCAGTTCCTCCGGACGCCCGTTGACCTGCGGCGCAATCAGGAGCGCCTTGGCAGGCTCCTCCTCGGGACGCTCGTTCTCCTGGTCCTGATGGTTATCGTCTTGGCGATCTTGGCGCTGTGCGCGGTGGAAACCGAGCCGGATGCCGCCGACGTGTACGGGACGTTGGCCCTGGTCGCTAGTGGTGGAGTGGTAGGGGTGTTTGTGCTCCTGCGGATGCACCGTGCTCGTATGCGCCGCGGCGGGAGGCGCAGCGCCTGACTCATGCCAGCTCGGTGCGGACAGGCCACCGGCCGCCGATGTTGGAGCAATGGGCAGACAGTCCTTCTGGCCTCAACTTCCCTAACATCTAGCGAAGTTGAGGCCAGAGCCTTGTGCGTGGGCAGGTCATAGCACCTCGCTCATTCGTGCTCAAGATGCACAGTCGCTGCGATCTTGCGTGCGACCACTGCTATGTGTTCGAGCACGCAGACCAGAGCTGGCGAGGCCGGCCCCTCGTGGCGTCCGACGACGTGCTCCGCGCCACGGCGGAACGTATCGCCGACCATGCGGCCGCACACCGCCTGGACACGTTCCATGTGGTCCTCCACGGGGGCGAACCGCTCCTTGCCGGGCGGGTCCGGCTGCGCAGGGCCGCCGAGGAACTCACCAAGGCGCTCCGGGGCGTGTGTGCGCTGGACCTCCGCATCCACACCAACGGAGTCACGCTCGACGAGCGGTTCTGCGAGCTGTTCGACGAGTTCGGCATCAAGGTCGGCATCTCGCTGGACGGCGACCGGGCCGCCAACGACCTCCACCGCCGCTACCTCGACGGCCGCAGCCGCTACGACAAGGTGCTCAAGGCCGTCCGGCTGCTGGGCGGCCCCCGCTACCGGCATCTCTTCGCGGGCCACCTCTGCACGATCGACGTGCGCAACGAACCCGTCGCCGTCTATGACGCGCTCGCGGGACTCGCCCCGCCCCGTGTCGACTTCCTCCTGCCCCACGCCACCTGGGACGAGCCCCCGCTCCGCCCCGCCGACGACCTCGAGGGCACGGCGTACGCGCGCTGGCTGCTGGCCGTGTACGACCACTGGACGGCGGACGGCCGGCCCATGGACGTGCGGATCTTCGACTCCGTGCTGAGTACTCTGCACGGCGGTCACAGCCTCACCGAGTCCCTCGGCCTCGGCCTCGCCCCCTCCGACCTCGCCGTGATCGAGACCGACGGCACCTTCGAGCAGGCGGACTCGCTGAAGACGGCGTAAGACGGGGCCGCCGCCACAGGGATGGACGTCTTCACCCACACGCTGGACGAGGTGGCCGCCCATCCCGGGGTCGTCGCCCGGCAGCGGGGGCTCGACGGACTGAGCGAGCAGTGCCGGTCCTGTCCGGTCGTGCGGTCCTGCGGCGGCGGTCTCTACGCCCACCGGTACAGAACCGGCAGCGGCTTCCTCAACCCGTCCGTCTACTGCACCGATCTGCAACGCCTGAAGGAGAGGCTTGGCAAGCGGCGCGCGTACCGGCTGGTCTTCGTCGACGCAGAACCTTGCTGCCTGCGGTAGATCTGCTGCAGATGTGCCCCTTCTTCACGTCGGGGCCCAATTCCCGCGGCTCTGTTTAGCACTACGGTGAGGACCACCCGTGCACCCTGTGAGCCGCGAACAATCTGGCCGTCGACCTGCGAGCACTCGGCCGGTTCACGGAAACCCGGGAGCTGGCCTCACGCATCTACTGAAGCTTTGAGGACCACCCGCGCACGCTGTTCGTCGCCAACAACATGGCATCGACCACCAGCTGGCGAGCGACTGCAAGGCTGAAGATCACCGCGCCGGAGGTCCAGCGCGTGCCGTCCCGGAACGTGTCGTTCACCGGCCGCGCTACTCTGCTGGAGTGGCTGCGCAACGGCTTCGCCTCCGGTACCACCACCCAGGTCGTCCACGGCCTCGGCGGGATGGGGAAGACGGAGATTGCCCAGGAGTACGCGCACCGGTTCAAGGCGGCCTATGACGTGGTCTGGTGGGTGCCCGCAGTGCAGCCCGGGCCTGATCCGCCCGGCGGGTGTCCTTGGAACGGGAGCCGTACTTCTTCCTCAGCTATGCGCTGTGACGACGGCGAGGCCTTCGTGGGGCGGTTCTACGACGATCTGACCGCGGAGCTGGGCCTGCTGGGGGTGGAGGTCGAGGCGGAGATGCCGTTCCGCGACGTGAAGCGGATCGGCCTGGGCGACGACTGGGCGAGGAGACTCGGGCGGGCGGTCGGGCACTGCCGGGCCATGGTGGCCCTGTGCTCACCCTCCCATCTCAACAGTCTCTACTGCGGCAAGGAGTGGGCCGCCTTCCGCTCCCGGGTGGACCGGTACCGCGAGCAGACCGAAATCGACGTGCCCGCGCCGATACCGGTCCTGTGGGCGCCCATGCGCGACCCGATGTCGCAGATGTCGCCGCCGGGGTCGACAGCCCCCTGCCGGAGGGCTGGCGACGGCGGGAGTACTACGGCACGTCACCGCTGGAATGGACCCCGTACCCCTGCCCTGCTCCTACAAGGGGGGCACGGGCCGCATGATGGCCCTGGTCAACGCCAGCTGGATCCTGGCCAGCAACGGCAAGCGGGTGCTGCTGGTCGACTGGGACCTTGAGGCCCCGGGACTGCACCGCTACCTGCGTCCCTTCCTCGTCGCCCGGAGCCCGTGGAGGTGCCCGGGACGGTCCTGCTGACCGTGTCGTAGCGGGTCCCGTTGCTCGGCCGGGGACTGTTCGGCTCCGGTACCTCCGCACGCCGGAATTCAGACTTTCCGTTATCCGGGGTCCTGCTCTTCAGCAGTGGTCTACTACTTCCCAATTCATGATTACTCGCATAAATTGACGGACCAAAATACGGCACCTGACACTTTGTCAAAAGCGTGCCCCGCCCCGGCTAGTTGATGGGGTGCCCCGTGTTTCCGCCAGCGGTACATGGTGCATCAACCTGATGCACCCACTACACTGGAACCCGACATGAATGAGCGACCCCCACTCTTTCGCCGCCAGCCTGGCCTGCGGCAGCGGGCCCCAAGGTTCTGGAGGCGCAGCCGGAAGGACCGTCAGGCGGGGGAGCGTAGCGGACCCGCCCAGGAGTGCGAAGCACTCGCTAACTTCCGTACTGGAGGCTCAACTAGCCGCACGTGACACTCCGTCAACTCGGCGGCCGCGCATCGCATGCCGCGCCGGGCGCGCAGCGGCCGGCTCCCTCAACTCCTGGAGCGCAGCGGAGGGAGTTGGCCCGCGCATCGCGCGGGCAGCGGGAGCGCAGCGACCGCAGTCAATCCCATTGCGCAGCAATGGGGTTCGCCCCCGCGGAGCGGGGGCGTAACAACCGTGCGCAGCACGGTTGTTCGCTTGCACATCGCGCAGCGATGTGGT
>NZ_MCGQ01000067.1 GCF_002242805.1 Streptomyces diastatochromogenes | reverse complement strand
GGACAAGCCCTCGGCCTATTAGTACCAGTCAACTCCACCCGTTACCGGGCTTCCATATCTGGCCTATCAACCCAGTCGTCTACTGGGAGCCTTACCCTCTCAAGGAGGTGGGAATACTCATCTCGAAGCAGGCTTCCCGCTTAGATGCTTTCAGCGGTTATCCCTCCCGAACGTAGCCAACCAGCCATGCCCTTGGCAGAACAACTGGCACACCAGAGGTTCGTCCGTCCCGGTCCTCTCGTACTAGGGACAGCCCTTCTCAATATTCCTACGCGCACAGCGGATAGGGACCGAACTGTCTCACGACGTTCTAAACCCAGCTCGCGTACCGCTTTAATGGGCGAACAGCCCAACCCTTGGGACCGACTCCAGCCCCAGGATGCGACGAGCCGACATCGAGGTGCCAAACCATCCCGTCGATATGGACTCTTGGGGAAGATCAGCCTGTTATCCCCGGGGTACCTTTTATCCGTTGAGCGACGGCGCTTCCACAAGCCACCGCCGGATCACTAGTCCCGACTTTCGTCCCTGCTCGACCCGTCGGTCTCACAGTCAAGCTCCCTTGTGCACTTACACTCAACACCTGATTGCCAACCAGGCTGAGGGAACCTTTGGGCGCCTCCGTTACTCTTTAGGAGGCAACCGCCCCAGTTAAACTACCCATCAGACACTGTCCCTGATCCGGATCACGGACCGAGGTTAGACATCCAGCACGACCAGACTGGTATTTCAACGACGACTCCACCTGAACTGGCGTCCAAGCTTCACAGTCTCCCAGCTATCCTACACAAGCCGAACCGAACACCAATATCAAACTGTAGTAAAGGTCCCGGGGTCTTTCCGTCCTGCTGCGCGAAACGAGCATCTTTACTCGTAGTGCAATTTCACCGGGCCTATGGTTGAGACAGTCGAGAAGTCGTTACGCCATTCGTGCAGGTCGGAACTTACCCGACAAGGAATTTCGCTACCTTAGGATGGTTATAGTTACCACCGCCGTTTACTGGCGCTTAAGTTCTCAGCTTCGCCCCACCGAAATGGAGCTAACCGGTCCCCTTAACGTTCCAGCACCGGGCAGGCGTCAGTCCGTATACATCGCCTTACGGCTTCGCACGGACCTGTGTTTTTAGTAAACAGTCGCTTCTCGCTGGTCTCTGCGGCCACCCCCAGCTCACCGAGTAAATCGGATCACCGAGTGTGGCCCCCCTTCTCCCGAAGTTACGGGGGCATTTTGCCGAGTTCCTTAACCATAGTTCACCCGAACGCCTCGGTATTCTCTACCTGACCACCTGAGTCGGTTTAGGGTACGGGCCGCCATGAAACTCGCTAGAGGCTTTTCTCGACAGCATAGGATCATCCACTTCGCCACAATCGGCTCGGCATCAGGTCTCAGACTATGTGCTGTCCGGATTTACCTAGACAACGTCCTACACCCTTACCCCGGGACAACCACCGCCCGGGATGGACTACCTTCCTGCGTCACCCCATCACTCACCTACTACCACCTTGGGTCAGCGGCTCCACCACTTTCCTTTCCCCGAAGGGTCCGGAACGGCTTCACGGCCTTAGCATTAATGGGTTCGATGTTTGACGCTTCACAGCGGGTACCGGAATATCAACCGGTTATCCATCGACTACGCCTGTCGGCCTCGCCTTAGGTCCCGACTTACCCTGGGCAGATCAGCTTGACCCAGGAACCCTTAGTCAATCGGCGCAAACGTTTCTCACGTTTGTATCGCTACTCATGCCTGCATTCTCACTCGTGAACCGTCCACAACTACCTTCCGGTGCTGCTTCACCCGGCACACGACGCTCCCCTACCCATCACAGCACCCGTTGGGGCTATATGCTGCAATGACACGACTTCGGCGGTACGCTTGAGCCCCGCTACATTGTCGGCGCGGAATCACTAGACCAGTGAGCTATTACGCACTCTTTCAAGGGTGGCTGCTTCTAAGCCAACCTCCTGGTTGTCTGTGCGACTCCACATCCTTTCCCACTTAGCGTACGCTTAGGGGCCTTAGTCGATGCTCTGGGCTGTTTCCCTCTCGACCATGGAGCTTATCCCCCACAGTCTCACTGCCGCGCTCTCACTTACCGGCATTCGGAGTTTGGCTAAGGTCAGTAACCCGGTAGGGCCCATCGCCTATCCAGTGCTCTACCTCCGGCAAGAAACACACGACGCTGCACCTAAATGCATTTCGGGGAGAACCAGCTATCACGGAGTTTGATTGGCCTTTCACCCCTAACCACAGGTCATCCCCCAGGTTTTCAACCCTGGTGGGTTCGGTCCTCCACGAAGTCTTACCTCCGCTTCAACCTGCCCATGGCTAGATCACTCCGCTTCGGGTCTTGAGCGTGCTACTGAAACGCCCTATTCGGACTCGCTTTCGCTACGGCTTCCCCACCCGGGTTAACCTCGCAACACACCGCAAACTCGCAGGCTCATTCTTCAAAAGGCACGCAGTCACGAGAAGCAGCAAGCTGCTTCCGACGCTCCCACGGCTTGTAGGCACACGGTTTCAGGTACTATTTCACTCCGCTCCCGCGGTACTTTTCACCATTCCCTCACGGTACTATCCGCTATCGGTCACCAGGGAATATTTAGGCTTAGCGGGTGGTCCCGCCAGATTCACACGGGATTTCTCGGGCCCCGTGCTACTTGGGTGTCTCTCAAACGAGCCGCTGATGTTTCGACTACGGGGGTCTTACCCTCTACGCCGGACCTTTCGCATGTCCTTCGCCTACATCAACGGTTTCTGACTCGTCCTGTCGCCGGCAGACGACAGAAGAGAGATCCCACAACCCCGCATGCGCAACCCCTGCCGGGTCTCACACGCATACGGTTTGGCCTCATCCGGTTTCGCTCGCCACTACTCCCGGAATCACGGTTGTTTTCTCTTCCTGAGGGTACTGAGATGTTTCACTTCCCCTCGTTCCCTCCACACTGCCTATGTGTTCAGCAGTGGGTGACAGCCCATGACGACTGCCGGGTTTCCCCATTCGGAAACCCCCGGATCAAAGCCTGGTTGACGACTCCCCGGGGACTATCGTGGCCTCCCACGTCCTTCATCGGTTCCTGGTGCCAAGGCATCCACCGTGCGCCCTTAAAAACTTGGCCACAGATGCTCGCGTCCACTGTGCAGTTCTCAAACAACGACCAGCCACCCATCACCCCGAACCACAAGATTCGAGTGCACTGGGGCCGGCGACTGAGGAAATCCATTCCCTCAGACACCCAACAGCGTGCCCGACACCCTCAGCTTCTTCTTCATCCGTTCCACGCCGAAGCAGTACTAGGAAGAGAAGCAGACCGAGTGTGCCGAATAATCAACGTTCCACCCATGAGCTAACCACCGCCAGACATTCGCTGGCGTAGTGGCTCTGGCTGCCTTGCGGCAGCTAGATGCTCCTTAGAAAGGAGGTGATCCAGCCGCACCTTCCGGTACGGCTACCTTGTTACGACTTCGTCCCAATCGCTAGTCCCACCTTCGACAGCTCCCTCCCACAAGGGGTTGGGCCACCGGCTTCGGGTGTTACCAACTTTCGTGACGTGACGGGCGGTGTGTACAAGGCCCGGGAACGTATTCACCGCAGCAATGCTGATCTGCGATTACTAGCGACTCCGACTTCATGGGGTCGAGTTGCAGACCCCAATCCGAACTGAGACCGGCTTTTTGAGATTCGCTCCACCTCACGGTATCGCAGCTCTTTGTACCGGCCATTGTAGCACGTGTGCAGCCCAAGACATAAGGGGCATGATGACTTGACGTCGTCCCCACCTTCCTCCGAGTTGACCCCGGCGGTCTCCTGTGAGTCCCCATCACCCCGAAGGGCATGCTGGCAACACAGAACAAGGGTTGCGCTCGTTGCGGGACTTAACCCAACATCTCACGACACGAGCTGACGACAGCCATGCACCACCTGTACACCGACCACAAGGGGGGCACTATCTCTAATGCTTTCCGGTGTATGTCAAGCCTTGGTAAGGTTCTTCGCGTTGCGTCGAATTAAGCCACATGCTCCGCCGCTTGTGCGGGCCCCCGTCAATTCCTTTGAGTTTTAGCCTTGCGGCCGTACTCCCCAGGCGGGGAACTTAATGCGTTAGCTGCGGCACCGACGACGTGGAATGTCGCCAACACCTAGTTCCCACCGTTTACGGCGTGGACTACCAGGGTATCTAATCCTGTTCGCTCCCCACGCTTTCGCTCCTCAGCGTCAGTAATGGCCCAGAGATCCGCCTTCGCCACCGGTGTTCCTCCTGATATCTGCGCATTTCACCGCTACACCAGGAATTCCGATCTCCCCTACCACACTCTAGCTAGCCCGTATCGACTGCAGACCCGAGGTTAAGCCTCGGGCTTTCACAATCGACGTGACAAGCCGCCTACGAGCTCTTTACGCCCAATAATTCCGGACAACGCTTGCGCCCTACGTATTACCGCGGCTGCTGGCACGTAGTTAGCCGGCGCTTCTTCTGCAGGTACCGTCACTTTCGCTTCTTCCCTGCTGAAAGAGGTTTACAACCCGAAGGCCGTCATCCCTCACGCGGCGTCGCTGCATCAGGCTTTCGCCCATTGTGCAATATTCCCCACTGCTGCCTCCCGTAGGAGTCTGGGCCGTGTCTCAGTCCCAGTGTGGCCGGTCGCCCTCTCAGGCCGGCTACCCGTCGTCGCCTTGGTGAGCCATTACCTCACCAACAAGCTGATAGGCCGCGGGCTCATCCTTCACCGCCGGAGCTTTCCAACCCCCAAGATGCCTTGGAGGCTCGTATCCGGTATTAGACCCCGTTTCCAGGGCTTGTCCCAGAGTGAAGGGCAGATTGCCCACGTGTTACTCACCCGTTCGCCACTAATCC
>NZ_MCGQ01000066.1 GCF_002242805.1 Streptomyces diastatochromogenes | reverse complement strand
GGAAAACCCCCGCATCGAAAGATGCGGGGGTTTTCTGCGTTCAGGAGTCATTTCCCCCAGGAGTCATTTCACCCGAGGGGGCGGGCAGCGGCGGATCAGAGCCGGCCTGCCGCCTTCAGGGCGAGATAGGCATCAGCCAGTGCCGGGGCCAGATCGTCCGGCGTCGCGTCCACGACCGTCACTCCATGACGACGGAGCTGTTCCGCCGTGCGCTGACGTTCGCTCTGCGCCTGCGCGGCCGCGGCAGCCTCGTACACCGCCTCGGCGTTCCCTCGGGCCTGAGCCATTCGGGCGATGTGCGGATCGGCCACCGAGGCGACGAGGACCGTGTGGCGCTGGGTGAGCTGCGGGAGCACAGGCAGCAGACCCTGCTCCACCGGCGCCGCGTCGAGCGTCGTGAGCAGCACGATCAGGGAGCGGCGAGGGGCCGTACGAAGAGCCGTCGCGGTGAGGCCACGGGCGTCGGTTTCGACGAGTTCCGGCTCCAGCGTTGCCATCGCGTTGACCAGCGACGGCAGGACATCGCCGGCGGAGCGGCCCTGGACCAGGGCTCGGATCCGGCGGTCGTAGGCGAGCAGGTCAACGCGGTCGCCGGCGCGGGAGGCGAGCGCCGCGAGGAGCAGGGCCGCGTCCAGGGAGGCGTCCAGGCGTGGGATGTCGCCCACGCGACCGGCCGAGGTACGTCCGGTGTCGAGGACCATGAGGATGTGGCGATCGCGTTCGGGCCGCCAGGTGCGGACGGCCACGGTGGACTGGCGGGCGGTGGCGCGCCAGTCGATCGAGCGGGTGTCGTCGCCGGGGACGTACTCGCGCAGACTGTCGAACTCGGTGCCCTCGCCGCGGGTCAGCACGCTGGTGCGGCCGTCGAGTTCACGCAATCGGGCGAGTTTCGACGGCAGGTGCTTGCGGCTGGTGAACGGGGGCAGGACTCGTACTGTCCACGGCACCTTGTGGGTGCCCTGGCGGGAGAAGAGCCCGAGGGGGCCGTAGGAGCGGATCGTCACGCGGTCGGCCTGGCGGTCGCCGCGACGGGTGGGGCGCAGCCGGGTCGTCACCCGTCGGCGTTCGCCGGCCGGGATGGTGACCCGGTGGCGCGAGCTCTCGACCTCGGTGCCGGGCCGCCAGCTGCTGGGGGGCCATGCGTCCCGCAGGCGTGCCCGCAGAAGTCGGCCGGTCGGGTTGGTGATCGTCAGGGTGACGTCGGCGGATTCGCCGAGACGTGCGGAGGTGTCACCGGAGCGGGACAGGACGAGCCGTCGTACGGGTGCCGCGAGTGCGAAGTCGCAGGCGCAGGCCAGGGCCAGGGGACCGTTGACCGCGAGGATGCCTGCCCAGCCGGGTTCCAGGATGCCGACGGGGATCGAGCCGAGGGCCGCGAGAAGGGCGGCGCGTCCGGTGAGTGCCATCAGCGGGGGACCGGGACGTGGGCGAGGATGGCGTTGATGACGGAGTCTGCGGTCACGCCTTCCATCTCGGCCTCTGGGCGCAGCTGGACGCGGTGGCGCAGGGTGGGCAGGGCGAGGGCCTTCACGTCGTCGGGGATGACGTAGTCGCGGCCGGTCAGCCAGGCCCAGGCCCGAGAGGTGGCGAGTAGTGCGGTGGCACCGCGCGGGGAGACGCCGAGGGTGAGGGACGGCGATTCGCGGGTGGCGCGGCAGATGTCCACCACGTAGGCCGTGATCTCGGGGGAGACGGTCGTCTTGGCGACCGCGGCGCGAGCCGCGTCCAGGTCGGCCGGACCGGCGACGGGGCGGACGCCGGCGGCGCGCAGGTCGCGCGGGTTGAAGCCCGAGGCGTGGCGGGTGAGGACGTCGATCTCGTCCTGGCGGGAGGGCAGAGGGATCGTCAGCTTGAGGAGAAAGCGGTCCAGTTGGGCTTCGGGGAGGGGGTAGGTGCCCTCGTACTCGACCGGGTTCTGGGTCGCGGCCACGAGGAACGGCTCGGGCAGCAGGCGCGGGGTGCCGTCGACCGTGACCTGGCGTTCCTCCATGGCTTCCAACAGGGAGGACTGGGTCTTCGGCGGGGTGCGGTTGATCTCGTCCGCCAGAAGGAGGTTGGTGAAGACCGGGCCCGGCTGGAAGGAGAACTCGGCGGTGCGCGTGTCGTAGACGAGGGAGCCGGTGACGTCGCTCGGCATCAGGTCGGGGGTGAACTGGACGCGCTTGGTGTCGAGTTCGAGCGCGGATGCGAGGGTACGGACGAGCAACGTTTTGGCGACTCCGGGGACTCCTTCTAGGAGAACGTGTCCGCGGCAGAGGAGAGCGACGACGAGGCCGGTCACGGCGGAGTCCTGGCCGACCACGGCTTTGGCGATCTCGGTGCGCAGGGTTTCCAGGGCGGCCCGGGCGGCGGCCGGGTCCCCGGTGTTCCCGGCGTTGTCAGTGGTCGGGTCCATCATGGACGGCGTACCTCTCTTTCGAGGGCGTCGAGTTGGTCGGTGAGTGCGATGAGGGCCGCGTCGTCGGCGGGCGGCGGTCCGAAGAGGAGGGAGTGCAGGGCCTGTCCGTCTCCGTTGAGGTGGGCGGACAGGGCGGGGAGCAGGGCTTCGGGCGCGTGCGCCTGGGCGACGGGGACGCCTACGAGGGGGGCCAGGCGCGTGCGGGTGGTGGAGCGAAGAGCGGCGGCCGCACGGTCGCGGGCGTTGGCCTTGCGGTAGAGGCGAGCGCGGCCTTCGGTGGTTTCGGAGGCGCGGATCGCGACGGGGAGTTTCTCGGGCACCAGGGGGCCGAACCGGCGTGCCCGCCAGAAGGCGGCGAGGGCCGCGGCGATGAACAGCTGCAGGGTGCCCCAGAGCCAGCCCGAGGGGAGCAGGTCGAGGAAGCTCTTTCGTTCGCCGGTGTCGGCGGCGGAAGCGTCGGAGAGCGAGGGGAGGTACCAGACCAGATGGGGGCGGGAGCCGAGGAGTTGGAGGGCGAGCGAGGCGTTGCCCTGTTCGTCGAGGCGCTTGTTGAAGAGGATGTCGGGCGCGCCGAGCACGACGGTGTCGCCGTCTCCGGAGGCCGCCGGAAGGCGGAGCAGGGTGGCGAGGCGTTCGCTGGGGTAGCAGGAGTCGGCGTCGAGGTGCGTGGTGGTGTAGCGGATGCCGCCGGTGTCGGCGCTGCCGGCGCGCCTGGCTTCGGGCAGGGTGCAGTCGGGTTCGAGCGTCGAGTCGTAGCTGGTGGCGGGGTCCGCGGTGACCCCGGGTGCGAGTCGTTCGACGGACGAGCTGCCGGCGGCGACGAGGATGGTGCGGCCACCGGAGTTGGCCACGGCCGAGTGCAGCCGGGTCTGTTGACGGGGCGTCAGAAGGTCAGGTACGGCGACGAGAAGTGTGGTGTCCGGGCCGGCGGCGGCGCGTGCCGCGCCGAGCGAGGTGACCACGCGCGTGGAGACGCCCCGGTCGGCGAGGAGTTCGGCGACGGCGCGGCTGCCGTAGGGATCGGGGGAGCGCGGGTCGAGTTCGCCGTGCCGGGTCTGGGAGCGGACGGCGGCGATCGCGACGGCCGCGATCAGGATCAGCACGACGGCGACGGCGATGCCTCGCCCGCGAGTCCAGATCTGGCGGGCGGTGGGCGACGCCGAGGTGGTCGGCAACGTGGCCTCGGCGGTCATTCGGCGGCCCCCTGGCTGGTGTTGTGGGCCGTGCTGTTGGCGCTGTTGGCGAGGACCGGCCGGCTGCGCTCCAAGTCGCGGTCGAGTTCGGCGATGCGCCGGTACGACTGCTCGCTCGCCCTGCGTCCGCCGTATGTGACGTCGTCGAACTCCCGGGCGGCGGAGCGCAGTCGGTCGGTGTGCGACGGGAGGGTGCGGCCGGCTTCGGCGGCGGCTTCGTCGGCGGTGCGGCCGGGCCGGACGTCGAGCAGGGTTCGCTCCTCCAGGGAGCGGACGATGGCTCGCATGCGTTCCTGGACGGCCTGGCTCCAGTGGCCCTGGGCGGCGTGTGCCTCGCTGGCCGCGCGGTGTTCGGCGGCGCTGCGGGGGCGCTCGTCGAACAGGGCTGTGGCGGAGACCGGTTGGCGGCGCGGAGTGCCCAGGCGCCACCACAGGGCGGCCAGCACGGCGAGGACGAACAGGACGACGACGAGCAGGCCGAGCGTGCCGCCGGGTGTCGCCGAGGCGGCCGTGTTGAACAGCTTGTCCAGCCAGTCCCAGAAGGCGTTCAGGGCGCGCTGGAGCAGGCTGGGGTCGTTCTCGTGGTACATCCGCTTGGACAGCTCACGGCGCGCCGCCTCCCGCGCGGGATCGCGCGGAATGGTCACCGGCGGCTCGTCGCCCGAGCCGCCGGCCGCCAGGACCGTGCTGTGTGCCGCGCCCAGTAGGCCTCGTACGGCCGATCCGGCGGCACCGGGCAGGGCCGGTGCCGCCGTGAGAACTCCCCCCGTCAGGCTCACCGCATCAGCTCCCGGGGACGGGGCCGGGGGTGCTGGTGCCGTAGTCCTGGACGCCGGCGGCGCGGGCCAGTTCGAGGTCGAGGGCCTCGCGGCGGATCCGCTGGTCGATGTACAGGAGTACGGTGACGCCCGCGTTGATCGGGAGCGTGATCATGGAGCCGATCACCGAACCGATGCCGCTGATGATCAGGAAACTCCAGCCGGGGCTCTGTGCGTCGGGGGCGAAGAGGCCCGCCATCCCGTCGCCGCTGACGGCGCCCGCGATGAGGGCGAAGGGGATCACGACGATCGACGAGACGATGTTGGCGATGAGCCCGGCGAGCAGCTGGATGCCGAGGACGCGCCACCAGGAGCCACGGACCAGCTTCGCGGAGCGGCTCATCGACTTCACGATGCTCTGCCGCTCCAGCATCAGCGCGGGCGAGGCCAGGGAGAAGCGGACCGTCAGCCACACCGCCACGATGCCGGCGGCGAGGACGCCCAGGACGATCAGCGCGATGCTGGCTCCCTTGTCTCCACCGGCGACGGCGACGAGGATGCCGGGCAGCGCGCCGCAGAGCAGCACACCGACGGCGATGACGCCCAGCAGGAGGAGCAGACCGAACAGCTTCGGTACCTGCGGGCGGGCGTCCCGCCAGGCCTCGCCCGTGCTGACCGGCTTGCCGAGGACGGCACGGCTGGTGACCGTCGTGAGCAGGGCGGTCGCGATGATGGTGCCGACGACGGAGATCACGGCCACGAGACCGGTGCCGGCCATGACCGCGCCCACGGCCTGGAGTATCTCGCTCGGGGAGGCGCTGCGGTCGTTGAGGGTGCTGGTGGTCTCGTCGTTCAGCAGGAGGCCCTGCAGGAGGATCACGCTCAGCTGGGTGAGGACCGCGACGGTGAGCGAGATGCCGAGGACCGTGCGCCAGTAGGTGCGCATGGTGGAGACGGCACCGTCGAGGATCTCGCCGACGCCGAGCGGGCGCAGCGGGATCACGCCGGGCTTGGCAGCGGGCGGGGGGCCGCCCCAGCCGCCGCCCCAGGCTCCGTAGCCGCCGGGGGTGCCGTAGCCACCGGGGCCGCCGGGAGGCCCGCTGTACGAGCCGCCTCCGTACCCGCCGGGCTGTCCTCCGCCGTACCCGCCGCCCCAGCCCGGGCCGGGCGGTGGGGGTGGCGGGGCCTGGCCGGGGCTCGGGGGACCCGTGGGCGCGGACCACTGGCCGGCCGGCGGCTGGTCCTTGGACCACTTCGGGCCTTGGCCCTGCGGGTCTGCGCCAGGCTGCGCGGCCGGTTCGGCGGGGCCGGGACGGTCGGTGGGCTCGGCGGGGCCGGACGCGCCGGGTTCCCGCCCGTCGGGCGACGAGGCGGATCCGGGCGAGGCCCAGCCCGGAGTGTCTGTCATCGATGCTCCTTCACGGTGCCCGTCCGCGGTCGCGACGGCAGGTTGGCAGACATCGTGCCATGGGGTGGTCATCACGTGACCGGCCGCGGTAGGGCCTGCACACCTTCAATTGTCCGCCGGATCCGGGGCAGACTGACCGCATGGCTGATCAGTACGCGCAATCCAGCGAGGACAAGAGGCCGACCGAGATCCCTGTGCTCCGATGGGAGGAACCACCCGAAGGTCCCGTGCTGGTCCTTCTCGACCAGACGAGGCTGCCCGGCGAAGAGGTCGAGCTGGTGTGCACGGACGCTCCCGCGCTGGTGGAGGCGATCCGCTCGCTCGCCGTGCGCGGGGCGCCGCTGCTCGGGATCGCCGGGGCGTACGGCGTGGCGCTCGCCGCCGCGCGGGGCTTCGACGTGGAGGAGGCCGCGCGGGCGCTCGAGGGTGCCCGGCCGACCGCCGTGAACCTTTCCGTCGGGGTGGGCAGAGCCGAGGCCGCCTACCGCACGGCGCTCGCGAGTACGGGCGATCCGACCGTGGCGGCGACGGCGGCGCTGACCGCTGCGCGGACGCTGCACCGGGAGGATGCCGAGGCCAGCGCCCGGATGGCCGCCCACGGCCTGGCACTGCTGGACGAGCTGCTGCCGGGTGGCGGGCAGCGGATCCTGACCCACTGCAACAGCGGATCGCTGGTGTCGGGCGGGGAGGGCACGGCGTTCGCGGTGGCTCTCGCCGTGCACCGCGAGGGCCGGCTGCGGCGGCTGTGGGTGGACGAAACGCGTCCGTTGCTGCAAGGGGCTCGCCTGACGGCGTACGAGGCGGCCCGTCACGGCATGGCGTACACCCTGCTCACCGACAACGCGGCCGGTTCGCTGTTCGCGGCGGGTGACGTGGATGCGGTGCTGATCGGGGCGGACCGGATCGCGGCCGACGGTTCGGTGGCGAACAAGGTGGGGAGCTATCCGCTCGCGGTGCTCGCGCGGTACCACCATGTGCCGTTCATCGTGGTGGCACCGGTGACGACGGTCGACCCGCAGACGCCGGACGGGGCGTCCATCGAGGTCGAGCAGCGCCCCGGCTATGAGGTGACCGAGGTCACAGCACCCCAGGTGTCGGTGACAGGAGCAGGAGGCGGGATTCCGGTGGCACCCCTGGGGACCCAGGCGTACAACCCGGCGTTCGACGTTACGCCGCCCGAGCTGGTGACGGCGATCGTCACTGAGGAGGGGGCCGTTTCTCCTGTGACGACCGAGGCCCTTGCGGAGCTTTGTGCCAGGTCACGCCAGGCAACGACCAGCTGATGGGATGAAGTCGCGTCGATCAACGGCAACGGCCCCTCCACCTGCGGTGATCCGCAGATGAAGGGGCTGTTGACATCTGAGGCTGACATCAAGGCATTGCCATATCAGGTGGTGTGCAGGGGGCATCGCTCGTCTGCCGTAAGGCGGACTGGCCCTCGCTAGGAGCTGTCGTAGCTGATCGCGTAGACGGTGACGGCTGCTGCCGACCGGGCCAGAAGTGCACGTGTCCTGAAGGCGCAGCGGCAGGTGCGTGGGCCGATGGGCGGCGGCTGGTGCAATGGCGGTAGCCAGTGCAGACATGATCAGAAGTGGTTGCGCTGGGTAGCTGACATCCGTGGCTGACATCAACGTCGGCGGACGAGGGCAGACAGTGACGGGCTCCTACGACTATCGTCACGAGGCCGTGACCTGCCTCACCAGGGCGCCTGTCGCTGTTATGAGAATGGGATGATGTCGTTTATGAAGGGACGAGTCCTTGTCGTCGACGACGACACCGCACTGGCCGAGATGCTCGGCATCGTGCTGCGTGGTGAAGGTTTTGAGCCGTCTTTCGTAGCCGACGGCGACAAGGCGCTGGCCGCTTTCCGTGAGAGCAAGCCCGATCTGGTGCTGCTCGATCTGATGCTGCCCGGCCGTGACGGTATCGAGGTGTGCCGCCTGATCAGGGCGGAGTCCGGGGTGCCGATCGTGATGCTGACGGCCAAGAGCGACACCGTCGACGTGGTCGTGGGCCTGGAGTCCGGCGCCGACGACTACATCGTGAAGCCGTTCAAGCCGAAGGAGCTGGTGGCCCGGATCCGGGCGCGGCTCAGGAGGTCGGAGGAGCCGGCGCCGGAGCAGCTCACCATCGGTGACCTGGTCATTGACGTGGCCGGGCACTCGGTGAAGCGGGACGGGCAGTCGATCGCGCTGACCCCGCTGGAGTTCGACCTACTGGTCGCGCTGGCCCGCAAGCCCTGGCAGGTGTTCACGCGTGAGGTGCTGCTCGAGCAGGTGTGGGGTTACCGCCACGCTGCTGACACGCGGCTCGTCAACGTGCACGTCCAGCGGCTTCGCTCCAAGGTCGAGAAGGACCCGGAGCGGCCGGAGATCGTGGTGACCGTCCGTGGTGTCGGTTACAAGGCCGGACCGAGCTGACATGTCCGGGGACAGGACCGCTTCGGCTCCCGGCCGGTCCGGGGCCCGTCCGGGGCGGCCTGTCGGCCGGAAGGCGGCGGGTTCGGGCTGGGGACGCCTCTTCGAGGGCGGGCTGCTGCAGGGCGGGGTCCAGGGCAGTCCGGTCGTCCGCCTGTTCATGCGCTGGGTGCGCCGCCCGCTGCTGCCCGTGATGCGGCTGTGGCGGCGCAACATCCAGCTGCGGGTCGTCGCCACGACCCTGCTGATGTCGCTGGGCGTCGTCCTGCTGCTCGGCTTCGTCGTGATCGGGCAGGTGCGCAACGGTCTGCTGGACGCGAAGGTGAAGGCGTCGCAGAGCCAGGCCACCGGCGGGTTCGCGGTGGCCAAGCAGAAGGCCGACGAGGCCGCCAGCGGCACGGGCCCGGGTACCAGCGGTGACGGCACCGCCACGGCCGACGGACGGCAGTCGCAGAACGTCATCCCGTGGATGAGCGACCTCGTGGATTCGCTCTCCAGCGGCGGTGCCGGTGCCTTCGAAATTGTGACGCTCCCTGTGGGCGACGACAGCGGCGGCGGCCGCAGCCCGCGCGGCTCCGGGAAGGTCGACCCCTCCTCCAGCGTGCCCGCCGACCTGCGCGAGCGGATCAACAGCAGTACGACGGCCGCCCAGAGCTACACCCGGATCGTCTACTCCAACGGCAAGGAATCCCAGCCGGCGCTGGTCATCGGCAAGCAGGTCAACGACCCCAACGGCCGCCCCTACGAGCTGTACTACCTCTTCCCGCTCACCCAGGAGGAGAAGTCGCTCAGCCTGGTCAAGGGCACGCTCGCGACCGCCGGGCTCTTCGTCGTCGTACTCCTGGGCGCGATCGCCTGGCTGGTGGTGCGGCAGGTCGTCACTCCGGTGCGGATGGCGGCCGGGATCGCGGAGCGGCTGTCCGCCGGGCGCCTGCAGGAGCGGATGAAGGTCACCGGCGAGGACGACATCGCGCGCCTGGGCGAGGCCTTCAACAAGATGGCGCAGAACCTCCAGGTGAAGATCCAGCAGATGGAGGACCTGTCGCGGATGCAGCGGCGGTTCGTCTCCGACGTCTCGCACGAGCTGCGCACGCCGCTGACGACCGTACGGATGGCCGCCGACGTCATCCACGAGGCCCGTGAGGACTTCGATCCGGTGACCGCGCGGTCGGCGGAGCTGCTCGCCGACCAGCTGGACCGGTTCGAGTCGCTGCTCGCGGACCTGCTGGAGATCAGCCGCTTCGACGCGGGCGCCGCGGCACTGGAGGCCGAGCCGATAGACCTCAGGGAGGTCGTGCGGCGGGTCGTCGGCGGCGCCGAGCCGCTCGCCGAGCGCAAGGGCACCCACATACGCGTCGTCGGCGACCAGCAGCCCGTCGTTGCCGAGGCCGACGCCCGACGGGTGGAGCGCATACTGCGCAATCTCGTCGTCAACGCCGTCGAGCACGGCGAGGGCAAGGACGTCGTCGTCAAGCTCGCCGCCGCGGGCGGCGCGGTCGCCATCGCGGTGCGCGACTACGGCGTCGGACTCAAGCCCGGCGAGGCGACCCGGGTCTTCAGCCGCTTCTGGCGGGCCGACCCGGCACGCGCGCGGACCACCGGCGGTACGGGCCTCGGGCTGTCGATCGCTCTGGAGGACGCCCGGCTGCACGGCGGCTGGCTGCAGGCCTGGGGGGAGCCGGGCGGCGGCTCGCAGTTCCGGCTGACGCTGCCGCGGACCGCGGACGAACCACTGCGCGGCTCGCCGATACCGCTGGAACCCAAGGACTCGCGGCGCAACCGCGGACTCGACGACGCCGGCCTGCCCCGCGGGGGCGAGGAGAAGCGGGCGACCGTTCCGGTGCAGCCGGGCGGCGGCCAGGTGCCGCCGCTGCCCGCGCGCGCCCCGATCGCCCCGCGTCTGGCCTCCGTCACCCCGGCCGCCGACCCGACCGCGCTGCCCGGCAACGGCAACGGCGCGCGCGTGGTGCCCCGGCCCGCCGGGGGCGTCCGGCGCCCCGACGACAGGCCTGCGGCCGATCCGGCACCCGACACACACACGGGCCGTCCGGATCCGGCCGGGCCCAAGGACTCGACCGAGCCAGGGGAGGCATTTCGTGGGCGCTGACCGCGAGGGGGGCGTCCGGCGCAGGCCGGGACGCGCGGTGGCCTACGCGGCCTGCGGGGTCGTTCTGCTGGCCGGGTGCGCCTCGATGCCCGACAGCGGGGACCTGCGGGACGTCGAGTCCACGCCGCGGCAGGACACCGGGGTGCGCGTGTTCGCCATGCCGCCCGCCGAGGACGCCGAGCCCGGCGAGATCATGCAGGGCTTCCTGGAGGCCCTGACCAGCGACGATCCGCAGTACGACACCGCCCGCAAGTACCTCACCGCCGATGCCGCGCGCACCTGGCGACCGGAGCGGTCGGCCACCGTCCTCGCGAACGGACCGAGCGCCGTGCCCGGCCAGCAGCCCCACGGCCGGGAGGCGGCCGACGCCGGCAGCCTCACCTACGTCCTTTCGGGCAGCCTGGTCGCAAGGGTCGACGGGCATCAGGCGTACGCACCTGCCGCCGGGCCCTACAGCAAGAAGGTGCACCTCACCAAGGACGCCAAGAGCGGCCAGTGGCGCATCGACGCGCTGCCCCAGGGCGTCGTCATGGGCAAGTCGGACTTCCAGCGCAACTACACGTCCGTCAACAAGTACTACTTCGCCTCGACCACGACGGTCGGGGCGACCGGGCAGCCGGTGGCGGTCGCCGACCCGGTGTTCGTCCGCAGCAAGGTGGACCCGATGACCCAGATGGTGCGGTCGCTGCTGAGCGGGCCCACCACTTGGCTCGAGCCGGTCGTCAGGTCCAGCTTCCCGACCGGTACGGCCCTGCAGGAGGGCACGTCGGGGCTGACGCCGGACGACCAGAACAGACTGACGGTGCCGCTGAACTCCGCGGTCTCCCGGGCAGGGGCCGCCAAGTGCAGGGAGATGGCGACCCAGTTGCTGTTCACGCTGCGGAACCTGACGCCGACGCTGGAGTCGGTCGAGCTGCAGGGGCCCGGCGGCCACCGGCTGTGCGACCTCACCGAGGAGCGCGCCGAGACCGCCGCCTGGCACGCCTCGGCCCAGCGTCCCGAGTACCTGTACTTCCTCGACGGCAAGCACCGGCTGGTGCGGTTGCCCACCGGGAGCGCGGGGACCAGCGCCGTTCCGGTGCCGGGCCCGCTGGGGGAGGGCGAGAAGGAGCTGCAGTCGGTGGCCGTCTCGCGGGACGAGCACACCGTGGCGGGGGTCGGTGCCGACGGCAAGGCGCTGTACGTGACCTCGCCGGCGGCCAGCAGTTCGCTCGGGGAAGCGGTGGTCAGCAGCCAGGGGGCGACCGCGACCGACCGGCTGACCACGCCGAGTTGGGACGCCCGCGGTGACCTGTGGGTGGCCGACCGCGACCCGCGCCATCCGAAGCTGTACGTCCTGGAGCACCTGGATCTGGGCGTCGGCAAGCCGGTGGAGGTCACCATCCCCGACCTGCCCGGACGCATCAGTGACGTGCGGGTGGCCGCCGACGGGGTGCGGGTCGCCCTGGTCGTGGAGAAGGATGACGGCAAGCAGTCCCTGCTCATCGGCCGGATCGAGCGCGACGACAAGTCGGGGGCCCGTCCCGCGGTCGTCGAACTGCGCTCCGCCGCCCCCGATCTGGAGCAGGTCACCGCCATGTCCTGGGCCGGGGACAGTCGGCTGGTCGTGGTCGGACTGGAGCAGGGAGGCGTGCATCAGCTGCGGTACGTCCAGGTCGACGGCTCCACTCTGGACGGTCCGGCGCCCGCGGCCCTGTCGGGTGTGAAGGCGATCGCCGCGTCCGAGGACGAACGGGTGCCGCTGGTGGCCTACTCGGAGGACGGGATCGTACGACTGCCGTCCGGGGCTCAGTGGCAGAAGGTGGACAAGGACGGGACCGCGCCGGTCTATCCGGGCTGAGAACGCTGTTCGGCGTGGATGTCTGCCCCGCGTGGACGTCCCGTCCCGTGTGGATGTCCATACGGCCGTCACTCGTGTGGGTGATGAGTGGTGGGCGTTGTTCCGCGCTGTCCACAGGGCGTTTTCCACAGGGGTGGCCGGTCGTCCCGGGTGTTGGCACAGTGGTGGACATGCGGGGCTGGTGGCAGGACCTGACCGACCTGGTGCTTCCGGCCGACTGCGCGGGCTGCGGGGCACCTCGTACGGAGCTGTGTCCGCGGTGCCGGACCGCACTGGGCGGTGCCGCGCCGCGCCGGGTGCGGCCGGTGCCGGAGCCGCCCGGGCTGCCGGTGGTGCACGCGGCGGCTCCCTACGCGGCGGAGGTGCGGGCTCTCCTCCTCGCTCACAAGGAGCGCGGTGCCCTGGCGCTCGCGGGGGCCTTGGGCGCGGCCTTGGCGGGGGCCGTGCGGGCGGGCCTCGGGCCGGGCGGGCCCGGTGGTGCGCGCACGGGACGGCGGGGGTCCGGGAGCGTGCTGCTCGTCCCCGTGCCCTCCGCCCGGTGGGCCGTGCGGGCACGCGGGCATGATCCGGTACGGCGGATGGCGCTCGCGGCGGCCGGTGAGCTGCGGCGCACCGGGACACCGGCCCGGGTGGCCGCCGTGCTGCGGCAGCGGCGGGCCGTGGCGGACCAGGCGGCGCTCGACGCCCGGCAGCGCCTGGAGAACCTCGCCGGCGCGCTGGAGGTGACGGCGGGCGGGGAGCGGCTGCTCACCGGGGGCCGTGTCGTGGTCGTCGACGATCTGATGACGACGGGCGCGAGCCTCGCGGAGGCGGCGCGGGCCCTGCGGGAGGCGGTCGTATCACGCCGCAATGGGGGAACGGCTGTGTACGAGGCCGTAACTCGGGAAGGAAGGGGGGAACAACGGATGGGAGCTCGGCCGGAGAGGGAGAACTGGGTGCACGGTGCACCTGAAATAGTGGCGCCCCACGTCATCGGAGAGGCGCTGCGCGCAGCCGTGGTCGCCGCTCCGAGGGATTCCTTTGAAATAAACAGGAACTGAGCATGAACCTGCATCGTTGCAGGTAGCGAGAGGTTCTATTCACCTGAACGGAGGTACGCCGCGGTAGAGGGTGACGACATCCGTCCGGGCGAGATATGTTCGGTTGTGAGGAAAGGCGCAGGCCACACCTCTCATATCCGAATGCCGTGCTGCGGGTTTTCCGCAATCACCCGCAGCGCTGGGGTGGAGATCTTGCCCATGGGGGAGGAGGAGGTGAAGTCACCGAGTCCGAGGTTCCGGGGCTCACCGGAACCGGGTGCAAAAGGGAGATGCTCCGCCGATGGAGCGGAGCGATCCGGGAACGGAGTTCTGCGTGGACATCGTCGTCAAGGGCCGCAAGACCGAGGTGCCCGAGCGGTTCCGCAAGCACGTGGCCGAGAAGCTGAATCTGGAGAAGATCCAGAAGCTCGATGGCAAGGTGATCAGCCTCGACGTCGAGGTGTCCAAGGAGCCCAACCCCCGTCAGGCCGACCGGTGTGACCGAGTGGAGATCACGCTCCGCTCCCGCGGTCCGGTGATCCGGGCGGAGGCAGCGGCCAGCGATCCGTACGCGGCACTCGACCTGGCGGCGGAGAAGCTGGACGCCCGGCTGCGCAAGCAGCACGACAAGCGTTTCTCGCGCCGCGGGGCACGCCGGATCTCGGCGGCGGAGGTCCCCGACCACGTCCCGGGCGTGGCGACGCTCAACGGCAACGGCCTTCCCGTCCACGAAGACGAGACGGACGGCGTGCCGACCAAGAGGATCGGCTCGCTGGAGGTCAAGGGCGAAGGTCCCCTGATCGTCCGCGAGAAGACCCACGTCGCCGCCCCGATGAGCCTCGACCAGGCCCTCTACGAGATGGAACTGGTCG
Source organism: Streptomyces diastatochromogenes (assembly GCF_002242805.1). Lineage (GTDB taxonomy): Bacteria > Actinomycetota > Actinomycetes > Streptomycetales > Streptomycetaceae > Streptomyces > Streptomyces diastatochromogenes. The sequence continues at coordinate 6,700 of NZ_MCGQ01000066.1, read as the reverse complement.
GCCACGACTTCTACTTGTTCGTCGACTCCGAGACCAAGGAGCCGAGCGTCGTCTACCGGCGACACGCCTACGACTACGGCGTCATCCACCTCAGCACGGACCCGATGGTCGCTGAGGCGCAGCCCCCGGCGGCAGGGGGCACGCTGGGTGGCTGACCCACCCGGCAGAAGCTGAGCCGGTGCCCCTGGATGCGTGTGTGCGCCCCCAGGGGCACCCGTGTGCGACCACTTCGCGCCCCGCTCGTCACCTCGGCGTCGTCCAGGCATGAAATCATGGCCGCACCGGCCCAACCGGTGGGCCGCTGCCTTGGGTTGGCATGGCACAGGACCACAGGCCACAGCCTCAGGGGGAGGAACGATGGCGGACACCTTCGGACCGATGCGAGACGCTGACGCAGGCGACGGTGTCATCGGCATGGGCCCGGACGCGGGCTCTTCGCGCCAGGAGCCGATCAGAGTCCTGGTGGTGGACGACCATGCCCTCTTCCGCCGTGGCCTGGAGATCGTGCTCGCGGCCGAGGAGGACATCCAGGTCGTCGGCGAGGCGGGCGACGGCGCCGAGGCCGTCGACAAGGCCGCGGATCTGCTGCCCGACATCGTGCTGATGGACGTGCGTATGCCCAAGCGCGGCGGGATCGAGGCCTGCACCTCCATCAAGGAGGTCGCCCCCAGCGCGAAGATCATCATGCTGACGATCAGCGACGAGGAGGCCGACCTCTACGACGCGATCAAGGCGGGCGCGACCGGATATCTCCTCAAGGAGATCTCCACGGACGAGGTGGCCACCGCCATTCGCGCGGTGGCCGACGGGCAGTCGCAGATCAGCCCGTCCATGGCGTCCAAGCTCCTCACCGAGTTCAAGTCGATGATCCAGCGCACCGACGAACGCCGGCTGGTGCCCGCGCCGCGGCTGACCGACCGCGAGCTGGAGGTTCTCAAGCTCGTCGCCACCGGCATGAACAACCGGGACATCGCCAAGGAACTGTTCATCTCCGAGAACACCGTGAAGAACCACGTCCGCAACATCCTGGAGAAGCTGCAGCTGCACTCCAGGATGGAAGCGGTGGTCTACGCGATGCGGGAGAAGATCCTCGAGATCCGCTAGCTCCTAGCCGAGAAGGGCCGCGAGTTCTCTGGTGAGGGGCTCGTGGAGCTCCGGTGCGTCGACGCGTTCCACGCGGACGTCCGTGCAGTTCACCCAGGTCGCCGCCTCGACGAGGGCCTGTGCGACCGCCGGGACCGCCTTCGGGCTGTCCAGGGTCACCTGCCTGGCCACCAGCGTGCGGCCCTCGCGGGCCGGGTCGACCCGCCCGACCAGCAGGCCGCCGGCCAGCACCGGCATCGCGAAGTAGCCGTAGACCCGCTTCGGCTTGGGGACGTAGGCCTCCAGGCGGTGGGTGAAGCCGAAAATCCGCTCCGTGCGCGCCCGCTCCCAGATCAGGGAGTCGAACGGGGACAGCAGCGTGGTGCGGTGACGGCCGCGCGGCGGTGTGGCGAGGGCCACCGGGTCCGCCCAGGCCGGCTTCCCCCAGCCCTCCACCTCGACCGGCACCAGACCCGAGTCGGCGATCACCGCGTCGACCTGCTCGCCCTTGAGGCGGTGGTAGTCCGCGATGTCCGCGCGCGTGCCGACACCCAGGGACTCACCGGCCAGCCGGACCAGACGGCGCACGCACTCTGTGTCGTCCAGCTCGTCGTGCAGCAGCGCGTCCGGGATCGCGCGCTCGGCGAGGTCGTACACCCGCTTCCAGCCGCGGCGCTCGACGCACACCACCTCGCCGTACATCAGTGCGCGCTCCACGGCGACCTTGGTGCCGGACCAGTCCCACCAGTCGTTGGTCTTCTTCGCCCCACCCAACTCCGTGGCCGTCAGCGGGCCTTCCGTGCGCAGCTGCTTGATGACCTGGTCGTAGACGCCGTCGGGAAGCTGGTGGTTCCAGTGCGGGCGGTTGCGGTAGGCGCGGCGGCGGAAGGCGAAGTGCGGCCACTCCTCGACCGGGAGGATGCATGCCGCGTGCGACCAGTACTCGAAGGCATGCGCGTCGCTCCAGTAGGCGGACTCGACGGTCTTGCGGCCGACCGCGCCGAGGCGGGCGTACGGGATCAGCTCGTGGGAGCGGGCGAGGACCGAGATCGTGTCGAGCTGGACCGCGCCGAGGTGGCGGAGCACCCCGCGGACCCCGGCCCGCCGGTCGGGCGCGCCGAGGAAGCCCTGGGCCCGAAGGGCGATTCGGCGGGCGTCGTCCGCGGTGAGGGTGGTGGTGGGGCGCGGCAGGGTCGTCATGGGGCGGACGATAGGGGGTGGCACTGACAGTGTGGGATGACCTGCGGTTTCGTCCGGCTGAAGTCAGGTTCGGGCGGGCAGGTACGGCGCCGTCGACGGCAGGCCCAGGTCCGACGGGAGCAGGGAGCCCAGCCAGCAGTCCCGGCGTACCCCCTTGTTGTTGATCGCCGAGCGCAGGGTGCCCTCGACGGTGAATCCGGCGCGCTCCGCCACCGCGCGCGAGGGACCGTTTCCGACCTCCGCGCGCCACTCCAGGCGGTCGACGGACAGCGCGAGGAAGGCCCAGCGGGCGGCGGCGAGGGTGGCCTCGGTGATGTAGCCGCGGCCGCGGTGCTCCTTCACGGCCCAGAACCCGACCTCGCCGACACCCAGCGCGCGCATCGTGATCCCGAGCATCCCCGCCAGTTCCCCTTCGGGGAGGAACACGCCGAACGTGTACATCGAGTCGTTCGCCCAGCCGTCGGGCACCGTCTGCCCGGTGAAGCTCTCGGCGTGCTCACGCAGATACGGCGACGGGAACTGGGAGATCCAGCGCTGCAGGTCGGGGTCCTGGGCGGCCGCGTACACCGCCTCGGTGTCGTCCGGGCCGACGGTGCGCAGCACGAGACGGTCGGTGGGGAGGGTTACGGGTTCCATCGGCCGATTCTGCGCGGGCTGACCGCGCCACGCCAGCGTTTTCGCCGTGCGTGAGCGAGTGATCACATTTCGCGCAATTCCTTCTCGCGGGGCGGCACTATCCGCGAGGCCCGCCCGTTGTTCCGGGTGAAGCAGCCGTCGGGCGGCCAGGCCTCCCGGCGCAGCCAGGTCCTCGCATACGATGGCCGTTGCTCAGTACGTGCAAAGGAAAACCGACCGTCCCAGGCCCGATCGGCAAGGAGACCAGCTCCCGTGTCCGTCCTCTCGAAGATCATGCGTGCAGGCGAAGGCAAGATCCTGCGCAAGCTGCACCGCATCGCGGACCAGGTCAGCTCCATCGAAGAGGACTTCGTCGACCTCTCCGACGCCGAGCTGCGGGCCCTCACCGAGGAGTACAAGCAGCGGTACGCCGATGGTGAGAGCCTGGACGACCTGCTCCCCGAGGCGTTCGCCACCGTCCGCGAGGCCGCCAAGCGCGTCCTTGGCCAGCGGCACTACGACGTGCAGATGATGGGTGGCGCCGCCCTCCACCTCGGCTATGTGGCCGAGATGAAGACCGGTGAGGGCAAGACCCTCGTCGGCACGCTGCCCGCGTATCTGAACGCTCTCTCCGGCGACGGCGTCCACCTGATCACGGTCAACGACTACCTGGCCGAGCGCGACTCCGAGATGATGGGCCGTGTCCACCGGTTCCTGGGCCTGACCGTCGGCTGCATCCTGGCCAACATGACGCCGGCCCAGCGCCGCGAGCAGTACGAGTGCGACATCACGTACGGCACGAACAACGAGTTCGGCTTCGACTACCTTCGCGACAACATGGCGTGGTCCAAGGACGAGCTCGTCCAGCGCGGCCACAACTTCGCCATCGTCGACGAGGTCGACTCCATCCTGGTCGACGAGGCCCGTACGCCGCTGATCATCTCCGGCCCGGCCGACCAGGCCACCAAGTGGTACGGCGACTTCGCCAAGCTGGTCACCCGCCTGAAGAAGGGCGAGGCCGGCAACCCGCTCAAGGGCATGGAGGAGACCGGCGACTACGACGTCGACGAGAAGAAGCGCACGGTCGCCATCCACGAGAACGGCGTCTCCAAGGTCGAGGACTGGCTGGGCATCGACAACCTCTACGAGTCGGTGAACACGCCGCTGGTGGGCTACCTGAACAACGCCATCAAGGCCAAGGAGCTCTTCAAGAAGGACAAGGACTACGTCGTCATCGACGGCGAGGTCATGATCGTCGACGAGCACACCGGCCGTATCCTCGCCGGCCGCCGCTACAACGAGGGCATGCACCAGGCGATCGAGGCGAAGGAAGGGGTGGACATCAAGGACGAGAACCAGACGCTCGCCACGATCACCCTGCAGAACTTCTTCCGCCTCTACAGCAAGCTCTCCGGCATGACCGGTACGGCGATGACCGAGGCCGCCGAGTTCCACCAGATCTACAAGCTCGGCGTGGTCCCGATCCCGACCAACAAGCCGATGATCCGCAAGGACCAGTCGGACCTGATCTACCGCACCGAGGTCGCCAAGTTCGAGGCGGTCGTCGATGACATCGCCGAGAAGCACGAGAAGGGCCAGCCGATCCTCGTCGGCACGACGTCCGTCGAGAAGTCGGAGTACCTCTCCCAGCAGCTCAGCAAGCGCGGCATCCAGCACGAGGTGCTGAACGCCAAGCACCACGAGCGCGAGGCGACGATCGTTGCCCAGGCCGGCCGCAAGGGCGCCGTGACGGTGGCCACCAACATGGCCGGCCGTGGTACGGACATCAAGCTCGGCGGCAACCCCGAGGACCTCGCCGAGGCGGAGCTGCGTCAGCGCGGCCTCGACCCCGAGGAGCACATCGAGGAGTGGGCGCACGCCCTGCCCGCCGCCCTGGAGAAGGCCGAGCACGCGGTCAAGGCCGAGAAGGACGAGGTCGAGGACCTCGGCGGCCTGTACGTGCTGGGTACCGAGCGGCACGAGTCGCGGCGCATCGACAACCAGCTGCGCGGTCGTTCCGGCCGTCAGGGCGACCCGGGCGAGTCGCGCTTCTACCTCTCCCTCGGTGACGACCTGATGCGGCTCTTCAAGGCCCAGATGGTCGAGCGCGTGATGTCGATGGCGAACGTGCCGGACGACGTGCCGATCGAGAACAAGATGGTCACGCGCGCGATCGCGTCCGCGCAGTCGCAGGTCGAGCAGCAGAACTTCGAGACGCGTAAGAACGTGCTGAAGTACGACGAGGTGCTCAACCGGCAGCGCGAGGTCATCTACGGCGAGCGCCGCCGCGTCCTTGAGGGCGAGGACCTGCACGAGCAGGTGCAGCACTTCACGGACGACACGATCGACGAGTACGTCGGCGCGGAGACCGCCGAGGGCTTCCCCGAGGACTGGGACCTGGACCGGCTGTGGGGTGCCTTCAAGCAGCTCTACCCGGTGAAGGTCACCGTCGAGGAGCTGGAGGAGGCGGCCGGTGACCGGGCCGGTCTGACCGCCGAGTTCATCTCCGAGTCCATCAAGGACGACATCCGCGAGCAGTACGAGGCTCGGGAGGCGCAGCTCGGCTCCGAGATCATGCGGGAGCTGGAGCGGCGGGTCGTGCTGTCGGTCCTCGACCGCAAGTGGCGTGAGCACCTCTACGAGATGGACTACCTCCAGGAGGGCATCGGCCTGCGTGCGATGGCGCAGAAGGACCCGCTGATCGAGTACCAGCGCGAGGGCTTCGACATGTTCACCGCGATGATGGAGGGCATCAAGGAGGAGTCCGTCGGCTACCTGTTCAACCTGGAGGTCCAGGTCGAGCAGCAGGTCGAGGAGGTCCCGGTCGAGGAGGCCCAGCCGGTGGCGGAGGGTGTCCAGGACACGGTCCCGGCGCAGGCCGGCGCGCGTCCGGAGATCCGGGCCAAGGGGCTGGATGTCCCGCAGCGGCGCGATCTGCACTTCTCCGCGCCCACCGTGGACGGTGAGGGCGGCGTCGTGGAGCGCGACCTCGAGGACGATGAGCCTGTGCGGTCCGAGTCGGATGGGCTGACGCGGGCGGAGCGGCGTCGGCAGGCGAAGGGCGGGCGGCGCCGCAAGAAGTAGCCTGCGGCACTTCAGCCGTTGACTCAGGGCCGGGTCTCCTTCGGGGGCTCGGCCCTTTGCCTTGTCGTGCGCGCAGCTACGCGGGCTCTGGGCTACGTGGGGGCCTGGGGCCTTCCAGTTCTACTGCTGTGCAGCGCCAGCGGTGGTCGTTGCCTCGTTCCAGGCGGAAGGCCATGGCGCGCAGTTGGTTGCCGGCGGCGATGCGGGCGAAGACCTCCAGGGCGCCGGCGCGGGGGACGTAGTAGCCGATGTCGTGGACGACCGGGCGGGTGCCGTGGGTGCGGAGGGGGCCGCGTTCAGCGAGGTGGGCGAGGTCGTCGTAGGCGCGGCCCGCGGTGTGCCGGAGCATCCAGTGGACGGGGCGCTGACCGCTCAGGACGGCCAGCAGACGGTCGGCGAAGAGGTCGGTGGGGCGCGGCTGCGCCACGGCCGCCTCCGGCGCCGTACGGGCCCTGCCGCGGGCGGGGTTGCGGGGCGGTGCGCTGCCGGGGCGGCGGGAGTCGTGGCGGGTCGGCGGGCGGTGGTGCGGGCGGGGCTGGGGCTTGCGGCTCATGACCTTGTTCATCGGGGTCCCCGTTCGGTCGGCCCGGGGGATACCGGGCGGTAACTCGCTGGTGGGGATCTTGTACGGGGGTGGGGGGGGCCGCCGCAAGGAAGGTGGGGGGGGGGGGGAGGGGGTGGATACGTTCACTTATCCGGGTGGTGAGGGGGCCTGGAA
>NZ_MCGQ01000065.1 GCF_002242805.1 Streptomyces diastatochromogenes | reverse complement strand
TCTCTGAGCTGCCGGGCAGGGACGACCTGGGGGGTGGGGGCGGGGGCGCGGCCCGGTTTAGGCAGGGGGTAGGCGGTGGTGGTGGCGGAGTGGAAGGTGATGTTGCCCTCTGTCTTGGTGAACAGCTGGTGGAGGTGCCCGTTGAGACAGGTGACGGAGGAGAAGCGGCGCAGGAGGGCGATGACCTTGAGGGCGTCGTCGGTGCTCCAGCCCCACTGCGGGTACATGGCGAACAGCGGGATGTGGCTGAAGACCACGACGGGGGTGTCCGAAGACAGTCCCGCCAGGTCCTTGCGTACGAAGTCGATCTGCGCGTTGCCGAGGTGCCCGAGCTTCTCCAGGCTCAGGGTGTTGACCAGGGCGATGAAGTGCACGCCGTGGGTGTCGAAGCTGTACCAGCCATCGCCGAGCGTGCCCATGCCGAAGGTCCGCCGGTAGGCGCGGCCCGCATCACCGATGGAGTCGTGCTCGCCCGGCACGGTGAAGACGCGGTCTGTCTTCATTCCGGTCATCATCTGCTTGACCTGGTCGAACTGCCCGATCGTGGACAGGTGGGTCAGGTCGCCGCTGTGCATGACGAAGTCCGGTCTGAATCCGAGTGAGTTGACCTGGTTGATCGCTTCGGAGAATGAGCCGGCCACGTCCATGTTCGCCGGGCCGTGGAACCCGATATGACTGTCGGAGACCTGCACGAATCGCAGCGTGCCGCTTTCCGCTGCGGCGGCACCAGCGGCGGCACCGGCGTTGGTGTCCCGGGAGTCCGCGATGTGGCTGATCACCTCTCCACTGGCCACGGTCAGCACCACCGCGCCGCCGAACCACCCTGCGTGCCGGATGAGTTGACGCCGAGTCATACCGTGCTCGGTTTCAGGCTGACCGGCGTCGTCGGCCGGTGTTCCATCGTGACTGTCGTAGTAGTCGGTCATCAGGTCACCGCCACGGTGGCGGTCATGAACGGATGGATGGTGCAGAGGTAGGCGTAGGTGCCGGGCTTGGTGAACGTGTAGCTGTAGGC
>NZ_MCGQ01000064.1 GCF_002242805.1 Streptomyces diastatochromogenes | reverse complement strand
CGGGCGCACCATGCGGGAGGGGCACGAGATCCCCGACCTTCGCCGAGCGATCCCTCAGGAAGTCGTTCAGCTCCTCGACGGAGAAGCGTGCGCGGAAGTGTTCCTCGACGGGGCGGGGCAACCCCGTGGTACGGGGCGGCAGCACCGGCGTACGGCCGGCGACGCGTGCGCTGTAGCTGCGCCACAGGGTGTGCAGCAGCGTCAGCGCACTGACACCGTCGCTGACGGCGTGGTGAACCGACAGGGCCAACCGGTGGCGGTCCGCCGCCTCCTCGGTCACGACGACCCTGAACAGCGGCGTGTCCGGCGCGTAGGGCGCCCCGACCCGGTCGATGCCGTCGGCCACGTCAAGACGCGGCCCGGGCACCGACGGGTCCAGCCGCAGGACGTGGCCCTGATCCACGGCCACGATCCGCGCGGACAGTACGGGGTGCAGGAGGAGCAGGTCCCCGACCGCGGCCGCCAGCGCATCGAGGTCGAGTCGGCCGTGCAGCCGCTGACTGAAATGGATGGGCGTCCCGAACGAGGCGAAGGCCCCCTCGCTGGCCGCGAGCGGGCGTTCCTCCACTGCCGTGGCGTCGGTCAAGTCGATCTCCTCGCAGAGGCCGCGGGCCGGTGCCCGGTGACCGCCGAGGCCGACACGGTCGCCCGCGCCATGATGGTCGTGCGCTGCCGGCGATCACCGCAACACGGGCTGCCGATCACCGCAACAGGGCTGCTCTCGGTTCACTCCGTCGGGGTCTTCGCACGTCAACGGCGCCGGGCGCGCTTCAGCCGAACGACTCAAAGGGCCCACCCGGAAGGTGCCGCAGCGCACCGAACGGATCCGGCCCGGCCCCGCGTTGGTTAGACACGTTCCCGGACAGCGGCCGCTGTTCCCCCCAGCCTGTGCGGAAGGAACCCATTCCCCCATGAGCAGGACCCGATCCGACTTCCGATTCGCGCAGGCTCCGGGCGCGTTGCCGGGACTGGGGCACGCACTGCGCATCTGGAGAACGCCGCTGTCCTTCCTCTGTTCCCTGCCGTCCCAGGGGGATCTCGTACGCCTGCGACTCGGGCGGCAGCCCATTTATCTTGCCTGCCACCCGGAGTTGGCCGACCAGGTACTACGGGACTCCCACACGTTCCCCAAAGGGGGCCCGGGCTACGCCCAGATGCGCACGCTCCTCGGCGACGGGATCGTCACGTGCCCGAACGCCAAGCACAAGCGGACACGGCGGTTGCTCAGCCGCCGTTCCAGCGCACTCGCGTCGCCGATTACATCCCCACCATGGTCGAGACGGCCGACGCGGTGACCGGGGCCTGGCGGTCCGGCGTCCCGTTCGACGTGATGCGGGAGATGACGGCCGTGGCGGCGACGATCGGCGTACGCACGATGTTCGCCGCGGAGATCACGGAGCACTACCGCGACGAGGCCCATGCCTGCATCGAGGAGATCATCGGCGGGATCCACCGCGAGGTGCTCACCTCCGCGCTCGGAGTGCGCTGGCTGTTCCCCCACCGCGCCCGCCGGTTCCGTCGGGTGCTGAGCAGGTACGAGCAGGTCATCGACGAAGTGATCCTCGCCTACCGCCGCTCCGGCGCGGAGCACGCGGACATCCTGTCCATGCTCCTGGCGGCACGTGACGACGCCGGGGAGCCGATGAGCGACGGCGAGGTGCGTGACAATGTCATCAACATGTTCACCGCGGCGACGGCGGCGGGCCGTGCCAGCACCATGGTGTGGGCCCTGCACCTGCTCGACCGCCACCCGGACATCGCCCGCCGCGTCCAGCACGAGATCGACTCCGTCCTGGGAGGCGATCCGCCGGACGATCCGTCGCTACGACGCCTGGAACTCACCCGGCATGTCGTGCTGGAGACGCTGCGGTTGTATCCGCATGGCTGGCTCATCCTCCGCCGCGTGGCCGCGCCCGTCGAACTGGCCGGGCAGATCCTGCCGTCCGGGGCCGGCCTGGTCGTCAGCCCGTACCAGCTGCACCGCCGGCCGAGTCTCTTCCCCGACCCCGAGCGGTTCGACCCCGACCGGTGGGCCGCCGAAACCCCCGGCCTGCGCGAGGCGTACATCCCGTTCGGCAACGGCTCCCGCAAGTGCCTCGGAGAGGCTTTCGCGCTCACCGAGATCGTCGTCGTCCTCGCTCGGGTGCTCCAGAACTGGACCCTGCGCGGGCAAACCGTCTCCTCGGGCCCCGTGGTCCCCCGCGTCAACGCGCTGCTGGAGGCCCCGCCCCTGGTCATGACGCCGCGGCCGCGTACCTCCCGGGTGACGGCGGAATGCGTGTGAACCGGCCCGCACAGACCCGCTCGCCCGGCGACGAGGACGCGCGGACGTACAGCGAAGAGAGGAACTCGTGACCGTCTCTCCCTCCACGGCCACCGGCACCGCCCTCAGCGCGCGCGACATTCACAAGGCATTCGGCAGACGCGTCGTACTGGCCGGCGTCGACCTCACCGTCCGTTCCGGGCAGACCGTCGGCGTCGTCGGGGAGAACGGCGCCGGCAAAACCACCCTGCTGCGCATCCTCAGCGGTGACCTGCGCCCGGACCAGGGCACCGTCACGGTCGACGGCACGCTCAGCCACTGCCCCCAACACCCCGTTCTCAACAACGCCCTTACGCCGTTCCAGCACCTTCGCCTGTTCCAGGAGGCCTTCCGCCTCCCCCACCTCGACCGCGCCCACGAGCTGATCGACCGGCTCGCCTTCGCCGACCATCTCCACGTTCCCGTCAAAGTCCTCAGCGGCGGCACACGGCAGAAGCTCAACCTCGTCCTCGCCCTCATGCACGATCCCGACGTGGTGCTGCTCGACGAGCCCTATCAAGGCTTCGACTGGCAGACCTACCTCGCCTTCTGGGACCTCGCCGCCGCCCGCCGCGCGGCCGGGGGCACCACCGTCGTCATCTCCCACCTCGCCCACGACATCGACCGTCTGGACGCCGTCATCCAGCTCGGTCACGAAGCGACCGTCATGACCGAGGGAGCCGGCCGGTGAGGGCCTACCGCATCGCGGCCCGCTACCACCTGGCCGAACTCGCCAAGAACACACTCGCCGCGCTCCTGCTGGCCGTCCTCATCCCGGTGTGGATCCTCGCCGCGCCGCAGATCTTCGCGGCCGCCTCGCTGGCCTTCCGGCTGCGCGCGACCGGCCGGACGCTCACCGCCTCGACGGACCACGTGGGCATGATCCACGGCTGTCTCGGCGTGGTGATGCTCCTGATGGCCTTCCTCACCTTCAGCGCCGCCCGTCAAGCCGGCCCCTTCGACCGCCGGCTCACCGCGGCCGGCTACCCGCGCACCCCGCTCCTGCTGGCCAAGGCGACCTCACTGCTCTCGGCCGCCGCGCTCGTCGCCCTGTACACCACCGTATGGACGCTGGCCGTATGGTCACCCCGCCACCCTGGGTTCCTGTGGCTCGGACTGTTCACCGCATGCCTGGTCTACGGCTCACTCGGACTCGTCCTCGCACTCTTCCTGCCCGGCGAACTCGAAGGCATGGTCGTCATCTTCGTCACCAGCAACCTCGACCTGCTGCCACAAAGCCCCCTGGTCAACCCCGATCCCCATGGCTTCCTCGGCCCGTTGCTGCCGATGTACGGCTCCACCCAGACCTGCCTCGCCGCCGGTCTTGCCCCCACCACCCCGCTGCGGCCCGTAGCCGCAAGCCTCACCTGGACGGCGGCCCTCACCCTCGTCGCTCTCCTCGCCTTCTGGATCCGCACCCGCGAGCGGCAGGGGGCCGGGGCTTGGACACACGCACTCAGCGCTCGTGCACCACGTCCCCGTCGAACACGGTGAGGTCCACCTCGACCTGGGTGATGTCGTGCGGGTCGAGGGCCGGCAGGGGGCGGTCCAGGACGCACAGGTCCGCGACCTTGCCCGGCTCGACGGTGCCCTTCCAGTCGTCGGCGAAGTCCTGCCAGGCCGCGTTGACCGTGTAGGCGCGCAGCGCTTCGGCCAGGGACACGCGCTGCTCGGGGCCGCTCGGCCGGCCGCTGGCCTTCGACTCGCGCAGCATCATCGACGCGACGCCCTGCCGCCAGTCGGGCTCCGTGATCGGCGCGTCGGAGCTGGCGCACACCCGCACACCCGCCTCGACGGCAGAGCGCACGGGCCACTGGTACGCCGACCGCTCCGGGCCCACGACCTCGTCCATGAGGTCGGAGATCGTCCACTTGATCCCGGGGTTCATGTTGACGCCGTAGCCGTGCGCGGCGAGCTTGGCCAGGCTTGCGGGGCCGATGAAGTCGCCGTGGATGACGTAGTGCCGGGCGTCCGGGCGGGGGGTGGCCGCGTGCGCGGCGGCGAAGGCGTCGACGACCGTGTCGATGGCCCGGTCGCCGGTGACGTGCACGCCGAGCTGGAAGCCGGCGTCGTGGGCGAGTCGGATCATCTCGCGCAGTTCCTCGGCCTGCAGCGCGGGGGTGTCCCCGTGCACGCACAGGGCCCCGTGACCGCCGGACGGGTACGGCTCCTTCATCCAGGCCGTACGGTTCGGCGGCACCCCGTCCCCGAAGATCTTGACCCCGAGGACGCGCAGCCGACGTGCGTCCGGCGTGGGGACATGGCCCAGTTCGGCCAGGCCCTTGCGCAGCTCGTCCGCCGAGCCTCCCATCGGCGCGGGCAGCAGCAGTACGCTGACGCGGGCCCGCAGGTCGCCGCTCGCGGCTAGTTCGGCGTACGCGGTCAGGTTGTCGGTGCCGAGGCCTCCGGACGCGGTGGTCGCGCCGCCGGGCCCGAGGCCGGGCTCGGTGTAGCTGGTGATGCCGCGTGCGTGCAGTTCCCTGATCACCGCCTGGATGGCCTGTCGGCGCTGGGTGATCGTCGGGGTGGGCAGCGCCTCCTGGACGAGCCGCTGGGCGGCCTCGCGCAGGATGCCCGTGGGCTGTCCGTCCGGGTCGGTGTCGATGACGCCACCGGGTGGCGCGACCGAGTCGGCGTCGACACCGCACCGGCGCAGGGCAGCGGTGTTCGCCCACACCATGTGCGCGGAGAAGTCCGTCAGGCAGACCGGGTTGTCCGGAGCGACCGCGTCCAGGTCCCGGCGGTGCGGAAAGCGGCGCGGATCGGCCAGGCACTCCGCCAGATAGCCGGGGTCCCAGCCCTGCCCGACGATCCACTCCCCCGGCGCGGCGGCACACACCGCCCCGCCCACGAGCGCCGCGATGTCGGCGATCGACCCGGCCGCCGGGTGACCGACGTTCACGGAGAACGGCGGTTTCGTCATGCCGTACGCCGCCCCGTGCAGATGCGAGTCGTTGATGCCGGGCAGCACGGTCCGGCCGCGCAGCTCGATGAGCCGGGTGCCGGGGCCGGCCAGGGCACGCATCTCCGCGTCGCTCCCGACGGCGACGATGTCCCGGCCGCGCACGGCCACTCCCTCGGCGACGGTGAAGTCACGGTCGACGGTGAGGACCTGACCGCCGGTCAGGATGAGGGTGGGAGCGGTGACACTCATTGGCGAACCCCTTTCGAGGGCTTCGTAGGACTCGTGGGCTTCGTGGGATTTGTGGGTTTCATGGATGCGGGCAGGGGCGTCATCGCGTGGGCTTCGGGGCGAAGTGGGCGAGGGCCGCGCCTGCCACCAGGGCGGTTCCCTGGGCCATCTGCTGCCAGAACGCCGGCACATTGAGCAGGGTCAGGCCGTTCTGCAGTCCGCCGAGGAAGAGCACACCGAGCAGGACACCGAGGATCGAGCCGGAGCCGCCGGTGAGGGCGACCCCGCCCAGCAGCACGGCGGTGAGCACGGTCAGTTCGAATCCGGCGCCCGACGTGCCGGCGACGACGCTGTCCAGGACCGACGCCTTGACGGCACCGGCCAGGGCCGCGGCGACACCGGTGACCACGAACAGCGTGAACGGCGTGCGGCGGATGTCGATGCCGGACAGGTGGGCCGCCTCCCGGTTGACCCCGATCGCGAAGACGTGCCGTCCGGCCGGAGTGAGCACCAGGAACAGGGCCCCGGCCACCAGGACGAGCGCGGCAACCACGACGGGCGCGGCGACACCGGCGATCTTCGCCCCGCCCAGCCACGCGAATCCGGAGCCGAACCCGCTGAGCGGCAGCGGGAAGAGCTGCTGGGCCAGCCCGCGCACGGCGGTGAGCATGCCGAGCGTCACGATGAACGGCGACAGTCCCAGGTAACAGCAGAGGATGCCGTTGACGGCGCCCACCGCCGCTCCGGCGGCCAGTGCCCCCAGCACGGCGACGACCGGTGACAGATGCTGCTCGCCGGCCAGCCATCCGGCCACCAGCCCGCCCAGGGCGAGCGTGGAACCGACGGACAGATCGAGGTAGCCGCTGATGACGAGCAGGGCGAGCGGCACGGCGACTACGGCCAAGGTGGCGGCGTCGGTGGCGATCCCACGCAGGTTGGCCAGGTCGAGGAAACTGCCCGACGACAGCTGGAAGACCAGCATCATCAGCGCGAGCACGGCAATCAGCGGATGACGTCGTACGACGCGCAGGCCTCCGGCGGCGAGGGAGCGCGGGCGGGTGAGGACTTGGTCGGCGGTGGTCATGCTGCTCCTTCGGTGGACGGGGGGTTGGTGGCGGGGGCGGTGACGGGTGGGG
>NZ_MCGQ01000063.1 GCF_002242805.1 Streptomyces diastatochromogenes | reverse complement strand
AGGAAGATGTGCTGCGAGACTGTGCGGCCCAGGTCGCTGCCGTCCCCGAAACCGTGCCGGGAGCGCACGAACTCCAGCGCCGCGACCCCCTTGAGGGTGTGACCGCCCTTGGACAGCTTCAGATGCGAATAGGTGTCGTACACATCGCTGCTCACGCACACGGAGACACCGCCGACCGCGTCCGACATCTTCACCACACCGGAGAAGTCCAGCTTCACGAAGTGGTCGATGGGGATGCCGGTGAGCTGGTGGACGGTGGCCACCTGGCACGCCGGACCGTACTGCAGCGCGCTGTTGATCTGCCCGTAGTACCCGGACGTGGACTGGCCACTCGCACTGTCCTTGCAGGCCGGGACCCGGGTCATCGTGTCCCGCGGGATGCTCATCACGGTCGCGTTCGAGCGGTCGGCGGATATGTGCACCACCATCTGCACATCCGCGTTGCTGCCCGTCTGCACACCGGTCTTCGAACAGCCACCGCCCAGCTTGCAGTCCGCCTTGCTGGTCCGGCCGTCCGAACCCATCACCAGAATGTTGATCGGCGTCCGGCCGAACGCGTCCGCCTTCTCCGAACCGCCCTTGCCGTCCAGCGACACACTCTGGATGTTGCCGTTCAGATGCTGGTAGAACCACCAGCCGACGCCTGCCGTGCCCAGTACCAGGAGTGACAGACATATCGCGGCGATCTTCAGTACTCGCTTGCCGCGTCCTGCCGGACGGGCCCGGCGCCGCGAGCGCTTGTCGCCGTGCGAGCGGGAGGCGGCCCGGCCGCCCGGGCGCGGTTCATCCGGACCGCCCGTACGCTGTCCGGGCACCCGGGCGGTGCGACCGCGCGTGGCCTGGCCACCCCGATCGTCCCACGGCTCGCTCATCTACCCACTCCCCATGAACCGTCGGACCCATCACCTCGATTGCGTGATTGCGCAATCTAACAAACCCCTGGCCCGGGCAGCGCAGATCCTGTGGGAATTCACAGGTGAGGGATCTCATGGAGCGGGGAAGCAGGCCCCGGTGGGTTCAGACGCGGGCCCCGTGGAGCTGCCGTACGAGGGCGGAGGCGGGCTGGGAGCGTGCGGTGAGCTGTCCGACCAGCACCCGTACGACGGCCACGATGTCGGGGTCGTCGATGTAGTAGACCTGACGGCGGCCCTCTCGGCGCGAGCTGACGAGGCCGGCGAGCTTCAGCTTGGCCAGGTGCTGGCTGACCGCGGGCAGCGCACCGCCCACCCGGTCGGCGAGGTGCGTCACGTCGCTCTCGCCCTGTGCCAGTGCCCACATCAGGTGCAGCCGGGCCGACGAGGCGAGCAGCCCGAACGTGGCAGCGGCCGCCGCCAGCACCTCGGCCGACGGGTCCTCGAAGCCGCCGTTCTCCGCCACAGTCCTCTCCTGCCCCCGCCCGGTTTCACCGTCCACGCATGTGCGCGCACCCAGTGTAGGGGTCCGCCCAGGGTCACCTGGGCGGACCAGGACCGCGAGCGCGGTTACTTGATGTAGACCAGGCCGTCCGTGGTGATGGTCGGGCGGCCGCTGGTGCCGACCACGACGATCTTGACGGTGTGCTTGGCGCTGCTGGACCAGGTCTTGGTCCAGATGGCCTGGCGGTACTGGGTGCTGGTGGACTTCAGGTCGATCGTGGCGGTCTTCGTGCCGTCCACGTAGACGTACGCCTGCCCGGAGGTCGAGGCGCGGGAGACCACCCAGGCGGCGGAGCGGCCGGTGAAGGTCCAGGTGAGGGCGGCGCCCTTGGAGCCGCTGGAGTACGACTTGCCGCCGAGGTAGCTGGTGGAGGAACGGGTGGTCCAGCTGCCGGACTTGGTGGCGGACGTCTCCTGCAGGATCACCGGGGTGTAGGAGGGCGAGGAGGTGCGGTAGTTGCCGGCGTAGTCGTAGGCGCGCATCGACCAGGTGGCGGCGGTGCCGGACGCCGCCGTGCGGTTGGAGCTGGTGGTGGTCGGGCCGAAGGTGGCCGTCGTCGGGGACAGCAGGTCCACCTTGCGCAGTGCGGTGTTGTCGGTGACCTTCCACCCGAGGGTGACCGGGACCGCGCCGGTGGTGACCGTGCCGGTGCGCAGGGAGAGCTTCGGGGTGGTGGTGAAGGTCGGTGCGGTCGTCTCGGCCACGACGTTCAGCGCGTCGCTCGTCGTGGTCTTCCCGGACTGGTGGACGGCTCGGACGGCGACGGTGTGAGTGCCCGGGGCCAGCGTGGCGCCGGCCGAGGTGGCGTCACCGGACACGCTGGTGGCGGGCTCGCCGTCGACCAGCAGCTCGAACTTGGAGATGAGCGAGGCGGGCGTGGTGGCCGTCCAGTGCAGCGTGACGGCGCCCTTGGTGTAGTACGTCGAGCCGGAGAGGGCCGCGTCGTCGACCGAGGTGACCTTCAGACCCTGCACCGGACCGGCCGCCCAGGCGCGGATGGTGGGCAGCTGGTCGTAGAGGGAACCGCCCGGGCACTCGGTGTTGTAGCCGTCGCGGTGGCCGGAAATCCGCTGGAAGGTGTAGGCGCTGCCCGCGGTGAAGTTCGTGCTGAAGTAGTTCGTCTGGGTGGCGCCGGCCGTCAGCTGGGAGGTGCCGTCCGGGTCGAGGCCGTACTGGCCGAGCTTCCACGCGGCCACGCGGGCGATCGAGGTCAGCGCGGCGTCGGTGGCGCCGGTGGTGGTGTAGTCGCCGAGCACGGCGATGCCCGCGGACTCCCGGTTCCAGCCGTAGGTGTGGGCACCGAGCACCGGCAGGTCGACACCGCCCTTGCGGCCCTCGAAGACGGTGCCGCACTTGTCGACCAGGAAGTTGTAACCGATGTCCTTCCAGCCGTTGACCTGCACGTGGTACGCGTAGATGCTCCGCACGATCGACGCCGAGTCGGCGCAGGAGTAGTCGTTGCTGCCGTCCGTGTGGTGGACGAAGACGGCCTTGACGTCCGCGTTGTACTCAGGCGCCTCCGGGCTGATCGACTCGTCGGCGCCCCAGTCGGCGCGTGAGGTGATCGGCGGTTCGGGCACGGTGGACGGCGGCGCCGACGGTGTGGTGGGCGACGGGCTCACCGAGGAGGACGGGCTCGCCGAGGGGGACGGGCTCACCGAGGGGGACGCGCTCTCCGAGGGAGACGCCGTGTCCTCGGCGAACGCGGCCGGATGGGCGTCACCGGCGCCGGACTTGACCTCGGCGGCGGTCACCACGCCCGGATCGACCAGGTTGACCTCCAGGCCCTTGGGCAACGGGCCGGTGGAGCCGTCCTTGTGGACGACCTGCGCCTGGACGCCGTCGGAGGGGCCGACCCACAGCGGCTCGGAGGCACCGCGGACCTCGGCGTCGGGGTGCTCCAGCGGATCGACGTTCACCTCGAGGTCACGCCATGCGCTCCAGTCCCCGGTCTCCCGGCTCCGGGTGCGCACCTGCGCCTTGCCGTCGAGGCGCTTGGCGCCGCCGGTCCAGGACACACCGAGCATCGAGAACTGCGCGGTGTCGGTGCGGGGCAGCTCCCGCCTGCCGTTCGTGGTGCCCTTCAGCGCGAGGTCGTAGACCTTCACCGGCCGCTTGGCCCGGCCGCCGCCACCCGAGTCGTGGGCGGGGCTGGCCACCGCGTAGGAGACCACTCCCGCGCCGCCCAGGACCACCGCACCCAGTGTCAGCCATGCCCGCCGCTTGAGACTCAACGGTCTGTACGCATGCGCTGTACGACGGCTCACGGAGAGTCCACCCCCACAATCGGCCGGGAAGGGCCATAGAAGAACGTCACGTCAGGCCCACCCGTCACAGAGGCTGCCCCTTCCGAAAGCGCGTACCGGCCCGCAAACATCACTGGTGGACGGGGTGAAGTGAGCCAAGACACACCGCCCGACGCCCAGTGAGATGATCTTGGCCTGGTAACGCCGCAATTACCCGCGAGTTATGGGTAAATAGGCGTCAATGTGCCGGTTCGTCACCGAAGGCTCAGATGGTGATGGCGAGTTCCTGGTCGGTGAACGCGCCGTACGACGGGTTGACGTCGCTCTCGCCGCCCCGGCCGTCACAGCCCCGGTCCGGGTCGAACGTCAGGTACGTGCCCGACGAGCACGTGATCCACATCTCGGCGTCCCCGCCGAGGACGAGGCTGCCGGACAGGTTGGCTCCGCCCTGGACGATCGCGCTGTCCCTGACGACGACGTTGCCGCTGATCGTGGCTCCGGAGTTGACCCACGACAGACCTTCGATGCGGACGCCGCCGGTCACGGTCGAGGAGCCGAAGACGGCCGCGCGCGGCCCGACGTACACGGAGGCCGCGACATTGGCGCGGTCGTCGACCCAGCCGCCGCCGTTGGCGTGCCAGTGGCCGCCACCGGTCGCGGCGGGCTTCTGGTACCCGGGCTCGTAGCCGGACGGCGTGGCCCCGCTGATCCGGAACTCGTACGGGTAGCGGTGGTTCTTGGTGAATCCGTCCAGGTACCCGTAGTGGTGCACGGTGCTCGGCGTACCGGTGACGACGAGGTAGACCTCCTGCTCGCCGGCCTGGGTCTGGAAGCTGATCTGGCCGTCGGGGCTGCTGGAGACGGTGCCGTACCGAGGGGTTCCGCTGCCGTTCACGGCGACGAACCCGTACGACCAGCCGGAGCCCGCCGCCGCGTTGACGTGCCCCTTGAAGTGCAGCTTGATGAGCGACCCGGCAGTGGAGGGCACCAGCTTGATCTTGTTGTAGCCGTAGTCCGAGGGCGCCAGCGCGTCCGGGATCGCGTAGTGGCCGGCGGACTGGTTCACGGCGTTCACCGGGACACCGTTGTAGGCGTTGAGGAAGCCCGCGCCGTACACGTTGTCGATGAACGGCTTGAAGTGGGAACGGTTGGAGTAGTCGAAGGTGACCTGGTGCTGTGCGTACTCGGCGATCCGGGTGTTGAGCTGGGCCTGGGTCAGGTTGTTGATGCGCCGGTACGTCTCCAGGGGGTGCTCGGTGTTCCTCGCCTGGTTCCAGATGTCGTTGAACGTCTGGATCCCGCCGTACTTGTCGACGAGGTACTGCAGGAGCATCCAGTTGCCGTAGTGGTGGCGGCTGGAGGAGTACGCCAGGTTCTCGGTGCGCAGGAACCGGGTCAGGTCGCCGGCGCCGCCGTCCGGGTACACCTGCATCGCCATGTACTCGGCGCTGGTCTCCCAGAACGTGCCGGCCGACGGGTCGGTGAGACCCGCGTCGCCACCCTTGCCGAGGAAGGTGTAGTTCTGGAAGACATGGCCGAGTTCATGGGGCAGGCCCCAGGAACCGGGCTGTGCGGCGGCCGGGGCGATGTTGATGACGCCGACCTTGCCGTCGGCCGATCCGCCGGCGGCCCAGGCGTCGAGGGCGGTGCGGTTCCAGGTGCGGGTGATGATCACGTCGATCTTGTACTGGGCGAGCAGCCCGGTCTCCGGGGTGAACCTCATGGTGTTCACGTAGAAGGAGTACAGGCTCTCCAGCTGGCTGAGGATGTTGTCCGGATCGAACCGGTAGTCGGCCGGGGCGGACTTCGGGTCGGTGCCTGACTTCTCGCCCCACAGCAGGACGAAGTTCGCCGACTCCTTGGTGCGGTTCTGCGCCCAGGGCACCTCGCCGGTCGCCGCCCAACTCGGCGGGATGTACAGGCTCTTGGCGGCTGCGGCCGTGGGCGTCGCCGCGGGCCGGGGGTGCGCGGCGGCTGGCGACACGGCCAGGGCCGCACCCAGCGCCCAGACCGCCAGCACCAGGCATATGCGACGTGAGCATGTCAATACGAAGCGTCCTATTGTCTCCATGGTTTGGGCTCTCCGTTCGACGAAACGACGCCGCTCCGCGTCCCTGGCGGAGCCGCGCCATGGTGCCATGGGAGCGCTCCCGCAGCCAGGCTGCGGAGCCTCGCGGGTGTCATTGACATCAGGAGTCAGTCCTCTACCGTGGATCCCCGCACAGCATGTCGCACAGCCTTCGGTATTTCGAACACCAGCCAGTGGGGCGGAGAACGGGACTCTCCGCCCCACGCCCTCGACATGCGGAGGACTTCGTGACCCCACCCCTCGGCAGACGGACGTTCCTCACCGCGGCCGCCGCGGCCGCGACCGTGACGGACGGCCCCACAGCCCAGGCCGCGCCCCGTAGCACCGGCCCATCTCGCCAACAAGCCACGCGAGTAAGGCCGTTCCCGCCCGCCGCGGTGTCCCTGCTGGCCGGCCCGTTCCAGGAGAACCAGAGCCGCAACACCGCCTATCTGCGCTTCGTCGACATCGACCGGTTACTGCACACCTTCCGGCTGAACGTCGGCCTGACCACTACCGCCCAGCCGTGCGGCGGCTGGGAGGGCCCGACCGTCGAACTGCGCGGCCACTCCACCGGGCACCTCCTGTCCGGCCTCGCCCTCGCGTACGCGAACACCGGTGACACCGCGCTCCGCGACAAGGGCCGCAGGCTCGTCGCCGCCCTGGCCGACTGCCAGGCCGCGTCCCCGTCGGCGGGCTACGGCAAGGGCTATCTGTCGGCCTTCCCGGAGAGTTTCTTCGACCGGCTGGAAGCCGGCACGGGCGTCTGGGCGCCGTACTACACCCTGCACAAGATCATGGCGGGGCTGGTCGACCAGTACCGGCTGGCCGGGAACGAGCAGGCCCTCGACGTGGTCCTGCGCAAGGGCGAGTGGGTCAACCGGCGTACCGCGCAGCTGAGTCACGAGCAGATGCAGCGGGTGCTGGAGACCGAGTTCGGCGGAATGAACGACGTCCTCGCCGACCTGCACGCCCTCACCGGCGACGCCGTCTGGCTGGAGGTCGCCGAGCGCTTCACCCACACCCGGGTCTTCGACCCGCTGGCCGCCGGCGAGGACCGGCTCGCCGGACTGCACGCCAACACCCAGATCCCGAAGATGGTCGGGGCGATACGGCTGTGGCAGGAGGGCCTGCCGGACCGCTACCGGACGATCGCCCGGAACTTCTGGCAGATCGTCACCGACCACCACTCCTATGTCATCGGCGGCAACAGCAACGGCGAGGCCTTCCACGAACCGGACGTCGTCGCGGGCCAGTTGTCGAACGGCACCTGCGAGAACTGCAACAGCTACAACATGCTGAAGCTGACCCGGCTGCTGCACTTCGAGGAACCGGGCCGCACCGACCTGCTCGACTACTACGAGCGCACCCTGTGCAACCAGATGCTCGGCGAGCAGGACCCCGACTCCGCGCATGGCTTCAACATCTACTACACCGGCCTCGGGCCCGGTTCGTTCAAGCAGCAGCCGTCCTTCATGGGCACGGATCCTCAGGCCTACTCCACCGACTACGACAACTTCTCCTGCGACCACGGCACCGGCATGGAGACACACGCGAAGTTCGCCGACACGATCTACACGCACGACGAACAGCGACTGCTGGTGAACCTGTTCATACCGTCCGAGGTGAACTGGCAGGAGAGGAACATCACTTGGCGGCAGACGACCGCCCTGCCCGACTCCTCCTCGACCCTGCTCACCGTCACCTCCGGCGGCGCCAGCCATCAGCTGCTGGTCCGCATCCCCGGCTGGGCCACCGGCGCCCGCGTCAAGCTCAACGGCCGTACTCTGTCGAACCGTCCGGCGGCCGGCAGCTGGCTCACCCTGGGCCGCGCCTGGCGCCGGGGCGACCGCGTCGAGGTCACCCTGCCGATGCGTACCACCGTGGAGGCCACGCCCGACGACCCGGACGTGCAGGCCGTACTGCACGGGCCGGTGGTCCTGGCCGGGGCGTACGGCGCCACGGCCAGCCCCTGGATGCCCCGCCTGGACACCGCCACCGTCCGGCAGACGTCGGCCAGTCCGCTCCGGCTGACCGCGACCGCCGACGGCGAGACGGTCACGCTGCTGCCCATCGCCCGCGTGCACCACCAGTACTACAACGTCTACTGGCTGACAGGCCGGCCCCCGTCCCCGCCCCCGGCGTTCGCCGCCTGGCACCGCTTCGACGAGACCTCCGGCACGTCGGCCGCGGACGCCACCGGCAACGGCAGGACGGCCACCCTGGCGGACGGCGCTTCGTGGACCCAGGGGCGCACGGGTGGAGCCGTGGCCCTGGACGGGCAGGAGGGTCATGTCGCCCTCGCCGAGGACCTGTTGGCGGGGGCGTCCGCCTACTCGGTGGCGACCTGGGTGAAGCTGGCCGGGCAGCCGGCGGCCTGGAGCCGGATCTTCGACTTCGGCACCGGCGTGAGCGCCAACATGTTCCTGACGCCGATGAGCGACGCCGGAACCCTGCGGTACGCGATCACCGCGGGCGGCGGGGGTGCGGAGCAGCGCATCAACGCCGACCCGCTGCCGACGGACCGCTGGGTCCATGTGGCCGTGACCTACGGGGCCGGCACCGCCGTGCTGTACGTCGACGGCAAGGAGGCGGGCCGGAACACGGCGGTGACCGTGGAGCCCCGCTACTTCGGCAACCACATCCGGGCCGCGTACATCGGCAGGTCCCAGTACGCGGACCCGTACCTGAAGGCAGCGGTGGACGACTTCCGGGTCTACGGCAGAACGCTGAGCGCCGCCGAGGTCACGTCCCTGGCCCAGGAGAGCTGACGAGGCTGAAGAAGCGGGACGGTTCCGGCGTAACACGGCGTCAGGCACTCCGGCTCGGCGCCGTGGCCACGGGAGCGGCGGAGCGCCGACGGCTCCGGTACGGGCCATGGCGACCTTCACCGTGCCGGACGCGACCGTCCAGGTGTCCTTCGAGGTCGAGGGTGCCGGGGAGCTGGTCGGCGTCGCCAACGGCAACCCGCACAACGTGGGGACAGCTTCAAGCAGCCGCGCCGTCGCACCTGGCCGGGCCTGCGACCGGCGAGGCTCACGCTGCCTGTGACGGCCCGAAGCTGAACACGCCTGCTCCTGAACGGCTCAGGCCAGGTCCGCCGGCTCGGCGGTGCCCAGCAGGGCGCGGGTCGTGGGATGCCGTGGTGCGGTGAACACCTCGGCCGTGCGGCCCGACTCCACGACCCGGCCGCTCTCCAGCACGGTCACGGTGTCCGTGCGGTCGGCGACGAGCCGCAGGTCGTGGCTGATCAGGACGAGGGCGGTGCCGCGCCGCTCGCGCAGACCGGTCAGCAGGTCCATCACCGCCGCTCCGGTGTCCGCGTCCAGCGCGGAGGTGACCTCGTCGCAGATCAGTACCTCCGGGTCGGCCGCGAGCGCTCGGGCGATGGCGACGCGCTGGCGCTGTCCGCCGGACAGCTCGTACGGGTAGCGGTCCGCGAACGCGGGCGGCAGGCCCACCTGTTCGAGGAGGTCCACGACGCGTTCGCGGACCTCTCCGGCCGCGCACCTGCGGTGCAGGCGCAGGGGTCTGCCGAGGGTCGCGCCGACGGTCCTGCTGGGGTTCAGGGCACCGAGCGGGTTCTGGGGCACCAGCTGCACCGCTCGCCGCTGCTCGCGGCCCCGCCCGCGCAGGCCCGTGCGCAGCGGCGTTCCGGCCAGGTGGACGGTGCCGGAGCTCGCGCGCTGCAGGCCCACGACGGTGCGGACCAGGGTGGTCTTGCCGGAGCCGGAGACGCCTACGATGCCGGCCGCGGAGCCCGCCGCGACGGTGAGGTCGACGCCGTCGAGGGCCGGGACGCCGCCGAACGCGACGTGCAGGTCCCGAACTTGGAGGACGGGTGGGCCGCCTCGGTGCTCCTTCCGGGGGCGGGCCGGGCGGGTGTGGCTGTGCGTCCGGGGTGGGGGCAGGTGTGTGCCGAGGGTGACGACCTCGTCGGCGTACCGTTCGACCACCTCGGGGTCGTGGCAGGAGAAGGCGACGGCGAGGTGGTGCTCGCGGGCCAGGTGGCCGAGCAACTCACCTATCTCGTCGCGGAGTTCCGGGTGGAGCCCGGCGGTGGGTTCGTCCAGGAGGAGGACCTCGGGTCGGCGGGCGAGGGCCCGGGCGAGGGCGACGCGGCGCTGCTGTCCGCCGGAGAGGGCGCCGGGCCGGCGTGCGGCCAGGCTTCCGTCGTCCGGGAGGCGCACCTCCGCGAGGAGTGCGCGCACTGCCTCGGGGCGTCGGTCGACGGCGAGTTCCCCGATGAGCGTGCGGACCCGCATACGCGGGTTGAGGCCGGAGCCCGGGTCCTGGCCGACGTAGGCGAGACGCTTGCCCCGCAGGGCCCGCAACTCCCGCTCGGGCAAGGCGAAGACGTCGTGGCCGAGGACGTCGACCCGGCCCGCGGTACGGGTGGTGCCGGGCGGCAGCAGGCCGGTGACCGCCCGCAGCAGGGTGGTCTTGCCTGCGCCGGAGGGGCCGGTGAGGGCGGTGAGCCGGCCGGGGCTCAGGGTGAGGGAGGAGTCCTGGAGCAGGATCCGGCCGTCCGGGGCGGCGACGGTGAGGCCGCTGACGCGGACCGCGGGGCCGTCGGCCACGGGCCTCTCCGGCTTGGCATAGGGATCACCGGATCCCTCCGGCTCCGCTTCGCCGACTGGTGTGTCGTGTACCGGATCCTCCGGCCCGGAGCGCTGGTCGCGGCTGTGGCTCACTGGACGGGCACCGCCTTCCGGCCGGTCTGCGGGG
Organism: Streptomyces diastatochromogenes; assembly: GCF_002242805.1. GTDB lineage: Bacteria > Actinomycetota > Actinomycetes > Streptomycetales > Streptomycetaceae > Streptomyces > Streptomyces diastatochromogenes. Next base: position 37,337 of record NZ_MCGQ01000063.1, on the reverse strand, counting down.
CGAGCGCGGAGGCCGCCAGGTTGACGCTGAGGGCGAGCAGGGCGACGGCGGCGCCGGGGGCGACCACGGCCCAGGGGTTGAGGAGGATCCCGGCGGAGTTCTCGCGGATCATCAACGCCCAGTCGGCGGCGGGTGGTTGAGGGCCCACCTGAAGGAACCCGGCCGTGGCGACGAGGTACACGGCGGCGACGAACCTGAGCCCGAAGAGCGTGAGCACGGTGGCGCGCAGGTTGGGCAGGATCTCCCGGACCACGAGGTACCACAGGCGCTCACCGCCCGCCGCCGCTGCTTCGACGTACCCGGCCTGCGCGACCGGCGCGGCCGCACCGGCCGTGAGCCTGACGGCGTACGGCACGCCGAGGACGACGGCGGCCGCGATGACCGCGAACCTGCCGCCGCCGGGCCAGGACAGGGTGACCAGCAGGATGGCCAGGACGGAGGGCAGCAGCATGAGGACGTCCGCGATCCGCTCCACCAGCCGCCCCACCAGGGGCCGTACCGCGCCGACCGCGCCGAGGACGGCCGCGGTGCCCGTGACCAGTACGGCGACCAGCAGCGAGGCGAGCACGAGGTCGCGGCCGCCGGCCAGCAGCCTGCTGAGCACGTCCCGGCCGAGCTGGTCGCCGCCCAGCAGCGCCTCCCCCGTACCCGCCGCGTAGGGCGCGGTCACCGGAGTGTCGATCGGGTGCGGCGCGATCCAGGGGCCGACCAGGGCGAGGCCGATGAGCAGGAGGGCGGGCAGGATCCGTACGGCGGTCGCCGTGCGCGGGGTCGCTCCGCGGGTGTCCGCGGTCATCGTCGTCCTCCCGTGAGCAGGTACCGCACCAGGTCGGCCAGGAGCAGCATCCCGGTGATGACGGCTCCGGTGAGCGCCGTGACGCCGGCGATGACGGGGCTGTCGCGGTCGGTGACGGCGGAGGCCAGCACCGAGCCGATGCCGGGGTAGTTGAAGATGGTCTCGACGGCCACGGCGCCGCCCAGCAGCATGCCGGTGGAGGTGGCGAGGCCCGCCGCGATGGCGGGCAGCGCGCCCGGGAGGACGTGGTGGGTCAGGATGCGGCGGGGCGGGAGACCGTCGAGGACGGCGGTCTCCACGTGCGGGGCGCGGGCCTCGTCGGCGAGGGCCGCGCGCACGATGCGGGTGTTCCAGCCGACCTGAGGGACGGTCAGGGCGAGGACGGGCAGGACGAGCATGTCCCAGGAGGCCGGTGAGCCGCCGGCGTCGGTGAGGGTCACCGCGGGCAGCCAGCCGGTCCACAGGGACAGCACCAGGACGAGGGCGACGGCGAGCACGAACTCAGGCAGCGCGAGGACCGCCGTCGCCGTGCCGGAGACCGCCCGGTCGAGTCTGCTGCCCGGCCGCAGGGCGGCCCAGCAGCCCAGGGTCAGCGAGAGCACGGCGGTGAGCAGCAGCGCGATGCCGCCCAGCAGCAGCGTGTTGGGGAAGGCGCCGGAGACCAGGTCGGTGACCTTCTCGCCGCGCGCCGAGGTGCCGAGGTCGCCGGTGGGCAGGCCGGTCATCCAGTCCCAGAAGCGTTCCAGGACCGGCCGGTCGAGGCCGAGCAGTTCGCGGCGCGCCGCCAGGTCGGCGGCGGTCTCGCCGCGCTCGGAGGTGGCCTTGGCCGCGTCACCGGGGAGCAGTTCGACGGTGACGAAGACCAGGGCGAGCAGCGCGGCCAGCAGGGCAGCCCGCTTCAGCAGGACGAGGCCGGCGCGGACGAGCAGGGGGGCGGGGGTCCGCGCCGGCCGCCTTTCCGCGGTGAGCGGAGAGGCGGCCGGCGTCGTGGTGTCCGGGGTCAACTGGCCAGCCATGCGCTTTCGAGCTGGACCCGTCCGTATCCGGGCAGCGTGGGCAGCCCGCGCACCCGGGACCCGGCGAGGTCGATGCCGTCGGCCATGCCCCACAGCAGATAGCCCGAGCGGTCGTACTCGATCTGCTGGAGCTGCTGGAGGAGCTCGGTGCGCCGGGCGGTGTCGGCGGTGCCGATCGCCTTCTCGTAGGACTTGTCGAAGGCGGAGTCCTTCCAGCCGGCCTCGTTCTGGCCGCTGTCGGAGACCATGGTCTTGCTGGCGAAGAAGACCACGGAGTCGTTGGTGCCCCAGTAGGTGGTGTAGAGGTCGCCCTTGAGCCAGGTCTTGTCCCAGAAGACGGCCGACTCCTGCTTGACGACCTTGATCTTCACCCCGGCCTCGCGGAGCTGGGAGGCGAGCAGGGTGGCCGATTCGGCGAGTCCGGCCATGTCCTCGGTGGTGAACAGTTCGTACGTCCGCGCGGTGTCGAAGCCGGCTTCCTCGAGGAGCTTCCTGGCCTTGGCGAGGTCGCGGGTGCGCTGCGGGACGTTCTTGTCGTAGGCGGGGTCGCCGGTGCCGAGGATGTCGTTGGCGACCGTGCCGTATCCGGACAGGACCTGCTTGACCATGGCCTCGCGGTCGACGGCGAGGCGCAGCGCCTCGCGCACCCTGGGGTCGGCGAACGGGCCGTCGGCCGTGCGCATGACGAGGGGCATCGCCATGTCGTTGGGGCGGCGGACCGTCTGGATGTCCTTGCGGGAGGCGGCGGTTCGGGCGGCGACGGCGCCGGCGTTCGAGGCGACGTCGATCTGGCCGGCCAGCAGGGCGTTGGCCATCGCCTGCGGGCTCTCGAAGATCTTCACCTCGATGGCGTCGAGGTGGACCTCGCCGCCGTACCAGTCGTCGTTGCGGACCAGGCGGGCGTTGCCCGAGCGGAACCAGTCGAGCTTGAAGGGCCCGGTGCCCGGGGCCTTGGCGATGTCCTTGTCGGTGGTTCCCTCGGGAACGACGAAGGTGGTGAGCCGGGTGAGCAGCGGCAGTTCGGCGTTGGCGTAGTCGGAGACCAGGACGACGGTGTCGGTGCCCTCGGCGGTGATGTTCTTCGCCTGGATCCCGGGCAGCCGGGAGGCGCCGGACGGGGTGGCGCGCAGCCGCTTCAGCGAGAAGACGACGTCCTCGGCGGTGACCGGTGAACCGTCGTGGAACCTGGCCCCCTTGGCGAGGGTGAAGCGCCAGGTCCTGAGGTCGGCGGACGGCTTCCAGCTCGCCGCGAGCCGGGGCAGGGTGTTCGGCTTGGCGCCGGGCACGGTGAGCGTGTCGTATACGAGGCTGAGGATCAGGTAGTCGCTCTCGTTGGACTGGGTGCCGTGCGGGTCACGGGTGATGGCACCGGCCCGGCCGAGGGCGCCGACGCGCAGCGTGCCGCCCCTGCGCGGCTTGGCGGAGCCGCCGGAAGCGGACCCGGCCGACTCGTCGCCGCTGCCGCCTCCGCAGGCGGCGAGCAGGGCTGCCGCGCTCAAGGCGCCACCTACGCCGAGCAGTTGACGTCTCGTCAGGTCCACTTGGTCCTCGATTTCACAAGCCGAGCTGAAACTTTACTTAGGCTTGCCTACCCTAAATCACAGCCGGGACACAAGGGCGCACGGGCTGTGACGTAGATCAAACTTAGGTAAGCCTTGCCTACTCCCTGTGGGCTGGCTATGTTTCCGATCGGCTACCGGGCCGCGCCACAGCGGCCCGCCCCTCCGTACCGCGACCGCACCCCCCACCCGCACCGAACGGACGGTTCACCCATGCCGACGGGAGCCATCCCCGTACGCCAGCTCAGCCCCGACTCGGCCGAGGAGCTGACCACAGCGGCCCACGCCCTGCTCGCCGCCTTCGACGGCCGCGCCACCCACCCCGATCTGCTCGCCGAAGTCCCGTACACAGCCGCCTCGTTGGGGGACGGGATCCGGCACGCATGTCGTCCCGTCGACACCCCGGACGGACTGTTCGTCCTGCGTGGTCTCCCCGTGGACGACGAGGCGATCGGCCCGACCCCCGCCCACTGGTCGACCGCCGCGGACGCGGGCGCCGCATTCGACGTAGCCCTCCTCCTGCTCTCGACCCTCATGGGCACACCCGTGGCGTGGGAGGGTCAGCAGGACGGCCGGTTCGTCCACAACATCGTCCCCTCGCCCGGACACGAGCAGGAACAGACCGGCGCCAGCAGCAGCGTGCTGCTCAGCCCGCACACCGAGGACGCTTTCCACCCCGGCCGTGCCCATCTGCTCGTCCTCGGCTGCCTGCGCAACCACGACTCCGTCGCCACCACGGCCGCCAGCGTCCGCCGCGTCCAACTGGGCGCCGAAGACGTCGAGTTGCTCAGCCGGCCGGCCCTTCCCATCCTTCCCGACGACGCCTACGCCGAGGCCCAGGCCTACGCCGGCGATCCGCCGCCGGTGCCCACGCTGTGGCAGGCCGAGGACGGCCCCACCCTGCGCTTCGACCCCGCCTACACCCCGCTGGACCGGGCCTCCGACGCCCATCGCGCCGCCTACCGCCGCCTGGAGGACGAACTCGCCCGGGTCTCCGTGGCGGTGAGCCTGAACCCCGGCGAGGTCCTGGTCGTCGACAACGACCTCGTGGTCCACGGCCGCGTCCCCTTCCAGGCGCGCTACGACGGCACGGACCGCTGGCTGAAACGTTCCTCCGTGCGCGTGCCCGGACGCCGCACCCGTCCCCCCGCCGAGCGTGCGGAGCACGGCTACGGCCAGACCGTTGTGGAGGCTTTCGCATGAGCGGCATACCCGGCAGCGCGGGCAGCGCACTGCGCGTCCTGAGCACCAGCGATGTGGCGGGCATCGACATCGGCCTCGCCGACGTCGTCTCCGTGGTGGAGGAGGCGTACGGCACGCTCGCCGCCGGCCGCTCCGACAACCCGCGCAAGCTCACCGTCCAGCCCGGCGACGGCCACTCGGTGGCGTACGCGATGCTCGGCCGGGACGGTGTGCGCGACGTCGTCGCCATCAAGACGTCGTACAAGCACGGCCTGCACGAGGACCGTGCCAAGCAGCACTACTACACGACGCTGACCCTCTACGACGACACCACCGGCCTGCCCGTGGCGATGATGGACTGCGGCCGGGTCGGCGCCCTGCGCACCCCTGCCGTCTCCGCCCTGCTCGCCCGGGAACTCGCCGCCCCCGGCAGCCGCAGCGCCCTGGTCGTCGGCACCGGCACGCAGGGGCGGCTCGCGCTGCCCTTCCTGCTGACCACCCTGCCGGACCTGGACCGGCTGATGCTCTTCGGCACGCATCCCGACGGCATCCGGGCGGTGCGGGAGCAGTTGCGGGCGCACTTCCCCGAGCGGGACGTGGAGGTGGTGACCGATCTGCGGGCTGCCGCCGGGGACGCCGACATCGTGCTGGCCACGGCGGGGCCGAACACCCCGGCCGCCGTGGAGTCCGCATGGCTCAAGCCCGCCGCGCTGTCCGTGCTGGTCGGCTACGGCATCGCCCCCTCCACCCTGCACCACGCCGACCGGGTCGTCGCCACCAGCGCCGCGCAGATGCGCGTCACCGGCACGGACATGGCCGACGCGGACGGCCGACTGCGGGAGGTGGACGCCGAGTTCCCCGAGGTGCTGGCCGGGCGCGCGGAAGGCCGTACGGACCCGGGGCAGCGGATCTTCGCCTACAACAGCGGGCTGGTCGTCACCGACATCGCGCTCGGCCACCGGTTCGCCCAACTCGCCCTCGCCCAGGGCCTGGGCACGGCGGTGCAGGTGTGGCAGTGAGCACCCTGCCGACCCTGCCCGGTCGCACGACCGAAGCGGTGCGCGCGCTGCTCCGGCCCGACTCCCTGTTGTCCGAGCTGAGTTACGCGTTCGGGGGGCCGTACCACGTGCTGTTCCCCGAGCTGTTCGACAGCAACGCCACAGCGTTCCGGAAGGCGTTCGCCGAGGCGGGTGTCGACGGGCACGTCTACTACGCCAAGAAGGCCAACAAGGCGGCCCTGTTCGCGGAGCGGGCCGCGGTGCTGGGCCTGGGGGTCGACGTGGCGAGCCACGGCGAGCTGCGCGAGGCGCTGGCCGCCGGGGTACGCGGAGCCGATCTGGTGGTGACCGGCCCGGCCAAGGCGGACGAGCTGCTGCGCGTCGCCGTGCTGCACGGCGCGCTCATCGCCGTCGACGCCCTCGACGAGCTGGACCGGCTGCTCGGCCTCGCCGCCGAACTGGGCCGCACCGCCAGGGTGTTGCTACGGCGGCTGCCGCCGGCGCAGCCGGACAGCCGGTTCGGGCTCGACGCCGGCGAACTGGAGACTGCACTGCGGCGCTGCTCGGCGGCCGGCGTGGACCTGGAGGGCTTCAGCTTCCACCTCTCCGGCTACGAGGTCGGGCCGCGTGCCGACCTCGCCGCCGAACTGGTCCGGCTGTGCCTGCGCGCACGGCAACTGGGCCTGCGCGCCGACCGGATCAGCATCGGCGGCGGCTTCGCGGTCGACTACGTGGACGCGGGCGACTGGGACTCCTTCCACGAGGCCCTCCGTCCCGAGCACTTCCACGCGGGGAAGACGTTCTCCGGCTTCTACCCCTACCACTCCCCCGTCGCCGGGGCCGACGCCCTGCGCGCGGTCCTGGCCGCCGTGCCCGCCGGGGAGCAGGCTCCGCTGGCCACCCTCCTGCGCACGGCGGGAGTGACGCTGCTCGTGGAGCCGGGGCGGGCCCTGCTGGACCAGGCCGGATGCACGGTGTTCGGCGTCCAGGGCGTCAAGGAACGCGACGGGTACGGCATCCTCACCGTGGACGGCACCAGTCTGAGCCTGTCCGAGCAGTGGTTCGCCAGCGAGTTCCTGCCGGACCCGGTGCTGGTGCCCGCGGCGCCCGGACCCGGGGCGCCCGAAGGACCGTACCCGTGCTGCGTCGGTGCCGCCTCCTGCCTGGAGTCCGACCTGCTCACCTGGCGCAAGATCCCCTTCCCGCGCCGCCCCGCCGTCGGTGACCTGCTCGTCTATCTCAACACCGCCGGCTACCAGATGGACTCCAACGAGTCACCGTTCCACGAACTGCCGCTGCCGCCCAAGGCCGTCATCGAGCCCGCCGCCGGCCCGGGCCGTCCCCGCTGGCGCCTCGACCGCCACCCATAGAGAGTTCCCGACCATGGACCTGTCCCTGCACCGCCCGCCCGTCGTGCGCCGGGTCTCCGAACTCATCGGCGCCACGCCGCTGTTCGAGCTGTGCCGCACCGAGGACGACATACGGCTGCTGCTGAAGCTGGAGCAGTTCAACCCGACCGGCACGGCCAAGATACGCATGGCCCGGCAGATGATCCTCGACGCCGAGGAGCGCGGTCTGCTGCGCCCCGGCGGCAGGATCGTCGAGTCCACCTCCGGCAACACCGGTCTCGGCCTCGCCGTCGTCGCCGCCGAGCGCGGCTACACCTTCACCGCCGTCGTCGACCACCACGCCGCCGCCGACAAGCTGCGCGCGATGAAGGCCCTCGGCGCCGAACTCGTCTACGTCGCCGCCGAGGGCGACGAGGAGCTGGCCACCGCGGCCCGCGAGGAGTTCGCCGAGAAGCTGGCCGCCGAGACGCCGGGCGCCTACTTCACCGAGCAGCACAACAACCCGGCCAACGGAGTCGGTTACCACGCCGTCGCCCGCGAACTCGACGCCACGCTGGACGGCCGCGTCGACGTGCTGATCGGAGCGGTCGGCACCGGCGGCGGGCTCTTCGGCACCGGCGGCGAACTGCGCAGGACCGTGCCGGAGGTGCGGATCGTCGGCGTGGAACCGAAGGGCTCGATCGCCTTCGGGCCGCCCGCCCACGACTACTACCAGTCCGGCACCGGCACGCCCGAGGGCGCGACGATCGGCGCCATGGTCGACTACGACCTGCTGGACGAGGGCGTGAAGGTCGGCGACGTCGAGGCCTTCGCCACCGCGCGCGTCCTCGCCCGCCGCACCGGGCTGCTGATCGGCGGCTCGGCGGGCGGGGTGGTGTACGAGGCGCTGACCCGGCTCTCCGCGCTCCCGTCCGGTACGACTATGGTCGCGCTGGTCAACGACGGCGGCGAGAAGTACATGGACACCGTCTTCGACGACGACTGGATGACCGCCCGCGATCTGCTCGACGCCCATGTGGAGGGCGAGGTCGACGAGTTGCTGACCAAGCTCCGCCCCACCACCGCCCCGGACACCCCACAGGAACAGCACTGATGCCGCCCGTCCTCGCCCGCCTGCTCACCGACGGCCGCGCGCTGGCCACGCTCGCCGTACCGCTCGCGCTCACCCAGCTCGCCCAGGTCGCGCTGACCACCACCGACACCGTCATGATGGGCCTGATCAGCACCGAGGCCCTCGCGGCCGGCGGTCTGGCCATGGTCGTCTTCAACCAGCTGCGCACCATGGGCGTCGGTCTGGTCACCGCCGTCGGCAACCAGGTCGCCGCCGCCGACGCACGCGCCGAGCGGGACGGCGGCGAACAGGCACGGGAGGAGGTACGGGACCTGGTCCGGGCGAGCCTGCTGCTGGCGACCCTGGCCGGGCTCGTCGGCGCGGTGCTGATGGTGCTGATCGGGCATGGCATGATCTGGCTCGGCCAGGACCCGGACGTCGTCGACACCGCGAAGCCGGTGCTGTACGCCATGGCACCCGGGCTCATCCCGTGCCTGTGGTTCCAGGCTATCCGGCAGTTCACCGTCGGCATGCGCCGCCCGCAGGCCCTGCTGCGCATCACCATCGCCTCGATCGCCGTCAACGCGGGTCTCAACTGGGCCTTCATCCATGGCACTTGGATCGTCCCCAAGCTCGGCCTGCCCGGCATCGGGCTCGCCACGACCTCGGTGTACGCCCTGTCGTTCCTGGCGCTGTACGCCTCCGCCCGGCGCGATCCCGCCCTGGCGCCGCTGCTGTCGCTGCGCATCTGGCGGACCCGTCCGGCCACCCTGCGCCGGCTGACCGCGCTCGGCACGCCGATCGCCGCCACCTACGGCTCGGAGGCGGGCTTCTTCTCGGTCGTCGCGCTGATGGTCGGCAGCTTCGGCACCGCCGCGCTGGCCGCGCACACCGCCGTCAACCAGCTCGTGTACATCGTGTTCCAGATCGCCGTGGGCCTCTCCCACGCCGCGTCCCTCGGTGTCAGCCGCGAACTCGCCCTGGGCAACAAGGCGGCGGCCCAACGGCTCAAGACCACGGCGCTGGCCTGCGCCGCCGCGGTCATGGCGGTCGTGGCGCTGGTGTACGTGACCGTGCCGCGCCTGGTCCTGGCCCCGTTCTTCGACACCGGCGACTCGGCGGCCACCGACATCGCCGTGCATCTGCTGCTCGTCGCCGCGGTCCTGCAGTTCTTCGACTGCACACAGAACATCGGCGTCGGCCTGCTGCGCGGCCTGGACGACACCAAGGGCGGTTTCCGCGTCACCCTCGTCGGCTACTGGCTCGTCGGTCTCCCCACCGCGGCGCTGCTCGGCCTCGGCACCGGACTCGACACCCTCGGCATCTGGCTCGGCCTCCTCACCGGCCTCGCCGCCACCGCCGTACTCCTGCTGCGCCGCTTCAACCAGGGAGTCGGCCGACTGGAGGCGACCTCGGCACCGGCGCCCGTCTGAACGGGCGGCTCGGGGCGGCCTTGGCCTGCATAGGATCGCCGGCATGGCACTCCGACCTGCTCTGGTGAACATGAAGGCTCTTGACGACTCGGCGGTCGGCCGGTTCTGGGCGGAGGCGCTCGGCTGGGGTGTTTCCGGCTCGCAACCCGGCGCGACCGCCGCCAAACCAGCCGGCTTCGACTGGCTGGACCCGGTCGGCGTCTGCATCTGCGTCATCGCCGTCCCGGAACCCAAGACACCGGCGAAGAACCGTGTGCACGTCGATCTCGCCACCACCTCCGCGGCCCATCAGGCGGAGTTGGTCGCGCGCCTCCGGGCTCTCGGTGCGACGCCCGCCCACGTGGGCCAGGGCGACGTACCGTGGACGGTCCTCGCCGACCCGGAGGGCAACGAGTTCTGCGTGCTGGAGCCGCGGGAGATCTACCGGGACACCGGGCCGATCGCCCGGGTGGTGGTCGACTGCACGGATCCGCGGGCCATGGCCCGGTTCTGGGACGAGGCGCTGGACTGGACCCTGCACGAGGTGACCGACGATCGTGCGGTGCTGCGCTCCGCCAAGGGTGTCGGCCCGTATCTCGAGTTCCTCCGCACCGGCGTGAAGACCGTGCCGGACCGCGTCCATCTTGACCTGGTGCCGGACTCCGGTGACGACAAAGCAGCGGAGGTGGCCCGGCTGCGGGCCCTCGGCGCCACCGACCTCGACGTCGGCCAGGGTGACGTCCCGTGGACGTGCCTTACCGATCCGGAGGGCCACGAGTTCTGCGTCCTCGCCCGGTCCTGACGCGGAGCCTCGTGGTTCTGAACGACGGCCGCCGAGAAGTCAGGGGCGCTCCGCGGTGGCCGGCCGCCAGAGCACCGGCAGGTCCGCGGGCCGTACCCGTACCGTCACCGGCAGCGTGGCCTCCACCTCGCCGTCGGCTCCGTAGGGGACGGGGCGGGTGGCCTCGATGCGGATCTCCTTTCCGCGCAGGACCCGTACCTCGGGGCGGTGGACGTGGCCGCCTGTCTTCAGCTCGTTCATGAGGGTGAAGAACAGCCGGCGCGGGGCCTCGCGGATCATCACGATGTCCAGCAGTCCGTCGTCCACCCGTGCGCCGGGGGCGATGAGCCGGCCGGAGCCGTAGTAGGGGGAGTTGGCGGCCACGACGGTGTAGCCGCGGTGGGCGTGCTCCTCACCGTCGACGGTGACGCGGTAGTCCGCCGGTCGCCAGGTGGTCACGGCGCGCAGGCCGCCCGCGTAGTACGACGCGGACCCGCGCAGCAGCCGGGCCTCGTTGGCGTGCCGGTTGGCCAGCGCGTCGACGCCGGCGTAGACGCTGCCCAGGACCACGGTGCGGTGGTGGACGGCCGACTCCACCTCGATGGTGTCGACCGGACTGGGCTCGGCGTGCAGCAGGAGGTCGGCGAGTGCGGCCGGGTCGGCCGGCAGGCCCAGCGCCCGGGCGAAGTCGTTGCCCCGGCCGGCGGGTACGAGGCCCAGCACCGTACCCGTGCCGCTGAGCGCGCCGCCGATGCCGCCCGCCATGCCGTCGCCGCCGACGGCCAGGACCACCCGGCCGCGTTCCCCGGCCTGCCGGGCGATGTCCTGGGCGTGGGCGAGGCTGTTGCTGTACTCCGTCTCCAGTTCGGCCCCGGCCTCGCGGAGCAGTCGGGCCAGGTGGAGCAGCGATGCCGCCCCGGTCGAGTCGCCCGCGGTCGGGTTGACGACGGCGGTGAACTGTCGCATCGGTGGGCCTCCGGGCGGTGACGAGAGTGACGGGCTGGCGGAACGGATCAGTCGGTGGGCAGCAGGACGCCCGGGTTGAGGAGTCCCTCGGGGTCGAGGCGGCCCTTGACGGCGCGCAGGGCCTCGACACCCAGCGCTCCGGCCTCCCTGACATACCAGTCTCGGTGGTCGGTGCCCACCCCGTGGTGGTGGGTGATCGTGCCGCCGGCGGCGAGTACCGCGTCGTTGGCGGCGTGCTTGGCGTGCGTCCAGTGTGCGACGGGGTCCTCGCCCTGGGCGCTGACGACGGTGAAGTACAGCGAGGCGCCGTTCTCGTACACGTGGGAGATGTGGCACATCACCAGGGGCGGGGTGCCGGCCTCGGTGAGCGTGTCGGTGAGGGCGGTGCGGACCGCCGCGTACAGGTCGGGGATCCGGGACCAGAAGGCGGCGGTCTCCAGCGTCTCGGCGAAGGCTCCCGCGTCGAGCAGGGAGTCGCGCAGGTAGGGCGCGGAGTAGCGGCCGTGGGCCCAGCGTTCGCCCGGTTCGGATCCGATCAGGGTGCCGCCGGCGGCGCGCAGGACGGCTGCCGCCTGCTCGCGGCGCTGGGCCGTGTCCTCGGCCGTGCCCTCGTAGCCGGTGATCGCCATGCATCCGGCGTTGCTCTCCAGGCCGGCGCCGATGGCCTCCGGCTGGGCGAGGCCGATGAGCGTCTCGGTCTCGTCGGACAGGCGCAGCACGGTCGGCCGGGGTCCGTCCTGGGCGAGCCGGCGCAGTGCCGCCGTTCCCTCCTCGAAGGAGGCGAACCGCCAGCCCTCGTAGACCCGCTCCTCGGGCAGCGGGCGGATCCGTACGGTCACGGAGGTGATGACGCCGAAGGCGCCCTCGGAGCCGAGGATCAGCTGGCGCAGGTCGGGTCCGGCGGCGGAGCGGGGGGCGCGGCCCGTCTCGATGGTGCCCTCGGGGGTGGCGAGGGTGAGGCCGAGCACCATCTCGTCGAAGCGGCCGTATCCGGCGGAGGCCTGTCCGCTGGAGCGGGCGGCGGCGAAGCCGCCGATGGTGGCCCACTCGAACGACTGCGGGAAGTGGCCGAGGGTGAAACCCCGTGCGGCGAGCAGGGCTTCCGCCTCGGGGGCGCGCAGGCCCGGCTGCAGTACGGCGAGGCGGGAGACCGGGTCGAGGTCGAGCAGGCCGTTCATACGGCGCAGGTCCAGGGCGACGAAGGTGCTCCGCTGGGGCGCGAGTCCGCCCACGACGGAGGTGCCGCCGCCGAAGGGGACGACGGCCAGGCCGTGCGCGGCGCAGGCCCGCAGCACGGCGAGGACGTCGTCGTGGGTCGCGGGCAGGACCACGGCCTGCGGGACGTCGGACGCGTCGCCGGCGCGCAGCCGCAGCAGGTCGGGGGTGGACTTGCCGCGGGTGTGCCGGATGCGGCTCTCGGCGTCCGTACGGACGTGCTCCTCGCCGCCGACGGCCCGGGCGAGCGCCTTGAACGCCGCCTGGTCGGCCGTGGGCGCGGGCAGGTCGATGTCCTGAAGGGCGAGCACCGGCGTGGTCCGCGGTTTGACGCCGAGCAGGTCGCGCAGCAGTCCGGTCACCGTGTCGGGCAGCGGTGCCGCCTTGGCCGGGTCGCCCCAGCCGTTCCACAGCATGTCCATCGAAGGGTCGTCCTCACAGGTCGGTGTGCTCGGTTCGCGCGGCGGCGTCTCCGCCCGGCCCCCGGGGCGTTACACTGTGACACATGACGCCTATTCGTCACAACGGTCCAGACGGTTCTGGCAACGATCACGTGCTCGACGCGGTGCGCGACTGTGTGCTGGCCGTCGGGGTCCGCCGCACCACCCTCGCCGACGTGGCCCGCCGCGCCGGCGTCTCCCGGATGACGCTGTACCGGCGCTGGCCCGACCTGCGCACGCTGGTGGGCGATCTGATGACCCGTGAGTGGATCGACGTGGCGACCCACGCGATAGCGGAGCACACGCCCGGCACCGACACGCGCGGCCGGATCGTGGCGGGGCTGGTGGCGGGGGTCGAGGCGTTCCGCGCCCACCCGCTCTTCCGCAAGATCGTCGACGTCGATCCCGAGCTGCTGCTCCCCTACGTCCTCGACCGGCGCGGGGCGAGCCAGGAGGCGCTGCTGGCCCTGCTGGCCGGCGCGCTGCGCGAGGGCCACGCGGACGGCTCCGTGCGCACCGCGCACACCGAACGGCAGGCCCGTGCCCTGCTGTTGATCGTGCAGTCCTTCACCCTGTCCCTGCGCACGATGACCGACGAGGACGATCCCGACCTCGACTCCGCGGCCTTCCTCGGCGAGCTGCGCACCCTTCTGGAGAGGACCCTGACGCCATGAGCCACCTCGAGGCCGTACGAGGCTCGTCCCTCAGCGCGGGTCGGCGTACCCGGGAACTGGCCGAGGCCACCGACGGCAGGGTCGCCGACGTCCTGGTCGTCGGGCTCGGCGCCACGGGGGCCGGAGCCGCCCTGGACGCGGCCGCCCGCGGTCTGGACGTCGTCGCGGTCGACGCCCATGACCTGGCCTTCGGCACCTCCCGCTGGAGTTCCAAACTCATCCACGGCGGGCTGCGCTATCTGGCCTCCGCGCAGTTCGACGTCGCCCACGAGAGCGCGGTCGAGCGCGGGGTGCTGATGACCCGCACGGCCCCGCACCTGGTCGCCGCCCAGCCGTTCGTGCTGCCGCTGACCCCGCTGGTGTCACGGGCGCAGGCCTCGCTGGCCTGGGCCGGGTTCCGGGCCGGCGACATGCTGCGGCTGGCCGCCCGGACCCCGCGTCAGGTGCTGCCCGCCCCGCGCCGGCTGTCGGCGACGGAGGCCCGGCACCTGGCGCCCTCGGTGCGCGCGGCCGGGCTGCGCGGCGGGCTGCTCTCCTGGGACGGCCGGGTCACCGACGACGCCCGGCTGGTGACCGCGCTGGCGAGGACCGCCGCCGCGCAGGGCGCCCGGGTGCTGACCCGGGTCAGGGTGCTGGAGCTGACCGGCACGGTCGCCCGCGTCCGCGACGAACTCACCGGCGAGGAGGGCGAGATCCGCGCCCGCGCCGTCATCAACGCCACCGGCGTGTGGGCGGGGGACCTCGTCGACGGCATACGGATCCGGCCCTCCCGCGGCACGCACCTGGTGCTGCGCTCGGAGCGGCTCGGCGCCCTGCCGGCCGGCCTGCACATCCCGATCCCGGGCGAGACCAACCGCTTCGTCCTGGTCCTGCCCCAGGGGGACGGCCGGGTCTACGTCGGACTCACCGACGAGCCGGTCGACGGCCCGATCCCCGATGTACCGGAGGTCCCGGAGACCGACATCGGCTTCCTGCTGGACGTGCTCGGGTCCGCCCTGGACACGCCGGTCCACCGGGACGAGGTCGTCGGCGCCTTCGCCGGGCTGCGCCCCCTGCTGGACACCGCCGGGCCCGACGGCCCGGGTGACGCATCGGCCCGTACCTCCGACATCTCCCGCCGGCACGCGGTGCTGACCTCCCCCGACGGGGTGACCACCATCGTGGGCGGCAAGCTCACCACCTACCGGCGGATGGCCGAGGACGCCGTGGACGCCGCCGTCGAGGCCCGCGGCCTGCCCGCGCGCCCCTCCCCCACCGCCGCCCTGCCGTTGGTCGGCGCCGCCGCACCGGACCGGCTGCGCACCCTGCCCGCGCCCCGCCGGCTGGTCCGCCGCTACGGCACCGAGGCCCCGGCCGTCCACGCCCTGACGGAGCGGGATCCGGCCCTGGCCGAACCGGTGCTGCCCGGGTACCCGGTCACCCGGGCCGAACTCGTGTGGGCCGCCGGGCACGAGGGCGCCCTCGACGCGGCGGACCTCCTGGACCGGCGCACCCGGATCGGCGTCGTCCCCGAGGACCGCGCGGAGGCGCTCGCGATCGCCCAGGAGGTCCTGGCACAGGCGACCGCCGACGTCAGGTCAGTGAACCGGCGTTGACCGGATCACCGGAGCGCGGCCGGGGAACGGTGCCGCTCGGCGGCGGCTCCTCGTCGCGCTCCACCCAGGCCGTCAACGCGGTGAAGGCGGTGCGGTAGCAGGGCAGGATCGGACGCAGCCGGTCCGGGAAGGTGTCGTAGAGGCTGTCGACGTGGGTGCCGCCCTCGATCCTGTAGTACCGATGCAGTCGGGAGCGGCCCTGCTCGGCGATCATCCGCGCGTAGACGTCGGACTGGACGGTGATCGGCAGCAGCGCGTCCAGGGTTCCGTGCAGCGTGATCATCGGTCTGCCGATGCGGCCGGTGAGGGAGATCCGGGCGACGGCGTCATGGACGGGGCGCGGCCGTGCGGCGTAGTCGTACGCGGCGTCGGAGGGGCAGGGGGCGAGGATCTCCTCGGGGGTCGTACCGGCCGAGGCGCCGGGACAGGCGGGGTCGTAGCCGGGGTCGAACTCGGCGCGGTAGATCTTCTGGGTCAGGCCCCAGTACGCCTTCTCGTGGTACGGCCACAGGAACTCCGACCCGCGCGCGAAGCCGGCCGCGTACATGTCCTCGTCGTCGGCCCGGCCCAGTTGGCGGGCGACGGCGGTGGGCAGGAAGGTGAGCGGGTTCGGGCCCTCGGGCCGCCACAGTGGGCCCTCCCAGTCGACGCCGCCGTCGTACAGCTCGGGGTGGTTCTCCAGCTGCCAGCGGGTGAGGTAACCGCTGTTGGAGATCCCGGTCATGTACGTGCGGCGCGGGGCGTGTCCGTAGTGCTGGGCCACCACGGCCCTGGCGGCCCGGGTGAGCTGGGTCGTGCGCCGGTTCCACTCGGCGACGGCGTCGCCGGGACGAGCGCCGTCGGTGTAGAAGTCCGGGCCGCAGTTGCCCTTGTCGGTGGCGGCGAAGGCATAGCCCTGGGCCAGCACCCAGTCGGAGACGAGGGTGTCCATCGCGTACTGCCTGCGGACGCCGGGGGCACCGGTGACGACCAGCTTGCCGTTCCACTGTTCGGGCAGCCGGATGACGAACTGGGCGTCGTGGTTCCAGCCGTGCGCGGTGTTGAGGTGGGAGGAGCCGGGGAAGTAGCCGTCGATCTGCAGGCCGGGCACACCGGAGGGGTTGTGGGTGCCCCGGGCGGTGAGTCCGGCCCAGTCCGCCGGGTCGGTGTAGGGCGTGCCGGTGAGGGCGCTGGTCGTCAGGTCGTCGTGACGGGAGATCAGCTGCCGTTCGGCACCGGGGACCGTGATCCGGCGCCGGCCGCCGGGACCGTCGTCTGCTCGGGCGGCGGCCGTGGGTGTGACCGCCGATGCGGCCAGCAGGGCGGCGGACAGGAGGGTGGTTCGTCGACTGGGGCGCATGACGCACATCGTTGGCCTCCCGCACCGGGTCGGCCATGGAGGGAGCCCACACTCTGACGGCGTCCGTAGTAGAGCCGACGACCATGATGCTGCGATGATCCACCACTTCCCCGTCGTCCGGCTCGCCGTACCGGCCACCGAGGTCGAGTTGCAGCGCGGGGGCCTCGTTCGCGGGCCGAGGACGCTGCCGGTCGTCCGGTAGCCCGCTCACGCGGAGGGGAGTGTCCGCACCGCTCGGTCGAACGCCGAGTCGCGGCCCTGGTCGAACTCCTCCTTCGTGAAGACGGGTTCGCTCAGCTGCGGCGGGATGCCCGTGCCGTCGAAGGTGCGGCCGGCCCGGGTCAGATACTCCTCGTTCGGCAGGCCGAAGAGCATGCCGTCGGGAAGGTGGCGCAGCATCACGTCCGAGAAGACGCCCTGCGTGGGCTGCCCGATGCGCACCGTACGGCCCGGCCGGTCCAGGAGTGCCTGGGTGAAGGTCTCCCCCGCGCTCACCGTGGAGCCGCCGGTGAGGACGGCGACGGGGCCGGTGTAGCGGGGTGTGTCGGCCGGGACGACCGGAACGGGTTCGGGGCGGGTGTGCCGGGTCGGGTCGGCCGGATCGTTGCGGGCCCGCTTGGAGTACGCGATGTAGGGGGTGTCGGTGAGTCGTTGGGCGATGCGGATGCCCAGGGTGTCGGAGCCGCCGCCGTTGATGCGCAGGTCGATGATCAGCCCCGTCAGGCGTCGCACCCGGTCGGGGGTCAGGATCGTGTTCAGCGCCCTGTCGAGTTCCGCCTGCTCCGCGCTGTACGGGGCGTCCTGGCCGGCGTATCCGCCGAAGCCGGAGATCCGCAGATAGCCCTGGCCGCCGGGCAGGTCGGCATAGGTGATGCGGCCGTCGGCGAAATCCTGCCGGTAGGGCGCGTCCTTGAGGTCGCGGGCGACGATGAACTTCTTGACCTTCGCGTCCAGTTCCTCGCTCGGCAGCTCGGTGCCCGGCCGGACCTGGTAGAAGACGCGGTCGCCGTCCTGGATCGCGACATGGGCGTCGTGCAACGGCCGCACCATCCGGCTGAAGATGTCGAAGAGTTCCTGCCTGGTGGTGTCCTTGTGCACCTGCGGCCGGTAGCGGTCGCGTACGGTGTGCCAGTCGACGCCCTTCGCGGCGAAGAACGGGTAGTTCTCCTCGAAGGTCTGCCAGAAGACGTCGAAGTCGGTACGGGGGTCGTCCGGCAGGGCGCGGGTGCAGTCGGCCGGCAGCGCGCCGATCCGTCGGAGCCCCCGGTGGCCCACCGAGCTGTCCGCGGCGAGTACGGCATGGTCGCGGTCGTGCACGGTCCGCACGGTCAGGACGGTGCCGTCCGTCGTCGTGTAGGTGCCGGGTCCCGTCTGCCGTGAGGTGTCGCCCTCGACGCAGCCGGCGGACGTGGTCTGGTACTCCTGGAGGACTCCACCGCCGAGGGTGACGACGGTGCCGTAGCCGTCCATGCGCCACACGCCGTCGGTGCCCGGCCGCGCGGCGGCTGCGGCGGTCGGTGCGGCGGCCGCGGTGAGGGTGAGGGCGACGACGGTGGCCGTGACGATGCGCACGATGTGTCCTTCCGGTGCGTGCCTGCGGGGCCTTGGGGGCACCACCAGCGTGGCCGACGGCGCCGCGCCCGCTCCATCCGGTGAACCGGTGCATCGAAGGTCGGGACAACCCCCGTGTCCCGGTGGCGGTTCAGGCGGAGCGCCGCGCCAGACTCTCCAGGACGGCCACGGCCTGATGAGCATGCTCGTACGGCACGAAGAGGTGGTCGTGGTGGAAACCGGCGACGACGTTGCAGCTCAGGCCGGCGTCGGCGAGTTCCCGCGCGACCGCGGCGGTCAGCCCCACCGCCTCGAGTGCCGAATGGACGCGCAAGGTGATCCAGGCGGCCACGTAGTCGTACCCCAGCCCCGCCGCGTCCGCCTCGTCCAGACGCGCCACCAGGGTCAGGCCCTCCTGCTCGGCGACCGTGACCACCGGAGTGATGCCGGAGGGCACACCGCCCTCGACCGTGGTGAACACATAGCGACCCGGATTCAGCTCGGGGCGCATCCCGCTCAACAGCTTCTGCAGATCTCTCTCGCCGGTCATGACCACACGGTACGGAACCTGCGATCACCGCTGCCCGAAATGGCTCGGTCTGTCGTCGCGGTAGACCAGACGGCCCAGCCGGTCCGCACGGTCGCGGGGCATGAGGGCCCAGGTGCCGTCGGTGCGGCGGAGCCCGGCCGAGTGCCACGGGGTGGTCCAGGCGTCCGGGGCGTCGAGCAGGCGGATGCCGAACTTGGCGGCGCCGACGGGCCGGAGGTGGATGGACAGCCGTACGGCACGGGGGTGGTGCTGGGCGATCAGGGCGCCCCAGGCCCACCTGCGCCGCAATGTGCGCCGCCGTGGGACTCAACCGGCGCCCCGCTATGGCCCGTACGAGCAGCACCCCGCCAAGACCTGCCCTGCCCTGCCGGCAGGGCAGGGCCGTCCTACAGCCCGGCCATGCTGTTCTCGGCGTCCCGGTCGCCGGTCGGCTCGCCCTCCAGCACCCGGGCGAGGTCCGGTCCGGGCACGGTCGCCAGCCGTGGCAGCAGACAGGTCCAGAACTCCACCATGCGCTCCTTCGACAGCCAGTCCCGGTCCCCGCTGCCGAGGACCTCGAAGCCGACCGTCGCGGCCACCACGGCCCCGGCCACGCACTCGGGCGAGAGGTCGTCCGTCAGCTCTCCCGCCTCCTGCGCCTGGGCGACCACGTCGCGCACCCAGCCGTGCCAGGAGTCCACCACCGCGGTCCCGCCGTCCCGCGCGGGGTCGCCGCTGAGCGCGAATCCGGCCCGCATGACCGGATCGGCCGCGAACGCGACCACCAGCTGGCGGATCGCGGCCACCAGCACCCCGAGCGCACTGCCGCCGGTGGACCGGCAGTGCGCGGTCATCTCCTCCACCGTGCGCGCCGCCCCGCTCTCGATCTCGCTCGCGAGGGCGTCCTTGCTCGGGAAGTGGAAGTGCAGCGCGCCGGCGCTCACCCCGGCCCGCTTGCTGATCGCGGGCAGGGACGCGCGGGCGTATCCGTCGTGGGCGAAGGCCTCCGCCGCCGCACGGATGAGGGCCTGCCGTGTGCGAACCGCCCGTACCTGCTTGACCATGACGCCCTCCTCCTGGGCCTGCGCGGAGACGAGCCCACACACCTCGGCCGATATAACCGCATGTTCAGTATGTTTACGAGGGTGCGGTGCGGCAAGACCTGACGGCACGCCAGAACGAAAACACTCAGGAACTGCACAAACGCCTCCGCCCGAGCGATCTGACGTCCCATCGACCACGAAGCAAACCGCGTGCGTGGTTTGGCTGTCGGGAGCGTGACACACAAGGAAGTCCGCCGCCCGCGACGGGCGGCGGACTTCCGGCGGGCGCACCCGCCCGCACTCTCAGGACGTCGATGGCCGCAGCAGCACCGGCAGCGATCGGTATCCGTTCAGCATGAAGGTCGGCAGCGGGGCCAACTCCTCGGGCGTGCAGGCCAGTCGCACATCAGGGAACAGGTCGAAGAGCTTGGAGAGGGCGGAGGCGGCCTCGATCTCCCCGAGCGGGGCGCCGAGGCAGCGGTGCGTTCCGTGGCCGAAGCCGAGGACGTCCCGGTCGCCGCTGCGCAGCAGGTCGAAGCGGTCCGCGTCCGGCCCGTGCCGGTCGGTCTCGTGGCCGCCCGCTGCGAAGTTGACGAGGATGCAGTCGCCCTTGCGGATCCGCACCCCGTCGAGGTCGATGTCCTCGACCGCGAACCGCATCGGCGCGTACGCCCCGGGCGTGTGCACCCGCATGGTCTCGGCGACCACGTCCGCCCAGGTCGCCCGGCCCGCACGCAGGTGCGCCAGTTGCTCGGGGTGGGTCAGCAGGGCGCCGGCCGCGTTGGTGACGAGGGTGGCCGTGGTGTCCTGCCCCGCGGCGATGAACATAAAAAGGGAGCCGAGCAGTTCGTCCTCGGTGAGGCGGTCGCCGTGGTCCCGGGCCGCGATCAGCGAGCTGGTGAGGTCGTCACCCGGCCGCTCCCGCTTGGCCTTGACCAGCGCGGCGAGCCGGCCGAAGGCCTCCAGCCGGGCGGCCTCCATCTCCTGGCCGCTGACGGTGGAGCTGAACACCGTGCTGAGCGCCGCGGACAGCGCGTCCGTCTCGGCGCCCCGCGGTACGCCGAACAGCTCGCAGATGACCCGCAGCGGCAGCACCTCGGCGTACGCGGTGCGCAGGTCGACCGGGGTGCCGGGCGGGAGGGCGGCCAGTTCGCCGAGCAGTTCGGCCGACAGCTCCCGCACCCGGGGACGCAGCGCCTCGGAGCGTCGCGCGGTGAACGCGCCGGCCACGAGGCGGCGCAGCCTGGTGTGGTGCTCTCCGTAGGCGAAGAGCATGTTCTCGTTCGCCACCCACGGATAGAGCGGCCACTCCTCGGTTATCTTCCCCTCGATGAACGGCGGCCAGTGCAGGCGGGCGCTGCGCGAGACGCGCGGGTCGGTCAGCAGCTGCTCCACGTGCCTCTGCCGTACGACGGCCCAGGCGAGCACGCCGCCCGGCAACTCCACCTGGACCGCGGGGCCTTGGGCGCGCAGCATCGCGGCCTCCCCCAGGTGGTCCTGGCCGGTGAGGTCGAGGGCGTACGGGCAGGCGGTCTCTTCCATCGGTGTGCTCCCTGGGTCGGTCCTGCATCACGTTGTGGCGTTGCGACGTGCCCATGGCAGCGATGTCCGCTCCCCCGGCTCCCGGCGGTGCCGGTGTCCGTGGTCCGCGGAGAGACCCCGGTCAGCCGGCGGCCGGCGCCTCCTGCGGTTCCCGGCGCAGCTCCATGGCCTCTTCGTAGACGCGCCGGCCCCGGTCGAGCGACATGTCCAGGCGCACCAGCACCGCGGGGACCGCGATGCTGGTCATCAGGTGCCGGTAGAGGTCGACCACGCGTTCCATCAGGTCGGCATGGTCGTTCATGATCTTGGACAGCACCTGCGCCCCGGTGAACGCTGCGACGAACGCCTTCGCCGCTGCCTCCACGTCGACCTGGGGCAGCACCTCCCCGTTCGCCTTCGCCCGCTCCAGGAGCGTGGCGTTGTAGTCGACCCAGGAGGCCATCGGCACCCGCCGGTCCAGCCCGTCGTGCGGTGACCCCTGGTCCACGGTGAGGCGGATGCTGCCGCGCACCATGGGGTCGCCCGAGCCGAGCAGATGAGCGAGGAGGAAGCCGGCGTCCAGTCCCTCCTGGAGCACCAGCTCCCGCGGCGGCGATTCCGGCACCGACTTCAGCTGGTCGGTCAGCACCGCCTGGGCGAGCTGCTCCTTGGAGGAGAAGTGGAAGTAGAGGGCGCCCTTGGTGACGTTCGCCCGCTGGAGGATCTCCGAGATGGTCGCCGCCTCGTAGCCGACGTCGGCGAACACGTCGGCGGCTGCCACCAGGATGTTGCGCCTCGTCCTGATCGCTCGTTCCTGCAGGGCCACGGCACATCCTCCGCACTGGCTTCACGGACCGGTCGGCCACAAAAAGAAACCGACAGGTACGTATCCTGCCACCTCGGAAGATGGCCTTTCAACCATGTGAACGCCCCCTCCTCACCCGGTACGCCAGAACTCCTCGAGCCGTCGCTGACCGCCACAATAAAACCTGTCGCCCGGTATCTCAACGTTCGCGCAGCGTCTGCCCGTGCGGGGAAGTCCGCCAGAGCGGACCGGAGTTGAGCATCCCGCTTACTTCTGAGGCCGAGGAACGTCCTCAAGACACCACAGTTCGGCCACCGTTGGCAGAAATTTGGCTTGATAAGCAAACCGGGAGGTCCGTATCTTCTGACTCTGCGCATCCCCACCCTTCCGGATCTGCGACGACGGGAGAGGGCCATGACCCTTCTGACACCCCAGGTACATCTCCCCTCCTTGCCGGAGATCGAGCACTACGGCACGAATCAGGCACTTGGTCCGGACACGTTCCGGCCCGACGGTCTGGATTCCGGGCCCGGCGGAGCCCTCTCCGGCACCGTGTCCGGCGAGTTGGCCCGGCTCCTCTTCGACGGCGACGACCGGGAGCACATCCACGGGATGTGGCGCGACCTCATCTCGAAGGACACGTTCCGCCACCGCCCCGGGCTCGGCTCCGCCGAGCGTGCCGCCCTCTCCTACGAGTGGCTGCGTCTGGTGAACGACACGGCCGGCGGGGCCGAGCGGCTGGCGGACGACCCGCGGCTGCTGGCGGGGTTGCACGAGTGGGCGGCGATCGTGGACGGCGGCGGGGGCCTGTGCACGGTGGCGAGCATCCACTACAACCTGTTCCTCGGCAGCCTGCTCGATCACGAGGGCGCGGAACGCCGGGATCTGTCCGACTTCACGACCCTCCGGCGTACCGGCACGTTCCTGTGCACCGAGCTGGACCACGGCAACGACGCCTCGGCCCTGGAGACCACCGCCGAACTGGACCCGGCGACCGGCGGGTTCGTACTGAACACACCGCACCCCGGCGCCCAGAAGTTCATGCCCAACACCAGCATGACCGGCGGACCGAAGAGTGCCGTGGTGGCCGCCCGCCTCATGGTCGACGGCCGGGACGAGGGCGTCTTCCTGTTCCTGACACCGCTGAGCGACGAGCGGGGCCTGCTGCCGGGGGTGCGGGTCCGCCGGCTGCCGCTGCGTACCGGCGCCCCGGTGGACCACTGCCTGACCGCGTTCGACCGGGTGCTGCTGCCGCGCGACGCGCTGCTGGAGTCCGAGCACGGCCGCCTGGACGCCGACGGCCGTTTCCACAGCGGTCTCGGCAACCGGCGCAAGCGGTTCCTGCAGTCCATCGGCCGGGTCACGATGGGCAAGCTGTGCATGAGCGGTGCCGCCGTCGGTGCGACCCGGGCCGCGCTCTCCATAGCCGTCCGCTACGGCGACCACCGGCAGGTCAGCGGGCCCCGCGCGGGCGAACGCATCCCGGTCAACGCCCACCGCTCGCACCACGGGCGGCTGCTGAAGGGCCTGGCCTCGGCCTACGCCATGACCTTCCTGCACCGCTCGGTGCTCGCCCGCTGGGCCGCCGTGCACGCCGGCGGCGACGCCGGAGAGCGGGCGGACACGGAGCGGCTGATCGCGATCGCCAAGAGCTGGATCACCTGGCAGGCACGGGACATCACCATCGAGTGCCGGGAACGGTGCGGTGCGCAGGGCCTGTTCGCCGCCAACGGCCTGTCCGAGTTCCCGCAGTACGTCGAGGGCACGATCACCGCCGAGGGCGACAACCTGGTGATCTGGGTGAAGGCCGCCGCCGAGATGCTCTTCGAGCACCAGCCGCCCCGCGCGACCCCCGAACCCCCCGGTGACGTGGAACGGCTGACGGATCCCCGGCACCTGCGCGGGCTGCTGGCCCGGGCCGAGGCCGCCTGGCAGGACCGCGCCCGGGCGGCGCTGCGCCGGGGTCCCTCCGGGGATCCGGTGGAGCGGTGGAACGGCGCTTCCTCCGCCGCCCTGGAGATGGTCTCGGTGCACGCCCGGCTGCAGGCGGCCGACGCCTTCCTGGACGCGGTCGCCCGGGCGACGGACCCCGGGGCCCGCGAACTGCTGGCGCGGCTCTGCCGGTTGTTCCTGCTGCAGCAGCTGGGCGAGCACACCGGCGACCTGCTGGCCGACGGCCAACTCTCCGCCGAGCAGGTGCGCGCCCTGCCCCAGCTGCTGGACGAGCTGCTGCGCGACCTCGCCCCGCACATGACGGACCTGATCGAGGGCTTCGACCTGCCCACCGCATACCTGGAGGGAATCCCGCTGGCCAACTCGGGCCGCGTCTCCCTGGCGGACTACACGACCGAGGCCGAGTAACAGCACTCGGAAAGGCGCGATGCGGACCCGGGATCAGCGGAACATCTGATCCCGGGTCAAGGCCGTGCGAGGCCGTCGACCCACGCCTGGAGGCGTTCGCCCTGAGCGGCCATCAGGCCCGGGTCGCGCAGGGTGTTGGTGAGGACCGACATGCCCTGGTAGGCGGCGACCAGTTCGATGGCGAGGGCGTGGGCGTCGGGGCGGCCCAGCTCGGTGAACTGGCCCTCGACCCAGTCGATCAGGGCCCGCATGACCTGGGCGGCGGCCAGGTCCAGGCCGTCGTCGCGCTTGTCGAGTTCGGTGGCCAGGGTGCCGAAGGGACAGCCGAAGCGGGCGGCGGTCTCCCGCTCCTCGACCCAGCCCGCGATCAGCGTCTTCAGCCGGGCGGCAGGGTCGGGGAGCTGCTCCAGGCGGGCCGTGAGCCTGGTGAGCTGGTCGCAGTGGGCCTCCACGGCGGCCTCGACCAGCTGGTCCTTGGTCTTGAAGTAGTAGTAGACGTTGCCGAGCGGCACATCGGCGGCACGGGCGATGTCCGCGAGGGTGGTCTTCTCCACGCCCTGCTGGTGGAAGACCTGGACGGCCGCTTCGACCAGGCGTGCGCGCTTGCCGCCCCGGCGGGAGCCGGCGACTCCGGCCGTCGTACCGGATTTTGAGTCAGTCACCTGACTAAGGATAGACAGCGCCCGGACGGATCGGCTAGCGTAGCGACTTAGTTAGTCAACTAACTCAGTCCAACGGACTCGATCGAGGAGACGTCATGATCGTCGTAACGGGTGGTACGGGGAACGTCGGGCGGGCCCTGGTCGCGCAGCTGGCCTCCGAGGGAGAGGCCGTGACCGCGGTGGCCCGGCGCATCACCCCCGAGGACGTCCCGGCGGGGGTGCGGGCCGTGGCCGCCGATCTCGGGCAGCCGGCCGGTCTCGGCCCCGCGCTGGAGGGGGCCACGGCACTGTTCCTGCTCGTCGCCGGGGACGACCCGGAAGGAATCCTCAAGCAGGCCGCCAAGGCCGGCGTCACCAAGGTGGTCCTGCTGTCCTCCCAGGGCGTGGGCACCCGGCCGCACGGCTACGCGCACGCCGCCGGCTTCGAGGCGGCCCTGGCCCGATCCGGACCGGCCTTCACCGTGCTGCGCTCGGGCGGGATGGCCTCCAACGCGTTCGCCTGGGCCGAGCCCGTCCGGCACCACCGCACCGCGGCGGCACCCTTCGCCGACGTGGCCCTGCCGTTCGTCGACCCGGACGACGTCGCCGCGGTCGCCGCCGCCGTCCTGCGCCAGGACGGGCACGACGGCCTCACCTACACCCTGACCGGCCCCGAGGCCACCACACCCCGGCAGCGGGCCGCCGCCCTTGCCCAGGCCCTCGCCGAGCCGGTGACCTTCGTGGAACAGAGCCGCGAGGAAGCCCGCGCGCAGATGGCGCAGTTCATGCCGAGCGCGGTGGTGGAGGCAACCCTGTCCATCCTGGGCGACCCGACCCCGGAGGAGCAGACGGTCAGCGGGGACGTCGAACGGATCCTGGGGCGGCCCGCGGCTCCCTTCGCGGCGTGGGCGGCACGCAACGCGCCGGCGTTCCGCTGAAACGCGGAACTCACTCAGAGAGTGCCGGCCGGCGCCTCGCAGGCCTCACGGGATCTCCTGCTCGGCCCAGATGATCTTCCCCTCGGCCGTGTACCGGGCGCCCCAGCGGAGGGCGAGCTGGGCCACCAGGAACAGTCCGCGGCCGCCCTCGTCCGTGCTGCGGGCGTGCCTCAACCGGGGGGCGGTGCTGCTGGCGTCGGCGACCTCGCAGGTCAGGCGGGCGTCGCGGAGCAGCCGTAGCCGGATGGGCGAGTCGGCGTAGCGGATCGCGTTGGTGACCAGTTCGCTGACGATGAGTTCCGTCGTGATGGCCTGTTCCGGGAAGCCCCAGTCCATCACCTGGCGGGTCGCCGCGGCCCGGACGTGTCCGACGGCGGCCGGGTCGGCGGGCACGTCCCACGACGCCACCTGGTCCGCGGCGAGGGTGTGGCTGCGGGCCAGCAGCAGGGCGATGTCATCGGGCTGCGGCTCGGACATCAGCTGCTGCACGGCGGAGGTGCACAGCGTGCCGAGGTCCGCCTCGGTCCGGGCCAGCGCCTCGCAGAGCCGGGCCATGCCCGACTCCACGTCCCCGTCACTCCCTTCGATGAGGCCGTCGGTGAAGAGACCGAGGAGGCTGTTCTCGGCCAGCTCGATCTCGGCGGCTTCGAAGGCCATGCCGCCCAGCCCGAGCGGCGGCCCGGCCGGGATCTCGGGGTAGTAGGCGTGTCCGTCCGGTGTGACGATGACAGGGGGCGGGTGCCCGGCCCGGGCCATCGAGCACCGCCGGGAGACCGGGTCGTAGACGGCGTAGAGGCAGGTCGCGCCGGTGAAGGTCGACGTGCTCCGGTCGGCCGGGGCCCGCTCGGTCTCCTCGTCGCTCAGCCGCAGCACCAGGTCGTCGAGGTGGGCGAGCAGTTCGTCGGGCGGCATCTCCATGTCGGCGAGGGTCTGCACCGCCGTACGCAGGCGCCCCATGCTGGCCGCCGCGCCGATGCCATGGCCCACCACGTCACCGACGACGAGGCCGACGCGTGCGCCGGACAGGGGGATCACGTCGAACCAGTCGCCGCCGACCCCGCCCGTCGGGTCCGCCGGAAGGTAGGAGGAGGCGACCTCCACCGCCGTTCCGCCGGTCAGGGCGTGGGGCAGCAGGCTGCGCTGCAGGGTGACGGCCGCGGTGTGCTCGCGGGTGTAGCGGCGGGCGTTGTCGACGCACACCGCCGCGCGTGCCACCAGCTCCTGGGCCAGCAGGACGTCGTCGGGCCCGAACGGGACCGTGTTGAGCGACCGGGCGAACGTGGTGAGGCCCAGTGCCGTGTTCCGCGCCCGCATCGGCACGGAGATGAGGGAGTGCACACCGAACTCCCGGATGCGGGCCGCTCGCTCGGGCTGCTCGGTGGCCCACAGGGCGTCGGACGGGTCGAGGACCGGGATGAGGACCGGCTCGCCGCTGATGAGGAGGTTGACGTCGCTGGGCGGAGGCAGGAAGTACACCTCCTCGCCGATCCGCACCACGGCCTCGGGGACGCCCTCCCGCACCGACTGCAGTCCCGCGCGGCGCATCGACGGCCGGGCGGGCGCCGGTCCGGCATCGGTCAGCCAGGCACCGTGGCCCTCGGTGCTGAGCACGGGCTCCAGGAGGTCGACGGCGACGAAGTCGGCGAACCGCGGGACCGCGAAGTCGGCCAGTTCCTGGGCCGTCTCCAGCACGTCGAGGGTGGTGCCGATGCGGGTGCCTGCCTCGTTGACCAGGGACAGGATCCGGCGGGCGGTCCAGCGCTCGGTGACGTCCAGGACCATGTAGCAGACCGCGGTGGTGGTGCCCTCGGCGTCCACCAGGGGGAAGAAGGAGGTGGAGTAGGCGTGCTGGCGATGCGGATCGGCCCAGCTCCAGCCGCTGTACTCGTAGTCGGTGACCGGCTCCCCCGTCGCCAGCACCTTGCGCATCAGGCCTTCCAGGGTCTCCGCCTGCAGCCCCGGCAGCAGTTCGCTCAGCCGGTGCCCCAGCCGCTGTTCCCGGGGCACACCGCCGAACCGCTCCAGCGTGTCGTTCAGCCAGATGTAGCGCAGCTCCAGATCCATCACGGCCATGCCGACCGGTGCGCGGGTCAGGAATCCGTCGAGGACGGACTGGCCGACCGTCCACTGCGGCCGCTGCTCCCGTGCCGAGAGCAGAAAGCACTCCTGCCCTCCCATCCGGAAGGCCGCCGAGACCCGGAGATCGATCTCGATGCGGCGGCCGTCCCGGTGTCGTACGGGCACGAGACCGTTCCATCCCATTCCGGCGCGGCACCGCTCCGCGATGCCTGCGGCACGGGCCGGGTCCTCGGGCACCGCCAGCAGGCGCGCGGCCGGCTGGCCGACGACCCCGGGCGCGGGGCGGCCGAGCAGCGCTTCCGCGCCCCTCGTCCAGCCGACCACGACGCCGTCCGCCGAGATCACCGCCGCGGCGTCGGTGGAGGCGTCCAGGAGATCATGCGGTTCCACGGATGTGGACGCGTCGAAACCCTTTCGCGGTGGTTCCATCTGCTCCATCCTCTTTCTCCACCATGGTCCTGCTTGTTCACTGGATACGCACGGGCCGGTGCTGGGGTTGGGGCAGGCGGAACCAGGGGGCAGCATGGAGGTGACGGTCATCGGCGCTCGGGCGTGCGGCCGTACCGGCACGGACGGGTGACCGGCCGCTGGAGGTGGATCTGGCATGGCAGTGGAATCCCTGCGCGCCGGCGGCGACGAGCAGAACCCCCAGCCGCCCCGGCCGACCGGCCTGCTGGACGTGCTGAGCGTGGCCGCGGTGGCACTGGACACCCGCGGGCGCATCGTCTTCTGGACCCCGCAGGCCGAGGACCTGTTCGGCTACACGGCGGAGGACGTCCTCGGCAAGTACGCCGCGCGGCTGCTCATCCGTCCCGAGCATCTGCAGGCCGTGGTGAGTCTGTTCACGGAGGTGCTGGAGACCGGCCGGGGGTGGGCCGGCGCCTTCCCGGTGCGGCACAAGGACGGCAGCAGCCGGCTGACGGAGTTCCGTACGATGCGGCTGCTCGACGACCTCGGCGACGTGTACGCCCTGGGCATCGCGGCCGACCACACCCTGCTCCAGCGGGTCGAGACCGACCTGGCGCTGTGCGAGCGGCTGATCAACCAGTCCCCGATCGGGTTGGCCCTCATGGACCCCGATCTGAAGTATCTCCTGGTCAACCCGGCGCTGGAGCGGATCGACGGGATCCCGGCGGAGGACCACATCGGCCGCCATCTGCGGGAGACCCTGCCCTTCCCCGACGTCAACACCGTCGAGTCCGCCCTGCGCCAGGTGCTCACCACCGGCACTCCCCTGCTCGACCAGTACCACGTGGGCCGTCCCCCGGCCGATCCCGAGCACGAGCACGCCTGGTCACTGTCCTTCTACCGGCTCGAGGACCCCGGTGGGCGGGTCCTGGGCGCGGCCGCGTCGGTCGTCGACGTCACCGAGCGGCACCACGCAGCCGCCGAGGCGGACCGGGCCCGGCGGCGGCTGGCGCTGATCGCCGACGCCTCCGCCCGGGTGGGCACCACGCTGGAGGTGGAGCAGACCGCCCTGGAGCTGGCCGACATCTGCACGCCCGTGCTCGCGGACGTGGTCGCCGTGGACGTCCTCGACTCCGCGCTGGCCCTGCGCCGCGCCCGCCGGCCGGACAACGGCCCGGAGCTGTTCCGCGCCCTCGCCCTCAAGGCGGCCCACCCCACGGTGGCGCTCCGTGCCGCCGACGCGCCCGGCAACGTCGCCTCGTACGACGGCGACCGCCTGGTCACCCTGTGCGTCCACACCGGCCGGCCGGTCCTGGTGCGCCACGTCGGGGCGCGGGATCTGCGGCAGATCGCCCGGGACGCCGAGGCCGGCGCGCTCCTGTCCCGGGCCGGCGTGCACTCGTATCTCGCCGTGCCGCTGATCGCGCACGGTGAGGTGCTCGGCGCGCTCGATCTCAAGCGCACCCGCAACCCGCTGCCCTTCGACGAGGACGACGTCGTCCTGGCCGGCGAGCTGGCCAGCCGTGCCGCCGTGGCCATCGACAACGCCCGCTGGTTCCAGAGCGTGCGCAACACGGCGCTCACCCTCCAGCGCAGCCTGCTGCCCGACCACTCGGCGCACCACACGGGCCTGGAACTGGCCTCCCGGTACCAGCCCGCGCAGGCCACGAGCGAGGTCGGTGGCGACTGGTACGACGTCATCCCGCTGGCCGACGACAAGACCGCCCTGGTGGTGGGCGACGTCATGGGCAACGGCATCGACGCGGCCGCGACCATGGGCCGGCTGCGCACCGCCACCTGCGCGTACGCGGACCTGGATCTGGCCCCCGGCGCGGTGCTCCAGCACCTGGACAAGATCACCTGCGATCTGGAGCACTACATCGTCACCTGCCTCTACGCCGTCTACGACCCCCGCAGCAGGCGGTGCACGATCGCCAACGCGGGACACATGCCGCCCGCCCTCGCGCGGCCCGGTCGGGCGCCCGTGTATCTCGACCTGCCCACCGCCGCTCCGCTCGGTGTCGGCGGCATCCCGTTCGAGGCCACGACGACCGAACTGCTGCCCGGCGACCTGCTGGTGCTGTACACCGACGGTCTCGTGGAGACCCGGCAGCACCCCATCGACGACCGCCTCGACGTCCTCCTCGGCTTCCTCGACGAGCCCCGCAGGCCGCTGGAGGAGACCTGCGACCTCCTGCTGTACGGCCTGCGCCATCCCGACGACCACGACGACGTGGCCCTGCTCGTCGCCCGGGCCCTGTAGCTCGTGCGGCGGCTCTCCATCCGCTTGGTGGGGGTCGCCCGTCGGTGCGACTCTGGGGGAGAGGTGTCCGAGGAGCGGAACCCTGGAGGGCCGATGGGACGGGACGTCCCGGCGCTCGTCTTCACCCGCGAGGACCGCCGCCGGTACCGGATCAAGATGCAGGAGTGCCTCGACGCCCTGGCGCAGATGCTCCGCGACGCACGCTTCGAGTCCGAGCGACCTCAGGTCGGGCTGGAGATCGAGCTGAACCTGGTCGACGACCGGGCCGAGCCGGCGATGCGCAACACCGATGTGCTGGAGGCGATCGCGGACCCCGCGTGGTCGACCGAACTGGGCCGGTTCAACCTGGAGATCAACGTTCCGCCGCGCGGGCTGACGACGGGCGGACCCGACGCGTGGGAGTCCGAGATCCGCTCCGCGCTGAACCACGCGGACGAGCGGGCCAGATCGGTGGGCGCCCGCCTGGTCATGATCGGCATCCTGCCCTCCCTGCGCCAGGAGGACATCGGCGAGGCGTCCCTGTCGGAGAACCCGCGCTACCGGCTGCTCAACGACCAGGTCTTCGCGGCCCGGGGCGAGGATCTGCGCATCGAGGTGGACGGCGTCGACCGGCTGCGGACCTACGCGGACACCATCACTCCGGAGGCCGCGTGCACCAGCACCCAGTTCCATCTGCAGGTGTCCCCGGAGACGTTCGCCTCCTACTGGAACGCGGCGCAGGCCATCGCCGGGGTCCAGGTCGCCCTGTCGGCCAACTCGCCGTTCCTGTTCGGCAAGGAGCTGTGGCACGAGACCCGTATCCCGCTGTTCGAGCAGGCGACGGACACCCGCCCGGAGGAGATCAAGGTCCAGGGGGTACGGCCGCGGGTGTGGTTCGGCGAGCGCTGGATCAACAGCGTCTTCGACCTCTTCGAGGAGAACCTGCGTTACTTCCCGGCCCTGTTGCCCCTGTGCGACGAGCAGGACCCCGGGGAGACGCTGGACCGCGGGGACATCCCCGACCTCTCCGAACTCACCCTGCACAACGGCACCATCTACCGCTGGAACCGGCCCGTCTACGCCATCGCCCACGACCGGCCGCACGTCCGGGTGGAGAACCGGGTGCTGCCCGCCGGACCGACCGTCGCCGACACGCTCGCCAACGGCGCCTTCTACTACGGGCTCACGCGCGCCCTGGTGGAGGAGGACCGCCCGGTGTGGTCGCGGATGTCCTTCTCCGCGGCCGAGGAGAACCTCCACACCGCGGCCCGGCATGGCATCGAGGCGCTGCTGTACTGGCCGGGCATGGGCGAACTCCCGGTGCCCGAACTGGTGCTGCGGCGGCTGCTGCCACTGGCGCACCGGGGGCTGGAACTGTCCGGCATGGACACGGCCTGGCGGGAGCCGCTGCTCGGCATCATCGAGCAGCGCTGTGTCACCGCCCGCAACGGGGCCGTGTGGCAGAAGGAGATGCTCCACCGCATCGAGGACACGACACAGGCCGGCCGCCACGAGGCCCTGCGGCGGATGACGGAGCTGTACATCGACTTCATGCACCTCAACGCCCCGGTGCACACCTGGCCCGTCGACTGACGGAGCCTGCCCCCTATAGGAGATGCCGGAGGAGACGATCACCGGTTAGGCTCCTCCCGCGTTTGTCGGGGGACGGCTGAAGTGGGGGAACATGGTGGACGATTCCGCGTCCGAGCAGGCCCGGAGACCGGTGGTCCAGGCACTCGCGGCGGTGTTGGTCTTCGCGGGGGTGGCGGGAGTCCTGTGGGCGCAGGCGGCACTGGACGGCTCCTCGGACGAGGGACCGGCCAACTGCTCCAGCGACCGTCACAAGCCCGGCAGACATGTGTCGGCAGCCCGGTTGTGTACGGCGCTGAACCGATCCGACCTGCCCGTGCTCCTCGGGACCCCGCAGGAACAGGCCGAGATCGCCTACGGCTCCGAGAGTTCGGCCAAGGACGCCGACGGCACGCAGACCCCCTCGTCCGAGGCGGAGGTCGACCTGAAGACGTACTCCGTGAAGCTGTGGGCATCGGACGACGATTTCCGGGTCGGCGAGTTCTCCGGGCTCTTCGCCAGCGACGTGGAGTCGAGGAAGGTCCTGGGTCACCCCGCCGTCCTCTACTCGGACAACACCATCTCCCTCCGCTTCAACCTCGGCGGTCGCGGCAAGATCGACTCCGGCCCCGGTGGCATCGCCCGTCATCTGCTGGTCGCCAAGGACCCGAAGGACGGGGGCGGTTCGCTCGAGATCGCCGTCTGGCGCCAGGACGACGCACCGCCCGACGACACCGCGCTCTTCCGCGTCGCCGAGCGGGTGCTGCCGACGGTCCCCGGCTGGACCGGCGGCTGAGGCCGGGCTCTGTCACGTGCCCTTGCCGAGCGGGCGCGGGCCGTGCGTCGCGCGCCGCGATCCGGTGTCCTCGGGCGGACCGTCGTCCGCGCCCTCCGCTCCGCCGTCCGTGTCGGCGGGTTCGCCCGAGCGCGTGGCCCCCACCGAGGCCAGGGCCACGGCGCCGACGCCCACCCACTGGGTCGCGGCGAGGTGCTGGCCCAGCAGGACCAGGCCCAGCAGGGCGCCGACCGCCGGTTCCAGGCTGGTGAGCACACCGAACACGCGGGGCGGGAGCCGGCGCAGCGCCTCCAGGTGGAAGGTGTACGGCAGGACGCTGGAGAGGACGGCCACGGCGGCGGCCAGGGCGAGGGTTCCCGGGGCCAGGAGCCGAGTGCCCGCCTGTGTGATGCCGTAGGGCAGGCTCAGCAGGGCCGCCCAGGTGACCGCGACAGCGAGGCCGCGGCCGTCGGGGACGCGCTCGGCCAGCCGCTTGCCGACCAGGATGTAGCCGCCCCAGCAGCAGCCGGCGACGATGGCGCAGGCGACGCCCGCTCCGTCGAGGGCGGTCCCGGAACGGCTGAGCAGCACGACTCCGGTGGCGGCCAGGCACGCCCACAGCAGATCGGGCACGCGCCGCGAACCGCACAGGGCGATGGCGAAGGGGCCGAGGAACTCGAGGGTGGTGGCGGCTCCCAGGGGCAGCCGGTCGACCGCTTCGTAGTAGGCGAGGTGGTGCAGGGCGAGCAGGGTGCCCGCCGCCGCGGCGATGCCCAGGGTGGCCCGGTCGCCCCGGATCCGGGGCCGCCACAGGGAGACCAGGACGACGGCGGCGATGCACAGCCGCAGGGTCACCACCCCGGCCGGCCCCACGGCGGGATACAGGCGGGTGGTGAGCGCGGCCCCGCCCTGCAGGCCGAGCACACCGCCCATGACGAGCCCCGGGGCGGGCACGGCACCGAGCCCTCGGCCGATGGCCGTGGCGGCGCGAGCGCGGGGGGTGTGGAGCCGGCTGATGAGGGGCCTCCTTCCGGCGGCCCGGCCCGCAGGGCACGGGGCCGCCTGACTTGGTGGATCGTCGCGGGGCTGCTGGCGCCCCGGGGGCCGGGCGGGGCCCGGAGGACGGGTTACGGCGTCACGCGGCCGAGTCCGTGCGCGCGGCGGGCCGTTGCGTGCGCAGGGTGTCGCGCAGGCTCAGGAGCCTGTGTGTCAGGGGTGCGATGTCCCTGGTGTGACGGGCTTCGGCCAGGTCCGGCAGACGGGCGGCCAGGGCCTGGTGGGCCCGTGGGCCGAAGCGGACCTCGCCGGACGGACGGACCGTGACACCGTCGTGTGCGGCCATCCTGGTCTGCCACGCCACCGCTTCGTCCTGGGTGAGACCAGGAGGCAGGTCGAGGCCGATGCGGCCGCCGGTGATACGGACGGGGTAGCCGCCCGGCAGTCCCAGCGGCCCGGGCAGGTCGGCGTGCACCTCCTGTTCTGCGGCCAGCCGGGCGGCGAGCACCGCGGCGGTGTGTCCCGTCACCGCGTTCAACTCCTCGCGGGAGCAGGCGCGGTGGGCCGTCAGCAGTTCGCCGACATGCGGTACCGGCCGGTCGTCCAGCCATACGCGGGCCTCGTCCGCGGGGTCGGCGGGTGCGTGCAGATGGGCATGGTGGGCGAGCACCCTGAGCCGTTCGCCGGCCTGCGGCCGCAGTACGGCGCGCAGGGATGCCGCCAGCGTGGCGGAGTTCCCCACGCCGCAGAACACGGGCAGTCCCTCGGCGTGCAGCAGGGGGTTGACCGCGTCGGGGTAGCAGGCGTTCACGAACAGCGTCGGGACCCGGCTGCTCCGGATCGCCTGTGCCACGTTCCGGGCCAGTACGGCATGGAGCGGCAGAGCGATGCCGAAGCCGCCGGCCGAGAGCAGGTCCGTCCACGCGGAGGGAGCCCGCGTGGCCTCCCAAGGGGACTGCACGGACGCGCAGTTGAGCACGACCCGGGGCCGGGTACGGGCCAGGACCGCGGTGAGCGCCTCCTGGTCGGCCGCGTCGACGGGCTCGGGCGTGAATCGGGTGGGGGAACCGGAGACCGCGGCCCGGGCGCCCGCGACGGCGGCGATCTCGTGGGCGGCCCGGGCGGAACGGGCGAGCACGGTCACCGTGCCGGGCGGTGGCACGGCCGCGACGGCCAGCGAGTAGCAGATGGCGCGGGCCAGGGACCCGCCGCCCACCACGGCGATGCCCTGCGCTTCCTCGTGCCGGGCGGCCTCTTCGGCCGTCATGCGGTGACCCGCTGGGCGATCTGGATGCGGCGCAGGTGGCGTCCGGTGTCGGTGAAGGCGTTGCGGGCGTGCAGCATGCGCCAGTTGTCGAAGACGAGCATGTCGCGCCGCTCGTACTGGATCGCGATGTGCTCCCGCTCGAAGTACGCCTTCGCGCCGTCGAGCAGCGGGCCGATGCGTTCGTCGTCCTCACGCACCAGGTTGTTGAAGGAGTAGCGGACGATGGTGCCGTCGGGGTGGTCCTCGATGACCGGGTGCTCGGGATGCAGGTCGAGGCCCAGGTGGCGCATCGCGTCCGTGGTCTCCCAGGTCCAGATCCGCTCGCGCAGGAAGGCGCGGTCGTCCTCGGCGAGCGTCGCGGTCCAGGCATGGGCGTCCGCGAGCGTGGTCTCGCCGCCGGCTCCCGTGTTGGGGGTCTCGCACCACAGGGCGAGGTAGCGCGGGGGCAGGCCTTCGAAGTCGTAGCCCTCGGAGTGCGGGTAGAGGGGTTTGGTGTTGCCCGCGTGGTAGAACTCGTCCATGCCCGGTTCGGGCCGGACGTCGCCGACCAGGACGCCGGTGTACTGCGGGACGAAGTCGCCGAGCCGCTTGGAGAAGGCCACCGGGTCGAAGGTCTCGGGTACGCGGCTCATGAGGACGTAGCCGTGGCGGTCCATCAGGGTGTGGAAGCTCTGCCACACCAGGTCGTCGGCGAGCGGTGCGCCGTTGAAGTCGGTCAGGGACAGCAGGCTGTCGGCGTGCCTGGGCATGGTTCCTCCTGTGTGTGGTCCGGTCCGGGGCCGGTTCAGCGGGCGGCGGTGGCGCGGACCGCGTCCTCGATGTGGCCGGCGAGTTCTGTCGCGTCGGCCGCGGTGCGGCGGTGTGCTTCGGGGACCGGCCGGTAGTCCTGGTCGCCGTAGCTGCCCGAGCCGTGGATCAGCAGGTCGTCGCTGTCCGGGAGCAGCCCGCGGTCGGCGGCGTTGAGGGTGCCGGTGACGGCCATGACCAGCGACCATTCGCGCAGCCTGCGGGGATCGGCGGGCAGAGCGAGGCCGGCGGCGGCGAGGAGGGCGCGCGCCTCGGCGTAGCGGCTCAGGCACTCGTGCAGGGAGACGACCACGCCTCCCCCGCCGTGCGCGGCGATCAGGGGGTCCATCCGGGCGGAGGTGACGGGGCGGCGGGTGTAGAAGGTGGGGTCGAGCTGTTCCTCGGGATCGAAGGTGGTCGCCGGGAAGTGCGGGTCCTCCTCCTGCCGGTAGAGGCCCGCTGCGGTGTCGAAGCGGTACGCGGGCAGGTTCGTCCGGTCGTGGGTGCCGTGGCGCAGGCTGAGCACCATGTCCGGGGTGCCGAGGTGCTGGACGAGGAAGTAGCGGGACTGCGGCAGGCTGCTTCCGCCGGCCGTGACCCTGCGGTGGCCCAGCTCGTGTCCGAGCAGTCCGAAGGCGCTGGAGACGGAGTGCACATGGGTGCGGCTGCGTGAGCCGTCGTCGCCCGTGGGGAGCAGGTCCCGCTCGGCGAAGGCCCGCAGGACGTCCGCGGCCCGGTAGTTGTCGA
Organism: Streptomyces diastatochromogenes; assembly: GCF_002242805.1. Lineage (GTDB taxonomy): Bacteria > Actinomycetota > Actinomycetes > Streptomycetales > Streptomycetaceae > Streptomyces > Streptomyces diastatochromogenes. The sequence continues at coordinate 706 of NZ_MCGQ01000063.1, read as the reverse complement.
GCCCGAGGGTGTACCAGACGCGGGTGCCGTACTGCTTCCACAGCCGGTCGGCGTGGGTGACGGCGAACGCGGTGGCCAGCTCCTTGACCGCGGCCGGTTCCTCGCAGGCGTGCACCACGAGGGGGTTGCGGACGCGCAGTGCGGGGTCCTCGCTCAGCGGTGACGTCCACAGCTTGGCCGTGGACTGGGCCGGGACCACACTCGCGATGTGCAGCTGATCCGCCGTCACCAGCCCGCAGTCGACGGCTCGGTGGACCGCGTCGCGCAGTGCGGTGGCCTTGTTGGCGGAGGACGGGGTCACGATCAGGACGCGCTCGCCGGTCTCGGTGATGTGCCGTACCGCCCGGGCGACGATCACGAGCGACGCCAGGGTCTTGGTGGTGCGGGTCGCCGGGTTGCGCATCAGGTCGAGCAGGCGCAGGCGGTGGCCGCGGTAGGCGGGCAGGTCGGTGACGCCGATGTCGGAGACGGCGAAGAAGCGTTCCAGAGCGGGGCCGGGGTCGGGCAGCCGGAAGGCCGGGGAGAACATCGGGGCCCCGTCGGGGCCGTCGGAGCGGTCGTGTTCGAGAGCGGTCAGCGCCTGCCGCAGTTCGGCGTCGTAGTGCGTGAGGGCGTTCTTCAGGACCGTAGTCGTGGAGGTCTGTGCGGATGCGGAGAGGGTGGGGGTCACGTCGTTCCCGTTCGGAAAAGGGGGTGGGGGTGGGGG
>NZ_MCGQ01000062.1 GCF_002242805.1 Streptomyces diastatochromogenes | reverse complement strand
TCCAACATCGGCCACACCCAGGCCGCCGCCGGAGCCGCCGGCGTCATCAAAATGGTCAAGGCCATGCAACACGGGGTCCTCCCCCAGACCCTGCACGCCGACCAACCCTCCCCCTTCATCGACTGGGACGCCGGCGCCGTACGCCTGCTCAACACGCCCCAGCAGTGGCCCGACACCGGCCACCCCCGGCGAGCCGCCGTCTCCTCCTTCGGCATCAGCGGCACCAACGCCCACGTCATCCTCGAACAAGCACCACCCGCCGAGGAGACCGAACCCGAACCCGCCGCCGGAACGGCACCAGTCCTCGTCCCGCTCTCCGCCCGCACCCCCGGCGCCCTCCGCGACCAGGCCCGCCGCCTCACCACCCACCTCGAACACCACCCGGACCTGGAGCCGTCGGCACTGGGGCTCTCCCTCGCCGTACACCGGGCCGCGCTCGGTCATCGTGCGGTGATCCGGGCCGAGGACCGAGACGGGCTGCTCGCGGATCTGGCGGTGCTGGCCGAGGGAGGCGAGTCGAGCCGTCTCGTGCACGGTGAAGCCGTCACGGGCGGTACGGCGTTCCTGTTCACCGGACAGGGCAGCCAGCGGTCCGGCATGGGCCGCGAACTGTACGACGCCCAGCCGGTCTTCGCGCAGGCGCTGGACGAGGTGTGCAAGCACCTCGACGAGCACCTCGGCCTGTCCCTGCGCGACCTCATGTTCGGCGCGGGCGAGGACGCCGACTGGCAGGGCCGGTTGCTGGACCAGACGGTGCACACGCAGACGGCGCTGTTCGCACTGGAGGTGGCGCTGTTCCGGCTCGTCGAACACCTGGGAATCACGCCCGACTTCGTGGCCGGGCACTCCATCGGCGAGCTGGCTGCCGCGCACGTGGCCGGCGTGCTGTCCCTGGAGGACGCCTGCACCCTCGTGGCCGCCCGGGGCCGGCTGATGCAGGCACTGCCGCAGAACGGGGCGATGGTCTCCGTGCTCGTCCCCGAGGAGCAGGTCGCCGAGCAGCTCGCCGGGCGGGAGCACGAGGTCGTGATCGCCGCCGTCAACGGGCCGGCCTCGACCGTGATCTCCGGTGATCTGCTCGCCACGCTGGAGGTGGCCGGGCGGCTGGAGGAGTCCGGGGCGAAGACCCGGCGGCTGCGGGTCAGCCACGCCTTCCACTCGCCGCACATGGACCCGATGCTGGAGGAGTTCGGGGCGGTGGCGCGCGGTCTGTCGTACCGTCCCCCGCGGATCCCGGTCGTCTCCAACGTCACCGGGGACCTCGCCACGACCGAGCAGCTCACCTCGCCCGACTACTGGGTACGGCACGTCCGCGAGGCCGTCCGCTTCCACGACGGCATCACCACCCTCCACGAGCAGGGCGTGACGACATACCTCGAACTCGGTCCGGACGGAGTCCTGTCCGCCATGGGCCGCACCTCCATTCCGGAAAACACCGATGTGGAGCCGGAGTTCGTCACGGCACTACGCAAAGACCGTCCGGAGCCCCTTGCCCTCGGCGGCGCACTCGCGCGGCTGTGGGTGCGCGGGACCACTCCGGACTGGCGGGCCGTGTTCGGCGGCCGGACGGCGCGGCGGGTCGATCTGCCCACTTACCCGTTCCAGCACCAGCGCTACTGGCAGCCGAACACGGCCCGGACCCAGGACGCCTCGTCCGTCGGGCTCGGCACGGTGGACCACCCCTTGATCGGCGGCGTGGTGACGCGCGCCGACGGCGAGGAACTGCTGTTGACCGGGCGGCTCTCGCTCGCCGCCCAGCCGTGGCTGGCGGACCACATGGTCCTGGACCGGGTGCTGCTGCCCGGCACCGCGTTCGTGGAACTGGCGTTGCGGTCGGGTGGCGAGGCCCTGGCCGGTGTGCTGGAGGAGTTGACACTGGAGGCTCCGCTGGTGCTTCCCGAGCGGGGCGGCGTGCAGTTCCAGGTGATCGTGGGCGCCCCCGATGAAGAGGGGCGGCGCGAGCTGACGCTGCACTCCCGGCAGGAGAGCGACGACCCCGGGCGGCCGTGGGTGCGGCACGGCGCCGGTCTGCTCGCCGCCGAGGACGCGCGGCGGGGCCCGGATCTCACCGTCTGGCCGCCGCACGGCGCCGAACCGGTCGACCTGACAAACCGTTACCAGGAGCTGGACGCACAGGGATTCGGCTACGGTCCCGCTTTCCAGGGGCTGCGCGCGGCATGGCGACGCGGCGACGAGGTGTTCGCCGAACTCCTCCTGCCCGACGGCCACTCCGAGGACGCGGCCGCCTTCGGCCTCCACCCGGCGCTGCTCGACTCCGCACTGCACGCCATCGAGCTGGGCGTGCTGCCCGGCACGGGTGAGCCGCGGCTGCCGTTCGCGTGGAGCGGGGTGCGGCTGTTCGCGACAGGGGCTACGGCGGCGCGGGTGCGGCTCGCGCCGGCCGGGGACGACGCGGTGACGATCGAGGTCGCCGACGCCGCGGGCGCACCGGTCGCCTCGGTGGACGCGCTCGCCGTACGGGCGGTCTCCGCCGAGCAGCTCGCCGCCGCCGGCGGCGCGGCCCCCGAGGGCCTGCTGCGCGTGGAGTGGGTGCCTGCCGGGCCCGGCACGGCGCCCGCCGCGACCACCGTCGTACGTCTGCGAGGCGGGGAGTCCGTGCACGACACCGTGCACGAGGCGCTCGCGCGGGCGCAGCAGTGGCTGGCCGAGGACCGGCCGGACGAGGAGCGGCTGGTCGTCGTGACCCAGGGCGCCGTCGCGGTGGCGGACGACGAGGACGTACGCGATCTGCCGGCCGCGGCGGCCTGGGGGCTGCTGCGCTCGGCGCAGACCGAGAACCCGGACCGGATCGTGCTGGTGGACGTGGAGGACATCGAGGACGAGGCTGCCCTGGCGGTGGCGCTGGCCACTTCGGACGTGCAGATCGCCGTCCGCGCCGGCCGGGCGCTCACCCCGCGACTGACGCGGGCCACCACGACCGCGACGGGAGCACCGGCGTTCGGGCCTGACGGCACCGTGCTCATCACCGGAGCGACCGGGGCGCTCGGCGGGCTGCTCGCCCGGCACCTCGTCACCGAGCACGGGGTGGGCCACCTGCTGCTGGTCAGCCGACGCGGTCGCGCGGCCGACGGGGCGGTGGAGCTGGAACGTGAGCTGGCGGCGCTCGGCGCGGAGGTCACCCTGGCAGCCTGCGACGTCGCCGACCGTGCCGCGTTGGACGACTTGCTGGCCGGTGTGCCCGCCGGGCATCCGCTGACCGGGGTGGTACACGCGGCCGGTGTCCTCGACGACGGGGTGTTCGCGACGCTCTCCCCGGAGCGCGTCTCCGCCGTACTGCGCCCCAAGGCCGATGCGGCACACAACCTGCACGAGGCCACGCAACATCTGGACCTGGCGGTCTTCGCGCTCTTCTCCTCGATCCAGGGCCTGCTCGGCGGCGCGGGCCAGGCCAACTACGCGGCGGCCAACGCCTACCTGGACGCCCTCGCCGGGCACCGGCGGGCCCTCGGCCTGCCGGCGGTGTCCCTTGCCTGGGGTCCATGGGCGGACGGCGGTATGGCCGCCACGCTCGGCGAGGCCGACCGCAGTCGCTTCGCCCGGCTCGGGATGCTCCCGATCGCACCGGCCCAGGGCATGGAACTGTTCGACGCCGCCGTGGCGCTCGGCCGGCCGGGGGCCGTGCCGCTGCCGCTCGACACCGCCGCGCTGCGGGCCCGCGGGGCGGAGCTGCCCGCCCTGCTGCGGGGGCTGGTCCGCACGCAGCCTCGCCGGGCCGCGACCACCGGACCCACGGCCGCCGGCGCGGGGCCGTCCGTCGCACAGCGGCTCGCCGGGCTCACCCCCGAGGAGCAGGAGGAGCAGCTCGTCGCCCTGGTCCGCGACGAGGTCGCCCGCACGCTCGACTACGGCGGCTCGGACGCGGTGGACGCCCGGCGCGGCTTCAAGGAACTCGGCATCGACTCGCTCACCGCCGTCGAACTGCGCAACCGCCTCAACAAAGCCACCGGACTCCGTCTGCCGGCCACCCTCGTCTTCGACCACCCCAACCCCGGAGCCGTCGCCCGTCTGCTCCTGACCGAACTGGCGCCCGCCGCCGAGGACTCGGCGCAGCCGTCGGCCGACGCCCTGGGGGAGCAGGACATCCGTCGCATGCTCTCCACACTGTCGATCGACCGGCTGCGTGGTTCGGGTCTGCTCGACCGACTGCTCGACCTCACCGAGCCGGTGCCGACGGCCGACACCACTCAGGCCGTCGCCCCGGCTCCGGACGCCTCCGACCTCGACATCGACGCGCTCGACGTCGACGCCCTCGTCCGCATGGCCAGCGAGAGCCACGGCTCCTGAGTCCCTGGAGAAGGAACAGCATGAACAACACCTCGTCCGAAGCGGTCGTGGCAGCGCTGCGGGACTCGCTGAAGGAGACCAACAGGCTGCGGCAGCAGAACCAGGAGCTGATCGCCGCCGCGCGCGAACCCATCGCCGTCGTCGGCATGAGCTGCCACTACCCGGGCGGCGTCACCACCCCCGAAGGCCTCTGGGAGCTGGTCGAGCAGGGCACCGACGCCATCTCGCCCTTCCCCGTCGACCGTGGCTGGGACCTGGAGCGGCTGCACGACCCGGACCCCGACCGGCCCGGCACCTCGTACACCCGCGAGGGCGGGTTCCTGCACGAGGCGGCCGAGTTCGACGCGGAGTTCTTCGGGATCTCCCCGCGCGAGGCCCTCGCCATGGACCCCCAGCAGCGGCTGTTCCTCGAAGCGACCTGGGAGGCCTTCGAGCGGGCCGGCATCGACCCGACCGGACTGCGCGGCAGCAGGACCGGCGTCTACGCGGGCATCATGTACCACGACTACGGGCCGTACCTGTTCGAGCCCGTGGAGGGGGCGGACGGCCACCGGCTGACCGGCGGGGCGGGCAGTGTGCTGTCGGGCCGGGTGTCGTACACGTTCGGCTTCGAGGGGCCGGCGGTCACCGTCGACACCGCCTGCTCCTCCTCCCTGGTCACCCTGCATCTCGCGGTCCAGGCGCTGCGTGGCGGCGAGTGCTCGCTCGCGCTGGCGGGCGGCGTCACCGTCATGTCCTCGCCCGGCACGTTCGTGGAGTTCAGCCGGCAGAAGGGGCTGTCCGCGGACGGTCGTTGCAAGTCGTTCGCGGCGTCCGCGGACGGCACCGGCTGGTCCGAGGGCGTCGGCGTCCTCGTACTGGAGAAGCTCTCCGACGCCCGTCGCAACGGACACACCGTCCTCGCCGTCATCCGCGGCAGCGCCGTCAACCAGGACGGCGCCAGCAACGGCCTGACCGCACCCAACGGGCCCTCCCAACAGCGGGTGATCCGGACAGCGCTGAGCAACGCCGGCCTCGACCCGGCGGAGGTGGACGCCGTCGAGGCCCACGGCACCGGCACCCGCCTCGGCGACCCCATCGAAGCCCAAGCCCTCCTCGCCACCTACGGCCAAGCCCACACCGACGAACAACCCCTCTGGCTCGGCTCACTGAAATCCAACATCGGCCACACCCAGGCCGCCGCCGGAGCCGGCGGCGTCATCAAGATGGTCAAGGCCATGCAGCACGGGGTCCTGCCGCGCACCCTGCACGCCGACCAACCCTCCCCCTTCATCGACTGGGAGGCCGGCGCCGTACGTCTCCTCAACCAGCCGCAGCAATGGCCCGACACCGGCCGCCCCCGCCGCGCCGCCGTCTCCTCCTTCGGCATCAGCGGCACCAACGCCCACGTCATCCTCGAACAAGCACCACCCATCGAGGAGACCGAACCCGAGCAGGCTCCGCTGCCGGTCACCGTGCTGCCGCTGTCGGCCCGCACCCCCGGCGCCCTGCGCGACCAGGCCCGCCGGCTCACAGCCCATCTCGACCACCGCCCGGACCTGGAGCCGTCGACACTGGGGCTCTCCCTCGCCGTACACCGAGCCGCGCTCGAGGAGCGGGCCGTGCTGCTGGCTGACGGGTCCGACGGGGCCGATGCCCTGCGGGCGGGGCTGGCCCTGCTGGCCGAGGGCGAGGCGGCCCCACGTCTGCTGCGAGGTACGCCGGTCGCGGGGGACACGGCGTTCCTGTTCACCGGGCAGGGCAGCCAGCGGGCCGGGATGGGCCGCGAACTGTACGAGACCCAGCCCGTGTTCGCCGCCGCCCTGGACGAGGTGTGCGGGCATCTGGACGGGCATCTCGGCCACTCGCTGCGTGAGGTGATGTTCGCCGAGGACGGCGAGCTGCTGGACCAGACGCTGCACACCCAGACGGCGCTGTTCGCACTGGAGGTGGCGCTGTTCCGGCTCGTCGAACACCTGGGAGTGCGGCCGAAGTTCGTGGCCGGGCACTCCATCGGCGAGCTGGCTGCCGCGCACGTGGCCGGCGTGCTGTCCCTGGAGGACGCCTGCACCCTCGTGGCGGCCCGTGGCCGCCTGATGCAGGCGCTGCCCGCCGGCGGGGCCATGCTGTCCGTGCTCGCCCCCGAGGAGCAGGTGGCCGAGCAGCTCGCCGGGCGGGAGCACGAGGTTGCGATCGCCGCCGTCAACGGACCGGCGTCCACGGTCGTCTCGGGTACCGAGGAAGCGGTCGCGGACCTCGACGCCGCGCTGACGGCGCTCGGGTTCAGGACGCGGCGGCTGCGGGTCAGCCACGCCTTCCACTCGCCGCTCATGGAGCCGATGCTGGAGGAGTTCCGCCGGGTGGCCTCCGGGCTGACCTTCGACCGGCCGCGGATTCCCGTCGTCTCCAACGTCACCGGGGACCTCGCCACGACCGAGCAGCTCACCTCGCCCGACTACTGGGTACGGCACGTCCGCGAGGCCGTCCGCTTCCACGACGGCATCACCACCCTCCACGAACGCGGTGTCACGACCTACCTCGAACTCGGCCCCGACGGCGTCCTGTCCGCCATGGGCCGCACCTGCATCCCCGAAAACGCCGACACCGAGCCGGAGTTCGTCACGGTCCTGCGCAAGGACCGTACGGCGGCGGAGTCCCTGGCGGCCGCAGTGGCGCTGCTGTGGACGCGGGGGGCGGCGCTCGACTGGCCGACGTTCTTCCAGGGCCGCACGACCGGGCATCTCGATCTGCCGACGTACGCCTTCCAGCGCCGGCGCTACTGGCTCAGCCACCGTGACTCACGCGACGCCGACGCGGAAGCCGCAGGTCTCGGGCTCGGTCCGGCCGGGCACCCGCTGCTGGGGGCGGCCGTCTCGCTCGCCGACTCCGACGCCCTGGTGCTCACGACACGGCTGTCCCTCGACGACCATCCCTGGCTGGCCGACCACGCCCTGCTGGACACGGCGCTGCTGCCGGGCACGGCGTTCGTCGAACTCGCCCTGCGCGCAGGCGATCTGGCGGGCTGCCAGGTTCTGGAGGAGCTGACGCTGGAGGCTCCGCTGGGCCTGGCGTCGGCGGGCGGGGTGCAGGTGCAGGTGTCGGTCGAAGCCGCGGACGACACCGGTCGCTGCTCGTTCAGCATCCACTCGCGGTCCGCGGGCGACACGTCCGAGGGATCGTGGACGCGGCACGGCTCGGGCGTCCTGGCCCGCGACGACGCCGGCGCCATGGCTTCCGGGGACGCCCCGGCCGTCTGGCCGCCGCAGGACGCGCGTCTGGTGGACCTGGACGGCTGGTACGACACGCTCGGTACGAAGGGACTCGTCTACGGTCCTGCCTTCCAGGGGCTCAAGCAGGTGTGGCGGAGCGACGACTCCGTCTTCGCCGAGGTCGCCCTGGCAGCGGAACAGGCCGCGGAGGCGAGGAAGTTCGGCCTGCACCCGGCGCTGCTCGACGCGGCACTGCATGCTCTTGAGCTGGGTGCCCTGGAGGAGTCGCCGGATCCGCGTCTGCCGTTCTCGTGGAGCGGGGTGCGGCTGCACGCGACCGGTGCGGCAACGGCCCGGGTACGGCTGACCCGGACCGGCCCCGACACGGTGTCGCTGCTGGTGTGGGACGGCGCCGGGCAGCCGGTGGCCGAGGTGGCCGCGCTGGGCCTGCGCACGGTCTCCGGGACGCAGGTGCGCGACGCGCTGCGGTCGTCCGGCGGGGACGACGCCCTGTTCCGCCTGGAGTGGGTGCCGGTGTCGGCCGACTCCGACGGACACGCCGGCGCCGTCGTGGACGTTCCGGCGGGCGGCCCGGTGCACGACACCGTGCACCAGGTGCTCGGCCGGGTGCAGGAGTGGCTCGCCGAGGACCGGCCCGAGGAGGAACGGCTGCTGGTCCGCACCCGGGGTGCGGTCTCCGTCGCGGGCGAGGCGCCCGACCCGGCCGGTGCGGCCGTGTGGGGTCTGCTGCGCTCGGCGCAGACGGAGAACCCGGACCGAATAGTGCTGATGGACCGGCTCGACAACGCCGCCGACGCGGACCGGGTGGTGCCGGGAGAGCCGCAGCTGGCGGTGCGGGAGGGACGGTACTTCGCGCCGCGCCTGGCCCGGGCCGCCGAACCGGAGTCCCGGCGGTCGCCGTTCGCCTCCGGTGGCACGGTGCTCGTCACCGGGGCGACCGGCGCGCTGGGCGGGTTCTTCGCCCGGCATCTCGTCACCGAGCACGGCGTACGTCATCTGCTGCTGGTCAGCCGGCGCGGCCGCGCCGCGGAGGGCGCCGAGGAACTCGAGCGCGAACTGACGGCGCTCGGCGCGCACGTCACCCTCGCGGCCTGCGACGTCGCCGACCGCACCGCCCTCGACGAACTGCTGGCCGGGATCCCCGGCGAGCACCCGCTCACCGGCGTCGTGCACGCGGCCGGCGTCCTCGACGACGGCGTGTTCAGCTCGCTCACCCCGGAGCGCGTCTCCGCCGTACTGCGCCCCAAGGTGGACGCGGCACGCAACCTCGACGAGGCGACCCGGGGCATGGACCTGTCGGTCTTCGCGCTCTTCTCCTCGGTCGCGGGCACGTACGGCACGGCGGGTCAGGCCAGTTACGCGGCGGCCAACGCCGGCCTGGACGCGCTGGCCCAGCGGCGCCACGCCGACGGGCTGCCCGCGACGTCGCTGGGCTGGGGTGCGTGGGCCGACGACGGCATGGCCGCGACGCTCGGCTCGACCGACCTGGCGCGTCTGGCCCGCACCGGCATCGGCTCACTGGAGCCGGCCCAGGGCCTGGACCTGTTCGACACCGCCCTGGCGCTCGGTGTGCCCGACGTACTGCCGGTGGCGCTCGACACGGCCGGTCTGCGGGCCCGGGGCGGCGAGGTCCCGTCCGTCCTGCGGGGACTCGTCCGTACGACGGCCCGCCGGACCGCGCAGGCAGGGGCCGTCACATCCGCCGGTTCGCTCGCCCAGCGGCTGGCCGCCCTCCAGGCGGAGCGGCGGGAGCCGTTCCTGCTCGACCTGGTGCTGGGCGAGGTCGCGGCCGCGCTGAACTACGGCGGCTCGGACGCGGTGGACGCCCGGCGCGGCTTCAAGGAACTCGGCATCGACTCGCTCACCGCCGTCGAACTGCGCAACCGCCTCAACAAAGCCACCGGACTGCGCCTGCCGGCCACCCTCGTCTTCGACCAGCCCAACCCCGGCGCCGTCGCCCGCCTCCTGCTCACCGAACTGGGCGGTGGCTCCGAGGCGGCCCCGGCTGCCACGGTGGCCAGGAGCACGGCCGCCGACGAGGAGGATCCGGTCGTGATCGTCGGCATGAGCGGCCGATTCCCCGGCGGAGTCGACTCGCCGGACGACCTGTGGGAGCTGGTCGCCAAGGGCGGCGACGCGATCTCCGGCTTCCCCGCCGACCGCGGCTGGGACCTGGAGACGCTGTTCGACCCCGACCCGGAGACGCCCGGCACCTCCTACGCCCGCGAGGGCGGGTTCCTGCGCGAGGCGGCGGAGTTCGACGCGGAGTTCTTCGGGATATCTCCGCGCGAAGCGCTCGCCATGGACCCCCAGCAGCGGCTGCTGCTGGAGACCTCCTGGGAGGCCCTGGAGCGGGCCGGCATCGATCCGACCGGCCTGCGCGGCAGCCACACGGGGGTCTACGCGGGCGTGATGTACCACGACTACGCGAGCCGTCTGGCCGCCGTGCCCAGCGACCTAGAGGGCTATGTGGGGACCGGCAACACAGGCAGCGTCCACACCGGCCGGGTGTCGTACACGTTCGGCTTCGAGGGGCCGGCGGTCACCGTCGACACCGCCTGCTCCTCCTCCCTGGTGGCCCTGCACATGGCCGCCCAGGCCCTCCGCACCGGCGAGTGCTCCCTCGCGCTGGCCGGCGGCGTCACCGTCATGGCGACGCCGAGCACCTTCGTGGAGTTCAGCCGCCAGCGCGGCCTGGCTCCCGACGGACGCTGCAAGCCGTTCGCGGCGTCGGCGGACGGCACCGGCTGGTCCGAGGGCGTCGGCGTCCTCGTACTGGAGAAGCTCTCCGACGCCCGCCGCAACGGACACACCGTCCTCGCCGTCATCCGCGGCAGCGCCATCAACCAGGACGGCGCCAGC
>NZ_MCGQ01000061.1 GCF_002242805.1 Streptomyces diastatochromogenes | reverse complement strand
CCGATCCTCTACTACGGCGACGAGATCGGCATGGGCGACAACATCTGGCTCGGCGACCGCGACGCGGTACGCACCCCCATGCAGTGGACCCCCGACCGCAACGCCGGATTCTCCTCCTCCGACCCCGGACGGCTGTTCCTGCCCACGATCATGGACCCGGTCTACGGCTACCAGGTCACCAACGTCGAAGCGTCGATGTCCTCGCCGTCGTCGCTGCTGCACTGGACCCGCCGCATGATCGAGATCCGCAAGCAGAATCCTGCCTTCGGACTGGGGTCCTACAACGAACTCCAGTCCTCCAACCCCGCCGTCCTCGCCTTCCTCCGCGAGTACGAGGACGACCTGGTGCTGTGCGTCCACAACTTCTCCCGGTTCGC
>NZ_MCGQ01000060.1 GCF_002242805.1 Streptomyces diastatochromogenes | reverse complement strand
GCACGGCCTCGCCGCCTTCGTGGATGATCGCGCGGAACTCGTCGGTGAGGCCGGCCGCTTCGAGGGCGAGCTGCCCGTTGTACTCGTGGATGTCGAGCTGGCCGCCCTGCGTGCGGGTGTCCGCCGATGTCTCGGCTTCGTAGATGGTCGCCGGGATGCCGTGCAGGTGCAGGACCCGGGCGAGGGTCAGGCCGCCGAGCCCGGCGCCGATGACGGTGACGTGAGTGGTCATGGTGGTTTCCCTTTCGGCTGGACACGCTCTACTCGGGTACAGTGTTCGCAGTAATGGCGCCACGATAGCACTACTGCGAACAGTGAGCGCAGTAGTGAGGAGGAAACCGATGGACGACGCTCACACGGTGATCTGGAACCGGCCGGAGCGGGCCGCGAAAGGCCCCGCACCCTCACGCACGCGGGCGGAGATCACCGCCGCCGCCATCGCGATCGCCGACGCCGAGGGCATCGACGCACTGTCCATGCGGCGCGTCGCCAAGGAACTGGGAACGGGCACAGCCTCGCTCTACCGTTACCTGGCATCCAAAGACGACCTGCTCGATCTCATGCTCGACGCCGTAGCGGCCGAAGACGGCGGCCCGCCTGCTCCCACCGGCGACTGGCGCGGCGACTTGCGGACACTGGCCTATCGCTCCCGGGCCACCATCCACCGGCATCCCTGGATGACCTCCCTCGCGGCAGGGCGCCCATCACTTGGACCGAACTCCCTCGATGCCACCGAACACGCACTCGCCGCCCTCGATCCCCTCGGCTTCGACATCGACGTCATGATCACCGTCGTCGATACGCTGCATGCCTTCGTCCGCGGCTACGCCATCGGCGAACTCGCCCAACAGGAAGCCGTCCGACGCTCCGGAGTCGGCAACCAGGAATGGATGGACGCCCACGCGCCCTACCTCGACAAAGTCGTCAAGGCGGGGCGCCATCCACTCCTCGCCCGCGTCATTCGTGATGCCGAACTTCCCCACGCGGCCGACAGCGCCGAGCGCGGTTTCGAGCTGGGACTCGAACGACTCCTCGACGGATGGGAGGCCAACCTCCCAGTCCGACCCTGACGATTCGACGGCGTCAACTGGGCGCATCGGGGAACTCCGCACCCGGGCGCCGGCCTCCGCGAGCTGGACCCCCGACACAGCGCGATTCCCACGAGCCAGCATCAGAGAACGATCAGGGTGACTAGGGCGTGTGTCGAAAGCGGCTGGTTGTGACTCTGTGGCCTGTGTTTCTATGCCGGAGTGAACATCGAGAGCTCTGGGGTGCCTGTTGAGAGGCCGAGCCGCCGGGTCCGGCAGAGGGTTGATGGCGATGTTGAGGAGTGTGTGCGGGTCCTCGCGGAGGTCCATCAGCTTGACGGTTATCCGGTGAACTGGCCTGATCAGCCAGGCGAATGGCTGTCAAGCGGTCCCCTGCTGGGTTCCTGGGTTGCCGAACTCGAAGGCCGCCTGGTTGGGCATGTCAGTTTGTCGCAAGGCGGCGAAGGTGATCTGGCCCCGATGTTGTGGAGTGAGCGGAACGGGGCGACGCGGGGTATGACCGCCGTGGTCAGCAGGCTGTTCGTTGCCCCGCAGGCGAGGGGACATCGGATCGGTGCACTGCTGATCGGCCAAGCAGTGGAGGAAGCGCGGCGTCGTGGCCTGCATCCGGTGCTCGACGTCGTCGCATCCGATACCGCAGCGACAGCCCTGTATGAGCGGCTGGGCTGGAAGCTGATGGCTATGGTCGAGCAGCAGTGGAGCCCGCACCAGACGGTGGCCATCCGCTGTTACGCAGCGCCATCGTGACGTGGCCAGTCATAGCCACTCGTTGATGGCCGCGACGAGGGCGGTCGCTTCGTAGCGGACCGCGAGCTTGTCGTATCTGGTGGCCACGGCGCGGTGCCTTTTGAGGCGATTGATGCCGCACTCGACCGCGTGCCGGGCCTTGTAGTCCTGCGGGTCGAACTTCGGGGGCCGGCCGCCGCTCGAGCCGAGTTTCTTGCGGTTGCGGGCCTGGTCGGTCTTGTCCGGGATGGTGCAGCGGATTCCGCGCCGCCGCAGGTAAGCGCGGTTCTTCCGGGAGGCGTACGCCCTGTCGGCGCGCACTCGATCGGGCCGGGTGCGCGGCCTGCCGGCCCACGACGCGGGACACGAACCTTGTCCAGGACCGGCTCGAACTGCGGGGAATCGCCCCGTTGCCCGGCCGTGATCACGATGGACATGGGCTTCTGACCCTGTTCGACGGCCAGGTGCAGTTTGGTGGTCAGGCCGCCGCGCGAGCGCCCGAGGCCATGGTCGTCCGGTTCGATGCTGACGCCGCCAGGTGGCTCCTTCTGCAGCTCCCCTTTTTCCTCGCGCCAGCGGCGTGCTGGTGGGCCCGGACGACGGTGGATGTCCCAGGTGATCAGCTGTTTCGCGTCGGCCCGAGCCTGGAGCGCGGTGAAAATTCGATGCCAGGTGCCGGCCCGCTGCCACCGGCGGAACAGGTCGTACACCCGACCCCACGGCCCGTACTCGGCGGGCAGGTCCCGCCACGGGATGCCGGTGCGGACCCGGAACCGTATACCGTCGATCAGCTGCCGCCTGGCCCACGTCGGCGGCCGTCCGGGCTTCTTACCCTTCGGCAACAGCAGTTCCAGCCGCCCATTGCGCGTCCGTCAGATCTCCACGTGCCACGAACCAAGATCATCTCACGTTCAAGATCCACTTTCGACACACGCCCTAGCTCCGTGTACCACACCTGTTGCACCCGCTACAGTGCTCCGGACCGCCCCTGATCTGCGGAAACTCCAGCCGCACACTCGGGACGTCCCGGAGAAACCTCGGTGACTTCGACGCCGGCGGCTCCGACATCGAACGCGACTGGGTGCAGCGCACCGACTGCTGGGAGCGGGTGGAGCGGGTGCTGCTGACGGACGGGCAGGTGCGTGAGTACCAGTTGCCGCCGGCCGAAGGGAAGAGGGACGATCAGCGCTGGCCCGGGTTCGCACGCCGCTACGGCTTCGACCTCGACCGTCCCGTGCAGTGGGAGGTTGAGGCACTGGAACCGGCCGAACTCAAGCGCCTGGTGATGGAAGCCGTCGACGGCTACATCGACCGGGAGATCCTCGCCGAGGTCATGGCCGAGGAAGAGCAGCAGCGTGCCCAGCTCGCCGCCCTCCTCGGCCGGCAGCAGGACGGCTGAACGAGCGCGCGGACTCGGTCATCGGGAAGCGCGGGTGCGGCGCCCCCCTGCCGTAGGTCGCCAGGCGCCCCTGGAGACGAACGAAGTAGGACCGTCGGAACACCTGAAGATCTCCCGGCGACGCACCTTCCAGAGGGCGCCTTCGAAGGTGTTCGCCACCTGCACAAGAGCCGCAACTGCATCTTCCGGGCTGCCCTCCAAGTCCGCGACGGTATGCGCGTCACGCTTAGCCTCCGCGACGCCGTCGACAGGTATGGCCAGCACAATCCATCGTGACATCAGCCGATCGCGTCCCTCCCCCTTGGTGCCGCCCACCGCGACGCGCGCAGACCAGTGTGGCAGGCCGCCGGCACCTCACCGGCCGGTGCCGCCGACGCAAACATGTGGTGGACTGCGGCCGGTGCCGGGGTTGCGTCGGTGGGCTCTCTGCTGAAGGGCATGCTCGCGCGCGCAGTCGGCGCCCCGAACTCGGCGAGCCTGTCCAAGGCGGTGTAGATGACCAGGCCAGAAGCGTCGGACGTTGCGGTGGAGCTGGAGAGGCTCGGCGGTACGGTCGCAACGGGGTTCGTCCGAAGTCAAGGGCTCGCTGGCCGTCCTCGTCGAGCGGTCGACGCGCAATGAGCAGGACCTCGTGCGGCTCGGCGAGGACACGGGGAAGGCCTGGGCCGCGCTCAGCGCTGAAGTGGAAGCGCTGAAAGCGCGGCGGTGGCCGCTCGGTGTCGTCGGCGCGTTGACCGGCGTTGCTGGCGCCGCGACGGGGGCTGCGGCACTCTTCATCCGCTGACGCGCGGCCCCTTGACTGAACGCCCGCTCCCTCCGCTCCTGGGGCGGGTGTTCTGCCATCCTCGGTCGGCTACGGGGTTGCCGTACGGAAGAGAGTCAGGAGGGTCTGGGCCGGCGGGGTGTCCGGGTCGAAGAACTGCGTGGCCAGAGCGGGTGGCACGGCCGTTCCGTGCATACGGACCTCGTGGCAGCTGAAGCAGAACGCCGCCTCGAACAGTGCTAGGTCGAGAGAGTCCTCGTACGCCCGGATGCTCCAGCCGGGCGAGAAGCCGCAGCGGTGCTGTTCGCTGTTGGGCAGGCTCTCGATCAAGGTCAGGGCGGCAGTGGCTTCGCTCCCGGCCCAGTGGGCGATCGCCTTGCCGGGGTATGGGACGTCCCGCCTGGTCGGGAGGGCGGAGATCCGTACGACCTCGATCAGCACGGTGGCGGCAACGGCTTCGGCGGGGAGCTGCATGTGTGCAGTCTGCCCGTCGGGTCGGCGGCCGGGTGAGGAGCATCGGCGCCTTCGTCAGGCGTCACCGGTGTCAGTTTGCTCGACCGATGTCATCCACCGCGAAAAGTCGCACCCGGCCGCTGACGTCGGTCCTGGCCCCGGCCGCTGCCAGTGCCCCGGGCTACGGTGGACGCGTCCTTTTCCGTATGGCTGCTTGGCTGCGCTTTTGGGCTGGACCTTGCCCCCGCTCGGCGTTCCGACGTCCTTGCCCTGTGCCGCCTCCCGAGCTACCCCCGCACGCGCGGGGACGACAAGGAGCTGGATCGGCTGCTGTTGGAGCAGCGGGAGCTACCCAGCGCGCGCGGGGACGACGCGTAAGGAGCGGTCCGTTCACGGGGTTTCACCGCGCAGCGCCGCGAGGGTTTCGGCGACAACGGCGTCCGTGGCCGGGGTAGGCCGCCGGGAACGGGAGATTGCGGCGGTGGCGTTGACGATCATGCAGTAGAGGAGGGATCGCCGACTCTGGCCTTCGGAGAGTATCTGGCAGGCGTCGGGAAGGTGTTCCTCGGCCAGGGCATCCAGCTGGCGAAGTCGGGTGTCGAGAGGGACCGGGCGATCGGCGCAAGCGCTCACGGGAGCGGCGAGGGCCGGGAGGGCCGGGGCGACCAGCGGAAGCACCCGGCAGCGGCTCGGGCAGGTGGCGCATCCTGGCAGCTCACGTGGCGGGCGGGAGCCCATGGTCCGGTTCAGGTCCGCACGGATCTCGGGGAGCAGCTCACGTGCCGGTCCGTCCAGGTGATCCGCCTTCAGCCAGCCCTCCGCCAGTCGCGCCAGGATCCGCGCGACACGGTCACGCTCGAGCAACTCCGCGCCGCCGTACGGTCCGCCGACGCCCTCCAGTCGGCGCCTGGCGGCCTGTGCATAGGTGCAGTACGCCAGGCCACCCCCGGGCACGGACGAGCGCCAGGCCGTCCAGGCATCCCACAACTGCTCCGCCGTGCCCAGCAGCAGACGGTCGAAGAAGGGGGAAAGCGCCTGGTCCGCGGCGGCTCGTGCGCTGTCCCGGTCGGCCAGGTGCAGCACCGTGCAGGGCGCAGGACAGCGGCGGCAGCCGCCGTGACGGTGCAGATACGCCCGGTCGGCCTCGGCCGGTGCGCCCAGCGCCCCTTGCACCCGCACGGCCACGGGCTCGGGCGGCCGCATCCTGGTCAGCACGGCAGAGCCGATCCGCTCGTCGTGGACGACGGCCTCACCGGGCGGCAAAGTGGCCAGATGGCGGCTCTGCTGCTCGGTGAGGTTGACCGTCGCGGCGACGACCGCGCGGTCGTCGGCGGCGACCAGCCGGTGCAGGATCTTGACGTTCGAGTTCTTGACGATCTCCGGCGCGAGCTTGGTGGGCACCTGGTCTGCGACGATGAAGCCCTCACCGTACGCCCGCATCTCGGCCATCATGTCGGTGAACATCGCCACCGCCTTGGCCTGCGCATCGGGGGTCTCGGCGCCGGACGGCGGCCGGGCGGCGCGCAGCAGCCGGTGGGCCTCCTCGATCAGTGTCAGGTGGCGCAGCTCCTCGCCTTCCGGCGCGGACGCCCCCGCGCGTGACTCGGCGTACTCGTACAGGCGGCACAGCAGCAGGGCCATGACGAAGGACTTCTCCTCGTCGTCGCCGAGGTTCCGCAGCTCGATCAGTGCCGGCCGGGCGAAGAGCTCGTCCACGGGCACCGAGCGACGGGTGTCCAGGGCCATGCCCTTGGTGCCCACCACCAGGCTGCCCAACCGGGAGCGCAGTGCGGCGCCGAGGTTCTGATGGACCTCGCGTCCGTAGGCGCGCCGCTCCAGGACTTCTTCGATCTTGTCCTGGAGTTCCCTGATGGTCGGGGTGAGCGCGGCGACGTCCGGTGCGGAGGGGCGCGCGCCGAGCAGCTCGTTGGCGGAGGTGTGCAGATCCCAGCCGCGCTCGGTGTAGACCTCGAGCATCGCGTCCTCGAGGACGTAGGACATGCCGGCGAACATGGGGAAGGACGCGTTGAACACGGCCTTGAGCAGGTCGATGTGGCGCGAGAGGGGCACGGAGGGGACCGGTGCGAACGGGTTGAGCCGCAGCGGCAGCGGGGCGTCCGGGCCGATGCCGTAGACACGCAGTCTGCCCTTGAGGGCCGGATGCTGGGCGAGCCGGCGGTACTCGGCCTTGGCAGGCTCGATGACCAGGAACGGCACACCCAGCTCGGTGTACGCCTCGATCAGCAGGTTCTTGGCGGTGGTGGTCTTGCCGTAACCGGTCATGCCGGTGATGAAGACATGCCGGTTCAGCGCCCGGTCGGAGACGGTGACCTGCTGGTGTTCACCGCCCTGGGCGTCGGTGACACGGCCGACGGTCACGGCCTTCGGCTCCGGTGGCGGGGCGGAGAGGGAGAACTCGGCGACCTCGTGCATCGGCAGTCCGGCCATCGGCCCGCGAGGAAGGCCCACCAGGACGGCGAGTTCGGCGGAGGTGAGGCAGGTCGCCAGGGCGTCGAATGCGGGACCTAGGGGATGACCGACGCCGCCGGACGCGGGCGCCAGGGGAAGGACGCGGCC
>NZ_MCGQ01000059.1:1252-2721 GCF_002242805.1 Streptomyces diastatochromogenes | reverse complement strand
CACAGCAGCCTCGGCGGCGGGGGCAGCGGCCTTGCGCGTCCTGCGGGGCTTGGCCTCGGCCACCTCGGCGGCAGCCTCGGGCGCGGCCTCGGCCACCGGAGCCTCCGTCACGGGAGCCTCCGTCACCGGAGCCTCGGTCACCTGAACCTCGGCTGCCTCCGCCGACTTGCGGGTGCGGCGTCGGCGCGGCTTCTCCGGGGTCTCCAGTGCGGCCGGGCCCTCCGCCGTGTTCACGGCGGCCTCGGGGGTCGCGGTCGCGGCAGTCGCCGCCACCGCCTCCGACGGGGCTCCGCCGCGCGTGCGGCGACGGCGGCGCGGGGTGCGGGTCGCCGAGGGCTCCTCCGCGGCGCCGGTCTCGGCGGCGGGGGCCGAGGCGGTGGTAGCGGGGGAGGCGTCCAGCGGAGCACCGCTGCGGGTGCGGCGGCGACTGCGCGGCGTGCGCGCCGGGCGCTCACGCTCGGCCGTGGCGGACTCGGCGCGGCCATCGCGGCCGCCCCGGCCACCGCGACCGCGCGCACCGCGGCCACCGGTCTCGCCCAGGTCCTCCAGCTCCTCCGCGTCGAGCCCGGCGCGGGTGCGCTCCGAGCGCGGCAGAGTGCCCTTGGTGCCCTCGGGGATGCTGAGGTCCGTGAACAGGTGCGGGGAGCTGGAGTACGTCTCCACCGGGTCGTTGAAGTCCAGCTCCAGCGCCTTGTTGATCAGCTGCCAGCGCGGGATGTCGTCCCAGTCGACGAACGTGATGGCCGTGCCCTTCGCGCCCGCGCGGCCCGTACGGCCGATGCGGTGCAGGTACGTCTTCTCGTCCTCGGGGGACTGGTAGTTGATGACGTGGGTCACGCCCTCGACGTCGATGCCGCGCGCGGCGACGTCGGTGCAGACGAGGACGTCGACCTTGCCGTTACGGAAGGCGCGCAGAGCCTGCTCACGGGCGCCCTGGNNCTGCTCGGCGATGTCGGCGGCCGTGCGCTTCGTACGGCAGAAGATCATCGCGAGTCCGCGGCCGTCGGCCTGCAGTATGCGGGAGACCATCTCCGGCTTGTCCATGTTGTGCGCGCGGTAGACGAACTGCTTGATGTTCGCGACCGTCGTGCCCTCGTCGTCCGGTGCCGTGGCACGGATGTGCGTGGGCCGGGACATGTAGCGGCGCGCGAGGCCGATGACCGCGCCCGGCATGGTCGCGGAGAACAGCATGGTCTGGCGCTTGGCCGGCAGCAGGTTGATGATCTTCTCGACGTCGGGCAGGAAGCCCAGGTCNNGGCCCGGGGTGCCGACGACCACGTCGACGCCCTTCTTCAGGGCCTCAACCTGGGGCTCGTACGCCCGGCCGCCGTAGATCGCCGTCACGCGCACGTTACGGACCTTGCCGGCCGTCAGCAGGTCGTTGGTGACCTGGGTGCACAGCTCGCGCGTGGGGACGACGACGAGCGCCTGCGGGGCATCGGTGAGGGCCTCGGGCCGCGCGCGGCCCG
>NZ_MCGQ01000059.1:564-1234 GCF_002242805.1 Streptomyces diastatochromogenes | reverse complement strand
CCTGGATGGGGAAGGGAGTGATGATGCCGACGGCCTCCAGGGCCTCGGCGGTCTCGGGCAGGATTCCGAGTTCACGAAACGTCGTAGTCAGGGTTTTGCCTCTTCTGTGTGCGCGGTGCGAGGCGAGCGCGGGGGTCATGACTGACCGTGCCGGGGACGTCGGCTGCCGTACGGACGAACCACTTGGGCAAGCCGTATGACACGGGACCACTGCCGACGCTCTAGCGCTCGTACCGCTGAGGGGGTCCCTCCGGTCGTCGTACGTAATGAGCCGTACGGCCAGGGAGGGCTGTCGGGTCGGAGCCGATCGGGCCACCGACCGGGCATCCTCATGCGTGCGCCCTGTCAAGGCACGTCGAATACCGTCGACGCACTCAGCAGGCGCATTACCACCATACCCCGGATTGGCGCACACGCGATGGCCGATTTGGTCACGTAGTCGTGGTCACAGTGGTTGGCCAGGGGCTTCCGAGGTGCGGCAAGCGGGCTATTGTGCGCCTCATGACTAGCTCTGACAAGCCTGAGAACGAGTCCGCACCCGCCGAACACACCGGCGTCGCCGCCCAGGACTGGGCGCAGGCGTCCGCCGAACCGCAGTACCGTGCCGCGGTCGTGGACCTGCTCGGCGCGCTCGCGTACGGGGAGCTTGCGGCGTTCGAGCGGCTCGCGG
>NZ_MCGQ01000059.1:0-502 GCF_002242805.1 Streptomyces diastatochromogenes | reverse complement strand
TCGTGGCGGCCCTGGACGGCTTCCACAAGCAGACGGCGCCCTCGGACTGGCTGGAGGGCCTGGTCAAGGCGTACGTCGGCGACTCGATCGCGAGCGACTTCTACCGGGAGGTCGCGGCTCGCCTCGACTCCGACACGCGCGAGCTGGTCCTCGCCGTCCTCGACGACACCGGGCACGCCGGGTTCGCGGTGGAGAAGGTGCGCGCGGCGATCGACGCCGACCCGCGCGTGGGCGGCCGGCTGGCGCTGTGGGCGCGGCGGCTGATGGGGGAGGCGCTGTCGCAGTCGCAGCGGGTGGTCGCTGACCGGGATGCGCTGTCGACGATGCTCGTGGGTGGTGTTGCCGACGGGTTCGATCTCGCGGAGGTCGGCAGGATGTTCTCGCGGATCACTGAGGCGCACACGAAGCGAATGGCTGCGCTGGGCTTGGCCGCGTAGCGCTCTGTGGGGGTGGGTTCGGTCGTTGCGCGGCTGCGGGTGCGTCGTGGCTTGTCGCGCAGTTC
>NZ_MCGQ01000058.1:91997-94989 GCF_002242805.1 Streptomyces diastatochromogenes | reverse complement strand
ACCTCGACCAGATGCCGGGCGAACAGGGCGCCGAGGCCGCCGGTGCCGCCGGTCACCAGGACCGCGCCGGTACCGAGCGGGGCGGTGGCCGGGGCGGCGCCGGTGGTGCCGCGTACCAGGCGGGGTGCGCTGAACGTGCCGTCGCGCAGGGCGAGTTGGGGTTCTGCGGTGGCGAGGGCGGCGGCCAGCAGCGGGTCGTCGGCGGGCAGGTCGGTGTCGGCGTCGAGCAGCACGATCCGGCCGGGGTGCTCGGACTCCGCGGACCGCGCGAGGCCCAGGACGGGCGCGGCGGCCAGGTCCGGTACGGCCTCGCCGGGCACGGTGGCGACCGCGCCGCGGGTGACGACGAGCAGCCGTGCGCCGTCGAGCCGGGGGTCGGCGAGGAAGCGCTGGAGCAGGTCCAGGAAGGCGGTGACCGTCCGGTGCGCGGCGGCCGGCAGCTCGTCCGCTCCGGCCGCGGCGAGGCGCTCGGCACGGACCAGCAGGACGTCCGCCTCCGGCAGGTCGTCGCCCGTCACCTCCGCTGTGTGCGACTCCCCTGCGGCGGGCGTCGGCACCGGGGTCCACCTGACCTCGTACGGTGTGGCGTCGCGGCCGGGGGCGGAGGCGGCCAGGCGGTCCGCCGGGATGGGGCGCAGGGACAGGGCGTCCAGGGAGACGACGGGGGCTCCGGTCGGGTCGACGGCCGTCAGCGTGTACGTGTCGGGGCCGGCCGGGGTGATACGGACCCGCAGCGAGGTCGCGCCGGTGGCGTGGATACGGGTGCCGGTCCACGCGAACGGCAGCCGGATCCCGTCGGCCGCCGTGCCGTCGGCGGCGTGCAGCACCAGCGGATGCAGCAGGGCGTCGAACAGCGCGGGGTGGAGGCCGAACCGCTCGGCCGCCGCATGCTGTTCGGCGGGCAAAGCGACCTCGGCGTACAGGTCGTCCCCGGCCCGCCACAGGCCGGTCAGGCACTGGAAGGCGGGGCCGTACCCGTAGCCGAGCGCACCGAGGCGGTCGTACACCCCGTCCAGGTCCTGGGCGGCGGCCCCGGCGGGCGGCCACGGGCCGGGCAGGGCCGGGGCGTTGCCGCCGTCGACCGCGTGGGCGGCGCCGAGGACGCCGGTGGCGTGCCGGGTCCACTCCTCCGGCGCTCCGGCGGCGGTCTCGGGCCGGGCGTGGACGGTGAAGCTCCGCTCACCGGACGGTCCGGGGGCGCCGACGGCGACCTGGACGCGTACCGGGGTGTGCTCCGGCAGGAGCAGCGGGGCCTCCAGGGTCAGCTCGTCGACCCGGTCGGTGCCGGTACGGCCGGCCGCGGCGAGGGCCAGTTCGAGGAAGGCGGTGGCGGGCACCAGGACCGTGCCGCCGATGGCGTGGTCGGCGAGCCAGGGGTGGGTGTCGGTGGAGAACCTGCCGGTGAGCAGCACGTCGTCGCGCCCGGCGAGGTCGACGGCGGTGTGCAGCAGCGGGTGCCCGGCCGGGTCGAGGCCGAGGGCGCGCGTGTCGGACGGGCTCTCGGGCGCGAGCCAGAAGCGGCTGCGCCGGAAGGCGTACGTCGGCAGGTCGACCCGCCGTCCGCCGGGGTGGAAGGTGGTGCCGTCCAGCGGGGCCCCGTGCGCCCAGGCGCGGGCCAGCCCGCCGGTGAGGGTGTCGCGCTCGGGGTGGCCCGCCCGCATCAGCGGTACGGCCGTGACGTCGTCGCCGAGGGCGGAGCGGGTGAGTGAGGTCAGCACCGGGTCGGGGCCGGCTTCGACGAAGACGGTGGCGCCCAGCCGCGAGAGGGTGCGGACGGCGTCGAGGAAGCGCACCGGCCGGCGGATCTGGGCCGCCCAGTAGCCGGGCGAGGTCAGCTCCGCGACGGTGGCGACCTCACCGGTGACGGTCGAGACGAGGGGGATGCGCGGCACGTGGAAGGTGAGGCTCTCGGCGACCGCGTGGAACTCGTCCAGGACGTCGTCCATGTGCGGCGAGTGGAAGGCGTGGCTGACCTGGAGCCGGCGGGTGCGGCGGCCGCGGGCGCGCCAGCGCTCGGCGAGGTCCGTCACGGCGTCCTCGTCGCCGGACACCACCACGGAGGCGGGCCCGTTGACTGCGGCGAGCGCGAGCCGTCCGGTCAACTCTTCGAGATCGGGAGCGAGTTCGGCCTCCTCGGCCTCGATGGCGACCATGGCGCCGCCGGCCCGGGCGGACTGCATCAGCCGGCCGCGCGCGGCGACCAGCCGGGCGGCGTCGGGCAGCGTGAGCACGCCGGCCGCGTGGGCGGCGGTGACCTCGCCGATGGAGTGTCCGGCCAGCAGGTCGGGCATCAGGCCGTGGTGTTCGGCGAGCCGGAACAGCGCGGTCTCCACCGCGAACAGCGCGGGCTGGGTGTACGCGGTGGCATGCAGCAGCGTGGCCAGGGGGCTGTCGTCGGCGGCGAACAGCACGTCGTGCATCGGGTGTTCGAGGTACGGGTCAAGGGCGGCGCAGGCCTCGTCGAGCGCCGCGGCGAACACCGGGGAGGCGGCGTGGAGTTCGCGGCCCATGCCGAGCCGCTGTGCGCCCTGCCCGGTGAACAGGACCGCGGTGCGGCCCGCACCGGCGGCGCTGCCGTCGATCACGGCGGGCGACGGCTCGCCCGCGGCGAGCGCGTCCAGTGCGGCCGTCAGTTCCTCGGGCGTGCTGCCGGTGAGCACGGCCCGCTCGGGCAGGGCGGTGCGGGTGGCGGCGAGGGAGTGGCCGATGTCGGCGGGCAGGGCCGTACCGCCGGCCACGTGGGCGCGCAGCCGTTCGGCCTGGGCGGAGAGTGCTTCCCGGCTGTGCGCGGACAGCAGCCAGGGACCGGCCGAGTCAGGCGCGTCGGGCGCAGGCTGCTCCTGCTCGGGTTCCTCGATGATGACGTGGGCGTTGGTGCCGCTGATACCGAACGACGACACACCGGCCCGGCGCGGCCGGTCCACGCGCGACCACGCCCGCTCCTCCGTCAGCAACTCCACCGCACCGCTCGACCAGTCGACCATGGGCGTCG
>NZ_MCGQ01000058.1:0-91901 GCF_002242805.1 Streptomyces diastatochromogenes | reverse complement strand
TCCACATCCGCCGGACCGAGATGCGCGTCGTGCAGGGCCTGGCGGACGACCCGCTCCTGGGACGGGCCGTTCGGCGCCGTCAGTCCGTTGCTGGCGCCGTCCTGGTTCACGGCGCTGCCCCGCACCACCGCGAGCACCCGGTGGCCGTTGCGGCGCGCGTCCGACAGGCGCTCCACCACGAGCAGTCCGACACCCTCCGACCAGGAGGTGCCGTCGGCCGCCGCGGCGAAGGACTTGGACCGGCCGTCCGGGGCCAGGCCCCGCTGCCGGGAGAACTCCACGAACATGCCGGGCGAGGACATCACGGTGACGCCGCCGGCCAGGGCGAGGGTGGTCTCGCCGGAGCGCAGGGACCGGATCGCCAGGTGCAGGGCGACGAGCGACGAGGAGCAGGCGGTGTCGACGGTCACGGCCGGGCCGATCAGGCCCAGTTGGTAGGCGATACGGCCGGACAGGACGCTCGGAGTGGTGCCGGTCAGCACATGGCCCTCGACGGTGTCCGGGGCCTCGTGCATCCGGGGCCCGTACTCCAGGGCCGTGGCGCCGACGAAGACGCCGGTGCGGGTGCCCTTCAGGGCGGCGGTGTCCAGGCCGGCCCGCTCCATGGCCTCCCAGGCGGTCTCCAGCAGCAGGCGCTGCTGCGGGTCCATGGCGAGGGCCTCGCGGGGCGAGATGCCGAAGAACTCGTTGTCGAAGAGGGGGGCGTCGTGCAGGAATCCGCCCTCGCGGACGGTGCTGTGGCCGCTCGCGGTGGCGTCGCCGTCGTGGAGGCCGGGGTCCCAGCCGCGGTCGGTGGGGAAGCCGGAGACGGCGTCTCCGCCCTCGGCGACCAGCCGCCACAGGTCCTCCGGGGAGCCGATCCCGCCCGGGTAGCGGCAGGCCATGCCGACGATGGCGATCGGCTCGTCGGACTCGGCGGCCGGGGGCAGTTCGTCCTCGTCCTGTTCGGTTCCGGTCAGCAGGGTGTCGAGGTGGTCGACGAGGGCGGCCGGGGTGGGGTGGTCGAAGAGGAGGCCGCTGGGCAGCCGCAGGCCGGTGGCGGCGGACAGCGCGTTGCGCAGCTCGACCGACATCAGGGAGTCGAAGCCGAGGTCCTTGAAGGTGCTGTGGGCCTCGACCCGGCGGCCGTCGGGGTACTCCAGGACCGCGGCGATCCGGGCGAGGACGAGGGCCGTGGTGTCGGCGCCGGGCAGCGCGGCCGGTGCCGGCCGGGCCGCGGGCCCGGCTGCCGCCGACGGGGTCTCGGCGGGGAGGGCAGCGGTGCGGGCGGTGCCGGTGATCCAGTAGGGCTCGCGCTGGAAGGCGTAGGTGGGCAGGGCGACGCGTCGGCCGCCGGTGCCGGCGTGGACGGCCGTCCAGTCGATGTCCGTGCCGCGTACGAACGCCGTGGCGAGCGCGGTGAGCAGGGTGCGCGGCTCGGGCCGGCCGGCGCGCAGCATGGCCAGCGGCAGCGCCGCCTCGGTGTCCGGCAGGCAGTCGGCCGCCATGGGTGCGCAGACGGCGTCGGGGCCCAGCTCCAGGAAGGTCACCGCGCCCTCGGCGGCCAGGGCGCGTACGGCGTCCAGGAACCGGACCGGGCGGCGCACCTGCTCGACCCAGTAGTCGGGGGACGTCCACCGGCCGGGCTCGACCGGACGGCCGGTCACCGTGGACACGGCCGGGATGCGCGGCTCGTGGAAGGTGAGTCCGGCGACGACGCGGCGGAAGTCCTCCAGCATCGGGGTCATCAGCGGGGAGTGGAAGGCGTGCGAGACGGTCAGCCGGCGGGTGCGGCGACCGTCACCGGCGAGCTGCTCCGCGATCCGGGTGACGTGCTCCTCGGTGCCGGACAGCACGACGGAGCGGGGCCCGTTGACGGCGGCGACGGCCACCTCGTCCGCGTGCTCCGCGAGCCGCGGCAGCACCTCGTCCTCGGCGGCCTCGACGGCGACCATGGCACCGCCGGACGGCAGTCGCTGCATCAGCCGGCCGCGAGCGGCCACCAGTCGGGCGGCGTCCGGCAGGGACAGCACGCCCGCGACGTGCGCGGCGGCGATCTCGCCGATGGAGTGGCCGGCGACCAGGTCGGCGGTCACCCCCCAGGAGGCCAGCAGCCGGTGCAGGGCGACCTCGACGGCGAACAGCGCGGGCTGGGTGTACCCGGTGTCGTCCAGGCCGTCGCCGGAGTCGATCACCTCGGCGAGCGGGCGGTCCAGCAGCGGATCCAGTACGGCGCACACCTCGTCGAAGGCGGCGGCGAACTCCGGGAAGGCGGCGCGCAGTTCGCGGCCCATGCCGAGGCGCTGGGCGCCCTGCCCGGTGAACAGCAGCGCGGTCCGGCCGGACCGGACGGTTCCGGTGACGACGTGGGCCGCGGCCGTACCTGCGCCGAGCGCGTCGAGCCCGGCCAGCATGGCGTCCCGGTCGGCGCCGAGGACGACGGCGCGGTGCGCGAAGGCCGTCCGGGTCGCGGCCAGCGACCAGCCGACGTCCACGGGACGCGGGGCGGTCCCGCCCTCGACGGCGGTCCTCAGCCGCCCCGCCTGGGCCCGCAGGGCGTCGTCGCCGCGGGCCGAGACCAGCCAGGGCCGCAGCGCGGCACCGGACTCGGCGGGCTGTTCGGCCGTCTCCGGTGTCGTGGCCGGTGCCTCCTGGAGCACCACGTGGGCGTTGGTGCCGCCCATGCCGAAGGACGACACGCCCGCGATCAGCGGCCGGTCGGGCACGGGCCAGGCCGAGAGGTCGCGCTGGACTTCCAGGCCCAGGTCGGCGAGCGGGACGGCCGGGTTCGGCGTCGCGAAGTTGAGGCTCGGCGGCAGGGCGCGGCGGCTGACCGCCAGCACGGTCTTGACCAGGCCCGTGATGCCCGCCGCGCCTTCCAGGTGGCCGATGTTGGTCTTCACCGAGCCGACCCGGAGCGGCGCCCCACCGGCCCGGTCGCCGCCGAGCACCGCGCCGAGTGCTGCGGCCTCGATCGGGTCGCCGACCGGGGTTCCGGTGCCGTGGAGTTCGACGTACTGCACCTGGGCGGGGTCGACGCCGGCCCGCTCGTACGCCTCGCGCAGCACCTGTTCCTGGGTGGCCTGACCGGGGACGGTGAGGCCGGGGGTGGAGCCGTCGTTGTTGACGGCGCTGCCGCGGACGACGGCGAGGACCGGGTCGCCGTCGGCGAGGGCGCGGGACAGCGGCTTGAGGACGACGGCGGCGCCGCCCTCGCCGCGGACGAAGCCGTTGGCGCGGGCGTCGAAGGTGTAGGTGGTGCCGTCCGGGGACAGGCCGCCGAACCGCTCCTGCGCCACCGCGCTCTCCGCGAGCAGGTTGAGGTTGACGCCCGCGACGATCGCCGCGTCCGCCTCGCCGGCCCGCAGCGACTCGCAGGCGAGGTGGACGGCGACCAGCGAGGAGGACTGGGCCGAGTCCACGGTGAGGCTGGGGCCCTGGAGCCCGAGGTGATAGGACACCCGGTTGGCGATGACCCCGCGGTTGACCCCGGCCATGGTGTGCTGGGTGACGGCGGCGGCGCCGTGCTGGTAGAGGAGGGCGGCGTAGTCGTCGCGCAGGGTGCCGACGAACACAGCGGTGCGGCTGCCGCGCAGCGCGGCGGGCACGATGCCGGCGTGTTCCAGCGCCTCCCAGGCGAGTTCCAGCACGAGCCGCTGCTGCGGGTCCATGGTGACGGCCTCGCGCGGGGCGATGCCGAAGAAGGCGGCGTCGAAGGTGTCGACGCGGTCGAGGAAGCCGCCGCGGCGCGTGCCGGGCGCAGTGTCCCCGGGCGCCCCGGGTGCGCTCTCGTCGGCCGCGGACCGCAGCCGGCCCTCGGGGGGTGGCGTGATGGCGTCGGTGCCGGTGCGCAGCAGCTCCCAGAACGCCTCGGGGCCGTCGGCACCGGGCAGGCGGCAGGACAGTCCGACGACCGCGATCGCCTCCGCCTCGCCGCGGGTGAAGGGGGATTCGGACTGGTGCTGATTCGTCATCGTGCTCGACTGCCTTTCCGACGGAATTGCCAAGACCTGCCGGGACTCTCCAGAGCGTGTGGCGCACCGGGCGGGC
This sequence comes from Streptomyces diastatochromogenes, assembly GCF_002242805.1. Classification (GTDB taxonomy): domain Bacteria; phylum Actinomycetota; class Actinomycetes; order Streptomycetales; family Streptomycetaceae; genus Streptomyces; species Streptomyces diastatochromogenes. The sequence continues at coordinate 87,872 of NZ_MCGQ01000058.1, read as the reverse complement.
CGATCGTAGGCAGGGGATTCTCACCCGCCCCTCAGTAATCGCCCTCAATCCAGTAATTCTGTTTACGGCGAGGCCGGTTGATTACCGCGCGATGGGCCGGTGCAGAGCAGCACCGCATAGTTTCCGTAGCGGAAATTCCCGGACGCCGACTACCGAGAAGGCAGGTCGACTCTTCCCATGTCTCAGCTGCTGGAGAACCTGGAAAAGCACACCGCGCAATACGTCGAGGCATTCAACGCCGGCGACTTCGAGACCCTGGACGCCTTCTACACGGAAGAGGCAGTGGCGGTCTGGGAGCCCGGAGAGCCGCTCACGGGCCAGGCCCGGCGGGACTACCAGCGGGAGTTCCTCGCCCGCAGGCCGAAGATCTCCACGACGACCCGGCAGTCGTTCGTGACCGGCGACACCGCGCTGCTGATCGTCGACTGGGTCATCGACACGGTCGACGACCAGGGCGCCCCGGAGCGCCTGACCGGCACGGGCGTGGACGTCCTGCGGCTCGGCGAGGACGGCATCTGGCGCTACGCGGTGGACGACCCGTACGGCCAGGACTGACCCGCCGCACCCCGCCCACGACGCGCCGCGGCGCGCTCGGCGCACCTCACGTCCCTTCCGTCGCACTCATCCCACAGAGAGGCGGGCCGGTCCCATGGCCTTCGACTTCAGTACCGACTTCGACCCCGAGAACCCCGACCTCACCGACAACACCGAGATACAGAACGAGATCTTCCTGCAGGCGTTCAACTCCGGTGACGGGGCGCTGTTCAACCGCCTGTACCTCGAGGACTCGATCTCCAACTTCTCCGGCGAGCCGCTCACCGGTGCGGCCCGGCTGGCGTTCTTCAAGGAGTTCCTGGCCCCGAAGCCCTCGCTCAAGGCGGAGGTCACGCACGCGTACGTCGCCGGGGACGTCGCCCTGATCGGGGTGAAGTACAGCATCGACACCACCGGTGAGAACGGCGAGCCGGTCCATCTGGAGGGCGTCTGCACCGACGTCCTGCGGCGGGGCGAGGACGGCCGCTGGCTGATGTCCATCGACCGTCCGGTGGCCGCCACCGGCCTGGTGGCGGAGTAGGCGGAATCCCGAGGCGCGGTGTGCCCCCGGGAAGGCGACTTCCCGGGGGCACACCGCCGGGCCCCGGCCTGAACGCGCAGTTTTCCTGAACCGTTGTGACGAGGAGAAAGACCCATGGCCACCGAAGAAGAACTCGCCTCCGTCCTCGACGGGGTGCGCGCCGCCGTACCGGCCCTGCGCCACAACGGGCAGGAGAGCGAACGGCGCCGCTGGATCGTCGAGGAGAACATCCAGCTGCTGGAGAAGGCCGGGGTCTTCCGCGCCGCGGTGCCGAGGACCTACGGCGGGCTCGACCTGGACGCGGCCCAGCAGGCTCGGGTGGTGTCCGAGGTGGCGCGCGGCTGCCCGTCCACGGGCTGGCTGACCATGGTGTGGCTGACCAGCGCCTGGTGCGTCAGCCTCTATCCCGACCGGGCCCAGGAGGAGGTTTTCGCCGGCGGCTCCACCCGGGTGTCGATCGTGTTCGCGCCGACCGGGACGCTGCGGCCGGTGGAGGGCGGCTACCGGCTCACCGGTACCTGGCGGTTCAACTCTGGGGTGCGCGGGGCCGACTGGGATCTGCTGGCCGGCGTCGTGGAGCAGCCGGACGGCTCGCACCAGGAGCTGGTCGCGCTCGTACCGACCGGTGAGCTGACCCTGGACGACGACTGGCAGGTCTCCTCCGGTGCGGGCACCGGCAGCGTCACGGTCACGGCCGACGACCTGTTCGTACCGGCGTACCGCACGGTGCCGCTGGAGGAGGCGATGGTCAGCGCCACCGGTGACCGCGCCAACACCGGGGCGACGGGTCGCAACTACGGTCTGCTGGGCTACATCCTCACCAACGTGGCGGCGGCCCTGACCGGCATCGCCCAGGGCGCGTACGAGCTGTTCCTGGAGCGGGTGCCCGGCCGCGGCATCACCTACACGGACTGGACCGACCAGCGCGAACACCCGGTCACCCAGCAGCACCTGGCCGTCGCCGCCAACAAGATCGAGGCCGCCCGGGCGCTGAACGAGCGCTGCCTGGCGGTGCTCCAGCGGGGGGCCGACGCCGGCGAGCAGCCCACCGACGAGGAGAAGGCCGTCATCCGGGGCCGCACGGCGTACGCCGGTCAGCTGGCCAAGGAGGCGGTCGAGTCGCTGTACGCGGCCAGCGGCGGTTCGGTGATCCGCACCGAGGTGGACCTGCAGCGCTTCCACCGTGACATCCAGGGCTTCTCCCTGCACGCCCTGGTCCAGCTCGGGGCGAATCTGGAGGTGCAGGGCCGGGTGCTGATGGGGCTTGAGCCCGGCACGTACTTCCTCTGACCTTCCTCCGGCCCTCCGCTGATCCGGCCGCCGATCCGGCGAGGGCCGTCCCGACGACGGGGACCGGTGCGGCGGTCCCCGTGCGGGCGTGCGGTGTCCCCCGCGCCGGCACGCCGAAGGGCCCGGACCGCTTTCCGCGGTCCGGGCCCTTGCCGTGTCCGGGCTACGGCTGCTTCGGCGAGCTGTGCTCCGGGCCGCGGAACAGCTCGGTCATCGCGGCGTAGCTGTGGCCGCCGAGGCCCCGGGCGATGGCGCGTTCCATCAGGGTGTGCACGAAGCGCGGCAGTTCGGCGTCGACGCCCTGCGACCGGCTCTCGTGCAGCAGGTGCGCCAGTGCGCCGAAGTGCACCTCCAGCGTCGCGTCCCGGGCGGGGTAGGCACCGTCCCCGGCGTCGATCTGCCCCGCGTAGTCGGTGGCGAACAGCTTGACGGCGTCCACCCACTTGACCGCCCAGGGCAGGAACTCCGACGCCTTGACGTCCGCGGTTTCCAGCAGGGCCGCGCCGTGCAGGAAGCTGTTCAGCGTGCCCCACATCATGCCGAGCAGCGCCACGTCGTACAGCGGTGCGAGGCCGTGGTCCTCGCCGAGGTGGGTGGTGCCGCCGCCGAGCAGCCGCAGCGTCTGAGCGTGCCGTGCGTAGGCCCGCTCGGGCCCGGCGTAGAAGAACACCGAGTCCTCGGCGCCCACGCCGGCCGGTACGGTCATGATCGCGCCGTCGAGGTAGTCGAAGCCCGCCCGGCGGGCCCAGTCCGCGTTCGCGCGGGCCTGGTCGGAGGAGCCGGAGGTCAGGTTGGCCACGACCCGGCCCGCCAGCCGGTCGGTCACCGGGTCCAGTACGGCGTGCAGGACGTCGTTGTCCGACACGCACACGACGATCAGCTCGGCGGCCGTGACCGCCTCGGCAGGTGTGGCGGCACGCAGCGCGCCCTGCGCCACCAACTCGTCCACTTTGCCGGCCGAGCGGTTCCACACCGTGGTCGGATGCCCTCCCTTCAGGAACGCGGCTGCCAGCGCGTGGCCCATCAGTCCCAGACCGATGACGGTCACCGGTGAACGATCCTTGTCCGCCATGAAGACTCCGTTTCCTCGACGTGGAAAATGCGCCGGGTCATCAAAACAAGGGCGGCGAACGGACGGTTCACCCTCGGGGAATTCCCCGGTCTGGGCCCGGTCATCGGCGGTTCACGGGAACGGCAGCCATAACGGGCGAGCGGATTCCCGGCCCGTGCGCCCGGGAAAACGGGGTCATTCGGCGGCGGGTGCCACCCGGCCGAACCGGCCGTCGACGAAGAGCAGCCCTCCGCCCTCGGCGACCTGCCCCGCCCCGAGCACGGTGCCGATGAAGATGGTGTGGTCACCGGAGGCGTGCGCGTCCGTCAGCTCGCACTCCAGCCAGGCCAGCGCACCGCCCAGCAGCGGGGCGCCGGTGTGCCGGCCCGGGGTCCAGGCCACCCCGTCGAACTGGGCGGCGCCCAGGGTGCGCTTGCTGTTCGCGAAGTGCCGGGCCAGGTCCTCCTGTTCGGCGCCGAGTATGTTGACGGCGAAGCGTCCCGCCGAGGAGAGCGCGCCGTGCATCACCGCGCTGTGTCCCACGCTGCACAGCACCGAGGGCGGTTCGAGGGACACCGAGCTGAAGGCGTTCGCCGTCATCGCGTGCAGCTGTGCGCCGCCCACGGTGATCACGGTGACTCCGGTGGCGAAGCGCGCCATCACGGTGCGCAGCACGGCGGGAGTCACCGCGTCGAGGGCGGGCGGGGAGGCGGACAGGGCGTCGAGGTCAGCGGGCGCGGAATTCATTCCGTATTCTCCGATCCTTTTCGCGGGGCGCTCTCAGGCCCTGCCGTTGGCCGACCAGGGCCCGCTTTCGTCAACGTACCGTCGGGAATCCGGCAGCCCGTCATCCGCCGGTAATCGCCTGCTCCCGCCCGTCGCTCACCTGTGCTCGGGGCCGGCCGAAGAGCCGCCGATGACCGGCCGTTGACCAGAACGGCGCAATCTGAACCCATGGACACCAAGAACTCCGCGGCCGAGGGCCCGGAACTGGCCGAGCCGTATCTGCGGGAAGTGCTGGGCACGGCCGGGCTGGCCGTCGAGTACGTGCGGGCCGAGGGCAACACGCTGTACCGGCGCGGCGAGGACGGCGGCGAGATCCCGGTCGCCGACTTCGCCGGCGGCTACGGTTCGGTGCTGCTCGGCCACAACCACCCTGACCTGGTCGCCTGCGCCCGGGAGCTGCTCGACGCGGGCACGCCCGTGCACGCGCAGTTCTCCCGGCACCCCTACGCCAACCGTCTCGCCGCCGAGCTGAACCGGATCGTGCACCGCGAACTCGGCTCCACGGAGCCCTACTTCGCCATCTTCGCCAACACCGGGGCGGAGGCCGTGGAGGCCGCCGTCAAGCATGCCGAACTGGACCGGGTACTGCGGATCGCCGCGCTGCGCGAGGAACTGGAGCGCTCGGCGGACCGGGCACGGGCGGCGGTCGCCGCCGGGGAGGCCGAGTTGCCGGCCCGGGTCCGCACCCGTTTCGGGATCCCCACGGGAGCCGGGACGGCCGCCGCCCTCGCCGAGTTGACGGCACGCCTCACCGCCGAGAACACGGCCCGGTTGAACCGGCCGCCGCTGTTCCTGGCGCTGGAGGGCGGCTTCCACGGCAAGCTGGGCCTGAGCGTGCAGCTCACCCACAACGCGGCCTACCGTACGCCGTTCCAGGCGCTCGCCGCGCAGGCGCGGTTCGTGCCGCGGGACCGGCCCGAGGTGCTGAAGGAGATCCACGCACAGGAACGGGGCGTCGTGCACGCCCTGGAGGTGACGGACGGCCACGTGGACGTCATGGAGCGGGAGTTCCCGGTGTTCTGCGCCTTCCTGGTGGAGCCGATCCAGGGCGAGGGCGGCATACGGGTGCTCGGCGCCGAGTTCGCGGAGGCGATCCAGCAGTTCTGCGCGGAGACCGACGTCCCGCTGATCGTGGACGAGATCCAGAGCGGCATGGGGCGTACGGGCACGCTGCTCGCCTCGGCGCAGACCGGCCTGGTGGGCGACTACTACACGCTGGCCAAGACGCTCGGCGGCGGGCTGGCCAAGACGTCGGTGATGCTGGTGCGCGAGGCCCGCTACCGGCGGGAGTTCGAGATCGTGCACAGCTCGACCTTCGCCAAGGACAGCTTCTCCTGCACCATCGCCCTGAAGGTGCTGGAACTGCTGGAGGCCGACGGAGGGGCGGGCTACCGCCGGGCCGTGGAGCGCGGTGCGGCCCTGCGGGCGGTGCTGGAGTCCGTCCGCGCCGACTTCCCCGAGGTGGTGAAGGAGGTCCGGGGCAAGGGACTGATGCTGGGACTGGAGTTCCACGACCAGAGCGGCTCCGCCTCCGAGTCGGTGCGTTCGCTGGCCGTCAGCGGACTGTTCGGCTACTTCCTGGCCGGCCACCTGCTGCACGTGCACGGGGTGCGCACCTTCCCGACGGCGAGTGCGGTCGAGACGCTGCGCTTCGAGCCGTCCGTACAGGTCTCGGACGAGGAGATCGCGCAGCTGGAGGCGGGCCTGCGGGACGTGTGCCGGCTGCTGCGCGACGGGGACGGCACCCGGCTGGCGGGAGCGGTGGCCGGCTGACCCCCGGACACCGGCAGCGACCCCGGTCCGTGCCCGCACCTCGGCGCCAGTGACCGCCCGGCCGATCTCATTGCATTGACGTTACCGTCCTTTGGGAACACAGGGATTGACATGATCGGTCCGGGTCGGGTGACGACCGGGCCGAGGGAGGAAACGGGGGAGACGTCATGGAGTTCCGTCTACTGGGACCACTCGAGGTGGAGGGGCCGTCGGGGCTGGTCGCTCTCGGCGGCACCCGGCAGCGCGCGGCACTGGCCTATCTGCTGCTGCACGCGGGCGAGGTGGTGCCCACCCGGCGCCTGCTGTCGGCGGTGTGGCCGGCGGACCGGGTGCCGGGCACGGCACGCAAGATCCTGCAGAACGCGATCTGGCGGCTGCGCCGGACGCTCGCCGTGCCGGGCGAGGCGCAGGCGGCACAGCTGGTGACCCAGGCGCCCGGATATGTGGTGCGGGTGCCGCCGGAACGGATCGACCTGCTGCGGTTCGAGCGGCTGGCGGCACAGGGCCGGGCGGCCCTGCTGACCGGCGAACCCGCCCGGGCCCGCGGGGCGCTGCGCGAGGCGCTCGCGCTGTGGCGCGGCCCCGCCCTGGCGGATCTCGCCGAGGCCGGCACGGTGTGGCCGGAGCTGGCGGGGCTGGAGCAGAAGCGGCTCGACGTCATGGAGGACTGCTTCGAGGTCGAACTCCTGTGCGGCCAGCATCAATCGGTCCTGCGCGACCTCGACGCCTTCGTCCGGGCCGAGCCGCTGCGCGAGCGGGCCTCGGGGCAGTTGATGCTCGCCCTGTACCGCAGCGGGCGCCAGGCCGACGCGTTGCACGTCTACGCCCGCATCCGCACCGCCCTCGTCGAGGGCCTCGGTCTGGAGCCGGGCCGCGAGATGCAGCGCCTCCAGTCGGCCATCCTCGCCCAGGACCCCCAACTGAACCTGCCCGGCCCGCCGTACGGCACCGGCCCGGACTCCCCGCCGACCCTCGCCCACGGCACCGCCCCGGCTTCCTTACCGTACGGCGCCGGCCCGGGAACAGCCCCTGCCCCTGCCCCTGTCTCGGGCAACGGTCTGGCTCCGGCACCGGGATGGGCTTCCGGCGTGGACGCCGGACCGGGTTGGGCCCAGGGCACCGGAACAGATTGGGCCCGGGGCACGGGGCCGGCATCCACCCAAGGCACCGGACCGGGCTGGGCTCAGGACACCGGACCGACACCCACCCAAGGCACCGGACCGGGTTGGATTCAGGACACCGGACCGACACCCACCCAAGGCACCGGACCGGGCTGGGCTCAGGACACCGGACCGACACCCACCCAAGGCACCGCACCCGGTTGGATTCAGGACACCGGACCGACACCCACCCAAGGCACCGGACCGGATTGGGGCCGGGGCACCCGGCCGGATCCCGCCCAAGGCGCCGAACCGGCATCCGTGCAGAGCCCCGTGCCCGTCATCAAACCGAACGCCGGACCCACCATCGGACCTGGCCCCGCCTTCCTTCCCACCCGTGGAGCGGAGCCCGCCCTGGGCTCCGAAGCACCGGGCACCCCAGGCACCGGAGCCGCCGCCGACCTCGGCTTCGGAGCAACCCCTTGGCCGGACTACGGAACACCCCGTGCGCCGGCCACCGGAGCAACCCCCGGGCCAGACACCGGATCGGCCCTCGGACCACGCACCGGAGCAGCCCCCAGCCCGCCCACCGCCCCTCGCACCGCCCCCGGCCCCCTGCACGACGCCGCGCCGGCGAACGGACCGGCCCCCACCCCGGGCGCTGCTCCCCCGCCGACCGCCGTCACCGCCGTACCCCCGGTGGGAGACCCTTCCCGCACCGGGACCGGCACCTCACCCGACAGCCGAGGCGGTGCCTACCGGTCCGGCTCTGTCCTGATGATCCGCTTCGGTCTGGGTACGGAGTTCGACGATCTGCCGGCCGGGGACATCGACCGTGTCCTGGACACCGTGTGCGAACTGGCGCGGGAGGAGATCGAGAAGTCGGGCGGGTGCGCGGCCTGGTCGATAGGGTCCGTGCTGCTCAGCCTGTTCGAGGAGGAGCCCGGCCGGGACGGCTGCGCGGAGCGGGCCGTGCGGGCGGGGCTCGCGATCCGGGACTGCCTGAGCATCCCCGCCTCGCCGCTCGCCCCGCCCACCTCGGTGATCAAGGGGCTGTCGGTGCACGCGGCGGTGACGACGGGGACGGCGTACGTGTGCCGTTGGCCGTCCTCCGGCGCGGCCGGCGACGATCCCTGGATCAGCGGTGAACTCGTCGACACCTGCGAGGCGATGCTGTGCCTGACCCCGTCGGCCGAGATCCATGTCTGCGACGAGACCCGGAGCCGTACCGAGGGCGCCATCAGCTACCACCGGTTGTCCGCCGCGACCGCGACCTGGCAGGTGCGCGCGCTCCGGCCCGGCGCCGAGGGGGACGGCCCCTGCTGCGAGCGGGACTCCGAACTCGACCTGATGACCGGCTTCCTGAGCCGGGCCCGGCAGCGCTCCACCCCGCACCTGATCTCCGTTCTCGGTCACTCGGACCTCGGCCGCACCCGGCTTCTGATGGAGTTCCACCGCAGGATCGCCGAGACCGCCCCCGACCCGGTACGGGTCCTGAACGGCACGGTCACCGCGGGCGGCGACGTGCTGGCCGTACCGACCGAGATGCTGGCCGCCTGCTGCGGCATCACCCGCCAGGACGATCCCGCGACGGCCGACCGCAAACTCGCCTCCGCGCTACGCGGGCTCGCCGACGCCGGCACCGCCGCCGAACTGCTGCCCGCGCTGCGGTCGCTGCTCGCCGGGCGCCACCGCGGCGCGGACGAGCGGGACCGGCTGCTGGCCGCCTGGCGCCGGTTCATGGCGCCGGCCGCGCGCAGCGGGCCGCTGGTGCTGATCTGGGACGGCCTGCACCAGGCGGACGACGCCCTGCTGGACGCCGTGGAGCAGCTCTGCGCCGACTGCCCGGACGCGCCGCTGCTGGTCGTGGTCGGTGCGCACGACGATCTGCTCGGCGCCCGGCCGGCCTGGTCCGGTGTCGCGCAGCAGGCGATGACCCTGCGCCTCGCGCCGCTCGCCGAGGACGCGCTGGACCGGCTGCTGCGGTCGGTGTTCCTGTCCGAGGCGGACGGCGACGCGGCATGAGCGCGTGCACTGCTTCGGCCGAGGCCCGTCGATCGTCTGGAAGACACTCGACGGGCCCCGGCCCTGAGCAGGATGGGTGAAGCCCGCTGCGGTGAGGCGCTATCTGCCGTCGACCCTCTGCGGCGCCGTCGTGGCTGGTCGCGCAGTTCCCCGCGCTCCTTCGGGGCGCTCCGCCCAGACCTCGGCGGCGGCACCGGGCAGCCGCTGCAGGGTGAGGGTCACGCTGTGCCGCAGGCCGCTGCCCCACAGGGGCCTGCGGGCCAGCAGGCCGCCGGGCCGGGCGCACACCAGGATGAGCAGCGGCACGTCCTGCGGCAGCGACGCGAGCTTCTCCACGAGGCCGAGTACGGCGTCGTCGGCGGCGTGCGCGTCGTCCACGCACAGCACCAGCGGCTGTTCCCGGGCCAGCAGCACCAGCAGCTCGCACCAGGCCTCGTACGCCTCGGCCTCCTGGTCGGAGGCGTCGTGCGGCCGGCCGGGGCTGAGCCGCCGCAGCAGCCGTTCCGCGGTCTCGCTGCGTCCGGCGACCCGGTGCACGACGTCGGTGAGCCCGCGGTCGTCGGTGTCGGACAGGGGCAGTCCGCAGCAGGCCCGCAGCACGTCGCACAGCGTCCACGAGGCCCGGTCCCCGCCGCGCACCCGCACCACCCGGACCGCCTCGCCCTGGATGCTCCGGACGAAGTCGGCGAGGAAGCGGGTCCTGCCCACGCCCGGTTCACCGAGGATGGTGACCAGGTGCGGGGCGTCATGGCGTCGGGACCGGGTCAACAGGCCCTTCACCATGTCCAGTTCGGCCTCGAAGCCGCCGGACGGGTCGGGCAGGGCGGCGGCCTCGCCGGCCGTGCGCAGCCCGGCGACGGCCCGTACCCGGGGCCGTTCGGTCGGCACTTGCCGGACCAGGCCCACGGTGTCCTGCACGGCCTCGCCGTCGAGGTGGATCGCGCCGGACGGCACCGTGGCGAGCAGGGTGCGTGCCTCGTCGACGAGGCGGCCCACGACCCGTACGGGCGCGGCGCCGTCGTAGGGGTTCCAGCGCACGAGGGCCTCGCCCGCCGACACCACCGCGTGCCAGCGGGGCCCGGGGACCTGGCTGAGCCGGGCGCGCAGGGCCACCGCGGCGCGCACCGCGCCCTGCGCTGCCTCGGCCCGGTCGGTGTCCAGCCCGAACACCGCGACCCAGACCCGGCCGAGCGACCCGGCGACGGTGCCGCCGAACTCCTCGACACAGTCGGCGACCGCGGCCACGGCGTCGTACAGCGTGTGGGACTCCCCCGGACCGGCGGCGGACGTCTCGGCGGTACGGGCACCGACCAGCAGGACGGCGACCGACCTGCGCTCGGTGTGCGGGGCCGGTGCCCGGTGCGCGACCCGCTCCGGGACGGCCGCCCGAGCCGCCTCGCCCCGCGCAGCGACAGCCCGAGGCGGCGCGGGCGATACGGGTGATACGGGCTGCTCGGGCCGTGTGTGCACGGCGGGTGGCGTGGGCGCGACCGTGGCCGGCGGGGCCAGCGCGGGATCGTGGGTGAGGATGTTCTGCTGGAGCAGCTGGAGTTCACGGGAGGGTTCCAGGCCGTGCTCCTCGACCAGGGCCCGTCGTACCCGGCTGAAGACGTCGAGCGCCTCGGCCTGCCGGCCGCAGCGGTACAGGGCCAGCATCAGCTGGCCGCACAGCCGTTCCCGCAACGGCTCCTCCTCGGCCAGGGAGACCAGCTCGCCGAGGACGGAGTAGTGGTGGCCGCTGCGCAGTTCGGCCTCGAAGCGGTCCTCCATCACGTCCAGCCGGAGCTGGCTCAGCGCGGTCAGCTCGGGCCAGTCGGTGCCCGCCTCGGCGAGGTCCGCGAGCGCCGGTCCGTGCCACTCCTCCAGCGCGGCACCGAGCAGCCGGGCGGCCTCCGCGGGGCGGCCGCCGGACAGCTGGGCGCGCCCTTCGGCGACCCGGCGGTTGAAACGGTGCAGGTCCACCTGTTCGGGGTCGAGCCGCAGCACGTATCCCGGTGCCTGGGTGACCAGTTCGGGGCCGCGGTCCACGGCGCTCTCCTCGGCGAACAGGGCGCGCAGGCCCCACACCGCGTTCTGCACGATCTTCCGGGCGGTGGTGGGACGGTTCTCGTCAGGCCACAGCGCTCCCAGCAGTTCGCTGGTCGCCACCACCCGGTTCGCCCGCAGCAGGAGCAGCCCCAGCACCGCCCGCTGCTTGTGTCCCCCTAGGGCCAGCTTGTGCTCCCCCGCCGACGCCTCCAACGGGCCCAGAACCCGGAATTCCACTGCTTCCCCCTGTCGATGGACTCAAGCGGCTCCTCAGGACAGCGGTCACCTGGTCCAGCCGCTCGCTCAGATAGAAGTGGCCCCCTGCGAAGACCAGAACCTCGTCGTCCTGTCGCGTCTGCCGTGCCCAGCCGGCCACCGACGCGACCGGTACGACCGGGTCCGCATCGCCGACGAGCACGGTGACGGGGGTGTTCAGCGCGGGACCGGGCTGCCAGCGGTACGAGGCGAGGGCCCCGTAGTCGGCGCGCAGCGCGGGCAGCACCATGTCGAGAAGTTCCGGGTCGTCCAGCACGGAGGCGTCGGTGCCTCCCAACTTCCGGACCGCAGCGAGGATGGCCGCGTCGTCCGGGAGCCGGTCGTGCGGGTCCGGTGTCGGGCCGGGCGCGCCGCGCCCGGACAGGAACAGGCGCACGGGTGGCGGCACGGATCCGTCGTCGAGCATCCGCGCGGTCTCGTAGGCGACGAGCGCCCCCATGCTGTGGCCGAAGAACGCGTACGGCTGCCGCGTGTACGGCGTGAGCGCCTCGGCTATGCGGGCGGCGAGCCCGAGGATGCCGTCCGCGGGCGGCTCGGCGCGCCGGTCCTGGCGGGCCGGGTACTGGACGGCGAGGACGTCGAGTGTCCCGGAGAGCTTCCGCGACAGCGGGGCGTAGGCGGTGGCCGAGCCGCCCGCGTGCGGGAAACAGATCAGCCGACAGGCCGCGGGCAGCGGCTCGCCGAACCGCCGGAACCACCTGGTGTCCATGGATGTGTCACTCCTCCGCGCGGGCGGGGTACGAGTACGTGTACGGCTCACGGGCACGGGCCCGGCGCAGGGCACGCGCCCACCAGTCGAGCCGGTCGAGCATGGCGAGGGCGTCCCGGCGACAGTCCTCGGTGTCGAGGAACTGCCCCTCGGAACCCCAGCGCTCCTGGTAGTTGTCGAAGCTGACGGTCTCCGGGACGGTGACCGCGTGGGACTCGGCGAAGACCTGCCGGAGCTGGGCGACCGCCCACAGCCCGCCGGACGGCCCGCCGTAACAGACGAAGCCGACGGGCTTGGCGTGCCATTCGCTGTCGTACCAGTCGATCGCGTTCTTCAGGGACGCCGGGTAGCCGGAGCGGTGCTCCTGCGTCACCACGGCGAACGCGTCGGCGGCGGCGAGCCACGGGGACAGGTCCCGCACGGCGGACGGCCGCGGCACCGCGGGGTCGGCGGTCATCAGGTCCGGCAGCCAGGCCGTGGCCAGGTCGATGACGTCGACCTCGAAGTCGCTGCGCAGCCGGGCGCGGGTCGCGAGCCACTCGGCGGCCGCCAGCCCGAAGCGGCCCTCCCTGGCCGCGCCGACGAGGATCACCAGCCGCAGGCGGTCGTCGCCGTCGTCCATCCCCGCTCCTCCAGCCCCGATCGTCCGGTTCTCAAGCACCTCGACCACTGTGCGGCATATGCCTTCGGGAACGCTTCGGGTCTCCTTACGGTCGCGCTTCGGACGCTTACGGCTGTCCGTCACGGAAGCCTCGTACCAACAACCTATTGACATGACATTTTTATGACGGCATCGTACTCGCCTTAGAGCACCCGCTTAAAACGCTTTAATCATTCGTCTGCCCCAGGCCCCACCGCCTCCGGGGACGGTCGGAGCGAAGGGAAACCAGCGTGATGTCGTTCGAAGTGCTGACCATGGGCCGAGTCGGGGTGGATGTGTATCCGCTTCAGACGGGTGTGGGGCTGGCGGAGGTCACGTCGTTCGGCAAGTACCTGGGCGGGAGTCCGACGAACGTGGCGGTGGCCGCGGCGCGGTACGGGCACTCGGCTGCGGTGATCACGAAGACGGGGCGGGATCCATTCGGGGGCTTCGTGCGTGCGGCGCTGGAGGGGTACGGGGTCGACAGCGGCTTTGTCGGCACGTCCGACGTCGCGCCGACGCCGGTGACGTTCTGCGAGATCTTTCCGCCGGACGACTTCCCGCTGTACTTCTACCGGCTGCCGAAGGCTCCTGACCTGGACATCCGTGCGGATGAGCTGGACCTGGCGGCGGTGCGGGACGCGGGGATCTTCTGGGTCACCGGGACCGGGCTGAGTGAGGAGCCGAGCCGTTCGGCCACGCTGGGCGCGCTGGCGCACCGGGCCAAGTCGGGTCCGACGGTGTTCGACCTCGACTGGCGGCCGATGTTCTGGGCGGACCCGTCTGCGGCGCGGGCGTACTACGCCGAGGCCCTGCGCCATACGACGGTCGCGGTCGGCAACCTCGACGAGTGTGAGGTCGCCACCGGTGAGCGCGAGCCGTATGCCGCTGCGAAGGCGCTGCTGGCCGCCGGGGTCGAGCTGGCGATCGTGAAGCAGGGCCCCAAGGGAGTGCTGGCGATGGACCGGGACGGTTCGGCCACCGAGATCGCGCCGGTTCCGGTGGACGTGGTGAACGGGCTGGGTGCCGGTGACGCGTTCGGCGGGGCGCTGTGCCACGGCCTGCTGTCGGGCTGGGACACCCGCCGCACGGTCGCCTTCGCGAATGCGGCCGGCGCGATCGTCGCGGGCCGGCTGGCCTGCTCCGACGCCATGCCGACCGAGACCGAGGTCAACTCCAAGCTCCGCGAGGCATCCCTCGCCACCAGCGAACGAAAGGCGTGACGACGTGCTGTCCGACAATGTGACCCGGATCGTGGATGCCCGGGTCAGTGATCCCGGTGCCATCGCGGCGGCGGCCGCGCGCCGCGTCAGGGCGACCTCGCTGCTGGGCGAACACGGCAAGGCGATGATCATCGCCGCCGATCATCCGGCGCGCGGCGCCAACGGCGTGGGCTCCGATCCCACCGCCATGGCCGACCGCGCCCGGCTGCTCGACCGCCTGTGCATCGCCCTGGACCGACCCGGCGTGACCGGTGTGCTGGCCACCGCCGACATCCTCGAAGACCTGCTCCTCCTCGGCGTCCTGGACGGTAAGAGTGTCTTCGGCTCCATGAACCGCGCCGGACTCGCGGGCTCCGTGTTCGAGATCGACGACCGGTTCACCGGCTACGACGCCGAGACCATCGCCGCGATGGGCTTCGACGGCGGCAAGATGCTCACGCGTATCGCCCTGTCTGACGCGGCAACTCCGTCGGCCTTGGTGGACACCGCCCGAGCGGTCAACGAACTGAATGACCGTCAACTCATGGCGATGGTAGAGCCGTTCATGTCCGTGTGGCAGGACGGGAAGATCCGCAACGACCTCTCCACGGACGCCGTCATCAAGTCCATCACCATCGCCTCCGGCCTGGGCCGCCGTACCGCCTACACCTGGCTGAAGCTTCCGGTCGTGGACGACATGGAGCGCGTCCTGGCCTCCTCCACGTTGCCCGCGCTGCTTCTGGGCGGCGAGGTCAAGGATGCCGACGCGGCCTTCGCGTCCTGGGGCAAGGCCCTGAAGCAGCCCACCGCGCAGGGCCTGGTCGTGGGCCGCTCCCTCCTCTACCCGTCGAACGGTGATGTCGCCGGTGCCGTGGACCGGGCGGTGAGCCTGCTGTGAGCAGCAAGTACCACCAGCCCAAGGGGACTTCGGCCGACGGCCCCTACGAGGTTCTGGTCACGCCGGAATCGGCGGGCTGGGGATACTCCGGCCTCAGGATCCTGACCCTGAGGCCGGGCGAGGCACACGCCCTGTCCACCCGGGATTCCGAGTTCCTGGTCCTGCCGCTGACGGGCTCCTGCACCGTCACCACGGACGGCAAGGCCATCGAACTCACCGGACGGACAGGCGTGTTCGCCTCGGCCACCGACTTCGCCTACCTCCCCCGCGAATCGGAGGCCCTGATCAGCAGCGCGCACGGAGGTCGCTTCGCACTGCCCTCCGCCCGTACCGAGCGAAGCTCACTGCCCGCTCGGTACGGGCGCAAGGAGGACGTCCCCGTCGAACTGCGCGGCGCCGGCGCCTGCTCGCGGCAGGTCAACAACTACTGCCTCCCCGGCACCTTCGACGCCGAACAACTCCTGGTATGCGAAGTCCTCACGCCCGGCGGCAACTGGTCTTCCTACCCACCCCACAAACACGACCAGGCACGCCCGGGCGAGGAGTCAGAACTTGAGGAGATCTACTACTTCGAGATCTCCGGCGGCGAGAACGGCTTCGGCTACCAGCGGGTCTACGGCACCCAGGACCGACCGATCGACGTGCTCGCCGAGGTCCGCTCCGGCGACACCGTCCTGATCCCGCACGGCTGGCACGGACCTTCCATCGCGGCGCCCGGCTACGACCTCTACTACCTCAACGTCATGGCCGGCCCCGGACAGGACCGCGCCTGGCTGATCTGCGACGACCCCGCCCACGGCTGGGTGCGGGCCACCTGGGACTCCCAGGACGTCGACGACCGGCTTCCCTTCGAAGGAATCGACCAGCGATGAACACCGTCCGACTCACCACCGCACAGGCCCTGGTCCGTTTCCTGGCCAACCAGTACAGCGAGCGCGATGGTCAGGAGCAGCGTCTGATCCCGGGCGTGTGGGGCATCTTCGGGCACGGCAACGTCGCCGGCATCGGCCAGGCTCTGCTGCAAGCGGCCACCACTCGCGAGGCCGACCTGCCCTACTACCTCGCCCGCAACGAGCAAGGCATGGTCCACGCCTCCGTCGCCTACGCCAAGATGCGCGACCGACTGGCCACCTTCGCCTGCACCGCCTCCACCGGCCCGGGGTCGACGAACATGATCACCGGTGCAGCTCTGGCCACCACCAACCGGCTCCCGGTCCTGCTGCTGCCCAGCGACATGTTCGCCACCCGCGCCGCCGACCCGGTCCTCCAGCAGTTGGAGGACACCCGAGGCGGAGACGTCACCGTCAACGACGCCTTCCGCGCCGTCTCCAAGTACTTCGACCGGATCTCGCGGCCCGAGCAGCTCATCCCGGCGGCGCTGGCCGCGATGCGGGTGCTCACCGATCCCGTGGAGACCGGGGCGGTGACGCTGGCGTTGCCTCAGGACGTGCAGGCCGAGGCCTACGACTGGCCCGTCTCCTTCTTCCGGCGCCGGGTCTGGCATGTGAGCCGCCCGGTGCCGGAACCCAGCGCCGTCGAACGGGCCGCCGCCCTGCTACGCACAGCGCGCAAGCCGCTGATCGTGGCCGGTGGCGGGACCGTGTACTCCGGTGCCGAGACCGCCCTGCGCGCGTTCGCCGAGGCCACCGGCATCCCGGTCGCGGACACGCATGCGGGCAAGGGCGCAGTGCCCTGGGACCACCCCTACGCCGTCGGCGGCATCGGCTCCACCGGCTCATACGCGGCGAACGAGGTGGCGAAGGAAGCCGATGTCGTCCTTGGTATCGGCACCCGCTACTCCGACTTCACCACCGCCAGCCACACCGTCTTCGGCAACCCCGACGTCACCTTCGTCAACCTCAACGTCGCCCGCCTCGACGCCGTCAAGCACTCGGCCGAGCCCCTGGTCGCCGATGCCCGCCTCGGCATCCAGGCCCTCGCCGGTGCACTGGCCGACTGGGAAGTCGAAGAGTCCTACCGGCGCCGCACCCGCGAACTCATCGCCCACACAAGGGAGGTCGAGAACGAGTGCTTCGCACCGGACCGCAACACGGGTGACCTGCCCGCTCAGACGCAGATCCTGGGCGCGCTCAACGAGGTCCTGGACGACCGGGCCGTGGTCATCAACGCCGCCGGTTCCATGCCCGGCGACCTCCAGCAGCTGTGGAGGGCGAGGGACCCGAAGGCCTACCACGTCGAATACGCCTACTCCTGCATGGGCTACGAAGTAGCCGCCGGCGTCGGCGCGAAGATGGCCGACCCGTCGCGCGAGGTCGTCGTACTGGTCGGTGACGGCTCGTACCTGATGATGGCCCAGGAGATCGTGACCATGGTCTCCGAAGGCCTGAAGGTCATCATCGTCCTTGTCCAGAACCACGGCTTCGCATCCATCGGCTCGCTCTCGGAGTCGCTGGGCTCACAGCGGTTCGGCACCAAATACCGCTACCGGGACGAGAATTCAGGCCACCTCAACGGCGACGTCCTGCCGGTCGACCTGGCCGCGAACGCCTCCTCCCTGGGCGCAGACGTACTGCACGCCACCACCGTCGACGAGTTCCGCTCCGCGATGGAGAAGGCGAAGGCCTCCGACCGCACAACGGTCGTGCACGTCGAGACCGACCTCTACGGACCCAACCCGCCCGGCCACGGCTGGTGGGACGTACCCGTCAGCGAGGTATCAGCCCTCGACACCACCCAAGCCGCCTACGAGACCTACGCCGCCCACAAGCACACCCAGCGCCACTACCTGTAAGGACAACCGCTCCCGTGAACACCATTCCCCACTGGATCAACGGCACCGAGGTCACCGGCCAGGACACCGCCCCGGTCTTCAACCCGGCCACCGGCGCCGAGCAGGCCCAGGTCGTCCTCGGCGGTGCCGCTGATGTGGACATCGCCGTCACCGCGGCCTCGGCCGCCTTCGAAACCTGGTCCGAGTCCTCTCTCACCCAGCGCACCCAGGTCATGTTCGCCTTCCGCCAGCTCCTCGTGGAGCACGAGGAGGAACTGGCCCGGATCATCTCCGCCGAACACGGCAAGACCGTCGACGACGCACGCGGCGAGATCGTCCGCGGCCGGGAGGTCGTGGAGTTCGCCTGTGGCCTCGGCGACGTGCTCAAGGGATCCTTCTCCGACCAGGTCTCCCGCGGCATCGACGTCCACAACTTCCGCCAACCCCTCGGCGTCGTCGCCGGCATCACCCCCTTCAACTTCCCCGCCATGGTGCCGCTGTGGATGCACCCGATCGCCATCGCGACCGGCAACACCTTCATCCTCAAGCCCAGCGAGCGCGACCCCTCCGCCGCCAACTTCGTCGCCGACCTGTACCAGCGCGCGGGCCTGCCGGACGGCGTGTTCAACGTCGTCCACGGCGGCAAGAACGCCGTCGACGCGATCCTCACCCACCCCGGCATCGAAGCCGTCTCCTTCGTCGGCTCCACCCCCATCGCCAAGTACGTCCACGAACAGGCGACTTCACACGGCAAGCGTGTCCAGGCCCTGGGCGGAGCCAAGAACCACGCCGTCGTCCTGCCGGACGCGGACCTGGAGTTCGCCGCCAACCACATCACCGCCGGCGCCTACGGCTCCGCCGGCGAACGCTGCATGGCCGTGTCGATAGCCGTCGCCGTCGGCGACGCAGCCGACGCACTCGTCGCAGTCCTGGAACGCAAGGCCCGCGAAGTCAAGGTCGGCCCCGGCAACGCCCCCGACACCGAGATGGGCCCCCTCGTCACCAAGGCCGCCCAGGAACGCATCGAGAACGCCGTCACCACCGCCCACACCCAAGGCGCCACGATCGTCGTCGACGGCCGCGGACTCAAGGTCGACGGCCACGAGGACGGCTTCTTCACCGGCCCCTCCCTCCTCGACCACGTCACCACCGAGATGGACGCCTACAAGGAAGAACTCTTCGGCCCCGTCCTCGCCATCATCCGCGTCAACACCCTCGACGAAGCCATCGACCTCATCAACGCCAACCCCTACGGCAACGGCACCGCACTCTTCACTGCCTCCGGCGAAGCCGCCCGCCGATTCCAACGCAACATCAAGGTCGGCATGATCGGCATCAACGTCCCGGTCCCCGTCCCGATGTCGTACTACTCCTTCGGCGGCTGGAAGGACTCCCTCATCGGCGACTCCCCCATCCACGGCCCCGAAGGCATCCGCTTCTACACCCGCCCCAAGGTCATCACCACCCGCTGGCCCCAGCCCAAGCAGCAGACGACCGCAGGCTTCAACTTCCCCACCTCCAGCTGACTTCCCACATCAACTCGAAGCCCGCTTCTCAAGAACACACTTCCTGCCCCCGGGTCCCGTCAGGGTCCGGGGGCATGGGTGCGTGATCTGTGCGCACGACAGACTCGCGGTCCGCTACGAGGCCACCGCCCTCGTTGCCGCCATCAACGAGTGGTGGTGACGCACTGGTCCGACGACAACTCGAACACCCGGACTCGCCGGCCGCCGGTGGGATTGACGGTCTCACGGACCGGATGCATCCCCAGTTTGGTCATGATCCGTTCGGAGGCGTCGTTGCCCACTTGAGTGATGCTGACGATCCGCTCCAGCCCTCGCTCTTCGAACCCGAACCGTACAGCGGCCGCAGCGGCCTCGGTGGCCAAGCCCTGCCCCCAGTGGGAACGTCCCAGCCGCCAGCCGACCTCAACCGCCGGCAGTACCTCCGGCAAGTAGTGGGGCACCGAAAGGCCGGTGAACCCGGCCAGCTCGCCAGTGGACCGGATCTCCACGGCGAACAGGCCGAAGCCCTGTGACTCCCACTCGCTCTCCCATGCCTGGATCCCGCCGCGAGTCTGCTGTTCGTCACGGACGCTGCCGTCACGGATCCACCGCATGACCTCGGGGTCGGCGTTGATGGCAGCCATGGGCGCAACGTCTTCCTCGCGCCAGCGACGCAGGATCAAACGGGGAGTCTCAAGCGTGACCATCCAGTCATTCTGGATCACAGAATGGGCTCTCCGCCATCCTCACCAGGCACTTTCGATACCGCCCCAGCTCGCTGACCGGCGCAGCCCCCTCGCCCAACAGGCGGATGACCAACGGCGTCCACTTGTTCCGCTCGCGCAGGTCCAGCAGTCGACCCCAGCGGCGAAACGCACCGACGGCCGCACCAGTTCGCATCCCCGCACGGCAAAGCCGCCCAGGGCACTCACCCCTGGGCGGCTCTCCGGTCCGATGGTCCGATGGTTCGATGGTGCGATCAGGCGTCGGCCTGGAGTTGTGCGAGTTCGGCTTCGAGGTCGGCCATGGCTTCGCCGCCGGCCATGAGGTCGGTGATCTCCTCGCGGGTGCGTTCGCCCTTGCGGAAGTCGTCGGCCTTCTGGCCGCGGATGAGGACGGCGAAGTGGTCGCCGACCATCATGGCGTGGCGGACGTTGTGGGTGACGAGGATGACCGCGACGCCCTTGGCGCGGGCCTGCATGATGATGCGCAGGACGTGGGCGGCTTCCTTGACGCCGAGGGCGGCGGTGGGCTCGTCCAGGATGAGGACGTTGGCGCCGAAGTAGACGGCGCGGGCGATGGCCAGTGCTTGGCGTTCGCCGCCGGAGAGGGCGCCGACGAGGCGGTTGCCGTCGGTGACGCGGGTGATGCCCAGGGACTGCATCTCGCGTACGGCGATCTCACCGGCCAGTTTCTTGTCGAAGAGCTTGAAGGGGCCGAAGCCCTTGGTGGGTTCGGCGCCGACGAAGAAGCAGCGTCCGACGCCCATCAGGGGGAACGTGCCGCCGAACTGGTGGACGGTGGCGATGCCCTGGGCGCCGGCGTCGCGGGGGCTGTCGAAGACGACCGGGTGGCCGTTGATCTCGATGGTGCCGGTGGTCGGCTTGTGGAACCCGGAGAGGATCTTGATGAGGGTCGACTTGCCGGCGCCGTTGTCACCGAGGAGGCACAGGACCTTGCCGGCGTCGACCTCGAGGGAGATGTCCTGCAGTGCGTGGGTGCCGACGAAGGACTTGCCGATGTTGTCGAGGCGCAGGAGGGGCGCGGTCATGGTCAGGCCTTCTTCGCGGAGCGGGGCTTGTAGGACAGGGCGAGGCGGCGGAACGTGTTGTTCATCAGGACGGCGGTGAGGATGAGGATGCCGAGGATCAGGCTGGCCCAGTCGGAGTTCCAGCCGGTGTAGTAGATGCCCTGGTTGACGATGGCGAAGGTCAGGGTGCCCAGGACGACACCGAAGACCGAGCCGTAGCCGCCGGTGAGCAGCACGCCGCCGATGACGACGGCGATGATCGAGTTGAAGACGAAGGACTGGCCGTTGGCGACCTGGGCGCCGTTGTAGAGGATGGTCTGGATCACGCCGACCAGGGCGGCTCCGAAGCCGCTGGCCATGTAGAGGGCGATCTTCACCTTGGCGACCGGGATACCGGTGGCGCGGGCACTTTCCTTGTCACCGCCGATCGCGAAGATCCAGTTGCCGTACTTCATCGCCTGCAGCATCACTGCCACCAGCACCGCCAGGCCGATCCACCAGAAGATCGCGACCTCGAACTGCCCCCCGATCAGCTGGCCGAAGATCGCCTTGGACACGGGGTCGGGGCTGATGGCGACGCTGGTGGTGCCCGTCGTGACGCGGGACAGGCCCAGAGTGAGGCCGGCCATGCCGGACAGGGTGGCGAGCGTGACGACCAGGGACGGGACGTTGGTCCTCGTCACGATGATCCCGTTCAGAAGCCCGACCAGCACTCCCAGGGCCAGCGCGAGGACGATACCGACGATCATCGGGGCGCCCCAGTGGCCGGACACGATGGCCAGGGTCATGGAGCTGCCGGCCAGGACCGAGCCGACGGAGACGTCGAGTTCACCGGCGATCATCAGCAGGCCGACCGGGATGGCGATGATGCCGAGTTCGGAGGCGATGTTCAGCCAGCTCGCCGCGCCCGCCGGGGCGAGGAACTTCTCACCGCCGAAGATCGCGAAGAAGGCGAAGACACTGATCGTTCCGATGAGCGCGCCGGCCTCGGGACGGTGCCGCAGTTGCGCCAGGGGGCTTTCGGTTCGCTTCGGCGGGGCGACGGCGGTCTGTGTCTCGGCCGTCGTGTCGGGAAGTGAGGTTGTCATCGGTCTGGTGTCACCTTCGTGGAACTCGGATGGAGGACGGGACGCAGGTGCCGGTACCGGTCTGTTCCGGCACCTGCCGCGGTCGGCTCAGCGGACGCCGGCCTTGGTACCCGCGATCGCCGCGTCGACGTTGTCGGCGGTGACCAGGAGCGGGCCGGTCAGCAGCGGGTTCTGGGGCGGGAGAACGCCGTAGGACAGGTACTGGTTGGCCATCGACACGGAGTAGAAGCCCTGCAGATACGGCTGTTGATCGATGGCGAAGAGCTGCTTGCCGCTCTTGATCCGGGTGAGCTGGCTGTCCGAGAGGTCGAACGTCCCGAGCTTGACCTTGTCGCCGGCCTTGGCCTGGTCGATCGCGGATGCGGCGCTGTCCGCGTCCTGGACGCCGATCGTCACGAGGGCGTCGACGTCGCTGTCCTTGAGCAGCGCGCCCTTGATGGCCTGTGTGACGGCGGACGGGTTGCCGAAGTTGGAAGAGGGCAGGGGCAGTTGCTTGGCCTTGGCGCCCTTGCTCTTGGCGCCGTCGGCGATGCCCTTGCAGCGGACCTCCGAATTGGCGGCGCCGGGCACGGTGTTGACGCAGAGGATGTTCTTGGCGCCGGACTCGGCGAACTTGACGCCGCCGGCCTTGCCCGCTTCGTAGTCGTCCGAGCCGATGTACTTGATGCCGCCGGTCCGCTTGGCGGCCTCGACACCGCCCGCGTTGTAGACGAAGACCCTGACGCCCTTGGCCACGGCCTGCTTGATGGCGGCGTCCTGGTTCTCGGGCACCCAGTCCGGGACGACGATCGCCGAAGGGTTCTGCGACAGTGCGGTGAGGGTCAGCTTGGCGGCGTCCGGGCCGAGGTTGTCGTAGTTCTGCGGGCCGAGGAAGGTGACCGAGCCGCCACCCGCCTTGACCAGCTTCGCCGCGTCCTCGCCGCCCCGCTTGATCGCGGACCAGAACGGGTCGTCGGCCTTGCCGCCGATGACGTAGATGGAGGCCTTGCCGTTGCTCTTCGTGCCGGAGGTCGAGCCGCCCGCGGCCGTGGCCGTCGCCTGGCCCGCACCGTCGCCGGTGGCCTTGCCGCTGGCGCACCCGGTCAACGCGGCGGCCGACAGGGCGAGGAGGCTCACCACGGTCAGGCCTCTTCCGGAGAGGCGACGGCCGGACGACCGCCGGATCTGCATGCGTTCCATGTGCTGGGTTGCTCCTTCGTGTGATGCCGGGCGGCGGCGTGAGCGGGCCGGGCATGTATCGGGGGCGATGCGAGAGGGGTGCGCTGACCGGGTCGCGCCTGCGCGTTCGCGCCGGCCGTGGAGGCACGGCGTGGACCTGCGGGGGGTACCCCTGGCAACGGGGTCTTTCCCCACGCGGGATCGAGTGGCGAATTAAGCCTCCGCGATCTTTTAAATCGCTTTAAGCGGTGGCCAGAGCATGCTTGTGTTTCGGAAAGGTGTCAAGAGTCCGCTCGCAAAATCCCACCGCCCCGCGATGCGTCCACGAAAAGGTGCATCGGCCACATATTCGTGGCCCGGACCGCGCCGGATCAGCGCGGTGGCGCCGTGGTCCCGCGTACCACCAGGGTGGGCGCGAGGACGATCTCACGGGCCGCCGTGCGGCCCCGGTCGAGGCGTTCGACCGCGGCCGCCACGGCCTGACGGGCCTGCTCCTCGGCGTTCTGGCTGACGGTGGTGAGGTGGAAGGAGCCGAGCCGGGACAGGGTGTCGTCGTCGTAGCCGACGACGGAGACGGCGCCGGGGACGTCGATCCCGGCCCGCCGGAAGGCCGTGACCAGGCCGATCGCGCTCTGGTCGTTGTACGCCACGACGGCGGTCGGCAGGTCGCCGCTCTCCAGGAGCTGCCGGCCCGCCTGCTCGCCGGCCGCCTCCGTGTTGTCCCCGCGGAGGACGCTGATCCGCTCGTCGAGACCGTGGTGGCGCATGGCCTCCCGGTAGCCGCGGCGCCGGTCGGTGGCGATGACGCCCTTGCCGCCGTCGACGTGGGCGATGGCACGGTGACCGAGTCCCACCAGGTGGCCGACTATCTGGCCGACCCCGTCGTCGTCGGCGGTGCGGACGACGTCGAGATCGGCGCCTGCGATACGGCGGCCCACGGAGATGACGGGCGCCTTGCGGTCGAGTGCGGCCAGGGCGGAGGCGGGGGCAACCGGGCCGAGCAGGATCAGCGCCTCGCAACGGAACGCCAGGAGCGTCTCGACCGCCGTGTTCTCGTCACGGGTCCGGGTCAGCGCGCTCAGGACGAGGTCATAGCCGACCTCCTCGGCGGCCGTGTGCAGATGCTCGACCAGCTCGGCGTGGAAGGGGCTGTGCACGTCGACCATGACACCGAGCAG
Organism: Streptomyces diastatochromogenes; assembly: GCF_002242805.1. Classification (GTDB taxonomy): domain Bacteria; phylum Actinomycetota; class Actinomycetes; order Streptomycetales; family Streptomycetaceae; genus Streptomyces; species Streptomyces diastatochromogenes. The sequence goes on along the minus strand of NZ_MCGQ01000058.1, from coordinate 63,609 downwards.
CCGGCTGCGCCTGCTGGCCAGGGCGCTGGCGGTGCGGTCGGGGCGGTAGCCGAGTTCGGCCGCCGCCTTCAGGACCCGCTGCCGGGTGCGCTCGCTGGGGCCGGGCACGCCCCGCAGCACCAGTGACACCGACGCCGTCGACAGGCCTACGCGCTCGGCGACGTCCTCCAGCCGGGGGCGCACCGACCCGGTGCCGCCACCCGCGGGCGAGGCGGATTCGAGTTCGTCCACACGACCTCCCGTGGATTTTCCGGCAACACCCTTGACACCTGTCCGTCGCGCCGTCGATATTACCAGCACTTAAAGCGCTTTAAGGGAGTTGTTCGACAGCGTCCCGACAGGACGGATCCCGAGCGCTCGGTTCGCCGTTCCCTACCGGGACCAGCTCCCCTTTCAGATCCCCCGGATCCCCGCACCACCTAGCCACGGCGCCCCGGCGCGCCGGAGAGGAAACACCATGAGCACAAGGCCGATCGGGGTGGCGGTCATCGGCGCCGGAATGGCGGGCCGAGCCCACCTCAACGGCTACCGGCAGGCCGCGACGCTGTACGGTGCCGGGCTGCCGGACGTGCGCCTGGTCGCCGTCGCCGACGCCTATGAGCCCTTCGCCCAGGACGCCGCCCGCCGCTACGGCTTCGAGCGGGCCGAGACGGACTGGCGGGCGATCGTGGAGGCCGACGACATCGACGCGGTCAGCGTCGTGGTCGCCAACCATCTGCACCGCGAGATCGTCGAGGCCCTGCTGGCCGCGGGCAAGCATGTGCTGTGCGAGAAGCCGCTGGCGCCGTCCGTGGCCGACGCCCGGGCCATGGTGGCGGCGGCCGAGGGCACCGGACTGGTGGCGGCCACCGGCTTCACCTTCCGCCGCTCCCCCGCCGTCAACGCCGTCCGGCAGCAGGTGCGGGAAGGCTCGCTCGGGCCGGTGCAGCACTTCAACGGCCACTACTGGTGCGACTACGGGCACAACCCCGACGCGCCCATGAGCTGGCGCTACCGGGGCGGCATCGGTTCCGGGGCGCTGTCCGACATCGGCAGCCACCTCATCGATCTCGGCGAGTACTTCTGCGGGCCGGTGCAGAGCGTCCAGGGCGCCATCCTGTCCACCCAGGTGCAGGAGCGGCCCGTGCCGCTGGGAACGGCGGTGGGGCACTCGGCCGACGTCCAGGTGAGCGAGGAGCGCGAGCGGGTCGAGAACGAGGACATCGCCACCTTCACCGCGACGTTCGCCTCCGGCGCCGTCGGCACCTTCTCCGTCTCGCGCATCGCCCGCGGTCTGGCCAACTCCCTGGGCTTCGAGGTCTTCACGAAGAACGGCGCGGCGACCTTCGAACTGTCCCGCCCGGCGGAGTTCACCCTCACCGACGCGGCGGCCTCCGACCCGGTGGACGGCTACCGGCGGGTGGTGGTCGGCCCCGGCCACCCCTACATCGCCGGTGGACTGCCCATGGACTTCCCGAGCGTCGGCCACGGCCAGCACGAGTTCTTCGTCTGGCAGGCCCGGGCCTTCCTGGAGCAGATCGCGGGCCTGGACCGGCTGCCGCAGTGCCCCACGCTCGCCGACGGGCTGCACAACCTGCAGGTCATCGACGCGATCGTCGCCTCCGCCGACGCCGACGGCAAGGCCGTCACCGTCGGGTGACCCGCCCCTTCCCGCCCACCCCGCGCACGACCACCTTCACCGTCGAGAAGGACTGAGGAAAGACAAGATGAGGCTCGGACTCTACAACGCGATCCTGCACGACCGGCCGTTGCCGGAAGCGATCAAAGTCATCGCCGATCTGGGCCTGACCGGCATCGAGATCAACACCGGTGGTTTCCTGCCCGCCGTACACGTCCCGACCTTCGACGACATCCTGGTCAGCGACGCCGCCCGGGACGACTTCCTCGGCCTCTTCGAGGGCACCGGCGTCTCCATCGCCGGCCTGAACGCCAACGGCAACCCGCTGCACCCGAACCCCGCCATCGGCGAGAAGCACGCCGAGGACATCCGCCGCTCCATCCGCCTGGCCGAGCGGCTCGGGCAGCACCGCCTTGTGACCATGTCGGGCCTGCCCGGCGGCGAGCCGGGCGCCTCCCGCCCGAACTGGATCGTCAACGCGTGGAACTCGGCGGCCCTGGACGTGCTCGACCACCAGTGGAAGATCGTCGCGGACTTCTGGCGCGAGACCGACCGGCTCGCCCGTGACCACGACGTCAAGGTCGCCCTCGAACTGCACCCGCAGAACGTCGTGTTCAACTGCGCCGACGTGCACCGGCTCATCGACCTCACCGGGGCCACCCACGTGGGCGTCGAACTGGACGCCTCGCACCTGTTCTGGCAGCAGATGGACCCCGTCGAGGTCGTCCGCCACCTGGGCGAGCTGGTCTTCCACGCCGCCGCCAAGGACGTCCGGATCAACCGCGAACACGTCGTCCTCAACGGTGTACTCGACAACAGCTTCCGACGCCTCACGCCCGACGAGCCCCGCACCAACCTCGGCGGCGACGAGTGGGCCAACGAGTGGCCCAAGGAGTCCGCCTGGGACTTCGTCGCCCTCGGCAAGGGCCACGACGTCGCCTACTGGACCGAGTTCCTGCGCGCCCTCCATGAGGTCGACCCGGACATGCTGGTCAACATCGAGCACGAGGACACCGAGCTGGGGCGCGTCGAGGGCGTCGCCGTGGCCGCCGGAGTGCTCAAGGCCGCCGACGCGGCACTGCAGGAGTCGCTGCGGTCGTGACCGCAACGGCCGGCCACCCCTGAAAGACCATCGGCTCCGGCGGTCCGCACACCGCCGGAGCCCGTGACACCAAGGAGCACCCACGATGAGGATCGCCCTCGACCCGTACATGATCCGCGACGTCCCGCTGCTCGAACTTCCCTCCGTGGTGGCCGAGTTGGGCTACGAGTGGATCGAGCTGTCCCCCCGCGAGGACTTCATCCCGTTCTTCCGCCACCCGCGCGTGGACGACGGCACGGTCCGCAGGTTCCGCAAGGCACTGGACGCGGCGGGCGTGGGGATCTCGTCCCTGCTCCCCCTGTTCCGCTGGTCCGGCCCCGACGAGGACGCCCGGCAGGCCGCCGTACGGTACTGGAAGCGCTCGATCCAGATCGCCGCGGACCTCGGCGTGGACAGCATGATCTCGGAGTTCAACGGCCGGCCCGAGGACGCCGACCGCAGCGAGGCCCAGTTCTGGAAGTCGATGGACGAACTGCTGCCGCTGTTCGAGCGCGAGGGAATCCGCCTCACCCTGGAGCCGCACCCCGACGACTTCATCGAGAACGGCTACGACGCCGTCAACCTCATCCGGGGCATCAACCACCCGAGCGTGAGCTTCCTGTACTGCGCCCCGCACACCTTCCACATCGGCAACAACGCCCCCGGCATCATCCAGTACGCGGGCGACCTGCTCACCCACGTCCACCTCGCCGACGCCTTCGATCACACGGCGTCCTCCGGTAACCGCTACATCCTCAACCCGCCCGGTACACCGGCCCGCATCCACCAGCACCTGGACATCGGGCAGGGCGAGGTCGACTTCGACGAGCTGTTCCGGGAACTGCGGGCGAACGGCTTCGACGGCACGCTGACCGCGTGTGTGTTCGCCTGGGAGGAGCGGGCCCGGGAGTCCTCCGTGTTCATGCGGGACAAGATCAAGGAGTACCTGGCAGCCGCCTGGAAGTGACCGGGTGCATCGCGGGCCCGCCATAGTAGCCATGTACGGTATCCGGCATGAGCAAGACATCCGAAGGGGCCACCCCGGGTTTCCTGGTGTGGCGGCTGTCGATGAAGTGGCGGGTCGCCGTCGACCGGGCGGTGGCCCCGCTGGGCCTCACCCACGCCCAGTACTCGCTGGTGGCGTCGCTGTACGGCATGCAGCGCACCGGCGAGCGGCCCAGCCAGCGGCGGCTCGCCGACCACACCGGCCTGGAACCGCTGTACGTCTCCAAGCTCGCCCGCAGCCTGGAGTCCGCCGGGCTCCTGGAGCGCGCCAAGGACCCGCGGGACCCGCGCGCGGTGCAGCTCGCGCTCACCGCGGAGGGCCTGGAGACCACCCGGCGGGCGATCGGCGTCGTCCACGGTCTGCTGACCCAGTTGCTGGAGCCGCTCGGCGGGCTGGACAGCGACCGGACCCGGGAGCTGAGCCGTGACCTGACCCTGCTGCTGGACGCACCCCTGGACCCGGCCGCGACCGGCCCCCAGTAGTGGAATATTGAACAACCGCGTTCCGTTGTGGCCGTCGAAGGAGGTCACGAGTGGAGACGCAAGTGAAGACCATGTACTACGACCACGGCACCCCCGCCGAGCGCTGGGTGCGGGCGCAGCAGTTCTTCGCCGCCAAGGACTACGCGGGCGCGGCGCGGGTGCTGGCCGCTCTTGTCGAGGAGGTGCCGGAGCAGACCGGACCCCGGCTGCTGCTGGCCCGCGCCTACTACCACTCGGCCCAACTGCGCCGCGCGGAGGCCGAGTTGCGGCTCATCGTGGAGCACGACCCGGTGGAGCACTACGCCCGGCTGATGCTGGGCCGCACGCTCCAGCGGCAGGCCCGGCACGACGAGGCGGAACAGCACCTGCGGATCGCCTCGGCGCTCGCGGGCGACTTCCCGGACACTCCGGCGGAGTGAACGCCCTGTGCGGGGCCCGGTTCCCTTCGGGGGACCGGGCCCTTCGCGCGTCTCAGCACCCGTTCGCTGTCCAGGCGTCTCGCCACAGCCCTCCTCGTCCACCAGGTCACAGGCTCGTGAGGAGGTCGTCGAGCGGGGCCGGTACCTGTTCGGGGTCGAGAGCCTCGACGAGGAGGCGGCCGTAGCGGATCTTGCGGCCCTTCTTCGTGCCGAGGAAACGCCGCAACTGCTGGTGCCGGGGCCGACCGCGCTGTGCGGGCTGGTGCAGGAAGGTCTGCCAGGCACGTAGGTCGCCCTCGGTCCGGATGATCTCCTCGACCCTTTCCGTGCCCAGCGCGCGGATGAGTTCGTCCTCCAGGTCCCTCACGCACACGAAGAAGCCCCCGCGCGGCGCCCGTGCCCGCTGCAGGCCGCGGTCGTAGAAACGCTGCTCGCCCTCGTCGCACAGTCCTGTCAGACGCAGGCCGAGGCCGGGCGGCCCGAGGAGGCCGGCGTAGCGGCCGACGTTCATCGCCCCGCCCATCGGCACGACGGACACCCCCTCGGCGGCCAGGTCACGGCCGTGCCGAGCGGCCAGCGCCTCGACGGCCGCGAGGTCACTCAGCCCTTCCAGCAGCACCGCCGTCCGCAGCTCAAGTCGCACGGCCAGATCACTCGCCGGCCCCCCGGGACCACCTGCCGCCCAGCCACTGACCGCGTCCCGGAACGCCCCTATCTCCGCCATGGAGCGAGTCTGCACCTCCACCGACGGCACGGCACGGGATTATTCGACGGCCCGCTCGCCAGGAACGGCGCCCTCGTCACCTTCGGACAGGGGCCGTACCGTGCACGTCATCGGTACTGTCCCGAGGTCACAGCCGGGTCGCCGCGTGCAGGATCACGAACAGGCTGACGGCCGAGTTCGCCGAGGACATCGCCGACACCAGGGCACCGACGGCGGCGCCCCAGACGGCCAGGCCGACCGAGGTGAACGCCGAGGGCCAGGAGCGGGCCACCGGGGCGGGGGCCAGCAGGGCGGCCACCCGGCGCGGGACGGGGCCGGTCGTGGCGAGCGCGGCGAGGGTGGGCGCGGGGGTGCCGCGGGACAGCAGCGCCGCCTTGCCGATCGCGCGCGCGACCGTACGCCGGTCGCCGACCGCGCGGGCCGCCTCCTCGTCCGCCCAGCGCTCGGCCGTGTAGACGACGGCGGTGCGCAGCGGGCGCAGGAACGGGTTGGCCCGGGCGGCCAGTCGGGCGGCGAGCAGATGGCGGTGGTGACCGGCGGCGAGGTGGCTGCGCTCGTGGGCGAACAGGGCGCGCCGTTCGGCGGGGGCGAGCCCGGCCAGCAGCGCGGTGGTGACGACGATCCGTCCCCGGCCGCCCGGCAGGGCATAGGCGTACGGCGCGCTGTCCGGCAGGACGGCCACCGTCGGGCCGGGCAGGCCGGCCAGTGCGCGGCGGGCCCGGCGGGTGACCCGGTGGTGGCGCCACAGGGTGCGGGCACAGGCGGTGGCGACCACGGCGAGGGCGGGGATGGCGGCGCGGCCTGCGACCTCGTCGTGCGGGACGGCGGCCCGCACCTCGGGGTCGGACCAGGCGTCCGGGAGGGGGTTGCCCGGCAGTTGGGCGGTGCCCACGACCATCAGCAGGGCCAGACAGAGCGTGCTGCACACGGCCATCACGACGGCGACCGCGGTCAGCAGCCGGGTGGCGGTGCGCGGGTGCAGGTGCACCTCGGCGAGCCGGGCGACCGGCCAGGCGGACAGCGGCAGCACCAGCGGCAGGAAGACGAAGACCCCCATGGGCGGTCAGTCTTCCGTACCGCCGTCGCCGGTGTGCGCGGTGTTCCCGTTGTTCACCGAGCCCGGCTCGGCGGCGTCCAGCAGCGCCCGCAGCACCTGTTCGTCGCCGGGCGGCAGGGCGGTGACGAAGCTCGCCAGGACGGCCTCGCGGTCCCGTTCGCCGTCCAGCAGACGGCGCATGCGCAGCGCGGCGAGCCGGGCCACGTCGGCGGTGGGCGTCCACAGGAAGGAGCGGCCCTGCCGTTCCCGGGCGACGACGTCCTTGGCGAGCAGCCGGGTGAGGATGGTGACGACGGTGGTGTAGGCGAGGTCGCCGCCGAGGCGCTCCTGCACCCAGGCGGCGCTGACCGGTCCGTCCGCCTCGCGCAGCGCGCCGAGGACCTGGCCCTCCAGTTCGCCCTGCCCGCGCCGCCGGGCCCGGCCCCCGTCCCGCACCATGTCCCGCTCTCCCTCTCCCCTGGCCCGGTTCGCCTGCGCACCGGCCTGAAGAGCCACGCTACTTCACACCGGCCGCGCTCCCGTACGTGCGGCCACCGCGGCGGTGCGCGATCTCGCCGAGGACGATGTCGACGGCGATGAATCCGGCCAGCGGGATGCCGAGCAGCGGCACGAAGTAGCCGAGTACGGCGATCACCGCCAGGGCCGGTACGAGCACGTAGGGCGGCACCTGCGCCCAGGCGCCGCGCGGGATCGGCCGGCCGAAGGCGGAGCCGCGGCCGCGCTGCCACCACATGCGGTAGCCCCACGCGATGAGCAGGATCAGGGAGAGCGCGAGCAGGGCGAGCGCGATCTGGTTGACGATCCCGAAGAGGACGCCGGTGTGCAGGTCGATGCCCCAGCGGGTGAGCTTGGCGAGCACCGGGTAGTCGGCGAACCGGAGTTCGTCGGTGACCTTGCCGGTCGCCGGGTCGACGGCGACGGAGTCCTGCTTCTCCGGCCAGCTGCGCTGGACCTGCTTGACGACATAGGCGCTGTTCGCGTCGGCGGGCGGCACGATCTCCACCGGGTTGCCGAGTCCCTTGGCCCGGGCCGCCGCGAGCACCTGGTCGAGGCCGGCCCCGTGTTCGGCGTCCCCGCCGGTGCCGGCCGCCGCTCCGTGTCCGGCGTGCTCGCCGCCGGATGCGGCCGCGGAGACGGACGGGGTGGCCTGGCCGAGCGAGGTGCGCAGCTCGTCGATGTTGGCGCCGGCGTACGTCGACCAGGTCAGGCCGGTCGCCGACAGGAACAGGAACCCGGCGGCGGCCCAGACGCCGACCGTGCCGTGCAGGCCGAGGGTGCGGCGCCGCCCGCTGGTCCCGCGCACCTTGCGCAGGGCGCGGCGCCGGGAGAACCAGAGCACCAGGCCGCCGCCCGCGATCACCCACAGCCAGCTGGCCGCCAGCTCGCTGTAGAGCCGGCCGGTGTCGCCGAGGTGCAGGTCGCGGTGGAGTTCGTCGATCCAGGTGCGCAGGGGCAGCGCGCCGGTCGCGCCGTACTGTTCGAGCGCCCCGCGCACCTTGCCGGTGTGGGGGTCCACGAACACGGCGAGGGTGTGGCCGGGGTCGACGCCGTTGACGCCGGAGAGCAGCACCCGGGTGGTCGTACCCGGCTCGGGTGCGGGCCGTACCGCCGAGACGGTGCCCTCGGGGTGGGCCTTGCGGGCGGCGGCGACCTGGGCGGAGACGGGCAGTTGGCGGTCCCCGGCCGGAACGGTCAGTTCATGGCCGTACACGAGCTTCTCGGCCTGGAACGAGCCCGCGTACAGCAGGCCGGTGACGGCGGCGACCAGCAGGAAGGGGGCGACGAGCAGGCCGGCGTAGAAGTGGAGGCGCAGCACGAGGGGGCGCAGCGGGGCCCAGCGGCTCGGGGAGGGGGCCGGGGAGGGTGCCTCGTCCGTGGCGGGCGAGGGAGCGGTGGTCATCGGCGGGCTTCTCCGGGGACTCGGTCGGGGAGGGAATGCGCTCCAGTGGTCGGAGCGCCAAGGCCTCGAGTTCCCGCGCGTGTTGGTGACCTGCGTCACAGGGAGGGGCGGATGGGCATGGCATTCTGACGCGATGGCACCTCCCAGCGATCGCGCACCTCTCGCCGAGCGGGTCGAGGAACTCCTCGCCACCGGCGGTCTCTTGCCCATCGTCGCGGCCGGCCGGCCCGTCCTGCGGCACGCCACCCAGCCCTACGACGGCCAGCTCGCCCCCGCCCTGCTGGCCCGCTTCATCGAGGCCATGCGCGACACGATGCACGCGGCGCCCGGGGTGGGCCTGGCCGCGCCCCAGGTGGGCGTGCCGCTGCGGATCGCGGTCATCGAGGACCCGGCGCCGGTGCCGGAGGAGGTGGCGCTGATCCGGGGCCGGGTGCCGCAGCCGTTCCGTGTGCTGGTCAACCCGTCGTACGAGCCGGTCGGGACCGCCCGCGTCGCGTTCTTCGAGGGCTGCCTGAGCGTGCCGGGCTGGCAGGCCGTGGTGGCCCGGCACGCCGAGGTGCGGCTGCGCGGCGAGGACGAGCACGGCCGCGCGCTGGACGAGGTGTTCACCGGCTGGCCCGCCCGTATCGTCCAGCACGAGACGGACCACCTCGACGGCACCCTCTACCTCGACCGCGCGGAACTGCGCTCCCTGTCCACGAACGAGGCGGTGGCGGCACTGTGGGCCCAGCCGGCACCGGAGGCGGCGGCCGAGGCTCTGGGCTTCGAACTGCCGTAATCCGGACCTCAGTTGTCCCGGTAGGCCTCCAGCAGTCGCAGCCACACCTCACTGAGCGTCGGATACGAGGCGACCGCGTGCCACAGGCGGCCGACCGGGACACGGCCGGCGACCGCGATGGTCGCGGAGTGGATCAGTTCGCCGACACCGGGGCCGACGAAGGTGACACCGCGCAGGATCTCCTCCTCCAGGTCGACCACCATGCGGGCGCGGCCCTTGTAGCCGTCGGCGTACAGGCCGGCCCCGGCGACGGAGGAGAACTCGACGTCGACGGCGCGGACGCGGTGGCCGGCCTGTTCGGCCTCGGCGAGGGAGAGGCCGACGGCGGCGGCCTCCGGGTCGGTGAAGACGACCTGGGGTACGGCGTGGTGGTCGGCGGTCGCTGCGTGCGCGCCCCAGGGTTCGTCCAGCAGGGGGCTGTCCGCGGCCCGGGCGGCGATGGCGGCGCCGGCGATGCGGGCCTGGTACTTGCCCTGGTGGGTGAGGAGGGCGCGGTGGTTGACGTCGCCGACCGCGTACAGCCAGTCCGTGCCGTTGACGAGGAGGCTGTCGTCCACGTCCAGCCAGGAGCCCGGCCGCAGGCCGACGGTGTCGAGGCCGATGTCGTCGGTGTGCGGGACGCGGCCGGTGGCGAAGAGGATCTCGTCGGCCTCGAGGCGGTCGCCGGTGTGGGTGACGGCCACGACGGTGCCGTTCTCGCGGGTGACGGACTCCACCGAGGTGCCGGTGCGGACGTCCACGCCCGCCTCGGTGAGGGCCTCGGCGACCAGTTCCCCGGCGAACGGCTCCATGCGGCCCAGCAGGCCCTTGCCGCGGACCAGCAGCGTGACCTGCGAGCCGAGGGCCTGCCAGGCGGTGGCCATCTCGGTGGCGACGACACCGCCGCCGACCACGATCAGCCGTGCGGGGGCCGCCTTGGCGCTGGTGGCCTCGCGGCTGGTCCAGGGCTTGACCTCGGCCAGCCCGGGCAGGTCGGGCAACTGGGCGCGGGTGCCGGTGCTGACGGCCACGGCGTGCCGCGCGGTCAGGGTGGTCACGGTGCCGTCGGGGCCGGTCACGGTGACCGTGCGGGGGCCTGCGAGGCGGCCCTGGCCGCGGAACAGGTCGGCGCCGATGCCGTCCAGCCAGCGGACCTGGCCGTCGTCGTGCCAGTGCGAGGTGTACTCGTCCCGGCGGGCCAGGACGGCGGGCGTGCCGAGGGGACCCTGGACCGCCTCGCTCAGGCCGGGCAGGCGGCGGGCGTCCGCCTGGGCGATGACCGGCCTGAGCAGTGCCTTGCTGGGCATGCAGGCCCAGTACGAGCACTCGCCGCCGACCAGCTCGCTCTCCACGACCGCGGTGGTGAGGCCGGCCGCACGGGTGCGGTCGGCGACGTTCTCCCCCACGGGTCCGGCCCCGAGCACCACGACGTCGTACGCGATGGATTCCGTTTCCGTCATGGGGTCAGTCTGGTGGGTGCTCGGCGCGGGGGCCACACGGGTACGCGCGCGGAACACGACCGTGCACGCACGGAACAGGCACGGGACACGCATGGAACAGGCCTGGGACAGGCAGGAGACAGGCATGGAATAGGCGGCCGGATCGCCGTGTTTCCGCCGTCGGCACAAGCCCCCACACCAGGAAGAGGGAATCACGCCATGAGCAGCACCGTGGAGCTGACCAAGGAGAACTTCGACCAGACCGTCACCGAGAACGAGTTCGTCCTCATCGACTTCTGGGCGTCCTGGTGCGGGCCGTGCCGCCAGTTCGCGCCGGTCTACGAGAAGGCCGCCGAGGACAACCCCGACCTGGTGTTCGGCAAGGTGGACACCGAGGCCCAGCAGGAGCTGGCGCAGGCCTTCGGCATCCAGTCGATCCCGACGCTGATGATCGTCCGGGACCAGGTCGCGATCTTCGCCCAGCCGGGCGCCCTGCCCGAGGCCGCCCTCGCGGACGTCATCGGTCAGGCCCGGAAGCTGGACATGGACGAGGTCCGCAAGAGCATCGCCGCCCAGCAGGCGCAGGGCGAGTAGCCGACGGCGTCAGAACGGGTACGGCGCCACGTCGCCGCGTACGGTCGTCCAGCGCAGCTCGGTGAAGGCCTCCAGGTTGGCCTCTCCGCCGAAGCGGGCGCCGGTGCCGGACGCGGCGACGCCGCCGAACGGGGCCACCGCCTCGTCGTTCACGGTCTGGTCGTTGATGTGGACGATCCCGGTCGGGATGCGTTCGGCGAGGTCCAGGCCGCGTGCGGGGTCCCGGGTGACGATGCCGAGCGAGAGGCCGTAGGCGCTGTCCGCCGCGAGCGCGGCCGCCTCGTCGGCGGTGGCGAAGGAGCGGACCGGGGCGACCGGGCCGAAGACCTCCTCGGTGTAGGCGGGGGTGTGGTCGTCGACGCCGGCGAGCACGGTCGGCCGGTAGAAGAGCCGGTCGTGGGTGCCGCCCGCGGCGAGTTTCGCGCCGCGGGCAGCGCTCGTCTCCACCAGGCCCTGGATCTTGGCGAGTTGGCCCGCGTCGATGACCGGGCCGAGGTGCACCTGGTCGCGGTACGGGTCGCCGACGGCGAGCGAGTCGGCCTTGGCGGCGAGCCGTTCGACGTACTCCTCGTACAGCGAGGCGTGGACGAGGTGGCGGCCGGTCGTCATGCAGATCTGGCCCTGGTGGAAGAAGGAGCCCCAGGCCGCCGTGGAGATCACCGCGTCCAGGTCGGCGTCCGCCAGCACGATCAGGGCCGAGTTTCCGCCGAGTTCGAGGTGGGCGCGCTTGAGGTGGCGGCCGGCCAGCTCGCCGACGGCACGGCCCGCCGCAGTGGACCCGGTGAAGGAGATGACGGGGACGAGCGGGTCCTCGACCAGCGCCTGCCCGACCTCGGCGCCCCCGGGCAGCACCTGCAGCAGGTCCGCAGGGAGGCCCGCCTCGGCGAGAACGGCGGCGAGCGCCAGTCCACCGCAGGCCGCGGTGCGCGGATCGGGCTTCAGGACCACCGCGTTGCCGAGCGCGAGGGCGGGGGCGACGGAGCGGATGGAGAGGATCAGCGGTGCGTTGAACGGCGCGATCACGCCGACGACGCCGGCGGGCACCCGGCGGGTGTACGACAGCCGGGGCGCCTCGCTGGGCAGCACCTGTCCGGCGGGGCGGGAGGCGAGGGCGGCGGCCTCGTAGCACTCCTGGGCGGCGACATGCAGTTCGAAGTCCGCCTTGCCGGGGATAGACCCGGACTCGCGGACCAGCCAGGTGCGCAGTTCCTCGGCGTGCTCGGTGAACAAGTCCCCTGCCCTGCGCAGCACTTGGGCCCGGACGAAGTGCCGGGTACGGGCCCACTCCCGCTGGGCGGTGCGGGCGGCCCGGGCCGCCGGGGCGACGTCCTGGGGTGCGGCGAGGGTGAGGGTGCCGAGTGGGTCGCCGGTGGCGGGTTCGGTGACGGTGTACTCGGGGCCCGCCGGGGTGCGGGTCTGCCAGGACTTCGGGTCGAGCAGCGGCATGTCGGCTCTCCGATCGGTCGCCGGGCGGTACGGCTCGGGGCGCGGGCCGGGTCCGGGGGCGTTCCGGGGACGCGCCTACTTTGTTGAGCGCGAAACTACATCGTGGTCATGCCTCTTCGGAACCCTAACCGCCGCCGCGGACCGGGTCAGCTGGAGTCGCGCTGGACGAGCGACGCGCCCAGCACCTTGCGCACCTCGGGCTCGCCGCCGGGGTCGCGCACCGCACGGTCGACCAGTTCCGCGAGGTCACGGCCGGAGGGCAGCTCGATGTGGACGGTGCTGAGCCGTGGCCGCAGCAGCCGGCCTAGCATCAGGTCGTCGGCGCCGACGACGGCGACGTCCTCGGGGATGCGCACACCCTGGTCCTGCAGGGCACGCATCAGCAGCATGGCGTACTCGTCGTTGTAGGCGAACACCGCGTCCAGGCCCGACTCGGGCCAGCGGGCGGCGAGTTCGGCGGCGGCCTGCTCGGTGTACGCGAGCGGCACGGCGGTCACGGTCGCGTCCGTGCCGTGCAGGGCCTGGTGCACACCGGCGAGCCGGGGCCGGGAGAAGGACTCCAGGCCCGGCTCCTCGGGGACGATCACACCGATACGGCGACGGCCGCGGGCGTACAGATGCGCGCCGGCGCAGTACCCGACGGCGTCGTGGTCCATCAGCAGGGCGTGCGCGCCGTCGACGCGCTCGGGCCCCAGGGTCACCACGGCGCGGGCGCCGGACCGCTTGAGCACCGCGACGCCCTGCGGGCCGAGCCCCGCGCCCGGCACCAGGACGGCGACGGGACGCAACTCGGCCCAGGCGCGGGCGGCCTCGTCGCCCTGGAGGCCGACGGTGCCGTACTGCACGACCGTGTAGTCGAGGCGGCCGAGGGCCGACTGGAGATCACCGAGGAAGCCGCTGTAGAGGGGGCCCACCGGGAACGTCGGGGCGGGCATCAGGACCATACGGCTGTGTCCGGCGCGCAGGCTGCGGGCGGCGGCGTGCGGCACGTACCCCAGCTCCCGGGCGGCCTCGTGGACGCGGCGGCGCGTCGGCTCACTGATCCGTACGGCACTGGTGTTGTTGAGGACGTAGGAGACGGTCGCGCGCGAGACGCCGGCCAGCCGGGCCACATCGGCACTCGTGGGGACGGAGTGCGGAGCGGGCGCAGCGGACGGGGACGTGTTCGGTATCTGCACCATGACAGACCGCATCTTGGCAGAGCGGCGGCGGGCGGGGGTGAGCGGGGGAAGGTGGTTCATTCCTGAACTAATTAAGCGGTACGCGGTCCACGAATCTACGAACACGTTCGTTCCGAACTTGTTCGTAGCGAACATGTTCGTTACCGTGGACACATGACAGCTTCCCCCCGCTCCCGTCGCGAACGTCCGGCCAAGCCCGCTCTCACCCGGGAGGGCATCGTCGCCGCCGCGGTGGCGATCCTGCGCACCGAAGGGCTGCGGAAGGTGACCATGCGACGGCTGGCACAGGAGCTCGACACGGGTCCGGCCTCGCTGTACGTCTACGTCCGCAGCACCGACGAGCTGCACGCGGCCGTCCTGGACGAGCTGCTCGGCACGGTGGGGCCCGCTTCGGCCGAGGGCAGCTGGCGCGAGCGGCTGGAGCGTGTGCTCACCGACTGCACGCGGATGCTGCTGGAGCATCCGAGCCTCGCCCGCTCGGCGCTGACCGCCCGGCCGAGCGGCCCGCACTACCTGAACCTGATCGAGACGCTGCTCGCCCTGCTCGACGAGGGTGGGGTGCCGCGCGACCGGGCGGCCTGGGGCGTCGATCTGCTGCTGCAGCACGCCACCGCGACCGCCGCCGAGCACGCCGGGGAGGAGTCCCCGGGCGACTGGCAGGCGCTGGAGGGCGCCTTGCGCGGGGCGTCCGAGGACACCCACCCGCACATCGCCGCGACCGGCGACGCCCTGCTGTCCGGTGCCCCCGAGGCCCGGCTGTCCTGGGCCTTCCAGGCACTGATCAACGGCATCGAGCGCACCGCCGTACCCGACTGACCCCCTCACCTCCCAGGAGGCCACCATGACCACCCCTGCCCCCACCCTCCCCCACCACCCCATCGCCGTAGTCGGCGCCGGACTCGGCGGGCTCGCGCTCGCCCGGGTGCTGCACGTGCACGGCATCGAGGCGGCCGTGTTCGACCTGGACGCCTCGCCGGCCGTGCGGACGCAGGGCGGCATGCTCGACATCCACGACGGCTCCGGCCAGGTGGCGCTGCGCGCGGCCCGGCTGTACGACACCTTCCTGGCCCGCGTCCACGCCGGCGGTCAGGCCACGCGGGTCCTCGACCGGCGCGGGACGGTCCGCCTGGAGCTGCCGGACGACGGCACCGGCGGGCGCCCCGAGATCGACCGCGGCGATCTGCGCGACCTGCTGCTGGACTCCCTGCCGGACGGCACCGTCCGCTGGGGCGTGAAGGTGACCGGCGCGCGCCCGCTCGGCGCCGGGCGGCACGAGGTGACGCTCGCGGACGGCAGCGCCTTCACCACGGACCTGCTGGTCGGCGCGGACGGCGCCTGGTCCCGCATCCGCCCGCTGCTGTCCCCCGCCCGGCCCGCCTACACCGGGGTGTCGTTCGTCGAGGCGGACCTGTCGGCGGCCGATCTGCGCCACCCCGGGAGCGCCCGGGTCGTCGGCGGCGGAATGCTGTTCGCGCTCGGCGCCGGCCGGGGCTTCCTCGCCCACCGCGAGTCCGACGGCAGCCTGCATGTCTACGCCGCCGTCGAGGCGCCGGAGGACTGGCTGGACGGCATCGACTTCACCGACACCGAGGCGGCCAAGGCGGCCGTGCTCAAGGAGTTCGACGGCTGGGACGAGAGCCTGAAGGCGCTGGTCACGGACGCGGACGGCGCCCTGGTGCCACGGCGGATCCACGCCCTGCCGGTCGGCCACCGGTGGGACCGGGTCCCCGGGGTCACCCTGCTCGGCGACGCCGCGCACCTGATGTCGCCGTTCGCGGGCGAGGGCGCCAACCTCGCGCTGCTCGACGGCGCCGAACTGGGCCTCGCGCTCGCCGCGCACCCCGGGGACACCGAGGCCGCGCTGGCCGCCTACGAGGAGACGATGTTCCCGCGCGGCGCGTCCTCCGCGGCGGACTCCGCGCAGAGCGCCGCGATGCTGTTCCGCGCCGACGCACCGCAGGGGCTGGTCGACATGTTCACCGCCGACCACGGCTGATCGGGGCTCAGCCGGACCACTCCGTGCCCGTCAGCCGTGCCACGAGGTCGTGCCAGCCGGACTCCAGCCGATGCATGGGCATCCCGCACTGCCGGGTCAGATGGTGGATCAGCGCCGGGTCGAGCGAGGCCATCAGCGTCTGGGAGAGGAGTTCGCAGTCGGCGGTGGGCACGATCTGCCGCAGCAGCATCGCGACGTGCGTGCGCAGGGCCTGGACCGAGGGGTGGGAGAACCGGCGGGCCGGCTCCGGCTGGGCGGCCAGCTGCAGGTCCAGCTGCTCGGCCGATCGATAGAGCACGGCCACACCGAAGGCCCGCAGCCGCTCCAGGGGCGGCGCCCCGGGACCCAGCGGGGGCGGTCCGCCGAGGAAGTCGGCCTGCAGCTGCCGCGCCGAGTGGTCGAGCAGCGCCGTCAGCAGCCCGTTGCGGTCGCCGAAGCGGCGGAAGACCGTGCCCTTGCCCACCTGGGCCGCGGCGGCCACCGCCTCCATCGTCACTCCGGCCACTCCGTGCTCCGCGATCAGCCGGGCGGCGGCCTCCAGCAGCCGGGCCCGGTTGCGGGCCGCGTCGGCGCGCAGGCAGGGCTCGTCCGGGGCCGACTCGACCTCCAGCAACCGAGGGGGTTCGAGGGGCTCCTGAGGCTTCGGGAAGGGCGGCAGGGCGCTGGACATGACGACAGCGTAAAGCATCGGGAATGAAACTGGACCACGGTCCGCTTAGCCTGATACAAACTTAAGCGGACCCCGGTCCGGATCGTAACAGCGATGTTTCAGCCCCTTGGAGTACCCCCATGTCTGTTCGTATCCTCGCGCTCGTCGGCAGCCTTCGCGCCGGTTCGCACAACCGCCAGCTCGCCGAGGCAGCCGTCAAGCTCGCCCCCGAGGGCGCCGAAGTCGACCTCTTCGAGGGCCTGGCCGAGATCCCCTTCTACAACGAGGACATCGACGTCGAGGGCAGCGTCCCGGCCGCCGCCGCCAAGCTGCGTGAGGCCGCCCAGAGCGCCGACGCCTTCCTGCTCTTCTCCCCCGAGTACAACGGCACCATCCCGGCCGTCCTGAAGAACGCCATCGACTGGCTGTCCCGCCCCTACGGCGCCGGCGCCTTCGGTGGCAAGCCCGTCGCCGTGGTCGGCACCGCCTTCGGCCAGTACGGCGGCGTGTGGGCCCAGGACGAGGCCCGCAAGGCCGTGGGCATCGCCGGTGGCAAGGTGATCGAGGACATCAAGCTGTCCATCCCGGGCTCCGTGACCCGCTTCGCCGAGACCCACCCGGTCGACGACGCCGAGGTCGCCGCCCAGCTGACCGAGGTCGTCGCCCGTCTGCACGGCAACGTGGGCGTGGCTGCCTGAGCCGGTACGCACCAGCGAGGGGTCGGAGGCTGCTCCGGCCCCTTTCGCGTGCCACCGTCCGTCCACGCGCCGGACGACGGTCATCGATCGTCCTCATCAGGGGATCGTGTGGATTGATTGGACTCATCCCGATGCGCTGAACAGGCTGGACGGGCAGTGCGGTGCTCGGTCTCCGGACCGCCACCCACCCGACCGCCTACGCCCATCGAGAGAAGAGCGCACCATGTCCGTCGGCTATCGCCAACTCGGCACCTCCGGTCTGACCGTGTCCACGGTCGGGCTCGGCTGCAGCAACCTCGGCCGGCCCGGCACCGCCAGCTTCACCCAGGAGGGCACCGACGCCGTGGTGCGAGCCGCCCTCGACGCCGGCATCACCCTTTTCGACGTCGCGGACACCTACGGCACACCCCCCGGGCTGAGCGAACGACTCCTCGGCGAGGCGCTGAAGGGCCACCGCGACGACGTGGTGATCGCCACCAAGTTCGGCATGGACGCCGAGGGGGCCAACGGCCGTGACTTCGGAGTCCGCGGCTCCCGCCGCTACATCGTCCGCGCCGTCGAGGAGTCGCTGCGCCGACTGGGCACCGACCGGATCGACCTGTACCAGTTCCACACCCCCGACCCGGTCACGCCGATCGAGGAGACCCTGGCCGCGCTCGACACCCTGGTGCGGCAGGGCAAGGTGCTCTACCTCGGCCACTCCAACTTCGCCGGATGGCAGATCGCCCAGGCCGAGTACCTCGCCCGCCAGCTCGGCACCACCCGCTTCGTCGCCTCGCAGAACCAGTACAACCTGCTCGACCGCCGCGCCGAGCTGGAAGTGCTGCCCGCCGCCCGGGCGTTCGGGCTGGGCGTCCTGCCCTACTACCCACTCGCCAGCGGGCTGCTGACCGGCAAGTACTCCTCCGGCAAGGCCCCCGAAGGGTCGCGGCTGACCCACTTCCGCCAGGACGACTTCGAGAACGCCGACCTGGCCCAGCTCGCGGCCTTCGGCGACTTCGCCAGGAAGCGCGGCCTCGACGAGGTCCAGGTCGCCTTCTCCTGGCTCGCTTCCCGTCCCGCTGTCGCCTCGGTCATCGCCGGTGCCACGCGGCCCGGGCAGGTCGCCCAGAACGCGGCCGCGGCCGGGTACGAGTTCGGTGCGGACGACCTCGCCGAACTGGATGAGATCTTTCCCCCGCTGCCGCCCATCGCACTGTTCTGAGCGCAGATCACGACCACCGGAAACGGGTTCTACCGCCGGCCCGTCGCAGGAGCCGACAGGCCGGCGGGACGCTTCTCGCACAGGTCCCGGATCACGGTGACGTTCGGGTGCCAGGGTCGGCCGCTCGGGCCGGTCAGGACGAGCCGGCGTTCCAGGTGCGGTCGCAGGGGGACCAGGGTGAGGGTCTCGGACAGCATGCTCGCCGCCAGGGACGGGATGATCCCGACGCCGAGGCCGGCCTCCACCATGCACAGCAGGGTGGTGAGTTCGCGGATGCGCTGGGTGGGCCGATAGGTCAGGCCGGTCATCGCGTGCAGGTGCTTGACCTGGGTCTCGCAGCCGGAGGTGGTGGCCAGCAGCGGGTCCTCCAGCAGGTCCGCCAGCTCGATGAACTCCTCGCCCGCCAGAGGGTGGTCGCTACGCACCACGGCCTCGTAGGCGTCGGTCGCCAGGTGCAGGGCGCCGCGGGGCAGCGGGTCGGGGTCGATGAGGACGGCCACGTCGACCGTGCCGCTCTCCAGCCACTGTTCGGTCTCCTCGTCGAGGCCCTCGAAGACCGTGATCTCGACGTGCGGAAGGTGCTCGTGCCACAGCCGCAGCAGGCCGGGCAGCAGCCCGCGCGCGGCCGTCGGCGGGACGGCAAGACCGATCGCCCCGGCCACACCGGTGCTCTTGTGCGCGGCCGCGGCGGCGTGGAACGCGCGGGCCGCGGCAAGGGTGGCGCGGGCATGGGGCAGCAGCACCTCACCCAGCGGCGTCGGCCGGACCGGCGTGGCGCGCTGCACGAGGGCGCCCTGCACCACGCGTTCGAGCGAGGCGAGCGAGTGCGACACCGAGGACTGGCTCATGCCGAGGGCCGCGGCGGCCGCGCCGAAGCCCTCGTTGTCGGCGATGGCCACGAATACACCGAGTTGCCGTAGCGTCGCGTCCATCGAATGAACCACTCCCTCAACTGCCGGCAGCGGCGGCCCTCGCCGGCTCGGAACCGCCCAGGCCGAGCCGGTGTCCGAGGCCGATGCCGTGGCGGTAGAGGGCCGTTCCCTCGGCAAGCCGGTCCTTCTCCCACGCCCGCAGGGCGCCGTCCAGGGACGGGACCTGCTGCAGGGCGGTGAAGAGGGTGATGGCGTCGGCGGCCGCCTTCTCCGCGCTGGCGGCGGTGTGCGGCCGGACCACGAAGGCCGCGTCGCCGGTGAGCAGCGTACGGCCGCTGCGCATCCGGGAGACCCGCCCGTCGAGGATCGCCTGGGCGAACGGCTCCCGGGTGTGCTCCACGAGTTCACGCAGGAGGTCGGGAAGCAACGCCCCTGCCCGGTCCAGGAGTTCGGTGTGCACCTGAGGGGCGATCAGCCCCGGGGGCAGGGACAGCCCGTGGGCCGTTCCGTCGCGGTCGGTGGTGATGCGATCCAGGTCGGCCCCGTCCGCCCGCACGTACCACACCCAGTTCATCCGGCGCTTTCCCGGCGTGGTCGTGCCGAAGTCGCCCGGGATGAAGTAGCACAGGAACTGGGTGCGGTCCCCGTCGTAGAAGCTGAACCGGTCACGGAAGACCTCGCTCAGCTCCTCCGGGAGTTCGGCCTCGTCGATGACGCCCCGGTAGGCGACGTACCCGGCGTAGTGGGGGGCACCCCCGGGTGCGACGAGCCGGCGATGGCGGGAGGCGGAGCCGTCGGCGATGATCGCGAGGTCCACGGGACGGACGGCGTCGCCGACCTGGACGTCGACACCGTCGGGCCGGGGTGCGAGCGCGGTCACCTGGTGCCCGTCGTGGTAGCGCGCGGGGTCGAGGCGGTCCCGCAGGGAGGCGTAGATCGCACCCCAGGAGATCATCCGCTGTCCCATGAGCGTGTGATGGCTCCGCCCGTCCCGGCCGAAGAACTGCCGGTGCGTGACGGGGACGCTGATCCGGTCGGGATCGACGCCGCAGAACATGCTGAGGAACCAGGCGACGCTCGGCTGCAGCACGATCCCCGCGCCACGGTCGTCGGGTCGGCCCGCGGACCGCTCCCAGACGGTGACGTCCAGTCCCAGCTCCGCGAGCGCGACCGCCTGGAACAGACCGCCCAGCGAACCGCCCACGATGCCGACCGACTTGATGTCCGGCACGGTGGTCACAGCGAGCACACCCCGTCCTCGCACACGGCGCCGTCCGGCACCTCGGTGGCCTGGCGCTGCAGGATCTCCACGAGCGCGTCGGTGCCGACCGCCCCGTTGATCGCCTTGTCACCGACGATCAGCAGCGGCACCCCGCGCAGGCCGAGGTATGCGGCAAGCTGCTCGTCCTCCGCCACGGCCGTCTCCAGCGCCGGGTCCGCCAGCTGCGCGGCCACGTCGTCGCCCAGCCCCATCTCCTTGCCGATCCGCGCCAGCACCGCGACATCACCCACGTCCTGGCCCTCGGAGAAGTAGGCCACGAGCAGGCGGTCGGCCATCGCCGCGCCCGACTGCGCCTCCCGCTCCGCGAGGGCGATCAGCCGGTGTCCGGCCCGGGTGTTCGGCGTCCTGGCGATCGCCTCGTAGTCGAACACGATGCCCTCGTCCCGGCCTGCCGGCACCGTGCCGGCATCCATCTGGCGCGAACGCTCCCAGCTGCCGAACTTCTCGCTCCGGTAGGCGCGCCGGTCCATTCCGGCCGCCGGCATCTCGGGGTTCAGCTCGAAGGCGTGGTGACGGATGCGGAACTCCTGCCCCGTGCGCTCCTGCACGATGTCGACGGCCTTCTGCAGCCGACGCCCGCCGATGTAGCACCAGGGGCAGATCAGATCGCTGAACACATCAAGGTTGATCATTGGTGGAATCTCCTATTCGAACCGGCGGAGGAGGCCGCCCCGAGAAGACCGCAGCCGTCGTGCTCACTCGGCGACGTACTGGATGTCGAACGGCTTGTTGGTGATGAAGAGGAAGGTGCAGTCGCCGTCGTCGCCGGCACCGTGGGTCATGGTGCCGCCCTCGGGGAACCAGACGAAGCTGCCCGCCGGGTAGTCGCCCTGGTGCGTGGTCAGGGTGCCGTCGAGGACGTAGATGCCGTGGGCGCAGTTGTGGGTGTGCCAGGGGTTGGTGAACCCGGCCCTGTAGACGACCTTCAGCACCTCCATCCCGGTGTGTCCCGGGACTGACCTCCAGCGTGACAGCGCACGACATCGAGGGCACTGTGCGGCAGCACAGCCTTTACCGCCAGGCCTGTACTGCGGCACAGATCGTCAGGTGCGGGTGATGTCGTCGATCGCCAGCGCCGTGCGCAGCGTGGTCAGGTCGCCGACGCTGGTCAGGGAGACGCCCAGCAGGCTTTCGATGCGTTTGACGCGCAGGCCGACCGTGTTCGGGTGGACGAAGAGGGCCTCGGCGGTGGCGTTGGTGTTGAGGTCGTGGGCGAGGTAGGTGCGCAGGGTGCTGACGAGGTCGGTGCCCCGGCGCTGGTCGTACTCCCGTAGCGGGCCGATCCAGCGGGCGGCGAGGACGCCCATGCGCTGCGGGTCGACGTCGGCCAGCAGCATGCCGATCACCCCTGCCGACGCCACCGTCAGGACGTCCTCGCCGGTGGCGTACGGCAGGAGCCGTAGCAGGCCGGTGACCTGGCGGAACGCTCCGGGCAGCCGGTCCGGACCGGCACAGGTCTCGCTGACGGCCACACGCACACCGCCCTCCAGGGTCTGGATTCCGACGGTACGGATGCGCCGGGCCAGCTCCTCGGCACCCTCCGGGTCCGCCGCCGGCGCCACGATCACGATCGCGCCGTCCCGCAGCGCGAGCAGCGGTTTGGGACGCGGGCGGGAGAGCACGAGCGACTGCGTCAGGCGCAGCAGCTGCGTGGTGACCGCCTCACCGGCCTCCTCGTGGCGGACGGCGAGGACGCGCTGGGGCAGCCTCAGGTCGCTGCCGAGCCGGTCGCCGCGCGCGAGGACGGCCTCCGGGTCGGCGAGGGGCCCGCTCGCGAGTTCGGAGACGAGATCGCCCCGCAGCTGCCACTGGGCGTCGACCACGGCGCGCCGACGCAGCATCTCCAGGCCCAGGACCACCGTGGCCTGCTCGATGGCGCGCAGCCGTACGTCGTCGTCCTCGGCGTCCCCGGCCAGCCAGAGCACGCCCAGGGTCTCTTCCCCCAGCCGGACCGGTCCCGCCAGCAGGCCGGGAAACGCGTCGGACCGCAGCACCGGGGACGCCTGCGCCAGGAGGTCGAGCAGCGACACGCCTCCCTCCTGCCGGGGCCAGGACAGCCAGTCCGGCGGCCGTACCGACACCCCGGCCCGGGGCACGGCGGCGAGGGTCTGGCCGGACACGTCCTGCACGGCCACGGCCCGGTCCGCGGTCTCCGCGAGGGCGGCCGCGATGTCACTGATGCCGCCGCCACGTCGGGCGACCCCGATGAACCGGTCGTGAATGGCGGCGTGTTGGCGCAACAGTTCGTTCAACGCGCTCAGTTCGCGCACCCGGCGGCGGTCGCGCTCCAGCTGCGCGCTCGTCTCCAGGGCGATCCCGGCGTGGCTGGCGAGGACCTGCAGCAGCTCCAGCCCGCCCGGGCCCAGGCGGCGCGGATCGCTGCCGTAGACGTTCATCGTGCCCACGGTCTCGCCCTGGTTGCGCAGCGGCACCGCAGCCATGGAGTGGTGCCCGTGCTCCTGGGCCGCCTTCGCCCAGGGTCCGTACGAGGGATCGTGGGCGATGTCCTCGACGATCACCGGCACGCCGTCGACGAAGGAGCGCCGGGACGGGCTGCCGGCGAAGGTGCCCTCGGGGACCAGCAGCAGCGGCGACTCCTCGTTCACCAGCCGCACATAGCCCTCGCTCAGACCCCAGCTGCCCTCGATCCGCAAGGCCGCGCGGTCGTCGTCGACCAGCAGTACGGCCGCGCTCTCGTAGCCGAGCAGGTCACAGGCGGTACGGGCGATCTGCTCCAGCAGCCTCGGCAGGTCGCGCTGCTGATTGACCGCGATGGCCAGTTCGTCGATGGCGCTCATACAGCGCAGCAGATCCGGCCCTGCGGAGGACACGGACGTCATCGCTACCTCCTCGCACGCCCCCCGCCAGCAGCACGCGACTGTGCATCTCCCCATGCTAGTGACGAACCGCTGTGAGCATGCACATGTGATGCCGGAAGGGTTCGGAGCCAAGCGGATCCATCGGAGGGCCGACCAGCGCGCTGCGGCTGCTCCCGGCACCCGCCGTCCGGCGGACAGGTTCCGCCATCCGTCGGCCTCCGGGCTCGTCTGGGTACGCGGATCATGGCCGTAGGGGCCACCGCCGGTCGCGCGGGTCGCGTGACGGGTGGCCCGAGCCGCTTGAGTCAGCTGAGGAGAAGCCATGCCCGAGGTCCCGCCCCCGCCCCCGTTCGACCCGGAGCTCGCCGCCGCGCTGGAGCTGATCAAGGACCAGATCTCGCCCGGGTTCACCCTGGAGGAGATCCCCGCCGTCCGGGAGGGCGCGGGCATCGAGCTGCTCGCACAGCTCGACCTCACGTTGGGCGGCGCGTTCGTGGCCGAGGACCGTACGGTGCCGGGCCCGGCGGGAGCCCCGGAGATCTCCCTGCTCATCTGCCGCCCGACCGCCGCCGACCCCGCCGTCCCGCTGCCGGTGATCTACCACGTGCACGGCGGCGGCATGGTCCTCGGCGACAACCGGGCCGGCGTGGACGCCCCGCTGGCCTGGGCGCGCGAGCTGGGCGCGGTCGTCGTGTCGGTCGAGTACCGCCTCGCGCCGGAACACCCGTACCCGGCGCCGGTCGACGACGTGTACGCCGGCCTGCTGTGGACGGCCGCGCACGCCAAGGAGATCGGCGGTGACCCGGACCGGATCGTCATCGCGGGCGCGAGCGCCGGCGGCGGCCTGACCGCCGCGCTCGCCCTCCTGCTGCGCGACCGCCAGGGCCCGCCGGTCATCGGCCAGCTCCTGATGTGCCCGATGCTCGACGACCGCAACGACACCGTCTCCAGCCACCAGATGGCGGGCATCGGCATCTGGGACCGCACCGCCAACGAGACCGGCTGGACGGCGCTACTGGGCGAGCGGCGGGGCGGCCCCGACGTCTCCCCCTACGCCGCCCCCGCCCGCGCGACCGACCTGTCCGGGCTGCCCCCGGCCTTCCTCGACGTCGGCTCCGCGGAGACCTTCCGGGACGAGGTCGTCGACTACGCCTCCCGCATCTGGCGGTCGGGCGGCACGGCCGAACTCCACGTCTGGCCGGGCGGCTTCCACGGCTTCGACGGCTTCGCTCCCCAGGCGGGCCTGTCCCAGGCGGCCCGGGCAGCCCAACTGGACTGGCTGCGGCGGCTGCTGGCCGAATGAGACTCAATCACCGCTCTCCGCGGCCTTCTTGATCGCCTCCCGGATGCGGGCGTACGTGCCGCAGCGGCAGATGTTCTCGATGGCGTCGATGTCGGCGTCCGTGGGGTGGGAGGTGCGCTTCAGCAGGGCTGTGGCGGCCATGATCTGGCCCGGCTGGCAGAAGCCGCACTGGGCCACGTCGCAGTCCATCCAGGCCTGTTGGACCGGGTGCAGGGTGTCGCCGTCGGCCAGGCCCTCGATGGTGGTGACCGCGCGGTTCGCGCAGTCGGCCACCGGGACCACACAGGGCTGGATCTCGGCGCCGTCGAGGTGGCTGGTGCAGGCGCGGCAGACGCCCACCCCACAGCCGTACTTGGGGCCGGTGACCCCGAGGAGGTCGCGCAGGACCCACAGGAGGGGCATGTCGGCGGGGGCCTGCACGGTCACCTGTCTGCCGTTGAGGGTGAAGGAGTAGGAACGCATGGGTGCCTCGGAAGGTGAGTCGGCGGTCAGAAGGTGAGCGGGAAGCTGCGCGGAGCGGTGCCGGTCGCGCGGGCGTAGGCGTTGGCGACCGCGCCGGATGCCGCGGGGACGCCGAGTTCGCCGGCGCCGCCCGGGTCCCCGGTCGAGGGCAGGATGTGGGCCTCGAAGACGAGCGGGGCGTGGCGCTGGCGGGCGTAGCGGAAGTCGGCGAAGCTGCTCTCGCGGACGGCGCCCCGGTCGATGTGCAGGCCCGCCTGCAGGATCACGGAGATGCCGTCGGTCGTGGCGCCCATCAACTGGGCTTCCAGGCCACGGGGGTTGACCGCGGTGCCCACGTCGGCCGCCATCACCACCTTGGTCACCCGGGGGTTCTTCGGGTCGCTCGCGTCGATCTCGGCGAGGCAGGCCACGCGGGAGCCGTACTCCTCGTGCACGGCGATGCCCTGGGCGCAGCCGTCGGGCATGGGACGGCCCCAGTGGCCGGCGGCCGCCGCCTTGTCGAGGACGGCCCGGACGGCCTTGCCGCGCAGGGTGGTCCGGCGGAAGGCCACCGGGTCCACGCCGAGCTTGCGGGCGATCTCGTCCACGACGATCTCCTCGGCGGTCCGCACGGTCCCGGAGTCCACCGACCGCCAGGCGCCGAGCGGCACGGCCAGTTCGATGCCGCCCGAATCGCCGGACACCCGGCCGAAGTTGTACAGCCCCGTCTGGCTGGGCAGGGGGCCGGACGCGGCCCGCACACCGCCCTGCGCGGACAGGCCGGCGTCGTCGTACGACTCCGACACCGAGGCCATCACCTGTTCGAAGGCCACCACCCGGCCCCCGGCCACACTGGCCCGGATCCGGTGGTGGCTCGCGGGGCGCATCCGGCCGTGCCGGATGTCGTCGCCGCGGCTCCACATCAGCTTCACCGGGCGCCGGGCCGCCTTGGAGACCAGCGCCGCCTCGATCGCCGCGTCGTAGTTCAGCCGGCGGCCGAACGAGCCACCGGCGCGCACCACATGGACCTTGACCTTCGACGGACGCAGGCCGACCGCCTGGGCGACGGCGTCCCGCGCGTCCATCGGGGTCTGGGAGGAGAACCACAGCTCCGCACGGTCGGCGCGGACGTCCGCGACCGCCGTGAGCACCTCCATCGGGGCGTGCCCGACGAAGGCGAACGCGAACTCGGCCTCCACCGGGGTCGATCCGTGCGGCGGGGTGCCGAGCCGGGGGACGGCGGCCTTCAGCCGCGCGCGTATCTGCGCGTCCGAGAGACGGGCGAGCGGGCCGGGCGCCCACGTGAGGCGAAGGGCGTCCCGGGCGCGGAAGGCGTGATGGAAGGTGTCCGCGACGACGGCGACCCCGCCGGGCAGCCGGACCACCGCGTGGACGCCCGGCAGGGCGCGGGCGGCCCGGTCGTCGACCGAGACGAGCTTGCCCCGGATCGTCGGCGGCCGGGCCACCACCGTGGGCTTCGCCCCGGCCACCGCCACGTCCCCGGCGTACTTCGCCCGGCCGGTGACGATGTCCCGCGCGTCGATCCTGGTCGTCGGCCGGCCGATCACCCGGTGCCGGGACGCGGGCTTGGGCTTGCTCGGGACGGCGGGCCGGTGGATACGGGCCGCGCTCGCGGTCAGCGAGCCGAAGGTGGCCGTGCGCCCGTCCGGTGCCACGACCATGGTGTCTCGGGTGCGCAGGGTCCGGGCGGGCAGGTGCCAGCGGCGGGCGGCGGCGGTCACCAGCTTGGCCCGCGCGGTGGCGGCGAGCTGCCGGGCCGGGCCGTACAGCGAACTCACCGAACTGGAGCCGCCGGTGTACTGGTTGCCCTTGGTCCGGGCATCGGCGAGCGGGATGCGCACGTCGGCGAGGCGGGCGTCCAGCTCCTCGGCGATCATCATGGCGACCGCGGTGGTGATGCCCTGGCCGACCTCGGCCCGGGGCAGCCGCACGACGATGTGGTTGGCCTCCGTGACCTCCAGGACCAGCATCTCCTCGTCGGTGCCGGTCACCAGGACGTCGGAGGCCGCGCGGGAGGGCTCGGCGCCTTCCGCGCGCGAGGGGGTGCAGGCGAGCGGGGCGGCGACCGTCAGGGTGGCCGCGGCCACCGTGTACACCATGAATCTACGGCGGGACGGGCCCGCGGAGGGCAGGGGCTCGGTGCGGTCCAAACGAGGGCTCCTGTCGGCGCGTGGGGCGGGCAGGTCACGGCACGCGGGGCGGCACGTGTCCCGGTACGGGTCACTCGCCAGGTAGGAGGGACGGGGCCGTACGCCGGTTCCCTTCGGAACGCGTCCCGCGCCTCCCGGCCAACGATGCCGGGGCCGCAGTACGGGTCATCGCCCACTCCGACCGGCGGGCCGGGGCACCCAGGGCAACGCGCCCCTGAGGCGGGACCGGCATGGCCCGGCCAGTTCCGCCGCCCTCCGGCCACCGATGCCGGGCCGCAGTGCGGGTCATCGCCGAGTTCGACCAACTGGCCGCAGCCGCCCCAGGACCAGCCCACCCAAAAGCAGAACGGGCACGGCCCGGCCAGTTCCCCGCCGGACACGTCCACCGCCTCCCAGCCACCGAAACCGGGCCCGCAGTGCGGGTCATCGCCCAGTTCGACCGACTGGCCGCACGCGCCCCAAGATCAGCCAGCCCAGAGGCAGAACGGGCACGGCCCCGAACCGTTCCCGCCGCACGCGCGCGCCGCGCCTCCCGGCCATCGAAACCGGGGCCACACAGCGGGCCATCGCCCACTACCACCGGCAGACGCGTCCGCCGCGCCCCAGCCACCGGCGCCGAGGACGCAGTACAGGCCGTCACCCACTACCACCGGCAGGCCCGGGCACCCACAGCAGCGCGCCCCAAGTTCAGCCCCCCCGAGGCAGGACAGACGCGCCCCCGCACCGCTTCGACGCCGGATGTGTTCCGCGTCTCCTCGCCGTCGGCGCCGGTGACGCATGATGGCCCCATGAAAGAGCTGGCCGGGCGGCTGGCCGCGTTGGATCCGGATGCCGGGGCCGCGGTGCGGGTCATCGCCTACTTCGACCGGCTGGCCGAGTCCCGGGCCGGTCTGGAGGCGCTGGTGCGCGGTGCCGCCGTGCTGGCGGGGTGTCCCGCGCGGCTCGTCGACGCGGAGCGGCGGGTGGTGCTGCGGGTGGAGCCGGACGGGCGGCGCCGCGACCCGGAGACGGAACCCGACCCCGAGTGGCCGTCCGCGCCCCTGGCGCCGGGCGGGCCCCCCGCGCTGTGGCTGGAGCGGGCGGAGGCCGGGCCGAGCGTGGTGGACGCGGTGATCCTGGAGCGGGCCGCCGGAGCCGTACGGGCCGTCCTGGACCGCACCCGGGGCCGCGCCCCGGCCGCACCGGCCGACGACCCGGCCCTGGTGGAGACGCTCCTCGACCCCACGGCACCCGAGCAGGCCCGGCTGCACGCGGCCCGCCGACTGGGCCTGGACCCGGAGGTGCGGGTACGCGCCGTCGCTCCAGCCGAGGGGCCGCCCCAGATCGTCGCGGCCGAAGGGGCGGCGGACCTCACCGGGTCAGGGGATGGCCGGCCCTCTCACGGCGGAGGCACGGCGCCGCGCGGGAGGCCCGGAACGGGTCCGGCGGGCTCCGCGCGCCTGGACGGCGGCGGCAACCCCGGACCAGGAAGCGGTCACGCCTACCCCGGCCCCCGCAGGGACGGCGGACCCGGTCCCGTCACGGTCCGCTCCGAGCGCCTCGGCATCGGCCCCGCCGTCCCGGTCCTGGACCTCCCCCGGTCCTGGGCCGCCGCCCGGCTCGCGCTGCGGTTCACCGCCGAGGGCGACGACCTGGATCCGGGACAACGGGTCGTACGGGCCGACGAGTTGGGCGGGATCGCACTGCTCGCCGAACTCGTCGTACCGGGCGCGGAGCCGGACCCGGACGTCCGGGCCGTGGAGACGGCTGCGGCGGACGCGCCCTGGATGCTGCGGACGCTGCACGCGGTCGCCGCCACGGCCAGCCTGCGGGCGGCCGCCGCCGAAGCCGGCGTGCACCACTCCACGCTCCAGGACCGCCTCGCTCACGCCGAGCACCTGCTGGGCTGGCCGGTGCGCACCCCGCAGGGCCGCTTCCGGCTCCAACTCGCCCTGATGCTCCGACATTTGACCCGAGGGCACTGAGGAGTGCTAAGCCCAGGCCGTCACCGGCACGAAGGAGCTGTCCTGCCGGAACAGGTCCGTGCCGTCGGGAAGGTCCACGCGGACCTGGTAGTTGTAGTGGCGCAGATAGCGGCCGGGGTAGTTGTACGACTCGAAGCGCACCGAACCGCTCGCCGTGCCGGTGCGGGCGATGAAGGTGGCGTCCTTGGCGAACGTCGTCGTGCCGTCGTTGGCGTCGAAGCGGCCCCGGAAGTCCCAGTGCCGCAGATAGTTGCCGGACGCGTCGCGGAAGGAGTAGCCGCCCGCGTCCGCCAGCCCCGCGACCACGGTGAACGTGGCGGCCTGCTTGTCGGCGGTGGCGCTGGAGGCGGTCACCACGGGCAGGTTGAGCAGGGCGGACTGCTCTTCCCAGTACCGGGTGGTGTAGTTGGCGGACTGGAAGGAGCGGGTGGCGTTCCTGGTGAGGCTCGGGCCGCCGGACACCGTCTCCTTGACGACCGTGAAGTGGCGGGCCGTGCCGGAGATACCGGGCAGCTTGGCCGGGGCGGTCCAGGTGGCGAAGGTGTCGTAGCTGTCGGAGTAGTAGTAACTGCCGTCGCCGTAGCCGTCGAAGAAGATCCGCCAGCCGCCGTTGTCCAGCTGCACCAGCGCCGGGCCCTCGCGGTAGCTGCCCCAGCCCGCCCAGTCGCCGGTCCTGGTGATCGTGTAGGGGCCGGTGAGGCTCGACGCCGTGCCGTACTCGATGTACTTGGCCGTCTCGTTCTTGGTGAAGGCGTGGTAGGTCGAGCCGATGCGGACGATGAAGGTGTCGATGTGGTTCGCGCCGATGCCGGAGAGGGCGACCGGTGAACTCCATGAGGTGAGACCGGAGTTGGTGGCCGTCAAGAGGTACGGGGTGAAGATCCACTCGTTGTCGGTGGTGGAGCAGGACACGATGACGTTCACGCTGCCGTCGGCGTCCACGAACCACTCGGGCGCCCAGGCCCGGGACAGGTTGGTGATCGAGACCGTGTAGTCGTACAGGAACGTCCAGTTGAGCCGGTCGGCGCTGCGGGCGAAGCCGATGGTGGTGCTGACGTCCTGCCAGGTGTGGGTGGTGTAGGTCAGGTAGTAGTAGCCGTCCGTGTGCTTGAAGACGCTGGCGTCCCGGATGCGGTTCGCGGGCGGGGTGTAGGCGGAGGTCTGCAGCAGGCGGAAGTCGGTGGCGTCGTCGGACTGGTAGACGTTGACCGTGCCGTCGTTGCTGTTCAGGAACGGGACGATGGTGTAGCGGGAGGCGGACCCGGCGGCGGGTGCGGCGGCCAGCGCCGTGCCGAGCAGGCCGGGTGTCTCGCCCAGGAGGACCGCGGCGGCGGGCAGGGCGGCCAGAGCCCGCAGCAGGGTGCGGCGGGACGGGGCGGGGGGAGGTGTGGTCACGTGCGGCTCTCCTGAACTGACGCGTGCGATATTACGAACGCGGTTCGATAAATCGCCCAGAAACTAAGGCGCAGACAGGTTCACGTCAATGCTTTGAACTCGACTCGATGTCGCCTGTGCGAAACCTGTACGGCA
Organism: Streptomyces diastatochromogenes; assembly: GCF_002242805.1. GTDB lineage: Bacteria > Actinomycetota > Actinomycetes > Streptomycetales > Streptomycetaceae > Streptomyces > Streptomyces diastatochromogenes. Next base: position 32,976 of record NZ_MCGQ01000058.1, on the reverse strand, counting down.
CCGGCCGCTCTATGGTTACCGTTCGGTAGACACCGTGTCAGGAGGCTCCCGGAGGTGCTCCCGCAATGACGCCCGACCGTGCCGCAGGCCTTGCGGAGTCCGCCCGCGCGCTCGCCGACGGGGAGGTGACCTCCCGCGTGCTGGTGGAGCGGGCCCTGGCCCGGATCGAGGCCACCCAGCCGACCCTGAACGCCTTCCGGATCGTACGCACCGAGGCCGCGCTCGCCGAAGCGGACGCCGCCGACCGGGAGTTGGCCGCCGGAGCGCGGCGCCCGCTGCTCGGGGTGCCGGTCGCGGTGAAGGACGACATGGATGTCGCGGGCGAGCCGACCGCGTTCGGCTGCCCCGGCGATTTTCCGCCGGTCGCGGCGGACGGGGAGGCGGTACGGCGGCTGCGGGCGGCCGGGGCGGTGATCGTCGGCAAGACGAACACCTGCGAGCTGGGGCAGTGGCCGTTCACGGAGGGCCCGGCGTTCGGGGAGACCCGCAACCCGTGGCACACCGGCCACACCCCCGGCGGCTCCTCGGGCGGTTCGGCGGCCGCGGTCGCCGCCGGCCTGGTGCCTGCCGCGCTCGGCTCGGACGGCGCCGGTTCGGTGCGGATCCCGGCCTCCTGGACCCATCTGATCGGCATCAAGCCACAGCGCGGGCGCATCTCGACCTGGCCGCGCGGCGAGGCCTTCCACGGCATCACCGTCAACGGCACGCTGGCCCGTACGGTCGCCGACGCGGCCCTGCTGCTGGACGCGGCGAGCGGCAACCACGACCGGGACCCGCACCAGCCGCCGGCGCTCACGGTGTCGGACGCCGTCGGCCGCGACCCCGGCCGGCTGCGCATCGCCCTGTCACTGAAGCCGCCGTTCACGGCGGTACCGGCACGGCTGCGCCCGGAGGTCCGGTCCCGGATCCTCGAACTCGCCGGGAAACTCGCCGCGTTGGGGCACATCGTCGAGGAGGCCGACCCGCCCTACGGCCAGATCGGGCTGACCTTCGTGCCGCGCGCCACCGCCGGCATCGCCGACCATGTCCGCGAGACCCCCGACCCCGCCCTGCTCGACCCGCGCACCCGGGACGCGGCCCGGCTGGGCCGGCTGCTCGGCGGGGCCCCGCTGCGGGCGGCCCGGCGCGCCGAGGCGGTCCTGCACCGGCGGATCGGCGCGTTCTTCGGGTCGTACGACGTGCTCCTCGCCCCGACGACGGCCGCTCCCCCGCCCGCGATCGGTGCCCTGTACCGGCTCGGCGGGCTCGCCACGGACCGCGCGATGATCTCCGCCTGCCCCTATGCCTGGCCCTGGAACGTCCTCGGCTGGCCCGGCGTGAACGTACCCGCCGGGTTCGTCGGCGCCCTGCCGGTGGGCGCCCAACTGCTCGGCCCGGCCAACAGCGAACTCCTGCTGGTCTCGCTGGCCGCCCAACTGGAGGCGGAGTTGCGCTGGCACGAGCGGTGGCCGCCGCAGCAGGCGGACGCCGACAGCACGGCGGCATGAACGCCCTCCGCCCGTACCCTGTGACCATGGAAGACGCGTCGATGGTCGGGCTCATGGGGCGGGTGACGGGGACGATCGGGCCGGGGCTCGTCGGCGAGGTGATCGTCCGGGTGCGCGGCGGCGCGGAGCACTTCCTCGCCTACGCGGCCGACAGCACGGGCCGGATCGAGCGCGGCACGGTGGTGATGGTGGTGGAGTACCTGCCGCCGAGGACGGTCTACGTCACCGCCGCGTACGACAGTTGAGCGGGCTCCGCCCCAGGTGAGGGGCGTGTGCGTCAAGATTGCAACAAGGATTCGCCAGCGTCTTCTCGGCGTGTCCCCGCAGGCGCACACTCCCTTCGTTCGGTGCCGAAAGGGCACCATGCAAAGGGGGCGAATGCCGATGGTTGTCGGCGTCGTTGCGGGGGCGGTCGTCGTTGCCGTTCTCGTTCTCATCGGTCTGTTCAAGATGATGTGGCGGGTCGCCGAGCCGAACGAGGCGCTCATCATCTCCGGGTCCAATCACCGCACCGAGGGCCTGGAGGAGGGCATGGGCTTCCGCATCGTCACCGGTCGCGGCACGCTGGTGCTGCCCGGGGTGCAGGCGGTGCGCAAGCTCTCCCTGGACCTGAACGAGACCGAGCTGCACGTGGACTGCGTGACCCACCAGGGCATTCCGCTGAAGGTGCGGGGCGTGGTCATCTTCAAGGTGGGCGACGACTTCGTGTCGATCGCCAACGCGGCCCGCCGTTTCCTGGACCAGCAGCGGATGATGTCGGAGCGGGTGCACAACGTCTTCGCCGGTCATCTCCGTTCCATCGTGGGCGGGTTGACGGTCGAGGACATGATCCGCGACCGGGAGAAGCTGACCGGGCAGACCCGGGCGGCCTGCGGTACGGAGATGGAGAAGCTCGGCCTGATCGTCGACTCGCTGCAGATCCACGAGATCGAGGACCCGACCGGGTACATCCAGAACCTGGCGATGCCGCACGCCGCCGCCGTCCAGCGGGACGCGCGCATCGCGCAGGCGGAGGCGAATCGTCTCGCCACCGAGGCCGAGCAGCAGTCCTTCGCCCGGATGGCGGAGGCCACCCGGGACAGCGAGATCCTGCAGGCCGGCTACCAGGCCGAGCGGGACAAGGCGGCGGCACGCGCCCGTCAGGCGGGTCCGCTCGCCGACGCGGGCGCCCGGCAGGAGGTCGTGGTCCAGGAGACGCGGGTCGCCGAGCTGGAGGCGCACCGGCGGGAGCAGCAGCTCCAGGCGGACGTCCGCAAGCCGGCCGACGCCCGGGCCTACGAGAAGCGCACGCTGGCCGAGGCCGAGCGTGACGCACGGATCTCGGGGGCACAGGCGAAGGCGAAGGAGACGGAGCTCGCGGCCGCGGCCGAGGCGACCCGGGTCAAGACGGCCGCGGGCGCCGAGGCGGAGGCCACCAAGAGCCGGGGTGCGGCCACGGCCGCGGCGACCCGGGCCACCGGTGAGGCGGAGGCCGCGGCCGCGCAGGCCAAGGGTCTGGCCGCGGCCGAGGCGACCAGGGCCAAGGGTCTGGCGGAGGCGGAGGCCATCAAGGCCCGGGCCGCCGCCCTCGCCGAGAACCAGGAGGCGGTCGTCGCCCAGCAACTCGCCGAGCACTGGCCGGAGATCGTCCAGGCCGGCGCGTCCGCCTTCGGCAACGTGGACAACATGGTGCTGCTCAACGGCGCCGACGGCATGGCCGAGTTGTTCGCCAAGGCACTCACCATGGGCGGCACGGGTCTCGGCGTCGCCCGCCAGCTCCTTGCCTCGATGAACCCGAACGGGCAGGAGCAGAACGGCACTTCACCGTCGCTCAACGGGGTGGCGACGCCGCCCGCGCAGCGGGTGCCGGTGGAGAACGACGAGGACTGAGCACCGACTCGTCCGTGCCGGGGCCCTCGGCTGCGAGGGCCCCGGCACGCTGAGGAGCCGAGGGGCCCAGGACAACCCCAACCGAACCCTTACCGCCCCCTTCCCGGTCGCGGCACGGCCACCACGTACGGTGTGCGTGGCGGGCCGCGGCAGGCCCGTACGAGGAACTTCGACCAGGTGGGGGCGTGGATGACGGCCAGTCGCCGGGCTGTGCTGGCCCGGCTTGGCGGGCGGTGTGCTCGCGGGCTGCGCGGGCCCGAGAAGCTCGACGCACATCAGCGCGTCCGGGTCGCCCACGTCCACGCCCGCGGCACCGGCACCCTCGGCGACCGCCCCCGTCGCCCCCTCGCCCACGGCACCCGCCACCGCGCCCACGGTCACCCGCGCCGAGATCGTCGCCCGCTACGGGCACTCCGTGCCGCACACCTGGGGGTTCGACGCGCCCGGAGTGATGCACACGCTGCCGACCACGCGACGTGCGATCGCGCTGACCTTCGACGCCTGCGGCGGCCCGGGCGGCAGTGGCTACGACCGGGCGCTGATCGACTTCCTGCGCAGGCGGGAGATACCGGCGACCCTCTTCATCAACTCCCGCTGGATCGACGCCAACCCGGCCGTCTTCCGCCGGCTGGCCGCCGAGCCGCTGTTCGAGATCGCCAACCACGGCACCCGGCACCGCCCGCTGTCCGTCACCGGACGCTCCGCCTACGGCATCCCGGGCACCCGCAGCGCCGGCGAGGTGTACGACGAGATCGCCGGGAACCGTGGCAAGCTCACCCACCTGCTGGGTGCCCCACCGCGCTTCTTCCGGTCCGGCACCGCGTACTGCGACGACGTCGCGGCACGGATCGTCGGAGACCTCGGGGAGCGCTTCGTCAGCTTCTCCGTGAACGGCGATGCCGGCGCCACCTTCTCTCCCGAACAGGTCCGCGCCTCCGTCTCCTCGGCCCACGCCGGTTCGATCGTCATCTGCCACATGAACCACCCCGAGGGCGGCACCGCCCGAGGCATCACCGCGGCCGTCCCCTCTCTCCTGGCGACGGGCCATGACTTCGTCCACCTCTCGGACGCGCCGCACTGACGGCACGGCGGCCCGGATGGCATTCTTCTGGCGTGAAACACCGTCAGAGGAAAGGAAGTTCAGGTGCCCGAGTCGGCTCAGACGCAGGCCCTCGTCGTCCTCGACCCGGCGCACGTGCCCGCCACACGTGAGCTGGCGGCCACCCACGGCGTCGAGCTGCACGAGGTCCCGCGGCGCGGCATCGAACCCGTCACCACCGTCACCCTGGTCCTGATGGGCGCGGCGACCGCCGTCGGCGCCCTGCAGCACGCCCTGGAACAGCGCAAGGGCGGCCAGGTGATCGACCTGAGGCCGGGCGCGCCGCGGGCGCTGTACCGCACGCCGGACGTGGTCTACGGAACGGTGGTCGTCCTCGCGGCCGACGGCACGGTGACCGTGGAGGTCAAGGAGCCGGACGGCATGTTCGGCAAGGTGATCTCCGTCCTGCCTAACCTGCTCTCCGCCGGCGGGAACGGCACCGACCAGGTCACGGCGACCGTCACGGCGACGTTCGGCGCCGACGTGGAGGTCCGGCCCGCGACCGGACGACCGGCGCCGGACGGTGAGGCATGAGCGAGCGGGGGCGGCAGCAGGAGGCGCAGGACTTCCTCGATCTGCTCAGGGCCCAGGCCCGGGCCGAACAGGGCACGGCCGACCGGCCCCCGGGCACCGGGGCCGCCGTGCGGGACCTGACCGAGCGGATCCTGCGCGACAGCTTCAACGCCGAGCAGGGCAAGGACCCGCGGATCCGGGCGCAGGTGGAACACGAGGCCGCCCGCAACCTGCGGAGCCAGGACGACGTGTTCGCCGAGATGTTCGCGGGGATGCAGGACCACATCGAGCGGACGGCCAGGGACCGGATACAGGGCGACGGCCTGGACCTCGCGGCCCTGCGCCCGCTCATCAGCCATCTGCGCACCGGGCAGCTCAACGCGGTGAGCATGCGCGTGCCGGGTCGCCACGGCGCCCATCTGGTGCTCGTCGAGGACCAGATGCCGCTCTTCGCCTCCAAACTCAGCAAGGCGGTCGCCTGGGCCGTCCCGCACGGACCGGCCGACGCCGAGGGCATGGTCGGCCTTCAGTGGAGCCTGCCCGCCGCGGTCGAGCGGATCGAGACCGTTCCGGAGGTCGCCGAGCGCTTCACGGACATCGTCGTGGCCTACGCCGTCACGGGCCGGGTCGGCGACGCCGGCCACCACCTGCTGCCGCCGGGCCTGTTCAATTTCGCCGGGATGCTGCGTGACTCCCTGGAGTACTTCGTGGTGGGCCACGAGTACGCCCACATCATCAGCGGCCACCTGGACTCCGCGGTCCGGCGCAGGGGTGTCCTGCCGGTCGAGGAGGCCGAGGTGCTGGCGTACTCGTGGCGGCACGAGTTCGACGCCGACCTGCTCGGCATGGTCCTGTCCCTCAACGCGGGGGTCGAGCACGACAACCGCGATCTGTGGGTGGGGTTCCTGGGCATCAGTCTGTTCTTCGACGCCCTGGACGTGATGGACCGCGCCGTGGCCCTGCTGCAGACGGGCGACGAGCACGCCCGCCAACTGGGCTCCCACCCGCCGTCCGACCTGCGCAAGCAGTGCCTGCGCGGGTTCCTGCCGCGGATGGCCGATGCCGACCGGGTGCGGATGGCGCTCGAACTGGCCGACATCCAGGGGCAGATCATCCGCGAACTGTGGGCTCGCACCCGCCCGGCCCTGCTGGATCTGCACCGGCGCGGCGTGCCGACGGCCCAGACCTGGCGGACCATTCCGAAGGAGACCGGAGACCCGGGGCCCGTGCCGACCGCCTCGGCCTGAGAGTGCCCACCGGTGGGCGGTTGTCCAACTCTTCGGCGTACGGCCTAGGGTGCCCCCGTGACTGCCTTTACCGACGAAGACATTCCCGGCCGCCAGGGCCCCTCCGCGACCACCGAGGCCGACCCGCGCGAGGTCGGCCGGGTGCGGACCGAGTACTCCCCCGCCCATGACGGCGACCCGGACCCGGGCGAGATCGTGTGGACCTGGGTGCCGTTCGAGGAGAACGACGGCCGGGGCAAGGACCGCCCGGTGCTGGTGGTCGCCCGGGAGGCGGCGGGCACCTTCCTCGCCGTGCAGCTGTCCAGCAAGCGGCACGACGGGGACCGGGAGTGGGTGGCGATCGGCAGCGGTCCGTGGGACCGGTCGGGCCGCGACTCCTGGGTGGACGTGGACCGCGTGCTGCGGCTGCACGAGGAGGGCATGCGCCGGGAGGCGTGCGCGCTCGACCGGATGCGGTTCAATCTGGTCCGCCAGCGGCTCCACGAGCGGTACGGCTGGACCTGACGGACCCCTAGAGCGTGACCGGGGGCGTGCGCTCCGGAAACGCCCGTACGAAGGCCTCCCGGACCGTCGCTCCCGGCGTGCGGTCCAGGACGCCGAACACCACGCGCTCGAACGTGTGGGCGAACCGGCCGCCGGGGCCGAGCAGCGCCCGGAAGGCGCCCGCGACCTGCTCCGGGTCGTTCTGGAAGACACCGCAGCCCCAGGCGCCCAGCACCAGCCTCCGGTAGCCGTGCGCCGCGGCGGTCTCCAGGACCCGCTCGGCCCGCCGGGCCAGGGCGGCCGGGAGTTCGGCGGCGCGCTCGGGTGCCGTACGCCGTATGACGCCCGCGTTGGGGGCGGCGGCGGTCAGGAAACCGGCGAGGTAGGGCTCCGGCAGCAGGCGGCCCCGGTCGTCGCGGAACACCGGCACGGCGGGGGTGTGGATCACCCGGTCCGTGTAGAACGGGTCGCGGTGGGCGCGGTGGTGGTCGTAGAAGTCCCGGGCCTGGAGCAGGCAGGCGTACAGCGCGGAGCCGCGGCACAGGGCCTCCTCCTGGGCCTGGGCGCCGTTCAGATAGCCGCCGCCGGGATTGCGGGCGGAGGCGAAGTTCAGGACGGCGACGGGCGCGTCGGCGAGCCGACGGGCGGCTTCCAGGCTGCTCTCGCCCGTGACCTCGAAGAACGGCTCCGCATCCGCTGTCGCGGGCACCGGCACGGGCTCAGGGCCGTACAGCCGCGTGCCCGCGCGGGCGGCCTCGATCGCCGCCGCGACGGACACCTCGCGGCCGTCCGGCGACGGGTACGTCCCCGCCGCCACGATCTGCTCGGTCTCCGTGGCGATGCCGCGCAGGCGCGCGCTCATGGCGCCACCCCCGTGGGCGCCACGACCGCGGCCCGCGCGGTCTCCCCCGTCGTGCTCATGCACGCATCCTGGGTGATGCTGGTGATGCGGTGCAACGGAGTTTCCCGCTCCCGGAACGGCCTGGAAACGCCCAAGAAAACGGAGATTACCGATCCGGAACGTCCCGATGGGCACCCTTGTGCGAATCGTTTCGAGGGTCTTGGGTGGGACGAGTGCCGGCCCGGCTCACCGAATGCCGAGCCGGTGGCATGGTGGAATCTCAGGAGGATCCAGACATGTCCGACTCAATAGGTGATGGTGGCGACTGTACGGAGCACCGCACAGCCGTCACCGAGGCAGAGGTCGAGGCCTTGGTCCGCGGCATCTGTTTCAAGACCGGCCCGCCCCGCACGCTCGGGGTCGAAGTGGAATGGCTCGTCCATGAGCTGCGGCGGCCGCAGCTCCCCGTGACACCCGAACGACTCGAAGCGGCCTACGCCGCCCTGCGGGCCGTGCCCCTGAAGTCGCCGCTGACGATCGAACCCGGCGGCCAGCTGGAGCTCAGCTCACCGCCCGCCACCTCCCTGATGGAGTGCATAGAGACCGTCTCGGCCGACCTGGACACGGTCCGCGCGGTCCTCGCCGAGGACGATCTGGGACTCGTCGGCTTCGGCCACGACCCCTGGCACGCACCCCGTCGTTTCCTGCGCGAACCGCGCTACGACGCCATGGAGGCGTGCCTCGACCGCACCGGCCCGGCCGGCCGGCACATGATGTGCACCTCGGCCTCCGTCCAGGTGTGCGTGGACGCCGGCCACGAGGAGCCCGGGCCGCTCGGGCACGAGCGACGCTGGCAGCTGGCGCATCTGCTGGGCGCGGTGCTGGTGGCCGCGTTCGCGAACTCCCCGCTGATCGGCGAGCAGCCCACGGGCTGGCTGTCCACCCGGCAGCTGCTGTGGACGGAGATCGGCGCCGGGCGGGCGGGCGCTCCCCCGCCGGACGGCGAGCCGAGATCCGCCTGGGCCCGGCATGTGCTGGACGCCCCGGTGATGTGCATCCGCGGCGACGGCAGCCCGTGGGAGGTGCCCGAGAACCTGACCTTCCGCGAGTGGACCCGCTCGCGGACACCCCGGCCGCCCACCCGGGCGGATCTCGACTACCACCTCACCACCCTGTTCCCGCCGGTCCGGCCGCGCGGCCACCTGGAGCTGCGCATGATCGACGCGCAGCCCGGTGAGGACGGCTGGATCGTGCCGCTCGCGGTGGCGGCGGCGCTGTTCGACGACCCGGAGGCCGCCGAGTCCGCGCACCGGGTGGTGAAACCGCTGGCGGAGCGGGCCCTGAACCTGCCCGCCCCACACAATCCGCTGTGGACCGACGCGGCCCGGCACGGGCTCGCCGACCCCGAGCTGCGGGAGGCCGCCGTCGCCTGTTTCACGGTGGCGCTGGAGGCTCTGCCCAGGCTCGGTGCCACACGCGCGGTCATGGACGCCGTGGCGGCGTATCTGGACCGCTACGTCGCCCAGGGCCGCTGCCCGGCCGACGACTTGCTGGACCGCCTGCGCGACACGGACCGTCGTGCCCACGGGAGGAAGGACATCCGCACATGACCGCCCCGGAGACCGAGGTCACGGCCACCGAGCCGGACACCGAGGCGCTGCGCGAGCGTGCGCTGGCCTCGCTCACCACCGCCCGCGCCCGCACCACGCTGCTGACCAGCTGCGTCGAGGACCCCGACCTCACCGCGCAGCACTCCCCGCTGATGTCGCCGCTGGTGTGGGACCTCGCGCACATCGGCAACCAGGAGGAGCTGTGGCTGCTGCGGGCGGTCGGCGGCCGGGACGCGATACGGCCCGAGATCGACGGCCTGTACGACGCCTTCGAGCACCCGCGCGCCGAGCGGCCCTCGCTGCCGCTGCTGCCGCCCGCCGAGGCCCGCGGCTACGCGGCCGAGGTGCGCGGCCGGGCCCTTGACCTGCTGGGGGCCGCGGACTTCCACGGCAGCCGGCTGACCGAGGCCGGGTTCGCCTTCGGGATGATCGCGCAGCACGAACAGCAGCACGACGAGACGATGCTGATCACCCATCAGCTCCGCAAGGGTCCGCAGGCCCTGACCGCCCCCGACCCCGAACCGGCCCCGCTGTTCACGGGCCCGACGGAAGTCCTCGTCCCCGGCGGCCCGTTCACCATGGGCACCTCCGACGAACCGTGGGCCCTGGACAACGAACGCCCGGCGCATCCGGTGGACGTGGCGCCGTACTGGATCGACACGACCCCGGTGACGAACGCGGCGTACCAGGCGTTCATCGAGGACGGCGGCTACGACACCGAGCGCTGGTGGACGCCCGAGGGCTGGGCGCACATCCGGCAGCACTCCCTCCGCGCACCCCTGTTCTGGCGCCGCGACGGCAAGCAGTGGCTGCGCCGCCGCTTCGGTGTCACCGAGGTCGTCCCGCCCGACGAGCCGGTGCTGCACGTGTGCTGGTACGAGGCCGACGCCTACGCCCGCTGGGCCGGGCGCCGGCTGCCCACCGAGGCCGAGTGGGAGAAGGCCGCCCGGTACGACCCGGCCACCGGCCGTTCGACCCGCTACCCGTGGGGCGACGCCGACCCTGCGCCCGAGCACGCCAACCTGGGCCAGCGCCACCTGCGGCCCGCCCCGGCCGGCAGCTACCCGGCCGGTGAATCGCCGCTCGGCGTGCGGCAGTTGATCGGTGACGTGTGGGAGTGGACGGCGAGCGACTTCCTGCCGTATCCCGGCTTCCAGGCGTTCCCGTACAAGGAGTACTCGGAGGTGTTCTTCGGCTCCGACCACAAGGTGTTGCGCGGTGGCTCGTTCGCCGTGGACCCGGTGGCCTGCCGGGGCACGTTCCGCAACTGGGACTACCCGATCCGGCGGCAGATCTTCTCCGGGTTCCGCACCGCCCGCTCGGAGGCCGTCTGATGTGCCGCCATCTGGCCTATCTGGGACCTGAGGAGCCGCTCGACCGGCTCCTCGTGGAGCCCCCGCACAGCCTGTACCGGCAGTCCTGGGCGCCCCGGCGGCAGCGGCACGGGACGGTGAACGCCGATGGTTTCGGGGTGGGTTGGTACGCCCCGGGCGATCCGGCCCCGGCCCGGTACCGGCGGGCCGGGCCGATCTGGGCGGACCTGTCCTTCGCCGACCTGGCCCGGGTCGTACGCGCCGGCGCCGTGCTGGCCGCCGTACGCGACGCGACCGTCGCGGGCGCGGACGCCGAGGCCGCGGCGGCGCCCTTCGCCGACGGGCGGTGGCTGTTCAGCCACAACGGCATGATCGCGGGCTGGCCGGACTCGGCGGCGCCCCTGGCGTCCGCCCTGCCCCCGGTCGAGCTGCTGTCCCTGCAGGCGAGCACCGACTCGGCGTTCGTCTGGGCGCTGGTCCTGCATCGGCTGCGCCTCGGCGACGACCCCGCCGACGCCCTCGGCGGAGCGGTGCGCGAGCTGGCCGAGGCGGCCCCCGCCTCCCGGCTGAACCTGCTGCTCACCGACGGCGCCACCATCGCCGCCACCGCCTGGGGCGACAGCCTCTGGTACCGCGCGGAGCCCGGCACCGGCACGGTCGTCGCCTCCGAACCGTACGACGACGACCCGCTCTGGCAGGAGGTCCCCGACCGCACCGTGCTCACGGCGAGCCGCACCGGCGTGCTGCTCGCCCCGCTCGAGGACCCGGCATCCGTATCACCGAAGGAGCCCTGTACGTGAGTCCCCTGCACGTCACCCGCACCCTCCCCGAGGACGCGACGGACGCCGCGCTGCGCGCCGACGTCCTGAACGGCCTCACCGTCGACCCCAAGACGCTGCCGCCCAAGTGGTTCTACGACGCCCGGGGCAGCGAGCTGTTCGAGCAGATCACGGAGCTGCCCGAGTACTACCCGACGCGGGCCGAGCGCGAGATCCTCGTCGCCCGGTCCGGCGAGATCGCCGCCGCGAGCGGCGCGCGCACCCTGGTCGAGCTGGGCTCCGGTTCCTCGGAGAAGACCCGCTATCTGCTCGACGCGCTCACCTCGCTGGCGGCGTACGTCCCCGTCGACGTCAGCGAGAGCGCCCTCACCCAGGCCGGGCAGGCGCTCATCGAGGAGCGGCCCGGGCTCGAAGTGCACGCGCTCATCGCCGACTTCACCGCCCCGCTGACGCTGCCCGAGACGCCCGGACCCCGGCTGGTGGCGTTCCTCGGCGGCACGATCGGCAACCTGCTGCCCGCCGAGCGGGCGAAGTTCCTGGCCTCGGTGCGTGCCCTGCTCGCCCCGGGCGACGGGCTGCTGCTCGGCACGGACCTGGTCAAGGACGAGCGGGTGCTGGTCCGGGCGTACGACGACGCGGCCGGGGTGACGGCCGCGTTCAACAAGAACGTCCTGTCCGTCATGAACCGGGAGCTGGGCTCCGACTTCGACCCCGGCGCCTTCGACCACGTGGCCCTGTGGGACAGCGAGCAGGAGTGGATCGAGATGCGGCTGCGCTCGCGCACCGCGCAGACCGTGAAGGTGCCCGCGCTGGACCTCGCCGTGGACTTCGCGGCGGGCGAGGAGCTGCGCACCGAGGTGTCGGCGAAGTTCCGCAGGGACGGCGTGGCCGCCGAACTCGACGCGGCCGGGCTGGAGTTGACCCACTGGTGGACGGACACCGAGAACCGCTTCGCACTGTCCCTCAGCGTGGCGCGGTGAGTCAGCCCAGGTTCTGGGCCAGGGCCTCGGTGATCTTCCGGTCGGCCCGGCGGGCTTCGGTCGCCGGGTCGGCTCCGCCGAGCACCCGGGTCATGTACCCCTTGATCGGGTTGTCGGCCTCGACCGCGGCCCACTGAGGGGTGTGGGGGGTCGCCCGGCCGTGTGCGGCGCCCGCCGCCATCGCGGCGACCCCCTCCTCCCCCGCGACCGCGCCCGCCAAGGTGGTCTTGTTGGGCACGTAGTTCATGGTGCGGGCGAGTTCGGTGTCCCACTTGGCGCCGGTGAGCGCCCCGATGACGGCGGTCGCGGCGAACTGGTCGTCGGTGTTCTGCGGGACCACCAGGTCGGAGCCGCCGGTGAAGACCGTGCCGGGCCGGGCGGCGGTCCTGCCCGGCACCGGGAAGAAGCCGAGCTTGCCCTCCAGGCCGGGGTTCTGCCGCACGATCGCCCCGGCGAGCCCCGGTACGGCGATGATCTGCGCGACCTTGCCGCCCGCGAACACCCCGGCCTGGGGCGGGTGTTCCTCGTCCGCGTCCACGGGCCCCGCGCCGAGCGCCTGGAGCCGCCGGTAGAAGTCCATGCCGCGCAGCGCGGCCGGGGTGTCCAGGGTGCCGCGCCACTCGTAGTCCTTCTGCTCGGCCAGGTCGCCGCCCTCGTCCCAGATGAAGCCGGAGAGGGTGTACCAGTCCTGTCCGGCCAGGTAGATGCCCTGGTTGCCGCCGGAGTCGAGCTTCCGGGTGTCGGCGAGCCACTCGTCGCGGGTCTTCGGCGGGGCGGTGATGCCGGCCTGTGCGAAGAGGTCCTTGCGGTAGATGACGACCCGGTTGGCCGCGTACCAGGGCACGCCGTACTGCTTGTTGCCGTCCTTGCCGGGTTCGGCGAGGCCGGGCAGCCAGTGCTCCTTGCCCCAGTCGCGCATCGACTCCAGCGTCAGATCGGCGAGCCGGCCGTCGTCGACGTACAGCGGGACCTGGGTGTTGCCCACCTCGATGACGTCGAGGCCGTCCTCGGCGTCGCCCCTGAGCGCCTTCTGGACCTTCTCCACGATGCCGGTCCACTCCTGGATGCGGATGTCCAGGCGCAGGTCCTTGTGGGTGCGCTCGAAGTCCTCGGTGAAGCGCCGCAGGAACTCCTTCGAGGCGCTGTCCTTCATCAGCCACACGGTGACGGTGTGCCGGTCCTGGCCGCCCGGGAGGAGGCCGCAGCCACTGATCAGGGAGCCGGTGACACAGAGGAGGGCGAGCAGACGACGTCTCACGAGGGGTCCTGTTCTGTCTGGCGGACAGGGGAGGGGGCCCGACGTGGGGGGACGAGCCAGGGCTCGCACGGGTGTATGGATTTTGGTATGGACCAATGCGGGGGTCAAGGGCTACCGGGGGTACGGCCGCGACGCCTCGCGCTCCGCCCCCGCATACGGCACCGTGGAGTGACGCGTGACACACCCGTCACGGCGGAGCAGCACAGAGGAGCACCCGCATGACCAACCACACCTACCGGGTCTCGGAGATCGTCGGCACCTCCCCCGACGGCGTCGACAAGGCCATCCGCAACGGGATCACCCGGGCGGCCCAGACCGTGCGCAACCTGGACTGGTTCGAGGTGACGCAGGTCAGGGGGCAGATCGAGGACGGGCAGATCGCCCACTGGCAGGTCGGCCTGAAGGTGGGCTTCCGCATCGAGGACGGGGAGTAACCCACTCGGCGTCAGGTCCGGCCCTCACGCTCCTGGGCGTCCTCCAGCGCGGCGGACTTCGCGGCCCAGCGGGCCCGCACGACGGCGAATCCGGCACGCTCGGCGTCGTCGCACACGAGTTCGTCGTCATCGACGAGGAACCGTATCTCGCGGTCCCGGGCCAGCCGGCGCAGGACCTCCAGCTTGGTGAACCGGGCGGGCCTGCGATCGGCGTTGCCCCGCATGTGGAGGCGCCCCGCGGGCAGCCGCTGCGTGGCGAGCCAGTCGAGCGTGTCGCGCCGGCACCGCTCGGGCCGCCCCGTGAGGTACACGATCTCGCACTCCCGTGCCTGCGTCAGGACCAGCTCCACCCCCTCGGCGAGCGGCGGGTCCTCGGGCGCGGCGGCGAAGAACCCGGCCCAGTTCCGCGGCCGGTCCTCCAGGAAGTGCTGCCGATGGGCGGTGTCGGCAAGGGTGTTGTCGAGGTCGAACACGGCAACCGGGCGCGCACTGCTGTCTGTCACGGGCCCACCCTAGCCACCCCTGCGTCAACTCCCCGGGGGTGAGGGCTTCATGCTTCTCCCATGCCTTCTGTTCCCACCCTCGTCGTCTGCCGGGGCTGCTGCTGCGGCAACCCGGCCAAACACCCCGGTACCGATCACGAACGTCAGCTGGACCGGTTGCGGGCCGCCGCGGCCGAGGGCGGCTTCGCGGTGCGTACGACCGACTGCCTGGGCCCGTGCGACCAGGCGAACGTCGTGGTCGTACGCCCCTCCGCCGAAGGACGGCGGGCGGGCGGCAGGCCCGTGTGGATCGGGTTCGCCCTGGACGACGACTGCACGGCCGAGGTCGCCGAGTGGGCACGGACGGGCGGCCCCGGTCTTGCCGAGCCGCCGCTCGCGCTGGAGCTGCAGATGATCGAGGCCCCACGGGGCGCACGGACCCGGTCGGGACGGTGACCGCCGGGCGCGGGCCACCGCACCCCGACATCGCGCCGTGAGGAATCCTGCGGGCTCCCCGGTGTTGAACCTCGTATGAGTTCCGTGATCGCCGCGACCCGCTTCTCCGTCCTCGACCGCTCCCGCACCCGTGCGGGACACCCGCCTGCCGAGGCGCTGCGGGACACGGTCGCGCTGGCGCGGGAGGCGGAGGGGCTCGGCTACCACCGTTTCTGGGTGTCCGAGCACCACGGCGTGCCCGGGGTCGCCGGGTCGGCGCCGACGGTGCTGGCGGCCGCCGTGGCCGGCGCGACGCGCTCGATCCGGGTCGGCACCGGCGGGGTGATGCTGCCCAACCACCAACCTCTCGTCGTCGCCGAGCAGTTCGGTGTGCTGGAGTCGCTCTTCCCGGGCCGGATCGACATGGGGCTCGGGCGTTCCGTGGGCTTCACGGACGGGGTGCGCAAGGCCCTCGGGCGGGACAAGGACGACGCCGAGGACTTCGCGGCGCAGCTCGGTGACCTGCTCGGCTGGTTCGAGGGGACCTCGCCGACGGGGGTGCACGCCCGCCCGGCGGAGGGGCTGCGGGTGCCGCCGTTCGTGCTGGCCATGGGCGAGGGCGCGCGGATCGCGGCCCGCGCCGGCCTGCCGATGGTCATCGGCGACCTGCGGGGCCGCGAGAAGATGCTGCGCGGCATCGACCAGTACCGCTCCCTGTTCCGCCCCTCCCCCTGGGCGTCCGAGCCGTACGTGGTGATCTCCGGGACGGTCGCGGTCGCCGGGTCGCCGGAGGCCGCGCGGCGGCTGCTGGTCCCGGAGGCCTGGGCCATGGCGTACTCACGGACCCACGGAACCTTCCCGCCCCTGGCCCCGGCCGAGGAGATCCAGGCCCGCACGATGACCGCCAAGGAGAGCGACTTCTACGAGTCCGGTCTCGCCGGTCACCTCGCCGGCACCGAGGGCGAGGTCGCCCACGAGCTGGAGACGGTGCTGAAGGAGACGGGCGCCGACGAGGTCCTGGTCACGACCAGCTCGTACGACCGCACGGCGCTGCTGGACTCCTACCGGCGCCTCGCCACGCTGTTCGCGCCCCGCGGCTGAGCGGCTCAGCCCTCCACGCCGGCCGGCTTGTCCGCGCGGATCGCCACGGAACCGTCCGCCGCGTCCACCACCGCCCGGTCGCCGGCGCTCAGCTCGCCGGAGAGCAGCAGGTCGGCGAGGCGGTCGTCCACCTCGCGCTGGATGGTGCGACGCAGCGGGCGGGCGCCGAAGTCGGGCTGGTAGCCGAGGTTCGCGAGCAGGTCGGCGGCCGCGTCGGTGACCTCCATGGTGACCTCCTGGGCGTGCAGCCGGCGCCG
Organism: Streptomyces diastatochromogenes; assembly: GCF_002242805.1. Lineage (GTDB taxonomy): Bacteria > Actinomycetota > Actinomycetes > Streptomycetales > Streptomycetaceae > Streptomyces > Streptomyces diastatochromogenes. Next base: position 16,788 of record NZ_MCGQ01000058.1, on the reverse strand, counting down.
GGTGTGCTCCAGCAGCAGGTCGACGATCTGGCGCAGCTGGGCGCGGTCCAGGCCGCGGAAGACGATGATCTCGTCGATGCGGTTGAGGAACTCGGGCCGGAAGTGCTGCTGGAGGGCGGGCATGACGGCGTCGCGGACCTTGGTGTAGTCCTCGGTGCCGGCGGCCAGGATGCGGTCGGCGCCGATGTTCGACGTCATGATCACGACGGTGTTCTTGAAGTCGACCGTGCGGCCCTGGGAGTCGGTGAGCCGGCCGTCGTCCAGGAGCTGCAGCAGGGTGTTGAAGACGTCCGGGTGGGCCTTCTCCACCTCGTCCAGCAGCAGCACGGTGTACGGCTGCCTGCGCACCGCCTCGGTGAGCTGGCCGGCCTCCTCGTGGCCGACGTATCCGGGGGGCGCCCCGACCAGGCGGGAGACGGTGTGCCGCTCCTGGAACTCGCTCATGTCGAGGCGGATCATGCGGCTCTCGTCGCCGAAGAGGGCGGCGGCGAGGGCGCGGGCCAGCTCGGTCTTGCCGACGCCGGTGGGACCCAGGAAGAGGAAGCTGCCGATGGGCCGGTTGGGGTCGCTCATGCCGGCCCGGGCGCGGCGTACCGCGCGGGCGACGGCGGTGATCGCCTCGTCCTGGCCGACGACCCGCTCGTGCAGATGCTCCTCCAGCTTCATCAGCCGTTCCCGCTCCTCCTCGGTGAGCTGGGCGACCGGGATGCCGGTGGTGCGGGAGACGACCTGGGCGATGTCCTCGGCGGTGACCTTCGGGACGTGCTCCTCGGCCTTGCCCGCCGCGGTCAGCTCGGCCTCGGCCTCCTTGATCCGGTCGCGCAGGTCCCTGGCGCGCTCGTACTCCTCGTCGGCGACGGCCTGGTCCTTCTCCCGGTTCAGAGCGGCGATGCGGTCCTCGATCTCGCGGGTGTCCGTCGGCGGGGTCTTGGCGCGCAGCCGGACCCGGGCGGCGGCCTGGTCCATCAGGTCGATGGCCTTGTCGGGCAGGAAGCGGGAGGTGATGTACCGGTCGGACAGCTCGGCCGCGGCGACGACCGCCTCGTCGGTGATGCGGACCTGGTGGTGGGCCTCGTACCGGTCGCGCAGGCCGCGCAGGATCTCGATGGTGTCGTCCACGCTGGGCTCGCCGACCAGGATGGGCGCGAAGCGGCGCTCCAGGGCCGCGTCCTTCTCGATGTGCCTGCGGTACTCGTCCACGGTCGTCGCGCCGATCAGGTGCAACTCGCCGCGGGCCAGGGCGGGTTTGAGCATGTTGCCCGCGTCCAGGGCGCCCTCGCCGCCGCCTCCGGCGCCGACGACGGTGTGCAGCTCGTCCAGGAACAGGATCAGTTCGTTTCCGTGCTCGCCCACCTCGTCGAGGAGCTTCTTCAGCCGTTCCTCGAACTCGCCCCGGTACTTGGTGCCGGCCACCATTCCGGCCAGGTCCAGGGAGACCAGCCGCTTGTCGGCCAGGGTCTTGGGGACGTCTCCGGCGACGATGCGCTGGGCGATGCCCTCCACCACGGCCGTCTTGCCGACGCCGGGGTCACCGATCAGGACGGGGTTGTTCTTGCTGCGCCGGGAGAGGACCTCGATGGTCTGTTCGACCTCCTCCTCGCGTCCGATCACCGGGTCGAGGCGGCCCTGGCGGGCGTCCTCGGTGAGGTCGCGGCCGTACTCGTCCACGGTCGGCGTGGTGCTGGGCTTCTTCCGCTCGCCGGCACCCTCGGTGGGCAGCCTGGCCGGCTCCCAGCCGCCGTCGCCGAGCGCCTGCCCGGCCGCCGACTCCGGGTTCGCGGCGAGCGCGCGCAGGATGTGACCGGGGCCGATGTAGGAGTCGCCCTCGGCACGGGAAATCTGGTAGGCGTCGAGCAGGGCGCGCTTGGCGGAGGGGGTCAGGGTGTTCGGCTCGGTCTTCTCGCCGCCGTTCGCACCGGTGCCGAGCTGCTCGCGGAGGCGGTCGGGGTCGGCGCCGGCCTCGGCGAGCAGCCGCCGGGTGGAGTCGTTGTGGGTGGCGGCGGCCAGCAGGTGCCGGGCGTCGAGTTCCTCGCTGCCCTCGATCGCGGCGATGTCCCTGGCCTCGGCCACCAGGTCCCGCGCCCGTTCGGACAGCAGACTGCCGATGTCGACCCGCTGCGGCCGGCGGGCGGACGCGGCCGGGCCGCCGGTGCCGAAGAAGCGGGACATCAGCTCGTCGAATTCCTCGAACGGGCTGCGTCCGAATCCGAAGCCGGGGGTGCTCATGGGGCGGGCCTTTCTGGGGCGACAGACGTCCGCCCCCAAACTCGCATAAATAGTGCAAACCTGCACGAGAGCGACACCGAGATGCGGACCCGGCCCGGACCGGAGACGCTGGGAGCGGAAGCCTCAAGCGACGAGGAGGGCTGCCATGTCCTTCATGGACAAGATCAAGGGCATGCTCAAGGGCCACGAAGACATGGCCGACAAGGGCATCGACAAGGGCGGCGACTACGTCGACGACAAGACCCAGGGCAAGTACCGGTCCCAGGTCGACACCGCCCAGCAGAAGCTCAAGGACGAGCTCGGAAGCCAGGAGCGGGACACCCCGCCGCATCCGTAGCCGAAACCCGGCGGGCTAGACTCGCGGGGTTTGTCCCCGCCCGGCAGGCCCGTACGGAGTTTCCCCCCGATGCACAGCCCCCATGACCCGTACGACCCCTACGTCCGTGTCCGCGGTGCCCGCGAGCACAACCTCAAGGGTGTCGACGTGGACATCCCGCGGGACGTACTGGCCGTGTTCACCGGCGTGTCCGGCTCGGGGAAGTCGTCCCTGGCCTTCGGCACGGTCTATGCCGAGGCACAGCGACGCTACTTCGAGTCGGTCGCGCCGTACGCGCGCCGGCTGATCCACCAGGTCGGGGCGCCCAAGGTCGGCGAGATCACCGGCCTCCCGCCGGCGGTCTCCCTCCAGCAGCGGCGCTCGTCCCCCACCTCCCGCTCCTCCGTGGGCACGGTCACCAACCTCTCCAACTCCCTGCGCATGCTGTTCTCGCGCGCCGGTGACTACCCGCCCGGCGCCGAGCGGCTCGACTCGGACGCGTTCTCCCCCAACACGGCGGCCGGTGCCTGCCCGGAGTGTCACGGTCTCGGCCAAGTGCACCGCACCACCGAGGAGTTGCTGGTCCCCGATCCCTCGCTGTCGGTCCGCGAGGGCGCGATCGCCGCGTGGCCGGGGGCCTGGCAGGGCAAGAACCTGCGCGACATCCTCGACACGCTCGGGTACGACGTGGACCGGCCCTGGCGCGAACTCCCCGCCGAGCAGCGGGAATGGATCCTCTTCACGGAGGAGCAGCCGGTCGTCACCGTGCACCCGGTCCGGGATGCCGACCGGATCCAACGGCCGTACCAGGGCACGTACATGAGCGCCCGCCGGTACGTCATGAAGACGTTCTCCGACACCAAGTCCCCGACCCTGCGCACAAAGGCGGAGCGCTTCCTGACCAGTGCGCCCTGCCCGGTGTGCGGGGGCAGCAGGCTGCGGCCCGAGGCGTTGGCGGTGACCTTCGGCGGCCGGACCATCGCCCAGCTGGCCGCACTGCCCCTGACCGACCTGGCCGGCCTGCTCGACGGCGGCACCGAGACGGCCCGGGTCCTCACCGAGGACCTGAAGTCCCGGATCGCGCCCGTGGTCGAGCTGGGCCTCGGCTATCTCGGCCTGGACCGGGCCACCCCCACCCTCTCGGCGGGCGAGCTGCAACGGCTGCGGCTCGCCACCCAGTTGCGTTCGGGGCTGTTCGGCGTGGTGTACGTGCTGGACGAGCCGTCGGCCGGGCTGCACCCGGCGGACACCGAGGCCCTGCTCGCCGTGCTGGACCGGCTCAAGACGGCCGGGAACTCGGTGTTCGTGGTCGAGCACCACCTGGAGGTGGTGCGGGGCGCCGACTGGCTGGTGGACGTCGGCCCCGGCGCGGGCGAGCACGGTGGGCGCGTGCTGTACAGCGGCCCGGTGGCCGAGCTGGCCTCGGTCGAGGACTCGGCCACGGCCCGCTACCTCTTCGACGAGGCCCCGGGCCCGGCGCGTGCGGTCCGTGAGCCGCGCGGCTGGCTGACGGTGGGCCCCGTGACCCGGCACAACCTGCGCGGGGTGACGGCCGAGTTCCCGCTGAGCGCGTTCACCGCCGTCACCGGTGTCTCCGGCTCCGGGAAGTCCACGCTCATCGGCGAGTTGACGGAGGACCTGGCCGGGGTCGGCCGTCTCGTCCGGGTGGACCAGCGGCCGATCGGGCGCACTCCGCGCTCCAACCTGGCCACCTACACCGGCCTGTTCGACGTCGTACGGAAGGTGTTCGCCGCCACCGGCGCGGCACGGGAGCGCGGCTACGGCGTCGGGCGGTTCTCCTTCAACGTGGCGGGCGGGCGCTGCGAGACCTGTCAGGGCGAGGGGTTCGTCAGCGTCGAGCTGCTGTTCCTGCCGAGCACGTACGCGCCCTGCCCGGACTGCGCGGGCGCCCGCTACAACCCCGAGACCCTGCGGGTGGCGTACCGGGGACGGAACATCGCCGAGGTCCTCGACCTCACCGTCGAGGACGCGGCCTCCTTCTTCGCGGACACCCCGGGCGCGGCCCGCAGCCTGGGCTCGCTGCTCGACGTGGGCCTCGGCTATCTGCGCCTGGGCCAGCCCGCCACCGAGCTGTCCGGCGGGGAGGCCCAGCGGATCAAGCTGGCCAGCGAGCTGCAGCGCGGGCGCCGCGCCCACACCCTCTACCTGCTGGACGAGCCGACGACCGGTCTGCACCCGGCCGATGTCGAGGTGCTGATGGACCGGCTGCAAGGGCTGGTCGACGCCGGGCACACGGTGGTCGTGGTCGAGCACGACATGACCGTGGTCGCCGAGGCGGACTGGGTGATCGACCTGGGTCCGGGCGGCGGCGACCGGGGCGGCCGGATCGTGGCGGCCGGGCCGCCGCAGCGGGTGGCGCAGGCGGCGGGCAGCGCCACGGCGCCCTATCTGGCCCGGGTCATGCCCTGAGGGGAGAGCTGCGGCGCCAGCAGGACGGCATGGGTCCAGGCGGTCTCCGAGGGGACCGGCTGGGCGGCACGGGCGAGGGAACGGCGGTCGGGCTGGTCGCCCGGCGGTATCACCGGCCGGATGTCCACCTCGGCCACCAGGCCCCGCGCGCGGGCGACCCGCCACAGGGAGGCGAGCAGGGTGTCCTCGCCGACGAACGCGGCCGCCGTGCTCGCCGCCCCTCCCCCGTCCTGCCGGTAGCGCAGCCGGACCGGCTGCACGGGCACGCCCGCGTCCAGCGCGGCCTGGAAGACAGCCCGGTGGAAGCGGCCGTGCGCCCGCCCGCACCAGGTGCTGCCCTCGGGGAAGGCGACCACGGCCGCGCCCTCCCGCAGGGCGTGCGCGATCCGGGCGACCGTGTCGGGCAGCGCGCGCAGCCGGTCGCGCTCGATGAACACGGCCCCGCCGCGCGCGGCCAGCGCCCCCGCCACGGGCCAGTCACGGATCTCGGTCTTGGCGAGCATCCGGGCGGGGCGTACGGCGGCCAGCAGCGGGATGTCCAGCCAGGAGACGTGGTTGGCGACCAGCAGCAGACCGCCGTCCGGTGCGGTGGTGCCGGTGAGGCGGACCCGGACCCCGATGGCCCGCACGATCGACCGGCACCACCGCCTGACCCACTCGGCGGGGATCCGCCCGCCGAGGGGGGTCAGCGCGATCCCGGCCAGTACCAGGACCGCGACCGCGGTGAGCCGCAGCACCGCACGGGGTACGGACGCGGCGGGTGCGGCCGGCTCCACGCAGGCGCCCGGGGTGCAGGGCGCGGTGGGCAGCCAGACGCTCATCAGGCCGGCACGAGGGAGAGGAAGTGCTTCAGATAGCGCGGGTTGACCCGGCGCATCGACAGCAGCACGTACAGGTCGGCGACCCCGAAGTCCGGGTCGTGCGCGGGTTCCCCGCACACCCAGGCGCCGAGGCGGACGTAGCCGCGCAGCAGGGCGGGCAGCTCGGTGCGGCCGGCGGGCACCTCGGCGTTCGGGGTCCACGGCAGCAGGGGCCGTACCCGGAACTCCTCGGGCGCCAGGTGCTTGGTGCGCACCCGCTCCCAGGTGGCCGTGGCCAGCGCGCCGCCGTCGGCGAGCGGCACGGAGCAGCAGCCCGCCAGCCACTCGTGGCCCCGGTCGACCATGTACCGGGCTATCCCGGCCCAGATCAGGCCGATGACGGCGCCGTCCCGGTGGTCGGGGTGCACGCAGGAGCGGCCGACCTCGACCAGACCGGGCCGGATCCCGTCCAGCGGGGCCAGGTCGAACTCGCCCTCCGAGTAGAGCCGGCCGGCGACCGCGGCGCGCTCCGGCGGCAGCAGCCGGTAGGTGCCGACGACCTGCCCGGTCACGGTGTCGCGCACGAGCAGGTGGTCGCAGTAGGCGTCGAACGGGTCGACGTCGAGGCCCGGCTGCGAGGTGGCCAGCAGGGCGCCCATCTCTCCGGCGAAGACGTCGTGCCGCAGCCGCTGCGCGGCACGGACGTCGGCCTCGTCACGGGCGAGGGTGACGGTGTAGCGGGTGGGTGCCGCGGGCTGCGGGGGGCGATCGAGCGTGGTGACGCCGGTCATGGCTCTCTCCATGGTCACGGGCCGGGGTCGGCGGGAGCGGCAGAACGTCGGTCCGCTCTGCCGCTCCTGTTCTTCCGACGCCGGTTGGCGTACGCGTGACCGGTGCCCGGAGAATGGGTGTGGGCTTGTTGAACGGCGTGGGCGAGCGCGCCACCGGAAAACCAGACGGGGCCGGAAGGAGCACCTCTCCCGGCCCCGCCCGTCCGCCCCTTTACGGCGAACGTCTTCTCTTGCGGCTAGCGCTTGCCCACCTTCCGGTTCGCCCGCAGCCACTCCCTGTTCATGCCGGTGATGGACACGAGCGGAATCCCCTTGGGACAAGCGGTCGCACACTCACCCGTCAGCGTGCACCCGCCGAACCCCTCCGCATCCATCTGCGCCACCATGTCCAGCACCCGCGTCTCCCGCTCGGGCGCACCCTGGGGCAGCACATTGAGGTGGTTGACCTTGGCGGAGGTGAACAGCATCGCCGCACCGTTCGGGCACGCGGCCACACACGCCCCGCACCCGATGCACTCGGCGTGCTCGAACGCGAAGTCCGCATCCGGCTTCGGCACCGGCGCCGCATGCGCCTCCGGTGCGGAGCCCGTCGGCGCGGAGATGTAGCCGCCGGCCTGGATGATCCGGTCGAAGGCGGACCGGTCGACGACCAGGTCCTTGATCACCGGGAACGCCGACGCCCTCCACGGCTCGATGTCGATCGTGTCGCCGTCCTTGAAGGACCGCATGTGCAGCTGACAGGTGGTGGTCCGCTCGGGCCCGTGCGCATCCCCGTTGATCACGAGGGAACACGCGCCGCAGATGCCCTCGCGGCAGTCGTGGTCGAAGGCGACCGGGTCCTCGCCCCTGAGGATGAGTTCCTCGTTGAGCGTGTCGAGCATCTCCAGGAAGGACATGTCGGCGGAGATGCCGTCCACCTCGTACGTGGACACGGCGCCTTCGGCGTCGGCGTTCTTCTGCCGCCAGACGCGCAGGTTGAGCTTCATGCGTAGCTCCGCTGGGTGGGGTGGACGTACTCGAAGACCAGGTCTTCCTTGTGCAGGACGGGCGCCTCGCCGGTGCCGGTGAACTCCCAGGCGGCCGCGTAGGAGAACTCCTCGTCCCTGCGGGCGGCCTCGCCGTCGGGTGTCTGCGACTCCTCGCGGAAGTGGCCGCCGCAGGACTCGGCGCGGTGCAGCGCGTCGAGGCACATCAGCTCGGCGAGTTCCAGGTAGTCGACGATGCGGTTGGCCTTCTCCAGCGACTGGTTGAACTCCTCGCCGGTGCCGGGCACCTTGATGCGCCGCCAGAACTCCTCACGGATCTGCGGGATCCGCTCCAGGGCCTTGCGCAGACCCGCGTCCGTGCGCGCCATGCCGCAGAACTCCCACATGAGTTCGCCGACTTCGCGGTGGAAGGAGTCGGGGGTGCGGTCGCCGTCGACGGACAGCAGCAGGTTGAGCCGGTCCTCCGTCTCGGCCAACACCTCCTGGACGACCGGGTGTTCGGCCGTCACCGCCTCCTGGTGCGGGTTGCGGGCGAGGTAGTCGTTGATCGTCGACGGCAGGACGAAGTAGCCGTCGGCGAGGCCCTGCATCAGGGCGGACGCGCCGAGGCGGTTCGCGCCGTGGTCGGAGAAGTTGGCCTCGCCGATCGCGAACAGGCCGGGGACGGTGGTCTGCAGGTCGTAGTCGACCCACAGACCGCCCATCGTGTAGTGCACGGCGGGGTAGATCCGCATCGGCACCTCGTACGGATCCTCGTCGGTGATCCGCTGGTACATGTCGAAGAGGTTGCCGTACTTGGCCTCGACGGCCTTGCGCCCCATCCGCCTGATCGCGTCGGCGAAGTCCAGGTACACACCCTGGCCGCCGGGGCCGACTCCCCTGCCCTCGTCGCAGACGTTCTTCGCGGCGCGGGAGGCGATGTCGCGCGGGACCAGGTTACCGAAGGACGGGTAGATGCGCTCCAGGTAGTAGTCGCGCTCGTCCTCGGGGATCTGGTTCGCGGGCCGGGTGTCGCCCTTGGCCTTCGGCACCCAGATCCGGCCGTCGTTGCGCAGCGACTCGCTCATCAGGGTGAGCTTGGACTGGTGGTCGCCGGTGCGCGGGATGCAGGTGGGGTGGATCTGGGTGAAGCAGGGGTTGGCGAAGTGGGCGCCGCGCCGGTGCGCCCGCCAGACGGCGGTCGCGTTGGAGTTCATGGCGTTCGTGGACAGGTAGAAGACGTTGCCGTAACCGCCGCTCGCGAGCACGACGGCGTCGGCGAAGTACGTGTCGATCTTCCCGGTGACGAGGTCCCGCGCCACGATGCCGCGCGCCCGCCCGTCCACGACGATCAGGTCCAGCATCTCGGTGCGCGGGTGCATCTCCACGTTCCCCGCGGCGATCTGCCGCGACAGCGCCTGATAGGCGCCCAGCAGCAGCTGCTGGCCCGTCTGGCCGCGGGCGTAGAACGTCCGGGACACCTGGACGCCGCCGAAGGAGCGGGTGTCGAGCAGACCGCCGTACTCGCGGGCGAACGGCACGCCCTGCGCCACGCACTGGTCGATGATCTCGACCGAGATCTGCGCGAGGCGGTGGACGTTGGACTCGCGGGCCCGGAAGTCGCCGCCCTTGACGGTGTCGTAGAACAGCCGGTGGATCGAGTCGCCGTCGTTGCGGTAGTTCTTCGCCGCGTTGATGCCGCCCTGCGCGGCGATCGAGTGCGCGCGGCGCGGGGAGTCCTGGTAGCAGAACTGGACGACGTGGTAGCCCTGTTCGGCGAGCGTGGCGCCCGCGGAGCCGCCGGCCAGGCCGGTGCCGACCACGATCACGGTGTGCTTGCGGCGGTTGGCGGGGTTGACCAGCTTGGCCTCGAAGCGGCGCTTGTCCCAGCGCTCGTCGATCGGGCCCGACGGCGCCTTGCCGTCGACGACGGCGTCACCGGTCGTGTAGTCCGCGTAGGTTGTCATGTCAGCTCACCACTCCGGTCATGACGCCCACGGGTACGGCGATGAAGCCGGCCGTGAGCAGCAGCGCGAGGACGTCGGCGACGGTCTTCAGGGCGCGGTCGCGGGCGCGGCTGCCGACGCCGAGGGTCTGGGCGGCGCTCCAGAAGCCGTGCCGGATGTGCAGGCCGAGCGCGAGCATCGCGACGATGTAGATGACGTTGCCGTACCAGGTGGAGAAGGTGTCCACCACGTTCTGGTACGGGTGGCCCTCCTGGAAGCCGCCGGAGTGCACGGTGCCGGTGGTCAGGTCCAGGATGTGCCAGACGATGAACAGGCCGAGGATGATCCCGCCCCAGCGCATGGTCCGCGTGGCGTAACTGGCCCGCGGCTTCCTGTGCACGTACTTGCTGGGCCGTGCCTTGATGTCGCGGCGGCTGAGCTGGTACGCGGACGTGGCGTGGGCGACCACGGCGACGACCAGGACGATCCGGATGAGCCAGAGCGTCCACTCGTAGTGCATGAACGGTTCGCCGACGGTGCGCAGCCAATGGGCGTAGTGGTTGAACTCGCCCGCCCCGAAGTAGATCTTCAGGTTCCCGATCATGTGCGCGACCAGGTACAGCAGCATGATCAGACCGCTGACGGCCATGATCGTCTTCTTGCCGACGGTGCTGTCCCACATCGTGCGCGCCATGGACGGCCGTCGGTCCGTCCGCGTTGCCAGAGCCATGGCACAGCACGCTAGGCGCGCCGGACCCGATCGGTCCAAGACATGGTCCAGCTTGTTTCCATAGGCAGGAACTATTCTGTAACCGTGCAGTTCCAGCAGCTTCAGTACTTCGTGGCCGTCGCCGAGACCCGGCACTTCACCCGGGCCGCCGAACTGGTCCATGTCGCCCAGCCGTCGTTGTCGCAGCAGATCAAGTCGCTGGAGCGGGAGCTGGGCGCGGATCTGTTCCTGCGCGCCCGGGGCAACATCACGCTCACCGACGCGGGCGAGGCGCTGCTCCCGCTGGCCCGGCGGATCCTCGCGGACGCGGACACGGCCCGGTACGAGGTGCAGGAGCTGGTGCAGCTGCGGCGGGGGCGGGTGCGGCTGGGCGCGACGCCGAGCCTGTGCACCGGCCTGCTGCCGGACGTCCTGCGCGCCTTCCACGACCGCTATCCGGGCATCCGGCTGCTGATCGAGGAGGGCGGCTCGCACGACCTGGTGCGGGGGCTGGCCCGCGGCGCCCTCGACCTCGCCCTCGTCGTGCTCCCGCTGCCGACGCCCGCGCCCGCCCTGACCACGGTGGAACTGCTGCGGGAGGATCTGGTGGTGGTGTCCTCACCGGAGGTGAGGGCGCCCGGCGGCGGCGGCCGGGTCGTGCGCATCGCGGATCTGGAGGGCGAACGGCTGGTGATGTTCCGGCACGGCTACGACCTCAGGGAGCTGACGGTCGCCGCGTGCCGGGCGGAGGGTTTCGAGCCGGACTTCGCGGTGGAGGGCGGCGAGATGGACGCGGTCCTCGGCTTCGTCCGGTCCGGGCTGGGGGTCGCGGTCGTACCGCGCATGGTGGCGGCCCGCACCGGGCGGGGGCTGCGGGTCACTCCGCTGGCCCGGCCCGGCCTGCACCGTACGATCGCGCTGGCCCACCGCAGCGACGTGGCTCCGCCGCGCGCGGCCCGGGAGTTGCAGCGGATGCTGCTGGAGAGGTGATGACGCGGCCGGTCACCAGGCCTGTGGCACCGGGTCCGGGTCACCAGGTCGGGACGTAGCCGCCGTCGATCACCAGGTCGCTGCCGACGATGTTGCCCGACCGGTCGCCCGCCAGGAACAGGACCAGGTCGGCGACCTCCTCCGGCCGCGAGAAACGGCCGGTGACGGTGGCGCTCGACACCTGGGCCACCACGTCCTCGGGCGTGCTGCCCGCCGCGGCCGACAGGGTGTCGGCCACCCCGCCCCCGCCGAGCCACAGCTCCGTCTCCACCGGTCCGGGGCTCACGGTGTTGACCCGGATGCCCCGGGGGCCGACCTCCTTGGACAGCGCCTTGGAGAACGCGACGAGGGCTGCCTTGCTCGCGCTGTAGTCGATCACCATCGGGTCCGGCAGAGTGGCGTTGACCGAGGCGACGGTGATCACCGCGCCCTGTCCGGCCTCCAGCATCAGCGGCAGGGCCGCCCGGGTGACCCGTACGGCGGTGAGGAGGTTCAGGTCGAGGGTGCGCTGCCAGTCGGCGTCGGTCACGGACAGGAAGCCGCTGGTGCGGACCGGGGCCGCGCCGACATTGTTGACCAGGACGTCGACGCGTCCCCGGGCGGCGCCGACCAGCCGCTCCGCCGCCTGCGACTCGGCGAGATCCACCGGGACCCAGGCGACCGAGCCGTCCTTGACCAGGGCGTCCAGGCCCTCGGACGTGGTGCGGGATCCGGCGACGACGCTCGCGCCCGCCTGCGCGAGCGCCCGTACGATCGCCAGGCCGATGCCCTTGCTCGCCCCGGTGACGACGGCTGTCCTGCCCTGCAGCTCGATGCTCATATCGATCCGGCTCCTTCGGGAACGGATCAAGTAGAGCACGGCCGTACGGCACCGGCACGTGGCGGCGGAGCGGGCCGCCACGGTCGTATCCGTACCGTCAGCCCGTCGCGTCCACCAGCGCCAGCTCGTGCAGCCGCTCCGGCGGCCCGGGGCGGGCGTAGTACCAGCCCTGGGCCGTGTCGCAGCCCAGTATGCGGAGTTGCTCGGCCTGGGCGCCGGTCTCCACTCCCTCGACGGTGACCGCGAGGTCGAGGCTGTGGGCCAGGGTGACGATGCCCTCGACGATCTTCAGGTCGACCGGGTCGGCCGGGAACTGCTGCATGCCCTGGGTGAAGGAGCGGTCCAGCTTGAGGATGCTCACCGGGAGGCGGCGCAGGTTGGCGAGGTTGGAGTAGCCGGTGCCGAAGTCGTCCAGGGCGATGTCGACGCCCATCTCGGCGAGTCGCCGCAGGGGTTTGAGGAGGTCGTCGTCGGCGCCGATCAGCGCCGACTCGGTGACCTCCAGGCAGAGGGCGTCGGGGGCGACGCCCGCGCGTTCGAGGATCTCCACCGTGTCCTGGACCAGGCCGGGATGGCTGAGCTGGCACGGGGAGAGGTTGACGTTGATGCGCAGGGGGCCGGCGGTCGTCTGTTCGCCGTACCGTTCTCGCCATTCGCGGGCCTGGCGGATGGACTCCTCCAGGACCCAGCGGCCGAGCGGGACGATCAGGCCCGTGTGCTCGGCGAGCGGGATGAAGCGGTCGGGGCCGAGGACGCCGTGCTGCGGGTGCAGCCAGCGCACCAGCGCCTCGGCACCGCGGACGCTGCCGTCGCCGAGGTGGACCAGGGGCTGGTACTCGATGAAGAACTCGCCGCGCTCCAGGGCCGTGGGGAGGGCGGTGGTCAGGCCGTGGCGGGTGATCGCGCGGGCGTCGGCCTCCGGGTCGGCCAGTTCGGAGCGGTTGCCGCCCGCCGACTTGGCCCGGTACATGGTGATGTCCGCGCTGCGCAGGACCTCCGCCGCGGTGCGCTCGCCCGCCGGGCCCTCGACGATGCCGAGGCTGCCGCGCACCAGCAGATCACGGCCGTCGATACTGATGGGGGTGATGAGCGCGTTCAGGATGCGTTCGGCGAGTTCGTCGACCTCGCGCTCGGTGCCGGGGCCGGTGGTCAGGGCCACGAACTCGTCGCCGCCGAGCCGGGCGACCATCTCGCCGGGCGCGGTGGCGCAGGACTGCAGCCGGTCGGCGACCTCCACCAGCAGCCGGTCGCCGGCCGCGTGGCCGAGGCTGTCGTTGATGGTCTTGAAGCCGTCCAGGTCGAGGTAGCACAGGCCGAAGCGCTGGCCCTCGCCCGCGCCCAGGGCCTTCTCCAGGCGCTCGAAGAACAGGGTGCGGTTGGGCAGTCCGGTGAGGGCGTCGTGGGTGGCCTCGTAGCGCAGCCGGAGGTTGAGCAGGCGGCGCTCGGTGGTGTCCTCCATGAGGGCCAGCTGGTACTGCGGTTCGCCGTCGGCGTCACGCAGCAGGGAGACCGTGAGGTTGGTCCACAGGACCGTGCCGTCGGGACGGTTGAAGGCCTTCTCGACGTGGTAGTGCTCGCGTTCGCCGCGGACGAGTTCGTCGTAGAGCTTCCAGGTCTGGGGCGCGTCCTCGGGATGCGTCCACTCCATGACGTTGCGGCCGCGTACGGTGTGCTCGGAGCCGCCGAACATGCGCAGCAGCGCCTCGTTGACCTGGAGCACGTTGCCCTCCAGGTCGGCGATGCCGATGCCTATGGCCGCGCCCTCGAACACCGCCCGGAAGCGGGCCTCGCTGGCGTGCAGCGCCTGCGCGACCACGCCCTGGGCCTGCAACGCGGCCTGGGCGATGGCCTCCTGCTCGGCGAGGGTGCGCTCGCGCAGGGCCTGCGCGTACCCGGCGGCCATCGCGTGCTGCAACCGCGAGGAGCGCATGCGCAGTTCGTCCTGGGGGCCGTCCTCGCCGCAGTAGAGGACCAGGTAGGCGTCGACGCAGTCCAGGGTGCGGGTGAGCGCCTCGGGGTCGGTGCAGTGCGCGTCGACCAGCGCGGCGCCGACCGCCTTGGCCTCCTCGGAGTCGAAGCTGCGGGCCCGCAGGAGGTGGCTCAACCGGCGTGCGAGCGGAAGGAGTTGTTCCGCGAACTCCGCACGGGTCAGCGACGTGGAGGTGACCGGGAAGACCGCCCGGCTCCAGATCGTCGTCAGCCGGCGCAGTCTGTCCTCCGGCCCGTCCGGCTCCGCGCTCACGCCGTGCGCCCCACGCCGGCGAATCCGGAGAAGGCGTACGGATCCTCGTCCTCCGGCGCCGACTCCGGGCGCCAGTGCGGCATCGGCACCAGTCCGGGTTCCACCATGTCGTACCCCTCGAAGAACCGTGCGATCGCCTCGCGCGAGCGCATGATCAGCGGGTTGCGAATGTCCTTGTATACGTCCACCACACCCTCGGCCCGCTCCGCCGGCAACGGGATTCCCTCGTACGAGGCATGGGTGAGGATCAGCAGGCTGCCGGGCGCGAGCGCCTCGCGCAGCTCCGCCACCGCACCGTACGGGTCGTCCGCGTCTTCCACGAAGTGCAGTATGGCAACGAGGAGGAGGGCCACTGGCCGATTCAGGTCGATAAGGCGCTCCAGTTGGGGACTGGAGAGGATCTCCTGGGGTTTGCGCAGGTCGGCCGCGATCACCTCGACGTCCTCGTTGCCCTCCAGCACCGCCTGGCTGTGCGCGACCGCCACCGGATCGTGGTCGACGTAGACGACGCGGGCGCCCGGCGCCGCGGCCTGGGCCACCTCGTGGACGTTGCCGAAGGTCGGGATGCCGGAGCCGATGTCGAGGAACTGGGTGATGCCCTCCCCGGCCGCGAAGCGCACCGCCCGGCGCATGAACGCCCGGTTGGCCTGCATGATCTTCGGCAGGCCCGGCATGAACTCCATCGCCTTGCGGGCCGCTTCCCGGTCGACCTCGAAATTGTGTGAACCGCCCAGGTAGAAATCGTAGATACGCGAAACGCTCGGCACCGAGATGTCGATGCTTCGTGGGGCCCAGGCGGGACGCTCCATGTATCTCTCCAAGGCGTAGGCGACAGGTCCAGGCGATCCGGTGTTCGAGCTGAGGCTACTGATCGCCCGCCAAAGGAGCGACCCGAACCGGAAATTGACCATCCGTTCCCGGTCACTGCCTGCGGCAAGTGCCCATGTGACCCCGCTGTGTGACGGCCTTGTGAAAACAAACGGTCCGCCCCCTCCGTGCGGTGCGGAGGGGGCGGACCTTCGGTCAGGCGCCGGTGGGCGGGGCGATCGACCCTGGGGAGGTGATCTCTACTTGCCCGGCGCGCCGACCGGCTTTCCGTCGGGCGAGACGGCGTACCAAGTGCCCCCCACGCCCTGACCGTTGGTGTCACCGGCGGCCTTGTCGCCGGAGAAGGTGTAGATGGGCCAGCAGTTGACGGTCATCTGCTTCTCCCCGTCGGGCCGGGTGAAGCCCATCAGCCCCTTCTTCTGGACGCCCTCGGTGTTCTCGGGCTTGACCGGGGCGACCGCGGGCCACTTCTCCAGGCAGGCCCCGATGCAGTTCGAGACGACCTTCGGCCACGCCTTGTCCTTCAGGAACCGGTAGACCGTCATGCCGTTCTTGTCCACGATGATGTCGCCCAGCTTGGGGTCCTTGCGGACGGACAGACCGGGCAGGGCGGACAGCGAGGCCTTCTTGCCGTTGGGGGCGAGCGCGAACCACTTGCCGCCCACGCCCTGGCCGTTGACGTCACCGGAGTTGACGTCCTTGACGTAGCGGTAGGCGGGCCAGCCGCCGATGGTCAGCTGCTTGGTGCCGTCGGGGCGGGTGACTTCGCCGAGCAGCGCCTTGTCGATGCCGGCGCCGGCGGTGGCGTCGTCGGCGGGCACCGGCGGCCAGGTGGTGGCGCAGTCGCCCTCGCAGTTCGACTTGGGCGGATTGGCGGTGTCCTTGTCGAACCGGTAGAGGGTGAGGCCGGAACCGTCGGTCAGCACGTTGCCCAGGTCGGGGTTGCTGGCCACGGTCAGCTTGCCCGCGGGGGCGGCAGGGCTCGGCGAGCTGGAGCTCTGGTTGCCGTCGGCGCCGTACCCGTTGCCCGCGGCGGTGCCCGTGCCGGCTGCGGCGCCCGGGTTGCCGTAGTCACCCGCAGCGGCCGTGGCCCCGACGTTCTGGGCCGCCGATGCCGGGGTGGTGCTGTTGTCCTGACCGCACGCCGTCGTCAGCGCCAGCACCGAAGCGGCCGTGGCCACCAGTGAGGCGGTCCGCCAGGAGGTCTTCATCGCCAACTCCCCAATTTTGCCTGGATATTGCAGCGCCTTGCTGCGCCGCCGCACGGCCATGGGTACGCGGCGGAGGGGGCGGAGCGTTCAACGGGGACGCGAAATTCTTTCCGGATCCTGTGACGCGTCCCGCGCGCGGGGAGTCGTACGAGCCCGCAAATCGGCTAGTTGGTCCACATCGTCCCTTCAAACCATTGATCGCGATTTGTCACCCCTTCGGGCCAATCCCGGCGCACTCCGGAGTACGACGGCGCCCCGAGCCTCATGATCTCCGTCGTGCATGGACCCGAAGTGACCCGATGTGCGCCCGCCACACGGGTGTTGGCCCTGTTGGCGCTGACCTGGACTCTGGTGGGCTGCCCGGTCGGGACCGCGTCGGCCGACGCCTGCGCGTCCGCCTCGACGGGCCCGGACGGCACGGTGGCGGTGGCCGTGGCGGGAGACGGCGACCACTGGCCCACGCCCCCGCCGTGCCCGAAACCCACGCCGACGCCGTGCCCGCCCACGCCGACGC
>NZ_MCGQ01000057.1 GCF_002242805.1 Streptomyces diastatochromogenes | reverse complement strand
GGGGGATGGTGGGTGGGGGGTGCCGCCGTCGCCGGGCCGTGACGCCTTCTCCGTACGTGACGGACCGGCGACGGCGGCCGGCCGGGCACCGGTCGAAGGCCTCGGGGGAAGGCCTCCGACCGGGCCGGACAGAGGGCGGCCGGGCACGGGCCGAGGAGGGGGAAGCGACCGTGCCGATGCCGCGCTGGTGCGGAGCGGTTGTCGGTTGTCGGAGAAAGGCAGAGCGGTTACCGAATGAAGGCCGGGAACGCGGCCGATACCGCTCGGCGGATCCGGCGCCACGGATCCGGGGAAACCAGGGAGAGTTGTAGACCTGATCAACCATCAACGTCAAGGCGCGGCAAGGGAGTTGCTGCTTATTGACGGTGGTCGGAGACCGCCTCCCGACCGGGCCCGTCGACGTCCCCGCACATCCAACACCCTTTTTTCACAACTCCCTTGACCCTCCAAAGTAACCGGCGGTAACTTCCTCGCAGGCTACTGCCGCGTAACGAGAAAGCCCTTGCATCCGCCGGGAGTGCGAGGAGGCGTACGCGGCAGCCACTGTCCGCGCCAGGACAACGCGCCACTGAAGCCCAACCCGCATTGATCTATGCCCATGGGAGCAGACATGGCCTCGTCCCCGGACCTCTCGTCCGCCGACAACACCCCCGAGAACCCGGGAAGCGGTTCCCCGTCCGAAACCTCAGCCGCGTCAGGGACCGCCGGCGGCGGCGAACGGCGAGGTCGGGTACGACTGCGCAGGGCCGCCGTCATGGCGGTGCCCGCCACCTTGGTCGCCGCCGGCCTGGCGATCCTCACCGCCGAGGGCGCGCTGGGTGTGCAGTTCGCGATCTCCGGCATGCCGTTCACCGTCACGGCCACGGAACTCAACGGCACCGGGTTCGAGCAGTTCGGCGGTCTCGACAACATGGCGGACGGCAGCCCGAACGCCGGGGACACCGGCGGGCAGGTGCTCGTCGTCACCTCCGCGATCAAGAACGCCACGCTCACCAAGCTGTGCCAGAGCGTCGACCTGGGCGGCACCAACCTGAAGATCACCGCCGGCGGCGGCGACCAGAAGGTGACCGCGAGCGACCTCACCACCGACTCGACCGAGCTGTCGGGCGACGCTGCTTTCGGCAACATCGAGATCGGCAACGACGCCAGCACGCTGAACAAGGCGAACGCGAAGGGCCCGATCGGCGTCTTCAGCCAGCAGGCCGACACCGTGCACATCGGCAACCTTCGGCAGACCAACTACGCGACCACCGCTGGTGTGTTCAGGCTGCCCGGACTCAAGCTGAGCTTCAGCGACAAGGCTTGCTGATCCGATGCCGGAGCGTCCACATCAGGGACTGAGGCCCGCCTTCCGCAGGTGGCGGGCCCGCCGGCCGTTCTGGGGCGGGCTGCTGCTGGCCCTCGGCGGCGGCTGGATCCTGCTCACCGAGAAGGCCTCGCTGAAGGTCGTCATGCACATCGGCATGCAGGGCCTGGCCGGCTATCTGCTGCCGACGCTGATGGTGCTGCTGGGTCTGCTGATCCTCTTCAATCCCTCCCAGCGGCTCTTCTACTCCATCACCGGCATCCTGCTCTCCCTGGGCACCTGGCTCACCTCCAACCTGGGCGGCTTCTTCATCGGCCTCCTCCTCGGCGCCACCGGCAGCTGCCTCGCCTTCGGCTGGCTCCCCGACCAGGCACCCCGGGTGAGCCGCCGTCAACGCCGCAAGGCGGCCCGGGCGGCGGGGCAGGGGCTGGGGGAAGGGGCGGGGGCAGGGGAACCGGCCTGAGTTCGACGCTCTACCGCTCACGGCCGAGTGGGGGCGTCGGCAATGATCAGTGCATGAACGAGATCGTGCTGATGTCGGATCCGAAGATCGCGGCCGTCCCGGTGGTCGACTGCGGTGAACCGCTCGTCGACGTCCGGCTGCGGGACCTCGCCGTCGGTGATCGCAACACCGACGACTCGGGGGCGTTCGCGCATCTGCGAGAAGGGGTGCTGACCCGGCTGCTCAAGGCTCAGGAGCTGCTGCCGGACGGCATACGGCTGCTGTTCGTCGAGGGGTACCGGCCGCCCGCGCTGCAGCGCCACTACTTCGAGGGTTATGCCGACGAACTGCGAGGCGACAACCCGGGTTGGTCGCCGGCGCAGGTGCGGGAGGCCGCGAGCCGGTACGTGTCGCCGCCGGAGATCGCGCCGCACAGCGCCGGCGCCGCGGTCGACCTCACCCTCGTCTCCGCCGACGGGCGGGAACTCGACATGGGGACCCGGATGAACGCCAGCCCCGAGGAGAGCGCGGGCGCCTGCTACACGGACGCCGGCAACGTCGGCGCCGAAGCACGCGCCAACCGGCGGCTGCTCGGGGACGCACTGACCGCAGCGGGCCTGGTGAACTACCCCACCGAGTGGTGGCACTGGTCCTTCGGCGACCGCTACTGGGCCCTGGCCACCGGAGCCGACAGCGCGATCTACGGCCCGCGCGAACTCGGTTGACCGGACCGCCAGGCGTTCTCTCACTACACCGTCACCCGAACAGGTGACCTGGGAACTTCACCGCCGTCGCGGCGAGTTCATCGGTCGGACGGACGGCAGTGGAAGGCCGTGCGGATGAGGCGACGAGTGAAGGAGCTACGGGGTCATGGTGTTCAAACGGCTGCTGGGGGCGATCGGGGTCGGCGACCCCTCCGTGGACACGGTGCTGGACGGCGGGGCGGCCCTGCCCGGTGGCCCGTTGTCGGGGCGTGTGCTGCTGCGCGGCGGCGACACGGCCGTGGAGGTCGAGCACATCGGCCTGGAGCTGATCGCACGCGTAGAGGCGGAGCACGAGGAGGGCGAGAGCGAGGGCGCCGTCGTCTTCGAGCGGTTCACCGTCGGCGGCGGCTTCCGGCTCGGCGAGCATGAGGAGCGCGAGCTGCCCTTCAGCGTGCCGCTGCCCTGGGAGACCCCGGTCACCGAGCTGTACGGCCAGCCGCTCGGCATCGTCCTGGGCGTGCGCACGGAGGTCGCGGTGGCGGGCGCCCGGGACAAGGGCGATCTGGACCCGCTCACCGTCCGCCCCCTGCCCGTGCAGGAGGCGGTCCTGGAGGCCCTCGGTCAGCTGGGCTTCGGCTTCCGCTCCGCCGACCTCGAGTACGGCCGCATCGGCGGTACGGGCCAGCAGCTGCCCTTCTACCAGGAGATCGAGCTGGCCCCGGCCCCGCAGTACGCGCACGCGGTGAGCGAGATCGAGCTGACCTTCCTCGCCTCCCCCACCGGCAGCGAGGTCGTCCTGGAGGCGGACAAACGCGGTGGCCTCTTCTCCTCCGGGCACGACGCGCTGACCCGGTTCGTCGTGCGCCACGAGGACGCGACCGCCCTCGACTGGAACACGGAGGTGGACGGCTGGATCCGGCAGCTGACCGAGCACCGCGAGGCCTACGGCACCCACGCGGCGTACGGCCACGGCGAGTCGCACCCCGTCCACGACTCAGGCCACCACCACTCCGGCCCGGGCCTGGGTACGGCCGTGGCGGCGGGCGCGGCAGGCCTGGCCGTCGGTGTGGTGGGCGGGCTGGTGGCCGCGGAAGTCGTGGACGAGATCGGTGACTTCTTCGAGGACGACGAAGAGGAGGACTGAGGACCACGGGGGACGGGAGGGGGCCCATGAGCGTCACCAGCAACCGGGGTACGGCTCCGTCGCGGCACGGCAGCACGGGCAACGGCCGTGACGGGCACGACGGCCGCGGCGCCCACAACGACCACGGCGGCCACGACAGCCACGACCGCCCCGAAGCCTTCCGGCCCGACCGGCACGGTCCGCGCATTCCCCGCGGTCGCAGGATCCGCAGAGCGCTCACCCTCTGCATGTCGCTGCTGGTGCTGGTCACGGCGGGCGTCGGCTGGCTGTATCTGAAGCTCGACGGCGGCATCCGGACCTTCGACTCCGGCGGTCTCTCCGACAACCGTCCCGGCGCCGGCTCGTCGAAGGGCGAGAACGTGCTGGTCATCGGCTCGGACGCGCGCACCGACGGCAACGCGGCCCTCGGCGGCGGCGACAAGGGCGACATCGGCCGGTCCGACACGACGTTCCTGCTGCACATATACGCCGACCACCAGCACGCCCTCGCGGTCTCCATCCCCCGCGACACCCTGGTGACCGTCCCGCCGTGCAAGCTCCCTGACGGCAGCTGGACCAGAACGCAGACCGACACCATGTTCAACGCGGCCTTCTCCGTCGGGGAGACCGACAAGGGCAACCCGGCCTGCACCCAGAACACGGTGGAGAAGCTCACCGAGCTGCGGGTGAACCACACGGTCGTCGTGGACTTCAAGGGTTTCGCCGCGCTGACCGAGGTCGTGGGCGGTGTCCGGGTGTGCCTGCCGAACGACGTCCACGAGAACGACCTCAACCCCCACCGCACCACCCGCGGCGGCCTGCTGCTCAGGAAGGGTGTGCAGACCGTCTCGGGGCAGCGGGCACTGGACTACGTCCGCATCCGGCACGGCATCGGAGACGGCTCGGACATCGGCCGGATCAAGCGCCAGCAGGCCTTCGTGTCCAGTCTGTTGAAATCGGTCAAGAGCGAGGGGCTCACGCCGACGAAGCTGCTTCCGCTGGCCGACGCGGCGACCAGGTCGCTCACCGTCGACACCGGGCTGGGCACCGCCGACAAGCTCATAGCCTTCGCGATGTCGCTGAAGGACATCGACCTGCACAACACCGAGTTCGTGACCGTCCCCTGGCGGTACTCCGGATCACGGGTGGCCGTCGTCGAGCCGGACGCCGGCGAGCTGTGGGCCGCGCTGAAGGCGGACCGCACGATCGACGGCACGGACGCGGGTGGCAGGAAGGGCAGCGGCGACGGGGCGTCCACGTCCCCCTCGCCCTCGCTCTCCCCCACCGCCTCACCCGTCTCCGGCGCGGGCATCGACGTGGCCGTCTACAACGGCACCACCGTCAGCGGGCTCGCCGCCCAGGGCGCCGCCGAACTCCGCGCGGACGGCTTCACCGTCACCGGTACCGCGACCGCCGCCTCCCAGGACCACGCCACGACGGTCGTCCAGTACGGTCCGGGCCTTGCGGCGCGGGCGCGGACCGTGGCCGAGGTGTTCCCGGGCGCCGAGCTGGAGCAGATCGGCGCGACCCGCATCAACGTCGTCCTCGGACGGTCGTACGCCGGCACCGGCTCCGCCGCACCGCCGACGGCGACCGCGGTGCCGACCGCGGTGGCCGACGGGGCACGGTCCGCGGACGAGGACCCCTGCGCGAACCTGACCTACGGCTGACATCGCCCCGAATTCAGTCCAGGTTGCCGGAACTTATCGGCCGCCTCACGAGTTTCTACGTTGCTGTAGAAGTTGCTGTAGACATGGGTGTCGAGGCATTCGACTGTGGATACGAGGAGTTCGCATGGCCCTGTGGGACCGCATCAAGGAGTCGGCGTCGCAGATGCAGACCCAGTTGGTTTCGAAGAAGAACGACCTGAAGAGCGGCGCCTTCCGCGACGCGAGCATGGCGATGTGTGCGCTCGTGGCCGCCGCCGACGGCACCATCGACCCGTCGGAGCGGCAGCGGGTGGCCCAGCTCATCTCGACGAACGAGGTGTTGCAGAACTTCCCGGCCGACGACCTGAGGCGCCGCTTCGAGGAGAACCTGAACAAGCTGACCACCGACTTCGACTTCGGCAAGGTGAGCGTGCTCCAGGAGATCGCCAAGGCGAAGAAGAAGCCCGCCGAGGCGCGCGCCGTGGTGCAGATCGGCATCGTCATCGGCGGCGCGGACGGGGACTTCGACAAGACCGAGCAGGCGGTGGTGCGTGAGGCGTGCTACACGCTCGACCTGCCGCCGCACGAGTTCGACCTCTGATCCGTCGCCATCCGCGAGGACGGGGGCATGCTCGACGACCTCGACCGTGCCCTCATCCACGCCCTGCACGGCCGAGCGCCGTTCAGCAGGACCGCCGGGGTGCCTGGCGACGGTGTAGGGACGGTCGTTCCGGTCATGGGATAGTGCTGCGACAGCCGGGCCTGGTCCTGAGTGTCGCGAAGCTGCGGAGGGTGACTTTGCGTTCCTTGGCCTTTGTCATTGGTACGGGGCGTAGCGGCTCGACCGCGCTGTCCCGCATCCTCAACACCCACCCGGACGTACTGAGCCTCAACGAGTTCATGGCCTCCGTGGGCGACGCCGCATTCCCCGAAGGGAAGCTGACCGGTGAAGAGTTCTGGCAGTTGCTCTTCCGGCCCGCTCCGCACTTCGAGCGGATGATCCGCAGCGGGCTGCCGCTGCCGGAGTTCCTCTACACACGCCGCCCCGGAAGGTATGCGGCGGAGACCACCGGAATTCCCGCGCTCTCCCTGATGGTGTTGCCCCACCTCACCGACGACCCGGACGGGCTCCTCGACGAGCTGCGCGCAGCACTGGTCCGGTGGCCCGAGCGCACCGCCGCCGAGCACCACCGAGCGCTGTTCGGGCTGCTCTGCGAGCGGTTCGGTCGGACCGCCGTCGTGGAGCGCTCCGGTTACTCGACAGGCTGGGCACCAGGACTACGGGCCGCGTTCCCGGACGCGAGGTTCGTGCACATGTTCAGAGACGGACCGGACTGCGCCCTGTCCATGAGCCGTCACCCCGGATACCGCACCATCTCCCTGCTGCGCGAGATCAAGGCACGAGCCGACGTCGACAGTCTGGCCGACCTGACCGACGAGCATGTGCGCTCGCTGCCCGCGGACCTGTCACCACTGCTCGACGAGCGCTTCGATCCCGCCCTCGTACGCGACCGGGACGTCCCCCTGCGGGCGTTCGGCGCCCTCTGGTCCGAACTCGTCACCGAGGGAACGGAGTTCCTCGGTCGACTGCCTGCCTGGCAGCGCACCACACTCGCGTACGAGGACCTGCTCGACGATCCCGCCGAAGAGCTGACCCGCCTGGCCGAGTTCATCGGTGTCGATCCCCTCCCGCAGTGGCTGCTCGCCGCATCCGCGCTGCTGGACCACAGCCGGCGCGGCTCCGCCCTGAGGCTGCCGGCCGCCGAACTCGCTGAACTGAGGGAAAGCTGCGCCCCGGGCACCCACGTCCTGGAGAGTCGACCGCTCCGGTGACCATCTCCCGGACCCGTACTCCCTCTTACACCGCCGAGGACCGCCACGCCCACGGTGGCACCCAGTTGCTGGACCACTTTGAGGAGCCCGGCCGCCGAGCCGATCTCCTGGGGCCCGTTCCGTCCAGCACGACGCGGGTGCCCCCGGAGGCCGGGGGCACCCGCGTCGTCGGGTCGTCCGTGCCGCGGTGCGTCAGTCGAGACCGGCGGACTTCAGCCAGGCCTTGGCGACGTCCAGCGGGTCCTTGCCCTGCAACTGCACCTGGGCGACCAGGTCCAGCAGGGTCGCCGTGTCCAGCTTGGCGGAGACGGCGTTGAGCGCGTCGGCGCCCTTCTGGGGCAGGGCGCTCTTGTAGACGAGCGGCTGGACGTTCTCGTAGCCGAAGAGGTTCTTCGGGTCCTGCAGGACGACGTGCTTCTCCTTGGAGATGGTCGCGTCCGTGGTGAAGATGTCCGCGGCCTGCACGGTGTTCTTCTTCAGGGCCGCCTTGGTGAGCGGGCCGCCCGCGTCCAGCGCCTTGAAGGACTTGAACTCCAGGCCGTACACGTCCTTGAGGCCGACCAGGCCCTGCTGCCGGGTCTGGAACTCCGGCGAGGCGCCGATGACCAGGTCCTTCGCGATGCCCTTGAGGTCGGCGATGGACGACTTGTCGGTGAGGTTGTACTTCTTCGCGGTGGCCGCGTTGAGCGTCACCGAGTCCTTGTCCTGCGCCGGCGAGGGCTGCAGCAGGGTCAGCTTGGAGTCCAGCTTGGCCTCGATGGCCGACGTGGTCGCCGCGACCGTCTTGGGCGTGGCCTTCGGGTCGAGGTAGGCCAGCAGCGCGCCGTTGTACTCGGGCAGGACCGATATGGACCCGTTCTTGAGCAGACCGTACGTGGTCTCGCGGCTGCCGATGTTCGGCTTGTAACTGACCTTGATGCCCTTGGCCTTGAGGGCCTCGCCGTAGATGTCACCGAGCAGGACGCTCTCGGCGAAGTTGTTGGAGCCGACGACCACGCCGTCGCCGCTCGCCTTGCTGTCCGAAAGGGGGTCGTCGCCCTTGCTGTCGGAGGAGTTACAGCCCGCCAGCAGGGCCGTCGCCGCCGCGAGGGCGACAGCCGCCGCGCCTCGGTTCCTCCGGATGGGCCTGCTGATGCGCTTGGTGGAAGTCACACCACTGATCCAATCCAGCCGGTTCTCGGTCAGTCAAGTACCTCTGGGTCACCGATTGGCTTCGATACGCGGTCAGTTGTGTGCAGAGGTTGTGCGCAGAGAGCGCTCACCTTGTAACTCATTCTTGATAAAAGGCGAGGTGATTGATCCTTCAAGGGGCCTGTAGTCTCACGGGAGTCGAAATCGGTCACAGCGGTGCACGGGGCCCGCTTCCGCCGTAAGGCACCCCCCATGAAGGAGGCTCGGTGTCCACGAACCAGGTGGACGCGCCCGCGCGGCATGCCCCGGTACACAGCGGTGTACGAGGCTTCGCCGACCGCTGGCCCTTCCGGCGCAAGCTCAACCTGCTCGTCGCCATCCCGCTCGCCGTCATCGCCGCCCTGCTGTCGTACTTCGTCACCGACCTGGTCGAGCAGTCGGACAACGCCGAGTCGGCGGCCCGGACGGTGCGGGACAGCGCCCAGGTGGCCCGGCTCGTGGACCGCGTCGAGGCCGAGCACCAGCAGGCGATCCTGCTGTCCGCGCGCTACGAGACCGGCTGGTCCAAGCCCTCGCTCGCCGACTACCGCGCGGCACAGGAAGCGGTGGAGACCCAGGTCGACAAGGTGCGCGCCACCTACGGCGACCGGCTGCCGGATGCCGAGGAACAGGCGCTCAGGGACATCGACGGCCTGTCCAGCCTGCGCCAGAGCGTCGAGCGGGGCTATCTGCCGGCCGATAACATCGACCCCGCCTACGTCGACCCGACGGGCCGGCTGATCGACGGCCTCGGACTCGACCGCGACCCCGCTCTCGCGTCGACCTTCACCGGCAGCCTGCTGGACTCCCTGCTGCGCGCGGACGCCGCCCACGGCGCCTTCGAGACCAGCGTGTTCTCCGCCACGACCGGGGACACCAACGCGCTGATCGAGTTCACCAGCGCGGTCGGTTCGTACGACCTCTACACCCACCAGGCCGACCGCTTCACCCGGTTCGCCACCGAGCGCCAGGCGCGGCAGCTGGCCGGCATCGACCACACCCCCGCGCAGCAGAACATCGCGGAGTCGTACGCCGAGCTGCAGATCGACCCCACGCAACTGGAGGCCGGGTCGAAGGCCGAGATCCACAAGGCGGTCCAGGACGCGCTGGCCGACTACCCCGACTACCCCGAACAGGCCGCCGCCCGGCTGAAGATCACCACCTCGCTGATCGGCCAGATCGCCGACCGCGCCGACCGCGAGTCCTCCTCCGCCCAGTGGCGCGCGGGACTGCTGCTGTACGGCTCGCTGGTGGGGTTCGCGCTGTGGATCGCCTTCTCGGTGCTGGTACGCCGCTCGGTGGTGCGGCCCGTACAGGCGCTCACCGGGGCCGCGCAGGAGGTCGCCGAGGTGGCCAGGCGCGAGCTGGACCGGGTGGCCGACGACGACGCCGAGGACGACGGCCCGCCCCGGCTGCGGGACATGCCGGTCACCGCGCGCGACGAGATCGGCGACCTGGCCGAGGCCTTCAACCGGGTGCAGACCACCGCCGCGGCCCTGCTGGCACGCCAGGTGCTCAGCCGCCGCAACACCGCCGAGATGTTCGGCAACGTCGGCCGCCGGGTCAGCAACCTGACCACCCGCCAGCTCGCGCTGATCGACGCCGTGGAGCGCGGCGAGACCGACCCGGAGCTGCTGGAGCGCCTCTACTCCATCGACCACATCGCCGTACGACTGCGCCGCAACGCCGACAGCCTGATGCTGCTGGCGGGCATCCGCGAGACCGCGCTGGACGGCGGGCCCCTGGCGCTCTCCAACGTGGTGCGGGCCGCGCTCGGGCAGATCGAGGGCTATCAGCGGGTACGGCTGTACGCCGCCTCGGACGCCAATGTCGCGCCCGACATCATCGGTGACCTGACCCTGATGATGGCCGAACTCGTGGAGAACGCGGTGTCGTTCTCCCCCGAGGGCAGCCCCGTGGAGGTGACCGTCCGCTCCGGCGCCGAGGGCGCCCACGTCGTCGTCACCGACCACGGCCTCGGCATGAGCGCCGAACGGATCGCCGAGGAGAACGCCCGCCTGATCCGCCGCGAACGCCTGGACCTGATGCCGACGAAGGTGCTGGGCCTGTTCGTGGTGGGCGCGCTGGCCCGCCGCTGGGAGATCGGGGTCGAGCTGACCCGTACACCCGGCGGCGGTGTGACGGCGGAGGTGACGCTGCCGGCCTCGCTGCTGCTGACGATGAGCCCGGTGGCGGAGCCGGTCGCCGTGGCACCGACGGCCACGGACGTCCCCTCCGGACCGGTGCCGTCCGGCTCCGCCGGGGAGACGAGCCAACCCCCGGGAGAGAAGACCCAATCCACCGGGGAGAAGACCCGACCTGCCGGGGAGAAGACCCAACCCGCCGGCCCCCTGCCACGCCGGCTGCCGAGCCGCGAGGCCACCGCTCCCGAGGCGCAGCCGCAGCCCATCTCCTCCGGCACCCCCGAGGACCAGCCGCAGCCCATCTCCTCCGCCACCCCCGAGGACCAGCCGCAGTTCGTCTCCTCCGGCACCGCCCGCCCCCTGCGCCGCCGCGTCCGCGGGGCCACGCTCCGCACGACCGCCGCCGCCTCCCCGGCCGTACCGCAGCCGGCGCGCCCCCGCGACGCCGAGGCGGAGCGCAGCGCGCTGGAGGAGTTCGAGGCGGCGGTGGAACGCGCCCACCGGGACAGCGACACCGGAAGCCACGCACGGCCCCACCCCGAGCCGACCTCCTCCCCTCCCCCCACGCCGACCCCGCCGCACGACCCGAACCACCTTCCGGAAGGAGCCGAGCAGTGAGCACGTCGACAGGTGACACCCCGACGGGCGGCACCGCGCCGACCGACCTGCAGGCAGCCGCAGCCGACTTCACCTGGCTGCTGAACCGTTTCGCGACCGAGACAGCGGGCGTCGTCGACGCGATCGCGGTCTCTTCCGACGGCCTGCTGATCGCCGTGTCGGAGCTGCGCGAGCGCGCCCACTCCGAACGGCTCGCCGCGATCGTCTCGGGCATCACCAGCCTGGCCGCCGGGGCCTCCGGCAACTACGGCCTGGGCGGCCTGAACAAGGTCATCATCGATCTGGAGGGCGGCCATGTCATCGTCTCCGCGATCGGCAGCGGCGCCGTCCTCGGCGTGGTCGCCGACAAGGACGCCAAGCTCGGCAACATCGCCTACGAGATGACGGTGTTCGCCAACCGCGCCGGTGCGGCGCTCAGCCCGCAGCTGGTGCTGGAGCTGAAGAACAGCGTCGGCGCCACGCGCTGAGGCGCGCCCGGACAGGAGGAGTGAACAGCCATGGCGGACGGCACCCCGCCCCCGGGCCCGGACCCGGTCGGCCCCGCCCCCGCCGTACGGCCGTTCCTGGTCACCGCCGGCCGGGTGGCGGATGCCGCCTCCGGCCGGTCGATGCCCGTGGAGACCCAGGTGGTGACCACCGCCGCGGGTCTCGACGCGCTCGGCCGGCTCTCCTTCGAGCGGTACGACATCGTCGCCGCCTGCCGGCTGCCGCAGTCGATCGCGGAACTCGCGGCCCGGCTGCGGCTGCACCTCAACGTGGTCCGCGTCCTGGCCGAAGACCTGCGCGAGGCGGGGCAGCTGACGGTGCACGTGCCCGACGCCGAGGCCACCCACGACGCCTCCGTCCTGCGCAGGCTCATCGATGGCCTCAGGGCCATCCCCGACTCCCGAGGGGAACCGAGTGACACCGACTGAACCGCTCACCCGGGGCACGGCCGCAGCCGCCGTGCGGCCGCCGCTGCCGGTGAAGATGGTGATCGCGGGCGGCTTCGGCGTGGGCAAGACCACCACCGTCGGCTCGATCTCGGAGATCGAGCCGCTGACCACCGAGGCGTCGATCACCGAGGTCGCGGCGGGCGTGGACGACCTCACGCACACCCCCCGCAAGACCACCACCACGGTGGCGATGGACTTCGGCTGCATCACCATCGACCCGACGCTGAAGCTGTACCTGTTCGGCACGCCCGGGCAGGAGCGGTTCGGGTTCATGTGGGACGACATCGTGGAGGGCGCGGTCGGCGGTCTGGTCATCGTCGACACCCGCCGCCTGGACGACTGCTACGCGGCCGTCGACTACTTCGAGCACAAGGAGATCCCGTTCGCGGTGGCGGTCAACGCCTTCGACGGGCAGGTGGAGCACTCCCTGGACGAGGTCCGCTGGGCCCTCGACGTCTCCGACGGCGTCCCGGTCGTGGTGTTCGACGCCCGGGAGCGCGGGTCGGTGCGGGACGCGCTGCTCGTCGTACTCGAACTCGCGCTGGCCCGCACCGAGAACTGAACCTCAGCTGCTCCGGCGCACGCCCGGCGAGACCACGATCCGGGACACCGCCCAGAACACCAGGAGGGTCGCGAGCGCCATCCCGGCGACCAGGGTGGCGCCGCCGACGACCTTCTCGTAGTTCTTCTGGTAGAGGCCGTCGATGATGTAGCGGCCGAGGCCGCCGAGGCTGACGTACGCGGCGATGGTGGCAGTCGAGACGATCTGGATGGCGGCCGAGCGCAGTCCGCTGAGGATCAGCGGGAGCGCGACCGGGAGTTCCACCTGGAAGAGGACCCGTGACTCCGGCATGCCCATGCCCCGGGCGGCGTCCACCGGGGAGGGGTCGACGGACCGGACCGCTTCGTAGGTCGTGACCAGGATCGGCGGGATGGCGAGCACGACCAGCGGGATCATCACGAGCCCCGTGCTGAAGCTCAGCCAGGTGACCAACAGCACCAGCAGGCCGAAGGTGGGCAGCGCCCGGGCCGCGGTGGCGATCAGCGCGAGCACGTTGCCGCCGCGCCCGTAATGCCCGGTGACCAGGCCGACCGGCAGCCCGATCGCGGCGGCGAAGGCGAGCGCCTCCAGGGAGTACTGGAGGTGCTCGACCACGCGGTACGGGATGCCGTCGTAGCCGTGCCAGTGGGCGCTGTCGCTGAAGAAGGCGTTGACGAAGTGCAGGACGTTCACCGGGCCGCGCGCTCCTTCGGCATCCAGGGGGTCAGCAGGACACGCACGCCGACCAGCACCGCGTCGACCAGGACGGCCAGTACGGCCGTCGTCACCACGGAGTTCACGGCGAGCAGGGGCCGGTTGTAGATCTGGGCGTCGTGCAGCAGGTTGCCGAGGGCGCCCTGGTTGCCGATCAGCATGCCGACGCTGACCAGGGAGATGCTCGACACGGTCGCCACCCGCAGGCCCGCGATGATCGCCGGTACGGCGATGGGCAACTGGACCTGGAGATAACGCCGTACGGGTCCCAGCCCCATGGCCGTGGCAGCGGCGAGGGTCTCCGGCGGCACCGAGCG
Source organism: Streptomyces diastatochromogenes (assembly GCF_002242805.1). Classification (GTDB taxonomy): domain Bacteria; phylum Actinomycetota; class Actinomycetes; order Streptomycetales; family Streptomycetaceae; genus Streptomyces; species Streptomyces diastatochromogenes. The sequence continues at coordinate 37,715 of NZ_MCGQ01000057.1, read as the reverse complement.
GACGCCGTCCACGATCGCGGGGACCAGCACCACCAGGCTGTAGACGGCGAGCGGGATCATCACCGTGGTCTCGGTCTGGCCGGTGTAGTCGATGAGGACGACGAAGAAGGCCAGGGACGGGATGGCGTACAGCACGGTGGTCACACCGAACACGGGCGGGTAGAGCCAGCGGAACCGTACGCACAGCTGGGCCACGGGCAGCGAGACGAGCAGCCCGGCCAGCACCGGCAGCAGGGCCTCCCGCAGGTGCAGGCCGATCAGGCCGAAGTAGCTGTTCTGGAGGTCGCTCGGGATGTCGAAGAAGCCGCTCATCGGGCGGCCTTCGCATCCGGCCGGCCCGCGGTGTGGGCGGCGCGGACCGCCTCGCCGATCACCTGCTGGGAGACGACGCCGACGGCGCGCCCCTCGCCGTCCACGGCCACGGCCCAGCCGGTCGGCGAGAGCACGGCACCGTCGAGCGCGGTGCGCAGCGAGTCCGTGCCGGGCACGAACGGCCGCCCGTACGGCAGCAGTCGGTCCCGGTCGATCTCCCCGGCGGTGAGGTCGTCCGGCGCGCCCCAGCCGAGCGGCCTGCCGTCGACGTCCGTCACCAGGAGGTAGGGGGCCGCGCCGCGGGAGGCGAGCTTCTCCGCGCCCGCGTCGATCGCGACCACGGGAGCCGTCTGCAACTCCAGTTCGGCGGACGGGAAGAAGGAGAGCCGCCGGATGCCCCGGTCGGCGCCGAGGAAGTCCTCCACGAACGGGTCGGCGGGCGCGCTGAGCAGCTCGGCCGGCGGGGCGAACTGGGCGAGCCTGCCGCCGGTGCGCAGCACGGCGACCATCGTGCCCAGCTTGATGGCCTCGTCGATGTCGTGGGTGACGAAGACGATGGTCTTGCCCAGCTCGTCCTGGATGCGCAGGAGTTCATCCTGGAGGCCCTTGCGCACGATCGGGTCGACGGCGGAGAACGGCTCGTCCATCAGCAGCACCGGCGGGTCGGCGGCGAGCGCCCGGGCCACGCCGACGCGCTGCTGCTGGCCGCCGGAGAGCTGGTACGGGTACCGCTTGGCGAGCGCGGTGTCGAGCCCGACCCGCTCCATCAGTTCCGCCGCCCGCTCCCGCGCCTTCTGCTTGCTCCAGCCGAGCAGGCGAGGCACGGTCGCGATGTTGTCGAGGATGGTGCGGTGCTGGAAGAGACCGGCGTTCTGGATGACGTAACCCATCGACCGGCGCAGGGTGTTGACCGGCTGCTGCCGGATGTCCTGGCCGTCGAGGAGGATGCTGCCCTCGCTGGGCTCCACCATCCGGTTGATCATCCGCAGGGTCGTCGTCTTGCCGCAGCCGGAGGGGCCGACGAGGACGGTGATCGCGCGGTCGGGTATCTCCAACGAGAGCCGGTCGACGGCCACCGTGCCGTCCGGGTACCGCTTGGTGACTGCATCTATCCGTATCAAAACGCCGCGTACCCTTCGGTTTTGGCCAAGCCTGGGCCGTTGCGGGGAGAGTCTAGACGGCGAATGTTGCGGCACCTTGACCGGAGAGCGCCTGGCAGCCCGGCGTGACCGGACTGTGCCTGACCTGTGAGTTGCCTGAATCTCATGCGGCGCTCAGCAAAGGCTCAGAGATCCCCCAGACGCGGCCCCGATCGTCACGGCCAGGACCCCTCCTCCTGTTGGGAGCACGCGCCATGACGATCCTCGCCCCGCCGCACCGCAAGCAGTCCCCGCCGCCCGGCAGGGAAGGCGTGCGCCGCGCCGCCCCGCCGGACCCGCGCTGGGCCCGGCCCGCGCTGTGGGCGGTCCTGGTGCTGGCCGCGGCCCTGTACACCTGGAACCTGACCTCGCTCAGCGGCAACTCCTTCTACGACGCGGCCGTCTACAGCGGCACGAAGAGCTGGAAGGCCTTCTTCTTCGGCGCGCTCGACGCGGGCAGCTTCATCACCGTCGACAAGCCGCCGTTCGCCCTGTGGGTGATGGGCCTGTCGGCGCGCCTCTTCGGCTACGGCACCTGGCAGCTCGTGCTGCCGATGGCCGCGGCGGGCGTCGGCTCGGTGGCGCTGCTGCACCGCATGGTCAAGCGGGACTTCGGCCCGGTCGCGGCCACCGTCGCCGCCCTCGCGCTCGCCCTGACGCCGATCACGGTGGCCATCAACCGGGACACCAACCCCGACCCGATCCTGGTCCTGCTGATGCTGCTGGGCGCGGCCGCCCTGCTGAAGGCCGTGCGCACCGGCAGGCTCCTGCCGCTCGTGTGGTCGGCGGTGGCGATCGGCTTCGCCTTCAACACGAAGATGATGCAGGCGTACGTCGTCCTCCCCGTGTTCTTCGGCGTGTACCTGTGGGCCGCGCAGACCTCGCTCGGCCGCCGGATCCGCAATCTCGCCGTCGGCACGCTCGCGCTCGTCGTCTCCAGCGCCTGGTGGATGGTGGTCGTCGACCTGATCCCGGCCGCCGAGCGGCCCTACATCGGCGGCTCGACGGACAACACGGTGTGGGACCTGGTCATCGGCTACAACGGATTCGGCCGGATCTTCGGGGCGAGTTCGTCGGTGGGCGCGCAGGGCAACGGGGCGAGCTTCGGCGGCAGCGCGGGCCTGTACCGGATGTTCAACGACATCATGGGCGGCCAGATCTCCTGGCTGATCCCCTTCGCCGCCGTGGCACTCGTGGCCGGCCTGGTGCTGCGCGGCCGGGCCCCGCGCACGGACGCACAGCGGGCCGGACTCCTGCTGTGGGGCGGCTGGTTCGTCCTGCACTACCTGACGTTCTCCCTCGCCGAGGGCACCTTCCACCCCTACTACGTCACCGCCATGGCCCCGGGCATAGCGGCGCTGGCCGGTGCGGGCGGGGTCATGCTGTACCGGGCCTTCCGGGAAGGATCCGTCCGGTGGTCCTGGGTGCTTCCGGCGGCCGTCGCGGGGAGCGCGGTGTGGGCCGTGGTCCTGCTGGAGCGGGTCTCGGGGACCCTCTACTCCGTGGCGGAGGCCGTGATCGCGGTGGCGGGGGCCCTCGCGGTGACCGGGCTGCTGGTCGGACGGTTCCTGAAGCGGCGCCGGCTGATGGGCGTCGCGGCGCTGGCGGCCGTGGTCGCGCTGCTCGCCGGTCCCACCGCGTACGCGGTCTCGGCGGTCGGCTCCAGCCCCAACGGCACCAATCCGACGGCCGGTCCCGGCACCGGGGGCATGGGCGGAGGTCCGGGCGGTGGCGGCGGGCAGCGGCCGAGCGCGAGCGGGATGAAGGGCGCGCCCGCGACGAGCAGCGCGCCGACCGCATCGCCTCGGAGCGCGGGTACCCGGCCCACCGGCGGCGGCATGGGCGGCGACACCCAGGTCAGCTCCGAGATGATCACGTACCTCAAGAAGCACCAGGACGGCGCCACTTGGCTGCTCGCCGTGGCCACCGACCAGACCGCCGCCTCGGTCATCCTGGAGTCGGGCGAACCCGTCATCTCCATGGGCGGCTGGTCCGGCAGCGACGACGCCATGACCCTCGCCAAGCTCAAGACCCTGGTGAAGGAGGGCAAGCTGCACTACATCGTCGTCGGCGACAGCGGCCAGGGCTCCAACGCGGAGATCACCGCCTGGGTGAAGAAGCACGGCACGGCGGTGAAGTCCTCGGCCTACGGCTCGACTTCGGCGTCTGCTTCGACATCTACATCTACGCCCACGAGCAGCGGCCTGTACCGCCTGGACCCCTCGGACGTCAGCTGACCCCGGCCATCGGCACCCCGGCCGTCCGCACCACCCGCCGCCCGGCGTCGACCGCGAACACCTCGCAGCCGGCCCGGGCGGCGGCCCAGGCCACGCCCTCCTCGCCCAGCGCGAAGGCGGCCGTGGCGGTGGCGTCCGCCTCGGTCAGGGTCGGGGCCAGCACGGTCAGGCTGAGCAGCCCGGTCGCCGGGCGGCCGGTGCGTCCGTCGAGGATGTGGTCGCCGCGCTCGTACCGCCCGGAGGTCGCCACCGCCCCGTCGGTCACCTCCAGCACCGCGCAGACCCGGCCGGCGTCCTCGGGGTGCCGTATCCCCACGCGCCACGGCCCGCCGGAGACCACCACGTCGCCTCCGGCGTTGAGGCAGAACCGCCGTGCCCCGGCGGCCGTCAGCAGCTCCGCCGCCCGCTGCACCGACCAGCCCTTGACCACCGCGCAGGGGTCGAGGCCCCGGCCGGGCAGCCGGGCGTCGAAGGCGCCGCCGGTCGCGGTCCGGTACTCCTCGCACAGGCCCAGGACCTGGGCGAGGTCCGCGCTCACCGCCCCGGCGGCCGGCTCGCCCCGGTCCAGCCGGCACACCTCGCTGTCCGCACGGAAGGGGCTGAACCGGCGGTCCACCGCACGCAGCCAGGCGAACGCCTCGTCGGCCACGGCGTCCCAGGCGCCCTCGTCGTCGATCCGCAGCGACACCGGGAAGCCCATCACGTGCTCGACCCTCCGCAGCATCTACGCCTCGTCCAGCGCGGCCTGCAGCGACTTCTTGTACCCCTCGCTGGTGACCGTGGCCCCGGAGACCGTGTCGACGTCGGCGCTCTGCGCCTTGAGCGTCTCCTGGATCAGCGTCGGTACGGCGCCCTTGGTCTGGGGGCTGTCCGGCTGCTTCAGCATCCGCACGGAGCTGATCCGGTCCCCGTCGAGGGTCACCTCGACCTGGACGTCCCCCTTCTCGGTGGTGACGGTCGGCCCCGCCACGACCCGGCCGGACGCTGAGGCGCTCGGGGTCGTGGCGGTCGTGGGTGCCTCGGTGGCCGTGGTCCCGTGCGACGGCTCGTAGCGCCACAGCGGGACGAGTCCGGCGACGGTGAGGACCAGGACGGGCAGTGCTCGCTTCACGGTGTCGTTCTCCTCATCCCGCCAGGCTGAAGCGTTCGAAGTGGATCTGCCGCTTGGGTACGCCCATGTCGCGCAGGTGGCGCAGGACCGCGGCGGTCATCCCGGGCGGGCCGCACACGAACACGTCGCGGTCGCCGATGTCCGGGACCAGGCGGGCCAGTTCGCGGGGTGCGAGCAGGTCGGGGTCGGCAGGACCGGTGATCAGGTGCAGCTGGGCGCCCTTGGCGGCGGCCAGCTCGGACAGCTCCTCGTACAGGACCGCGTCCCGCTCCGCCGTCACCCGGTAGAGGAGGACGGCGTGGCCCTCGATGTCCTCCAACAGGGCGCGGATCGGGGTGATGCCGACCCCGCCCGCGATGAGCAGGCTGTCGGGGCGGGTGCGGTGCAGGGTGGTGAAGGCGCCGTAGGGGCCCTCGGCGAAGACGCGGGTGCCGGGCTCGATCCGGCGCAGGGCGGCCGTGCCCTCGCCGGCGGTCTTGACGGTCAGCCGGAGCTGCCGCCCGTCGGGGGCGGCCGACAGCGAGAACGGGTTGGCCTGCCACCAGCGGCCCGGGGTCAGGAACCGCCAGAGGAAGAACTGCCCGGCAGCGGCGGGCAGCCGGTCGAGGTCGCGGCCGGTGACGTACACCGAGACGACGGTGTCGGACTCGGCGACGACGGCCGTCACCCGCAGCCGGTGCCGCAGGTTGCGCCACAGCGGCAGGACCAGCCGGCCCACGAGGACCGCGCCGAGGGCCGTGCCCCACACCGTGTACCAGTAGGCGCGCGCGGCGGTGGACGCGGTGAAGGTCGTACCGGCCGCGACCTGGTGGCTGAAGGCCAGCAGGACGGCCAGGTAGGTGTAGAGGTGGATGAAGTGCCAGGTCTCGTAGGCGAGTCGGCGCCGGGCCCAGCGCGCGGACACCGCGCCCACGGTCACGATCAGGGCGAACGCGACGATCGCCCGCAGCACGCCCTCGGTGGTCTCGGCGAGGTCGACGAGCTGGTCCACCGGGTCCAGGGAGGACAGCTGGGCGTACCCGAAGGTGATGAAGACCAGGTGCGCGAGGAGGGTCCAGAGCACGGTGAAGCCGGTCCAGCGGTGCCAGGAGGTGAGCCGGTCCATGCCGATGCGGCGGTCCAGCCAGGGAAGCCGGGCCACCAGCAGCAGCTGGAAGGCCATGACGAGGGCGCCGTAGAGCCCGGCGAGGCGGCCGATGAGGATCAGCGCGTTGGAGCCGAAACCGGCATCGGCGAAGAGCACGGCCACGATGACGGCGTTGGCGGCCAGCAGGGCGTACAGGCCGGTGCGGGCCACGACCCGGGGGCGTATCGCCGTGGGGGGCGCGGGACGGGACTGGAGGGTCGTCACGGGCGGGCAGCTCCTAGATCGGGACCTGGGAGTCGAGCTTCGCCCGGGGATGCTGTCGTTTTCCTGTCGGACAACTTTCAACTGGATATCGATGTGCCTGGTGGGGACGGCCGGGTCTGGCGCAACAGGGCCCGTGAAGGAGTATGAGCGGGTGGAGAAAGTACGACTGCTGGTCGTGGACGACGACCCGCCGATCGCCGACCTGGTCGCCACGGTCGCCCGGTACGAGGGCTGGGAGGCGGTCACGGCGTACTCCGGCGAGGAGGCGCTCACCCGGGCCGCCGAGTTCCGGCCGGACATCGTCGTCCTGGACCTGATGCTGCCCGACGTGGACGGCTTCGGCGTGCTCGACCGGCTGCGCGGCTCGGGGACGATGGTGCCGGTGGTGTTCCTCACCGCGCGCGACGGCGTCGCCGACCGGGTCGCCGGGCTCACCCGGGGCGGGGACGACTACCTGGTCAAGCCGTTCGCGGTGGAGGAGCTGATGGCCCGGCTGCGCACGGTGCTGCGGCGCAGCGCGGGACCCGGCTTCCAGCGGTCCGTGCTGCGGGTCGCCGACCTGACGCTGGACGAGGACACCCGCGAGGTCCGCCGGGCCGGACGGCTGCTCGCCCTGACGCCCACCGAGTTCGAGGTGCTGCGCTATCTGATGCGCAGGTCGCCGTCGGTGCTCACCAAGGCGCAGATCCTCGACCACGTGTGGGAGTACGGCTTCGGCGGCCGCTCGAACGTCGTCGAGCTGGTCGTCAGCCGGCTGCGCCGCAAGCTCGACGAGCCGGGCGCCGAGCCGCTGATCCACACCGCGCGGGGCTTCGGGTACGCCGTGCGGCAGGCCGCCCGGTGATCGCCCGGCTGCGCCACGCCTACGCCAGACTCCGCCTCGGCACCCGCCTGGCCCTGGGCCTGGGCGCGCTGTCCCTGGTGGTGTTCGCCGTGGTCGGCACGGCCCTGACGACGTACATGCGGAACTATCTGTCGGACCAGCTCGACGCCCAGCTGGGGCTCGCCCAGGTCGCCCAGTCCAAGAGCATCGCGGAACAGGGCACACTCCAGGGCAAGAAGTACTACCGCTGGTACTACGCGGTGTACGACGTGTCGGACGGCACCCCCGTCCTGCGCAGGCCCGAGGAGAGCACCGACCTGCCCCAGGACATCGGCGACGTCACCGCCGTGGCCAGGGCGCAGATCGCCGCGGGCACCGAGGTGCTGCGCACCGAACACCTCACGGGCCAGGGCGAGTACCGGCTGCGCGCCTGCGAGGTCGAGCCCGGTGTGGTCCTGGTCAGCGGTGCCCCCATGGACGACATCGAGAACACGGTACGGCGGCTGGTCACGGTCCAGGTGGTCGCCTTCGGGCTCGCGCTGCTGGCGCTCGTGGTGTTCGGCCGCAGGACGCTCAGGCGCGGCCTCAAACCGCTCAGCGACATGGCGCACACCGCCCACGGCATCGCCTCGCACGACCTGACGGAGACGGCGGCGCGGCTGCCGGTGCGCGCGGACGGGCGGGACGGCGGTCCGGAGGTGGCGGAGCTGCGCACCGCCTTCAACACGATGCTGGACCACATCGACGACGCGCTCGCCGTGCGCGCGGAGGCCGAGCAGCGGCTGCGCCGCTTCGTCGCGGACGCCTCGCACGAGCTGCGCACACCGCTGATGTCGGTACGGGGCTACGCGGACCTCTTCCAGTACGCCGCAGCCAACGCCCCCGGGGAACGGGACAGGCACCTGGCCCGGCTGCGCGCCGAGGCCGCCCGGATGGGCGTCCTGCTGGACGACCTGCTGCTGCTCGCGCGCCTGGACGCGGCGGAGGTGGACGCGCCGCTGCGGCCGCAGGACGCGGATCTGGTGGAGCTGGCCGAGGAGGCGGCCGCCGCCTTCCGGGCCGGCCACCCGGAGCGCCCGCTGACCCTCGCGCCAGGGCCGGCCTCGGTGAAACTGCGCCTTGACCCGCACCGCATCCGACAGGTGCTGGACAACCTGCTCACCAACGCCGCGGTGCACACCCCGGCCGGTACGAGCGTGTCGCTGGCGGTGTCCGTCACGTCCGACGCCGCCCTGGTCCGGGTCGCCGACGCGGGCCCCGGCATCCCGGCCGCCGACCGGGACCGCGTCTTCGACCGCTTCTACCGGGTGGACAAGGCCCGCAGCCGGGACCGGGGCGGCAGCGGGCTGGGGCTGTCGGTGGCGCGGGGGCTGGTGGAGGCGCACGGCGGGAGCCTCGGGCTGGAGCGGGAGGAGGGGCTGACGGTGTTCACGGTCGGCCTGCCCCTGCGGGCCGCGCACTGAGGAAACCCCGCCTCCTCGGGGCAGTTCAGGAGCCCATCACCTCGGCGCCGTCCTCCAGTACCGCACTCTCCTTCCGCGGATACGGCCGTGCCGCGAGGACCGCGACGTCGTCCTCCGCGTTGCGTGCGTCCAGGCCGGTCAGGATGGTGTCCAGGACGTCGTCCACGCCGTGGCCGGTGAACCGGAGGGCGGACAGGCGGGCCATGGAGCTGTCGATGTCCTCGCCACGGCGTTCCACCAGCCCGTCGGTGAAGAGCACCAGTGTCTGGTCGGGGGCCAGCTGGTGGGTGGCCGACTCGTAGCCGCCGAAACCGGTGCCGAGCGGCGGCCCGACCGGCACGGGCAGCGGTACGGTCCGCCCGTCCCCGCTGATGAGCACGGGCGGCAGATGACCGGCGCTGGAGAGCGTGACCTGCCCCCGGCCGGGATCGATCCGCGCCAGCAGACAGGTGGCCGGCCTCCGCTCGGCCTCGCCGGCGGCGATGTCGTCCATCTGCCGCAGCACCCGGTGCGGGGGCAGGTCGGAGGAGGCGATGTAGCGCAGCGAGGAGCGGTAGGCGCTCATGTCGACGGCGGCCTCCAGGCCGTGGCCCATCACATCGCCGACGACCAGCAGGGTGCGGCCGAAATGGAGCCGCACGGTCTCGCACCAGTCGCCGCCGACCAGCACCCGGCTGCTGCCGGCCGGGAGGTAGCGGATCGCGACGTCCAGGTTCGGGTGCGGCCGGCCGGGCTCCGCCAGCAGCGCCCGTTGCAGGTCACCGGCGGTCTGGCTGACCAGGTCGTAGGCGCGAGCGTGCCGGATGTGGGAGGCCGCGCTCTCGGCGACGAGGGCGAGCCGCTCGGCCTCCGAACGGGTGAACCGCGCTCCGTACCGCCCCGCGACCAGGACGCCGTACTGGTCGTCGCCGCTGGTCAGAGGCACACAGAGCGCGGGCCGGCCGCGGCTGCCGGGCGGCTGCTCGGTCCAGGGCTCCGGTTGTCTGTCGGCCGCCGGGGTGCCTGCCTCCCGGGCCACGGCCGTGGCCCACCGGACATCGGGCAGCACGTCCGGATCTCCGGCGATCGCCTCGTACCCGGAGACGGTCTTCCCGGTGCGCCGCATGACCGCGGCCGCGCCGCCCACCAGCCGTACGACGGCCCGGGTCAGCTCGGAGCAGGTGGTTTCCTCGTCGAGTGTCGTACCGATCGCGCCCGCGGCAGCCCGCAGGGCCGTCAGCCGGACCTCCTCGCCCTCCGGCTCACCGGCCCGGTCCGCGCGGTGGCCGTCAGCGGGCACGGGCCTGCGACGGGCCTGGATCCAGCGCGCGACACCCATCACCCTCACAGAATCTCAAACCGGGGCAAGCCGGGCACCAGTCACTGGTGTCCCGGCCGCCCGTGGAGCCACGCCGCGTCAGGCCTCGTCGGGCGCCAGCCGCAGCGAGATGCTGTTGATGCAGTACCGCTGGTCGGTGGGGGTCGAATAGCCCTCACCCTCGAACACATGGCCGAGGTGGGAGCCGCAGCGGGCACAGCGCACCTCGGTGCGGACCATGCCGTGCGAGCGGTCCTCGATCAGCTCCACCGCGTCGGTGTCCTTCGGGTCGTAGAAGGACGGCCAGCCGCAGTGCGACTCGAACTTGGTCGTGGAGGTGAACAGTTCGGCACCGCAGGCGCGACAGGAGTACACGCCCTTGGCCTTGGTGTCCGTGTACTCACCGGTGAAGGCCGGTTCGGTGCCGGCCTGGCGCAGCACGGCGTACTCGGCCGGCGTCAGCTCCGCGCGCCACTGCTCGTCCGGCTTCTCGACGTCGTACGACATGAGCCTCAGCCCCTTTACTGCTGCTTACTGCTGCGACAGGCGGTCCAGGATCTGCGGGCCCAGGTCGGTCACGTCACCCGCGCCCATGGTGAGAACGAGATCACCGGGCTTCGCCATTCCCGCGATCACCGCGGGGATCTCCGCCTTGTCGTGCACGGCGGTGACGTCGGCGCCCGCCGCGCGCGCGGCCTCGATGATCAGCTCGCTGGTCACCCCGGGGATCGGGTCCTCACGGGCCGGGTAGATGTCGAGCACGACCGAGGCGTCGGCGAGCGCCAGGGACTCGCCCATCTCCTTGCCCAGCTCCTGGGTGCGGGAGAAGAGGTGCGGCTGGAAGACGACCAGGATCCGGGAGTCACCGGCGGCGCCGCGCATGGCCTCCAGGTCGGCGGTCATCTCGGTGGGGTGGTGGGCGTAGGAGTCGATCACCTGCACACCGGCCGCCTCGCCCTTGAGCTGCAGGCGCCGCTTGACCCCGGTGTAGGCGGCCAGCGCGGGCGCCAGCTCCTCGGCGGGAACGCCCAGGGCCGCACCGGCGGCCAGCGCGGCGACCGCGTTGAGCGCGTAGTGGCGGCCGGGCACGGAGACCCCGAAGGTCAGCTCCCGCCCGTCCAGCACGGCGGTGACCTGGCTCTTCAGCCCCTGCGGTACGACGGACAGGACCCGCACATCGGCGTCGGCGGCCTCCCCGTACGTCACGGTCTTCACCGACCCGTCCAGGCGCCGCGTCAGCTCCCGCGCACCCTCGTGGTCGGCGGAGATCACCAGCGTCCCGCCCGGCACGATCTTCCCGGCGAAGGTCTCGAAGGACTCGTAGATCTCGTCCATCGAGGCGTAGTTGGCGTGGTGGTCCAGCTCGACGTTGAGGACGATGGCGACCTCGGGCGCGTACTTGTGGAAGCTGCGGTCCGACTCGTCGGCCTCGGCGACGAAGATGTCGCCCTCGCCGTGCAGCGCGTTCGAGCCGGGCGCGTCCAGGTCGCCGCCGATGGCGTACGACGGCTCGCGGCCCAGCTCGCTCAGCGAGACGGCCAGCATCGACGTGGTCGTGGTCTTGCCGTGGGTACCGGCCACGGCGATCGGCCGCAGCCCCAGCATCAGCGCGGCCAGCGCGTCGGACCGGTGCACCACCGGGACGCCCAGCTCGGCGGCGCGGGCCAGCTCCGGGTTGTCCTTGCGGATCGCCGACGACACCACGACACAGCTCGCGTCGTCGGCGAGGTGCTCGGCCGCATGCCCGATGTGCACGGTCGCACCGAGCGCCCGCAGCGCCTCGGCGGTCGCCGACTCCTTGGCGTCACTCCCGGCCACCTCGGCCCCACGCTGCGCGAGGATCTTCGCGATACCCGACATCCCAGCACCGCCGATGCCGATGAAGTGCGGTCGGTCCATGGCGGCAGGAAGTCCGGGTGCCATGCAAGTCTCCATAAGATCCGGTACGAGGCTGAGCAGGCCTAGCCTATGCGCTGAAGGACCGGGCGCCTTGCAACGGGCGAGAGCTTGCCAACCGGAAGGGGCGCGGGACTGTGTCCGACATGCGGCTCCGCCGCGTGGGCGCGTCAGCCACAACACACCCGCACCCGCCTACGCGCCACATCCCCCCGGCGCCTAGGCCTTACTGTGCGAGAACAGCTTCAGCACCGGCACGCCCACTTTGTGCCGGGCCCGAGACGCCCAGTCCCGATGGAAGAACTCCTCCACATAGTGAGGATCGGTCAGCACGATCACCTCATCCGCACCGACCTCCGCGACCAAAGACTTCAGCGCGTCCAGCGGGTGATCCTCGACCAACCGCCCCTCGGCCTCACTGCTGGCAGCCCGCAGGGCCTGGACGGACACATCAAGCGCCTGCTGCCCGACACTCCGCGCCTCCTCGCCCTCAGGCGTCTCCCCCTCACGCCGGGCCTCGTCCAATTCGCCGAGGGCAATGTCGTCGATGGCCCGCAGCAGCCGGTCCGCCTGGTCGCCGCGCGGCTGAAGGAGCACATGGAAGGAGACCGACTCGTCTCCGTGCAAGGTGGTGACGAACTCCACGTCGACGGACGTCAGGGCCTTCTCGATCATCAGAACGCTTGTGAACACGCGGCGCCTCTTCCCTCCGTGGGCCCTGCAGGGCCCTGCGGAAACCATCCTGCCCCGTGATCGCACGGGTAGTGCCGGACCTAGTCTGCCCGCCCGAAGCTAAACGGAACGGCTGATTCCGCCGATTTCAGGACCGACGGTAACGACTGAACAGGAAACCGTCCTCTTCCAGCAGGGACGCGAGTTCGAAGCGCCGCGGCACGGTGACGGACGGCCCCCCGGCGATGCGCTGCGCGTCCCCCGCGCTGAGCATCGGCGACACGGTCAGGCACAGCTCGTCGAGCACGTCCGCGGCCACCAGCTGACCGAGCAGCCGGGGCCCGCCCTCGGTGAGCTGCCGGGTGTGGCCGAGGTCGGCGAGGGCGCGTACCGCGCGGGCCGGGTCGATGCCCGCACCCTCCCCGGCGACGACCACCCGGGCGCCGGCCTTCTCGGCGGCCGCGACCCGGTCCGGGGCGGCGGAGGCACCGGTGAGGATCAGGGTGGGCACCAGGGGCGACGTGAACAGCGGGAGGGCGAAGTCCAGGTCCAGGCCGGCGGTGACGATCGCGACGGCCGGGGCCGGGCCCTGCCCCGCGGCCTGCCGGGCCGCCGCGAACTCCGCACGCGCGCGTGCGGGGCGGTACCCCTCCTGCCGTACCGTTTCCGCGCCCACCACGATCACGTCCGCGAGCGCCCGGAGCGTACCGAAGACGCGCATGTCGGCCGCGCTGGAGATGGGCTGGGAGCGCCCCTCGTGCTGGGCGGCGCCGTCGAGGGTCGAGACCATGTTGGCCCGCAGCCAGGGCCGCCGGGGCCCGGAACCCGTCTCCGGGTACGCGTAGGCGGCGGCCAGCTCGGCGAGGGTCCACTCGCGGTTCATGAGCAGGTGGTCCATGGCGGCCTGACCGAGCGCGTGAGCGGCATGAGCACCGGCCGCCCCAGGCACCTCCTCCCCCTCCGCGCTCCCACCGAAGGCCTGGGCTGCTGTTTCGTAGGTCACAGGGAACAGGCGTCGCATGTCGTGCAGTGTGACACGGCGCTTAGCATGGGTAACCGTGTCGTCCTCCACCGCCGCCCCCGGTTCCAGCCCTTTGACCGATGCGGGCCCGCAGTCCCTGTGCGCCCGTGAGCCGCACGTCCCCGCGGACCGACTGGTCGCCGAGATGGTGCCGCCACCGCGTTTCGACTCGGTGCGCTTCGCCACGTACATCCCGGACCCGAACCAGCCCAGCCAGACCGAGGCCGTGCGGGTGCTGGACGGCTTCGCGGCCGGGCTCGGCGGCGCCCACGCCGTCGGCGGCGGCAAGCGCGGCTTCTTCGGATTCGGCCGGGCCAAGGCGCCGAAGACCCCGGCGGGCCCCCGCGGTGTCTACCTGGACGGCGGCTACGGCGTCGGCAAGACCCACCTGTTGGCCTCCCTGTGGCACGCCACCCCGGCGGAGCCCTCGCTCAAGGCGTTCGGCACCTTCGTGGAGCTGACCAACCTGGTCGGCGCGCTCGGCTTCCAGCAGACCGTGCAGACGCTGAGCGGCCATCGCCTGCTGTGCATCGACGAGTTCGAGCTGGACGACCCCGGCGACACCGTGCTCGTCTCCACCCTGCTCGGCAAGCTGGTCGAGGCGGGCGTGGCGCTGGCCGCCACCTCCAACACGCTGCCCGGGAAGCTCGGCGAGGGCCGGTTCGCCGCCGCCGACTTCCTGCGCGAGATCCAGGGCCTGTCCGCCCACTTCCGCGCCCTGCGCATCGACGGCGAGGACTACCGCCACCGCGGCCTGCCCGAGGCTCCGGCGCCGTACTCGGACGAGCAGGTGACCAAGGCGGCGTACGCGACCGCGGACGCCTCGCTGGACGACTTCCCGCATCTGCTGGACCACCTGGCCAAGGTGCACCCGAGCCGGTACGGCGCCCTGACCGACGGACTGAAGGCGGTGTGCCTCACCGATGTGCGGCCGGTGCCGGACCAGTCGACGGCGCTGCGGCTGGTGGTGCTGGCGGACCGGCTCTACGACCGTGAGGTCCCGGTGCTCGCCTCCGGCGTGCCGTTCGACCAGCTGTTCAGCGAGGAGATGCTGAACGGCGGCTACCGCAAGAAGTACTTCCGCGCGATATCCCGGCTCACCGCGCTGGCCCGGGACGCGAAGGGGCTCGTCAGCTCGTAGTCAAGGGCCAGTTCACGCCACCCGACCCGCACTTTTCACGCTCTCTTGCGCCCGTAACCCGCCGTTAACCCTGCAAAGGTCTTTGCAGGGTTAATGTGTTTCTTGACCAATCGTTGACCAATGCTTGGTTCGTGCAAGAGGCGTGAACTCCTGGGAGGAGGGTGCATGTTCCGAGGTACGACGGCCCGGACCCTGCTTGCCCTGCTCACCGCCGCCCTGCTCGCACTGCAGTTCTTCGCACCCACGGGAACCTTCGCACCCGCGCATACGCTCAGTCATGCGAAGGCCAAGGCCGCGCCCGAGACCGCGCGCCTCACGAAGCCCGTGCGCAAGGGGATGGGCACGTTCCGCGAGGGCGGCTGCTCCCAACAGCCCGTGGGTGACCAGCACCTGCGCGACCGGCAGCGCGGCTCCGCCTCCGGCTGGGCGCAGGAGCGCCCGCTCATAGCCCGTCAGGCGGCCGCCCCGCACACACCGGCCGCGTCCGGTGCCCCGCACCACCGCACCACGAGATCCTCCAGAGCCCACTCCCCGGCAGCTCTTCAGGTCTTCCGCTGCTGAGAGACGGCTCGTCCTCCCCCCACCACGAACGTCGTGCAAGCCCGACGCGCCGCTGCGGCGCGCCAGGAGGAGTCCACACGCATGCAGCCCCTCATCGACAACGCCCGTACCTTCGGACAGCGCCCTGAGGAGTTCGCCAAACTCGCAGAAGGCCAGTCCCCGCAGGTCCTGTTCATCACCTGCTCCGATTCCCGGGTCGTCCCGGCCCTGATCACGGGCGCCCGCCCCGGCGAGCTGTTCGAGCTGCGCACCGCGGGCAACATCGTCCCGCCGTACGCCTCGCAGCACCCCACCAGCGAGGCCGCCACCATCGAGTACGCCGTGGAGGTGCTCGGCGTCCGCGACATCGTCGTCTGCGGGCACTCGCACTGCGGTGCCGTCGGCGCGCTGGTGCGCGGCGACGACCTGACCGCCGTACCCGCCGTGCGCGACTGGCTCGCGCACGCCACCCCGCGCCCGGCCGGCGCGGCCGAGGACCCGGAGGTCGCCGAGGGCGTCCAGGCCCATGTCCTGACCCAGCTGCTGCGCCTGCGCTCGTACGCGTGCATCGAGCGCAAGCTGGCGCAGGGTCAGCTCGGCCTGCACGCCTGGTACTACGAGGTGCACACCGGCGCCGTACGCGCGCACCGCCCGCAGACCGACACCTTCGAAGCCCTGTGAGCGCGCCGATGAACAGCATTCTCATATCCCGTTTCCCGCATCTGAGGCAGGACTTCGCCGCCTCCCTGGTCGTCTTCCTGGTCGCGCTCCCGCTGTGTGTGGGCGTGGCCGTCGCCTCCGGCGTGCCGGCCGAACTCGGCCTGGTCACCGGCATCGTGGGCGGTCTCGTCACCGGGCTGATGCGCGGCAGCAGCCTGCAGGTGTCCGGACCGGCCGCCGGACTGACCGTGCTCGTCTTCGAGGCGGTCAAGGAGTTCGGGCTGCCGATGCTCGGCGCCATCGTGCTCACCACCGGCCTGCTCCAGCTGCTCATGGGCGCGCTGAAGCTGGGCCGGTACTTCCGGGCCATCTCGGTCTCGGTCGTCGAGGGCATGCTGGCCGGAATCGGTCTGGTCCTGATCGCCGGCCAGCTGTATCCGGCCATGGCGGCCAAGGCCCCCGACTCGGGCCTGGGCAAGATGGCCGGGCTGCCGAGGGCGTTCCTGGACGCCTTCGGCGACGGGGCCGCGCTGGCCTCGCTCGCCCTGTGCGCCGGCACCGTCCTGGTGCTGGCGCTGTGGAAGCACGCACCGGCGAAGGTGCGTACGGTGCCCGGCCCGCTCGCCGCGGTCGGCCTGGCCACGCTGGCCGCGCTGCTGCTCAGCCTGCCGGTGGCCACCGTCGAGGTGAAGGGGCTGCTGGGCGCCGTCCAGCCGCCGCCGCTGAGCGCCTTCGCCGAGTTCGCCGGCGTCGGGGTGCTCGGCACGGTCGTCGCGTTCACGCTGATCGCGTCCGCCGAGTCGCTGTTCAGCGCGGCGGCCGTGGACCGGCTGCACGACGGGCCGCGCACCGAGTACGACAAGGAGCTGATCGCCCAGGGCGCGGGCAACGCGGTGTGCGGCCTGCTCGGCGCGCTGCCGATGACCGCGGTGATCGTGCGCAGCGCGGCCAACGTGCAGGCGGGTGCCCGGACGAAGGCGTCCCGCGTGCTGCACGGCGTCTGGCTGCTGCTGTTCGCGGCCCTGCTGCCGGGCGTGCTCGCCTACATCCCGATCCCGGCTCTCGCGGGCATCCTGATCTACTCCGGCGCCAAGCTGGTGCCGGTCCGGGCGCTGGCCGTGCTGTGGCGCGAGCACCGCGGCGAGGCGCTGATCCTCGCCGTGACGGCCGTGTCGATCGTGGCGGTGAGCATGTTCGAGGGCGTGCTCATCGGCCTGGCGCTGGCGATCGTCAAGACGGCCTGGGAGGCCTCGCACCTCCGGATGGAGGTCGTCGACAAGGGCGCGGGTCCCATCGAGGCGTACCTGTCGGGCAACGCGACCTTCCTGCGGCTGCCGAAGATCCTCGACAGCCTGGAGTCGCTGCCCCAGGACCGCCCCGTCCGGCTCGACCTGTCCGGCCTGCACCATCTGGACCACGCCTGCCGCACGGCTCTGGAGAACTGGGCCGAGCGACACAGCGCGACGGGCACCGAGCCGGTGCAGGTGACCGCGCCTGAGGAGCCTGTCAGAGCCACGGTCGCCTGACACCCGGCCGCCGTCCCCGGGCCAGGGCGCCGACGCCCCTCGGCACCCTGGCCCGGCCTTTCCGTACCGCCCATGGCTTCCGCCCCGGCCCGGAACTATCGTTACAGCAGCGGACACAAAGCAAGGCCTCTCCCTGAGGAGGTCACCATGCTCCAGGATCTGCTGGGGGCCCTTGCGGCACTGGGTTCCGTCGGGGTCGTGTACCTGGCGATGGCGGCACGAGTCGTCAAGCAGTACGAGCGGGGTGTGCTCTTCCGGCTCGGGCGGGTCTCCGGTCACGTACGCGATCCGGGCCTGAACCTGGTGATCCCGTTCGTGGACCGGCTGCACAAGGTCAACATGCAGATCGTGACCATGCCGATCCCCGCCCAGGAGGGCATCACCCGCGACAACGTCACCGTGCGCGTGGACGCGGTCGTCTACTTCCGGGTGGTCGACTCGGTGAGCGCGCTGGTGAAGGTGGAGGACTACAAGTTCGCGGTCTCCCAGATGGCGCAGACCTCGCTGCGCTCGATCATCGGCAAGAGCGAACTGGACGATCTGCTCTCCAACCGGGAGAAGCTCAACGAGGGCCTGGAGCTGATGATCGACAGCCCGGCCGTCGGCTGGGGCATCCAGGTCGACCGGGTGGAGATCAAGGACGTGTCCCTGCCGGACGCCATGAAGCGGTCCATGGCCCGCCAGGCCGAGGCCGACCGGGAGCGCCGGGCCCGGATCATCAACGCCGACGCCGAACTGCAGGCCTCCAAGAAGCTCGCCGAGGCCGCCGCGCAGATGTCCGACCAACCGGCCGCGCTCCAGCTGCGGCTGCTGCAGACGGTGATGGCGGTGGCGGCCGAGAAGAACTCCACGCTGGTCCTGCCCATCCCGGTGGAGCTGCTGCACTTCCTGGAGAGGGGCCAGCAACCGGAGACAGGCCAGCAACAGCTCGCGCCGCACGCGGATGGTGGGCCTCCGTCCGGCTAGCGTGCCGGGCATGCGCAAAGGTTGGGTGATCGCCGTGGCCGCGATGGCCGTCGTACCGGGATGCGCGGACGGGGGCGGCTCGTCCTCGGTCCCTTCCCCCACCACCACCCTGAGGCTCACGGTCACAAGCCCCGCGTACGCGGACGCCGCCACGATCCCGAGCCGCTACACCTGCGAGGGCGAGAACGTCTCACCCCCGCTCGCCGTCACCGGCGTACCCCCGCAGACCGCCTCCCTGGCGTTGCTGCTGCAGGACCCCGACGCCCCGCGTGGCACCTTCACGCACTGGCTGGTGTGGGACATCGACCCGCACACCACACACCTCACGGCCGGCGAGGGCCCGAAGGGGGCGGCCGAGGGCCGCAACGGCTTCGGCCGGACGGGCTACGGCGGCCCCTGCCCGCCCCGCGGCGACAGCCCGCACCACTACGTCCTCACCGTCTACGCCGCCGACATCCGCCCGGACCTCGCCCCCGACGCCACCCCCGCCGACCTCCTCGGCGCCCTGTCCGGCCACACCCTGGCGACGGGCACGCTGACCGGGCGGTACGGCCGCTAGCAGCCCGCCGCCACCTGCGTGGGTGACGGTACTTCCACGCATGGGTGCATAGAACCGCAGAGCCGGTCAATTAGTACTATTTTCATATTGTGATTTCAGTAGCACGCAGTGTCACTGCCGTCTGCGCCTTGGGCGCGGCCCTCGCCGCCTGCGGTACCGCGGGCACCCCCGGCCCCGCGCGGCCGGACCACACCAAGCCCGCCGCCTCCCCGTCCGCCACACGTCCGCCGGAGCTCGCCCCGGGTCCGGGCGGTCTGGCGCAGGTGTTCGAGCACGGCCCGCGCACCCTGGGCAAGACCGTCGCGCTGACCTTCGACGCCGACATGACCGCCGATCAGGGGCCCCGCGCCGCCGCCGGCGAGCACTTCGACAACCCGGATCTGATCGGCACCCTGCGCGCGTTGAAGGTGCCGGCCACCATCTTCATGACCGGCCGGTGGGCCGAGCAGTACCCGGCCCAGGCCCGTTCCCTCGGCCACGACCCGCAGTTCGAGGTGGCCAACCACTCCTACAGCCACTACGCGTTCACCGCCGACTGCTACGGCCTGCCGACCGTTGCCCCGGACCAGGTGCGGGGGGAAGTCGAGCGGGCGTACGCCGCCATCCGCAAGGCGGGCGTGCCCCACCCGCTGCCGTACTTCCGTTTCCCCGGCGGCTGTTACGACCGTGAGGCGCTGCGCGCGCTCAGCGGGGTCGGAGTAACCGCGGTGCAGTGGGACGTGGTGAGCGGTGACGCGTTCGCCACGGACGCCGACGCGGTGGTCCGGGACGTGCTGGACGGGGTGAAGCCCGGGTCGGTGGTCGTGATGCACTGCACGCGCAGCGCCGCCCCGACCACCGAGCGGGTCGTCCGCACGGTCGTGCCGCAACTGCGCAAGCAGGGCTACCGGTTCGTGAAGGTCTCCGAGCTGATCGGCGAGACGAACGGCCACCGGTGACCGTCCTACGCTGAGGGCATGAGCGACGACGACTACTGCACCGTCACCGACGCGCCCCGACCCTCGAAGGCCGACGGCCCGCCGTACGCCGCGTGCGTGCTGTGCCAGGAGCCCACGGAGTATCCGGAGTCGTACAAAGGCATCACGCTGTGCCCCGTGTGTGAGTGGCAGGAGGCACAGCGCACCGCGTGTTCAGGGTGAGCGGCGGGCGGTAAGCGCACAGGCCGCCGCGAAGGCCGCGGCGGTGACGAGGCCGGCCCCGGCCAGGGGCAGCAGCGGCACCGGCACCCGGCCGGACTGCGAACCGGTCACCAGACCGCTGACCGCGGCCTGGGCCGGGGAGCCCGCGAGCACCACCGACAGCAGCGCGGCCAGCAGCATCGCGGGCACCGCGCGGCCGGTGGAGCGCAGCACCGGCCGGTTGGTGAGCGCGCCGACCGCACTGCCCAGCAGCGCGCAGGCCAGGGCGGCCAGGAGTCCGGCCGCGCCCGCCCTGAGCGGCGGGACATGGATCCGGTGGCCGTTGCTCGCCGGGTCGCTGACCAGCGTCACGACCAGGGTCGCCACCACCCCGAGCGCCGCCGAGGCGAGCAGCGCGGTCAGCAGGCAGGCCAGGTGGGTGCGGGCGGGACCGCGCGCCGCGGCGACGCAGACACGGGCGGCGTCCGGCTCGCCGGTGACACAGATCCGCACCAGCCAGGCGGCCACCGGCAGCAGACCGGCGGCCGCGTAGCCGAGCGAGTCGAGCACCGGCTGGCCGCTCTGTACGCCGATCGCGAGGAAGGCGGCGTAGAGGATCACCGGCGGCAGCCAGCGCTGCGAGCGCAGCAGCAGGTCGGCCTGATAGCGCAGGAGAGCGGTCATGGGCGGCTTCCGGGGTCGAGTGGGGTGGTGCCGTCCGGCTCGACGCTCACCACGTGCCAGGGCGGGCGGGCCGTCAGCAGGGCGCGCAGGAGGACGTCCGAATGGGAGGCGGGGACGGCGAGGCGGTGGACGCCGGGGGTGATCTCCTGCGCCGAGGTGACCGTCCGCACCGCGTCGGGCGGCAGCTGCGCCCCCGGCGGCCCCTGCACGGTGACCCGGGTGAGCGGCCCGGTCGGCGGTGGACTCCCGCTGTCCGTGCGGAGCTTGAGGCCGCCGTCCACGACGGTGTACGTCGCGTCGGGCGCCCCGGCCAGACGGCGCGGGTCGTGATCCACGAAGACGACGGCGCCCCCGGCGGCGGTCCGCTCGGCCACCGCCCGCTCCAGCTCGTCCCGCGCGGCCGCGTCCAACCCGGTCCACGCCTCGTCCAGCACCAGCAGCTCCGGGTCGGCGAGGAGGGCCTGCGCGACGGCGACCTTCTGGCTGCTGCCCTTGGAGAGGCGTGACATGGGGGTGGTCGCGTAGGCGGCTGCGCCGAACCGCTCCAGCCAGCTCTGCGCGGCGCTCGCGGCGGTCTTGCGGGACAGGCCGTGGATGGTGCCGAGGTGGGTCAGGTAGCCGGACGCGGTGAAGGGCAGGGCCGACGGGAAGCGCTCCGGGACGTACGCCGTGCGTGGGCGCCCGGTGACGCGGCCTTCGGTCGGGGCGTCCAGGCGGGCGACCAGGCGAAGGAGGGTTGATTTTCCGCTGCCGTTGTCTCCTTCGATGCGGGTGAGTGTTCCGGGGGTGAGGGTGAGGTGGATGCCTCTTAACACCCAGGGGCCGCGGAGGCCGTAGCGGCGGCCGACCTCGACCAGCCGTAGGTCACGTTGCATGGGGGGATTTTGTCCGGTCTCGCCGTAGGGGGTGATCATGAGTCCGGTGTGCGAGACGTCCGGGGCCGGTCGGGCAGTTCCCCGCGCCCCTTAAAGTTGGCTGGTGTGAGCCATGTTCCAGCGTCCCCCAGCGACAGTCCTTTCCACTCCGAGCCCAACCCCCGCGACGAGGCGCCGCAGTACGTCCTCCCCCTCGTCGTCCGTATCGAGCGGAGTGCTCCCCCTGCCCGTACCGATGCGCTGGAGACGGCCGCTCGGGCCGTGCTTCTGCTGCTCAGTGATGAGCGGGCCGCCGGCGACGGGGAGTGGGCTCAGGCCGTGCGGGACTGGGAGGACGCGCGGATCCGGAAGGTCGTGCGGCGGGCCCGGGGAGCGGAGTGGCGGCGGGCCGAGGCGCTGCCCGGGATCACGGTGAACGGCAAGTCCGCCGAGGTGCGCGTCTTCCCGCCGGTGCCACTGGACGGCTGGCCGAAGGATCTGGCCAAGCTGCAGGTGTCCGGAACGGAGCTGGACGATCCGGAGCCGCCCGTCGAGGCGGATCGTGCGCAGCCGGTGCTGTGGCTGAACCCCGAACTGGACATGTCGGCCGGGAAGACGATGGCCCAGGCGGGGCACGGCGCCCAGCTGGCCTGGTGGGCGCTGTCCGACGAGGAGCGGACCGCGTGGCGGGAGGCCGGGTTCCCGCTGGCCGTGCGCACCGCCGATCCCGCCGAGTGGCACCGGCTGACCGGCGGCGGGCTGCCGTTGGTGCGGGACGCCGGCTTCACGGAGATCGCGCCGGGCTCCTGCACGGTGGTCGCCGACCACCCCGCGCTGCGGTAGGGGGTGCCGGGTGACTCGGCTCGACGGGCGCGTCGAACGGGGCAACCGGACCCGGCAGTTGGTGCTGGGCCGGACCGTGGAGATCGCCTCGGTCGAGGGGCTGGAGGCGCTGACCGTCGGCCGGCTGGCCACCGAGCTGGAGCTGAGCAAGAGCGGGGTGTTCGCGCTGTTCGGCTCCAAGCAGGAGCTGCAGCTGGCCACCGTGCGGGAGGCGGCCCGGATCTTCACCGAGCGGGTGGTCCGGCCCGCGGGCGAGGTGCCGGCCGGCGTCGGACGGGTGTGGCGGCTGTGCGAGCTGTGGCTGGAGTACTCGCGGGGGCGGGTGTTCCCGGGCGGCTGCTTCTTCTACGGCGCCATGGCCGAGTTCGACGCACGGACGGGCCCGGTGCACGACGCGGTGGTCCGCGCCCAGCGCGACTGGTCGGCCCATGTGGAGCGCACGATCGAGGAGGCCCGTACGGCGGGTGAGATGCGCGCCGACACGGACGTCGCCCAGCTGGCCTTCGAGCTGGTGGCGTTGATGGAGACGGCGAACGCCCTCTCCGTGCTGCACGACGAGGAGACCGCCTACCGCAGAGCCCGGGTGGGCATCGCGCGGCGGGTGCGGGACGCGGCGACGGGAGAGGCGGCCCCGATTCCCGAAGTTCCTTGAGAGGGCGCGCTGTTGAGGGCTGCAACCGGGTTGTCGCCCCGGGTGTCGTAAAGAACTAGCACGATCGTTCGCACAGTTTTAGGCTCGCTGGTATGACCGTCACCGAGAACGACATCGTGGAACTCGACCGCATCGCCGTGCACGAGGCCGTGCGGGTGGTGGGACTGGCGCAGGAGCCGGACTGGGAGCGGGGCACCCCGTGCGCGGGGTGGACGCTGCGGCAGCTCGTGGCACACATGACCGCACAGCACGTCGGCTTCGCGGCCGCGGCGCGGGGTGCGGGACACGAGGCGGTGTACTGGCGGGAGCCCGAGGACATGCGGGAGCCCGCCGGGGTGCACCGGGTGGCCGCCACCGCCGTACTCGCGGCCTTCGCCGAACCGGGCGCTGCCGAGCGGGAGTTCAGGCTGCCGGAGCTGGGCCGGAGCTTCCCCGGGCACCTGGCGATCGGCTTCCACTTCGTCGACTACGTGGTGCATGCCTGGGATGTCGCCGCCGCCCTCGGGGTGCGCCTGGACCTGCCGGAGCACGTTCTCGACGCCGCACTCGCCGTGGCCCGGCGGGTGCCGGTCGACCCGGCCCGGCGCGGGCCGGGTTTCGCCTTCGCCCCGGCGCTGGACGTGCCACCGGGGTCCGGGCCCCTGGAGGAGGCGCTGCGCCTGCTGGGCCGGGTCCCGGAGAAGTGGCCGGTACGGGGGTGAGGGACGGCGAACCTCGAACATCGAGGAACGGCGAACCTCAAATGTTGCTCTGAACGCACGGGCGCGGGGGTTGGGAGCCGCCCGCGGGGGCCATACCCCCGTCACTCGGAGACGGAGGGGGTGGAGCCGTGCGGCGACTGGGCACGGGAATCGGCTGGCGGCCGGAGATCGCGGACGCCGTGGAGCGGATGCCGGGCATCGACTGGGTGGAGGTCGTGGCGGAGAACGTCTGCCCCGGCCATCTCCCGGACTCGCTGCTACGGCTGCGCGAGCGCGGGGTGCCCGTGATCCCGCACGGCGTCTCCCTCGGCCTCGGCGGCGCGGAGCGCCCCGACGAGGGCCGGCTCACCGCGCTCGCGGAACGGGTGGAGGCGCTCGGGGCGCCCCTGGTCACCGAGCACATCGCGTTCGTACGGGCGGGCGGCGCGCTCACCGCCTCCCCACACCTGGAGGCGGGCCATCTGCTGCCCGTGCCGCGCACCCGGGACGCACTCGACGTGCTCTGCGAGAACGTGCGGATCGCGCAGGAGGCGCTGCCGGTGCCGCTCGCTCTGGAGAACATCGCCGCGCTGCTCTCCTGGCCGGGCGAGGAGATGACCGAGGGGCGGTTCCTGGCCGAGCTGGTCGAGCGGACCGGGGTACGGCTGCTCATCGACGTGGCCAACCTGCACACCAACCACGTCAACCGGGGCGAGGACCCGGCCGAGGCGCTCGCCGCGCTGCCCCTGGAGGCCATCGCCTACGTCCATGTCGCGGGCGGCTTCGAGCGCGACGGCGTCTGGCACGACAGCCATGCGCACCCCGTGCCGCGTCCGGTGCTCGACATCCTGACCGACCTCGCGTCACGGGTCGCGCCGCCCGGAGTGCTGCTGGAACGGGACGAGAACTTCCCCGAACCGAGTGAGTTGGAGCGGGAGTTGGGGGCGATCCGGGGGGCCGTGGCGGCGGGTCGGGAGGCCGCGGTGGTCGGCGGTGCGGCGAGGCCGGGCGGGGGCGTCGCCGTCCTGGCCCCGCCCGAGGCCCGGCAGCGGCTCGGTGTCGCGCAGGCGGCGGTGCTGTCCTCGCTGGTGGCCGGGACGCCGGTGCCCGAGGGGTTCGACCGGGCGCGGATGGGGGTGCAGGCGCGGGCGCTCGCGGCGAAGCGGGCGGATGTGGTGGCGAAGGTGGCGCCCGAGTTGCCTCTGCTGCTCGGGGAGGGGTACCGGGAGGCGTTCCTCGAGTATGCGCGGGTGCGGCCGATGAGCGGGGGGTATCGGCGGGATGCGCTGGACTTCGTGGGGCAGCTGCTGAAGGTCGGGCGGCCGGACGATGCGAAGGTCCGGCGGGAGCTGCGGGAGTGGTGGCTGGACCGAGCGGGTCCGGCCCCGCGGTCGCCCGGGCTGGCGGCGCGGGCGAGGGTACTGCTCCGGAGGCGCTGAGCGCAGATGGTGCGGGCCGGGGGTGGGTCCGCTCACCGGCGCCGACCGGGTGCCGCTGCGCCCACCCGTGCCGCCTGGGGGTCCCCCCAGGCCCTTGAGGCGCTGGGGGAGGCACGACTGCCCGCAGCTACGGCGGGATGCCCGACCGCGGGTGTCTGCGGCTGCGCTCAACGACGCCGAACCGAGCTACCCCGAACTCCGCAGTAATATGCCAAGCCCGCACCCGCAGCAAGCACCCCGGCGTGCGGAGCAGGAGGCACCATGCGACCGCGACCCCCCATCAAGGGCCGAGGCATATTCAACGGCACCGGGCTCATCATCACGGGCCTGGCGGCGACAGCCGCCGCGTTGCTCTTTCCGCTCTGGTCGTACGCCGACCGACCGGACCCGACCGACGCCACCACACTCAGCGCCCAGACGGTGACGACCCCGTACGGCCCGCTGTCCGCGCAGGACCGGGACTTCGTCACCAAGGTCCGGCTCGCGGGCCTGTGGGAGCTGCCCGCCGGGCAGTTGGCGGAGCGGAAGGGGACGACACAGGCCGTACGGGACGCCGGCCGGCACCTGGTCGACGGCCACACCTCCCTCGACGCGCACGTCCGCACCGTCGCCTCCCAGCTCGGCGTGCCCCTGCCCAACGAGCCCAACGAGCAGCAGAAGCAGTGGCTCGCCACCCTGAACTCGGCGCAGGGCCAGGACTTCGACCGCAAGTTCGCCGGCATCCTGCGCTTCGCGCACGGCCGGGTCTTCTCGCTGGTCGCCCAGGTCCGCGCCGGCACCCAGAACTCCCTGGTCCGCGACCTGGCCGACGACGCCAACGCGACCGTGCTGGACCACATCAAGGTCCTGGAGGCGACCGGGTACGTCGACTTCTCGGCGCTGGCCCGGGACCTCGCCGCGTCCCCCTCCGCCGTGCCCACACCCCCTGAGGTCGACCCCGCCTCCGCGGTGCCGGTGGTGCCCTCGCCGTCGACGACGTACGCCCTGCCGCCCGCCGCCTCCAGCCCGCCGCCGGCGAACAGCCCCTGACCTGCGGGAAAAACGGAACGTCACATACCGGCAACACTCGGTCCGGATGGTGAACAGGGCATGGCGTTTCCCAGGCCTCTGGCATAGAAAAACGTCATGTTCTGGGTCCTCCTGCTGCTCCTGGCCTGGGCGTTCGCCGGCATCACGTGCACCCGGCTGTGCCTGGCCGCCGTACGCACCGCGGCCGTCGACGCGGACGGCACCACCGCGGACCACGGTCACGCCCTGACGCTGTACGAGGCGGCGTTCCTGTCCGGCGGCCCCGCGCGGGTCGCCGATGTGACCATGGTGTCCATGGCCCGGCAGCGGCGGCTGCTGCTCGCGCACACCGGATGGGCCACGGTGGTGGACCCGCGCGGCCACGACGAGATGGAGCAGTCCGTCATAGGGGCCATCGGGCCCGAGGGACAGTCCCGGATCGCTCCGGTGCGGGCCGCGGCGGCGGGCGCCGAGGCCGTGGGCCGGCTCGCCGACGGTCTGGTGCGCGCGGGACTCGCGGTGCCCGACGGTGCGCGTACGACGGTGGCGGACGGGATGCGCCAGGTGCGCGCCGCCGCACTGGTCGTACTGGCGCTGGGCCTGACCGCGCTGCTGATGCCCGGCCAGACCGGCATGCCGCGCCTCCTGGTCGCGCTGTGGTTCGCGCTGCCGCTCACGCTCACGCTGAGCTGCCTGGCCATCGCCCGGGTCGAGGTGCATCCGTACTCGCGCTGGGCCTCCCCCGCCGGACAGCGGCTGCTGGGGACGCTGACCCGGCGGTCGGCCGGCGACGGCGACGGCGACGAGCGGTCTTTCCTCACCTCCGTCGCCGTACGCGGCATCCGCGCGATCGGCGAGCCGGAGCTGCGCGCGGCCTTCACCCACCGCGACCAGCCCTGGCGGGAGTGAGGACGGCGGACTCGGGGGCGCATCGGGGGCATTGACGGCGACACCCGCCGGACGGTGCTTGCCTTCACCGACAGCCGAACGAAACATCCCTTTTGTCGTCGCCGGGCCGTGGCAGCCGTGCCATCGCCGCGGCGCACCGAAGGGATACGCGATGAGAGCTGCCGCCCTGTACTCGGCCGCCGGTTCCTTGCTCCTGACCACGCTGGCCGCGGCCCCGGCGGGCGGCGCCCCCGCCGCACCGGGCTCGGCAGAGCTGCGGGGGACCGCGGTGGCCGCCGCGCGCGCCCGTGCGGCCGGCGTCGACTTCGGCAAGTGCGCCGCCGAGCCGGACGCACCGGCCGGCATGCAGTGCGGCACGGTGAGCGTTCCGCTGGACTACGCGCACCCCGACGGCCGGCAGATCGGACTGACCGTCAGCCGGGTGAAGGCCACCCACAAGGACCCGCACAACAGCAAGCGGAAGGTGCCCCGGCAGGGCGCCCTCGTCTACAACCCGGGCGGCCCCGGCGCATCCGGCATGTACTTCCCGCTGATCGGCATGCTCCCCGAGTGGAAGCGGATCGCCGCCGCCTACGACCTGGTCGGCTACGCCCCGCGCGGGGTGGACCGTTCGGCTCCGCTGTCCTGCGTGGACCCCAAGAACTTCTTCAAGGGGCCCACCCAGTCGCCGACGCACCCCTCGGAGGAGTACAAGCGGCAGCGCATCGAGAAGGCGAAGGCGTACGCGCGCGGCTGCGCCGAACGCTCCGGCGGCAGGCTGCGGTTCTACAACTCCCTCAACAACGCCCGTGACCTGGACGTCCTGCGGGCGGCGCTGGGCGAGGACCGGCTGACGTTCATGGGAGCGTCGTACGGCACCTACTTCGGCGCGGTGTACGCGACGCTGTTCCCCTCGCATGTGCGGCGGATGGTGCTGGACTCGGCGGTGGACCCGGACCCTGCGAAGGTCTGGTACGGCGACAACCTCGACCAGTCGGCCGCCTTCGAGGACCGCTGGACCGACTTCCGCGAGTGGATCGCCCGGCACGACGACGTCTACCGGCTCGGCGACACGGCGGCGAAGGTGCAGAGCAGTTACGACACCGCGCGCGGGCGGCTGGCCGCGAAGGCCGCGGACGGGAAGGTCGGGCCGGGGCAGTTGCAGAACGCGTTCCTCACCGCCGGGTACTACGACGACGTCTGGCCGAGCCGGGCCGCCGCGCTGTCGGCCTATCTGCGGGGCGACGCGAAGCCGCTGGTCCGGCTGGCGGCACCGAGCCCGGAGGCGGCCACCGAGGCCGAGAACGGCAACGCGGTGTACACGGCCGTCGAGTGCAACGACGCGGCCTGGCCGACGGACTGGCAGGTGTGGGACCGCGACAACACACGGCTCGCGCGCGTGGCTCCGTTCATCACCTGGGACAACGCGTGGATGAACCTGCCGTGCGCCTACTGGCCCGCGCCCCGGCAGCAGCCGCTGGACGTGCGCACCGGACCCGGTGAGCTGCCGCCGGTGCTGATCCTGGCGGCCGAACGGGACGCGGCCACGCCGTACGCGGGCGCGCTGGAGATGAACCGGCGGCTGGCCGACTCGGTGCTGGTGACCGAGCGGGACGCGGGCACGCACGGGATCGGGGGCGGCCCGAACAAGTGCGTGAACGCGTACCTGGACGCCTACCTGCTGGAGGGCCGGCTCCCGGGGCGGCGCGCGGCCTGCGCACCGCACCCGGAGCCGAAGCCCGAGGCCCCCGCGGACAGTGCCCCGAAGCAGTCCCTGCGGGACTCGCTCAAGGGCAGGACCGCCTAGGCGAGCCCGGCCACCAGCTCGGCCACCGACTTGCGGCGCCCGGTGAAGAAGGGAACTTCCTCGCGGACGTGCATGCGGGCCTCCGAGGCGCGCAGGTGGCGCATGAGGTCGACGATGCGGTACAGCTCGTCGGCCTCGAAGGCGAGGAGCCACTCGTAGTCGCCGAGGGAGAAGGAGGCGACCGTGTTGGCGCGCACGTCGGGGTAGCCGCGGGCCATCTTGCCGTGGTCGGCGAGCATGCGGCGGCGGTCCTCGTCGGGCAGCAGGTACCAGTCGTAGGAGCGCACGAACGGGTAGACGCTCACGTAGTTGCGGGGCGTCTCGTCGGCGAGGAACGCCGGGATGTGCGAGCGGTTGAACTCGGCGGGGCGGTGCAGCGCCATGTTCGACCAGACCGGCTCCAGGGCGCGGCCCAGCTTGGTGCGGCGGAAGAGGTTGTACGCCTCCTGCAGCTGGTCGCTGGTCTCGGCGTGCCACCAGATCATGAGGTCGGCGTCGGCGCGCAGGCCGGAGACGTCGTAGGTGCCGCGGATCGTCACGTCCTTGGCGGCGAGCTGGTCGAACAGCTCCTGGACCTCGTCGGCGTAACCCGCGCGGTCCTCGGGCAGTACGTCCTTCAGCTTGAAGACCGACCACAGGGTGTAGCGGATGACCTCGTTGAGGTCCTTGGCCAGCTTGCCCTTGTTCGGGATCCTGCCGGACTCGGTGGTGGGGGCGTCGTCACTCATGGTCCCTATTCTCCCGCTCCGCCGTGCAGGCTCTGCACCGGGTTGGCCATCAGCTCCTCCACACCGGCGAGGTCACCGCCCAGCTGGTCCACCGCCGCGTACGCGCTCGCGATGCAGGCGGGGATGCCGACGCCGTCGTACTGCGCGCCGCACACCGCGAGGCCCGGCAGCTTGGCGACGTGCTCGCGGATGCGGGCCACGCGCGCGTGGTGGCCGACGGGGTACTGGGGCAGGCCGTCGGTCCAGCGGGTCACGCGGGTCCGCAGGGGAACGGCGTCCAGGCCGGTCGCCTCGCGCAGGTCTTGCCGGGAGACCTCGACCAGGCCGGCGTCCTCGCGCCGGAGGACCTCCGTCTCGCCGTAGCGCCCCACGGAGGTGCGCAGCACCACCACGTCCGGATCCTCGTCCGCGATCCAGCCCCACTTCTGGGAGGCGAAGGTCGACGCCTTGATGGTACGGCCGTCGACAGGCGGCACCAGGAAGCCACTGCCCTCGGGAAGGGCGAGGTCGGCCCGGCGGTAGGCGAGGGTGATCAGCGCCATGGAGGCGTACTCGACGGCGGCGAGTTCGGCGGCGGCCTCGGGGGACTCGGCGCGCAGGAGGCCGGCCGCGACGGGCGCGGGGACGGCGACGATCACGGCGTCGGCCTGCAGGACACGGTCGCCGGCGACCACGCGCCAGACCGTGTGCGGCCGCGCCGCCGCATCCGGCTCGGCCACCCTTCTCAGCTCCGTCACCGCGGCGCCCGTCAGGATCTCCCCGCCCCGGGCCCGCACCGACTCGGCGACCGCGAGCGGCAGTCGGCCCACCCCGCCCTCGATGCCCATGAACACGGGCCCGGTCTCCCGGCTCGCGGCGGCCTTGGCCTGGATGTCGCGGACGGCCGCCGTGAGCGAGTCGTGGGTGCGGGCGGCCTGGAAGAGCTGCGGGACGGCCGAGCGCATGGAGATGCGGTACGCGTCGCCCGCGTACACCCCGCCCAGCAGGGGCTCGACGAGGCGGTCGACGACCTCGCGGCCGAGCCGCGCCGCCACGTACTCCCCCACGGCCACGTCGTCGCCGACCTCCGTGCGGGGCAGTTCGGCGTCGCGCTCGATGCGGGCCAGGCCCTCGTCGGACAGGACTCCGGCCAGGGCGGTCGCCGTACCGGGGACGCCCATCACATGGCCCTTGGGCATCGGGCGCAGGGCGCCGCGCGTCCAGATCGAGGCGGTCGCGGTGGCCGGCGGCTGGAGCTGCCCGGTGAGGCCCACCTCGCGGGCGAGGGCCACCGCCTCGGGGCGGCGGGCGAGCATCGACTCGGCGCCCAGGTCCACCCGGACGCCCGCGATCTCGCCCGGCAGCAGCTTGCCGCCGACCCGTTCGGAGGCCTCCAGGACGGTCACGCGCAGCCCGCGCCCCAGCAGCCGGTGGGCCGCGGCCAGCCCGGCGATACCGGCTCCGATGACGACGACATGCCCCGTGCTCGTACCCGTTGCGCTCATGGCCCCACTCTCTCAGACCCCACCGACACCGCCGCCCCGGCCCGGTGTCCGGGACGAGTCCGGACCGTGACCGCATCGGAACCGCCGCCGTCCAACGTTCCCGCCCCCACCGGCGTCCAAGGAGCGTCACAGGTCACCGTCACCGGGGGGTTCCGCCCATGCGCACACCACGCTCCGCACGTTCCGCACGATCCGTCCAGGTCCTGGCCGGGGTCCTGCTCGCCGCCTCCCTCGCGCTCGCCGGGTGCAGCGGCGCGAACGACTCGGGCGACGCCAAGACCGCCGCGGGCAGCGCGGCGCAACAGCCGGGTGCCGCCGGGGCCAAGGCGGAGGGCGCCAAGTCGGCCCCCAGAGCGCCCAAGCTGACCCCTGGCGCCATCATCCGCACCGCCTCCCTGACCGTCGAGGTCAAGGACGTGCCCAAGGCCCTGGACGAGGCCCGTACGACGGCCGAGAGCGCGGGCGGCTACGTCGGCAACGAGACCACGAGCCGGGACACCGAGGGCCACGAGCAGACCCGGGTCGTGCTGCGTGTGCCCACCGAGAAGTACGACGAGGTCCTCGCCGACCTGCAGGGCTCCGGCAAGCTCGTCGACCGCACGGCGAAGGCGGAGGACGTCACCGACCAGGTCGTGGACGTGGACAGCCGGATCAAGTCGCAGCGCGCCAGCGTGGCCCGGATCCGCGACCTGATGGACAAGGCGACCAAGCTGAGCGACGTCGTCACCCTGGAAGGGGAGCTGAGCAGCCGGGAGGCCGACCTGGAGGCGCTGCTCGCACAGCAGGCGTCCCTGAAGGACCGCACCAGCCTCGCGACCATCACCCTGGCCCTGTCCGAGACGCCCGTGAAGAAGGCCGCCAAGGACGACACGCCCGGCTTCGTGGACGCCCTGTCGGGCGGCTGGCACGTGTTCGTCACGATGCTGCGCTGGATCGCCCTGGCCCTCGGCGCGGTCCTGCCGTTCGCCGCGCTCGCGGCCCTGCTGGCGCTGCTGTGGCTGCGCGTCGTACGCCCCCGGCTGCCCCGCCACGCGCAGCCCGCACCCGCGACGACGCCCGTCGCCCCGCTGCCCCAGGCGCGCCCGGTGCCGGACCCGTCCCGCGCGCCCGACGAGGACTGAAATGATCTCGCCCCGTAGCGTGTTCGCATGAGCATGAGTGGTGGGCGGGGCGGCAGGGAACGGCTGGTCGTGATCGGCGGCGACGCCGCGGGGATGTCCGCGGCGTCGCAGGCGCGCCGGATGCGGGGGCCGGACGAACTGGAGATCGTGGCCTTCGAGCGCGGCCACTTCTCCTCCTTCTCGGCGTGCGGAATCCCGTACTGGGTCGGCGGTGACGTGCCCGAGCGGGACCGGCTGATCGCGCGCACACCCGAGGAGCACCGCGCGCGGGACATCGACCTGCGGATGCGGACGGAGGTCACGGAGATCGACGTGGCGGGCGCTCGGGTACGCGCGCGTGGCGTCGATTCCGGGGACGAGTCCTGGGTGTCGTACGACAAACTCGTGATCGCGACCGGCGCCCGCCCGATCCGCCCGGACATGCCGGGCGCGGACGCCCCGGGCGTGCACGGCGTGCAGACGCTCGACGACGGCCAGGCCCTGCTCGACTCGCTGGCCCACACGCGCGGGCGGCGCGCGGTCGTCGTCGGCGCCGGATACATCGGCGTGGAGATGGCCGAGGCGCTCATCCACCGCGGCTTCCAGGTGACGGTCGTCAACCGCGGCAAGGAGCCCATGTCGCCCCTCGACCCGGACATGGGCCGCCTGGTGCACCGGGCCATGGAGGGCCTGGGCATCACCATGGTGAACGACGCCGAGGTCACCAAGCTGCTCACCGGTCAGGACGGCCGGGTCCGCGCGGTGGCCACGGAGGACGCCGAGTACCCCGCGGACATCGTCGTCTTCGGCATCGGCGTACGCCCCGAGACCGCGCTCGCCCGGGCGGCGGGCCTCCCCCTCGGCGCCCACGGCGGCCTGCTCACCGACCTCGCGATGCGCGTACGCGGCCACGAGAACATCTGGGCGGGCGGCGACTGCGTCGAGGTGCTGAACCTGGTCTCCGGGCAGGAGCAGTACGTCCCGCTCGGCACCCACGCCAACAAGCACGGCCAGGTCATCGGCAGCAACGCGGGCGGCGGTTACGCCACCTTCCCTGGCGTGGTCGGCACCGCGGTCAGCAAGGTCTGCGACCTGGAGATCGCCCGCACCGGCCTGCGCGAGAAGGACGCCCACCGCGTGGGCCTCCAGTTCGAGACCGTCACCATCGAATCGACCAGCCGGGCCGGCTACTACCCCGGCGCCTCCCCCATGACGGTCAAGATGCTCGCCGAACGCCGCACCGGCCGCCTCCTCGGCGTCCAGATCGTCGGCAGGGAGGGCGCGGCCAAGCGCGTCGACATAGCGGCGGTGGCACTGACCGCGCAGATGACGGTGGAACAGATGACGGCCCTGGACCTGGGCTACGCCCCGCCGTTCTCACCGGTGTGGGACCCGGTCCTGGTGGCGGCGAGAAAGGCGACCGCGAAAGTACGGGCAAGGTGACCTGCCTCTGCCTCACCCCGCAACAGTCCTAAGCCGTCCCACTGATCCGCGGCAGAGAAGCAACGGACGCGCTGGAGGAAACGGCAGTCGGCTGCTCCCCGGCAGGCCTCGCGTGTGTGGCCGACGGCCGGGTGGACCGCAGGCGATGGCTGACCGCCTCGTCCAGCGTCACCGGCCGCCCCGTCTGCGCTGCCAGCCGCCCGGCTTCCTGACCGAGCCGCGCGACATCCTCCCAGGGAAGCCGCAGAACCAGGGAGACTTCGGCCTCCCCGTCGGGCAGAGCATGCATCGCCGAAACCTGCGGAGCGTTCGTCATCGCCTGATCCTCACGTCGGTTGAGAACAGATACGCAAGCCCGCCCACCCGCGTTCACCGGTTCGCGCGCCGCATCGCGGGCACTACTCCTGTGTGGTCATCCCCGTCCATGACGTGAACCCGGCACGCCGCACGCCCTACGTGACGTACGCGCTCATCGCCGCCAACGTCCTCGTCTTCCTCGCCACACCCGGCATAGCCGGCTCCGTGGCCGGCGGCAGCGACCTGGCACAGCTGTGCCACCTGCAGGCCTTCATGGACCACTACGCGGCGGTCCCCCGGGAGCTGATCCACCATCAGCTGCCGCGGGCGGTCCCGACGGGCGACGTGGGCGTGGGCCCGCACGGCCCGGGCTGTGTAGTGGAACCGGCCCGCTACGACAAGTCCCCGCCCCTGTCCGTGTTCACCGCGATGTTCCTGCACGGCAGCTGGCTGCACCTGCTGGGCAACATGCTCTTCCTGCTGATCTTCGGCAACAACGTCGAGGACCGGATGGGCCACATCCGCTACTTCCTCTTCTACGTCGTCTGCGGCTACGCGGCCGGCTACGGCTTCGCGCTGCTCAACGCCGACTCCGGCGACCCGCTGATCGGCGCGTCCGGGGCGATCGCCGGAGTCCTGGGCGCCTATCTGGTGCTGTATCCGAGGGCGAGGGTGTGGGTCCTCGTCCCGTTCCTGGTCTTCCTGCCGCTCAGGCTGCCCGCCTGGCTGGTGCTGGGCTTCTGGTTCGCGCTCCAGGCGGTGTACTCCTCGGGCCACGGTGTCTCCGGCGCCGGGACGGTGGCGTACGCGGCCCATGTGGTCGGCTTCGTGATGGGCATGCTGCTGGCCTGGCCGCTCAAGCCCGGCACCCCGCCCCCGCCGGAACCGCGCCGCCTGCTGTTCGGCAGGCAGGCCCGGCCCCGTCAGGTGTGGTGAGCGGGTCCGCTCAGCGGGCGCTGTGTGTGTGGACGTACTCCACGAGCCGGGTCAGCGCGTCCGGGTCGGTGTTGGGCATGACGCCGTGGCCGAGGTTGAAGACGTGTCCCTCCAGGCCTGCGGCGGCGTCCAGCACCTCCTGCGCCTTGGCCTCGACCGTGTTCTTGTCGGTGAAGAGCACGGTCGGGTCGAGGTTGCCCTGCAGCGCCTTGCCGGGGCCGACGCGGCGCACGGCCTCGTCCAGCGGGATGCGCCAGTCGACACCCACGACGTCAGCGCCGGCCTCGCCCATGAGCTTCAGCAGCTCACCGGTGCCGACACCGAAGTGGATGCGCGGGACGCCGTAGCCGGCGACGGCCTCGAACACCTTCGCCGAGGCGGGCATCACGGACTGCACGTAGTCGGCCGGGGCCAGCGCGCCGACCCAGGAGTCGAACAGCTGCACCGCCGAGGCGCCCGCCTCGATCTGCACCTTCAGGAAGGCGGCCGTGATGTCGGCCAGGCGGTCCAGCAGGTCGGCCCACAGCTCGGGGTCGCCGTACATCATCGCCTTGGCGTTCTCGTACGTACGCGACGGACCGCCCTCGACCAGGTAGCTCGCGAGGGTGAAAGGCGCGCCCGCGAAACCGATCAGCGGGGTCGAGCCCAGCTCACGGGTGAGCAGGCCGATCGCCTCGGTGACGTAGGGGACGTCCTCGGGGGTGAGGTCGCGCAGCCGGGCGAGGTCGGCGCGGGTGCGGATCGGCTGCTCGACGACCGGGCCGATGCCGGGCTTGATGTCGAGGTCGAGGCCGATGGCCTTGAGCGGGACGACGATGTCGCTGAAGTAGATCGCCGCGTCCACGTTGTGCCGGCGCACCGGCTGGAGTGTGATCTCGGTGACCAGCTCGGGCCGCATGCAGGACTCCAGCATGGGGATGCCCTCGCGCACCTTGCGGTACTCGGGCAGGGAGCGGCCGGCCTGACGCATGAACCACACGGGGGTGTGCGGCACGGGCTCGCGCCTGCACGCCTTGAGGAAGGCGCTGTCGTACGTCGCTGTCGGCTGCTGGCCCGTGGAGGCGTCGTTGGCGGTCACGGGGCAAGTCTCGCATGTCACCGGGAAGCGGAACGCAGGTGGCCACGGCAACAGCGGGTGCGGGGTGTGTTGCCCTGCACAAAGCCCCGGTTCCCCTTACTCTTCCCCGCATGGCTGCGGCTCAGGGACGACTGTCGGACGGCGCTGACGGAATGGACGACGCGAAGGAGAACGCGGAGGCGGAGGGGCGGGCGGGTACGGCGGGGCCGCCGGCGTTCCGGGCGGCGGTCGACGCGCTGCGGGCCGCGCGCCTGAGGCCGCAGGTCGAGGTGGAGCCGACGCCCGCCCCGCAGCGGCTCGCCCCGTACGCGTACGCGGTGGAGGCCGTGGTGGCCGACGGCGAGCAGGAGCTGGCCGACGGGCGGCTGGTGCTGCTGCACGACCCGGCCGGGCACGACGCCTGGCACGGCACGTTCCGGCTGGTGACGCTGGTGCGTGCGGAGCTGGAGCCGGAGATGGCGGCCGATCCGCTGCTGCCCGAGGTGTGCTGGTCGTGGCTGACCGGTGCGCTGCAGGCGCGCGGGCTGACCTACGGCGAGCCGAGCGGCACCGTCACGCGCGCCAGCTCGCACTACTTCGGCGGTCTCGCCGAGCGCCCCGCCGCCTCGCAGATCGAGATCCGCGCCTCCTGGACGCCCCGCGAGGGCCTCGGCGGGGCGCCGGACACCGCCGGCCACCTGGCCTCCTGGTGCGATCTGCTGGCCCAGGTCGGCGGGCTGCCCCCGGCCGGACCGGGCGACGCCTCGGTGGTGACGCTGCCGCAGCGCAGGGGTCCGCAGTCCCGGTGACGTGACCCCCGGCCGCACCGGCGTACGCCGCACAGACCTCCGCACCACACCTCCGTACTCCTCACAGACCCCTTGTTGACCATCTCTTTGTCGATACGGCCACTTTCCGCACTCGAATCGCACCGGCCCGAACCGACTCGATCTTCGGATGATCGATCGCGTGTCCGAATTGCACGGATTGTTACTCACTAGATCGTGATCATTCTCTAAAGGCGGGCGCGTTTGCTGCCGAAGACGACTGTGACCTTGAAAGCACGGTTCGTCCCGGCTTCTTCCCCACAAGCCGGCCCCGTCCCCCCACCCCAGGAGGCCTGGTGTCCGTTCTCCTCGAGCAGCCCGCAAGCCTGGTCGCCTACCGCCCGAACAAGCCGACCGCCATGGTGGTCGTGGCCGACCCGCGCGTCCGCTCCACCGTCACCCGCCATCTGTGGGCGCTCGGTGTGCGCGATGTCATCGAGGCCTCGTCCATCGCGGAGGCTCGTCCCCGCATCGGCAACCCCCGCGACATCTGCGTCGCCGACGTCCACCTGCCCGACGGCTCCGGCCTGACCCTGCTGTCCGAGACCCGCGCCGCGGGCTGGCCCAACGGGCTGGCGCTCTCCGCCGCCGACGACATCGGCGCCGTCCGCAACGCCCTGGCGGGCGGGGTCAAGGGCTACGTCGTCACCGGCACCCGGACGAACATCGGACTCCCCGCCCGGCCCGGCGCCACTCCCCTCGGCACCGCCGCCCGGATGCACCGCCGCCCCCCGGGTGCCCCGAGCCACCCGGGCGGCTACCGCGAGCTGTCCGGACGCGAGGTCGAGGTGCTGCGACTGGTCGCGGAAGGCCAGTCGAACAAGGCCATCGGCGTCTCGATGGGCCTGTCCGCCCTGACCGTGAAGAGCCACCTCGCCCGCATCGCGCGCAAGCTCGGCACGGGCGACCGGGCCGGAATGGTCGCCGTGGCCCTGCGCACCGGGATCATCCACTGAGCCCCTGACCCTGCCCCCTCTATCCCCTGACCCCTGACCCTGACCCCTGCCCGCTTAACCCGTGAACCTCTAAGCCCTTGAGCCCCTGACCCGCACCGCCGCTGAGCCGCGCGGCGGAGTCCCGGTTCACTCATGTGAACCGTAAGTTTCACCGGCCTGACTGGTTTACGACCCTCCGGTGCCCGTCGACGGAACGTTCC
>NZ_MCGQ01000056.1 GCF_002242805.1 Streptomyces diastatochromogenes | reverse complement strand
CCTTTCCGGCGGTTCCGACTCTATCAGATCCTTTCGGCGTCTGACCCCCAGTCAGCGGGGCTTGTCTTCGCGGCTGTTGGGCCGTTCCGACGTCTCAAACCTTAGCGGATCCGCCCGGCGATTCCCAATCGGGCCGCCGAGTCCCTATTCGAATTGAATTCGGGCACGCCGAAATCAATCCCATCGGGAGATCGTGCTGGTGGAGTGAGGTGCCGCTCGAAGCGGCGGAGGTGCTGTCGAAGAACCGTTACGGCTCTGCGGCAACCCGGAGAACTTTACGGATCGCCCAGGGGTGTGTCAACCATCCCTGTCAAGATCTTTTATCGGTGCCTCAGTCCAGGTCGCTGAGGCGGCCGCCGGCGTCCGGCTGGGCGTGTTCCACCCGGCGGAGCAGCCTGGTCAGGACCTCGCCGAGCACCGCGCGTTCCGCTGGAGTGAGGTCCTGGAGCAGGTCCTCCTCGAAGACGCTCGCGAGACGCATCGCCTCCAGCCACTTCTCCCGGCCCTCGGGGGTCAGCTCGACGATCACCCGGACGCGGTTGGACTCGTCGCGCTCCCGGGTGACCAGCCCCTCGGTGACCATGCGGTCGATCCGGTGGGTCATGGCGGCCGGGGTGAGGCCGAGTCGCTTGGCGAGGTCGCTGGGGCCCATGCGGTACGGGACGCCGGAGAGGACCAGCGCCTTGAGGACCTCCCAGTCGGCGTTGCCGATGCCGAGGGCGGCGGTCTGGCGGCCGTAGGCGACGTTCATACGGCGGTTCAGCCGGGACAGTGCCGACACGATCTTCTCGACCTGGGGATCGAGGTCCAGGAACTCGCGCTGGTAGGCGGCGATCTGTTCTTCGAGCGTCGGCTCCGTGACGCCGGGGGTCTCGGACATGGCCGCAGTATCGCACGGAGCCACTTTGCCTTGAAGTCCTTCGATGTGTACTCTTTAGCTTCGAACTTTAGCTTTGAAGTCTTCACTCCTAACTAGTGAGAGAGGTGAACGTGACCAGGGCGATGGGCGCAGCGATGCGCCGGATCCACGTGGGCAACGCACTCAGCGCATTCGGGCTCGGCTTCACGGTCCCCTACCTGTACGTCTATGTGGCGCAGGTGCGGGGTCTGGGAGCCATGACGGCGGGACTCGTGCTCGCCGTCTTCGCCGTTGCCGCGCTGATCGTGCTGCCGTTCGCCGGTCGGGCGATCGTGCGGCGCGGCCCGCTGCCGGTCCTGCTCGCCGCCCTGGTCACCGCCGCGCTGGGCGCGCTGAGCCTCGGACTCGCCGGGAGCGCGGGTGCCGTACTGCTGTCCGCCGCGGCGCTCGGGGCGGGGCAGGCCGTGATGCAGCCCGCGCTGGCGACGATGATCGTGGACTGCTCGACCGCGGAGACCCGGTCGAGGGCGTTCGCGATGCAGTTCTTCCTGCAGAACCTGGGGCTCGGCGTCGGTGGACTCATCGGCGGTCACCTCGTCGACACCACGCGGGTCTCGTCCTTCACGCTGCTGTTCGCGATCGAGGCGGCGATGTTCCTGGTGCTGGTCGCGGTGATGGCGACGGTGCGGCTGCCGCACTCGCCGCGGATCGCCGACGCGCCCGCCGCTTCGGCGAAGGGCGGCTGGAAGCAGCTGCTCGGTAACCGGGCGATGGTGCAGCTGTGTGTGCTGGGCTTCGTGCTGTTCTTCGCCTGCTACGGGCAGTTCGAGTCGGGGCTGAGCGCGTACGGCGTGGAGGCCGCGGGGATATCCACCTCCGCGCTCGGTACGGCGCTGGCTGCGAACACGATGATGATCGTTGTCGCGCAGTTCGCCGTGCTGAAGTTCGTGGAGCGGCGTCGGCGGTCTCGGGTGATCGCCGGTGTGGGGCTCATCTGGGCCGTGGCCTGGCTTACGGCGGGGTACGCGGGGCTTGGGCACGGCAGCCAGGAGATGGCGACCGCTGCGTTCGTGTCGACGTACGCGCTGTTCGGGCTGGGTGAGGCGATGTTGTCCCCGACGGTTGCTCCGCTGGTGGCCGATCTGGCGCCGGAGGGGATGGCTGGGCAGTACAACTCTGCTTTTGCGCTGGTCAAGCAGCTTGCGTTGGCTGTTGGGCCGGCGGTGGGCGGGCCTCTCGGGGCCTCGCTGCATGCCCCGTACGTCGTGACCTTCCTGCTGTTCTCGCTGGGGATCACGGTGCTGGCGCTGCGGCTGGGGAGGCGGCTGACTGTCGCCCAGGATCAGCCGTGGGCTGCCGCGAGGAGCCGTGTGGTGGCCCGGGGTGGGGCCCCTGCGGAGCCGGTTGCCGCGGAGGCATAAGGCACCCGGCGTTGGCGCGGGCCGGGGGTGGGTGCGCTCGCCCGCGCTGGCGGGGCTGCAACCCCCTAGGGGCGCGGGGAACTGCGCGCTCAGCCCCCACTCGCCCGCACCCGAAAGACGGGCCGCAGCCCTACGGCGCCTAGCTCCTCGGCAGTAGGAACTCGCACCACACTGCCTTGCCCCCGCCCGGGGTTCTCCGCGACCCCCAGTTCGACGCGATGGTCGCCACGATGGCGATGCCCCTGCCCGACTCGTCGCCGGGCTCGGCTCGGCGGCGGCGGGGCAGGTGGTCGTCGCCGTCCGTCACCTCGATGATCAGGCGGCGGTCGGTGCGACGGAGCCGGAGTCGCATGGGTGGGGTGCCGTGCTGGAGGGAGTTGGCGACCAGCTCGCTCGTGGCCAGGACGCCCAGATCGTGCAGGTCGGCCGGGAAACGCCAGCTCGTCAGGACGCCGGAGGCGAACGCGCGGGCGCGAGGGGCCGCTTCCACGCCGCCGAGGAGTTCCAGGGCCGCGTTGCGGAAGAGGTCGCCCTCAGGGCCCGTACGAGCGGGGTGCTGGAGGACCAGGACGGCGACGTCGTCGTCGTGGTCGGCAGTGACGCCGGCCGAGCGGACCAGGCGGTCGCAGACGACCTGGGGGGTGCCGGTCGCGCCGGAGAGGGCGCGTTCGAGAGCGGCGATTCCCTCGTCCAGGTCCTCGTTACGGCGTTCGACCAGGCCGTCCGTGTAGAGGACCGCCGTGGAGCCGGGGCTCAGCGCGATCGAACCCGAGGCGTGCATCCAGCCGCCGGTGCCGAGCGGCGGGCCGGTGGGTTCGTCGGCGCGCACGACCGTGCCGTTCTCGTCGCGGACCAGGATGGGCAGATGGCCGGCGGAGGCGTACACCAGGCGGCCCTCGTTCGGGTCGTGGACGGCGTACACGCAGGTGGCGATCTGGTTGGCGTCGATCTCGGTGGCGAGGCCGTCGAGGAGTTGCAGGACCTCGTGCGGGGGGAGGTCGAGGCGGGCGTAGGCGCGGACCGCGGTGCGGAGCTGGCCCATGACGGCGGCGGCGCGGACGCCTCGGCCCATGACGTCGCCGATCACGAGCGCGGTGCGGCCGCCGCCGAGGGTGATCACGTCGTACCAGTCGCCGCCGACCGCGGCCTCCGTGCCGCCGGGCTGGTAGGTGGCGGCGATGCGCAGGTCGTCCGGCTGCTCCAGCTCCTGGGGCAGGAGGGAGCGCTGCAACGTCACCGCCGTCTCGCGCTGGCGGCGCTCGCTGGCGCGAAGGCGTTCGGCGGCCTCGGCGTGGTCGGTGACGTCGGTGGCGAAGACGAGAACCGCGCCGTCCGAGCCGTCGCCGCCGTCCTCGGCCACCGGCGTGCAGGTGAAGGTGTAGGAGCGGCCGTCGACGGCCTTGCGGGACTTCAGGGTGCGGGGCTTGCCGCTGCGCAGCACCTGGTCGAGGAGGGGCAGGAGGCCCAGTTCGGCGAGTTCCGGGAGCGCCTCGCGGGCCGGTGCGCCCGGGGGGCGTACGCCGAAGGCCGCCGTGTAGGCGTCGTTGACGTAGGCGATGCGGTGGTCGGGGCCGTGGACCAGGGCGACGAGGGCCGGGACGCGGTCGAGGACGTCGCGCGTGGGCAGTTCGTCGACGGCGGGTACGGACGGTGCCCCGTCGGCCGGTTGTTGTTCGGCGCGGGCCGCGGGCACGGAGCCATCCCCCCGCCGGTCCGGGGAGACCGCGGTCTCGGTCCGCGCTGCGGCGCGGCGCTGCGTTCCGGGGAGCCGGGCGCTCCAGCGCGTGAAGTTCACAGTGGGGAAAGCCTCGTGGGTGCTGAGGGCGGGCAGGTGCCCGTCCGAGGACGTGGGGCAGTCTGGCAGGTGGCCGTCCGCGGCGTTATCCGTCAGACGCCGGGGCGGGCCGGGTAGTTCCTGGGTCCGGTCAGGACGACCCCTTCGGGTTGTCCGAGGGGCTGTGAGGAGGCTTTCCACCGGCCGCGAGTTCGAACTCCGCTCGGGGATGTTCGAGCGAACCGAGCGAGACGATCTCCCGTTTGAAGAGCCCGGCCAGGGTCCATTCCGCCAGCACACGGGCCTTTCGGTTGAAGGTGGGCACCCTGCTGAGGTGGTACACGCGGTGCATGAACCAGGCAGGGTAGCCCTTCAGCTTGCGCCCGTAGACCTGGGCGACGCCCTTGTGCAGGCCCAGGGAGGCGACGGAGCCGACGTACTTGTGCGCGTACGTCTCCAGGGGTTCGCCGCGCAGCGCGTGGACGATGTTGTCGCCGAGGACCCTGGCCTGGCGGAGCGCGTGCTGGGCGTTGGGGGCGGTGTCGGTGCCGGGTTCGGCGGCGGTGACGTCGGGGACGGCCGCGGCGTCACCGGCGGCCCAGGCGTGCGGGGCGCCGTCGACGGTGAGTTCGGCGGTGCACTTGAGGCGGCCGCGCCCGTTGAGGGGCAGGTCGGTGGCGGCGAGCAGCGGGTGCGGTTTGACGCCGGCGGTCCACACGACCGTACGGGTCGGGAAGCGCTGGCCGTCGCTGAGGACGGCGACGCGGTCGGCGCAGGAGTCCAGGCGGGTGTCGAGCAGGACCTGGATGTTGCGGCGGCGCAGCTGGGTGACGGTGTAGCGGCCCATCTCCTCGCCGACCTCGGGGAGGATGCGGTCGGAGGCCTCCACGAGGATCCACTTCATGTCTTCCGGGCGGACGTTGTGGTAGTAGCGCGCGGTGTAGCGGGCCATGTCCTCGAGTTCGCCGAGTGCCTCGACTCCTGCGTAGCCGCCGCCGACGAAGACGAAGGTGAGGGCGGCGTCGCGGATCGCGGGGTCGCGGGTGGAGGAGGCGATGTCCATCTGTTCGATGACGTGGTTGCGCAGGCCGATCGCCTCTTCGACGGTCTTGAAGCCGATGCCGTACTCGGCGAGGCCGGGGATGGGCAGCGTCCGGGAGATCGCGCCGGGGGCGAGGACGAGTTCGTCGTAGCCGAGGAATTCGGCGGCCTTGCCCTCCTCGGTGGTGGCGAGCGTGGTGACGGCGGCGGTGCGCACCGCGTGGTCGATGGAGGTGACCTCGCCGACGACGACGTGGCACTGGTGCAGGACGCGGCGCAGCGGTACGACGACATGACGAGGGGAGATCGAACCTGCGGCCGCTTCGGGGAGGAACGGCTGGTACGTCATGTAGGGGTCGGGGGTGACGACAGTGATGTCGACCTCGCCCCGCCTCAGCTCCTGCTTCAACCTCCGCTGCAGACGCAGGGCCGTGTACATCCCGACGTAGCCGCCGCCGACAACCAGAATGCGCGCACGTTCCTTCACCATCCCATGACGCACCCGGCGCTGTTGTTTGTCCACAGCCCCGGCAATTTGTGTGACCGGCGAGCGGGTGTGCGCGGGGGCGGGTGCGCCGTCGGGACCGGGCGAAAGCGGGCAGGTCAGCAGGGGCGGGAGGGAGGGGGCGAAGGCGTGGAATCGGGACATAAATGACCCGTACTCCGATCGGGGGGCGCTCTGTGCGGAACCTGCCCCTTCTGAATTGACCCTCACTCAACTATGTTCGTGTGTCGACGGGGTGTAGGGAATGTGGTCGAACGGGTCCGCGACGGGCGGATCCGCTCGGGACCGATGCCAGTTCCGCGCACTCCGGTATTCAGTGGCGGGGAGAGTCTCCGGGGGGAGACGTCATTAACCGGGGGAAACACATGCATGTTCAGGACACTCATTGGTCATCGGCAGCCGCCCTCGCATCGGGCGGGCCGGCGGTGAGCGCGGCGGCGGGCAGCGGGCGCGCCGACGGGGCGCGTACGACGCCGCTGCGGGTGGACGCACAGCGCAATCTGGAGCACGTGCTGCGTGCGGCGCGTGAGGTGTTCGGCGAGCTGGGGTACGGCGCGCCGATGGAGGACGTGGCGCGGCGGGCTCGGGTCGGTGTCGGCACGGTGTACCGGCGCTTCCCGAGCAAGGACGTACTGGTCCGGCGGATAGCCGAGGAGGAGACCGCGCGGCTGACCGAGCAGGC
Source organism: Streptomyces diastatochromogenes (assembly GCF_002242805.1). Taxonomy (GTDB): domain Bacteria; phylum Actinomycetota; class Actinomycetes; order Streptomycetales; family Streptomycetaceae; genus Streptomyces; species Streptomyces diastatochromogenes. The sequence goes on along the minus strand of NZ_MCGQ01000056.1, from coordinate 18,003 downwards.
GCGGGCCGCGCTCGGGCAGGAGGACGAGCCGTGGTCGGCGCTGTCCCGCTTCCTGCGGACGTCTGTGGCGTCGGGGGCGGGGCGGTTGCTGCCGCCGCAGGTGCTGCGGGTGGGGGTCGCGGACGAGGAGTCCAGCGGTTCTGCCGAGGAGGCTCGGGTGCCTCAGCAGCGGTCTCAGCCGGGTGCGGGTGAGCTGCGGCTGGTGTCGGAGTCGGGCTCGGACGACGGTGGGGCCGGTGCGCTGCTCGAGGTGGTGGGGCAGTTGGTGGACCGTGCCCGGGCGGCGGGTGAGCTGCGGGCGGATGTGTCCGTGGCGGATGTGCTGCTGGTGATCGCTACGGCGGCGCCGTCGTTGCCGGATGCGGCGCAGCAGGCTGCGGCTTCGGCTCGGCTGCTGGACATTCTGCTGGAGGGGCTTCGGTCTCGGCCGGCGTAGGGGGTTCGCGGGCTCGTCGGTCTCCTCGGCTTCGCCTTCGACGGATTGTGTTCCCACCCGCACCACCCGTGCGACTGGCGCGGTCGGGTGCGGGTGGCCCCTGTGGGGCGGATTCGCCGTCGGCGACTGCGGGAGCGTGAATCGGCCGCCATCCGGCAGGTGCCGTGCGGCTAGCGCGGGCAGGTGCGGGTGGCCCTTGTGGGGCCGATTCGCCGCCGGCGGCTGCGGGAGCGTGAATCGGCTGCCATCCGGCCAGGCGCCGTGCGGCTAGCGCGGGCGGGTACGAGTGGCCCCGGTGGGGCCGATTCGCCGTCGGCGAGTGGTGGAGTGTGGGGCTGACCGTCATGCGGCGGGACTTCGGTGCTTGCCGGGCTTGTTCGGTTGCTCGTGGTGACAAGTGCGCTCGGATGAGTGGATGGTGCGTACGGGCTGTGCTTGAACGAAAGACAATGTGGGACCCTGAGCCGTGACGGGTTGGGCTGGGCCGGTGTCGGGGGCTTTGCGCGATGGGCGTTGACGGGTGGGACGAGTCACGCGGTGACGGTGGCTCCGAGACCGGAGGGCTGACCTCGCCGCAGGTGCCGAGTCAGGGCGGGCGGGGCGGAGCGGCTGCGGCCAGGGTGCCCAGGGATGAGAGCGTGCCCGCTCAGCGTGGTGGCAGTGCGCTGCCTCCGCCCCGGGAAATGCCGTCCGCCGACGGTGAGTTGATCGAGCGGATGCGGGCGGGGGACGACTCCGCTTACGAGGAGCTGTACCGGCGGCACGCGGATGCGGTGCGCCGGTATGCCCGTACCTGTTGCCGGGACGGGCACACCGCGGACGACCTCACCGCCGAGGTCTTCGCCCGCATGCTGCAGGCGGTGCGCGGCGGGTCCGGGCCCGAGCACGCCGTACGGGCCTATCTGCTGACCTCCGTGCGGCGCGTTGCCGCGCACTGGGGCAAGTCCACGCGGCGCGAGCAGCTCGTGGACGACTTCGCCGTGTTCGCGCAGCAGGCCTCCCCGGGGTCCGAGGTGTCGGCCGGTGACACTCTGGACCTGGGCGCCGATGTGCGGGCCATGCACGAGGCCGAGCAGTCCATGGCGATGCAGGCCTTCCGCTCGCTGCCCGAGCGCTGGCAGGCCGTGCTGTGGCACACCGAGGTGGAGGACGAGTCGCCGAGCCAGGTGGCCGTCCTGTTCGGGCTGGACGCCAACGGCACCCGGGTGCTGGCGAGCCGTGCCCGCGAGGGGCTGAAGCAGGCCTATCTGCAGGCTCACGTCAGCGCCTCGCTCGCCGGCGACGAGGAGTGCGCCCGCTACGCCGACCAGCTCGGCACCTACGCCCGCCGCAAGTTGCGCATCCGCGCCGAACGGGGTCTGCGCAAGCACCTGGACGAGTGCGCCCGGTGCCGGCTGGCGGCCGCGCAGATCGAGGAAGTCGCGAGCGGGATCCCCGCGGTGGTGCCGGTCGCGGTCGTCGGCTGGTTCGGGGCCGCCGGGTATGCGAAGGCGCTCGGGATCATCGCCGGTGGCGCCGGGGTGGGTGCGGCAGGTGCCGCGGCCACCGCAGGCGGGTCCTCCGGTGGTGCGGGCGCGAGTGCGGGTGGTGGTGCGGCGGCCTCGGAAGGGCTCGGGGCGCCGTTGAAGGCCGGGATCGCGGCCGGTGTGGTCGCCGTGGCCACGACCGTGGTGGTACTGGCGCTGGTCAACGACAGCCATCCGGCCAAGGAAGTGGCCAAGCCGGCGGCGTCCCCTCCGGCCGTCCAGCAGCCGCAGCCGCCGACGCCCACACCCACACCCACGCCCGGCAAGAAGAAGCCCGCGCCGGTGCCGGTGGCGCTGGCCCCCGAGCCGCACCCCACGCCGACGCCGACTCCCTCCCTGAAGCCGACGCCCACTGCCACCCCGAAGCCGGCCCCCACACCCACCCCGACGCCGACGCCGAGACCCGAGCCGACCCCGACGCCCACACCCACCCCCACGCCGCCACCGGCTCCCGTCGTCTACGAGTGGAGCGATCTGCGGTACGACGTCAACGGCGACGGCACCCGGCCGGAGATGCGGCTGCGCGAGAGCAGCTGGGTGTGGCAGCGGTACGGGATGTCGATCGCCGGCAAGCAGTACGCGCGCGGTGTCACCGTGCACGGCCAGTCCTCCGTCACCATCGACCTCAACCGCCAGTGCACCTCCTACGACGCCCTGGCCGGTGTGGACGACCTGACTCTCGGCCTCGGCAAGGTCTCCTTCTCCGTCTACGCCGACGGGGTCCGGCTGTGGCAGTCCGGGATGGTCAAGGGCTGGGACGCGGCCGTGCCCGTCCATGTCGATCTGACCGGACGCGGGACCGTACGGCTCGTCGTGGAACCGCACAGCAACGTCTTCGACCGGGGCGCGCTGGCGGACTGGGCCGAGTCCCGGTTCACCTGCCGCTAGCGGGGACCACCGGCCCGGGTGATCGCCGGCGCCTCCAGTTCCCGTAGGACGTCCTCCGGGGTGAAGGACGCGCCCCGGGCTCGCTCGGCCGCGTAGCGGTCCGCAGGCAGCTCAGCTCGGGCCTCGGTGTCGATCCGCTCGGCCCGGGTGCGCTCCGGCTCGGGGCGCGGGTGGCCTGCGCGCCAGTGCTCGGCGGCCGCGAACAGCCGGACCGCGCCCGCCAGGTCTCCGAGCCTGGCCAGCAGGTCGGCGCCGATGTCCACCAGCCCCGCCGTGACCGACTCGGCGCAGCGCCGCTCCACCGCCTCCCGCAGTGCCTCGGCCACGATCGGCAGAGCCGGCCGGGGACCGGACTCGCCGGCCGTGAGCAGGGCCTCGACCATGCACAGGGCGGCCGTGAACTGCGGTGGTGGGGTGCCGCCCGCCGCGGCCGTGCAGGTCGCCTCGTACAGCTCCCGCGCGCGGGCCAGGTCGCCGTCGCTCACGGCGATGTGGGCCCGCATCATCAGGACGAACGCCCTTGACTCCGCCACCCCGTACCGGTCGGCGGCCGTGCCTGCCTCGTCCAGGGCCGCGAGGGCGCCCGCGCGGTCCCCGGAGCGGTAGGCGATATCGGCGAGCCGCGCCATGAGGAACGGCGACTCGGCGTAGGCGCCCACCTCGTAGGCGAGCCGCAGCGCCTCCTCGTACTCGCCGCGGGCCTCCTCGAACCTGCCGCGGGCCATGGCCGCCTCACCGGCCGCGCTGCACACCTGTGCCCGCATCCAGCGGTCCCCCGCGCGGCGGCTGAGGGCCCGCAGCTCCGCCAGGTCCTCGTCCACGCCGCGCAGGTTGCCCGGCGAGTCGACGACCATGTGGGTGCGGTACATCAGGGAGACGCCGATCTCCCAGTCCCCGCCGTGTCTGCGGCAGTTGGCGACCGCTGCGGCCATGTCGGGTTCCAGGTCGACCGGGCCGCCCAGGTAGTAGGCGGTCAGCGGCCAGACGATGCCGGGCAGGCGGGCGGCCTGCGGGCCGCCGTGCTCGAAGCCGGCCCGTACTCGCGCGATGTACTGCGGGGCCCGCTCGTCGGCCGTGAGGTTCGCCGTGCTCGTCTCGGAGGTCAGGAACAGGTCGAGCATCCGCAGGTCCATGCGCAGCTCGCGCAGCGGGTGGCCCGCCTCGCCGTCGGGTGCGGCGAGGAAGGCGCCGACCGGGTCGGCCGATTCCGTCAGCGTGGTGAGAGCGGCCTGTGCCGCGCCCTCGGGCAGGGCGTCGCGGGCGACGCCCAGGCGCAGCACCTGCCGTACCCACTCCACTGCTTCCTGGCGGTAGTTGCGCAGCCACCAGAACCAGCCGATCGCCAGGACGATCGCGCCGGCCTCCGCCTCGTCCCCGGCGCGCAGCGTGCGGTCCAGGGCCGCGCGGATGTTGTCGAGTTCGCCCTCCAGGCGGCCGATCCAGGGCAGTTGGGCCGCCGAGCGCAGCTGGGGCTCGGCCTGTTCGACCAGTGCGCGCACCCACGCGCGGTGCCGCCGTTCGGCCGCCACGCGCAGCTCGGGGAACTCGGCGGTGCGCTCGGTGGCGTACTCGTGGATGGTCTCCAGCATCCGGTACCGCATGCCGCCGAAGGAGTCGGAACCGTCCGGGGCGGCCACGACGAGGGACTTGTCCACGAGGGCGCCGATCAGCTCCGCCGCCGGGCCGGTGCACACCGCCTCGGCCGCCGTGAGGTCCCAGCCGCCGGCGAACACCGACACCTCGCGCAGCATCGTCCGCTCCCGCTCGTCGAGCAGGTCCCAGGACCAGTCGACCACCGCGCGCAGGGTCTGCTGGCGGGGCAGGACCGTGCGGCTTCCGGAGGTGAGCAGGCGGAAGCGGTCGTCCAGCCGGTCGGCGATCTGCCGCGGGGTGAGCAGCCTGAGCCGGGCGGCGGCCAGCTCGATGGCGAGCGGCAGCCCGTCCAGGCGGCGGCAGATCTCCGCGACGGCCTCGGTGTCGCGGAGCACCGCGTCGGCGTCGGGACGGACCGCCTGCGCGCGCTCCGCGAAGAGGCGGTGCGCCTGCTCGGGGACGAGGGGTTCGACCGGGCGCACCGACTCACCGGGGACGCCCAGGGGTTCACGGCTGGTGGCGAGGACCGTGAGCCCGGGGCAGTGGGTGAGGAGGGTCTCGGCGAGGGCGGCGGCCGCGCCGATGACGTGTTCGCAGTTGTCAAGGATCAAGAGTTGGCTGCGCGGGGCGCAGTACTCGATCAGCAGGGCCGTGGGGTCGGCCTGCGGGGTCGCCAGGTCGTTGGCCAGGAGCACGGTCTCGCGCAGACCGAGGGCGCTGACCACCGCGCCGGGCACCGCCTCCGGTCGGTCGAGCGGGGCCAGCTCGACCAGCCATGCCTGGGGCAGCCCTGCGGCGGCCTCCTCGGCGAGGCGGGTCTTTCCCGAGCCGCCCGGTCCGGTGAGGGTGACCAGGCGGGCCCTGTACAAGTCGGAACGAATGGCCTCAAGTTCTGGTTCCCGGCCGACGAAGGACGTCAGGCGGGGGCGGAGGTTGCCCGTCCGCTCCGGGGGGCGGGTGGGGGCCGGGGCGGGTGCGGGCGGTTCCTGCTTCAGCAACGACGCGTGCAGGGCCTTGAGTTCCGGGCCGGGGTCGGTGCCGAAGGTGTCGGCGAGGGTGCGGCGGGCGGACTCGTAGGCGGCGAGGGCGTCGGCGGGGCGGCCGGTGTCGCGCAGGGCGCGGATGAGGAGGGCGTGCAGGGGTTCGTCGTACGGGTGGGCGGTGGTCAGTTCCGTCAGATCCGGTACGACGTCCTGGGCGTGGCCCAGGCGCAGGCGGGCCTCGGCGCGGGCCCGGAGCGCCTCCAGGCGGAGCGCGTCCGGGCGGGCGGCGGCGGTGCGGTCGGGGAGGTCGGCGAGGGCGGGGCCGTGCCACAGGGCGAGTGCCTCGTCCAGGGCGTGGGACGCGGTGCGGGCGTCGTCGCGGTCCAGAGCCGCCGTGGCCGTGCGCACCAGGGACTCGAAGACGAAGAGGTCCACGTCGTCCTCGGTGGCGGCGAGGCGGTAGCCGCCGGGTTCCAGGGTCACGGTGTCCTTGCCGAGGGCCCTGCGGAGGCGGCCCACCAGGGCCTGGAGGGCGGCCGGGGCGTCCTCGGGCGGGTCGTCCGCCCAGACCTCCGCGATCAGGGTCTGGGGGGCGGTGACCCTCCCGGGGCGGAGCGCCAGTGCGGTGAGCAGCGCGCGCAGGCGGGGGCCGCCGACCGCTCTGCCGGTTCCCTGGTCGTCCTCCGCCTGGGTGACGCCCAGGATTCTGTACCGCACCGGGTCATTGTCGCGGGGGGTGTGGGGTTGGGCCACGGTGTTTCGGTGGCGGGGGTTTGGGGTGCGGGTCGGCTGGGCGCAGGTCCGGTACCGGCGCTGGATCGGTACCCGGAGCTGCGGTGGGCCAGGGGCGGGTTTCGCTCGCCCGCGCCGGCGGGGTGCCGCTGCGCCCACCCGTGCCGCCCCAGCGGCACGACTGCCCGCAGCTACGGCGGCATGTCAGACCGCGGTCGATCGGCTGCGACTGCGTAGGACTGCGGCGCCCATGCAGCCGACGGGGCTGCAACTCCCCAGGGGCGCGGGGAACTGCGCGATCAGCCCCCACCTGCCCGCACCCGGCATACGGGCCGCAGCCACGGCAGAGCGGCCGCAGGCTCACGCTCCTGAGGCCAAGGCGCTTCTTCTTGGGGTGATGCCGGAGGGGACCGCGCGGGCTCGGGCCGGGGTGCCTGTCCAGCAGGTGCCTCGGCGGGAGAGGAGGCGGCGGAGCCAGAGTTCGAGGGAGATCAGGTCGGCGAGGCCGTCCAGGGGGAGGGGTTCGCCGGATGCCGCCGCGCGCAGGGCCTTGCGGACCACTCTGGCCTCCACCAGGCCGGCATCGGCGAGGAGGGGGGTGGAGAAAAGGTCCATCAGGGGGTCCGCCGCCACGCGCAGGCCCGCGCGCGCGGCCGCCGCGGAGGAGCCGTGGGAAGGGGTGCCCCAGCCGGGCGGGAGGTTGGTGACGCCGGCGCCCTCCAGGACCGTGCGCAGGACGGCGGAGCGGGCTCCGGGCTGGACGCGCAGGGCCTCGGGGAGGGCGCGGCAGGCGCGGACGACCTGGTTGTCGAGGAAGGGCGCGTGCAGGCGCTGGGAGCGGATCTCGGCGGCCTGCTCCAGGACGCGCAGGTCGGCCGCGTGGCGGGCCAGCACCGCACGCGCGCGGAACTCGCCGGGGCGCGAGGCGGAGCCCCCTGAGGAGCGCTCCGCCTCGGCCTGGAGCAGAACCGATACTTCAGCCAGTGCCTCCCCGGTCAGCCAGCGCGCCGCCGGCCCCGGTCTCCCCCAGGTCAGCGCGGCGAGGGACGCGCCGACCGCACCACCGGGCTCGTCGAAGCGGCGCCGGATCAGCCGCTCGGCGAGCAGCTCCAGGCCCGCCCGGTACGGGGTGCGCGCCAGCCGCCGGGCCGCGCCGTACACGCGCGCGGGGACCATCACCGAGCCGTCGGCCCGGGCGAGCGCCGCGACCGGCCGCACCAGGTGGCGCCGTTTGCGGTCCATGAGGAGGTCCGCGAGGCGGGCGGGGTGGGCGTCCAGGACCTGGCGGGCGCCGTGGCCGGTGAAGTGGTCGGCGCTGCCCGCGGCGAGCCGCGCGCGGTGGCGGGCGGCCGTGACCAGGGAGGGGCCCGGCTCGTCGGTGAGGGGGCCGTCGAGGTCGGCGTACGGCAGGGTCTCCTCGCCGCCGGTCACCACCACGTGGTGCAGGCGCGGGTTGGCGGCGAGGGCTCCCGCGCGCTCCAGTTCGGCTTCGCGGCCGCCGACGGCCAGGTCGTTGAAGGTGACGGCGAGCAGCCGCTCGCCCGCGCCTGTGCCGTGGCCGAGCAGCGTGCCCGGCCGGCCGGGCAGTCCGGCGGCCAGCAGCGCCAGCGAGCCGGAGGCCGGTCCGCCGGACAGGTCGGCGCCGATCCCCGGTACCGGCATCCCGCGCGCGGCCCGCCGCTCCGCGGGGCCCATGCCCGGCACCGGCCCGGGGTCGAGGTCGGGCACGTGCCGCGGCGCCGACAGCCGGGCGCGTACCGCCTCGACGAGCGCGTCCCGTACGGCGTCCACGGCGCGGTCGGGGTCGGCCGGGGGCGCGGCCACCGCCAGGGAGGCGACCGGCTCGTACCCGGCGATCTCTCGCGCCCCGGCGCGCAGCACGAGCGCATGCCCTGGGGGAATGCGCCGTACGCCGTCGTACGGGGTGGTGTCGCGCAGGGCGGCCGGTACGTCGGGGGCGGCGAGCAGGGCCGCCAGGTGGCCGAAGTCGAGGTTGGCCTCGATGAGGTCGGCGAGCGGCAGCGCGGCCGTGGCGTAGGCCGTGCCGCCGGCCCAGGGGGTGTGGAACACCGGGCGGGCGCCCGCGAGATCGCCGCAGACGGTGATCCGGCGGCCCACCTGGACGACGGCGGTGTAGCTGCCGGGCCAGGTGGTCAGATGGCGCAGTGCGCCCCCGCGCGCGGTGAACAGTCCGCGCCGCAGCTCCTCGTCGGTGGCGCCGCAGGTGCCGAGGACGGCGATCCGGTTCTGCGCGTCGGCCTTCACCACGCGCACCTCGTCCGGGCGCCAGTCGCCGACGGCCCACAGGGGATCGGGGTCGCCCCACAGGAGGTGGGAGCCGACCGGGTGCAGGGTCTCGCCGTCGTATCCGGTGGCGCCCGCGGAACCGATTCCGGCGGCGCCCGTGGCGGTGCTGCTCCAACCCACCAACCACCGCATCGACGCCTCCACAGGCTGTGGACAACATGTGCACCGCAGGAACCGGGTCCCCATGCTGCCATGAAGAACGCGCTGTGGAGGGGCGGTGGCGCCGCCTTCGATCGAGGGAAACCCGCGAGGGTGGGCGCGGGCGGGCCAGGGGTGGACGGGTGAACGCCCGTACGACGCGCGGCGGATGACCGCGGAGCACCAGGTGGGTGCGACGCGAATGCGCCCCCGGTATGCGCCCCGAAAACGCCCTTCGCGCCCTCAAGTCCCGTGGTGGGAGCGGGAATCGCCCGTCGAGGCCTGGGTCGATTTTCAGCCAAATCGACGGCGGCCCCGCGAAATCGAGCACGCTCCGTACAGGCCTGCGGAGCGCCCGGCGGCACCGGAACGCGCACAGTCCGGGAGGCGGGCATCGCCTCCCGGACCGGTCCGCCACCCGCGGGGATGAAGGTGGCGGTGTCCCCCAGCCCACTGGATCCAGTACAGCGGGCCGACCCACGCAAGAGCCATGGAACCGCTCCCCCGGTGGCCGGAGAAGAGCGCACGGGCGGGCGCACGGCCACACGGGCGGGGGCACGCCGCGACAGCGTGTGCACGGTGCGTACAGGGCCGCACTCCCGTACGGACCACAATCCCGCCATCCGGAACAATGCCCCTTAACGCTTGGGATGCGGCGAACTACGCTGGGTTTACGAATGCCGCACGGTTATGCCAGCGCGGCAGCCGTCTGTGTCGAGGGGTGGCGCATGTCCAGGGAGCAACGCGGGCCGAACGAAAAACTCGGCGCCGTTCTCGCCCTCGCGGGAATCAGCAACGCAGGCCTCGCGCGACGCGTCAACGACCTTGGCGCTCAACGCGGGTTGACACTTCGCTACGACAAGACCTCGGTGGCGCGCTGGGTGTCGAAGGGGATGGTGCCGCAGGGAGCGGCGCCGCACCTCATCGCGGCCGCCATCGGCCAGAAGCTCGGCCGCCCGGTGCCGCTCCACGAGATAGGCCTGGCGGACGCGGATCCCGCACCCGAAGTCGGCCTCGCCTTCCCGAGAGACGTGGGACAGGCGGTGAAGTCGGCCACCGAGCTGTACCGGCTCGACCTCGCCGGGCGCCGGGCCGGCTCCGGCGGCATCTGGCAGTCGCTCGCCGGGTCGTTCGCAGTGAGCGCGTACGCAACGCCTGCCTCGCGATGGCTGATAACCCCCGCCGACAGCTCGGTCGCGCGGGAGGTGAACTCCGCCGAGGACTCCGGCGCACCGATCAAAGTCGGCCACAGCGATGTGCAGAAGCTGCGGGAGGCCGCGGAGGACGCCAGGCGCTGGGACTCCAAGTACGGAGGCGGCGACTGGCGTTCGTCGATGGTGCCGGAGTGCTTAAGGGTGGAGGCGGCGCCGCTGCTGCTCGGCTCGTACTCCGACGAGGTCGGCCGCGCCCTGTTCGGGGCCACTGCCGAACTCACCCGGCTCGCGGGCTGGATGGCCTTCGACACCGGTCAGCAGGAAGCGGCGCAGCGGTACTACATCCAGGCGCTGCGGCTCGCGCGCGCGGCGGCCGACGTCCCGCTCGGGGGCTATGTGCTGGCCTCCATGTCGTTGCAGGCGACGTACCGGGGCTTCGGCGACGAGGGTGTCGATCTGGCGCAGGCCGCCCTGGAGCGCAACCGGGGGCTGGCGACCGCGCGCACGATGAGTTTCTTCCGGCTGGTCGAGGCGCGGTCGCACGCGCGCGCGGGGGATGCGCAGGCCGCCGGCACTGCGCTGAAGGCCGCCGAGGGGTGGCTTGAGCGGTCACGGGAGGGTGACAACGATCCTTCTTGGCTTGGTTTCTATGGATACGACCGTTTTGCCGCTGATGCTGCGGAGTGCTACCGGGATCTGAAGGCGCCTCGGCAGGTGCGGAGGTTCACCGAGCAGGCCCTCTCCAAGCCGACGGAGGAGTTTGTGCGGTCGCACGGGCTGCGGCTCGTCGTTTCCGCCGTCGCCGAACTGGAGTCGGGGAATCTGGACGCGGCGTGCGAGCAGGGGGTGCGGGCCGTGGAGGTGGCCGGGCGGATCTCCTCTGCTCGGACCACGGAGTATGTGAAGGATCTTCTGCACCGGCTGGAGCCGTACGGTGATGAGCCGCGGGTGGTGGAGCTGCGGGAGCGGGCTCGGCCGTTGTTGATGGCGCCGGCGTGATGGCTCCGACGTGACGGCTTCGGCGTAAACGCACGGAACACCCGCCCGCGTTTGAAGGCGCTGTCAGTGGCGCAGTGCACTATCGAGGTGGGAGGTGGTGCATGGTGCGGGACGGTGCGTACGACTGTGACGTGCTGGTGGTCGGGGGCGGGATCGTCGGGCTGTCCACGGCGTATGCGATCACGCGGGCCGCGCCGGGGACACGGGTGACCGTGCTGGAGAAGGAGCCGGGGCCTGCCCGGCACCAGACGGGACGCAACAGCGGGGTCATCCACAGCGGGATCTACTACCGGCCGGGCTCGCTGAAGGCGCGGTACGCGGTGCGGGGCGCGGCCGAGATGGTGAAGTTCTGCGCCGAGTACGGCATCGCGCACGCCGTCACCGGCAAGCTGATCGTCGCCACCGAGCGCGAGGAGCTGCCGCGGCTGCACTCGCTCGTCCAGCGCGGGCGGGAGAACGGGATCCCGGTGCGCGAGCTGGGCCCCGCGCAGATCGGCGAGTACGAACCGGAGGTGCGGGGGCTCGCGGCCATCCACGTCGGTACGACCGGGGTGTGCGACTTCGTGGGCGTCGCCCGGCAGCTGGCGCGGGCCTCGGGGGCGGAGATCCGGTACGGGGCCCGGGTCGTACGGGTGGACCGACGGCCGGAGCGGGGTGTGGCCGTGCTCACCGCGGCCGGGGACGTCGTACGCGGGCGGGTGCTGGTGAACTGCGCCGGGCTGTACTGCGACGAGGTGGCGCGGCTGACCGGGGACGAGCCCGGGGTACGGATCGTGCCGTTCCGGGGGGAGTACTACGAGCTGGCGCGGCCCGAGCTGGTGCGGGGGCTGGTGTATCCGGTGCCGGACCCGGCGTTTCCGTTCCTCGGCGTGCATCTGACCCGCGGGATCGACGGGGGCGTGCACATCGGGCCCAATGCGGTGCCGGCGCTGGCCCGGGAGGGGTACGGGTGGGGGGTCGTACGACCCCGGGAGCTGGCCGGGACGGTGGCGTGGCCGGGGTCCTGGGTGATCGCCCGGCGGCACTGGCGGTACGGGGCGGGGGAGCTGCGGCGGTCGGTGTCCAAGGGGGCGTTTCTGGAGGCGGTGCGGAGATTGCTGCCCGTGGCGGAGGAGGGGGATCTGGTGCGGGCCCCTGCCGGGGTGCGGGCGCAGGCGGTGTTGCGGGACGGGACGCTGGTGGACGACTTCCTGATTCGTGAGGGGGCTCGGGCTGTGCATGTGCTCAATGCCCCGTCTCCGGCGGCTACCGCTTCGCTGCCGATCGGCCGGGAGGTGGGGCGTCGGGCGTTGGAGATGCTCGGGGCGCTGTAGTGCCGTCCCAGGGGGCTCCGCCCCCTGGACCCCCGTTTGCCCACCCGCCCGCCCGACTCGGTGGGTCGAGAAGGTGCCGTGCCGCCTCGGCTCGGCGCGGCGAAGAGGGGCCGTAAAATCGAGGCACTGTGTCTGACTCCCTTAATGCCCCCGAAGCCTCCCGGTCCGGTGTTCCCGAGCCGGTGTCCTCGCATGTTCCCGGTGTGTCCGTTCGGCACAGTCGGGCCAAGGGGGAGCCGCGGTTTCCGGATGGGCCCAAGGCTGATCCCGCCGGGTCGCACTTCGAGCGGCGGATCCGGAGTTTTCAGCCGCGTCGGAGCCGGGTGACGGCCGGGCAGGCGGATGCGCTGCAGCGGCTGTGGCCCCAGTGGGGGCTGGACATCGACGGGCGGCAGGTCATCGATCTCGGCGAGCTGTTCGGGAACGACAAGCCTGTCGTGCTGGAGATCGGGTTCGGGATGGGCGAGGCCACCGCGCAGATGGCCGCGGGAGATCCTGACACCAACATCCTGGCCGTGGACGTGCACACTCCGGGGCAGGGGAATCTGCTCAATCTCGCCGAGCAGAACGGACTGTCCAACGTCCGGGTCGCCAACGGCGACGCGATCATCCTGCTCCGGGAGATGCTCCGGCCCGACTCGCTCGACGGGCTGCGGGTCTACTTCCCGGACCCCTGGCCCAAGAAGCGGCACCACAAGCGGCGGCTGATCCAGCCCGAGTTCCTGGCGCTGGCCGCGACCCGGCTGAAGCCGGGGGCGATCGTGCACTGCGCGACCGACTGGGAGCCGTACGCCGAGCAGATGCTCGAGGTGCTCGCCGCGCATCCGGACTTCGAGAACACCCAGGCCGACGGCGGTTTCGCGCCACGTCCCGAGTTCCGGCCGCTGACCCGTTTCGAGGGGCAGGGACTGGACAAGGGACATGTGGTGAACGATCTGCTGTTTCGTCGCGTACCGCATCAGCAGCAGTAGCAGCCCCTTCGTCCTGTCCTCGTTAGGGTCGATGCCGTGGCCATCAGTCCTCCGTACCCGACCTACTCCCCCGGCCCCGACCCCGTGTCGCGGAGCGGAGCGCATCCGCACTGGTGGCAGCGCCGGTGGGTGCGCTACGGGGCGCTGATCACGCTGCTGGCGCTGTCCGGGCTGGTCATCCTCGCTCTGGTGCGCCGGCAGACCGGCACGGAGGGCTTCCTGGTCGGGCTGGGGCTCGCCGTCCTGCCCGTGCCCTGGCTCATAGCCGCCTTCCGCTGGCTGGACCGGGTCGAACCGGGCCCCTGGCGGAATCTGGTCTTCGCGTTCGCCTGGGGCGCCTGCGCGGCGGCGCTGATCGCCATCGTCGCCAACAGTTTCGCCACCAAGTGGATCGCCACCTCGACCGCCGACCCGGCCAGTGCCGACACCCTCGGCGCGACCGTGATCGCGCCCATCGTGGAGGAGTCCGCCAAGGCCGCGGCCGTGCTGCTGGTCTTCCTCTTCCGCAGACGGGACTTCACCGGGATCGTCGACGGGGTCGTGATAGCCGGGGTCACCGCCACCGGGTTCGCGTTCACCGAGAACATCCTCTACCTGGGCACGGCCTTCGGGACCGACCAGCTCACCGGCGACCGCGGCATCGCCTCCGTCACCGCCGCCACCTTCTTCGTGCGCATCGTGATGTCCCCGTTCGCGCATCCCCTGTTCACCGTGCTCACCGGCATCGGCTTCGGCTTCGCCGCGCTCTCCACGGAACGGCAGCACACCCGGCGCGTACTTCTTCCGCTCGGCGGACTGCTGCTCGCGATGAGCATGCACGCCTTCTGGAACGGCTCCTCGACCTTCGGCGAGTTCGGGTTCTTCGCCGTCTACGGCGCCTTCATGGTGCCCGCCTTCGGGCTGCTGACGTGGCTCGCGATCTGGACGCGGCAGCGGGAGCTGCGGACCGTGCGGGAGGAGCTGCCGGCGTATGTCCACGCTGGGTGGCTGGGGCCGGCCGAGCCGTTCGTGCTCGGGTCGATGCGGGCGCGGCGGACGGCCCGGAACCACGCCCGCCGGTACCTCGGGGGGCGTCCCGCGGCTCGGGCCGTGGCGCAGTACGAGGCGTACGCCACCTCTCTGGCGTTCCTGCGGCACCGGGGGCGGCGCGGGCGGGCCGGAGCCGACTTCGTCGTACGGGAGCGGGAGTTGCTGGCCCAGTTGTGGCAACGGAGGGACGTCGCCCGGCCTGCGCTGGAGTATGCGGCGCGGGTGGCTGCGCCGGCTCGGCCGTTGTACGGGGCGCCGGCGCCTTACTGGTACGGCTATCCGGCGGCGCCCCACCCTGCCTACAACCCGTATCGGTCGTAGCCGCGCCGGTCGCGGAGAGTTCGGCACCGCCGGAGTGCGCCGTCGTGGCTGAGCAGCGTTGCGGCGGAGAGAAGGGTCAGGCGGATGCTTCCGTCAGCTGCTTCAGTTCCCCGTCCGTCAGCCGCAGCTCCGCCACCCCCAGCAGCGCCGGAAGCTGGTCCACCGTCCGGGCCGACGCGATGGGGGCCGTCACCGTCGGCTGGGCGGCCAGCCAGGCGAGGGCGACCGTGGGGACGGGGGCCTCGTGGGCAGTGGCGATCTCGTCCAGGGCCGTGAGGACCTGCTGGCCGCGCTCGGTCTCGAGGTGCTTGGCGGCGCCCTGGGCCCGCGCGCTCTCGACCGTCGTACCGGGGCGGTACTTGCCGGTGAGGAAGCCGGAGGCGAGGGCGAAGTACGGGACCGCCGCGAGGCCCGCACGGGCGGCGAGGTCCTGCAGCGGGCCCTCGTAGGTGTCGCGGGAGACCAGGTTGTAGTGGGGCTGGAGGGCGACGTAGCGGGCCAGGCCCTCGCGGTCGGAGAAGTCCAGGGAGGCCTGGAGGCGCTCCGCCGAGATGTTCGAGGCGGCGATGTGCCGGACCTTGCCCGCCTTCACCAGTTCGTCGAGCGCGCCGATGATCTCCTCGACCGGCACCTCGGGCTTGTCGAAGTGGGTGTAGTAGAGGTCGATGTAGTCGGTGTCCAGGCGGCGCAGGGAGGCGTCGGCGGCCGCCTTGATGTTGGCCGCGCTCAGGCCCTGGTACTCGGGGTGCTGGCTGACCTTGGTCGCGATGACGACGTCGGAGCGGTTGCCGCGGGCCTTGACCCACTTGCCGATGATCGTCTCGGACTCCCCGCCCTTGTTGCCCTCGATCCACGCCGAGTAGGCGTCGGCGGTGTCGACGAAGTTGCCGCCGGCGGCCGTGTAGGCGTCGAGGACGGCGAAGGAGGTCGCCTCGTCGGCGGTCCAGCCGAAGACGTTGCCGCCGAGGGCGAGCGGGAAGACCTCGAGGTCGGAGGAGCCGAGTTTGCGCAAAGAAGTCATGCTCTACGTCAACACCGGCGGCGGATGATCGCATTCCGTCCGCCGGTGCCAAGTTCCCGCACAGCAGGCCCCGTCAGGAGAAAGACCTGTCAGGGGAGGATCTGTCAGGGGTTGAGGCCCTTGCCGCGCAGCCACGTCATCGGGTCGATGCCGGTGGCCTGGCCGCCCGGGTGCACCTCCAGGTGGAGGTGCGGGCCGGTGACGTTGCCGGTGGCGCCGACGCGGCCGATGACGTCGCCGGTGCCGACCTTCTGGCCGACGGAGACGCTGATCGAGGACTGGTGGCAGAACCACAGCTCGGTGCCGTCGTCGAGGGTGAGGATCGTGCGGTAGCCGTAGGAGCCGGCCCAGCCCGCCTCGGTGATCGTGCCGCCGTGGATGGCCTTGATGAGCGTGCCCGTGGGCGCGGCGAAGTCGAGGCCGGTGTGGTAGCCGGAGGACCACATCGAGCCGGCCTGGCCGAAGGTGCCGGTGATCGTGTACGAGACGACCGGCAGCTTGTACTGCTTGGCCAGGGCGGCCAGGCGCTCAGCCTCGGCCTTCTTCTTGGCGGCGGCCTCCGCCTCCGCCTTGGCGTCGGCGGCCTTCGCGGCGGCTTCCTTCTCCGCCTTGGCGGCCGCGTCGGCGACCTGCTTGTCGGCGGCGGCGACGGCGGCCGCGGTGGCCTTTCTGTCGACCTTGCTCTGCTGTTGCTCGGCCTGGGCCATGATCCGGTTGCGCAGGGCCTCGCCCGCGTCGCCCTGGTCGCTGTCGGCGGAGGTCGTGCCGATGTTGCTCAGCGAGGCCGTGGTGGCCTTGGGCGCGTCGGAGGCGGAGGAGTCGTCGCCGAACAGGGAGCCGACGGAGTCCAGGTCGGGCATGGAGATGGAGACCGGCGGCTTGCCGGTGTTGGCGCTGGCCATGCCGCCCGCGCCGACGGCGGCGATGACACCGACGCCGAGGACCGTGGAGCTGCGGGCGAGTCCGCCGCCGCGCTGCTTGGCCACGCGGTGCCGACCGCGTACCGGCTGTATGGACTCCTCGGTGGGGTTCCACTCCTCCCAGGGGCCCTCGTCGGTGTTCCGGGCGCCGAAGTAAGCGAAGGTCTCGGTCTCACTCGGCATGAACGGGGCTTCTGGGGCAGGCCGGTTGGACGCCACGAAGGCGCACTCCTTTCCTTCCTCCGCCTACCGGGTTAGCTGACGGGTTCGGAGCAGGAAGGTCTCCTACGCGCGTATACCTGCCGTGCTTCCACGGCGGCATCCGCGTGATTCACCCCAAGGTGGTGGTTCCCCGGTTCCCTTGCGGGATTCGGCGCGTGCGCACGGAGCCGCCTCTTGTGACGGCTGGGACGACCGCGCTGCGTTATCGAACGTTAATAGACCCGGACGTCAGATTCCAAGCCGTTCCACTTGATCGTTAACGGCTTTCGGGGTGGACGTAGGGGGCACGACCGGTGGAAAACGGGCGAGTTGACCGGCGCTCAGGAGTCTCGGCGGTTTTGATGGTGTCTCAGATGTTATGCGGAGGGCTTTCGTACGATCACCTTGGGTGACAGCGGGGTGCGGCGGGTCCGGGTGTCAGGGGCGCCGTACGGCCAGCAGCGCCATGTCGTCCGTCATGCCGCCCCCGGAGTGCCGGCGTACCTCCGCGGCGAGGCGGCCGAGCAGGGAGCGGGGGTCGGGGAAGCGGCGTCCGGCGAGCCGGCGCAGGGGGTCGTAGAAACGGCCGTGGGCGTCGCGGGCCTCGGACAGGCCGTCGGTGTAGAGCAGCAGGGTGGCGCCGCTCGGGAAGCCGGACTCGGTCGCGCGGTCGGGCCACCGGCCCAGGTCGGCCATGCCCAGCGGCAGCGCGGGCTCGGGCGCGGCCAGGGTGCGCAGGGTGCCGTCGTGGTGCAGGAGCAGGGGTGGCGGGTGGCCGCGGTTGACGATGCGGACGATGCCGTCGTCGCTGCCGTCGCTGCTGCCGCCGTGTGGGAGTTCGGCGAGGACGGCGGTGGTGAAGCCCTCGAAGGCGTCGATCCCGTCCTGCCGGGTTCGCTCGCGGGCCAGCGCCCGCTCCAGCCGCTGGGCCACCGCCTCCAGCGTGGTCTCCTGCTCTGCGGCCTCCCGGAACGCCCCGATCACCACGGCGACGGCGGCGACCGCGCCCATGCCCTTGCCGCGTACGTCCCCGACGACCAGCCGTACGCCGTGCGGGCTGTCCTGCACCGCGTACAGGTCTCCGCCGATGAAGGCGTCCTCCTGTGCCGCCTCGTACCGGGCCGCGATGTCGAAACCGGCGATACGGGCGTCCGGTTCGGGCAGGACGGCCCGCTGGGCGGCCTCGGCGATCTCCCGGGCGGAGGCGAGCCGGCGGTCGCCGAGGCGCAGGACGCGGTTGATGGCGGCGGCCAGCAGGGCGNNGGACGTGTACGGCGACGGTGGCGACCAGCGCGGCGAGACCGGTGAGGAGCGTGGTGCGCAGCGACGACAGGGGCGCGGCGATCAGCGGGGCGGCCGTGAAGAAGGGCACGGCGGTGAAGACGCGGGGGGTGAGGAGGTCGTAGACGATCCCGGCGGCGATCAGGAGAGCGGGCAGGAGCCGGGCCAGGGTGCGGGGGGTGTGGTGGTG
>NZ_MCGQ01000055.1 GCF_002242805.1 Streptomyces diastatochromogenes | reverse complement strand
CCCTCGCCCCCCACGCACGAACCCCCGCCCCCCGGAGTCACCGCCTTGAGGCTGCACCGCCCACCGAACGACTCCGAGACCTCCGACGACCTTCCGCGCCGCGTGCGCCAGGCGAGCCTCGCGCCCCAACTCCGCCATCAGCGCCCCGAAGAACCGGTGCCGGAACCCGACCCGCGCGGCGACGACCGGCGCACCCCCGAACTCGTACGGGACCGCATGGCGGCCTATCGCGAGGGCTGGACCCGCGGCGGCGGCAGGCAACCCGGCCGCGGCGCCGCCCCGGAACCCGAAACGGGCAGTGACAGCACTGAAGGAGACCCGGCATGATCCAGGACCCGAACATGAGTGCCGCCCAGCGGTCCGGCGAACTCGACTGGCTGCTGGACGACCTGGTGATGCGGGTGAGCGAGGTACGGCACGCCGTCGTGCTGTCCAACGACGGCCTGGCCGTCGGCGCCTCCACCGGCCTCGCGCGGGAGGACGCCGAGCATCTCGCCGCCGTGGCCTCCGGCTTCAACAGCCTCGCCAAGGGCGCGGGACGGCACTTCGGAGCGGGCGGCGTACGCCAGACCATGGTGGAGATGGACGACGCCTTCCTCTTCGTGGCCGCCGCCGGCGAAGGCTCCTGCCTCGCCGTGCTCACCGCCGTCACCGCCGACATCGGCCTGGTCGCCTACGAGATGGCACGACTGGTCAAGCGCGTGGGCGAGCACCTCTACACAGCGCCCCGCGTCGGCGCCCAGCCGCCCGCCGCCGGATGAGCCGGAAGGGCGCCACGCATGACCGAGAAGCCGACCGACGGCCCGCGCGAGCAGGGCAGCCAGTGGTACGACGGCGAGGCCGGGCCCCTGGTCCGCCCCTACGCCATGACCGGCGGACGCACCCAGCCCGGCCCCACCGGAGTGCGCTTCGACCTGATCGCCCTCGTCACCCTCGCCCCCGCCGCACCGGCGGTGGACGACGACACCGCGCTCGGCCCCGAACACCGCGCCCTGGTCGACCTGTGCCGTATCGAGACACAGTCCGTCGCCGAACTCGCAGCTGACGCGGACCTCCCGGTGGGCGTGGTCAGGGTGCTCCTCGGCGACCTCCTGGAACTGGGCTGCGTCACCATCAGCCGCCCGGTACCCCCGGCCCACCTGCCGGACGAACGCATTCTTCGTGAGGTCATCGAAGGGCTGCGGGCGCTGTAGATGAACGTTCAGAATCCGACGGGCGCCTCGCGGCATCCCGTTCCGTGCGCGTTCCGGAACCGACCGGGCGCGAAACGGTCACATCAGGCGTATTCCGGTCCCATCCCCCGGAGGGATGCCGGAGTTGTCATGATGCTGACTTCCCTTCCCGAGCACTCCGACACCGACCGAAGCCGGCCCTCCCGAGAGAAGTGATCATGGTCTCCGAGCACTCCGACGCCGCCGGCGACATGTCCGCCCTGGCGCTGAAGATACTGGTCGCCGGCGGCTTCGGTGTCGGCAAGACGACCCTCGTCGGGGCCGTCAGCGAGATCCGCCCGCTGCGCACCGAGGAACTGCTCAGCGAAGCCGGCCAGTTGGTGGACGACACCGACGGCGTGGACCAGAAGGTCACCACGACCGTCGCCATGGACTTCGGGCGCATCACCATCCGCTCCGGCCTGTCCCTGTACCTCTTCGGGACACCCGGGCAGGACCGCTTCTGGTTCCTCTGGGACGAACTGGCGCAGGGCGCCCTCGGGGCCGTGGTCCTCGCCGACACCCGCCGCCTGGAGGACTGCTTCCCGGCCGTCGACTACTTCGAGCACCGGCGCATCCCGTTCGTGGTGGCCGTCAACTGCTTCGCCGGAGCGCGCAACTACGGCGCCCACGACGTCTCCCGGGCTCTCGACCTGGACCGGGGCACACCCGTGGTGCTGTGCGACGCGCGCGACCGGGACTCCGGCAAGGAGGTGCTGATCCGCCTCGTCGAGTACGCCGGGCGGATGCACACCGCCCGGCTCCTCGACTCGGTGGGCTGAGCCTCAGGCGGCCAGATCCTTGATCGCCACCACCTTTTCCACGGCTACCCGGACCAGCAGCTCGCCAGGGACGCCGTTGCGGGCCCCGTACTCCTCCGCACGCTCCTCGCCCATGTACCGGGCGGCGATGCGGGTGGCCCAAAGACGCACCTCCTCCAGCTCCTCCGACAGCCGGGCGCGCCCGTGCAGCACCGCGAAGTGGAACGGCGGCCGGTCGTCGTCCACGCACAGGGCGATCCGTCCGTCACGGGCGAGATTGCGCCCTTTCACGGTTTCCTTACCGGTGTTGAAGACCAGGTCGTCCCCGTCCAGCAGGAACCAGATCGGGGCCACATGTGGGCCCCCATCGGCGCTGACGGTGGACAGCTTGCCGGTTCGGGTGCCGTACGAGACGAACGCCCGCCATTCCTCATCGGTCATCTTCTGTGCCATACGCCCATCCTGCTTGCCCGCAGGCCGGTGGTGGGGAAGGCTGGCGGACAGTTCCTCCAGCCAGGGGGAGACGTCACACGGGGAGACGGAACATGGCGCAGAACCAGGGACTCGGCTGGCTCCTGGACGATCTGACCGGGCGGGTGGACCATGTGCGGCACGCGCTGGTCCTGTCCAACGACGGACTGGTCACGGGTGCGAGCACCGGCCTTCGCCGCGAGGACGCCGAGCATCTGGCCGCGGTCGCGTCCGGGCTGCACAGCCTCGCGAAGGGATCGGGGCGCCACTTCGGCGCGGGCCGGGTGCGCCAGACGATGATCGAGTACGACGACGCCGTGCTGTTCGTGACCGCCGCCGGCACCGGCAGCTGTCTCTGTGTGCTCAGTGGCGCGCAGGCCGACATCGGCCAGATCGCCTATGAGATGACCCTGCTCGTCAACCGGGTCGGCGAACACCTCGGTGTGGATGCCCGGCAACCCGATCGCGCTCCGCTGTCAGACCTTTGACCTGCGTCTTTGCCTCGCGCGGTGGAGTTATCCACAGGCTCGCCATGATGTGCGCCGAACCGGCTACGGTGTGTGCACGGCGAACGCACAGGGCGTGAGCCATCGACTCCACGGGGGAGTACGACCATGTCGGGAAGCATCTACGTCCCTGCCCGCACCGTCACCTGCACGCCGGGCCGCGCGGCTCGTGAACTGGGGCTCAGGCGCCGCGAGTTCGACCTCGCCGTCCGTCTCGGCCGTATCCGGACCGTGCCCGACGAGGGGGGAGGCGGGGGTCGCCGGGTCGAACGAGCCGAGATCGACCGGCTGCGCGCCCAGGACGGCTTTCCCGGCACTCTCCGTGAGCGCGTGCACGTCGTGGGTACGGCGGAGGGCGCCGCGCTCATGGAGATCCCCGCGGGCAGGTTCACCCGGCTCGCCCGTCTGGGTCTGCTGGTGCCGGTGCGTTTCTACCTCAACCGCTATCGAGCCGTGGTCTGGCTCTATCTGGCAGAGGACCTACGCCAGTTCACGGCCGGGGCCGAGAACGCGCACCTGCTCAAGGGCCGTACGCCGGAGAGCCTCAGGGGCCAACTGGCGGCCGGGGTCGACCTTCGGGCCCGTAACTGGCGGGGACGGCAACTCGGATTCCTGACGAGGCAGTCCGAAGACCCATGGGCGCACGCAGGGGTCGTGGCCGCCTTCCTTCCGCCCGTCGACGTCGCGGACGTGGTCAGGGACCCCTATGAGCGTGCCCACCTGAACCGCTTCCGGCCCGCTCCGCCCGACCACGGAGCGCCGGGATCACCGTCCGCGCAATGTGCCGAGCAGCTGATGACGGCACAGGACCCGGACGAGATCGGCTGGCTGCGCAGCAACCTCGCGCACACGGTGGAGCAGGCGCGCGCCCACTCACCGGCCCCGCGCCCGGCCCCACGGCACACCGCGCCCACACCACGGCCGACCCCGCCGGCCGCGCCCCGGGACCACGACTCCCGGCCGGAGGCACGGCGACCGACCCGCGGACTGCGGGCATGGCTCCGCCGCAGAAACCCCCGGCCCGCCGGGGTCTGAACCCCGCACTACAGGGCCCGGAACAGACCCTCCTGGACGACCGAGACGAGCAGCCGCCCCTGCAGGTCGTAGATACGCCCGCGGGCCAGACCGCGCCCGCCGGTGGCGATCGGGGACTCCTGGTCGTACAGGAACCACTCGTCCGCGCGGAACGGCCGGTGGAACCACATGGCGTGGTCCAGCGAGGCCATGTCGAAGTTCCGCGCGGCCCACAGGGGTTCGACCGGGATGCGGACCGCGTCCAGGAGGGTCATGTCACTGGCGTAGGTCAGCGCGCACGTGTGCACCAGCGGGTCGTCACCGAGCGGACCGACCGCGCGCATCCACACGGCGCTGCGCGGTTCACCCCCCTCGATCTCCTCGGGGTGCCAGCGCAGCCGGTCGACGTAACGGATGTCGAAGGGCTGGCGGCGCGCCATCCGCTCCAGCTGCTCCGGCAGAGCGCCCAGGTGCTTGCGGATCTCCTCGGTCACCGTCGGCAGGGACTCCGGGTCCGGCACTTCACGGGCCGGTGGCAGCTGGTGCTCGAACGGTCCTTCCTCGGGCTTGTGAAAGGAGGCGGTCAGATTGAAGATCGTGCGGCCCTGCTGCACGGCCGTGACCCGGCGCGTCGTGAACGACCGTCCGTCGCGGACCCGCTCCACCTGGTACACGATGGGCACGCCCGGCCGGCCCGGGCGCAGGAAGTACGCGTGCAGCGAGTGCACCGGGCGTTCGCCGTCCGTGGTGCGCCCGGCGGCGACCAGTGCCTGGCCCGCCACCTGGCCGCCGAAGACCCGCTGCAGGGACTCCTGCGGGCTTCGGCCACGGAAGATGTTGACCTCGATCTGCTCCAGGTCGAGCAGGTCGACCAGTCTCTCGGCCGGGTTCGTCATCGGTGGGATTCTCCTGTGCTCAGAGCTGGCCGACATCGGTGACGCGCACGACCGCACGGCCCTCGGCGTCGGAGGCCGCCAGGTCGATCTCCGCGCTGATGCCCCAGTCGTGGTCGTTGTTCGGGTCGTCGAAGATCTGGCGGACGCGCCAGAGGCCGTTCTCCGGCTCCTCCTTGATGACCAGCAGCTTGGGGCCGCGGGCGTCGGGGCCGGTGCCGAGGTCCTCGTACTCGTCCCAGTACTTGTCCATCGCCTCGCCCCACGCCTCGGCGTCCCAGCCGGCCTCGGCGTCCATCTCGCCCAGTTCGCCGACCTGGTCGAGGGCGGCCAGCTCCACGCGGCGGAACATGGCGTTGCGGACGAGTACCCGGAAGGCGCGCGCGTTCGTGGTGACCGGCTTGACCTCGTCGGCCTTCTCCTGGGCCTGCTCGGCGGTCATCTCCTCCGGGTTGGCCAGCTGCTCCCACTCGTCCAGCAGGCTGGAGTCCACCTGGCGCACCATCTCGCCGAGCCACTCGATCAGGTCCTGCAGGTCCTCGGACTTCAGGTCGTCCGGGATGGTGTGGTCGAGGGTCTTGTAGGCGCTGGCGAGGTAGCGCAGCACGATGCCCTCGGTGCGGGCCAGCTCGTAGAAGGACACCAGTTCCGTGAAGGACATCGCCCGTTCGTACATGTCCCGGATGACGGACTTGGGCGACAGCGGGTGGTCGCCGACCCACGGGTGGCTCTTGCGGTAGGTGTTGTACGCGTGGAAGAGCAGCTCTTCCAGCGGCTTCGGGTACGAGATGTCCTGGAGGCGCTCCATACGCTCCTCGTACTCGACACCGTCGGCCTTCATCGCGGCCACGGCCTCGCCGCGCGCCTTGTTCTGCTGGGCGACGAGGATCTGCCGCGGGTCGTCCAGCGTGGACTCGACCACGGACACCATGTCGAGGGCGTACGACGGCGAATCGGGGTCGAGCAGTTCGAAGGAGGCGAGCGCGAACGTGGACAGCGGCTGGTTGAGGGCGAAGTCCTGCTGGAGGTCGACCGTGAGCCGGACGATGCGGCCCTCGGCGTCCGGCTTGTCGAGCTTCTCCACGATGCCGCCGTCCAGCAGCGAGCGGTAGATCGCGATCGCGCGCCGGATGTGCCTCAACTGCTGCCTGCGCGGCTCGTGGTTGTCCTCCAGGAGGTGACGCATCGCCTCGAAGGCGTTGCCGGGACGGGCGATCACCGACAGCAGCATCGTGTGGGTCACCCGGAACCGCGAGGTGAGCGGCTCGGGTTCGGACGCGATCAGCTTCTCGAAGGTGTTCTCCGTCCAGCCGACGAAGCCCTCCGGTGCCTTCTTGCGCACCACCTTGCGGCGCTTCTTCGGGTCGTCGCCGGCCTTGGCGAGGGCCTTCTCGTTCTCGATGACGTGCTCGGGCGCCTGCGCCACGACGAGTCCCGCCGTGTCGAAACCGGCCCGGCCGGCCCGGCCCGCGATCTGGTGGAACTCGCGGGCGCGCAGCGTGCGCACCCGGCTGCCGTCGTACTTGGTCAGCGCGGTGAACAGCACCGTCCGAATAGGCACGTTGACGCCCACGCCGAGCGTGTCCGTACCGCAGATGACCTTGAGCAGACCGGCCTGGGCGAGCTTCTCCACCAGGCGCCGGTACTTGGGCAGCATGCCGGCGTGGTGGACGCCGATGCCGTGGCGGACGTAACGGGAGAGGTTGCGGCCGAACTTGGTGGTGAAGCGGAAGTTGCCGATCAGCTCGGCGATCTGGTCCTTCTCCTCGCGCGAGCACATGTTGATGCTCATCAGCGCCTGCGCCCGCTCCACGGCCTGCGCCTGGGTGAAGTGCACGATGTACACGGGGGCCTGCTTGGTCTCCAGCAGGTCGGTGAGCGTCTCGGTGAGCGGGGTGAGCTGGTACTCGTAGGAGAGGGGCACCGGGCGGGTGGCCGAGCGGACCACCGCCGTGGGGCGGCCGGTGCGGCGGGTGAGGTCCTTCTCGAAGAAGGACACATCGCCCAAAGTGGCCGACATCAGGATGAACTGCGCCTGAGGGAGTTCCAGCAGCGGGATCTGCCAGGCCCAGCCGCGGTCGCCCTCCGCGTAGAAGTGGAACTCGTCCATCACGACCTGACCGACGTCCGCGTGCTTGCCGTCGCGCAGCGCGATCGACGCCAGCACCTCGGCGGTGCAGCAGATCACGGGCGCGTCGGCGTTGACGGAGGCGTCGCCGGTGAGCATGCCGACGTTCTCGGTGCCGAAGAGCTTGCACAGCTCGAAGAACTTCTCCGACACCAGCGCCTTGATCGGTGCCGTGTAGAAGGTGACCTCGTCCCGGGCCAGCGCGGCGAAGTGCGCGCCCGCGGCGATCATGCTCTTGCCGGAGCCGGTGGGCGTCGAGACGATCACGTTCGCCCCGGAGACCGCCTCGATCAGCGCCTCCTCCTGGTGGGGGTAGAGCGTGAGACCGCGCTCCTGCGCCCACGACTCGAAGGCTTCGTACAGGGCGTCGGGGTCGGCGGTCGGCGGCAGCTGATCGATGAGGGTCACGCACCCATCTTGCCTGGCCTTCTCCCCGAGAGGGGAATCGGCTGCGGATGCGAAGATCATGGCCGCTACGCTGTGTCGCCGACGGCGCGTCAGTGCACCGGGTCAACTGGACAGCGGCACACGAGGAATGGGGCGGGAAGCGGCCATGATGGGACCAGCACACTCACTGTCGGGGGCCGCGGCCTGGCTCGGCGTCGGAGCCGCGGCCGCCGCGGCCGGGCACCCGATGCCCTGGCCGGTCCTGCTCGTCGGCGCGCTGATCTGCGCCGGTGCGGCGCTCGCCCCGGATCTCGACCACAAGGCGGCCACCATCTCGCGGGCCTTCGGACCGGTCTCGCGATGGCTCTGCGAGATCGTGGACAAGCTGTCGTACGCCGTCTACAAGTCGACCAGGAAGAAGGGCGACGCGCGGCGCTCGGGCGGCCACCGCACGCTCACGCACACCTGGCTGTGGGCGGTCCTCATCGGCGCCGGCAGCTCCGCGGTGGCGATCGCCGGTGGCCGTTGGGCGGTCCTGGCGATCCTTTTCGTGCACATGGTGCTGGCGATCGAAGGTCTGCTGTGGCGGGCGGCCCGGGGCTCCAGCAGCGATGTCCTGGTCTGGCTGCTCGCGGCGACGAGCGCCTGGATCCTCGCGGGGATCCTGGACAAGCCGGGCAACGGCTCCGACTGGCTGTTCACCGCGCCGGGGCAGGAGTACCTGTGGCTGGGGCTGCCGATCGTGCTGGGCGCGCTGGTGCACGACATCGGGGACGCGCTGACAGTGTCCGGCTGCCCGATCCTGTGGCCGATCCCGTTGGGCCGCAAGCGCTGGTACCCGATCGGGCCGCCGAAGGCGATGCGGTTCCGGGCGGGCAGCTGGGTCGAGCTGAAGGTGCTGATGCCCGTGTTCATGCTGCTCGGGGGAGTGGGCTGCGCCGCGGCCCTCAACGTGATCTGACGCTCCCGGCCCGGTCAGCTCCCCTCGCCCGGCTCCGTCCCGCCGTACCGGCGCTCGAACCGGGCGACGCGGCCCTCGGTGTCCACGGTGCGGGCCCTGCCCGTGTAGAAGGGGTGGCTCTCGGAGGAGATCTCCACGTCGATCACCGGGTAGGTCTCGCCGTCGTCCCACTCGATGGTCTGCTCGCTGCTCGCCGTGGACCGGGTGAGGAACGCGTAGCCGGCGGCTCGGTCCCGGAAGACCACCGGGTGGTACTCGGGGTGCTTGTCCTGCTGCATGGCGGCTCCTCGCGCGGGGCGGTGGGGCAGGGGGCGGCCTGGTCAGCCGGAGAGGGAGTCCTCGTCGACGATGTGCATCGCGGCCTCCTCGGCGGATGCGGCGGCTCCGTCGATGCCTACGTCGGTGGCGATGAGGGCGCTCTCCTCGTCCTCGTGGGCGCCTTCGTCGGGGGCGACCAGGCGGCCGGAGCGGCGCCCGCCGACCTCGTTGTCGAGCAGTTCG
Source organism: Streptomyces diastatochromogenes (assembly GCF_002242805.1). Taxonomy (GTDB): domain Bacteria; phylum Actinomycetota; class Actinomycetes; order Streptomycetales; family Streptomycetaceae; genus Streptomyces; species Streptomyces diastatochromogenes. The sequence continues at coordinate 75,217 of NZ_MCGQ01000055.1, read as the reverse complement.
CCGTCGGCCTCGCAGTCCCCGATGCCGTCGCCGTCAGGCACGTCGTTGTCCGGCAGCTCCTCGGCGAGCCGCTGGTCCAGCGTTTCCCCGGAGAGACGTTCGCTCGCGGTCACCCCGGTGTGCTGGACCGCCCACGGCCGCTCCGGAGGGGACCAGCCACGGTCCAGCGGGTCGTCGACGCCGTCGAAGTCCAGTGTGTCCTCGACGTCGAGCACGCCCGAGTCCTCCCGGACCTCCGAGGCATCGGAGGCATCGGGCTGGTAGACGTCGTCCCCCCATCCGTCGGCGCTGTCCACGGGTACCTCCAGGTGGTGAGGACGGCCTCGTGCCCCGGCGAGGGGCAGGGCGCCGCCGGCACGCTCGGCACGGTTTCACACGGCAGGAACCGAAGGGGTCCCAGCCGTTCCCCGAGCCGGTGCCGCTATCCAGCCTTCCACCCCTGTTCGGCACCGCGCAACGGCACGGGGCCTGGCCTGCGGCTGGGCACCCCGGCCAGGCCCCGCCTCGCTGCTCCTGCCCGGGGTCACCCAGCCACCCCCAACCGGCCCCTGCGATCACTGTCCGTGTCGCCGCGGATGTGTTCACCGTCCGTGTCGGCACGTGTACGGCGAAGCGAACCCCAGCCCCTGCCCGCGCCCACTCAGCCGTGCCACGACCGCCACAGCGCCGCGTACGCCCCGTCCGCCGCGACCAGCTCCTCGTGGCTGCCCAGCTCGCTGATGCGGCCGTTCTCCACGACGGCGATCACATCGGCGTCGTGGGCGGTGTGCAGGCGGTGGGCGATGGCGACCACCGTGCGGCCGTCGAGGACGCGGGCCAGGGAGCGTTCCAGGTGACGGGCCGCGCGCGGGTCGAGCAACGAGGTCGCCTCGTCCAGGACCAGGGTGTGCGGGTCGGCCAGCACCAGCCGGGCCAGCGCGATCTGCTGGGCCTGCGCCGGGGTCAGCGCCAGTCCGCCCGAGCCGACCTCGGTGTCCAGCCCGTCGTCCAGTGCCCGCGCCCAGCCGTCCGCGTCGACCGCGCCCAGTGCCGCCCACAGCTCGGCGTCGTGGCTGCCGATGGGGGTCCCCCCGCTCGAGCGAAGTCGAGAGTGGGGGAGGGCCAGCAGGAGGTTGTCGCGCAGGGAGCCGACGAAGACGTGGTGCTCCTGGTTGACGAGGGCGACGTGCGAGCGGACGCGTTCGGCCGGCATCCGGGACAGCTCCGCGCCACCGAGGGTGATGCGGCCGTCCCGGGGCGCGTAGATGCCGGCGAGCAGCCTGCCCAGCGTGGACTTGCCCGCGCCGGAGGGGCCGACCAGCGCCAGCCGGGTCCCCGGGGCGACCTGCAGGGAGACCTTGCGCAGCACGTCGACGCCCTCGCGGTAGCCGAAGTGCACCTGGTCGGCGTGCACGTCCCGGCCGCCGGGGGCCAGCGAGGCGTCCCCGGCGTCCGGCTCGATGTCCCGGACGCCGACCAGACGGGCGAGCGACACCTGGGCCACCTGCACCTCGTCGTACCAGCGCAGGATCAGGTTCACCGGGTCGACGAGCATCTGCGCGATGAGGGCGCCCGTCGTCAGCTGGCCGACCCCGATCCAGCCCCGCAGCACGAACGCACCGCCGACCATGAGGACCGAGCCGAGCACGATGACGTGGACGGCGTTGATCACCGGGAAGAGCACGGACCGCAGCCAGAGCGTGTACCGCTCCCAGGCGGTCCACTCCTTGATCCGCCGCTCCGACAGGGCGATACGCCGGTCGCCCAGGCGGTGCGCCTCGATGGTGTGGCCCGCGTCCACGGTCTCGGCGAGCGCGGCGGCGACGGCGGCGTATCCGGCGGACTCGGAGCGGTAGCCGGAGGGCGCTCGTTTGAAGTACCAGCGGCACCCCGCCACCAGCACCGGTACGGCGAGCAGTACGGCGGCCGCCAGCGGCGGGGCCGTCACGACGAGCCCGCCGAGCAGCAGCAGGGCCCACACGACACCGATCGCCAGCTGCGGTACGGCTTCCCGCATGGCGTTGGCGAGGCGGTCGATGTCGGTGGTGATGCGGGAGAGCAGGTCACCCGTGCCCGCCCGCTCCAGCACGCCCGGCGGCAGGCCCACCGAACGGACGAGGAAGTCCTCGCGCAAGTCGGCCAGCATCCGCTCGCCGAGCACCGCTCCGCGCAGCCGCACCTGCCGGACGAACAGGGCCTGCACGACAAGGGCGAACACGAACAGCCCTGCGGTCAGGCCCAGATGGAGCTCCCGTGCCCGGTCCGACACGCGCTCGACGAGGCCGCCGAGCAGGTACGGGCCGACCATGGAGGCGACCACGGCCACGGTGTTGACGGCGATGAGGAGCAGGAAGGCCCGGCGGTGCCGGCGGAACAGCTCGGTCACGTAGGCGCGCACGGTCGCGGTCGCGCCGACGGGCAGGGTGGTGGCGGTCGTCGGGGCCGCCGGGTCGTACGCCGGTGGCGCAACGCCGATCATGCGCTCTCCTCGATCTCTTCCAGTTTTTCGAAGGCACCCAGGAGGGCGCCCCCCTCGGCCAGGGCCGTATCCGCGTCGGCCGCGGCCAGCTCCTCGTCGGTCTCCCGCGTGACCACGGCCCGGTACCGCGGTTCGGTGTCGATCAGTTCGCGGTGCACGCCGACCGCCACCACCTCGTCCTGGTGGACGAGGGCGACCCGGTCCGCGCGGTCCAGCAGCAGCGGCGAGGAGGTGAACAGCACTGTCGTCCGGCCGGAGCGCAGCCGGCGCAGCCCGTCCGCGATCCGGGCCTCGGTGTGCGAGTCGACCGCGGAGGTCGGCTCGTCCAGCACCAGCACCTCGGGGTCGGTGATCAGGGACCGGGCCAGGGCGAGCCGCTGGCGCTGGCCGCCGGACAGGGAGCGGCCGCGCTCGGTGATGCGGGCGTCCATCGGGTCGGCGGCGTCCAGCGACCCCTGGACCAGCGCGTCCAGGACGTCCTCGCACTGTGCGGCCGCCAGCGCGTCCGGGGCGCGTACGGCACCGGAGGCGGGAACGTCGAGCAGTTCGCGCAGTGAACCGGACAGCAGCACCGGGTCCTTGTCCTGGACGAGGACGGCGGTGCGGGCGCTGTCGAGCGGGAGATCGTCGAGCGGCACCCCGCCGAGCAGCACCGAGGGGCCCGGCTCGGCCGGGTGGCCGCCCAGCCGCTCCGCGAGCCGGCCGGCCGCGTCCGGGTCACCGCACACCACCGCGGTGAACCGGCCGGCGGCCGCGAGCAGACCGGTGGCCGGGTCGTACAGGTCGCCGCCCGGCACCGCGGCCGCGCGGGAGCCGTCGGCGTCCGTGGACCGCTCAAGTGACAGCACGCGCGCGGCCCGTTTGGCCGAGGGCCGCGAGAAGGAGTACGCCATGGCGATCTCCTCGAAGTGCCGCAGCGGGTAGTTGACGACCATGACCGCGCTGTAGACGGTGACGAGTTCGCCGATCGTGATCCGGCCCTCGCGGGCCAGGTGGACGCCGTGCCAGACGACCGCGATCAGCAGCAGTCCGGGGAGCAGCACCTGGATCGCGGTGATCAGTGACCACATCCGGGCGCTGCGCACGGCGGCGTGCCGTACCTCCTGTGAGGCGCGGCGGTAGCGGTCGAGGAACAGCTCCTCGCCGCCGATCCCGCGCAGGACGCGCAGCCCGGCGACCGTGTCCGAGGCCAGTTCGGTGGCCCGGCCCGCCTTCTCGCGCTGGACGTCGGCGCGACGGGTGGCGCGGGGCAGCAGCGGCAGCACGGCGAGCGCGACGACCGGCAGGCCCACGGCGACGACCACACCCAGGGCGGGCTGGTAGACGACCAGGCCCACACAGACCACGACGACCGTCAGTGCGGCGGCGGTGAAGCGGGAGACGGCCTCGACGAACCAGCCGATCTTCTCCACGTCGCCGGTGGAGACGGCCACCACCTCGCCGGCCGCGACCCGCCGGGTCAGTGCGGAACCCAGCTGGGCCGCCTTGCGGGCCAGCAACTGCTGGACCCGGGCGGCGGCGGTGATCCAGTTGGTGACGGCGGTCCGGTGCAGGAAGGTGTCGCCGACGGCGATGCCGGTCCCGCAGAGCAGCATCAGACCACCCGTCAGGGCGAGCCGCGTGCCGGAGTGGTCGATGACGGCCTGGACGGCGAGACCGACGCAGAAGGGCAGGGCGGAGACGGCGACGAAGTGCAGCAGGCCCCAGGCGAGCGACTTGAGCTGGCCGCCCGTCTGGTTGCGCCAGAGCCACCACAGGAGGCGAGGACCCGAACGTGCGTCAGGTACACCCGGGTCGGAATACGGAAGGTCTTGAATCTGCATGACGTCCCAGTGGCTCGTGTCAGGGAGGGTGGGAGGGCGGCAACAAACCGTGAAAGGGTCGCGTCGCAGAGTGGTGAAATTCAACCGGTTTTCCCCGACGGCAAGCGCAATCCGCCGGGTTCCGGCCAGATAGCCCGTCGCCGGGAGTGACGCTTGTCCGGGAGCCTGTGGCCCGGTTCGGCGGATTCCGAAGATCGCACAATCGGCCTGCGGGAGATGCGACCATGGTCACGTGCGGATCGACGGTGTACGGCGTGTGGCGATAGCGGTGGCGGCTTGCGGAACCCTTCTGGCGGCTCTGTCCGGGTGTGGCGCGAAGGGGCGTGCCCACAGCGACCCTGAACCCGGTGCCCAGGCAGGGAAGTCCAGCGCGGGCAGCCGTGACCCGCACCACATCCCGGGCGTCGGTGCCCGCCTGCAGCGGCGGATTCCGGCCGACTCCGGGCAGGTGGTGGCCGTCTACGGCGACGGCAAGGACTCGGCGGACTCCACGGTCGTGCTCTACGCCAAGCGGGGCGCGGCATGGCAGCGGGTCCGCAGTTGGCCTGCGCACAACGGCAAGAGGGGCTGGACCACCGACCACCACTCCGGCGACCGGCGCAGCCCCGTCGGCGTGTTCACCCTCACCGACGCGGGCGGCGTGCTCAAGGATCCGGGCGCCGAACTGCCGTACACGCAGGACCCTGCCTTCGCCGCCCCGCGCTGGTGGGCCAAGTCGCACTGGCACGACTTCGACTACGTCATCGCCATCGACTACAACCGCGTCAAGGGCACCCCGCCGAACAACCCGACGCGCCCCGAGGGTGAGGAGAAGGGCGGGAGCATCTGGCTGCACATGGACCACGGCAGCGGTACGTCGGGCTGCGTCAGCATGTCCAAGCCGGCCATGGCGTACCTGCTGCGCAGCCTCGACCCGGATCGGCATCCCGTGGTGGTGATGGGAGACAGGGCGGACCTGATGAGCTAGTACGGATGGCGGGACGCCTCATTGCGGGACGGCCCCGACTCGCCGTAGAACACGGGCCATGAGAAGACGGATAGTCATGTCCATGCTCGCCGGGGCGACCCTCCTGGCGGGCACGTTCTTCGGTACCGGGGTCACGGCCGCTCAAGCCGCGCCCCGGGCCGCCACCGACGTTCCGGCCGAGTTCGGCACCGACTGGCACGACCCGGTGACCGCCGCCCCGCCCGTCGACCGTCCGCACACCAAAGCCTGCCAGGTCACCCTGGCCGAGGCCCAGTTCCGTGACTTCACCCCCTACCGGGGCGCGTACACACCGCCGAAGGGCTGTGGCGACCGCTGGAGCAAGGTCGTCCTGCGCCTCGACGGCAAGGTGAAGGGACGCCAGTACGACCGCCTCGGCTATCTGCACGTCGGCGGGGTCGAGATCCTGCGCACCTCGACGCCCGAGCCGTCACCGGACGGCATCGAGTGGCACGTGGAGAAGGACGTCACCCGTTACAGCGACACCTTCCGCGGCCCGCAGGACGTCGAGATGCTCATCGGAAACGTCGTGGACGACAGCTACACCGGCGTCATCGACGTCAAGGTGACGCTCACCTTCTACACGGGCCGCGCCGAGACGCCCGCGCCCGACCGGGTCCTCACCCTCGCCGACACGCCCGACGGCACGACCCTCACCACCCCGCGCAACAGCGAGCGCATCGTCGCCGAGGTGTACGCCACCGGATCCGGCGGCGGCTGCGAGGAGTTCTGGTACCTGACGGTGGCCGACCCGGCGTCGTACTCCTGCAAGGCCGACCACGGGCCGTACCGCGAGGTGCAGATCAAGGTCGACGGGCAACTCGCCGGAATCGCCGCACCGTTCCCGAACGTGTGGACCGGTGGCTGGTCCAACCCCTTCCTCTGGTACGTCATCCCGGGCCCGGGCGCCTTCGACGTCAGGCCGATCGAGTACGACCTGACGCCCTTCGCCGGACTCCTGAACGACGGCCGCCCGCACCGCGTCGAGGTCTCCGTCGTGGGCGTGCCCGCGGGGCAGTCCGGCTGGAGCGCCCCCGTGAACGTCCTGGTCTGGCAGGACGCCCACCGCGCCCACGTCACCGGTGCCCTCACCGCCGACCGGGCGAGCGACATCGCCAACTCCTCGACCTACACGCCCGGTGCGGAGAACCGCGTCGACACCGAGGCCGGCCACCGGCTTACCGTCTCCGGGTACCTGAACACCTCGCACGGCCGCGTGACCACCACCGTCACCCGCGCGCTCGCGAACACCTCCGCGCACCGCTGGACCGACGGCGAGAACACGGACGGGCTGGACGCGACCTGGACGGACGACGAGACGGTGAGCGTGCACGGGCAGGGAGCCGCGCGAACGACGCACACGCGCCGGACGTACACCATGAACGGCGCCACGACCCTCGGCGCGGACGACCGGCTGCGCACCGTGCTGACCCTCGGCGACCGGGCGACGGCCGTGGAGCGGCAGGGCGGCCGGCGCACCGCGTGGTCGCGGTTCGACGACACCTACAGCGGCGACGCGACGTACACGATCAACGTCCCACGCGACCAGCGGCGTGCGGTCGGCACGTCGAGCGAGCGCTACCGCCTCTCCGGCTCGGACGGGTGCTACGACCGTTCACTGACCTCGGTTCAAGGGGTGTTGACGGAGGATCGCAGCCGTTGCTGAGGCCTGAGGTGTGGAGTGCGGTACTCGCGGCGTGATTTACACGGCTGTCACACGGGTGTCTCGGGCGTGATCAACGGCCCCTCCAGAGTGATCGACACGGAAGCCGCTTTCCGTATCGCAGAAGTCCCGTTCGGCTTCTGCGAGTCGACGTCCCCTCTAGGAGTGCCCGTGCCGCAGTCCGTACCGTCGCTGCCGCGACGCGTCGCACGCATACTGCGAACCTCCCTCTTCGCGCAGGTCGCCTGCGCGCTCGTGCTCGGCATCGTCGTCGGGAAGCTGTGGCCGGACTCGGCCACGGCTTTCCAGCCGCTCGGCGACGGTTTCGTGCGCCTGATCAAGGCGGTGATCTCGCCGCTGGTGTTCTGCGTGGTCGTCGTCGGCATCGCCAAGGCCGGTGACCTGAAGGCGTTCGGCCGGATCGGGCTCAAGGCGCTGATCTGGTTCGAGGTCGCCTCCACGGTGGCGCTGTTGCTCGGCCTGGTCGCCGCCAACGTGGTCGGACCCGGTTCCGGCATGCACGTCGATCCGGCGAAGCTCGACGCCTCGGCGCTCGACCAGCAGACCCAGGGCGGATCGCTGCCGTCCACCACCGAGTTCGTCCTCAACGCGCTGCCCAACAGTTTCGTCGGCGCCTTCGCGGACAACGCGCTGCTCCAGGTCCTGGTGCTGGCCTGCCTGGTGGGCGCCGCCCTGCTCCACCTCGGCCACACCAAGGTGCCGAAGATCCTGCCCGCGATCGAGCAGGCGCAGGAGGTCGTCTTCGCGGTCGTCGGCTTCGTCATGCGGCTCGCCCCGCTGGCCGTGTTCGGCGCGATGGTCCATCTGGTGGGGCAGTACGGCCTGGGTGTCATCAAGACCTATGGCAAGCTCATCGTCCTGTGCTACGCCGTCGCGGCCCTGTTCCTCGTGCTGCTCGCCGTCGCGCTGCGGCTGGTCAGCGGGCTGAGCCTGTGGAAGTTCGTGCGCTACACCCGCGAGGAGCTGCTGCTCGCGCTCGGCACCGCCTCCAGTGAGACCGTGATGCCGCGCATGATGCAGAAGCTGCGCCAGGCGGGCTGCCGGGACGACGCCGTGGGGCTGGTGCTGCCCACGGGCTACTCCTTCAACCTCGACGGCGCCTCGATCTACCTCTCGATCGGCACCCTGTTCATCGCGCAGGCCGTGGGCGTCGACCTCAGCCTCGGCCAGCAGATCACGGTCGTGCTCGTGCTCATGCTGACCAGCAAGGGCATGGCGGGCGTGCCCGGTTCGGCTTTCCTCGCGCTGTCCGCGACCGCGAGTTCGCTCGGCGTGATCCCGGCCGGGGCGGTCGCCCTGCTGCTCGGCGTCGACCGGATCATGGACTCGATGCGGGTCACCACGAACCTGCTGGGCAACTGCGTCGCCGTCTTCGCGGTGTCGCGCTGGGAGGGCGCGCTGGACACCGTACGGGCGAAGAAGGTGCTGGACGGCGAGATCGCGTTCGTACCCGAGCAGGCGACGGAGGCCGACGCCGCCGCGCCGGTGCAGGACGCCGCCGTGCCGGTGCCGTCCGTCAAGGAGCCCGCCCCCGAGGCCGGCTGACCCCTATCCGCAGCGCACGCGGCCCCCGCTCCGACCTCATGGAGCGGGGGCCGCGGCCGTTCAGCAGCGCTTGGCCACCTCTCCGTCGATCAGGGTGTCCAGCAGGACGCCCAGCACCTGGCGCTCCTTCTCTGTCAGCGGCGCGAGGATCTCCTCGGCGGCCGACCGGCGGGCGCCGCGCAACTCGCGCAGTGTCTCCCGGCCCTCGTCCGTCAGCTCGATGCGGGTCACGCGCCGGTTCGTCGGGTCCGGGACCCGCCGCACATAGCCGTTCGCCTCCAGCCCGTCGACCAGCGTCGTCACCGCCCGCGGCACCACCTCCAGGCGCTCGGCGAGGTCGGCCATGCGCGGGGGCGAGCCGTAGTGCGCGAGGGTGCGCAGGAGTCGGGACTGGGCCGGTGTGACGCCCAGGTCGCGCCGCTCCAGATGGCGTTTCTGGATGCGGTGCACCCGGCGGGTGAGCCGCAGCAACTGCTCGGCGAGCAGGCCCTCGGGATCTGGGGTGGTCATGCGGGAACAATATCAGGATGCCGTTCATTGTGAGTATAGGTAACAATGAGCTACGATCCGTCAGTCATCGTCGCCCGCACCCTGTGCCGGCGCCCGTTCACCTCCGTAGGAGCCCATGCACCCCGACCGTGAACCGTCCTGGACCCCGCCTGCCGACGCGAAAGAGCAGCCCCGGCAGGTGCGCCGCATCCTGAAACTCTTCCGCCCCTACCGCGGGCGGCTTGCGATCGTCGGCCTTCTGGTCGGCGCCTCCTCGCTGGTCTCGGTGGCCACACCGTTCCTCCTGAAGGAGACCCTCGACGTCGCGATCCCCGACGGCCGCACCGGCCTGCTGAGCCTGCTCGCGCTCGGCATGATCCTCAGCGCCGTCCTCTCCAGTGTCTTCGGCGTGCTCCAGACGCTGATCTCGACCACCGTCGGCCAGCGTGTCATGCACGACCTGCGCACCGCCGTCTACGGCCGCCTCCAGCGCATGTCGCTCGCCTTCTTCACCCGCACCCGCACCGGCGAGGTGCAGTCCCGCATCGCCAACGACATCGGCGGCATGCAGGCCACCGTCACCTCCACCGCCACCTCCCTCGTCTCCAACGCCACCAGCGTGGTCGCCACGATCGTCGCGATGATCGCCCTCGACTGGCGCCTGACGGTCGTCTCCCTCCTCCTGCTGCCGGTGTTCGTGTGGATCAGCCGCCGGGTCGGCAACGAACGCAAGAAGATCACCACCCAGCGCCAGAAGCAGATGGCCGCGATGGCAGCCACGGTCACCGAGTCGCTCTCCGTGAGCGGCATCCTGCTCGGCCGCACGATGGGCCGCTCCGACTCGCTGACCTCGTCCTTCGCCGAGGAGTCCGAGCAACTGGTCGACCTGGAGGTGAGGGCGAACATGGCCGGGCGCTGGCGCATGGCCGTGATCACCATAGTCATGGCCGCGATGCCCGCCGTCATCTACTGGACCGCGGGACTCGCCCTCCAGCTCGGCGGCCCGCAGGTCTCGCTCGGCACCATCGTCGCCTTCGTCTCCCTCCAGCAGGGCCTGTTCCGCCCGGCCGTGAGCCTGCTGGCGACCGGCGTCCAGATCCAGACCTCCCTCGCGCTCTTCCAGCGCATCTTCGAGTACCTGGACCTGCCCATCGACATCACCGAACGCGAGCAGCCGGTCCACCTCGACACGATCAAGGGCGAGGTCCGCTTCGAGGAGGTCGAGTTCCGCTACGACGGCAAGGGCGGCCCCGTCCTCGACAGCATCGACATCACCGTCCCGGCAGGCGGCAGTCTGGCGGTGGTCGGTCCGACCGGCGCCGGCAAGTCCACCCTCGGCTACCTGGTGCCCCGGCTCTACGACGTCACCGGCGGCCGGGTCACCGTCGACGGCGTCGACGTACGCGACCTCGACTTCGACACCCTCGCCCGCGCGGTCGGCGTCGTCTCGCAGGAGACGTACCTCTTCCATGCCTCGGTCGCCGACAACCTCCGCTTCGCCAAGCCGGACGCCACGGACGAGGAGCTGCACGCGGCGGCCCGGGCCGCCCAGATCCACGACCACATAGCCGCGCTGCCCGACGGCTACGACACGGTCGTCGGCGAACGCGGACACCGCTTCTCCGGCGGCGAGAAGCAGCGCCTGGCGATAGCCCGCACCATCCTGCGCGACCCGCCGGTCCTCATCCTCGACGAGGCCACCAGCGCCCTGGACAACCGCACCGAAGCCGCGGTGCAGGACGCCATCGACGCCCTGTCGGCCAACCGGACGACCCTCACCATCGCCCACCGCCTGTCCACCGTCCGCGGTGCCGACCAGATCGTCGTCCTGGACTCCGGCCAGGTCGCCGAACGGGGCACGCACGAGGAACTGCTGGAGCTGGACGGGCGCTATGCGGCCCTGGTGCGCCGGGACGCCCAGCTGGAGCCGACGGGCTGACGCGCAACCGTAGCCGACAAGCTGACGATATGTCGGCTTTGAAGCGATATACGTATTAACGTGCCCATATGCAGATGAACACTCCGCGACGGAGCACGATGCGACTGACGCGCCGGGGCAAGCTCCTCCTCGTCGTGACCGGCGCCGCCCTGGCCGGCACCGCCGCCGTGGCGGTGCCGCTGCTGACTCGGGAGGCCGCTCACGAGCAGGCGAAGCCCCCCATGCTGGTCATTCCGGAGGGCTGGCGCGCGAACCAGATCTACGACGCCGTCGACCGCGCCCTCAAGCTGCCTCTGGGCAGCACCCGGAAGTCCCTCGGCAAGGCCAGCCTGGCGTTGCCGAGCGAGTCCCAGGGCAACCCCGAGGGCTACCTCTTCCCGGCGACCTATCCCGTCGAGAAAGGCGCCACCCCCGAATCGCTGCTGCGGTTCATGGTCGACACCGCCAACAAGAAGTTCAACGGCGCGCCGGTCGCGGCCGGGGCGCAGCGCAACGCCGTGAGGGTCTACCAGGCCGTCACCATCGCCAGCATCGTCCAGGCCGAGGCCGCCACCAAGGCCGACATGGGGCGGGTGGCCCGGGTCGTCTTCAACCGGTTGCAGCGGGGCATGCCGCTGCAGATGGACTCCACCATCAACTACGCGCTGAACCGCAACACCGTGCACACCAGCATGGACGACACCCGCATGGAGAGCCCGTACAACTCCTACCAGCGCATGGGGCTGCCGCCCACGCCGATCGACAACCCCGGCGAGGACGCGATGCGTGCCGCGATCAACCCGCCGCCCGGCGACTGGCTGTACTTCGTCACGATCAGGCCGGGCGACACCCGCTTCACCGCCGACTACTCCGAGCACCTGCGCAACGTGGCCGCGTTCAACGCGGCGCACCCGGCATCGGGACAGCCCCAGCAGCCCAGCGGGAGCCCGCAGCAGCTCCCGGTCACACAGCCGCCCCGCTGAGCCGGCGGGGCGTCACGCGGCGACCGGCTCGCCCCGCTCGCCGGCCAGCAGCCGCCTGATGTCCCGTGCGGCCGCGCGTCCGGCCCGGTTGGCGCCGATGGTGCTGGCCGAGGGGCCGTAGCCGACGAGGTGGATGCGCGGATCGGTGACCGCGCGGGTCCCCTCGACCCGGATGCCGCCGCCCGGTTCGCGCAGCCGCAGCGGGGTGAGGTGATCGAGTGCGGCCCGGAAGCCGGTTGCCCAGAGGATGACGTCGGCGGACACGTGCCGACCGTCGTTCCACTCCACCCCGTCGGGGGTGATCCGGTCGAACATCGGCTGCCGGTCCAGGACCCCGTCGGCCAGGCCCTGCCGGACGGCGTCGTTGAGCGGAAGTCCGGTGACGGAGACCACACTCCTCGGTGGCAGGCCCTGTCGTACCCGCTCCTCCACCAGGGCCACCGCCGACCGGCCCGCCTCCTGGTCGAAGGGGCCCTCGCGGAAGACGGGGGGCCGCCGGGTGACCCAGGTGGTGGCGGCCGCGTACGGGGCCAGCTCCAGCAGGTGCTGGGTGCCGGACGCCCCGCCGCCGACGACCACGACCCGCTTCCCGGCGAACTCCTCGGGCCCGGCGTACTGCGCGGTGTGCAACTGCCGTCCGCGGAAGGTCTCCTGGCCGGGGTAGCGCGGCCAGAACGGCCGGTCCCAGGTGCCGGTCGCGTTGATGAGCGCCCGCGTGGACCAGTTGCCGTCCGAGGTCTCCACGAGCAGCCGCCCGTCGTCCCCCTCGCGCACGGCGCGGACGTCGACGGGGCGCCGTACCCGCAGGTCGAAGGTGCGCTCGTACCGGTCGAAGTACGCGCGGATCACCTCCGCCGAAGGCCGGGCCGGATCGGCGTCCGTCAGCTCCATGCCGGGCAGCGAGTGCATCCCGTGCACCTTGCCGTACGTCAGCGACGGCCACCGGAACTGCCAGGCGCCGCCCGGGCCGGGGGAGCGGTCCAGGACCACGAAGTCGCGGTCCGGCTCGAAGCCGGTGCGCCGCAGGTGATAGGCGCTGGACAGACCAGCCTGTCCAGCGCCTATGACGACTACCTCGACCTCGCGCATATCGTTCACGGTTCCACTAACAGCGAGGCGGTCGTGGATCTTCCCGAGCGCGGGTCGGCGCCTCCCCCTCAGCTCTTGGCCGGCGTCGTCGACGGCGGCAGGTCGCCGTTGAACCGTGTGTCCACGAAGCCGCCGAAGTCCACCTTCTTCGGGATGAGCTTCAGCTCGGTGAAGGTGTCGGCGATCTGCTGTTCGGAGGCGACGAGCTGCTTGTCGACGGCGACCGGGACCCGGGTGGAGTTGGTGCGCTTCACCGAGGCCAGCGCCACCTCGTAGGGCAGCCCGGTCTCCTTCGCCCACACCTTGGCCCACTCCTCCTGGTGGTCGTACACCCAGGTCTGCGCGCGCCGCAGCCGTGCCAGGTAGTCCTTGACGGCGGCGACCTTCTTCGGGTCCCGCAGCGCGGAGGGCGCGGCCACCTGGAAGGTGAGCCCGTTGGTGATGCCGTCACCGGTGGTGAGCACCCTGCCCTGCTTGGCGCCCAGGATCTGGGAGGTGTATGGGTCCCAGACCGCCCATGCGTCGACCTTGCCGGAGGTGAACGCGGCGAGCGCGTCGGCCGGCTGCAGGTACTTGACCTTGACATCACTCAGGGCGAGCCCGGCCGCCTTGAGGGAGGCGACCAGCTGGTAGTGCGCGGAGGAGCCCTGTGCCACCGCGATCGACCTGCCCTTGAGCTGAGCGGGCCCGGTCAGCTTCGAGCCGTTCGGCACGAGGATGGCGTCGCCCTTGGACGTGCCGTGCCAGGCGGCCACCACCGAGATCTTCGAGCCGGCGCCGGCCGCGAAGACGGGCGGGGTGTTGCCGACACCGCCGATGTCGACGGCCTTGGCGTTGACGGCCTCCAGCAGCGGCGGGCCGGAGGTGAACGTAGACCACTTGATCTTGTAGTCAAGGTTCTTCAGCTCACCGGCGGCCCTCAGGATGGCCTCCGAACCGCCCTTCTGGTCACCGACGTCGAGCGTGACGGAACCCTTGCCGTCGGTGTCGGTGCCCGTGTCGGCGGACGAGTTCCCGCCGCAGGCGGTGAGCAGCAGCGAGAAGGGGAAGAGCAGTGCGGCGGGGACGAGACGTCGTCGCATGACGGTTCCGTTCATGTGCAGGGGAGGAGGGGGAAGGGAGAGTGCGGGTTCAGGCGGCTTCGGAGGCCGTGTCGACCCCGAGTCGCTCCAGCAGACGGGCGCAGAGTCCGGCGAACCGGGGGTCGGCGATGTCGCGCGGCCGGTCGAGGCCGACGCGCTCTTCGTGGGCGATACGGCCGCTGTCCATCACCAGGACGCGGTCGGCGAGCAGTACGGCCTCCTCGACGTCGTGCGTCACCAGCAGCACGGCGCAGCCGCGGCGCTGCCACAACTCGCCGACCAGCCGCTGCGCCTTGATCCGGGTGAGCGCGTCGAGGGCGCCGAACGGCTCGTCGAGCAGCAGCAGATCGGGCTCGCGCACCAGGGCGCGGGCGAGGGAGGCGCGCTGCGCCTCGCCGCCGGAGAGGGTCTTAGGCCAGGCGTCGATGCGATGGCCGAGGCCGACCTCGTCCAACGCCCGTTCGGCCACCGCGCGTTCGGGCCTGCCGGGCAGGCCGAGCAGCACGTTGCGCCACACCTTCTTCCAGGGCATCAGCCGGGGCGCCTGGAAGGCGACGGCCCGGCGGCGGGAGACGAGGGCGGTGCCCTCGATGTCCCGGTCGAGGCCGGCGAGAATGCGCAACAGCGTGGATTTTCCGCAGCCACTGCGGCCGAGCAGGGCGACGAACTCGCCCGGCGCGATGTCGAGTCGGAGGTCGTCGATGACGGCACGGCCGTCGAAGGAGCGGGTCAGCCCCTCGACATGCACAGCCCTGGCGGAACGGTTCGCCGTGGGAGTCACCGGCCGGTGAACGTCGGTCGCCATTGCAGCAGCAGCCTTTCGAGGGAGCGGACGATGAAGTCGGCGAGCAGGCCGAGGAAGGCGTAGACGATCAGGCAGACCACGATCACGTCGGTGCGCAGGAAGTCCCGCGCCTGCACCATCAGGAAGCCGATGCCGGCATCGGCGTTGACCTGCTCGGCGAAGACCAGGGCCAGCCAGGCGATGCCGAGCGAGTAGCGCAGCCCGGTGAGCGCGCCGGGCAGCGCGCCCGGGAGCACCACATGGCGTACCAGGCCCCAGCGGGACAGCCCCAACGACTCACCGGCCTCGATGAGTTGGGCATCGACGCCGCGGATGCCGGCGTACACGTTGAGGTAAAGGGGGAAGGTCACGCCGAGCGTGATGATGGCGATCTTCGGGGCCTCGCCGATGCCGAACCAGATGATGAACAGCGGGATGAGACCGACGAACGGCACCGTCCGCAGCATCTGCACCGGCGCGTCCACCAGGTCCTCGCCGATCCTGAACAGCCCCGAGACCAGGGCCAGTCCGGTGCCGATCACGGTGCCGAACAGCAGCCCGGCCGCGACCCGCTGCAGTGAGGTGCCCATGGCCGAGGGCAGTGAACCGTCGGCGACCAGATCCCAGCCGACCTGGGCGATCCGTCCCGGCGAGGCGAGGACGTCGGAGGCCAACATTCCTGTTCCGCTGAGGAGTTGCCAGAGGGCCAGCAGCAGGAGCGGACCGGCTGTGCGGCGCAGCCAGCGGGGGACGCGGGTTCGGCGGGTGGAGGCGGGGACGAGGGGCTGAAGGTCCGGGGCGGAGTGCTCGGGCTGACCCGGTCCGGTCTCGACAGATTTGGATATACCGGAAATATCAGGTTCGGGTGAGCTGGGTGGGGCATGGCTGATGCTCATGGATGCTCCACGGCGGAGGGAGGGCGGGGGGATGCGGCCCGGTACCGCCGCGTCACGCCCGCCTCAGGGGCGGATCACGGGTGACGTGCGGGTACGGCGGCAGGCCGCGCCGAAGCGGGGAAGGGGGGAGGAGAAGGGCGTCAGCGGCCGCGGCGACACGCGGCGGAAGCCACCCGCAGCAGGTCGATGTGACCGCGCGTGGTGAGCAGGGCTGAACGCAACATGCGGCCGAACGTAGCCAGCCGGGCGCTCCATGGTCAACGGTGTCTCGCCCTGTGGACCTGTCGTATCAGGGAACGGTCGCGCCACGACGTGTGAAACCCGGCGGATGGGTCAGGATGGGGGCATGTCAGATGCCTTCACCACTCGGATGCTGAACGTCGCCACCGGTTCCCGGGAGCGGGTCGTCGACCTGACCGCCGACTGCGAGGAGTTCCTGCGCGAGGCGGCGGGCGGCCGTGACGGTTTGCTCAACATCTTTGTGCCCCACGCGACTGCCGGCATCGCCGTGATCGAGACGGGCGCCGGCAGTGACGACGACCTCCTGGCCGCCCTGCACACCCTGCTCCCCGCCGACGACCGCTGGCAGCACCGGCACGGCAGCGCGGGTCATGGGCGTGACCATGTCCTGCCCGCGATCGTCCCGCCGCACGCGACCCTTCCGGTCATCGGCGGGCAACTGGAGCTGGGCACCTGGCAGTCGGTGTGCCTCGTGGACACCAATAAAGACAATGCCAACCGTCAGGTTCGACTGAGCTTCCTGGGCTGAGCAAGATCGTCCTGGGTGTGGCTGCCGAATCTCCGTACCTTGTGGCTTCCCGGGCTGCCATGTCCTCTGCACGCGCAACCTGGCCGGGACGTCCGCGACCGCGAGAGCGACGTTCGCCCGCGACATCTCCTGCCGTACTCACGCGGTGTCGGCCTCTGAGAGGTCCCGGTCGATGAAGCGCATGACTGCGAACCGCAGGGTCTTCGCAAACAGTCGCGGCCCGCATGAGTCGCAGTCGCGTTCCTCTCGATCGGAGGGGAAGGTCAATACCCTTTAGGCCTGCAATGCTTGAATACGCTATAAGAGTGGTGTGGCGCATGTAAAAGACATATGCGAGCATCAAGGATTGTATGGCGTAGCTCTTGCGGGGTCTGATGTCCAAAAATGACACAACACATTTTGGGCCAGCCCCTGAGGGGAGCGGGCAGTGGTGCAGGCAAGTCTTGACAAGACGGCCCACGTGCTGGGGATCGACATCGGCGGAACGGGTATCAAGGGAGCGCCGGTCGACCTCGAGCTCGGCAGTCTCATCGGTGAGCGGGTCCGGATCCCGACCCCGCATCCGGCGACCCCGGGGGCAGTCACGGACGTGGTTGTGCAGGTGCTCTCCCGGATCGGCGTCCCAGGACCAGTCGGGTTGACGCTCCCGGCAGTCATCCGGGGCGGCAAAGTCCAGACGACGTCCCATATCGACCCGGCCTGGATGGAGACGGACGCGGCCCAGCTCTTCGCGCGAGCGACCGGCCGTGACGTGAGGGTGGTGAACGACGCGGACGCGGCCGGGATCGCCGAGATGCGCTTCGGCGCCGGCAAGGGACGCAAGGGCGTCGTCGTGATGGTGACGCTCGGCACCGGTATAGGCAGCGCCGTCTTCTCCGACGGGTTCCTGGTGCCCAACAGCGAGCTGGGGCACCTGCCGCTGCACCACGAGGATGCCGAGGACTGGGCCGCGGAGTCCGTGCGAGAGCACGACGACCTGTCCTGGAAGAAATGGGCGCACCGTCTGCAGACGTATCTCGAGCTCATCCAGCGGCTGCTGTGGCCCGACCTGATTGTCATCGGCGGCGGCGTCAGCAAGAAGGCCGACAAGTTCCTGCCGTACATCGAGCTCAGGACCGAGATCGTACCGGCGCAGCTGTTGAACGATGCGGGCATTGTCGGCGCGGCGCTCTTCGCTCCGGCAGGGAAAGCTCAACCCTAGTCTGCCGCTTTCGACAAGAGCGCAGGGGCAGCACCTTCAGGGAGGCTCGCGTTGAGCAACAACGACCTGGAAACACTTTCCGTCAACACGATCCGCACTCTGTGCATGGACGCCATCCAGGCGGCCAACTCCGGACATCCGGGGACGCCGATGGGGATCGCCCCGGTCGCGTACACGCTCTGGCAACACTTCCTGCGCTTCGACCCGACCGACCCGATCTGGCCCAACCGCGACCGCTTCGTGCTGTCGGAAGGACACGCCTCCGCGTTGCTCTGGTCGCTGCTCCACCTCACCGGCGTGCAGGCTGTCGACCCCGACTACGAGGTCCTCGACCGACCCGCCGTGACCCTCGACGACCTCAGGACGTTCCGCCAGCTAGGCTCGCGCTGCCCCGGGCACCCGGAGTACCGGTGGACCAGCGGTGTGGAGACCACGACCGGCCCGCTCGGCCAGGGCGTTGCGACCTCGGTCGGGATGGCGATCGCCGGGCAGTGGCTCGCCGCCCGGTACAACCTCGACGACTTCACCGTCTTCGACTTCGACGTGTACGCGATGGCAGGCGACGGCTGCATGATGGAGGGGATCTCCTCGGAGGCTGCCTCGCTCGCGGCTCACCAGCGGCTGTCGAACCTCTGCTGGATCTACGACTCCAACCGGGTGACGATCGAGGGCCACACCGACATCGCGTTCACCGAGGATGTGGCGGCCCGGTTCATCGGCTACGGCTGGAACGTCACCACCGTGGCCGACGCCAACGACCTCGACGCCGTGGCCCGCGCGCTGCACACCTTCAAGTCCGAGAACGAACGCCCGACGCTCATCGTGGTGCACAGCCACATCGGCTACGGGTCACCGGTCGAGGACACCCCGAAGGCGCACGGCGCGCCGTTCGGCGTGGAGGGCGTCAAGTCGACCAAGCGATTCCTCGGGATGCCGGAAGACGAGGACTTCTTCGTTCCCGACGGCGTCTACGAGCACCTCGCCGCAGGCATCGGCGCGCGCGGTCGCGAAGCCCGGACGAGCTGGGAGGCTCGAATCGAGGCCTACCGGACCACCCATCCCGAGCTCGCCGACGAGCTGGGGCGCATCCAGCGACGTGACCTGCCGGAAGGCTGGGAGTCGGCGCTGCCGACCTTCCCGGCCGACCCCAAGGGCATCGCCGGCCGTGACTCCAGCGGTCAGGTGCTCAACGCGCTTGCCCAAGCCGTGCCGTGGATGCTTGGCGGGTCGGCGGACCTTTCGCCGTCGACCAAGACCGACCTCACGTTCTCCGGCGCCGGCGACTTCCAGGCCGATGACCGCTCGGGGCGCAACCTCCATTTCGGGATCCGCGAGCACGCCGCCACCGCGATCACGAACGGGATGGCGCTGACCAAACTGCGCCCCTACTGGTCGGGGTTCCTGATCTTCTCGGACTACGCACGCGGCGCGATCCGGCTTTCAGCGCTGATGGAGATCCCGGTCGTGCACATCTTCACCCACGACTCGATCGGGGTCGGCGAGGACGGTCCCACCCATCAGCCGGTCGAGCAGCTCGCGTCGCTGCGCGCGATGCCGGGGCTGCTGGTGTTCCGCCCGGCCGACGCGAACGAGGTGGTCGAGACCTGGCGGGTCGTCGCCGCGCTCAGGCACGAGCCGGCCGTGCTGGTCCTTTCCCGTCAGGCACTGCCGACCCTCGACCGCTCCGAGATGGGGGCCGCATCCGGGGTGGCCAGGGGAGCCTATGTTCTGGTCGACGCGGCCGACGGCAAGCCCGACGTCATCCTGCTCGCCACCGGGTCGGAGGTGCAACTCGCGCTCGCGGCCCGTGACGAGCTCGCCGCCGAGGGCCTCGCGGCTCGCGTGGTCAGCATGCCCTGTTGGGAATTGTTCGACCGCCAGCCCAAGGAATACCGCGACCTGGTCATCCCGCCCGGGGTCAGGGCCCGGGTAGCCATCGAGCAGGCGGCGACCCTCGGCTGGGACCGTTACGTCGGCGACGGAGGCGCGGTCGTCGGCATGCACACGTTCGGGGCCTCGGCGCCGCTCAAGATGCTGCTGACCAAATTCGGTTTCACTCCCGAGAAGGTCACACAGGTAGCCCGCGAGTGCGTGACCGCCGGTAGGGAGCAGGCGTGAACGTAACCCAGGCGCTCCATGAGCAGGGCCAGAGCATCTGGCCGGACAACATCGTCGGCATGGCGATCGGCTCCGGTGACCACGACGACGCGATCCGCACGAAGGCGGCGGGCGGGCGCAACCGCATACTCAAGGACCAGGAGGCGCCACATGGCGACAGACAAGCCCATGCAGCTCGGGATGATCGGGCTCGGCCGGATGGGGGCGAACCTGGTGCGTCGGCTGATGCGAGACGGCCACCGTTGTGTCGTGTCCGACGTCAACGCGGCCGCCGTCGCCGAACTGGCCGGCGAGGGCGCGACGGGCGCAGACTCACCCCGGGACTTCGTCGCGAAACTGGACAAGCCACGGGCCGTATGGCTCATGCTTCCGGCAGCGATCGTCGACTCCATCCTCGACCAGCTCGAGCCGTTGCTGGAGCCCGGCGACATCCTGATCGACGGCGGCAATTCCTACTACCGCGACGACATCGCACGCGCCAAGCGTCTTGCCGGCAAGTCGCTGCACTATGTTGACTGCGGGACCAGCGGTGGTGTCTGGGGCCTGGAGCGCGGCTACTGCCTGATGATCGGCGGCGAGGACGAGGTCGTGGCCCATCTGGACCCGATCTTCAAGACGATCGCTCCCGGCGAGGGCTGCGCCGAGCCGACGCCGAGCCGGACCCGGACCGACGGCACCGCCCCGCAGGGGTACCTGCACTGCGGGCCGAACGGCGCCGGGCACTTCGTGAAGATGGTCCACAACGGGGTCGAGTACGGGATGATGGCCGCGATCGCCGAGGGCCTCAGCATCATCAAGCGCGCGGACGTCGGAAAAAGCAGGCAAGAGGTCGACGCGGAGACGACGCCTCTGCGCGATGCGTGGGCCTACCAATACGACATCGACGTCGGAGAGGTGGCCGAGGTCTGGCGACGCGGCTCGGTCGTCGGCTCGTGGCTGGTTGACCTGATCGCCGACGCCTTCGCCGGCTCACCCTCCCTCGACGGCTTCGCCGGGCGGGTCTCCGACTCCGGGGAAGGCCGCTGGACCGTCCTCGCCGCGGTGGACGAAGGCGTCCCTGCACCGGTCATCACCACCTCGCTCTACGAGCGCTTCGAGTCCAGGCAGGCCGGGGAGTTCACCGACAAGATCCTCTCGGCGATGCGCTCGGAGTTCGGCGGGCACGCCGAAAAGAAGGGCTGAGGGCTGTGCATCACGAACTGCAGGTCGTCGCCGGCCCTATTGCCGTGCCAGCCCCGTAAGGGGGATCAGATGGCTGTGAACTCGTCGAACGTTCCCGCAGACGTGCTGGTCATTTTCGGGATTACCGGCGACCTTGCGCGAAAGATGACGTTTCGCTCGCTCTATCGGCTTGAGCGGCGCAAGTTGCTGACCTGCCCGATCGTCGGAGTGGCGCGCGACGGCTGGTCCGACGACGCGCTGCGTGACCATGCCCGCGCGGCGATCAAGGCAGCGGGTGAGCCGCTCGACGACAGCGTCTTCGCCCGGTTCGCCGCCCGACTCAGCTATGTGCAGGGCGATTACGCCGACGAGGAGACGTTTCATCGCCTCGCCCGGGCGGTCAACGGCAGGCGGCGCCCCGTCTTCTACCTGGAGATCCCGCCGTCGCTGTTCGCCCGGGTCGTCGGAGGCCTGGCAGGCGCCGGGCTGACCAGGGGCGCCCGGGTTGTCGTGGAGAAACCATTCGGGCATGACCTCGCGTCGGCGCGCGCCCTCAACGCCGAGCTGCGTCAACTCCTCGACGAGGATCAGTTGCTGAGAATCGACCACTTCCTCGGCAAAGAGCCGGCGATGGACATCCTGTTCCTGCGGTTCGCCAACTCCGTGTTCGAGCCGGTGTGGAACCGCGACCACGTCTCCTGCGTGCAGATCACCATGGCAGAGGACTTCGGGGTCGAGGACCGCGGCCACTTCTACGACCCGGTCGGCGCGCTCCGCGACGTCGTGCAGAACCATCTGCTGCAGCTGCTCGCCCTGGTGGCGTCCGAGCCGCCGTCAGCCGCCGATGCGGACGCCCTCCGAGACCGCCGGGTCGATGTGTTCCGGGCGATCCCCGACGCCGACCCGGCCCACTACGTCCGCGGGCAGTACGAGGGGTACCTGCAGGTCCCTGGCGTGCGGCCGAGCTCGCGCACCGAGACCTTCGTCGGGTTGCGGCTGGAGGTCGAGAACTGGCGCTGGTCCGGGGTGCCGTTCTTCATCCGGGCCGGCAAGTCGCTCCCCGAGCGAGTGACCGAGATCCGGATCATGTTCAAGCGCCCGCCGAGGCTTGCGTTCGCGGAGCGGTTCGCACCTGAGCCCGACCAGTGGATCCTGCGGATCGATCCGAGCCCTGGCATGAACTTCCGCATCCAGGCCAAGCGGCCGGGCAAGCAGGACACGCAGCTGGTGGACCTCGACCTCCTCTTCGCGGCCGAGCTGGGTGAGGCACCCGAACCGTACGAGCGCCTGCTCAGTGATGCAATGCAAGGCAACGCGAGTCTTTTCACCCGGGAGGACTCGGTGGAGGAGACATGGCGAATCGTTCAGCCACTGCTGGAGGTGCCCGACGACCCCGAGCGCTACCGGCAGGGGACCTGGGGACCGGCGGGCGCGAGCAAGCTCGTCGCCGGATATCCGCGATGGCACGAACCATGGCTGTCGACGAGGTCTCCCGACTGACACAGCCGCTTGGTGGTGGGCGCCGCCGTCGCACCGACCGGGCGACTTCGCATCCCGTCGCCCCGACTCTGCTTTCAGCAGGTCGGAGGCGGGTCTCTCATCCGTGAGAGGGAGGCCTTCGGTGCGTCCGGGGCTGCTGTAACCGGCCCGCGAGCTTCCCCGGCAGGGCGTCCCGGTTCGCTGGAGTGAGCTGGAGACCTCGATGTCGGCGCGTCGCTTGAGGGCGTCGGCGAACGGATCGCGGTGCGTGTGGACCGTGGCGACGACGTCGACCTCTGCGCGGGCGCCGGACTGCCGGATCTCCTCCGTGGTGAAGCCGGTGGCCGCGTGGGTGGGCAGCAGCGCGGCGAGCCGACGCAGGGCGGCCGCTTTGCCCGCGCCGGAGCGGCCCTCCAGCAGGATCCGGTGAGGCCGAGCGCGGAGACCATCATGGCGATGGGCGAGGGCTGGGTGGTCACCTGCCCGTGGGGGAGCGGAACGGGCGTGTCCCGGTATGCGGATGCCACCTCGTCCGCGGGGACGAATGCCGCCCGGGGGATGGTCCGTACAGCCTCCAGGAGACGGGCGTCGGTCACGCTTGCGGCGTGGGCGGCGCGGACCAGGTCCTCGGGGGTTCCTCTCATGGGCCATCGGACTGCGGGGCCGTGGTGGTGGCGCCGGCGGCCCCCGGTCCTGGTGAGTTCCAGAAGCCGCGCGGCGTGATCGTGCAGCGTCAGCGCCGTACGGCGGACCGTCGTCTGCTCCACGGAGTGCCGCAACGGGTTGACCACCGCCGGCAGGCCTACCGCCCAGGCCTTGGGCGGGGTGATCGGAACGTCGGTCTCCTCCGCGCGCGCCGCTCCTGCTCCTGTCCGTGCGCCCCACCCGCCGCTCGTACGACGCACTGCCGCTCCAGCCCGGTGTCGGCACGTTCCGCGCGCGGCGCGATCCGGGGCGGTCGGGAGCAAGGGGCGACCTGTGACCCGGGAGGCGCAGCGCGTCGGCGTCAGGACGTGGTTCCCGGGTCGGCGTACCGCAGCAGGGCGCCCACGCCCTCGTACAGCCTCAGCTCGCTCTCCGGTACGACGACCAGCTCGGCACCGGTGCCGACGAGGGCCCGGACGAGGGCCTCGTCGGCGCGTTCCTCGCGCGGGGCCCGCACGCCGAAGGACATCAGCTCCGCCTCGATCAGGGCGAGTTGAGTGGGTTGGGAGCCCGCCCAGAGCCGCAGCGAAGACCCTGGTGGTCGGTTCAGCAGCAGTGCCGCGACCTGCCCGCGCTGGAGGGCGGCGACGGTGGTGGCCAGCCCCTCCGTCATGGGTCCGTCCAGGGCACGCCGGCCGATGAAGATGTCCACGAGTTCCCGGTCGTGCGCGGCCATGCGGCCGCGGAAGACGCCGTCGAGCTGCGGCTCCAACAGGGCGCGTCCGGTGTCGGTGGGGGTCCTGCCGCCCACGCGTACGACCTTGTCCCGCAGGGTGTGCGGCAGGCGGCGGATCAGTACGTTGCACGCCCACTCGTCCCCGCCCACGACAACGGCGTCGGCATGGGCGCGCCGAGCCCGTTCGTCCAGTTGGTGGCCGAGCCCGAGGGAGGTGCGGTGCCAGGTCGCCACCGTGACGTGGCGGTGCAGCCGCTCGCCCGGGGTGACGGTGGACGCGGGCCAGGTGCCGGTCTCCGCCTCCACAGTTACCCAGCCGTGGGCCTCGGCGGTCGGAAGGCCGCCGTAGTGGACGACTACGGCCATGTAGGGGATCTCCGGAAGGTGCTGGGTGATCAGGGGCATCGCGTCCGGCAGGGTGCTGTAGCGCGCTGAGTCGTGCTCGGGCGGCCTGGGCAGCTCCCCCTCCAGGACGAGCGTCCCGTGGGCGGCGAAGACGGCCTGCCCGTGCATCCCCGGCACCTCTGTGTCGGCGCCGACCACCTCCTCCAGCACGTTCAGCAGTGCTCGGTCCGAGCCCTGACGCGACAGACTCTCGCGAAGCCGCCGCCAGCGCAGCGCGATCGCCCGCTCGGGATGCTCGACGTTTCGGGAGGTGTCCAGGTACACGGAGGCGAACGGGCCCGGCTCCGCGTACAGGGGTTCAAGGAACGACAACCTCATCGCCACTCCTCGTCGATGGTCTGCCCTCCTTTGATGATGCGCGCCCCGGGGGCGATGGAGCTCGACGAGCGCAAAGTGTGCGGAACGCGGGGCGGTCAGGCGCGGGCCGGCAGCAGCCGGCCCCTCATGAGCATGGTGGCGGCGACCAGGCCGCACAGCACCGTGCCGTGGATCACCCATGGGAGCTCCGGCAGGCCTGTCTACAGGGTCGGGGTTGTCTTGGCGGAGGTTGGTGGACACGAACAGGGACAATCCCTCAGGAGTCCCGGCCCGCAGCCTCGCACTCGCGCTACTTGCCACCCAGCGCAGCCACCAGCTGCGGCAGGTTGCCGCCGGCCACGATGAGGGCCAGGTGATCGTGGAAATCCCTGCTGCTGACGATCAGGCCGTCGCGGACCCGCAGCACCTGGATGTTGGCGACCTCGAAGTTCCGCTCGGTCACCCGGTGGTGCACCTGGTAGGTCCATTCGGCGACGATCACCTCCGGGTCGTCGGTCTCCCGGATCACCACATTCGTCGAGCTCAGCTCCACGGGCGAACTCACGGAGACCTCCGCG
Source organism: Streptomyces diastatochromogenes (assembly GCF_002242805.1). Taxonomy (GTDB): domain Bacteria; phylum Actinomycetota; class Actinomycetes; order Streptomycetales; family Streptomycetaceae; genus Streptomyces; species Streptomyces diastatochromogenes. The sequence goes on along the minus strand of NZ_MCGQ01000055.1, from coordinate 50,092 downwards.
AACCGCTCCTGCAGTACGGCCCGCCCCTCGAACCGGCGCGGCCCGACCGGCTCGAACACGGTCTCCACCACGGCGTCCTCGGCGTAGAGCTCGGCCAGCTCCGAGAACCGCCCCTCGGTGATGCCCTTGAGCAGCTTCTGGAAGACCTCGCGCGGTGACAGCGTTTCGGACATGATCAACCCCCGGCCGGATCCGTCGCTAGAATCGGACTAGCGACTCCGGTTTCAAACGATACGGACTGACGACTCCGGTTGTCCAGGGTGACTCTGCCGTCGGCGGGAAGGGTGGGAGGGATGAGCGGCGCTCAGGAACGCCCGCTGCGGGCGGACGCGGCCCGTAACCGGGCCAGGCTGCTGGACGTCGCCACGCAGGTGTTCACCACCCGTGGCGTCGGCGTGCCGACCGAGGAGATCGCCCGGTCCGCCGGGGTCGGGGTCGGCACGCTCTTCCGGCACTTCCCGACCAAGGAGGCGCTGCTGGAGGCGGTGATGGTGCGCAGGCTGGAGGCGATTGCCGCCCAGACCGCGCGGCTGGCCGCCGAGTCCGAGCCCGCCGAGGCCTTCTTCGGCTGCTTCCGCCTGGTGATCGACCAGTCCGAGGGAAAGAACGAGTTCGCCCAGGCGCTCGCCGCTGCCGGGGTGGACGCGCACGCGGCCCTGCAGGAGTCCAGCAAGGTGATCCAGGCGCAGCTCGCCGAGCTCCTGGCCGGCGCGCAACAGGCCGGCGCGGTCCGCTCGGAGTTGGGCCTGCCGGAGCTCATCGCCCTGCTGGTCGGCACCAGTACGACGATGGAGTACCTCGGAGCCGACCCGGCGGCCCGGCAGCGGATCTTCGAGGTGGTCTTCGACGGGCTGCGGCCGCGCTGAGCCCGTCACCGGGGGCTTCGTGCAACAGGTGGCCCCTGCCGTGCTTGCGGAGCAGGCGGAAACGGCTCGGGGTTATCCGAGCCGAGAGCGCGATTGACTTTCCACGGGTGACGAAAGGGTCGTGGCCGCGAGTGAAAGTAGTGCGGATGTGTGTACCGTGCTAAACTTGTTAGTAGTTGCAGTTGTGGTTCCCGAAACTTCAAGTGCCCGGGCGATCGTATATCGTCGGGCATTTCTGTATCTCCGGTGCTTATCCGGACGGGGTTCATTGTGGCAACAGGGCTCACACGGTGTGGGCCCGCGGGCACTGCCCCCAAGGAGATATGACATGGCTACTGGCACCGTCAAGTGGTTCAACGCGGAAAAGGGCTTCGGCTTCATCGAGCAGGACGGTGGCGGCCCGGACGTCTTCGCCCACTACTCGAACATCGCCACCCAGGGCTTCCGTGAGCTCCAGGAAGGCCAGAAGGTGAGCTTCGACGTCGTGCAGGGCCAGAAGGGTCCGCAGGCGGAGAACATCACTCCCGCCTGACGACGAAGCGTATGAGTCAGCTGAGGCCCCGCCTTGTGGCGGGGCCTCAGCTTGCTGTTTTCTGCATTCCAGTGGAATTCTTTTAGTCTTACATTCGGCTCGTTCTTGCAATTCATCCGACTCGTCCTTGTCGGGAATTCCTCGATGCGTGCCCTGTCGAGGAAGGTTCTCCATGAGCCGTTCAGCTCGCACGAACGACCGTTTCCGTCCACGAGGTCAGGGGCGCCCCGCCGCCCGTTCAGGCGACACCGGGCGCCGTCCCTCCGCACCACAGGGGGAGTTCGCGTTGCCGGCCACCGTCACTCCGGCCCTCCCCGCGGTGGCGACCTTCGGTGAACTGGACATGCCGGCCGAGTTGTTGAAGATGCTCACCAGTCTCGGCCTGAACGAGCCGTTCCCGATCCAGGCCGCCACGTTGCCGAACTCCCTCGCGGGACGCGACGTCCTGGGCCGCGGTCGCACCGGATCGGGCAAGACGCTCGCCTTCGGTCTGGCGCTCCTCGTGCGTACGGCCGGGCAGCGTGCCGAGTCGCGGAAGCCGCTGGCCCTGATCCTCGTCCCCACCCGCGAGCTGGCCCAGCAGGTCACCGACGCGCTCGCACCGTACGCCCGGTTGCTGAAGCTGCGGCTGGCCACGGTGGTCGGCGGCATGTCGATCGGCAGGCAGGCCGGCGCACTGCGTGCCGGGGCCGAGGTGGTCGTCGCGACTCCCGGCCGCCTCGCGGATCTCGTCGAGCGCAAGGACTGCCGCCTGGACCGAGTGAACATCACCGTCCTGGACGAAGCCGACCAGATGGCGGACATGGGCTTCATGCCGCAGGTCACCGAACTGCTGGACCAGGTGCGTCCCGACGGTCAGCGCATGCTGTTCTCGGCCACGCTGGACCGCAACATCGACCTCCTGGTCCGTCAATACCTCCATGACCCGGTGGTCCATTCGGTCGACCCGTCGGCGGGCGCCGTCACCACGATGGAGCATCACGTGCTGCAGGTGCACGGCGCCGACAAGTTCGCCACCGCCACCGAGATCGCGGCCCGTGACGGACGCGTGATCATGTTCCTGGACACCAAGCACGCTGTCGACCAGTTCACCAAGCATCTGCTGAGCAGCGGCGTCAAGGCCGCGGCCCTGCACGGCGGCAAGTCCCAGCCCCAGCGCACCCGCACCCTGGCACAGTTCAAGACCGGTGACGTCACGACGCTGGTGGCCACCAACGTCGCGGCTCGGGGCATCCACGTCGACGACCTCGATCTCGTCGTCAACGTCGACCCGCCCAACGACCACAAGGACTACCTGCACCGCGGTGGCCGTACCGCCCGCGCCGGCGAGTCCGGCAGCGTCGTCACGCTCGTCCTCCCCAACCAGCGCCGGGACATGGCCCGTCTCATGTCCGACGCGGGCATCAGGCCGCAGATCACGCAGGTCCGCTCCGGCGAGGCCGAGCTGAGCCGTATCACCGGCGCCCAGGCTCCCTCCGGTGTCCCCGTCAGCGGCAGCGGGACGATCGCGGAGCGCCCGAAGCGCGGCGGTGCCCCCTTCCGCGGTCTGGGCACCCGCCCGGGGCGGGCCGGCGGCGGCGAGTCCCGCCGGTCCGCCGAGGCCCGCCAGATCGCCGAGGCCCGCAAGGCCGCCCGGGTCCGCCGTGGCGCATAGGTCGGCGACGGTGCCCTCGGGCAACCGCGGGCCCTGACCGTCGGCGGCCGTCACCACGAAGCCGATGGCCCAGCCTCCGACGCGCTTGCCGAGGCAGGCATCCGCCGGGACTCCTGCCGTGCAGGACCTGTGGCCGTCAGCGGCGCGGACGCTCCAGAGTGAGGAGCAGACCCTCGACCGCACCGGGTCCAATACGGCCCTTGACATCGGCGGACGTGATCGCCTTGAGGGTCCAGCCGTCCTCGGCGTGCTTGTTCAGCACCTTCTCCAGCTTGTCGCTGTCCAGTGCGTCTCCGATCAGTGACTCGCGGAAGGTGACGACCTTGTACTCGAGTGCGGAGGGGGTGCTCATGGCTGGGGCCTTCCCGTGGATGGACTGGCTGACGGAACGGGGGACAGCCAATCACCGTTCGACGTCGCCGTACACGGCGGGGTGGCGGGTGCGTACGGCCCAGGGCCGGTAGGTCCACGCGTCAGCGCCGCGTCGGCACGTCCCAGCGGACGCGCAGAGCCGGGGGCTTGCGGAAGACCAGGCCCTTGGGCGCGGTGGACGAGGCGGGGTCGAGCCGCAGGCCGGGCAGGCGGTCGAGGAGTGCGAGGAGGCAGGCGCGGGTTTCCAGGCGGGCGAGGTGGGCGCCCAGACAGAAGTGCGGGCCGTGCGCGAAGGCCAGCTGGAGGCGGGAGTTGTCCCGTCGCAGATCGAAACTGTCGGGGTCCTGGAAGATCTCGGGGTCGCGGTTCGCGCCGGCGAGCGAGACGACCACCAGATCTCCGCGCCGCACGTCGGCCCCGCCGATCGTCACGTCGGCGGTGGCGTAGCGGTCCACGACCGCCGCGGCGGGTTCCAGGCGGAGCGATTCCTCGATCGTCGCGTCGACCAGGTCCGGATCGGCACGTACGAGGGCGAGTTGACCAGGGTGTGCCAGCAGGTGCAGTACGGCGTTGGCGATCATGCCCTCGGTGGTCTCGATACCGCCGAACATCAGCACGGCGGCGTTGGCGACCACCTCCGGCAGCTTCAGGCGCCCGCTCTCGGCCGCCGCGACCAGCAGCGAAGCATGGCTTCCTGCCGCGACCGTCGCCTCGACGCTTCCGCGCAGCTGGTCGAACGCCGCCGCCCCGGCAGGGTTCGCCGACCGCCCGGCGGTGATGTCCGAGACCGCGCTCACGATGGCGTCGTACCAGGAGAGCACCGCCTCGGTGTCCGCGTCGACCAGGCCCAGCGACTCGGCGACGACGGCGACGGCCAGCGGCCCGGCCACCTCCCGGCGCAGTTCGGCGCTGCCACGCGGCCGGATGCCGTCCACGAGCCGGGCGGCTTCCTGTTCCACGAACCCGGTGAACCGGTCGTGCACATCCTGCGTGCGGAACGGGTCGGTGAAGGGGGCGCGGTGCCGCTTGTGCTCGGCGCCCTCCAGGGAGAGCATGCTCGGACCCACCACCTGGGCGGTCGAGAAGCGGGGGTCGTCCACAGTGAAGGTCGCCGCGTCGCGCATGACGCGCAGGGCGAGATCACGCCGGGTCACCAGCCAGCCGCCCAGCACGGGGAGCCACGAGACCGGTTCGCGGGCGCGCAGCAGGGCCAGCCGGGGGTGGGGGTCGTCCTCCAGCTCCGCGAGCGTGGTCGCGGAGCCGATCGGAAACCGGCGCGCTGTCACCATAGAAGCTGCCCTTGTTCCTGTTCCTGGAATTCCGGCCTCCGTCCCGGAGCCCACGCAGAGCCTATGTGTCTCCGGCGGTGCGTTGAGCCGGCCCCAGACCGTAGGTGCGGCCGCGCTTCCTGGGCTGACTGCCCTGGGGTCACAGCTCCGCGAAGGGCTCCTCCTCCGAAATGAACCGGTAGGGGTCGTAGGCCCGGTAGCTGACGCGCAGGAGAAGGACGGAGTCGTCCTGACTGCGGGGAAGTTTCCGGTAGTTCATGAGGTTCGACAGAAACCGGGAGACCGCGTGCGTTCCGATGGCGTTGAGCCCGGCCATGATGAACAGGTACTTGTCGTCGGCCCACGGATTGCGGTAGCGGGCGATGACGCTGTAGTCGTACTGGATGCGCTGCGGGTCGGCGTCGGCCGGGCGGTCGGGGACGTAGCGCGTGCCGGTCTTGATGTCCTCCAGGTAGCCGCGGTCGTCGTCCATGCGAAAGCGTATGCAGATGTTGGTGGTCCGCTCCTCCAGGCGGTCGAAGACCCGGGCGGTGAAGGAATTGCCGAGCGGTGAGCAGATGAGGACCAGATTTTGCTGGAGATATTCGTCGAATCGGGCCTCGGCCAGCACAGAGGGGACGAGTTCGGGCTCGCAGCCCATCGCCTGCAGTGCCTTCTCGACTTCCTGGGCCACGCGGATGTCGCAGTCGGGGTAGTAGACGGAGGTCTCCTCCTCGTTCAGCACGGACCGTACGATCATGGGCACCCGCTCGCCCTGCCGGACTCCGCAGAAGAACCGCTCCACGTGCACCATCGCGCTGGTGGCCTCGGCCAGTGCCTGGAGGAAGGAGATCAGCCGCTGCGCCTCCGTGCGGCCTGGCCACAGCGCGAGGTCGATCACTTCGATACCGCACTGGCGCAGATCCTGGACCTCCAGGTCCGTGGGGCCGTTGATGCAGATGAAGTGGGTCTGGCGCATGCGCCCCATGCCGTAGAGGACATGGTCGTAGATGCTGTTGAAGTCGGGATCGGTGAGGCTGTAGCCGACGAACAGGAAGACGCGCTGTGTGAGGTCGTTGCGCAGGGCGTCGATGGAGAACCGGCTCTCGCTCGCGAAGTCCGCGTAGTCACTGCGGGTCACGATGAGCGTGTCGGGCTGCGAGATGGTGCCGTGGATCTTGCGTACCACTTTGCCCCGCCGCTCGGCGAAGGTGCGGGCCGCCTCCTCGGACACCACGGCTGCGAAGCCCTGGTGCTGCTGGCGCAGCGTCTCCTCGAGGAGTTCGTCGTGGTTCGTCGTGTAGTACGTGTCGCAGGGCAACTGAGTGATGAGGTTGTGCACCTCGGAATCCGCGAAGCGCTTCACCTCCATCAGTTCCTGGAGGCGATTGACCAGCCGGCGCCGGTTGTATCGGTTCTCGTAGTACTGGGGGATCTTTATCAGCTCGCTCGCCGGGAAGCCCCTTCCGTTGTCGGGTCTGGGAAGCCGCAGATCACGTGCCAGCGCCGTGGCGACCTGCTGACGGTCAGGCAGGCCGGCCGAAGCGGAGGCTCCGGCCCCGAGAAACACGGCGCCCAGCCCCCGCTTGAACGCGCTGACCAGATCCGTGGGTAACTCCATGTCCCCCGCCCCCTCGAAACTCGTGCCCCGGCCGGCTGCCCGGGCTGTGATCAGCGATTCCCCAGCCTGCGGGCGTACCACTTCGCGAGTGCCAGCGTGGTCAGGGAAGGATTGGCCGCACCCTGGCGCGGAAACACGGCCGGGCCCAGGACCGAGACCCGGGGCATGACCCGCACGGTGCCGTCCTCTGCGACCGCGTCCCCTCCCAGTGCGAGCGTTCCCGCTTCGTGGTCCACACTGCCCAGCGGATAGACATAAGGAAAGACCGCGCCGCCTGACACCGCCGGATCGTGCTCAAGAGCCGCCTCCAGTTGCGGCAGGAACAACGGACTGCCCTCCCGGAAGTCCTCCTTGCGAAGGGAGTAGGCCGAGCGCGCGACCCCGAACACCCGCTCGGCGACCTCGGCCAGCTGGCCCGCCTGCCGCTCCACGACCCTGTCGTCGGCCGGCGAGATCGTCGGCTGCACCCTCAGCTCCCACTGTCCTCCAGGAGATACCCGTTCGACGCGGACCCGACTCTCCGTCGAGGCCTGTTCGCCCATGGTCCACACACACATCAGCACCGTGTCCGGACGCGGGGACTCCAGTACGTCGAAGAACAGGTACGAACGACAGGTGTCGTGCACGGGTGTGAAGCAGAACGCCCTGCCCGGTTCCGTGGGCAGAGGCATCGCACTGCGCGGCACAGCGGCCAGGAAGCCCTGATTCACATGATCCGTCAGATTGTCGAACTCCCAGAAGTTCTGACCGTGCGTCTCGGCCAAGGCGCGGCCGACCAAGCGCGTGTTCTCGAAGGTCCCTGCCGCCAGCACGACGTGTTCGGCCAGCAGCACCTCGGACGACCAGTCGGCACGCTCGATCGTCACCTCGACAAGCCCCCCGGAACCGGTCCGCAGATGGGTGACCGGGCAGTCGGACAGCACCGGGTAGCGCAAAGGCTGCGGCATCGGCCCGCGCCAGTGCGTGAGAGGGGTGAACGGGACCTGCCGGATCTCTCTTCCCGGCACCCGCTCGGAGCGGGCCGCCTGCGGGGTCGGTTCCACCGGGTAACCCAGCTCGCGCAGACGCGCCAGAAGCCAGCGCTCCCGCGCGCTCCGGCAGTGCCCCATCGGAGCCTCCGCCCAGCCGGCCAGCTGCGCGGCGACCTCGGTGTACAAGGATCCACCCGCCAACCGCTCGCCGAGCAGCTCCGCGGCCAGTTCCTGCGGCCAGACTCCGGAACGCAGCACATGCTCCTCGATGGGAAGGCAGACGCCGTGCCAGTACAGGGAGCGACCCCCCAGCCGCCTGCGCAGTCCGGAACTGTGCACGTAATGCGGTGGCCGCTCGCTGGACCAGTTGCGGTGGAAGTCCGGATCCTCGGTATGCCACAGACGCAGTGACTCGTCCCGCGTCAGCCGTTCCTTGTGCGCGTGGCCCCGGTCGGGACCTGCCTCCAGCACGACCACCCCGTCCGCCCCGAGGTCCGCGAGCTCGCGCGCCAGACTCAGACCGGCGAGGCCGGAGCCCACCACGGCGATACGGCAACGCTCCGGGAGCCCACTGTTCGGGCCGACCGGAACAGGTTCAGTCATCGGCTCCGCCCACCCGGCAGCCAAGGACAGCCTCACGTACCGGAACGGAGCCCCCAGGCCGAGGCCCTGTGCCGTTCATTGTGCGTTCCTCCTGGTGTTCCTGTTGTCGAACCTGCTTCACACTGGGCTCCACCGGGGCTGCAGGTCCGAGCAGTCGAGGACCTCGCATCGGGTCGGCAGCCAGAAGTCGTCGAACTCGGCCGGCACCGGCCCTTCACCGGGAAGCGGCCGCCTCTGACGCGGTATCACCCGGCCGTTGCTGCGCACATAAGACTGCTCCACTTCCGTGACCCGGCACAGCACCGCCGACACCTGGGCTCTCACCTGCGGGTGCACGGTGGGGACCACGGTCGAGACATTGGCATCGGGATCACCGGACAGGCGCCCCAGGATGCGGCTCAGCGCGAGCACTGCCCCGGCTGTTCCCAAGGAGGTCGTCCCGGCGACGAACACGCACCACCGGGAGATCCCCAGGGCTGCGGCGAGCGGATTGCGGCATGCCAGAATCATTCCGTATGTCGGCTGCAAGACGTGGCCGAACACCGCCCCTGGGGCGTGTCGCGGATCGCTCCCCGCGTCGACCGACACCACGGAGGCGATCGCGTTCCCGTACACCGGGACGCCCCCGTCGCGCTCGCGCCGCATACCGAAGGCCAGGGGCACCGAGGACGCCGGGAACGCGAATTCCCTGTGGAGGGGTTCGAAGAGCACGGCGTGCCAGAAATTCGTGTCCGGCCCCCCGACGATCACCACGTCGTGCCGAGCGATCTGGACGGGATCGACACAGTGCTCGGGCGTGAGTTGCGGGACCGGCTGGTCGGTGCCGGCCACCAGCGCCGTGGCGAGCCCGGTGGTGAAGGTGAGATCCCGCACGGGAAGGAGCCGTTGGGCGCTGCCGTTGCCACCCGACAACTCCCGCTCCACCACGTAGGGGGAGAGTGGTATCCCGAAGTCGCGTACGTCGACTCGCAGGTGGGAGCGGTTCAGCCGGTGTTCGAACAACGGCCACAGCAGTTCCTCCGGGCGGCTGACGTCCGAGAGACCGCTCGGTACGACGATCAGCGGCTGGTTGGGGGGAAGCAGGGACCGCAGTCCCGACAAGTACACGGGGTCATCACAGGCGGTGGCCATCACCGGGGCGATCGGGGCCGGTTCGACCGTCGGTACCGGGGGCAGCGGTGGTAACGCAGGGGGCCTGGCGGCAGACCTGCGACGGCGACGCAGCACACGTCCCACGAGCACGTGGCGCCGCCCGGGTTCGAGGAGGGCCAGGCCCGGCAGGCAGAGGCCGATGGCGCCGAGGGTGAGCAACAGATAGACGTAGAGCGGCCATGTCACCTGAGCTGCCGAGAGAAAGCCCGCCAGGACCGCCACGCCGCTGATGGCGCCGACGACAGCGCGTTGCAGATACATCCGTAAGTGCCGGCGGATCCGCTCACCCCGGCTCACGAGGTATCCACGCCGAGCGAGTTCGTCGGGCTCCATTGTTGCCTCCCCCGTACCCGGACCGTCACGGCCTCCACCGCTGTGAACGGTCAGGGTAACCGCTGACAGACGTCCTGAGCCGGGTCATGGTCAACTCCCGGGAACTGACTTGACGGCGGGTCCGACTGGGAATCCGGCGGAGATCCTTCTACCGTGGGCTGCGCCTGTCCCGGTGCTGGTGGACGACGTGAAGGGGGCTTGGTGGACGCCGAGTTGGGGACGCTCGCCGCGCAGGGGGCCACGGCTCTGATCGGGCTCCTGGTCGCGGACTCCTGGGTGAAGACGAAGGACTTAGCCCGGTGGGTGACCCGCCGGCGCCCGGGACGCGGTGCGGGCGACGAACTGGACTCCTCCCGCGAGGAGTTGGACGCGGCCCGGGAGCGGGGCGAGGAGGAGCCGGCGGCGAACCGGGTCGCCGCCGCATGGGAACGGCGCCTGCTCGACATCCTGCGGAGCGACCCCGAGGCGGCCGAGGAGCTGCGGCGCCTCCTGTCCGAACTCATGCCGGGAACGTCGTACGACATCACCTTCGACGCGCGACCGGCCGCCGGCGACGCGCCTCCCGACCACATCCCGGCCCTGACCGGCACGTTCAGCAACCGGGTCGCCGAACTCGACCGGATGGACGCCCTGTGCGACGAGCCGGGCCGGGTCAGCCTCGCGGTGCTGGCCGGGCTGCCCGGGGTCGGCAAGACCGCCTTCGCCTGCCGCTGGGCCGACAAGGAGCGGGACCGGTTCCCGGACGGCCTGTTCTACGTCGACTACGCCGCCCTGCGTGACGAGTCCGCCGTCGGCGCCGCCATGGGTGCCGACGTCTCCCAGGCCCTCGCCGCCATCCTCAAGGCGCTCCTGCGCAGCGACGAGCACGTCCCGGCCACACTCGCCGAACTGACCCGGCAGTACGTCTCCCACTCGCGCGACCGGCGCATCCTCGTCCTCATCGACAACGTCACCCTGCCCGCCCAGGTACGGCCCCTGATCCCCAGCGGGCCCGGCAGCACGGTCGTCGTCACCAGCCACAGCAGGCTCACCGAGCTGGTGGCGGTCGACGGAGCCGAACTCATCGCGCTGAAGCCCCTCGACAAGGAGAGCGGCCTGACCCTGCTGGCCGACCAGTGCGGACGGGAGACCGTGGCGGCCGACCCGGCGGCGGCCGGACGCCTCGTCGACCTCTGCGGCGGCCTGCCCGTCGCCCTGCGCATCGTGGCCACCCGGCTGCTCACCGACGACTCCCTGACCCCGGCCGACCTCGCCGACGAACTGGCGGACGAGGCCGACCGGCTGGACGGCATGTCCCTGCCCGGCAGCACCTACTCGGTGTCCGCCGTCCTCGGACCCTCCTACCGGCTGCTGCCGCCCGGCCCGGCCCGCATGTTCCGCCTCCTAGGCTGGGTACCGGCCGGCCTCTTCGACACCGGGGTCGCCGCCGCGGCGGCCGGCGTCGACACCCGCACGGCCAGGCGGCTGCTGCGCGAACTCGCGGCCGCGAGCCTGCTGGAGACCGAACGCGACGGCCGCTACCGCATGCACGACCTCGTCCGCCTGTACGCCCGTGAGCGTGCGGTCGAGGAGGAGTCGGCCAGCGAGGAGACCGCGCTGGTCGAACGGGTGGCCACCCACTACCTCGTCCTCGTCGCACTCGCCGACCGCGCCCTGCGCAGGGACCGGCTCCGGATCGCCGACCTGTCCGCGCGCCTGGCGGGCGCCTCCGACCCCTTCTCCGCCGCCGCCGGCCCCGCCCCGCTGACCTGGCTCGACGCCGAGTGCGCCGCGATCCTGGCCGTCCTGCGGGCCGCCGTACGCCACGGTCTGCACGCCGTCGCCTGGCCGTTGGCCGAGGCGTTCACGGCCCTGTTCCTCCACCACCGGTACCTGGGCGCCTGGAAGGAGTCCCTGGAACTGGGCGCCGAGGCCGCCGGCGCACTCGCCGCGGCCCCGGACACCCCGGGCGAGCGCGCGGCCGAGGCCGTGGCGGGCGAGGCCCGCCTGCGCAGCCTGCTCTCCCGCCCGTTGACGGACCTGGGCGAGTACGACCGCGCCCGCACCGAGCTGGAGCGCTCGGTCGCGCTCGCCGAGTCGACCGACCGCCTGCTGCTGCGCGCGTCCGTCCAGGAGTTCCTCGGCCGCTACCTGGACCGCTTCGACCCGCCCCGCGCGGTGGAGACGTACCGCTACTCCCTCGACCTCAACCGGCGTGCCGGGGACCGGCGTGGCGAAGCGCTGGCCGCCTTCTTCCTCGGCTGCGCGCTGGACGCCCGCGGGGACCACGCGACGGCCCTGGCCACGCTCACCGAGGCCCGGCTGGACCTGCTGGGCCTCCCCGAACCCGACCACCGCATGGCGGCCCGCGTCCACCTGGCCATCGGCCTCGCCCAGGACCACCTCGGCCACACCGAGGAAGCCGTCGACGCGCTGCGCACCGCCGCAGGCACCCTGCGGGAACAGAACGCGACCCACTACGAAGCCGAGGCCCTGCTCGCGCTCCTCGACATCGCCGAGCGGACCGGCCGCCATCAGGAGAGCGTGCGCACCTGGCTGACCCGGGTGATCGAGATCTACGAGGCGAGCGGCACCCCGGGCGCCGAGGAGGTGCGCCGACGGCTGCGGGACCTCAGCTGACCACAGGAGGCGCGGGCCGCAGCCGCAGCACCACGTCCTCGTCCCGCACCTCACCGACCCGCAGCGTCAGCAACGCGTCGGTCAGTGAATGGCCCTCGCGCAGGCACGCGTAGACGACGGCCGCGGCGAGCCCGGGCGCGATCGGGGGACCGGTCACGGACACCTCCGCCACACGGCCGTCGCGCAGCCCCACCAGATGGCCGCCGCCGCGCACCGCACAGGCGGCCAGCAGGCTGCCGGGCAGTTCCGCCGCCGTGCCACGGATCCAGCGCAGGGCCTCGGCTGCGCCGTCGGCAGGGCAGGCCCGCTCGACCACGGAGGCGCTCTCCAGCAGCCGGCGGTCCCGTTCACCGTCCGAGCAGGCGAGGTGCGCGGTGTCCCCGGCATGCGGAACCCCCTGCGCGTGCGCATACGCGGCCGCCGGGAACCGCCGTACGGTGACGACCGGACCGTGCCCCTCCTCGCTCACCTCGGTGACGACCAGCGACGAGGTGACGGTCCGGGTGGCCGGTTCCGGAGCGGGCAGCAACAGGTCCGGCGGGGGCGCGGACGCGGGCTCCGGCAGCTTCAGCAGCTCGTAGACGGCCGCGCGGAGCCGCGCGAGGGCGCTCCCCGGATCGGCGAAGGCCCGGCGTGCGACCTCGGCATACCGATCGGAAGCGTGATCCCGTACGACGCTCTCGACCTGCGCTCTCAACTCCGCGTCCGGGTCGAGTCGCGGGGCGGCCGCGGCCAGGTCGTGGACGGCGGTTCCCGGCACCGCGTCGGCGCCGAACGCCCCGAGCAGCACCGGAGTTCCGAGCGCGGCACCGTACAGCGTCACCGAGCCGTGGTCGCCGATGACGACGTCCGCGGCGACCAGGGCGGAGCGCCAGGCGTGGACGGGTGGCAGCAGGATCAGCCCCGCGTCCAGCGCCGAGGACTGCAGGGCCCTGATCTGCCAGGCGCCGTGGGCTGACCAGACGTTGGGGTGGACGACGGCGGCGACCCGGTACTCGTCGTGCGGGAGCCCGCCGAGGAGGCGGACCGGCAGGTCGGGGTGGCGGCCAAGGAGAGAGGTGGTCCCCCAGGTGGAGCTGACCACGACGAGCCGCTGACCCTCCGAGACACCGAGGGCCTCCCGGTACGCGTGCCTGCGCGGCCGGCCGGCCAGCAGCTCGTCGAAGCAGGGGTCGCCCAGCAGGAGGGTGCGGCCCGCGGTCTTCGGGTGGGCGGCGAGGAGTTGCCGCTCCTGGTCGGGGTGCGAGACGGCGAGCCAGGCCCGGCCGGACTCCAGGAGCGCGTCCGGTACGAGGCCGGACAGCCGGTCGTGCGGTCCGCGCGCGTCCGGGACCCGCTTCTGGAAGCCCACGCCGTGGGGCAGCACCAGGACCGGGCAGTCGCCCTCCGGCAGCTCCACGTTCTCGCTCGCCGTGAGCACGAGGTCGGCCTTGACGTGGGCCAGCTGCTCCCAGGGCATGACCCGGCAGCCGGACGCGTGCAGGAGGTCGAGCACCCCTGCGGCGAACGCGGAGGTGGGGTCGTGGGCGAAGACGACGCTCACCCGGGGGTCGTCGCGCAGCAGGGCGGGGAGCGATTCGAGGACGCGCACCGTGGAGGTGACGGTGCGGGCGGCGACGACCAGGGTCCGCTCGGCGGGGAAGGTGCGCCAGCGATGGGCGTCGGGGCCTACCGGAACCCGCAGGAAGGGGCTACCGGACACCACGCCCGCACCCCCGGCTTCCGCACCGGACCAGCGGCTCGCGGCTCGCGGCTCGCGGCTCGCGGCTCGCGGCTCGCGGCTCGCGGCTCGCGGGCACAGTCGGCCTATCAAATGGCAAGTTGGCTGACAACCCTTCAGGTCTGCTCGCTCCTGGCGGACCGCTCCACGGTAACCAATCAGGGAGGACCGGCACAGAGCTCCTGGGCGCCTGGGGACGGGACCAGACCGAGCCGCTGAGCGCGCAGCACCGTGCCGACCCGGTCGCGGGTGCCCAGCTTGCGGTAGATGTTCTCCACGTGCTTGTGCACCGTGCGGGCCGAGATGCCGAGGCGGCGGCCGATGGCGTCCGCCGTCAGCGCGTCGGCGAGCAGGAGCAGCACGGTCGTCTCGCGGGGCGTCAGCGCACAGTCCACCGCCCGCTCGTCCGGTGCTCCGGCCGGGGCCAGCGACCGCCGCCACTCCTCCAGCAGCTGCCGCTGCCGCTCCACACCGGCCAGCAACGGCTGCGCGCGCTCGGCCATCGTGAGGTGGTCGTCGGTGAAGTCCGTACCGGAGCGGTAGACGAGGCAGCCGGTGATCGGGGCGCTGCTTCCGGGGAGCGGTACGCCGAGCACGTGGTCGACGTCGAGGACGTCACCGAGCAGACGGGCCGTCGCGCTGCCCGGCCAGTCGCGGCCCACCGCCCGGTACGCCGTGACCGGGGCCCGGTCGGCCCGGGCCGTGTAGTGGTCGGCGAGGGGGTAGCCCGCGCGCAGCAGCCCCAGGTCCGCGTCACGGAGCCGGCCCAGTTCCGTCGCGGCGGCGTCGGGGGCCACCCCGACGGTGCCCTCGTCCTCGCTCCAGTCGTCCAGCTTGTGGACCACCGCCTCGCCGCCGCACAGGTCCGTGAGCGCGGTGCCGAGCAGCGGCCACAGACGCCCCGGCTCCCGTTCGTGGAGCGCCGCCACGGCGACCGCCACCAGGCGTTCGTAGGCCTTGTTCAGCCCGTGTACCACGTGTTTCTCTCCGCGTGAGTCTTCTGCTCGCCGTCCTCCCGCCCGGCGCCGCGTACGTACTTGTACGCATACCCCTGCCGTCCCCTGCTGCCGCAGACTTCAACCCGGCGGCAGCGACCTGCTCGGACGCACGCCGGGTGGGCCGCCGGTGCGGGGGATCGGCGGCCCGCCCGGCGTGGCCGCCACCCCCTCGCCTACGCCTGCCTCAGGCCCCCCAGGCCGCCGCGCACAGCGCGCGGTCGACCTCGTCGGTGTAGCGGGCCGCGGCCAGCCAGGCCCGGGCGAACCGGTCGGTGTCCGCCGGGAGCAGCCGGCCGAAGACATCGCGGGAGCGCTCCGCCGCGGCCGCGTGGAGTTCGTCCACGAGGTCTCCCGCCGTCGCCAGACCGTGGTGGCTCAGCCGCCGGACGTCGGCCGCCGTGTTCCCGGGGAAGGACAGCACGAGCCGGCCGCCCGAGGCCGCCTGGTGCACGCGTCGGCGCAGCAGGTGCACGGGTGCCTCGTCGGGCGTGGGCGCTGCGGCCGGGGGCGCCGGGGAGGCGGGCAGGTCGGCGTGGAGCAGCCGGTCCAGGCCGGCGTCGACGCGGGTGCCCGGGAGGGTGGGATGCTCGGTCGCCAGCAGCTGGGCCCTGGGGTGCGGGGCCGGGACGAGCCGGGCCACGACCCGGAGCCTGCTGCCCCGGGCGGCGGCCAGCAGCCGGAGGTTGTCGCGGTGGGGGAGCGCCGGGTGGTCGTGCGCCGCGGTCAGCCGCAGCGGGACGCCCCCGCAGTCGGCGAGCAGGCAGTCGCCCGCCGCCTCCCGGACCGTGCCCGTGAGGGTGACGTCCAGGAAGAGCAGGTCGTGGCCACCGCCCAGGGCACGGGACACCTGGTCGGCGACCGGCACCGCCCAGAGCCGGTCCAGGGCCTCCTCGCGCCAGTCGGCACCGGACGCGCGCACCGCCCGTACCCCCGCGCCCGCGCCGAGCCGACCCGTCGGAGAGACCGTCGCCCCCGACACCGCGAGCCCCGCCCGGGACAGTTCCCGGTGCGTCAGCGCCGTGTCACCGACGCGTACGGCCCGGTCGGCCGCGCCCGTCGCCCGCCCGGCGCCGCCCGGTGCCACGTCCGACACCTGGAACAGGCGGCCCTCGGCGTCGGCGGTCCAGGTGACGGCGCCCGCGTACCCGCTCGCCGTGAGCACCGGCTCGGAGAAGAGGCCGTACAGCCGCAGCGAGCCGTCCGGGCGGTACGGCTGCCGGACCGTGCCGCGCAGCTCGGTCAGTTCCGGGCCCTCGGCGTGCGGGATGCGGTGGGCCGCCGACAGGGCGTCGCGGAGCGCGGTGACGAGGTCGGCCAGGCGGTGGGCAGGGTCGGCGGAGCGGGCGGCGCGCAGCGCGGTGACCACGGAGACGGCCGTGGCGGCGGTCCTGGGGAGACCCGCGAGGCGTGCCGTGTGCGCGGCGCGCAGCAGCTCCGCCTGGAGCACCGCCCCGGAACCGTCCGTACCGGCTTCGAGTACGGCGGTCGCGGCGGCGTGGACGGCGCGGGCGGCGGCGCATTGCTGGGGTGTGGCCCGCTCGGGCTCCGTCGTGTCCACCGGTTCCTGTGAACCGGTCTCCACCTCACCGGAGTCGGCTACCTCGATCGGTTCCGCAATGGGTGCCGCCGAGGCCGCCGCGGCCCGATGGAGGCAGTCCGGGGCCAGCAGGCAGCCGCAGCGGATGGCCTCGGCGCTGGTCACCGTGCCGCCGGGGGCGTGGAGTTCGACGTCGGTACTGTCGTCGACGGCGATCCGCACGGTGTCGCCGTCGCGGACGGCCGGGCGGTCCGCCAGTTTGGCTGTGCCCGCGTCGAGCCGCTTGCGCAGCCGGGGCGAGAGCGCCGCGACGAGTTCGGCGGTCACCGACGGGGCGACCGGCGGCAGAGCCGCGCTCACCCGCTGCTCGTTCCCGAGATCCTGGCTCATGCGATCTTCTCCCCTACCCAGCGGGCGAGTTCGAGCGGGCTGAGGGCGGCCACCGGCATTCCCGCCGCGACCAGTTGGCTCGCGACCCCGGTCGAGTACCGGGGACGCCCGGCGTCGTCCAGGCTCGCGCACCCGAGGACATGGCAGCCGGAGCCGACCAGGGCGCGGACCTCGGCGAGCAGCCCACCGAGGGGGTAGCCCTCCTCGAAGTCGCTGACGACCACGACGAGGGTCCGTGAGGGCACGGTCACCAGTTCGCGAGCGTGCCGCAGCCCGGCCGCGATGTGGGTGCCGCCGCCCACGCTGACCTCCAGCAGCAGCGACAGCGGGTCCTCGACATGGTCGGTCAGGTCGATGACCTCGGTGGAGAAGGCCAGGAAGTGCGTGGACAGGGTGGGCACCCCGGCCAGCACGGAGGCCGTGAGCGCCGCCCAGATCGTGGACGCCTCCATGGACCCCGACACGTCGGTGACGAGGACCAGCCGCCAGTCGGCGGCCTTGCGGGCCCGGGTGCGGAAGACGGGACGCTCGGGGATCACCTGGACCGTGCCGTCCGGCGTACGGCGCGCGGTCGCCAGGTTGGCCCGCAGCGTGCGGGGCAGGTCGAGTCCGCCGCCCGGACGGCGGCTGGGCCGCGGCAGCGCGGTGCCGTGCAGCGCCGGGCGCAGCCGCGTGGCCAGTTGCCGGGTCAGCGCGTCGACCAGGCGCCGGACGAGTGGACGCAGTGCGGCCAGCCGGGCCTCCGGCAGTCCGCCCGCGTGCCGGAGCACCGAGCGGAGCAGATCGACCGAGGGCCGTACGGTGTCGGGGTCGAGTTCCGTGAACACGTCCGGCCGGCCGGTCGCGGCGGCGGCCGCCAGCACCTCCTCCCGGATGCCCGGCCCGAAGAGCGCCGCCAGCTCCTCGGACCACTCCCGCACCCCCGGATACGACGCCTCCCGGCCGCCGCCGCGCCCCGCACCGGTGAGGTCGCCCCGGCTGCCCTCCCCGCGTCCGCTGCCGTACAGCTCGTCCAGTGCGGTCGCCAAGGGGCGGGCGGAGTTGGGCAGTTGGTCGGTGCGACGGCCCAGCAGGAGGCGCCAGCGGTCGGTCGGCGCGAGCCGGTGGTCAGCCGACGCGAGCCGATGGCCTGCGCCGGAGGCGTGGTCGGCCGCTCCGTCGGCTGCGGCCTGGCTGGAGGTCGGGTCGGCCGCTCCGTCGGCCGCCGCCCGCACGGCCTCCGGCTGCCGGGGTGGCGGCAGCAGCCCCCAGGCACCGAGGGCCTCGCGGGCCGCGAGGTCGGCGCGGGTCCAGGCGGCCAGCGCGACGGGGTCGACGGCGCCCGTGTCGGCCAGGTGGCGTTCGTCCAGGCGCTCCTCGACGGCGGACAGGAGCCGGTCGCGGGCGGCAGGGCTGAGCGTGTCGAAACCGCCCCGCAGCGCGGGCAGCCGGTCCAGGAAGTCCCGGTCGGACAGCTCCGACACCCGGCCCAGCAGCGGCTCCAGCGCGGGCGCCGCGGACTCCAGCAACTGGCCCGCTGCGGTCAGCAATCCCGTGAGCCGTGCCGTCAGCGCGGACCGGGTCTCGAGGTCGCAGGCGCCGTCCACCCAGGACGCCACCCGGTCACCGAAGCCGCGCGGCTCCTCGTGCCCGAGCAGCACGCGCACGGCACCCGCGGCGCCGCGCATCAGCGGGGACCCGTCGGCGGCCAGGCGGGCCAGCGCGTCGGTGAGCCGGATGCCGCCCAACAGGTCGGCCCGGTGGGCGAGTTCCAGCAGGGCGTGGGCGTCTGCGGGGTCCTCGGAGCCGGTGAGGCCGTCGACCTGGCGCACGGCGGCGGCAGTGAGCAGCTCAGCCACGGCCGCCGCCCGTGTCGTACGGTCCCCGTCGGCCGGCAGTCCCGCGATGTGACCGGCGCGCACCCGGTCCAACAGGGCGAGACCCGCGAGCAGTTCGGGCAGTGTGCCGGAGTTCGGCAGCACCTCGGCCGTGTCGTCGAGCCGTTCGTCCGTCAGGCCCGGCAGTCCGCACTCCGCCGCCTGCTCCAGGCCGCGCAGGGCCTGCGCCGCGGTGGGTCCGCCCTCGTCCTGCTCCGTGCGCCGCCGTTCCCGGAGCAGACCCTCGGCGGCCTGGGCCGGGGTGACGCCACGGACGCCCGCCGCGGTGAGCATGGCCGCCGTCGCGGGCGTCCAGCGCACCTCCCAGCGGGACGTCAGCGCCTCGGCGCCGCCCGCGCCGGTGACCTCCTTGGGCTCCGCGTACGGCACCGCGCACACCGTCAGGCGGCGCAGCAGGAGTTCGCGGCCGCGGTCCAGGTCGGAGCGGAGCGGGTCGAGGCGCAGATCGCGGGCGGTGCCGGGGCCGGAGTCCGCCGGACCGGGCAGGCCCAGCGCGGCCAGCTCCGCCTCGACCGCCGGAGCGAGCCCGCTGCGCGGCGCGTCCGGCGCCGGACGTCCGGCACGTGTGCCGACGAGCACCTTCTCCATCGCCCGGGCGACGGTCCGCCCCCTCCCGTACGGCTCGCCCTGCGCGAGCACCGTCTGCACGGCCTCCACCAACTCGCCCCGCCCTGCGGCGGGCAGCCCCCGCAGCCGGGCCAGATCACCGGCGAGCCGCACGATCTCCCGGGCGTCGGCGGGCCCGGAGGGATGGCCGAGCGCCCGCAGCTCGGCACACACCCGCACGGCCGCACCGGTCAGCACGTCCTCCAGCGCGGCCGGATCACCGGCGGCCTCGAGCACCCTCTGCTGCCACTCGGGGTCGCGGATGCCGGCGGGATAGCCGGAGCGCTCGTCGAGGAGGGCGTAGGTGTAGGGGATGAGCGAGGTGGTCCAGGTTGGGGTGGCTCCGTCGGCCACGGGCGAGGGCGTGTTCTCGGCCGGTGCCAGCAGCGCCGGCGCGTGGAACGCACCCACCACCACGGCGGCACGCTCCCCGTTCGCGGTGGCCCCGGCAAGACACGACCGCATCCACCGCTCCCGCCGCAGATCCAGCTCCGGCACCCCGCCCGAGCCCGCCGCGTCCTCGCGCAGCGCCCACCCCGTGAGCAGCGCGGCCCGCCGCAGGGCCTCCGGAGAGGAACCCGGGGCGGTGGCCTCGACCAGCCGGTCCCAGAGATCGTCACCGGGCCGGCCGGTGAGACGGGAGCGGAGGGCGCCGGCCAGCCCGGCGACGGAACCCTCCGCCGCCGGGTTTCCAGGGCCGTCGGTCTCCGCGCGGCCCTCCCCGCCCCACGCCCGGTCGGCGAGCGGCAGATCGCAGGCGACGACCGGTACGCCGTGCCGTGCCGCCCACCGCACCGCCACCAGTTCCGGTGAGAAGTCGGCGAAGGGATAGAACGCCGGACCGCCGCCCCCGTCGCCGGGCGCGGCGGCGAGGGCGACCGGTGCGCGGGTCTCCTCGTGGGCGAGCCACGGCAGCCAGTCCTGCAGTTCAGCGGGGAGTTCGACGAGCAGGACGTCCGGTTTCGCCGCGTCCAGCAGCGCCGGTACGGCGGCGGCCAGGGACGGCGCATGGTGCCGTACGCCGATGAGGTACGGCGCCGCCGGGTCGGTGAGGGCCAGCACTGCGGCCTCGGGCGAAGGATGGGGCACGGCCGTCAGCCCTCCAGGACCGTGCGCAGGTCCCACAGGGTCCGCCAGGTGGCGGAGCCCTGCTCGGCACGGCGCCGGACGGGACCGTCCCAGTAGCCGCGCAGCCGGGCCGCGTCGGCCGGGTCGTCCTTGCGCACGACACCGAGGAGATGGCCCGGGAGCAGGTCGAGCACGTCGCGGTCACCGGGGAAGTACGCCGCGGCCAGGCCCAGCGCGCCGGCGACGGACACGGCCTCCGCGGTGCTCATCACGGTGGAGGGCCGCTCCACCTCCCAGCCCTCCGCCGACCGCCCCTCCCGCAGATCCCGGAACGCGGTGACCAGAGCCTCCAGTACGGCGTCGTCGACCTGGAAGGGCGCCCCGGCCCGCTCCACCGACGCCCTGGCCTGGCTGCGCACCAGCGCGGTCTCGGCGTCGAGGTCCCCGATGGGGCCCACGGTCTCGAAGTTGAACCGGCGCTTGAGCGCGGCGGACATCTCCGAGACGCCCTTGTCCCGCAGGTTGGCGGTGGCGATGAGGTTGAACCCGGGCGCCGCGTGCGCCAACGCGTCCTCGCTGCCCGCCAGTTCGGGTACCGCGATCCGCCGCTCCGACAGCAGCGACACCAGGGAGTCCTGCACTTCGGGCAGACAGCGGGTGACCTCCTCGACCCGGGCGATCGCACCCCGGGACATCGCGGTGAGCACCGGCGACGGCACCAGCGCCTGCCGACTGGGCCCCTGCGCGAGCAACAGGGCGTAGTTCCAGCCGTACTTGAGCTGGTCCTCGGTCGTCCCCGCCGTACCCTGCACCACCAGTCCGCTGGTCCCGCAGACGGCTGCCGACAGCAGCTCGGACAGCATGGACTTGGCGGTGCCGGGCTCGCCGACGAGCAGCAGGCCCCGCTCACCGGCGAGCGTGACGACACACCGCTCCACCAGCGCCCGGTCGCCGACGAACTTGCCCTCCACCACCAGGCGCCGCGGCACCCCGTCCGGCACCTCGGCGTCCTCGGGCAGGCGCAGCGCCTGCCCTCCGCTGCCCATGACGAAGGTGACGACGGCCCGGGGAGTGAGCCACCAGGCGGGCGGGCGCGGACCGGCGTCGTACGCGGCGAGGAAGGCCAGTTCGGTGGCGTACCGGTCCTCCGGCGGGACGATCTGACGGGTCGCGTCGGGAACGAGGACGGTGGTCATCGGCAGGTGCCCTTCGGGGTGGTACGAGTGGTGGTCGGTGAGGAGGGGATCATCGGCGCCGCCCCCTGCGCGTCGCCCGCGTGGTCAGCTCCTCGTACGCCGGGGCTTCCCCGGCGCGGACGCGGTCCCAGGCACGGGCGAACAGCTCCGGCACCGGCAGCAGGGGCAGGGCCCGCCGGTGGTCGAGGACCGGGTACAGGCCCTCCTTCCAGATCTCCACCGGCAGCGCGGGCGCCTTCAGCTCGCGCCAGCCGCAGGGCAGGAACAGGCTCCGCCCGGCGCGCTGCCGCTTGGCCTCCACGACCAGGCCCGTCGCGGCCAGCTCCGCACGGGCCTTCTTCATGCGTGCGGGCTTCCAGCCGGTCCAGCGGGCGCAGTTGCGGTCCGTGGGGTCGGGCAGGGCCAGCAGCAGGAGGTAGAGCGCGGCCGCGTCCTCGCCCAGACCGTGCTCAGCGGCGACCTCGGCGACGAGCGCGGGCGCGCTGACGGCCGGGTCCTGGGCGTACCCCGAGGGGCCTTCGGCGCCGACGCCGGCCTCGACCGCCCGGGTCAGCTCGTCGCCGAGGAGCGTGCGCAGCATCCGCAGTCCGTTCCCGCGCGCGCCGCCGAGCAGGCCTTCCAGCAGCCCGAACACGGCGTCGTCCGGGCCGCTGAGCGCGGCCGGGCGGATCAGGACCGTCTCCGTGTCCTGGTACCAGGGGCGCAGCACGATCGCCTCGCCGACCCGCGTGCTGCCGTGCGCGTCGGCGCCCCCGGTCGCCGGGAGGCCGTAGGCCTTGCGCAGTTCGACGGCGGTCGAGCCGCCCTTCTCCGTCCACTCGACGTCCAGGTCGAGCAGCAGCTGCGGATCGGCCATCCGGCGGCGCAGGGCGGCGAGTCCCTCGGGCAGGGACGCGCGCAGCGGGTGGCCGTACGGCAGGACGTAGGCCAGCGCGGCCAGGGCGTTCACGGCGGCCGTCAGATCGTTCCGGCCGGGGATCGCGCTCGGGTCCGCCCAGACGAGGTTGCCGTCCTTGTCGGGCCGCTGGACCGTGGTGCGGGCCAGCCACGGGGTGCGGGACGGGTTGAGCACCTCCTCGGCGTATCCGGCGCCCGTCCCGGCCAGGTCGGCGGCGAGTTCCTCCGGCACGCGGACGAGCGAGCCGAGGCGCTCGGCCCAGACCCGGCCGGCGGCCTCCGTGTCCGGTCCGGTGGACCACAGGTCGGCGGGGTCCGCGGGCAGCAGGGCGCCCAGGAGCGCCGTCCGCTCCTCGGACCTCAGGGCGTTCACCCTGGCGTGGCCGAACTGGCTCTGCTTGGGCTTGAGTCCGAGCAGGGCAAGTGCCTCCGCGCTCGGCGCCTGCGGCAGACCGGCCAGCAGCACGGTGGCCTGGAGCGGCCCCAGCCCGCCGCCGGTCGCCGCCACCAGCGCCTCGGAGGCCTCGGGGCGCCAGGGGGCGGCGCCCTTGTCCCGGATCAGCCGGGCGACGGTGGCGAGGTCCTCGGCGGAGATCGTCGGGGCGTGCCGGACCTCACTCTGCAGCGTGAAGCGGCCGATCGCACCGAACGCGCCGGACGGATCGTGCTCC
Organism: Streptomyces diastatochromogenes; assembly: GCF_002242805.1. GTDB lineage: Bacteria > Actinomycetota > Actinomycetes > Streptomycetales > Streptomycetaceae > Streptomyces > Streptomyces diastatochromogenes. The sequence continues at coordinate 27,141 of NZ_MCGQ01000055.1, read as the reverse complement.
AGCGCCAGCCAGTTGACGCGGTCCCGCTCGCTGTCGATGCTCTGGCAGCCGAGGATCACCACCGTGCGGCCGGCACGGCGCAGCACCTGGCCGGTGCGCTCCTGCTTGTCGTGCGGCTCGGTGAGTACGACCTCGCGAAGGACCCCGTCGGCCGCGGCGAGCGGTCCTTCGGCGACCGCCTCGAACAGCAGGAGCAGCGACTCCCGTTGGGCATCGGTCAACGCGGGCGAGGCGGCCCGTACGGTGAGCGCCCGCAGGACGCCCAGAACGGGCGGCCACACCATGCCGATCCCGGGGATGGTGCGCTCGTCGCTGCGCCAGCCGTCGCCGAGGGCGTCGAGCCGCTCCGGGCCGCGCAGTTGCCTGCCCTCGGCGGGCTTGCCGGACAGCACGTGGTTCACCGCCCGGATCTGCCGCAGCGCGCTCCGGCGCTCCTGGTACCACCAGCCGTGCAGGCCGACGACACCGGACAGGGCGTCGTGCAGGGTGCGGTCGTCGCCGTTCGGGGGGTTGTAGTCGGCGAACATCTCCTCGCTGCCGCTGCGTGCCTTGTGCGTCCGCTCCTTGGGAGGAGTCGCGAGCGCGGTGGCCGACTCGGTGACGCGCAGGGTCGCGCGCACCAGGGCGGTGACACCGATGAGCAGCCGTCCGTCGGTGACGTCCGGCAGGGCGAGGGCCACGGCACCGAGGGCGACCTCGTCCGCGGGCGGTACGGCGGCCTTGGCGGCCTCGTCCGTGCCGGCGCGGGCCAGCGCTTCCTGCCGTCCGAGCAGCGCCTTCGCCGTGATGTCCAGCACCTCGCCCGCCTGCGCGTCGGTCAGGGCGCGCAGCACCGCCGAGCCCTGCTCGTCGCGGGGGCGCAGGGCGTGCCAGAAGGAGACCGGGGGCACGAGCCGGGTGCCGGCGGCGAACTCGCTGCCGCGCTCGCCGGTGGGCATCCGGCCCAGTTCACCGTCCGGGGAGGTGTCGGCGGCTGCGAACAGACCGATGTGCTGGTACATCTGCGCGACGACCGGTTCGGCGCCGCCGGGCAGCCGCAGTGCGCCGAGCGGGGCCGCGCTCGAGCCGGCCGGTATCGACACGGTGCGCCCGTCCGGCGTACCGGCGACCTTGCGGGCCTCGGTCCCCTCGCCCTCCGTGCGCACCCAGCGACCGAGGACCGTGCCGTCGGTGCCGAACGGGCTGTTTTCCAGCCCCGGTTGCAGCGGCAGTACCTCGCAGAAGTCGTGCAGCAGTGAGGCGTCCTCGCGGACACCCGAGCGCAGCAGCGCGGGCAGGGACGCGCGGCCGTGCGTGCCAGTGGCCGGGTCGTACTCCAGCCACACCGTCTCCCGGCCCTGCCTGCCCTGGCGCCAGTACGTGGTTCCGTCGCCGATCACGGTACGGGTGGGCGGCAGCACGGTGTCACCGGGGTGCAGTGTGCGTCCGCCGGTGGCGCGGCCACCGCCGGGCAACGGGATCGAGGGCGTGCCGACGTTGTTGCCGGACCAGTAGGAGGGCAGTTGCTCGCCGCCGAGTTCGAACACCTCGGCGGGCCGGGCCGACCAGTAGCCGTACTGCTTGCTGCCCTGGCGCCACATCGCCAGCAACTCCCCGTCCACGTACCGGAACCGGGGGCGCTGCCAGCGCTCCAGTTCCTGGGGCAGGCGCAGCTCGTGGTCGAGGACGATCTTCTCCGGGCCCACGACGATCACCCTGTGCCGGCGGACCAGGATCAGCGCGGGCCAGGCCTCCTGGACCGTCAGGGTGTTGTCCTCGCCCTTCCTGGTCTCGCCGTCGAGCAGCGTCAGCGCCTCTTCCAGGGCCGGCCAGCCCAGCTCGTCCAGGATGCCGGCGCGCAGGGTGCGGCCCAGCAGCGCGGCGACTTCGTGCTCGGCGATACGGGTGACGGCGTCCGGGTTGGCCTCGGCGGCGACCGTCCGGAAGGGCCGCAGCCGGTCGAGTGCGGCACGCGCACCCGGCAGGCCCACCGCACGGGTGAAGTCGTCGGCGGCCTCGCCGAGCCACTCCCGCAGCACGCCGGCCAGGACCGGGTGGGCGGCGACGGCCTTCAGCAGGTCGGAGTCCAGCCGGCCCGAGCTGTCCGTGCCGAGGGCTGTGTGCAGCAGGCGTCGGAAGTGCGGGTCGGCGCCCACGGCCACCAGGTCCCGGCGACCGCTCCGGGTGTCCTTCAGCCAGTCGGAGAGCGGCAGATACACGTGCACGTCAGGGCCGGGCACCGAGAGCGGGACGCCCTCGGCCGCGCACAGGTCCAGCAGGTCGAGGTCGGCGCCCGCGTGCCAGCGGCCGGTGAACAGGTCCACGGGCCGCCCGTCGGCGCGCAACCGCGGAGCCATCCGCTCGACGAGCGCCAGCGTGGCCGGCGAGCGGCGGGAGAAGGACCCGCCGTGCTTGCGGAAAGCGGCCCAGCGGCTCAGCCAGTCCGCGGGATCGACGTCGTACTCCTCGGCCGCCTTGTCCGTCAGCAGCCGCTCGGCCCCGCACTCCGCGAGCAGCGTCAGCCAGAACTCGTCGTCCTCGACCTCCCGGCCGAGCCCGGCCGGCATGATCTCCAGCAGTCGCGCCAGCACCTCCGGCCGTTCTTCGGTGAGGACCGCGAGGGTCGCGCGGTAGGAGTTCCAGAAGGACGCGGGCGCCCGGACGGCGGCGGGTGAGGCGATCAGGTCGGCGACCAGGCCGCACTCCTCGGTGACCCGGTTCAGACCGGCCGCCTTGATCAGCCCCCGCGCGTCCTGCGGCAGCGAGGCGTACGGCGGCATGCCGGCCGCGCAGCGCTCGACCGTCAGCTGCCGGAACTGCGCCCACGCGGCGCACGGGTCGAGGCGCCGGGCGAGGTCCTTCACATGTTCCTTGAGGGCCTTGACGGTCAGCGCCCCGGCGAAGGCGAACTCCAGGAACACCGCCCGCTGCCGCTCCTCGTCCACGGTGAGCGCGTGCACCCGCTCGGCCTCGCGGGCCTTGCCGAAGAAGGCGGCCGCGTACGTGGTGTTCTCGTGCTGCAGGAAGACCCGGGCGGCCTGCTCGTAGAAGGTCGGCAGGAAGTGCGGCACGGCACGGCCGAGCCGTTCGCCGAGCGCCTCGAAGCCCTCCTTGGCGTGGCCGGGACGGGACTTGGCCTGCCGGGCGAGCCGCTCGACGTCCTTGACCAGGGCGAGCGCGTGGTGGCCGTTGGCCGGGTCGTTCACCAGCGCCCAGGCCGGGAAGCCCAGCGTCTCCTTGCGCACCTGCCCGACCTCGGGCGTCTCCGGCTCGCGGCCCAGGCCCAGGAACTCCAGCGCCAGGTCCTCGGCCTCGCCGAGGGTGCCCGGCACCAGGCGGACCACCTGCCGGTCGTCCAGGGCGGGGTGGGTGTAGGTGCGGACGGTGAGGCTGTCGGCGTCCTCGCGCGCGGTGCTGCCCGGGGGCAGTACGGCGCCAGCGTCCAGCAGCGCGGCCGCGGTGGTCTCGTCGTACGTGTTCATGCCGCCTGCTCCTCGTCCTGGATGTCCCGCCCGGCGTACAGCGCGGCCGCCATGCGCATGCCCTCCGACCAGGCGACCGGCCCCACCTGACCGAGCTTCAGCGCGCGTCCGGCGGGGTCGGCCCACACCAGCGACCCGGTCTCGGTCTCCTCCCAGCCGTCGTAGTCGCCGACCCAGACGCGGGCCTCGATGCCGCGGCCGTCCTCCAGGACGGAGCACACGGCGTGTCCGCCGCGCACCCGGTAGCCGAGCTGGGCGGCCCTGCCGTGCAGGAAGCGCAGTTCCTTGTACGAGCCGCCCGCGTACTCCTCCACCTGGGTGCCCTCGGCGTCCAGGCCGGCCGGGCGGTGCCAGACCTCGCGGAAGAGCTGCTGGGCGCGCTGCTCGACACCCAGCTCGACGGCGAACTCCCGCAGTTCCTCCAGGTCGTCCAGGAGGACCGGGTGCGGGATGCGGACGAGGTCGGGGGAGACCCGGACGGTGTCGCCGTCCAGGTCGACGAGGCCCAGACCGCGCTCGGGGTCGGCGTCCCGCAGGAAGCCGGCGACCTGTCCGTCGTCGCCGGTGACGACGAGGTCGCGCAGCGCGGCCTGCCAGGCGGGGTCCGGCCACACCCGGGCGACGACGGCGAGCGGCACCGGCAGCGAGCGGACCATCCACCGCTCCACATCGGCCAGGCACTGCCGCTCGTGCCGCTCCAGCCACTCGGCCAGCTGCCTGAGGCCCACGACCGCCGGATCGTCACCGAGCTTGGCGGGCACGGACTTCAGCCGTCGCCCGGCCGCGTTGCGGCACACCACCTTCCCGCCGTCGAGGGCGACCTCGTAGTCGCCCGCAGCAACCCACCCCATACATGCCTCCCCGCATGCGCAGTGATCAAGTGACGGGAACTCTAGGGGCAGCCACTGACAACGCCGTCCGGCGCCCGGGAGACACGCACCCCGGCGGAACCAGCCACGGTGGATTGTGTACGAGTCGAGGAGGACCCGGGGACCCCGGATCCGTGCGCCACCTAGTCGGTGTGCCATCTCCCCGGTGGCTACGGCCGCCCGGGCAGGCTTCGTTCGCCGACCCGACACCCCCTGTGGGAAAGCTGTGCACCACCTGTCGGGGGCGCGCGGGCACGATGTGTGAAGCCCGCGAGTTGACCTTCACGAAACCTCCTCTTTGCGTGGCCGGAAGACGCCTTGTTGGGTCAACTCGCGACGCAACAAGGTGGGTTGAGCACTTGAGCATCAGGAGTCGCAAGCGCACTGCTTGACCCGGACACCGACCGTCCGGGCGTCGACGGGGGAACTGATGCGGTGCGCGCTCGGCCACCGTCGTCCAGTCGCACGGGGCCGTTTGCCGCACCGATCCGGAACATGTCCCTCCGCTGTCACTCTCTTGGTGCCTTCGTCCGGTGCCCGAAAGACAGGGACAGGAGGGGGAAAGCCGATGAGCGCGGTGAGCGCCGCCAAGCCGACGTATCCCGGCGTCTACGTCGAAGAGCTTCCCAGCAGCACCCGCACCATCTCGACCCTGACCACGTCGGTGACCGCTTTCGTGGGTCACACCCGGCGGGGTCCGCTCAACGAGCCGGTACGCGTCACCAGCTTCGCGGAGTTCGAGCGCCGCTTCGGCGGCCTGAGCGCGCGCAGCGCAGTCGGCTACGCGGTCCACCAGTTCTTCGGCAACGGCGGCACCGTCGCCGTCGTCGTCCGCGTCACCAAGGCCGGCAGTGGCAAGGCCGCCTGCGTCACCCTCAAGTCCACCGAGGGCCACAGCGACAGCCCGGTTCTGGAGGTGCACGCCAAGGAGCCCGGCCTCTGGGGCAACGGCCTGCGCGTGGCCGTCGACCAGGACACGCCCTGCCCCGACGAAACCTTCAACCTGCGGGTCTACGACGCCCGGGGCGAGGCCCGCGAGAGCTTCACCGGCCTGTCCATGGACCCGTCCAGCGGCCGCTACGCACAGACCGTGATCAACGCCGGCTCCCGGCTGATCCGCGTCGAGGTCCTCGGCGAGGGCCGCCCCGACCCGTCCGGCACCGTCTCCAAGCCGTTCGGTCACGAGCTGCCCGACCTGGCCGTCGACCTCACCGTCAAGATCGGCGACGTGGAGCGCGAGTTCACGCTCTACGACCCTGACTGCGACGGCGAAGCCCCCACCAGCGTGGCCGAGCTGGCGCTGCTGCTCGAACGCAAGCTGCGCGCGCTGCCCGACGCCCCGGGCAAGCACGCCTTCGCGGGCGCCGAGGTGACCGCCTTCGGCCGCCGCATCCAGGTGGTCGCCGGCTCCACCGACCCCGAGGACGTCGTCCGCTTCCTCGGTGAGTGCGCCAACGACCTCGGCCTGGAGGCCTCCGTCAACCCGCCCGTCTTCCCGCTGGCGGGCGGCGAGGACGGCGAGGCCCCCGGCCCGCGCGACCTCATCGGCTCCGAGGCCGACAAGACCGGCATCCAGGCGCTGCGCGGCGTGGCCGATGTCAACCTGCTCGTCCTGCCCGAGCTGGCCGCGTACGAGAAGACCGAGGACGCGATCACGGTCGTCTCGGCGGCCCAGCGCCTGTGCCAGGAGCGGCGGATCTTCCTGCTCGTCGACGCGCCCGGCACCTGGGTCAGCGTGGACAGCGCACGGGCCGGCGTCGCCGCCTTCGACGCCGTACGCGGCAACCACGCGGCCCTCTACTTCCCGCACCTCCAGCTCACCGACCCGCTCACCGGGCGGCTGCGTTCCTTCCCGCCCTCCGGCGCGATCGCGGGCGTCATCGCGCGCACCGACTCCGAGCGCGGCGTCTGGAAGGCACCGGCCGGCACCGAGGCACGACTCGCGGGCGTCCACTCGCTCACCGTCAACCTCACCGACCGCGAGACCGGACTGCTCAACCCGCTCGGCGTCAACTGCCTGCGCAGCTTCCCGCTGACCGGCCCGACGGTCTGGGGCGCCCGCACTCTGGAGGGCGCCGACGCGCTCGACAGCGAGTGGAAGTACGTGCCCGTACGGCGGCTCGCCCTGCACGTCGAGGAGAGCCTCCAGCGCGGCCTGCAGTGGGTGGTGTTCGAGCCCAACGACGAGAACCTGTGGCAGCAAATCCGCCTCGCCGCCTCCTCGTACCTGCACACGCTCTTCCGGCAGGGCGCCTTCAAGGGCGGCACCCCGCGCGAGGCCTACTTCGTCAAGTGCGACAGCGACACCACCACCGACGAGGACATCGCGAACGGCATCGTGAACGTCCTGGTCGGCATCGCACCGGTGCGCCCGGCGGAGTTCGTGATCGTCAAAATCCAGCAGACGTCCGGGCAGTTCGAGCTGTAGGCCCACGGAAATCTTGGAGAGCTGAAGGAATCCGATGGCAGAGTTCACCGTCAACGCCCATCGTTTCGACCCCTACAAGAACTTCAAGTTCCTGGTCCTGTGGGACGGTCGTACGGTCGCCGGCATCAGCAAGATCAGCCCGCTGAAGCGCACCACCGAGGTCGTCAAGCACCGCCACGGCGGCGACCCGTCCTCCCCGCGCAAGTCGCCGGGCCGCTCCGAGTTCGAGGGCATCACCCTGGAGCGCGGGGTCACCCACGACCCCGAGTTCGACCGCTGGGCCAACAAGGTCTGGCAGGTCGGCGCGGGCCTCGGCTCCGAGGTGTCCCTCGCCGACTTCCGCAAGGACATCGTCATCCAGGTCCTCAACGAGGCCGGCCAGGTCGCCGTCTCGCACAAGCTCTACCGGACCTGGCCCAGCGAGTACCAGGTCCTCGGCGAACTGGACGCCAACGCCAACGCGGTGGCCATCCAGTCGCTCAAGCTCGAGTGCGAGGGCTGGGAGCGGGACTACGAGGTGCCCGAGCCCGAGGAGCCCTCCTTCCTCAACCCGGCCTGACGTGAAGTGAGGTGAGGAAGCCGGGGGGAACACATGGCGATCACCGGGGCGGCCGGGCTGCTGGCCACCTGGGAGGCGGGGCTCGCCGAGACGGTCACCGGACGCGCCCTGCTGCTGCACCGCACGGCGCGCCCGGACCTCGACGCCGCGGCGCTGCCGGCGATGCCGGTCGGCGTGCGCGAGTCCGATCTGTTCGCCCTGCGCCGCGCCCTGTTCGGGGAGCGGATGCAGGTGCGGCTGGAGTGCCGGGCGTGCGGCGCGGACATGGAGTTCGAGCTGGACGCCGGGGAGGTCGCCCGGTCCCTCGGCGGCCCCGAGGACACGGTCGTACGGCTGACGGAGGGCGGCTGGGACATCACGTTCCGGCTGCCCGCCGCCGCCGACCTGACGACCGCGGCCCGCACCGCGGACCCACGCGCCGCGCTGCTCGCCCGCTGCCTGGTCTCGGCGGTGCTCGACGGGACGCCCAGGACCGCCGACGCCCTTCCGGCGCCGGTGCAACGGCGGATCGCCGAGGCCGTCGAGGCCGCCGACCCGGGCGCCGACGTCACGCTCGGCATCGGCTGCCCCGAGTGCGGTACGGCCACCCGGGCCGAACTCGACATCGCCTCCTACCTGTGGACCGAACTGGACGCCTGGGCCAGGGACCTGCTCCTCGACGTCCATCTGCTCGCCACCGCCTACGGCTGGAGCGAGCCGGAGATCCTGGCGCTCAGCCCGCTGCGGCGCCGCTACTACCTGGAGCTGTGTGCGGATGTCTGACTCCTCCTCCCGGGCGCCCGAGGCGGAGCCCGACTTCCTCGACCGGCTGATCGCCCGGCACACCGCCCCGGCCCCGGACACCGTCCGGGTACGGCCGCGGCTGCCCGGGCCGTTCGAACGCGTCGAGGCGGTACGGGCCGGCACCCCGGACCCGGACGCCACGGACTCCGTGCTGTGGCCCACCGCCACGCCCTCACCCGCACCGGACCGGGACGCGCCACGGCCCGCAGCCGAGGCCCGGCTCCACACGGAACGGGAGCGGACCGTCGTACACACGGAACGGGCCCCCGCCGAGCCGGCACCGCGCCCCGCACCGACCGCCCTGCCCGAAGCGCCGCTGCTGCGCCCCGCCGCGCCCCTGGCGCCCGGGCCGCTCGCGGTGCCCCGGACCGGTCCGCGCACCTCCGGGCGGGGAGGCCCGGAACAGGACGCGAACCGCGCCGCGGCGCCCGTACCCATCCCCCCGGGTACGGGCGCCGCTCCCCCCACCGCCGTCTCCGCGGCACCGCGGCCCAGCGCAGCGGACACGACGGCCGCCCGCGAGGCCGTACGGCAGGCCGCCGCACGCCGGCCGGGGAAGGCGCCCGAACAGGTGGTGCAGGTGCAGATCGGCCGGCTCGAGGTGACGGCCGGGCCGTCACCGACGAGGAACGGGCCAGGCCGGCCGACCCGGTCGGCGGAGCGGCCCGGGGCGGCCCTCAGCCTGGCGGACTACCTGGCACGGGGGCGCGAGTGAGCCGCACCGCAGTGGAAGCGGCGGGAGAGGCAACACGAGAGGAACCGGGGAACTGACGCCATGAGCAACGCACTCGCCCTCGCCCATGTCAGCCAGGCCCTGGCCCTGCTGATCGAGTCCCACCTGCAGCCGGAGATCGACATGGCCGTCAAGGTGGAGCCGCGCAAGCCGCCCACCGAACCGCCGACGGACCCCACCATCTCCGTCTTCCTCTACCAGATCACCCCCAACACCTCGCAGCGCAACAACGACCTGCCCACCCGCGCGCCCGACGGCAAGCTGGTGCGCCGTGCCGCCGCCGCACTCGACCTGCAGTACCTGATCACCGCGTACGGCGACGAGACCGAACTGGTCGGGCAGCGGCTCATCGGTTCGGTGGTGCGCACCCTGCACGAGATACCCGTCCTGCCCAAGGACGTCATCGAACTCGCCGGTGAGAAGCCCTACTTGGCGGACAGCAATCTCGCGGAGTCGGTCCAGCGGGTGCGGTTCACGCCGACGGTCATGGACGTCGACGAGACGTCGAAGCTGTGGGGGATGCTCTACCAGACCCCGTACGCGCTGTCGGTGGTCTACCAGGCCTCCCTCGTCTTCATCGACGGCCGCGAGACCCCGGTACCGGCGAAGCCGGTCGAACGGTCCGAGGTACGGGTGCTGCCGTTCGGGGCACCGGGTGCGCCGGTCCCTCCGGGGGGTGAGCCGAAATCCGATGAACCGTCAGTGGACAGGTCGGACGCGGAAGTTGAGGCACCCGAAGAGCCCGCCCCGAAGAAGACCACCAAAGCCGTCGCCAAGACCACGCCCAAGGCACCCGCCCGTACGCGGAAAGCGGCGCAGCCGGCGAGGACCGCGAAGCGGACGCCGAGGAGCGCACGGCCCGCCGAGGAGACGGACTCCGGCTCCGGAAGGCGGGCGGCGGACGGCGACGAGGGCGCGGAGAACTGAGACGACGTGGGACCTACGGGGGCAGGTGAGGACATGGGCACATACGAGCCGGGCACGGCGACGGCGGCCGACGGCGGCACGACGCTGACGGCCGAGATCCGGCGCGTCCTCGCTCGCGTCGACGCGCACGCTGCCCGAGCCGATGCGCACGCTGCCCGAGCCGATGCGCACGGGGCTCGAGGCGATGCGCACGGGGGTCAAGTTGACGCGCACGCGACCCCCGCCGGCGAGGCCCGGCACGACGCCGCCGCAGGCGCTGCCGCCGGGCCGGGGAACAGCGACGAAGCCGAGACCGCCGTCGTACCCGCCGCCCTGGTCACCGCAGCCCTCGACGCCCTCGTCAGCTGCTTCGGCCTGACCCCCTTCGAACGCGACCTCGTCCTGCTCACCGCCGCCGACGAACTGGACCCCACGACCGCCGCCCGGTGTGCGGCGGCCGCCGGAGACCCGCAGCGGGCGTACCCCACCTTCTCGCTCGCGCTGGCCGCCCTGGACGGCCCGCACTGGAGCGCGCTCACCCCCGTGGCCCCGCTCAGGCGCTGGCGGATCGTCGAACTGGAGGACGAGACCCGGCTGACCGTCTCCCGGCTCCGGCTGGACGAGCGCATCCTGCACTTCCTGCTGGGCTCGCCCTACCTGGACGCCCGGCTGCACGGCAGGCTCCGCCGCACCCCGGCACCGGAGGCGCTCCCGCCGTCGTACGACCTGGCCGCGAGCCGGCTCGCCGAGGGCTGGACGGAGGAGGGCCGCAGCCCCGACGCACCGCTTCTGGTCGAGGTGACCGGCGGGGACCTGCGCAGCCGGGCCGACATCGCCGCCGCCGCGGCCGCCCGCTGCGGGCTCGGGGTGTACGCCATGAGCGCCGAGGACGTGCCGGCCGACCCCGTCGAACGCGACCGGCTGGCCCGGCTGTGGCAGCGGGAGGCGATCCTGCTGCCGGCCGCGCTGCTGGTGGAGGCCGGCGAACTGGACCGGGACCAGCGGGCGGCGACCGAGGCGTTCCTGGCCGGGGCCGCCGTACCCGTCGTGGTGTCCAGCGAGGACCCGTTGCGCACCGAGCGCCCGCACGGCCTGCGGGTGCCCGTCCCCCGCCTGGACGACGACGAGCAACTCGCGCTCTGGGCAGACGCGTTCGAGCAGGTCGCCGATCTGGAAGAAAGCGAACTCCGGTCCCTGGTCGCGCAGTTCCAGCTGCCGCCGCACGTCGTACGGTCCGCCGCTGCCGCCGTACGCCGCCGGCTGCCCCACGAGGACGAACTGGACGCCGCCGAACTCGCCTGGCTGGCCGGTCTGGACGAGGCCCGCATCGGCATGGACGAACTCGGCCGCCGGATCGAGCCCAGGGCCGGCTGGGACGACCTCGTGCTGCACGAGCGGCAGACGGCCGTGCTGCGGGAGATCGTCGCGCACGTGCGGCAGCGTTCGACCGTCCACCAGGAGTGGGGCTTCGCCGCGACCCTGCGCCGCGGACTCGGCGTCACCGCCCTGTTCGCGGGCGGCTCCGGCACCGGCAAGACCCTCGCGGCCGAGGTCATGGCGAAGGAGCTGGGCCTCGACCTGTTCGTCGTGGACCTCTCCCAGGTGGTCAGCAAGTACATCGGCGAGACCGAGAAGAACCTCCGCCGGGTCTTCGACGCCGCCGAACGCGGCGGCGCACTGCTGCTGTTCGACGAGGCCGACGCCCTCTTCGGCAAGCGCAGCGAGGTCAAGGACAGCCACGACCGGTACGCCAACCTCGAGGTCAGCTATCTGCTCATGCGGATGGAGGCCTACCGCGGCCTCGCCATCCTCACCACCAACATGAAGCAGGCCCTCGACACGGCCTTCCTGCGCCGCATCCGCTTCGTGGTCGACTTCCCCTTCCCGGCCGAGAACGAACGCGCCGAGATCTGGCGCCGCGTGCTGCCACCGCAGGCCCCCGTCAAGGACATCGACCCCGCCCTCCTCGCCCGGCTCACCGTCGCCGGCGGCTCGATCCGTAACATCGCGCTGTCCGGGGCGTTCCTCGCCGCCGAGGAGGGCGACCGGCTGCAGATGCGGCACATGCTCGCGGCCGCCCGCACCGAGTACCTCAAGCTGGAGCGCTCGCTGACGCCGACGGAGGTCCGCGGATGGGTGTGAGCAGAAGGCCTTCGGCGATCCGCGTGGAGATCGGCGAACTCGTACTCGACGGTTTCCGCGCGGACCCGGCCCGCGTCTCGGCCTCGTTCGAACGCGAACTCACCCGGCTGGTACGGCTGCACGGTGTACCCCTTGCCGCGCACGGCGCCCTGACGGTCGACGCGCTGACCGGCCTCGCGCCGCTGCCCGCCGGGCTGTCCGCACGCCGGCTCGGCCAGGAACTGGCCCGCGCGGTGCACGAGGGACTCAGCGGCCACGGGGAGGTGACGCCGTGAGCTCCCAGGCACAGCAGGACAACGCGGAGCAGAGTGCCGAACAGCGCCGGCGCAAGCGCAAGGAGCAGGCCGCCAAGTCCCGCGCCCCCGAACCGAAGAACATCGTCAGCGGCGCCGGACAGCCCCTCGACCCGGGCGTACGACGCGAACTGGAGGAGCAGCTCGGCCACGACCTCAGCCGGGTACGCCTGCACAGCGGCCGCGACGCCGCACAGCTCACGCAACTCCTCGGCGCGGACGCCGTCGCCGTCGGCCAGGACATCCTCTTCCGCGAGGGCGCCTTCAAGCCGGGCACTGACGAGGGCCGCCGCCTCCTCGCCCATGAGTTGCTGCACACCGTGCAGAACCCGCACGGCCTGGGCGCGCTGCGAGCCGGCCGCGAGCCGGGGGCGGTGAGTCTGCCGCAGCAGGCGATCGAGCGGGAGGCGGAGGCTGCGGCGCAGAGCCTCGTACGGCCGGAGCGGGAGCAGTCCGCCCCGGAGGTGAAGGAGGGGCAGGCGACGCCCGGTTGGCTGCGGTACGCCACCCTGGACGCGGACCGCAGGCGCACGGAGGCGATCGATCCGGCGACCCTCGTCGACCGGCTCGCCAACTCGGTCGTACGCTCGCTGCGCGGCGACCCGGAAGACCTGTCCAAGCGCACCCGCAAGCAACTGGCCGGGCTGCCCGAGGAGTTGCTCGACCAGGTCCTCGACCGGCTGGAGAACCGGCTGCTCGGTTCCGAACAGGACCGCGTGCTGGACCTCGTCGACGACATCGACGCGTACGACGACTTCGCCGACGACCGGGTGGAGCGCGACGCCCACGACGCCCCCGAGATCGAGCCCGACACGGCCGAGGAGATCCAGGCCGAGCGGGACAGCACCCGGCGCGACGACGCGGAGGAGCGGGCCCGGAAGGACAAGCCGGAGACCGCGCCCGGTCCGGAGAAGGACCGGACCGACCACGAGGGCGCGCCCGGAAGCACTCCGCCGAACGGCGGCACCCGCGAGGAGCAGCGGAAGCAGTCGCGCTCCGAGGCGGGCGGCGGCGGAGCCCGGTCGTCCTCCGGAGCCGGGCAGCGGGAGCCGGCGGCCACCGGACCGGCGGGAGGGGCCACCTCCGCGCAGGGCGGTCAGGGCGCGCAGGCCGAGGAGAAGACACAGGCCCAGGGAGCCGGCCAGGGGCAGCAGAAGGACGAGGGCGCCAAGGAGACGGGCGACCAGCAGGGCGCCCCGACAGCCGGCGCGGAGGAGTCCGCCGCTCGGAACCGCCCCGGAGCCGCCGAGCAGTTCGTCACCGGCAAGCAGGTGAGCAAGGAGGACAAGCGCGGCCCGGAACAGCCGACCGCTTCGCCCACGGTGGGCCGGGACACCGAGCTACCCGCTCGGTCGAGCAGGCTGGACGGGGTACGCAACCAGGATCTCGACGTCCCCGAGGAGTCGGCGGACGAGGACGCGGCCGAGTCCGACAGCGCCTCGGAGGTGGAGGTCGGAGGCGGCGAGGCGAGCGCCTGGGACACCAAGCTCCAGCCGGAGGACTTCCTGCCGGAGCAGGATCCCGACCTGTCCGGGGTTCCGACGGCGGACGCGAGCCAGGACGCCGCAGCCGGCGGCGCGTCGCTCCCCGACTTCCCCGCACCCCCGTTGACCAAGGCCGACCGGGTGCAGGCCGAGCGCGATGCCGAGGACGCCGAGGACGCGGCGGCCGAAGCGGAGGCGGAGTCCGAGGACGACACCGCCGAGGAAGCGGCGACCGAGCCCTCTACGTCCCGGGAGACGGAGGGCGGACCGGGTGACACCCTGCTCGCCGATCTGGGTGCGGACCGGACGGTCACGACTCCGGCGGGCACCAGTGCGGTCTCCAAGGACCCGAAGCACGGAGACGATCCGAAGGTCGGACCGGTCACGGCACAGACCACGGTGCAGCAGGCGCCCGGCGCGCAGGACGGCGGGAAGTCGGAGGAGAGCGGGGCCGCGAAGGAGACCGCGGCCAAGCAGGAGAAGGGCACTCCGGCCGCGGGGGACGGGGCGGCAGCCGGTCAGGAGAAGAGTTCCCCGCAGGCGGTGGGCGGTACGGCCGCCGCGCCCGCGCCGAAGAGCGAGCAGCAGCCGGCCCCCGCGGCCGCGGCCGCCGGAACCGAGCGTACGGACGACGCCAAGTCGCCCTCGGCAGCCCGCGACTCCCATATCACCGGCGGATCCAACGCGGACCGCCCCGGCAGCTCCACCAGTGGGCCGCGGAGCGGGGCCGCGCCCGAGGCCGACCGCACTCCGAGCGAGCAGAGCGCGGCACCGCAGCCCGCTCCGACACGGGCGACCGCCCCCGCCCCGGCGTCCGAGCCCAAGGCAGCCGACGCCGAGCCCGCGGCGACGGAGGAACGGGCACCCAGGACCGCGGTCCCGAAGTCGGCACCCGCTGCCTCCGGCACCACGGGCGGCGGCGTCGCCAGCAAGCCGGCCGGCAAGGGCAAGGGGAAGAAGGATTCGGGGCCGGCCCCGAACCTCTCCCAGGTCTCGCCCGAGGCCGGGCTGAGCACGGCCGCCCGGTTGAAACCCCACCAGGCGCTGGAGGCGATGGGCGGGGTCGGCGGCTCGGTCGACCGCAGCGTCGGCGACGAGCACAAGCAACTCGCCGCCGCGCCGCCCTCGATGCAGCGTCCCGCGGGCGCGCCGCAGACCCTGGAGGGCAAGCCGAAGACCGACTCACCCGCCCAGTACTCCCAGGACCCGGCGCAGAAGTCGGACGCGCCCGAGCAGGAGAACGCCGAGGTCACGGGGGCGAAGCAGCCCGAAGGCCAGATCGAGGCGGAGAAGGCCGAGGAGCCCAGCGGCTGGCAGACCTTCAAGATGGCGCTCGGCTTCGGCATCGGCTGGCTCGCCGAGAAGCTCGGCTTCAAGGTCGACAAGCAGGAGCTGGCGGCCAAGTTCGCCGGGTTGCCCACCAAGGACGAAGCCCTCAAGCAGGCCCAGGCGGGCAACGCGCCCGGCGTGCAGATGCAGAGTGCCGCGGAGCAGACGACCGGCGAACAGGGTTCCGCCGTCGACGCGAAGGGCCAGGAGACCGTCGACACCGCTCGGGACGACTCCGGCCGTGGGATGGGCGAGGACCAGGTCTACCCCGACGCCCCCCAGGAGCAGCTGAAGGGCAAGGTGCCCGGCGCGGACGGCGCCAAGGCCGCCGCGCCCGGCAAGGCGTCCACGGGCGCGGTGCCCCCGGACGCGGCGTCCGCGGTGGCGGAGCACGACCGCGGGCCCGAGTTCCAGGCGGCGTTCAGCCAGGGCCAGAAGGGCATGTCCGACAGCCGTCAGACCAAGGACAAGGACTTCCGCGACTCGCAGCAGAAGCACAAGCAGCAGGTCGACGGCGAGATCGGCAAGAACACGCGGGAACAGTCGGGTCAGCGGACGAAGGCCCTCGACGAGGTCACGGCACAGCGCACCGACTGGCGCAAGGAGCAGGACCAGGAGCTCCAGAAGCTCGGCAGCAAGAAGACCGAGCGGTCTCAGAAGCTGCGCAAGGACGTCGAGGACCGCGAGAAGAAGACCGACGACGACGTCTCGAAGCAGAAGACCGACAGCGACAAACAGATCAAGGACAAGGGCGACCAGGCCGAGACGGACGCCAAGAACAAGACGGACAGCGCGGCCAAGGACTCCGGCAACTGGCTCACGAAGGCCTTCGACTGGATCAAAGAGAAGGTCATCGAGATCAAGAACGCGATCGTCCGGATCATCCGGGAGGCGCGTGACGCGGTCGTCGGCTTCATCAAGAACTTCAAGGAGACCGTCGAACGCTGGATCAACGAGGCCCGGAAGTTCATCGTCGACACCGTCAAGAACCTGATCAACGACCTGATCGAGTTCGCCAAGGCGATGGTCCGGGCCGTCATCGAACTGGCCGCCCGCATCCGGAAGTTCATCACCAATCTCATCGCTGCGGCGATCGCGTTCGTCACCAGGCTCGCGGCAGCGCTGAAGCAGATCGTCACGGACCTGCTCAACGCCCTCGCCAAGATGCTCAGCGACATCCTGAACATCCTCAAGAAGATGCTCATGGACGTCATCAAGTCCGTGATCGACGCGGTCAAGACGATCCTCGACTACGCCTCCAAACTCCTGGGCGCGTTCGGCGAGTTCATGATGATCGCGATCGACTTCCTGGACGACCCCGGCGGCTGGCTGAGCGGCGCAAAGAACTCCGCGGTGGACGGCGCGAAGAACCACCTGTTCCGCGAGGTCCAGTCCGCCGTCAAGCAGTGGTTCCAGTCGAAGATCGAGGAGATCATCGGCGTACCCAAGGCCATCATCGACAAGCTGATCAAGGGCGGTTTCTCGCTCGAGCGGATCGTGAAGGAGACCTGGGACGCCGTGGTGCCCCAGCTCCCGTTCATCATCGGCGAGATCGTGATCACCAAGGTCATCGCGAAGCTGATCCCGGGCGCGGGCTGGGTGACGGCCGTCATCGACGCGATCCGCACGGCGATCGGCGCCCTGGGCCAGATCCTGAGCGCCATGGGCGCGGTCCTCGCCTGGCTCCGCGCGGTCCGCCAGGGCGGCGCGGGCATCCTGTTCGCCAAGGCGGTCGCGGCAGGCATCGTCGCCCTCCTGGAACTGGCCTACCAGGCACTGCTGGACGGCATCGGCAAGTACGTCGCGAAGGTGGGCAAGCGTCTGAAGGGGGTGGCGGCGAAGCTCGGGCGGGGCGGCAAGGAAGGAGGGCGGCCGGGCAGGCATGCCGGGGGCTCCGAGGAGGGCGGTGCCCCGAGTGGGAACCGGCCGACGGAGAAGACTCCGGGCGAACGTCCGACGACTCGGCCCAAGGACACCGAGGGCGCCGGCCGCAAGCCCGCGGGTGGCGACACAGACGGGGCGACACGACCGAAGACCGAGGAGCCGGGCGCCACCCGTCCGACGAACAAGCCCACCGGCAGGCCGGAGACGCGTCCCACCCCGTCGGCAAAGCCCAAGCCGAAGCCGGAACCCCGGCCGAAGCCGAAGCTCGACAAGGACGAAGCTCCCGGCAGGCCGAAGGACGACAAGAACCCGGCCAAGCCCAAGGACGACCAGAAGCCCTCCACGGGCAAGGAGTCCGAACCGACCAAGCCGAAGAACGCCGAAGGCGAGGGCAAGGACGCTCCGAACAAGCCCAAGGACGCCAAGGACGACGGCAAACCGGCCAAGCCCAAGCCGGGCGAGCACGCGGACGACCCGAAGAAGCCCAAGGGCGGTAAGGGCGAGGACCCGAAGAAGCCGAAGCACGGCAAGGAGGACGACCCGAAGAAGCCGAAGCACGGCAAGGAGGACGACCCGAAGAAGCCCAAGCACGGCAAGGAGGACGACCCGAAGAAACGGGGACCGCACAAACCAAAGGGCGACAAGGACAGCAAGAAAAAGAAGCGAAACGAAGAGGAGGACTCCAGCAGTGCAAAGCAAGCCCGCCTGGAGTTGATAGCTGCGAAGATCCGCGACGCTCTCAGGGAGCGGCTTGATCCTGGAATCGAGTTCAGTACCTTCAGGGCACTCCTGGCCAGTATGAGGAGGCACTACAGGCTTACCTCCCTCTACAAACAGGGAGGGGAGAAGTTCACTGTCATTGCGCACCTCAATCCTTCTGTCCCCGTGATTCCTGGGTACAGCACCTACGAAACAAAAATCGATCACCTGAAGCCGGACCCTCCGCTTCCCACGCCAAGCGCACCGTCGAAGAGGAACAACGTGCTGGCCAGCAACTTCACGGCGGAGGCCATAAGTGAAGGGTGGGCGAAGAGGCGCGGCGAGAAAGCGGACAAGGCTCGAAAGGATGAACCCAAGGGGTTCCGCTACATCAACAAGTACGATCTCAACGCAGACTCGAGCAATTTCTGGGTCCGGCAGCATTTGCTGACGGAACTTCTGGGCGGAACGGCCGATGGAAGGAATCTCGTTCCGGCTAGAAACAGGGTGAACCAGAACTTCAAGAACGAGGTTGAGATTCCGGCCGAGCAGTGGATTCGATCCGGGAAGAACAAGATTGCCTGGTACGACGTCAAGGTGAGTTACCACTCCGGAGTGCCAGAGGGCTTCCCGTCGTTCCTCAAGACGGAATGGGGGGCCTACTATCCTGACTACAAGAACAACAAGTGGGTGAAGGAGAGGCGGGCGCGTGATTACAACGAGAGGTCGGATCTCGAGATGCCGCCCGGCCCCGGAGATCGAGTTTACGTCAACTACGACACAGCCGTACGTATGCAAAACATGCTAAATATTCCAAAGGGGATCTCTGAAGATATCGAGGATGTCGCCGAGGCTCACAGTCATAACATCCCGAACTTGTCTGTCCTGCTCGAGGACCTGAAGACGCTCAGGATGCTCAAGCGCCGGCGCAAGAAGGGCTGGGACGGGCAGATTCGTAAACTCATCCAAGCCGCGGCGGCAGGGCACCTCACCTTCGATAAGAAGCCGTGAGTGCTCCACGATCAAGGGAACTGAGAAATGCGTGAATACTCGGCGATCGAATCGGAACTGTATGCATCCTTCGATGCGATCCTGGAATCCGAAGCCCTGGAAGTGGACTTCGAGAAGGTCGGAGCCTTCACTGACCCGTCGGCCGGCAGGCCCTCGGGATTCGAAGTGCAGTCGGAGTGGAACGGTGTGATTCTCTCTCCGCGCCTCGATGAGGCGACGCCGTGGATCACTGAGCTCGCGTGCTGCTGGCGATCGGTGCGCCGAAAGAAAATGCCGGAAATTCACGGAGAGTTCCGTGTGCGTAACATTTATGAATCGCTTCTGAGGTCTGCGCCGGACCTTGCTTGGGAGAAGGCTCCCGACTCCGAGAAGCGATTGGTTGCAGAGTTCCGTACGATTGACGACACGCCTCGTTCTGGGGCCGGGTTGCTTGCAGCTATCCGAGTTCAACCTAATGTCGACCCGCTTGAGATCTGGTACTACGACAAGGATCTGAGTCGCTATCCGGGTCATTCCTCCGATTATGTTCGCTTGGATCTGGACTATCGTGAGTACATGAAGATGCTCTCGGTCACCAAGGGAACTTTCGGGTGGCAATACCTCTTCTCCGATGTAACCTTGAGCGGCCTCAGCGGACAGGTCAGCGAGAACCTCGAAGCGATGCTCGAGGTGTTCCCGGTCGCATTTCCCCAGTACGACTACACCCCGTTGCGTGAGCGTCTGGAGGCCCGTCTGTGACCCGCTACGCCGACATCCCCAAACCCATCCGCTCCGGAATAGTCGTCGTCGCCCCCGACACCGGCACCCCCCAGCGCATCATCGTGCTGCAGTTCAACCCGGACACCCTGGAGCGCAGCATCGCGCCGCAGTCCGCCGGCGACGGCGGTGACGCGGGAGGCGGCGGAACCGGCAGTGGGGACCGCAATGAGGCCCTCCGGCTCAAGGGTCCCGCCCAGGAGACCTGGAAGTTCACCGCCGAGATCGACGCGACCGACCAGCTGGAGATCGCCGCACCCGAGGGGATCCACCCCCAACTGGCCACGCTCGAGATGCTCGTGCAACCGACCACGGCCCAGTTGCGGGCCGCGAGCAAGCTGACGCAGAAGGGCGTCATCGAGATCAGTCCGATCGAGATGCCGTTGACGCTGTTCACGTGGGGGAGCAAGCGGGTCATGCCGGTCAGACTGACCGAGCTGTCCGTCAATGAGTCCGCCTTCGACGTCAATCTCAACCCCATCCGGGCCTCGCTCAGCATCGGGATGAAGATCCTGACCGTCAGCGACCTGCCCGCGGGGCATCGCGGTGCCGATCTGTACATGGCGCACCTCGCGCAGAAGGAACGGCTCGCCGCCATGGCCCGCGGTGGCAGCCTCGGCTTGCTCGGGCTCGGCGGCGCCGACCTCGTGACCGGAAGGGGATGAGCACAGCACGCCATGTCCACCATCGAGCCTTATGAGAGTGCCCTGGACTCCATACCGGGGGCGCATCCCTACCCGCGCACCAGCCGGTACCACGATGCAGAGATCGGGGTGTATCGGAGGGACGACGGGACCGAAGTGCGGTATGCCAAGCGCCGGTTGCTGCCACCGCTCGACCAGAGTGGTGAGGAGACCGAGGCGCACACCGTCGGTGCCGGCGACCGGCCCGATCTGCTCGGGCGGCGGTTCTTCGGCGACCCGGGGCAGTGGTGGCGGATCGCCGACGCCAATCCCGTCCTCGATCCGCGGGAGTTGACCGACGAGACCGGCCGCGTGATCGACATACCTTCGGCCGGTGGGTTCTCGCGCGGAGACCGGCGTGTCTGAACAGAGCGTGGGGCAGGGCCCCGTACACATACAGCTCCTCATGGGGCCCACGCTGGCCCGCCCGGTCCCGGCCGAGGTCGCCGAGGCGCTGCTGTCCGCCCAGATCACCGCCACGGCGGGCGAACGCAGCGGATTCCAGATCGCGTTCGACCTCACCAAGAACGGGATGATCGGCACGCGGCTGCTGCCGGAGGGGTTCTTCGACCCGAAGACCCGCGTCATCGTCCAGGTGAGCGTGAGCGGTACGCCCGAGGTGCTGTTCGACGGGCTGATCGTGCGTCAGGAGGTCGGCGCCAGCAACATCCCCGGCCACTCCACCCTCACCGTCACCGGTGAGGACCTGACCCTGCTCATGGACCTGGAGGAGCGCACCGCCCGCTACCCCAACCTGCCCCCGTCCGAGCGCGTGCTGGCCATCCTCCGCCGGTACTCGGACTACGGCATCCGGCCGGACGTCTACACCGAGAAGGTGTCCCAGCCCCCGCACCAGGACCTCCGCGTGCACTACCAGACGGGTACCGATCTCCAGTACGTCACCGACCTGGCCCGAGCCAACGGATACACCTTCTATCTGGAGCCCGGTCCCAACCCGGGTCAGTCGTCCGCCCGTTGGGGACCCGAGGTCCGTCTCGGTGCGCGTCAGCACGCCCTCAACGTCAACATGGACGCCAACTCCACGGTGGACCAGCTGACCTTCGCCTACGACGGCACCGCGCGCGAGGAGCCGCAGGCCCGCTGGCAGGACCCGGGCACCCGGCACGCCACCCTCCTGCCCCAGCCGCCGATCAGCCCCCTGCGCCCGCCTCTCGGCAGGCGCCCGACGCCGGCCCTCAAGCGCAGGACGCTGTCCGGCACCGCCAAGCAGCAGCGCGAGCAGGCCGAGGCCGAACTCCTCGCCAGGGCCGCGGTCTCCGCCGACGTCGTCTCCGGCTCGGGCTCGCTGGACGTGAACCGGCACGGCTACCTCCTCCAGCCGCGCCGGCTCGTCGGCGTGCGCGGCGCGGGGCGGGCGTACGACGGCGACTACTACGTCAAGTCCGTCACCCACAACCTCCGCCCCGGTTCCTTCCAGCAGAACTTCACCCTCACCCGGGAGGGGCTGGAGGCGCGCAGCAACCGCGTGGACCCGTGACCGTGAGCGTGATCCGACGCGACCGGGGCGAAAGAAGCGCCCCGAGCGGTCGAAGAGCGCCAAGCGACCGAACCGACCGAAGCACCTGAACCACCCACCGACCAGGAGCAGTTCAGTATGGCGGCACCCAACAATCGCTACCTCGGCAAGTTCCGCGGCCGGGTGGTCAGCAACGACGACCCGTTGCACATCGGCCGGATCACGGCCGAGGTGCCGGACGTCCTCGGCGACGAGGCGTCCACCTGGGCGCTGCCCTGCCTGCCGTTCACCGGGCCGGAGTCGGGGCAGTTCGTGGTGCCGCCGCCGGGCGCGGGTGTGTGGGTGGAGTTCGAGCAGGGGGACCCCAGCTTTCCGGTGTGGACCGGCTGCTGGTACGGCGACGCCGGTGAACT
The DNA here is from genome assembly GCF_002242805.1 of Streptomyces diastatochromogenes. Lineage (GTDB taxonomy): Bacteria > Actinomycetota > Actinomycetes > Streptomycetales > Streptomycetaceae > Streptomyces > Streptomyces diastatochromogenes. The sequence goes on along the minus strand of NZ_MCGQ01000055.1, from coordinate 5,231 downwards.
GCCGCCCGACGCGCGCCGCGAACTCCAGGGCAACGCGACGAACAAGCCGGTCGTCGTGCAGACCCCGGGCAACCACAAGATCGTGCTCAACGACACCGCGGGCGCCGAGCAGGGGATCCTCCTGCAGGCGCAGGGCGGTGCCTATATCCGGATCACCAAGGAAGCCGTGGTCATCGCCACCGGCGCGGGCGCCGAGGTCGTCCTGCGCGGCCGCGAAGTGACCATCAACGAGGGCCAGTTGACCGTGCTCTCCAAGCGATAGACAACGGGGGAAAGAAGTTGTCCGGAAGTCTGCTGGACGCGGGCGCCGTGATCGGCTGCCCGCACGGCGGCCGCGCCACGCCCGCCACCACACCCTCCGGCGGCGCACGGATCGCCGGCGCCGCCGTCGCCACGGCCGCCCACACGTACGTCGTCACCGGCTGCCCGCACACGCTCGACGGGGTGCCCTCGCCGTGCGTCGCGGTCCGCTGGACCGCCGACACCACCGGCGTCACCGTCGACGGCGCGCCCGTGCTGCTCGACACCTCCGCCGCCCAGTGCTTCAGCGCGGCCCTCGTCCCGCAGGGACCGCCCGTCGTCCAGGCCGCGCAGCGAAAGGTCACCGTCCGATGACGCCGACGAGCCCACGCATCCGCACCGACATCGCGTTCCCCTTCCGCACCGACCGCCGGGGACGCACCGCGCACGCCCGCCCCGCCGAGCACGTCCACGACCTGATCGAACAGCTGCTGTTCACCAGCCCCGGCGAGCGTGTGATGCGCCCCGACTTCGGCTGCGGACTGCTCGACCTGGTCTTCGCCCCGAGCAGCCCCGAACTGGTCAGCACCCTCGAACTCTCCGTCCAGGCCGCGCTGCAGCGCTGGCTCGGCGACCTGGTCGAGGTCGTGGCCCTCGACATCGAGAGCGGCGACGACGTCGTACGCGTGCATCTGTCGTACGTCGTCCGCGCCACCGGAGCGGTCCGCGAGGACGTCTTCGAGGGGAGGGCGGCATGAGCGCGGGAACCACCCGGCGGGCCAAGGTACGGGCCGCGCAGCTCAACGGGGTCGACGCCGTCGAGGTCAGCGACGACGGGCTGCTGCTCACCGTCACCTTCCTCGGCAAGGCCCCGCACGGCCTCGGCCCCGAGAACGTCCGCATCGACGGCGGCCGGCGCATCATCGGTATCACCGCCGTCGACGTCAGCGTCGAACGCGAGGAGGACCCGGAGCTGGACGACCGGCTCTACGTCACCCTCGACCGGGCCGGCGACACCTCCCGCTACCGGCTGTCCCTGGTGGAGGCCGACCCCTACGGCCGCCCCGGCACCGTGCCGTACCGCGGCTTCGACCAGCGCTACCACAGCGCGTCCTTCGCCTTCCGGCCCGACTGCCCCACCCCCTTCGACTGCGTGGACGAGACCGAGGAGCCCCCGGCCTTCCCGGCCGCCCCGGTCGTCGACTACACGGCCCGCGACTACGACACCATCCGCAAGCTGCTGCTCGACCGGCTCGCGCTGACCACCCCCGACTGGGTGGAGCGCAACCCCGCCGACCTGGGCACGACCCTCGTGGAACTGCTCGCCCACACCGGCGACCAGATCAGCTACCACCAGGACGCGGTCGCCACCGAGGCGTACCTGGACACCGCGCGCCGCCGGGTCTCGGTGCGCCGGCACGTCCGGCTCATCGACTACGCGATGCACGACGGCTCCAACGCCCGCACCTACGTGACCGTCGAGACCGCCGCCGACCACACCCTGGCGCCCGGCACCTACCGCTTCGCCTCCGTCGACGTCCGCACCCTCGACCCGCACGACCGCCCGGAGCCCGGCACCGTCATCGACGAGAACGACCTCGGCGACCTGGACGAGCGAGGCTCGGTGGAGGTCTTCGAACCGGTCGTCACCGCCGACCCGCTGCGGCTGCGGCTCGCGCACAACGCGATCCGGCTGTGGACCTGGGACGGCGAGGTGTGCGCCCTGCCCCGGGGAGCCACCGCGGCCACCCTGCGCGACGAGTGGGTGGACCCCGAGACCTGCCGGGAACGCCGGCTGGACCTGAAACCGGGCGACGTCCTGGTCCTGGAGGAGGTCAAGGGCCCGCGCACCGGCACCCCCGGCGACGCCGACCCCGCCCACCGCCAGGCCGTACGCCTGACCTCCGTCACCCCGGGCCTGGACCGCATCGAGGACCAGCCCGTCCTGGAGGTCACCTGGGCCGCCGAGGACGCCCTGCGTTTCCCGCTCTGCCTCGCCACCCGCGGCGGACGCGACTGCCTGCCCGTCGAGGACGTCACCCTCGCCCGCGGCAACGCCGTCCTGGTCGACCACGGCCGCTCCGGACTCCACGAGCCGGTCACCGTGCCGCCGGTACCAGCTGTCGTGGCGCCCTGCGACCCGCCCGTATTCGGCTGCCACGACCGCAGCGAGGGCAACGCACCCGCACGGCTCATCGACTCCCTCACCGACAAGGCGGAGAGCGGCCGGGAACTCACCCCCGACGACATCCGCGAGCTGTTCGAGCTCGTGGGGGAGCGGGCCACCGTACGCGCCGGGCTCGGCCTGGAGCGCGCCGGGCAGCGGCACGTGGGGGTCCCCCCGGCCGGAGGCTGGGGGAGTGTCGTGCCCGGCACGGCGTACGCGCAGGCCGCCGCCCTGCGGACGCTGCTCGCACAGTCTGTCTACCCGGGCATCCGCCCCCGGTTCCGCCCCGTCCTCGGCCGGGCGCCGGTCACCCAGGCCGTGCCGTTCCCCGACCCGGGCACGGTCGCCGCCGGGCAGGCCGAGCGGATCGCCGCCATCCCCGGCCGGGTCCGGCAGCGGCTCGTCGACCTGTGGCGCAGCGCCCGCGACCGCGACGGGCTTGGCGAGGAGGAGATCACCGAACTCGCCCTGATCTACGGCCTGAAGGTGCTGGAGCGGCTGGAACTGCGCCGCCACCCGGTCCGCGCCCTGCGCGAACTGCTCCACCGCACCGATGAGTTGCTCGACGCCAAGCTGCGCCGCGTCGACATCCTCAGCGCCCGCGCCCGCGCCGGAACGGTCCTCGACGGGCACATCGCCTGGGAGATCGCGCACAGTTGGGGCCCGGCGTACGCGGCCGGACTCCACCCGGAGGAGCCGGTCCTGCGTGGCCCGGCGACCGCCGCCCTCGCCCAGGACCCACGGCGCGCCCTGCCCGCCGTACGACTCCACGACGGTGACGCGACCTGGGAGCCGCGCCGCGACCTGCTCGACAGCGCGGCCCGCGACCGGCACTTCGTCGGCGAGCCTGAGGACGACGGGCGTCTCGCCCTGCGCTTCGGCGACGGACGGCACGGTGCCGAGCCGACGCCCGGAGCACGTCTGGCGGTGCGCTACCGGCTGGGCGGCGGCCTGACGGGCAACGTCGGCGCGGAGGCCATCAACCACCTCGTCGTCGAGGCGGGCGGCGCGGCACCGGCCGCCACGGTCCGCAACCCGCTTCCCGCCACCGGCGGAACCGAGCCCGAACCCCTGGAGCAGGTACGCCAGTTGGCACCGCTCGACCTGCGCCGCACCCGGCTGCGCGCGGTCACCGCCGAGGACTACGCGGCCCTCGCCTCCGCCCTGCCGGGAGTGCAGCGGGCGGCCGCCGAGATCCGCTGGACCGGCAGCGTCCAGGAGGCGCACATCGCGATCGACGCGTACGGCAGCGGCACCCCGTCAGAGGAGCTGCTCACCTCGACGGCGCAGGCCCTGGAGACGTACCGGCGCATCGGTCACGACCTGGTGGTCGGCCCCGCCCGGCTGGTGCCGCTCGACATCGCGCTCACCGTGTGCGCCCTGCCCGGCCATCAGCACGGGCAGATTCTGGCGGAGCTGTACCGCGTGCTGGGCAGCGGGCGCCTCCCCGGCGGACGGCTCGGCTTCTTCCACCCCGACGCGCTGACCTTCGGCGAGCCGGTCCGGCTCAGCCGTCTGGTCGCCGTCGCGGCGGCCGTGCCCGGGGTGGAGAGCGTCGAGGTCACCCGGCTGCGGCGGTTGTTCGAACAGGACCGAGGAGAGAAGGAGGACGGCGTGCTGCGGCTCGGCCCGCTGGAGATCGCCACCTGTGACAACGACCCGGACCGGCCCGAACAGGGCCGGCTGGCGATATCCCTGGGAGGCGCCCGATGAGCCAGGCCTGCTCCTGCGGGGGCGCGTGCGGCGGCCACGACGAGCGCCTTGCCCCCGCCCCCCTGCACAACCCGCCCGGCCGCACCGCGCTCGACTACCGGGTCGGCGAGTACGGCTCCTTCCTCGCCGCCCTCCTCGACCGGCTGGCCTCGCCCGCCTACCCGGCCCTGGCCGGGCTGACCGTCCGCACCCCGGACGACCCGGCCGTCGGCCTGCTCGACGCCACCGCCGTCCTCGGTGACCTGCTCACCTTCCACTCCGAGCGGATCGCCGACGAGGCCTACATCCGTACCGCCAACGAACACCGCTCCCTGGTGCTGCTCGGGCGGCTCGTCGGGCACCGGCCGCGCCCCGGAGTGGCGGCCTCCACCCATCTGGCGTACACCCTCGAACGCGACGCGCGCGCCGAGGCCCTGCAGGTGCTCGTCCCGCGCGGGGCGCGCAGCCACAGCGTGCCCGCCTCCGCCGACGAGCAGTCGCTGACCTTCGAGACCGCCCGCGACCTCACCGCCCGCTGGGACTGGAACGAGCTGAAGGTACGGCGCCGCCGCCCCTCACTCGTCACGCCCGAGGACCTCGACCGCCGCTCCGAACTGTTCGTGGAGGGCACCGCGAACTCCCTCCAGACCGGCGACCAGCTCCTCTTCGTCTTCGGTGAACAGGCGGGCGGGGAGCGTAAGTTGCTGCCCGTGGCGGGCGTCCGGATCGACCGCGAGGACGAGGTCACCGCGATCTCGCTGCCCAAGTCGGCCCCGCCCACGCTCAAGGAGCTGGTGGACGAGGTACGGCGCTGGACCGCGGAGCCGGCCGCCCCCGGCGACCCGGGGGACGAGCCGCCGACGCCCGAGGTGCCCAACCCGCGCCCGGTCAGCCGCCTGATCGAGGACTTCGACGACCAGGTGCTCGCCCCCCTGCGCACGGACCTGGACGGCATCAAGACCCCGGAGCGCCTCGCCGCCCGCCTCGGCGAGCCCGTCGCCCGCCTGCGCGAGGCCGAGGTGCTGGCCGAGCCGTACGAGGACGTGGCGGCGTGGTTCGAGCAGCTGGAGGCGGTACTGGCGGAACTGGCCGAGCGGGCAATGGAGTTGGCTCCCGCGCAGCCCGCGCAGCC
>NZ_MCGQ01000054.1 GCF_002242805.1 Streptomyces diastatochromogenes | reverse complement strand
GCTCGCGACCTCCGGGGGCGAACCGGATCCCGCCGCGTACCACCGGATCTTCGACCCCTTCTACCGTGGCGCCTTCGACGCGGGCCGCCAGGTACGGATCATCCATGCCCGGCAGTTGCACGACCCCAGCGGGCAGCGGGAGGGGATGACGCCCGAGGAGGCCGTGCGACGCCACCCGGTCCTCGTCGTCCCGGCCCTGTACGTCGTCGGCGACGCCACGCTCGACTGGCTCGTCGCCTACGCCCACGCTGGCGGCCACCTCGTCCTCGGCCCGCGCACCGGGTACGCCGACCACGAGGCCCGCGCCCGGCTCGAACCGGCCCCCGGCCGGCTCGCCGAGGCAGCCGGGGTCCGCTACGACGAATTCAGCAACCTGGTGCGGGACGTCGTGGTCCGTGCCGTACCCGGCGGCCCTCTCGACGTGCCCGACGGTGCGACGGCGACGCGCTGGACCGAGGGTCTCACGGTCGTTGACGCCGATGTGCTGGCCTCCTACGACCATCCGCACTTCGGGCGCTGGCCCGCCGTCACCACCCGCCGCCACGGCGCCGGTCGCATCACCTGCGTGGGCACCGTGCCCGGCCGTGACCTCGCCCGGGCGCTCGCCACCTGGATCGCTCCGGCTCAGCGCAGCGGGTGGCGGGATCTCCCCGCATCCGTGACCGCGACGACCGGTACCTCCCCCGACGGACGCCGCGTCCACATCGTGCACAACTGGAGCTGGGAACCCGCGCGTGCTCACACCCTGGTGGACCTGACCGACGTCCTGAACGACAGTCCCGCACCGGCCGGCACGGCACTGGACCTCGGGCCGTGGGACGTACGCGTCCTCGTCTCGGCCGACACCGGCACAGCGCCGACCCCCGAAGCGGACACCCGCTCCTGACCCGGGCACCACCGTGCTCATCCCCGAAGGAGGAACCATGCAGAGAAAAACGCTGATGAAAACGCTGGGAACCTTCGCCGCAGCGTCCGCGTTGCTGGCCGTACCCGCGTCCGGTGCACAGGCGTACAACCCGACGGGCGGCACCCTGTACCAGCTCGGGAGCGAACCCTGCCTGAAGGGACGGGGCAACTGCGCGATCTACCCCAAGTCTGCGCAGCTGCCGAGCGGACGTCTGGTGGCGTCGTTCGAGAAGTCAACCGTCGTGACGGAGACGGGAAGCGCCGACAAGCAGACCCTGCCGGTCTACAAGAGCGACGACGACGGCACGTCGTGGCAGCCGCTGTCCGAGGTCAAGGCTCCGGCCTACCTGTCCCATGACCCTCAGTACGCGAAGTACACCAGCAACTGGACCAACCCGTATCTCTACGTGCTTCCGCAGGACGTCGGGAACCTGAAGCAGGGCACGTTGCTGCTCGCGAGCGTCGTCTCGGGCGACGACTACTACTACAAGGAGCACAAGGCGGCCGACCCGACCTGGACACCGTCCAACGACGGGGACCGCAAGGACCTCGCGATCGCCCTGTATTCCAGCACCGACGAGGGTGCGACCTGGAAGATCCTCAACGTCGTCGCGACCGGCGGCTGGCAGGGCGGCAGCGCCGGCGCGGTCGGCCAGAACATCGCGAACGCCAACACGAACCATCAGGTGGATCCCCTCTGGGAGCCCTACCTGATGGTCTACAAGGGCAGGCTCGTCTGCTACTACTCCGACGAGAACGACTACACCGGCTTCGATCCGACCACCGGCGTCCCCACACCGGACCCGGCGAACGACACCGCCCCGGACTCGCACGGCCAGATCCTCGCGCACCGGACCTGGGACGGCCGTAGTGCGCAGTGGAGCAACCCGGTCGTCGACATCGCCGGCCTGAGCCAGGACATGGGCGGCGGGAAGACGGAGATCGGAGGCGGGCGACCGGGCATGGCCAACGTCGTCCGCACGACGGACGGCAAGTGGCTCCTCACCTTCGAGTACTGGGGCGGCGGAGCCAACACCAGATACCGGATCTCCGACGACCCGCTGAAGTTCTCCACCGGCTCGCCCACCGGCACGGGGGTCAACTCACTGCCGGTCGACACCGGTTCACACGCTCTCCCGACAGGTGGCAGCCCGGTGATCATCAGACTCCCCGGGGGACGACTGGTCTACGACGCCGCGGGCAGCGGCAACGTCTGGGTCAACGAGAGCGGACGCAGCGACGGCGTGTGGAAGGAGTACCAGACGACCTCTCAGGCCGGCTACAGCCGCGACCTGCAGTACGTCGAGGGCACCGGCCACATCTCGATACTCAACAACCAGGGCACGTCGACGCTCAAGTTCGCCGAGGTCGATCTCGGTCACTCGGACGGCGCCTACTACCAGCTGGTGAACCGGAAGACGGATCAGGTGATCGGTACCGGCGGCAAGACCAACGACGCGAACATCGGCAACGGCGACGTTCCCGACGTCCGTCTGGAGGCCCCCGGCTCGGCGGCGAACGCCGACACCCAGTTCTGGCACGTCGTGACCGAGCCCAACGGCGGTGTCACCCTGCTCAACAAGGCGGGCGGCCGCGCGGCAGCCATCTGGACGGGCAACGCGACGGTGGGGCAGAAGATCGGCCAGTGGGTGGACAACAGCGCCACCGGCAGCTGGAACCTCGTCAAGACCAGCGAGGGGTTCTACCAGCTGCAGTCGGTCAAGAACACGAACCTCTACCTGACCGGTGCGTCCGCCGGGGCACAGCTGACCTTGCAGAACGCGCTCACGGACGGCTCGCAGGACTGGGAGCTCGTCCAGTAGTCAGGGCGCCGGGGTGACAGCCCGGCAGTCGGGGCACAGGCCCCAGAAGGTCACGGCGGCCTCCTGGATGTCGTACTCCTCGGGCAGCTGTGGTTCCAGGCAGGGAGCCGCACCCACCGCGCATTCGACGTCACGGATGGCGGCGCAGCGCAGGCACACGAAGTGGTGGTGGTTGTCGTGGTGCTCGATCTCGTAGCGGGCCGGGTGACCGGGGAACTGGGTGCACCGGACCAGACCGGCGTCCGTGAGCGCGCGCAGCACGTTGTAGGTGGCCTGCAGGGACAGGCCGCCCGTGACCCGCTGGGCGCGCTCGCGCAGGGCGTCGGCGTCGAGGTGGCCGGCCGACTCGGAGACCGCCATCAGCAGCGCCATGCGCTGGGCGGTCACCCGCATGCCCGCCGTGCGCAGGCGTGCCGCCGCCAGCGCCATCGGCTCCTCGCCGGTCGTCGCGGTGGTCATGCGGCCTCGCCCTTCCAGCCGCCCTTCAGCGCCACCGGGCCGTTCACAACGCTCCCGTCCCTCCACAGTGCGCTCTGCTCGTCCGGGGAATCCGCTCCGCCCGGCCCCGGCTCGTCCGACCCGGCGGAGAGTTCGAACCACACGGTCTTCCCCAAGGGCAGGCCGCGCTCGTAGCCCCACCGTGCGGCCAGCATGTCCACTAGTGCCAGTCCGCGGCCGCCCTCGTCCTCGGAGCCGGCGTCGGAGAGTCGCGGAGGCTGCGTGGAACCGTCGCTGACCGTACAGCGCACATCCGGGACCCGCTCGAGGGTGAGGCGCAGCGGGCCGGCGCCGTGCCGCAGCGCATTGCACACCAGCTCGCTCACCAGCAGTTCGGCGACCGGGACGAGATCACCGAGATCCCATCGGGGCAGTACGTCGCGGACGGCGGTCCTCGCCAGACCGCACGCGGTCGGCGACCACGGCAGAGTCCAGGGCCCGGTCCCGAACGGGCCGGGGACGGCCGCCTCAGGGATCGCTCCGCCCGAGCGGGAATCCCGGGCGATGGTGCGGGTCATGCGGGCACCCTTCGGGGGACGGTTGCCTTCTCTCTTTCGACCGTACGCCTTCTTTGGAGTCAGTCAAGTCTATGGAGGGGGTCCTCTTTTGTGATTGCCTCAAGCTACTGGAGGCCACTCGGTTGATTCCGCACGCCGGTGGGGGCGGGCCCGGCCGTTCGCAAGACCCACCCCCGGAAACGTCTCAGACGCCGACGGGCCGGGCCGGGCCGGGGACGTTGCGGAAGCGGAAGGGCTCCGGTTCGCGGCCGGCCTGGATGAACCAGCACTCCCCGGTGCCGTCGCCGGCGACGATCCGCAGCACCGTGTCCGCGACGACCTCGGCCGGGATGACCGGCAGACCCTGCTCGGAGAGCATGCCGCGCAGGGGGTCGATGATGCGCGACTCGGCGAACCCTGGGCAGACCGCGTTGAAGCGCACGTTCTCCGGCGCGAGAGCCGGCCCCAGGGAGCGTGCGAGTCCTACGACCGCGTGCTTGTTGGCCCCGTACAGCGGATCGAGCGGCACCGCCGCGAGGCCCGCCAGGGAAGCGGTCGCCACGATCGATCCGCCGCCGCGGGCCCGCAGCGCGGGCAGGACCGCGTGGGTGCCGAAGACCACGCCGTCGAGGTTGGCGCCCATCGCCCGGCGGTAGCGCACCGGATCGAAGTCCTCACCGACGCCGCATCCGGTCGCCACCCCCGCGTTGAGCAGCGCGATGTCGACACCGCCGTACTGCTCCTGGGTGAACTCCACCAGGGCGCGGTTGGCGTCGAGGTCGGAGACGTCACAGGCGCGGAAGTGGCCGTCGACCATGTCGGCCACCTCCCGCCCGCCCTGTGCGTCGAGGTCGGCGACGACGACACGCGCGCCCGCCCTCGCCAGTGCCAGCGCGGAGGCCCGGCCCAGTCCGCTGGCAGCACCGGTGACGATCGCCACCTTTCCCTGGAGCGGGACGCCGTCCTTCTGCTCTTCCCGCAGGGCGGCGGACCCACTCTCAGCGGCGGTCATGCCAGCTCCAGCACGAGCTTGCCGACGTTCTCGCCGCGGAAGAGCATCTGCAGGGTCGCGGGGAAGTCGTCGACGGTGCCCCTCACCACGTGTTCCTTGACCTGGATGCGGCCGGCGCCGATCCAGGCGGAGATCTCCTGCGCGGCCTCCGCGTAGCGCTTGGCGTAGTCGAAGACGACGAAGCCCTCCATGCGGGCGCGGCGCACCAGCAGCGAGAGGTAGTTGGAGGGGCCCTTGACCGGCGTGGCGTTGTTGTACTGGCTGATCGCGCCGCAGACCACTACGCGCGCGTGCATCGCGAGCCGGGTCAGGGCGGCGTCCAGGATGTCCCCTCCGACGTTGTCGAAGTAGACGTCGATGCCGTCGGGGGCGTGCTCGCGCAGCGCCTTTCTGACGTCTTCGGCCCGGTAGTCGATCGCCGCGTCGAATCCCAGTTCGTCGGTGAGCATGGCGCACTTCTCCGGCCCGCCGGCGATGCCCACGACGCGGCAGCCCTTGGCCTTCGCGATCTGACCCGCGATGGTGCCGACCGCGCCGGCCGCCCCGGACACCACGACGGTCTCGCCGTCCTGCAGCGCGCCGACGTCCAGCAGGCCGAAGTAGGCGGTCATGCCGGGCATGCCCAGCGCTCCCAGATACGTCGAGGGCGGGGCGAGGGAGGTGTCGATCTTCAGAGCGCCGCGGCCGTCGGAGACCACGTGCTCCTGGACGCCGAACGTGCCGACCACGTGGTCGCCGGGCTGAAAGTCGGGGTGGTTGGATGCGGTGACCTCGATGACCGATCCGGCGCGCATCACCTCTCCGATGCCCACTGGCGGCAGGTAGGAGGGGCGGTCGTCCAGCCAGCCCCGCATGGCCGGGTCCAGGGAGATGACGCGGGTCCGGCCCGCGAACCGGCCCGGACCCGGTTCCGTGAGCGGTTCGGAACAGTGCTCCCAGTCCTCGGGTTTCACTTCGCCCACGGGGCGGGCTGCCAGACGGATCTGGCGGTTGGTCGTGGACATCACGCCTCCTGTTGTTGCGGCTCCCCGAGACCATACCGACCAGTAGGTAGGTCGGTGCTCGTGATATTCCCCACAGATCATCCACCAGTCCGAGGATCTAGGGTCCGGGGGTCGTGAGCCCGTCGACGCACCGCCGTCGACCGGATGCCTCATCGAGCCGAAAACGTAACTCTCCGCAGGCTTATCGGCCATTCCAACCAGTCGGTATCGTGCGCCGCCACACCGATGCTCCACCACCACCTCCCACGGATCCGAGCCGCACCGGAAGGCCACGCGATGACACACCCCGACGACAACCGGTACCCGCCGCCGGGATGGCCGCAGACCGAGCCCCATGGCCACGCCCCTCGGCGCGAGCCGTACGGGCGGGATCCATGGCAGGGGTCGTACGGAAACGAGGCCCCGCAGGACACCTCGTACGGATACGACGCCCCTTGGTACGACCCGTACGGGCAATCCCCCCGGCGCCCACCGCACGCGCACGAGCCTCCTCCGCACGGTGCCGACCTCGCCGCCCTCCGCTCGGCCTACCAGGTGCTCCGCCGGGTCTCCACGCTCACCGCGCTCGGCTCTTTCGTGGTGTACGTGGTGCTGTCCTGCTGTGCGCCGGACCTGATGGGTTCCAAGATCGCCGGGGAGCTGAGCCTGGGCATGGGCCTCGGGATCCTCCAGCTCGTCGTCACCTTCGCGGCCGTCCTCTGGTACGGACGCAGCGCACAGCACTCCGTGGACCCGCTGGCGCGGGTCGTCAGGGAGCGTACGGTCCGGCCTAGCCGGGATGCCGGGGTGGCGGGATGAACGACTTCGGCTCAGGGACGCAGGCGGTCGTCCTGGTCATGTTCAGCACCCTGGTGACCCTCACGCTGCTGATGTGTGTGATGGCGGGACCGGACCGCGACGACCTGACGAACTTCTACACCGGCTACCTCTCGCTCACCCCCCTCAAGAACGGCCTGGCGATCGCGGGCGACTACATCTCCGCGGCCACGGTGCTGAGCACCACCGGCATCATCGCGCTCGCCGGATACGACGGTTACGTCCTGGCGGTCAGCACCGCCCTGTCGCTGGTGCTGCTGATGTTCCTGCTGGCCGAGCCGCTGCGCAACGCCGGCAGCTTCACCATGGGCGACGTCCTGGCCCGCAACATGCCCGGGCGGGCCGTCCGCATCGCCTCCTGCGTGGTGACGCTCGCGGCGACCCTCCCCTTCCTGGTCGTCCAGCTCTCCGGGGCCGGGTCGCTGCTCACCTTCATCCTGGGCATGCCGCACGAGGCCGGCGCCAGGACGACATGCATCGTCCTCGTCGGCAGCCTGATGATCATCTACGCGGCGATCGGCGGCATGCGGGGCACCGCGCTCATCCAGATGATCAAGATCGTGTTCCTGCTCGGCACCAGCGTCACCGTCGCCGCCCTGGTCCTCAACCGCTTCGACTGGAGCCTCGGCGAGGTGCTCCGGGCCGCCGAACGCGGCAGCGGAACGGGCCCGGCCTTCCTTCAGCAGGGCCTCCAGCTGGGCACGTCGGCAGGTGAACGGCTGGACTTCGCCAGTCTTCAGATCACCGTGATCCTCGGCGCGGCCTGCCTGCCGCACATCACGATGCGTCTGTACTCCGCGCGGGACGTGCCCGCCGTGCGCCGCTCCATGTCCTGGGCGGTCGGTACGGTCACCACGTTCTGTCTGACCGTGATCATCATGGGTACGGGCGCGGCGGCGCTGGTGGGATCGCAGTACATCACCGCGGCCGACCCGCACGGCAGGACGTCGGTGCTCATGCTGTCCCGGGCGCTCGGCGGCGGCACGGGCTCCGCGGGCACGACGGTTCTCTACGCGGCCATGGCGGGCACGGTGTTCATCACCCTGCTGTCCTCGGTCGCGGGGATGACCCTGGCCGCGGCCTCGTCGCTCGCCCATGACCTGTTCGCCCATGCGCTGCGGCGGGAACGGGCGGCGCCGCGTACGGAGATGACGGTGGCGGCGTGGACGAGCGTGGCGGTGGGGATTGTTGCCATCCTGCTCTCCGCCCTGGTCCAGAACTGGGACGTCGCCGTACTGACCACGCTGGCGATCTGCATCGGGGCATCGGCCGTCGCCCCCGCGTTGACCTACTCCCTGTTCTGGCGCGGATTCACGCGCACCGGCCTGCTCGCCAGCCTCTACGGGGGCACGGTCTGCGCGCTGGTGCTGATGGCCTTCTCCAAGGCCGTTTCGGGCACGCCGTCCGCCGTCTTCCCGCACGCGGACTTCGACTGGTTCCCCATGCAGTCCACCGGCCTGGTCTCCATCCCGTTCGGCTATCTGGCGGGCTGGCTGGGCAGCCGTCTGGACCACCGGCGCCGCGCCGCCGAGAGCCGCGAGACGCGGCGACTGTACGAGGAGAGCGAGCCGCGGCTGCTGGCCGCGGCCGAATGACCCGCGGCGACGGGCGGCCTCGCAGCCGGACGTGATCCGGGGGTGAGGGCGTCGGTGCGGCACACAGCCGCACCGACGCCCTGTGAGCTGCCTCACCCGGCGCCGTCGGCCCGGGCGCATGAACTGCCTGACCAGACCCCCTCTTCGCCCTCCGGCGACAGCGCGTTGGCCGGATCCGTCAATAAACTGTCATTGCAGCCAGTGCGACGCCCGATACAGGGTGTAACCGTGTTGGAGCGACGTGTTGTTGTGGTGGTGTACACGGGCGCGATGGCCCTGGACATCACCGGACCGATTGAAGTGTTCGATACCGCGAACCGGCTCCTGGGTCCGTCGGGCACCCCCTACCGAACCGAGTTCGTCTCCGCCGACGCACCACTGGTGCGCATGAGTTCAGGAGTGGTGGTGGGGGCCTCGCCGCTGGAGGCGGGGCAGGGCCCGATCGACACGCTCCTCGTGCCGGGCGGATGGAGTCTCGACACCGCGCTCCGGGACCGGGCGCTCGTGTCCTGGATCGGCCGGGCAGCGGCCCGGTCGCGCAGAGTCGCCTCCGTATGTGGCGGATCCTTTCTGCTGGCCGAGGCGGGCCTCCTCGACGGCAGACGCGCCACCACGCACTGGGCGTACAGCGAGGCGATGGCCTGCCGCTATCCGGACGTCACGGTGGACGCCGAGCCGATCTTCGTCTGGGACGGCCCCTTCGTGACCTCCGCGGGCGTGTCCACGGGCATCGACATGGCGCTGGCCCTGGTGGAGGCCGATCACGGTGCGGCGCTCGCGCTGGAGACGGCACGGTTTCTGGTGCTGTTCCTCAAGCGGCACGGAGGACAGTCCCAGTACAGCGCCCTCCTCGACGCCCAGTTGGCCGACCATCCGCCGATCCGGGCAGCGCAGGAGTGGATTCTGGGCAACCTGGACAACCCGCTGCCCGTGGCCGAGATCGCGCGGCAGGCCAACATGAGCCTGCGCAACTTCGCCCGGGTTTTCCGGCGCGAGGTGGGCACGACACCCGGCCAGTACGTCGAGCGGACGCGCATCGCCCGCGCACGCGAGCTGCTGGAGACCACGGACCTGACGATCAGCCAGATAGCGGGCCGCTGCGGATTCGCCGCTCCCGAGACGTTCTTCCGCTCCTTCGGACGAACCCTGGGACTCACCCCCAGGGAATACCGGCACCGCTTTCAGGTCATGTCGCCATCCGGCCTCATCGACCGACACCACAACGAGGGCAGGAGCCCCGTATGACCGGCACGACCTCGGAGTTACGCGAGGCAGGAACGGTACGCCTGGTCGACTATCTGGCCGCGGAACTCGCCAGGGCCGGCGTCACCCACGTGTTCGGCGTCGGCGGCGCGAACATCGAGGACCTGTACGACGCAGTGCATCGCGGCGGCGCTGTCCGCGGCGTCGTCGCCAAGCACGAGTTCTCCGCCGTCACCATGGCCGACGGATACGCACGTACCACCAGGCGCCTCGGCGTCGTTGCCGCCACCTCGGGCGGTGGGGCGATGAACCTCGTACCAGGTCTGGCGGAAGCGCACGCCTCCCGGGTGCCCGTGCTGGCCCTGGTGGGCCAGCCGCCGACCGGCCAGGAAGGCCAAGGGGCGTTCCAGGACACCAGCGGCAAGGCGGGCTCCTTCGACGCCCTGGAGGTCTTCGCCCCCGTCGCCCGGTTCTGCGCCCGCGTCACCGAACCGGACTCACTCACGGAGTTGCTGCCTCGGGCAATGGCGGCGGCACAGGCCGATCCACGCGGACCGGCCGTGCTGCTGCTGCCCAAGGACGTGCAGCGGGCACGGATCCAGGTGCCCGGCCGTGACGCGGCGCCGCCACCAGGCGGGCCGGCGCCGACGGCATCGGCGCCACGGCTCGATGCGGCCGCCCTCACCGCCGTGTCGGATGCCCTTCGCCGGGCCGGCCGCGTCCTCGTCATCGCCGGTGAAGAAGTCGCCGCCGCCAACGCCCGTACGGAGCTGGCCGAACTGGCCCGGCGCCTCGGGGCATGGGTGGCGGTCACCCCGGACGCCAAGGACGTCTTCGACAACCGTGATCCCCGATTCGCAGGCGTGGCCGGGGTGATGGGCCACGCCAACGTCGAAGACTGCCTGCGGCGGGCCGACTTATGCCTGCTGGTCGGTACCCGGCTGCCGCACTTGGCGCGCGGCGGCCTCGACCGGGCCCTGGCCGCCACCGAGGTCGTCTGCCTCGGCTCCGAACCACCGTTCGTGGCAGGCACCGCACTGGGCGGGAACCTCCGGGACGCGCTGAGCGCGGTCATCACCCGGCTGCCGTCCCACCCACGTCCCTGCCCGCCGCACACCGGTCCCCTTCCCACACCCATGCCGAGCCCGCTCTCCCGGACGCGTGGGCGCACCACCCCCTATGCCGAGGCGGTCGCCGCGGTGGAGGCGGCACTCCCCCAGGACGCCCACGTCTTCGTGGACGCCGGCAACGCAGGGGCCAGCGCGGTCCATCTCCTCCCGGCCCCGCGCCACGGCCGCTTCGTGGTGGCGGTCGGCATGGGCGGCATGGGCTACACCTTCGGTGCCGGTATCGGCGCCGCGCTCGCCACCGGCCGACGCACCTACGTCCTCGCCGGCGACGGGGCCTTCTTCATGCACGGGATGGAAGTGCACACCGCCGTGGAGTACGCCGCACCGGTGACCTTCGTGATCTTCAACAACAACGCCCACGCCATGTGCGCGCTGCGTGAGGAGTTCTTCCAGGGCGGCATCCGCAGCCACGACCTGTTCGCCCCGACCGACCTCGCCGCCGGGGTGGCCGCCGCCTTCCCGTCCCTGGAGGCCATGGGGGCCGAGGACGCGGCGCAGTTGCGCACGGCGCTCCTGCGCGGCAATGCGGGCGACGGCCCGGCGTTCGTCGCAGTGGCCTGTGACCCACGGGAGATCCCCCCGTTCCTTCCCTTCCAGTCCTTCACCGAAGCCACCGAGAGCAAGGAGGGTTCAGATGAGCGAGGAGTCGTCCACGTTGGCTGACATCCCCGGTCTGGTCCGGATCGAGAACGCCGGCAAGGAGGAACTGACCGCCCACTGCATGGAACTCACGCACGCGGTCTACCCCCACCATCAGGTCTACGGGCAGTACTGCACCATCCACGAGTACGTCGACTGCCCCCCGGAGCAGGCCTACGACTACCTGCGCCAGGGACACCATCTGGAGGAGTGGACCTGCAGCCTGCGGGACTTCGCGCCATCCGGCACACCGGGCCTGTGGGTCGGTCACGACCGGCTCGAGGACGACACCAGGATCTACTGCGAGGTGCGCGCGAACCCCGAGGCCATGACCGTGGACTACCACTGCTCCTGGGACCAGGGCGAGAAGCTGTGGATGATCTACCTGATGCGTGTCGTACCGGCCCGACTGGTGCTCGACAAGCCGGGTTCGGTGATCACCTGGACCAATTGCCGACACCCCTACTACGACGACAACCCGCACCCCGACCTGGCGCCCCGCCCGGACCGGCCCTGGGTGGGCGACTACTGGGACCTCTTCTACGCAGGGCACACCGTGGAGATGCACAACCTCAAGGCCATCCTGGAACACCGCCACCGCAACGGCCTGCCGGTCAGCGCGGCTCCGGCGAGGGCGGTGGAGCGGTGACCACGGTCAGCCTCACCGACGTCGCGAGCTACCTGCCCGGCGAGCCGGTCCCCGCGGAGTTCTACACGGACTTCCCCGGAGCCGAGGACAAGCTCCGCAACCACCCCATGTTCAAGGTCCCGCCGTTACGGCACCACGTGGCCAGGGACGAGACCAACGCGGACATGGTCGAGCGTGCCGTACAGCCCCTGATCGAACGGCACGGCGCGGCGGAGATCCGAGGCGTCGACGTGCTGTTGGTGCACAGCCAGTTGCCGGACCTGCCGTTCGTGGGCGCCGGAACCGAGGTGGCGCGTCGGCTGGGTCTGCACCCGGAGTGGCTCGTCGACGTGGCCAACGCGGGCTGCGCGTCCTTCGTGTACATGCTGAAGATGGCCCGGCAGATCCTCACCACCACCGATGCGAGGACCGCGCTGATCTGCAACGCGCAAAGTGCCGCGGGTCAGTGGTTCACCCAGTCCGAGGTGCGCAGGCTCGCCCAGGCGGCGATCCCGGGCGACGGGTGCGGTGTGGGGTACGTGACGACGTCGGCACAGGCGCCGGTCCTCGACGTGGAGACCCGGCACATCGGCGAGTACGCCGGAGACATGACCGTGGCGGTCGACGACGGCCGCAAGTACTGGGAGCCGGGAGAGTCCCAGCTGCGGATCGGGTTCACCGACGCCAGCGTCGCCAAGGTCCTGGCCCGCGGAAACCGCCTCGTCCCCGAGGTGGTCACGGACCTGTGCCGGCGGCTCGGCGTGGCGACCACCGACATCGACGTCCTCATCACGAACCAGCCCAACCGCACTTTCCTGCGGAACTGGCGGGAAGCGCTGCAACTGCCGGCCGAACGGCACCTGAACACTTTCGATGCGTACGGGAACCTGTTCGGAGCGGCGATTCCGATCACCTTGGACCGCGCGATCAGCTCCGGGCAGGTGGAGGACGGCGACCTGATGGTGCTCGGGGGATTCGCTCACGCGGGCGACTTCGCCGGTGCCGTCGCCGTCCGCTGGCACGGCGGACGGGACTGAGCGATGGACATCCCCGTGCTGCACCGACTCGCCCTGAACGAGAGCCCGTATCCCCCGCTGCCCTCGGTGCGCGAGGCGATGCAACGGGCCGTCGCACAGGCCCACCGCTACCCGCAGTTCTACCCCGACGACCTCACCGAGCGCATCGCCGCATGGTGCCAGGTGACCCCCGACCGTGTCGCGGTCGGCAGCGGATCGGTGGGCGTGGCCCTGCAGTTGCTCCGGGCAGTGGTCCGGCCCGGCGACACAGTGGCCTACGCCTGGCGCACGTTCGACGCCTATCCCCTGCTGACCGCCATGGTCGGCGCTCACCCCGTCGCCGTACCCCTGTCGCCGGACGGACACCAGGATCTGGGCGCCCTGCTCGCGGCGCTCGACCACCGCACCCGTGTCGTGGTGCTGTGCAATCCCCACAACCCCACCGG
>NZ_MCGQ01000053.1 GCF_002242805.1 Streptomyces diastatochromogenes | reverse complement strand
TGGGGCATCGAGAACAAGATCCACCACGTCAGGGACACCACGTACGCCGAGGACGCCTCCCGCGTACGCACCGGCACCGCTCCACGTGCCATGGCATCCCTGCGCAACCTGGCCATCGGCGCTCTCCGACTCGCCAACCAGACGAACATCGCCGCTGGACTCCGCCACCACACCCGCGACGCCAACCGTCCACTGATCACCCTCGGCATCATGTGATCAACCAGGACACATCACCTGAACGACGCGGCCCTGGGCCGGGGCCCGAGCCGGTGCAACGAGCCGACGAACTCGTGAAGACTCACGGGCAAGTCTGGAAGCGAGGTGCACGGGAGCGAGCGCCGAGGCCCAAGGCTGTTCCCGTGCGCGGCGGGAACAGCCGATCCGGCCGGCGCTGTTGCACCGACCGAGGGACTTGGGCCGCGCGGGCGGGGAACAGAGAGACCAAAAGATCGTCCGCCCGACGCGATCCGGGGCCCGGGTCCGGTACGCCCGGCCACCCGATATCGGGGCGACCGCTTATGCGCCTGCCCCGGACTCGGACAGAGGCTTATTCACACAGGAGGACCGTTTTATGAATGACCGACCCTTGACGCTCATGGCGGTGCACGCCCACCCCGACGATGAGGCCACTGGAACGGGAGGTGTCCTCGCGCGATACGCGGCGGAGGGCATTCGCACGGTCCTTGTGACGTGCACCGACGGCGGTTGCGGTGACGGACCGGGGGGTGTCAAGCCGGGCGATCCCGGGCACGATCCGGCGGCCGTCGCCTTGATGCGGCGTCAGGAACTCGAGGCAAGCTGCGAAGTCCTGAAGGTCAGTCATCTCGAGATGCTGGACTACGCCGACTCCGGGATGATGGGCTGGCCGACCAATGACGCCCCCGGCTCCTTCTGGCAGACACCCGTGGCGGAGGGCGCTGCCCGACTCGCGGAACTCTTGCGGCGCTACCAGCCCGACGTGGTCGTCACCTACGACGAGAACGGCTTCTACGGCCACCCCGACCACATCCAGGCCAACCGCATCACGATGGCGGCGCTGGCGATAACCGCGCTGACACCGAAGGTGTACTGGACGACGGCGCCGCGCTCGATGATGCAGCGGTTCGGGGAGGTCATGCGCGAGTTCGGTGCGGAAGGGCAGGAGCCGGATCCCGCTGAGGCCGCCGCGATGGCCGAGATCGGACTCCCCGACGAGGAGATCACCACCTGGGTGGACACCACCGCGTTCGGCGGCCAGAAGTTCGATGCGCTGGCCGCACACGCCAGCCAGGGTGAGAACATCTTCTTCCTCAGGATGGGCCGGGAGAGGTTCACCGAGTTGATGGGCGTCGAGACCTTCGTACGTGTCCAGGACACCACCGGAGCAGCCGTGCCCGAGAACGACCTGTTCGCCGGACTGCGCTGATCCGCCCGCCCGCCGAAGGTCAGAGAGCTCATGGTCCGTACGGCTCGATCGGGCGTGCTCGCACACCCGGAGGCTTGGCCGGGCAACTGGCGTTCCGAGCCCGGTGACAGGCAGACAGCCCGGTCCCGCACCACCTGTGGTGGTGCGGGACCGGGACGGGGCGGAGAGGTCGCTACACGAGTGGTCGTCGATGCCGAGGACAACGCCCTGATGTTCTCCCGGCAGCCGATCCCCTACCCGCGCGGGGATCGGCCGCGATACCTGCGCCCGCTCGGTCTCTACGGCTTCACCGGAACGGCCCTCAGCATGTTCCGGCACCTGCCCCAGGGGTCGCCAGAGCGTACCGAAGGCGTGGAAATGCTGCGCTCCATCGAACACGGTCACTGCGTACGGATGCTCCGTGTCGTGGACGAAGAGTTGGCGGTCGACACCCCCGAGGACCTCACGAGGGCCGGCACCTTGTTGCGGACTCACGCCAAGAGTGCGATCTCCAACTCCTCCTGATGACCGCGGTCGACGGCCGCTCCCTGCAGTCCGACGCCCTGATCGCACGCTTCACCGCTGGCCTTGCCGGCGACGACCCCACCGGGCCGGAGGCGGAAGGCCGATTTCATCCCCGGCTGTACCCGCACCGGACCCTCCGTATGCCCCGTCGCCAGGAGCGCCTTGTCCTGTGTTGAGCTCAGCTCCTGTGCGCTCAGGGAGGTCTGCGAAGGGCATCCGACCCGCCGTGCAGAAGACGTACTGCACTGGTGGCTGACTCCCAGAAGCAGGCGCAGCTGGTCGTCGGGCTCCACTCCAGCTAGAGCTGGGCCCGCCGACTGGCTGGCAGATGAGTGGAGCCGGGAGGTTCGGCCTCTTCGGACGCCGTATCGCCCGTACCCTTCGTGGTGTCTACGGCGTCACATAGCGAGCGCCACACACTGGAGGCAACACCTCGTGCTCATTGCTCAGCGTCCGTCTCTGACCGAAGAGGTCGTCGACGAGTTCCGCTCCCGGTTCGTGATCGAGCCGCTGGAGCCGGGCTTCGGCTACACCCTCGGCAACTCCCTCCGCCGTACCCTCCTGTCGTCGATCCCCGGCGCTGCTGTCACCAGCATCCGCATCGACGGTGTCCTGCACGAGTTCACCACCGTGCCGGGCGTCAAGGAGGACGTCACCGACCTGATCCTCAACATCAAGCAGCTGGTCGTCTCCTCGGAGCACGACGAGCCGGTCGTGATGTACCTGCGCAAGCAGGGTCCGGGTCTGGTCACCGCCGCCGACATCGCGCCCCCGGCCGGTGTCGAGGTGCACAACCCCGACCTCGTCCTCGCCACGCTCAACGGCAAGGGCAAGCTGGAGATGGAGCTGACCGTCGAGCGCGGTCGCGGTTACGTCTCCGGCGTGCAGAACAAGCAGGTGGGCCAGGAGATCGGCCGTATCCCGGTCGACTCCATCTACTCGCCGGTTCTCAAGGTCACGTACAAGGTCGAGGCCACGCGTGTCGAGCAGCGCACCGACTTCGACAAGCTGATCGTCGACGTCGAGACCAAGCAGGCGATGCGTCCCCGTGACGCCATGGCCTCCGCCGGTAAGACCCTGGTCGAGCTGTTTGGTCTCGCCCGCGAGCTGAACATCGACGCCGAGGGCATCGACATGGGCCCGTCCCCCACGGACGCCGCCCTTGCCGCCGACCTGGCGGTGCCGATCGAGGAGCTGGAGCTCACCGTTCGGTCGTACAACTGCCTCAAGCGTGAGGGCGTCCACTCCGTGGGTGAGCTGGTCGCGCGCTCCGAGGCCGACCTCATGGACATCCGCAACTTCGGTGCGAAGTCCATCGACGAGGTCAAGGCGAAGCTGGCCGGCATGGGCCTGGGCCTGAAGGACAGCCCGCCCGGATTCGACCCAACCGCCGCCGCCTTGAGTGCGGACGACGACGCGGACGCGGGTTTCGGCGAGACCGATCGATACTGAACGCCGCGCCGAGTCGCGCGGGAGCCACTCCTGGAGCGGTCAGGCAGATGACGAGCCCTTCCCCGTCGCCCTCGAAGGCCAGGCATCCGCCCGCGAACGCCGCCGGCATGGCGGACAGCGCAAGGTCGTCGACGACATGGCTGACTACGCCCGCAGCCTGCGGGCCGGCGTGCCCGTGCCGCGGATCGCTCTGAAGCTCGTCATCACCTCCGGCAAGAACAAGGGCCGACGCCCCGGGGACGCCACCGTCTATCCCATCCTCGCCCAGGCCGACGCGGCTGACAGCATGCCCTGAGCCCGCACACACGAAAGCCGTCCCGGTGGCACGGGGCCCGCCCCTTCGGCATCCGCAACTCCTTCGGCTTCCGGCCGCTGAGCGAGGACTGCGGTCTGCCGGTAGACGCCTCAGACGGACTACGGAACGCGTTCAACGCGAGGGGCGGGCCACAGGACGCGCACGGAACGACGTGGATCAGCCGGGCAGAGTTGGCAGCCGCCAACTGGGACGAGACCGATCACTCCGGCACGCTCAGCCGAGCCACCGTTGCCGCGGCAGGGACCCACTGGGCGCCGGTCTGGAACGTGATGCGGACGTTCGCCGAGCTACATGGACCAGAGCATGTGCGACTCGTGGTCCGGTTCGACTGATCACGGAACTGGATGCTGTCCGTCGACACAGCTTGACTTCCCCATTGGCAAGCCACTGGGTGTTTTGGTTGGCCACGCCTGCAATCAGATGGGCCTTCTGGAAACTCCCTTACTCGCTAGGCTCAGTGACCTGTCCTGCGCGGCACTAGAGGGTCGGGGGGAAGCATTTCAGCGGGCGATGAGAGAGACCTACCGACACCCGCGAACCTGCCGCGATGGCAGATCTACGGGCTGGTCGCGTTGCTGTTGTTGCTGTCGAACGGCCCTCGCTGGATACCTGGCGGGCCCAGCTCGACATGGCAGTGATCCTGCTGGTCCTCCTCGCGACGACGGTGCTGCTGGGCTGGTTCGGGCTCGGCAACTTCGCCCATGCTCTGACCTTCGCCGGTCGCCTCACCGGTGCCGTCCTCATGACGGTCGTTTTCACCACGCTCCTGGCTGCCGGCGCGGTCCTGGACCACTGGGCCGGGCACACCTTGCAGTACTCCAACAATTCCGCCGTGGTGCGGACGGGCTGAGGCGTTGAAGACCCATGGCTGGCCCAAAACTCCACCGTCTCGGCATGAGTGGGCGCGGCTGCTCGGTGAACGGGGATCCCGCCGCATCTGGTCTCCCGGCTTCTCGAACTCGGCCGGGCTGGTGGACGGCAACCAGGGCTTCCGGGCCCAATAGTCAAGATCAGCAGCGTCCACAGCGACGTACCGTAGCCCCTCCCCCTGACAGCGAATATCGCGTACTTGGAATGACGCTCGCCGCCAGTCGGCGCCTCCGCCTGGACAGCGAAAGAACGCGAGCTCTACGCCAACGACCTCGACGACGAGCGCGCCCTGATCGCGGTCTCCGCCGCGTCCAACCGCTCCATGGCCGACCAGGACCCCTCAACCTGGCTGCCCCGGTACGCCGGCCACTGGTGCACCTACCTCACCAACTGGGTCGCCGACAAAACCCGCTACCACCTCACCATCGACCCCAACGAACAGACCGCCCTCGCCGAACGCCTCACCGCCTGCCCCGACGAGCCCATCACCGTCACCCTCACCCGCTGACGCACCCCGCCTGTTCTCTCGGCGGCTGGAAAGACTGAGCCTCGCTCAGCCCACTCGAATACGGCGCCTCGTCTACACCTACAGTCATATCGCCCCAGACACCACTGTCCGCATCCATCGCGAACTCGCACGCGTCAGGACAACGCCTCCAGCCAGGCGGCCTTGCTCGTGGCCTGCGTCAAGCAGCTGCAATCCACATGCCGCGGCGACCACACCGACCTGACGCCCAGTCCCGGCGATCGCCCGCCGCGGAATGTCCGTGTACGGGCCCACGTGCAGCCGGTAAGTCCTATTACCTCAACTTCACTCCGGCCGACTGACGGACTGCCCTGCCCGCCCGTGTCGGGGCGCTTTCGCGTGCCCACATCGGCCACCGTGTGGGCTCAAGTATCCATACCGCTCACCTCGAAGGAAGCCTTCTCATGGCCCGTATGCCGGGAACGGTCTACCGCCCCGTCCGCAACTTCCACCCCAACGGCGTCCGCGAGCACCGTGGCCTGGTCCTGCACGTCCAGGACGGGAACAACTCGCCGTTCGGCTGGTACAACGACCCGGCTTCGCAGGCGTCCTCGGACTTCTGGGTATCGAAGTCGGGCGTCATCGAGCAGTACGTCAACACCGGCGTCGACTACGCCTGGGCACAGGTGGCCGGGAACCCCTACTACACCAGCGTCGAGACCGAGGGCCACCCGAACGAGTCGCTGACCGACGCGCAGGTCGAAGGCGTAGCCAAGATCTACGCCTGGGGACACGGCGAATGGTCCTGGCCGCTGATCGTCGTCGACTCGACCACGGCGCACGGCCTCACCTACCACGGCATCGGGGGCGCCGCCTGGGGTGGACACACCGGCTGCCCCGGCGACCTGCGCAAGCCCCAGCGCGGCCGCATCATCGCCCGCGCGGGAGAGCTGGTCAGCCCGCCCGCCCCGCACCGCACGGTGTCCGTCGCACACATGGTCACCGCAATGAAGGCCGACAGCGCCGGGCCGCAAGGCGACGTCACATACAAGACCGAGGCGCTCCTCCTGGAAAGCGCCCTGTACGCGGAGGGCCTGCTCGCAAAACAGTGGGTCGACGGCAGCCTCGGCACCAAGACTCGTGAGGCCTACGCCGCCTGGCAGCGCTCGAAGGCCGGCGGCTCCTACTCGGAGAGCGCCGCAGATGGCTACCCCGGCATCCAGTCTCTGTCCCGCCTAGGCACACGGCACAACTTCCTGGCCCTCGCCTGACCCGAAGAGAGTGAGCGTCAGATGAAGACCGCGAAGATATGGAAGGCGGTCGTCGTCGGCACGGCCACCGGCACCGCAGCGGCGGCGACCGCAGTCCAGAACGGCCAGGTCACAACCGCCGAGAGCCTCACCATCGTGCCGGCCATCTTCTACCGCTCGGCATGACCTGCGCCGTGCCCGACCGGGGAACCAAGGACCTTGCATGACCGCGACCCCGAACCCCGGCGACGAACGTCGCAGTGGAGATCGCTCAGCTACGAGGGGAGATCCGCACGGGTCTGGAGCAGGTCAAAGGCACTCTCGGTGTCCTGGTCGAGCGCACGAACCGTACGGACGCTGACGTCCGCCAGCTCCCGGGCAGCACGATCCGCCGCTACACCATCTGGCGGAACAAGCACGACGCCGACGAATGCCTGCGCTGGTGGACAGGCGAACGTTGCGTGAAGCGGCGACAGTTACACCAGCAGCCGCTGGGCCACCCGCGCGACCGCCTCGGGGAACGGGCACTCCAACTGCTCAACGCGCACATCATGGGCGAGGCATTCGAGTGTGTCGTCATGGAAAGTCAGGATGTAGTGACGCATCGTGTCGTGCCAGCCACCCTGGTGCGCGGGGTGTACCGAGTTGATGCGCTCCGCCTCGGCGATCCATGGGGAGTTGTGGACTTCGTGGGCCTCGTAGGCTTCCAGACCGTGGTCGGACAACGGGTGACCGTGGAGGGCTTCGTCATTGGGCCCCCCGAACCTGACCGAGTGGGGCCGGATGAACTCGATCAAGCCCAAGGCTGCCGGAGCCGGATCACGAGGGTCGACCACCGTGGCCCAGGATCCGTCCCAGTCGGGTCTGGGTACATGGCGATAGAACAAGACCATCGTTCGGTTACTGGAGTTGAAGAGGTGCGGCATCGGAGCGCCTGCGCTCCAGCGGATCCCGAGGTCCAGCACGCTCGCATACGGCAGACCCTGGCTGCGTGCCGCTTCCCGTGCCGCTTCCCGCTGGGCGCGGAGTTCGGCCACCATCGCGGCCCATTGTTCGCTGTTCAATATTTCCTCGTGGTAGATGCACGGATCTCCGCCCAGGCTCAGGAGGCCACGATGGCGAGGACCAGACCCGCGCATCATTTCAGCGAGCGGCGCCGGCAGCGACCCGTTTTCGATGACCCGGTCGTTGTCAAGGGAGCCAGTCCATCGCCCAGCTTCTCCTGGACCTCGACCTTGACGAGCCGAGCCGCCCCGTCACCGCCCTCGTCGAGCGGCAACTCCATCACATAGGCCATCGCGCTCCCCCGTCACATCCGTTCGCTCTGCCCCTTGTCTCGTGGAAGGCGCAGCCTCATCAACCACTCCACCGTCGCTGGTCACAGGGCAGCAATGGCCATTTCGGCCAACGCCTCTCGCCCTTCGGCGAGAAGGCCCGGGCCGACGGTGGCCTCGTGGTGCTCGGGGCCGCCGGTGGCGTGCACGAATCCGGTCTTTCTCGGGCGTTGGACCCAGGCGACGCCCGTGTGGGGTGCCTCCGTACGGAGGCACCCCACACGGAACGCAGGGCTCACTCACCCGGCGACGAGCGCGGGCTTCGGTGTCGTCTTCAGGCGGGCCGCGACGCGGTCACGCATCCCGGGCATGGAGAAGCCCTTCGGGTCGATCTTGTCCTGGGACCATTCGAGGTGGCCGATGACGCTGCGGGCGGTCCAGCCGTGGGCACGGCAGATCGCGGCGCTGACGCGTTCGATCGCTTCGAGTTGTGCCGCGGGCCACGGGTCGTCGCCGTCGCCGCGGTTGACGCATTCGAAGCCGTAGAAGCAGACATTGCCGTCCACGCCATCGTCGTTGCCGCGCGTCGGCTTCGGCGGGCGGGTGCCGTAGTCCTCGGCCTTCACGCGCTCGAGGACCTCGGGATCGCCCCCGCCGGCATGGTTCGCACGCCCGTGGCCGACGAGGTGGACGGTGCCGTCCTTGGCGATGACGCCGTGGCACAGCGGGCCCGGCAGTGAGCTGGAACCGTCCCGGCAGATGTCGACGGACTTCTGGGTGCCCGAGGTCACGGTGTGATGGATCATCACACCGTTGACGGGTCCCCAGGGGCCCTTGTGGTTGCGGTTGTGCGTGCGCCAGTCGCCGACCTCCACGACCCGTACGCCTTCGGCGCGCAGGGCGGCGAGGAGCTTCGCTGCGGACAGGGGTGTCGCCATGGAACCTCCCAGTAGGTAGATAGGTGGTGAGGGCCGTGGGTGGGCTGTGCTCACCAGGAGGGCTTGCGGTCGTTGCCGTACCCGCCGCCGCGGGGTCGGTCCTCGAAGTGCAGGTGCGGACCCGTCACGTTGCCGGTCGCCCCGACCTTGCCGAGCCGCTCGCCCGCCTTCACCTTGTCGCCCCTGGAGACGGTGCGCCGGGACAGGTGGCAGTAGATGTAGTCCCTGCCGTTGTCCGCGCGCAGGCAGATCCAGTTCCCGTACGCGCCGCCGTCGCCGTTCGACCAGGCGATGGTGCCCGCCCGTACCGCCACCACGGGGGTGCCGGTGGGTGCCGCGTAGTCGTCCCCGGTGTGGTAGCCGACAGAGTAGTTCGAGTTACGGACGCCGTATTCGTAGGTGACCTTGTGGCCGGGCACGGGTGAGGCCACCCGGCCCGAGCGGTGGCCCCCGTCCTTCAGACCGAGCCGGGCGAACGTGTCCTCGCCCGGCAGTCCGTCCGCCCCGCTGCCCGACCAGCCCTGCGCGCGCTGGAACTTGGCGCAGGCGCTCTTCGTCTCGTCGCCGTACTTGCCGGTGGCGCCGGACGGTATCTTGTAGCCGGCGGCGATGAGGGCCTTCTGGAACGTCTTCACGCACGGCTCGGTCGAGCCGTATCGCACGTGATCGAACTCGATCTTGGTCATGACCTTCTCCCCGTTGATGTCACCGCGTTCATGTCAGTCGCCCGGTCTCAGGCGGCTGTTGTCATCTTCTGGGCAGCGGGCGCGGACGTGTTGACGCCGAGTCCACGGTTGTTTGACGATCCGTCCCCACTCAGTCGGCTGTGGGTCCGTCGCCGGTTTCCTGGAGCAGTGCACGGCGGCGGTAGTCGCGGGGCGACATGCCGTAGGCCGAGCGGAACGCGCGCGTGAAGACCGGATGGTGTTCGAAGCCCGCGTGCACGGCGACGAGATGAACGGGGACGTCGCTCCGGGCGGGGTCGGCGAGCTGTTCGCGGGCGCGCTCCAGACGCAGGTGGCGGATCCAGCCGGACACCGTGGTCTCGCGGTCCTGGAACAGCCGGTGGAGATGGCTGGCCGAGATGTGGTGCGCGGCGGCGATGGTGGCCGGCGTCAGGTCGGGGTCGTGCAGGTGGTCGCGGATGAACGCCTGGATACGCAGGATCAGGGTCCGCCTCCGGGACTCGGCGGGCAGGCGGTCCATGGCGTCGAGTGCGTTCGCGAACACGGTCGCGAGCAGGTCGACCAGGACCGTCTCGAGCCGGGGTGCGTCGGCGGCGGTGTACGAACGGGGATTGTCCCCCAGGGTGGTGAGGAAGGCCGTCAGCAGGGCCCCGACGCCCTCCTGTCCCGTCATCCGGTGACCGATCACCCGGTCGAGATCGTCCGAGGACAGGGGCAGGCACGCTCGCGGCACGTCGATGCTCACGGCGTCCACGCCTTCCCCCTGAGGGCCCAGGAGAATATCGAAGGGGCGGGAGGAGTCGTTGGTACGGAGCTCGTACGGGCCGTACAGGGCGTCCGGGCCGCCCATGCGGAAACCCACGGTGCCCTTGGTGATCAGCGAGAGGTGGATCATCTCCGGGTCGGAGCTGCGGATGAGCCGCGGTGTCCGCCTGATGGTCTGGGGCGACCAGACCGAGGACCACACGAGCGCGCTCCCCAGTTGGACGACGCACTGCTGCGCGCGGAAGTCGGAGGCGGGACGGCAGACCAGGTCCACGGGCGCGTGTATCTGCGACAACTTCTCCCGCCACGCGTCGACCCGGTCGGCCACCGGTAAGTCCTCGGACCTGAACACTGTTTCGATCATCGCTTCTGCCCCCGTCGCAGCGTGGATGAACACCGGGCACTGGTGGCCCGGGCACATCACCAGCATGCCGAGGGGCAAAGAAGCAGAAAAGAGTTTCGCTCCATTCGGCGTGGCGCACCCAGCACCTACGGAGACCCTGCTACAAGCTCCGCTGGCTGTGTTGATAGCGGCTCCGCCAAGGGGCCGAGACAGGCCGTCGATCGTCTGCGACATCGTCGTGGCTGGTCGCGCTCGGCGCGCGGTGTGAGGTTCAGCCCGTCGGCCAGAGCGGCAAATCCGCGCTTCGCCGACAGCCGCAACGGCCCGAACCTGCCGTTCATGGACAGAACCAGGTCCGGGAAGCGGGATCGCGGGCTCAGCGCGCCAGTGGTGCCGGGGGCGGAGGCGGAGGTGCCGGCCGGCTCCGTAGCAGGGAGACCGGGGCGTGCAGGTGCCAGATGCCTGGGAGGTTCAGCTTGCCGCTTCGTTGCGCCGGTTCTCGTTCCAAGCTCCACGTCTCCACTGACGGTTCGGGGTGGTCGGACACGCGGGCGCACATCTGCTGGCGGAGCTTGCCGATGCCACCGGTCTGACCACCGCCTACTCCCCTGCGCTCAGGGCACTGCGACCGCGTGGCACCGGGCACGATCCCAGTTCGACCGCCACCGATCTCGCGGTGCTGCTTGCCGACGGCGGTCAGGCGATAGCGGATCTGGCCGCGCTGCGGGACCAGGGCGAGGTATTGGGACCGGTCACCTCCACGCCCACCGCCTGGCCGTTGCTCGCCGACACCGACGGGGCAGTACTCGCTCCGCTGCGAGCAGCCCGGGCCTCAGCCCGGGAAGTCGCCTGGATGCAGGCCGCCGAGACCGCCCAGGGCATACCCGCCGTCCCGGCCGGCGGAGGAGAACTTCCCGGCCTGGTCCTGGACCTCGACGCCACGATGATCACCTCCCACTCGGAAAAGGAACAGGCCGCCGCCACTTACAAAGGCGGCTACGACTTTCATCCGAGGCCGGCACAGTCGGTGCCGGCGCCACGATGGTCATGCGCGGCCTGCCGCCTTCGCAACGTGGGCCGCCCCGGTTCACCCCGTCGGGGAATCCGCACGTCAACGGCACCGTGGCGCACTTCAGCCGAACGACTCAAAGGGGCCACCCGGACGGTGTGGCTTCCGGCCCAACGGAGCTGGTTCTGCTCGGGATTGGCTAGACACATGCCCGGACAGCGGCCGCCGCCCCCGGCATGTGCAGAAGGAGCTCTCCTCCATGAGCAGGACACAATCCGACTTCCGATTCGCGCACGCTCCGGGCGCGTTGCCGGGACTGGGGCACGCGCTGCGCGTCTGGAAAGCCCCCCTGCCTTTCCTGCGTTCTCTGTCGGACCAGGGTGATCTCGTACGCGTCAGGCTGGGGCGGAAACCTGTCTATCTGGTCTGCCACCCGGAGCTGGCCGACCAGGTACTGCGGGACTCCCGTGCGTTCGACACAGGCGGCCCGGGCAAGGACGAGATGCGGGCGCTGTTCGGGAACGGAATCCTCACGTGCCCGAACGCCACACACAAGCGGGTGCGACGCGTGGTCCAGCCCGCATTGCAGCGTGACCGCATCGCCAGGTGCATCAGCACCATGGTCGCCACGGTCGACGCCATGACCTCTGCCTGGCGGTCCGGCGCACCGTTCGACGTGACGCGGGAGATGACGGACATGGCGGCGACGACCGGCGTACGCGTCATGTTCAGCGCGCAGATCACGGAGCACTACCGCGACGAGGTCGATGCCTGCCTGAAGGAGATCAACCAGGGGGTCTACGACGAGGTGCTGACCTCCGCGCTCGGAGTGCGCTGGCTGTTCCCTCACCGCACCCGCCGTTTCCACCGGACACTGGCCCGGTACAGGCAGGCCGTCGACGAGGTGATCCGCGCCTACCGCCGCTCAGGCACGGAGCACGCGGACATCCTGTCCGCACTGCTGGCGGCACACGACGACGCCGACGAGCCGATGAGCGAGAACGAGGTGCGCGAGAACGTCATCAACATGTTCACCGCGGCCACAGCAGCAGGACCCGCCAGCACCATGGCGTGGGCCCTGCACCTGCTCGACCGCCACCCGGACATCGCCCGGCGCGTCCAGCACGAGATCGACTCCGTCCTCGGTAGCGGTCCTCCCAACGAAGCGGCGGTAGAACGCCTGGAACTCACCCGGCAGGTCGTCCTGGAGACGCTGCGGCTGTACCCCCACGGCTGGCTGATCACCCGCTGCGTCGCCACACCCGTCGAACTGGCCGGGCAGATCCTGCCACCCGGCACCAGCGTCGTCGTCAGCCCTTACCAGATGCACCGTCAGCCGCATCTCTTCCCCGACCCCGAGCGGTTCGACCCCGACCGCTGGACGCAGGGCACCCCCGGCCCGCGCGGGGCCTACATCCCGTTCGGCAACGGATCCCGCCAGTGCCCCGGAAAGAATCTCGCGCTCACCGAGATCCTCGTCGTCCTCGCCCGGGTACTGCAGAACTGGACCCTTACCGGGCAAGCCGAACCCCCGGGCCTCGCAGCACCCCGGGTCGACATGATGCTGGAGGCCCCGCCACTGGTGATGACGCCCCATCTGCGCGGTTCCCGGTCATGAGCGTCTCCCCGGCCACGTCCACCCAAACCGCCCTCAGGGCGCGGGGCGTTCGCAAGGCATTCGGCAAACGCTTCGTCCTGGCCGGCGTCGACCTCACCATCCGCCCCGGGCAGATCGTCGGCATCGTCGGAGAGAACGGCGCCGGCAAGACCACCCTCCTGCGCATCCGGTGCGGCGACCTGCGCCCGCTCTCGCAGAAGCTCGCATTCGGCTGCCAGGAGGTCAAGGAGGGTCTCGCGTTCGTCGGCCTTGGCCCCGGTCAGGGCGAAGGCGATGGGCAGGCCCTGAAGGGTGCAGACCAGGTGCAGGCGCAGGCCCCAGAAGGAGCGGCTGTGGCTGGCGCAGTAGCCGTATTCGGCCCAACCTGCCAGGTCGGAGCGTTTGAAGGTCTCTCGGGAGCGGCCGCATTCCACCGGGGTGGAGTTCACGACCCATAAGTCGTCGCTCCACACCGAGGTGGTGGTGGCCAGGATCCGGTTGGCGCTTCGCATCAGACCGGCGGCCTTGCGCAGCCGCTTGTTGTAGCCGGGCTGCTGGGGCAGGTAGGGGAAGAGGTGGCGCAGGTGGGCACGGGCATGGCGGAGCCATTCGGCCTCGGAGGTGTAGCCGAGTATGGCCTGCATCGTGGCGAGGGTGACCAGTTCAGCATCGCTCAGGCGGGGCGCAATGCCGACCGGCGGGCGCCACGGCGCCAGGTCGGGATGCTCCTTCAGCATGTCGTCGGTCGCCGCATAGAGTGCTGTCGCGAGGGTGCCCACGTCGTTCGTCACAAAACGATCTTGGACACCCTCGTTCTCGTCTCCGCAGACACCCCTTGGACCACACCACCAGGAGGAACCAGTGTCATACCCGCAACTGCTCACCCCCGAGGAGAAGCTCGCCGACGCGAAGAAGCTGTTGAGCCTCCCGCGTATCGTCGTGATCTGCGGCTCCACCCGCTTCATGACCGAGATGAACGAGGCCGATCTGCGGGAGACCAAAGCCGGAAAGATTGTCGTCAAACCGGGCTGTGACATGAAGTCGCCGCACGAACTTTGGTCCGATCCTGTCGAGGCCGAGGCGCTGAAGGTTCGACTCGACGATCTGCACCGGGCGAAGATCCGGCTCGCTGATGAGGTGCTCGTAGTCGGCGACTACATCGGAGACAGCACCCGAGCCGAAATCGCCTACGCCCGGTCGCTGGGCAAGCCCGTGCGGTTCACGCACCCCGAAGTCGACCCTGACGCCTGACCGCCCGCTGCCACCTCGACAACCAGGGCCGGCAGCCCGCCGCCTGACCGTCTCGCGGTAGCTTCGGCCGCCGCCCACCCCACACCCTCCGCAGGCATCCCTTGGAATTGATCATCTAGCCGCAAGCCTCACCTGGACGGCGGCCCTCACCCTCATCGCGCTCCTCGCCTTCTGGAACCGCACCCGATCCCCGGCAGCCCACCACCCACCCCACCACCGGCACCCGGGCCACGCAGCGAGAAGTCCTCACCGCTGAACAACAACGCGGTGTAGCGAACCGAGACACCGAACCGCGGCAGCATCCCGTGATCGCTGGAGGGGGAAACCGCGCCGGCTGGTGGAGCAGTTCCCGGCGGCCGCCGTCCAGTCCAGGCGCTGGAGCATCTGGTGCTGGCCCTGCACACTCGGCAGGCGGTCCGGACCCGTGCCAGGGGAATACGACAGGCCCGGCCCAGCCCGAGCAGCTGCGGACTTCGCGGACACGGGGTGCGGCGGTCAACTGAGGTGGAGAGGGCTCAGGCCGGTGGCCCCGTCGGTGACGATCGTCTGCTGCCCTGGGCGAAGGTCACGTTCTGCTGCTCTCGAACGTCGACGCCGTAGTCGTTCAGACCGAATGGAAAGTTGGCCATCGTTCTTAGCCTGGTTGAGCCCTATTCCGATGGTCGCAGGTCGATCCGGCCCCGGCGGTAGCAGTTTTGTGTAAGGGGCTGGCGGACCAGTGCACGGTCAGCGGCAAGCACGATCCGCCCGTCGACGGCTTTCGGGCGCGGCAGGCCTGCCAGTATGCGGCGGAATCACGTCGGTTCGATAAGGGGTTCTCGTCGGTTTCCTCGCGGCGGTGATCGGCCTGTTAGGCGGTCCAGGAAACTGCACCATGACAGATGGACCGAGAAGGCGTGCCGGTCTGGGCAGCGGCGATCGTCAGCCCCGGTTCGATCAGTCGTCAGCGCCGCTCCACCCGCGCCTCGCGCGAGCGGGAGGGTGTTGCCTCGCGGCCGTTCTGCAAGGCTCGCTGCAGGGCGTCACCGACCCCCGTGAATGACGCGACCCTGCCAACCCCTTACCCTCTCCGTCTGGCCTGATCCATTTCGGAGGGGCCCTCGTCAATCACCCTGGGGGGACACAGTGAGCTGGTTCATCGCTGCGCTGAAGAAGTACGCCGTCTTCAAGGGCCGGGCACGCCGGAAGGAGTTCTGGCTGTTCGTGCTGTTCACGTACATCACCTACGGCGTGCTGGGCGGCATCGGCGTCGCGGCCCACTCGTCGGCCTTCCTCGCCGGCCTTGGCATCGCCGTCGTCGTGTTCCTGCTGCCGACCTGGGGCGTCACGGTCCGCCGACTGCACGACACGGGCCGCTCCGGCTGGTGGATCCTCATCCACCTCATTCCGACATTCGGCGCCATCATCCTGCTGGTCATCTGCTCCGAGGACGGCAAGACAGGCGCGAACAAGTACGGCCCGAACCCGAAGGAAGTCCCGGCGTTCGCGTAACGCCACGCCTTCGGTATCCGGCGTCCGGGGGCCGTCCGGCCCAAGTTGCCGGGGCGGCCTCACGCATCACCTCGTCGTCGACCTCGCCTCCCGGGCGGGAGACGGCGACGCTCGCGGAGATGGTCGGGAGCGTGGGTGATGGGTGCGGACACGGATCAGGTCCCGGAGGTGTTCCGGGACCTGCAGCCGTGCGAGGCCGGACGGATCAGGCGGGGGTGATGTTCTCCGCCTGCGGGCCCTTCTGGCCCTGGCCGATGTCGAAGGTCACCTTCTGGCCCTCCTGAAGCTCACGGAAGCCGCTCGCGTTGATGTTGGAGTAGTGCGCGAAGACGTCCGGCCCGCCGCCGTCCTGGGAGATGAAGCCGAAACCCTTTTCGGCGTTGAACCACTTGACGGTTCCGCTGGCCATGCTGAGCCTTCCGGTCGAGATCGGACCCGCACCGCGCGGACCCGAAGGTGACGCCCTGGTCCCGCACAGCAAAGCGCCCACGCCGGAGCGCGGGCGGCCACTGCGAACCAGAACATCTGACAGTGACGCTACACGGCGAAACCTGCTATCACCAGAGAGCAACGGGCAAGACCCGCCAGGAGTACGCCGGTTCGGCGTCCACGGGGCGCTCGGCGCCCGCCGGACTCGGGAGCAGCAGCGGCGGGATCTTCAAAGCGCGACCGCCCGCTCCCACTTCCCGTCCTGGGGGTGTGGCCCCGGATCTCACTGGCCGAGCCCCCACAGGGCCAGGAGGACCTGACACATCGGCATGCATCAGCCTACGTCTGCCGCCAGTCCTAGGGCGTGTCCGATAGGTCGTGTGAGCTGGTCAGGGCCGTGCCCTAGTGTGTGGTGCTGAACGAAGGGGGGCGCTTGTCACGCGATAC
Organism: Streptomyces diastatochromogenes; assembly: GCF_002242805.1. Lineage (GTDB taxonomy): Bacteria > Actinomycetota > Actinomycetes > Streptomycetales > Streptomycetaceae > Streptomyces > Streptomyces diastatochromogenes. The sequence continues at coordinate 9,500 of NZ_MCGQ01000053.1, read as the reverse complement.
GGCCGAAACAAAGGCAGGGATGAAGGGGATCACGCTTCCTGCCTGGCACGGAAAGCACTACGTGACCCTGGCTGAACTACTGGTCCGCCTCGGCAGCTTCGGCCTGGACCTGATGTGGCGCGTCGAATTCGACGAGATCGTCGATCCTCGCTGTGTCGAGATGGAGAGACGGTCTGCCGACGTCGGCATGGACACATTGACGCTGTTGTCGCTGACGACCCCGTTCCTTCAGCTGATCGACGCCGAAGCACGCGGGTTCGCCGAGGACAAGCTGGTGGTCGTCCTGACCGAAGTAGACAGCTCGTTGTGGGAGGTCAGGGCTGTCGACGAGCGCGTACTCAGCGAAATTCGTCGCCACTATGGACCTGCGCGCCAACGTCCATCTCGGCCAGCTCCGCTCCGAGACCGACGCCCTCCTCCTGGACGCCGCGCGGGCGGCCGGCGCGGACAGCGTCATCGCGAACGTTCCGCACGGCTTGGACACCCTGGTTGCGGGTTCGCACTGGGGCGGTACCGACCTGTCCGGCGGGCAGTGGCAACGGATCGCCGTCGCGCGCGCCTTCTACCGTGACGCCGCGATGCTCATGCTCGACGAACCCACCTCCGCGATGGACCCTCGCGCCGAATACCTGGTGATCCGCCGTTTCAAGGAGCTCGCCGCGGGCAAGACCGCCGTCTTTGTCACCCAGGGCCTGGAGAACGCCCGGATCGCGGACCGCATCGTCGTCCTCGACCGGGGCCGGGTCCGTGAAGAGGACGACTTCGAGACCCTGATGGCGCGCGGTGGACTCTTCGCCGAGCTCTACCGGCTCGCCCAGGACCGCTGACCGCCCGCCCCTTCGCGGCCGTCGGCCCGCCGGCCCTAGGACTGCTCTTCCGGCAGCCTCTTCTGCGGCAAGACCGGTACCACCATCATGCGGTGGTACGCCCCCGGCCGGTGCGGTTCGCCCACCGGAAGGCCGTCGACCTCCACCCAGGCGTGCGCGCGGAACGGCGCCGTGCGCACCCCCGTGCACCAGTCCGGCCAGACCCCGCGCATCCGGCACAGCAGCGCCGTGGCCACGGAACGCTGAAGGCAGCCCTCCCCGGCGCAGCGGGCGCTGAGTGCGACGACGGCCTCGCGTGCGGCGAGCGCCTGAGAGGTGGTGGCGGGGGCGGCCCCGCGCCGGACCACGGACAGGACGCGGCGGATGCGGTGCGGCTTGAGTGTGGCGATCAGCCGGGCGGCGCCCGTGGCGATGAGGACGGGCGGACGACGGCGCAAGGGCAGGCGGCTGCGGGCGGCGGGCACCATCGGCTGGCTCATGCGGGCACCACCAGCCGGGCCTCGGTCAGCTCGCGCGTGATCGAGGCCGCGTCGGCGTCGGCGCGCTCTGCGGCGAGCCGCGGGTAGGCCTCACGGAGCGCGCGGGCCGTATCCGGTGGTTCGACGCCGTCGAGGAGACTGCGTAGGACGAGCGCCGCCGTGCGGTTGAGCTGCCAGTAGCGGCCGGTGACTTCGTCGAGCAGCACCATGCCGTCCGGTGTGTCCGTCGTGCAGACTCCCGGTCGCAGGATCAGGCGCACGGTGCTCCTTCGGTGGTCGCGGGGCTCGTGAGGCAGGTGGGTGCGGGGCGGGCACGGAGCCAGATCTCGCTGCCCAGACTGGAGCTGAGGGAGCGCAGTCCCTCCGGGGTGGGGTGCACGCCGAGCAGGGACGCACGGACCGCGGCGTCGTCGATCAGTCCCGCGCGGGCGAGCCGCGAGCCGTCGAAGAGCTCCACCAGCGCAGAGCGATGGTGGCGCAGGCTGACGTGGAAGTCCGTGCTGTACTCGCCCTTGGTGTTCCTTCGCAGGACGTCGTCGGGCGCGATGCCGCGCACCGCTTCGGCGAGCACCGGCTTGTACCGGCCGGGTGTGCTGCGCTCGGCCACGCGAATGGCCAGGGCCGCCTCGATCACCTGGTCGTCGAGGTACGGCGCGGCCAGCCCGAGTCCTCGGCGGGACGTCACCTGGTCCAGTTGCCGCAAGCCGCGCCCACCGGTCCGTACGCACGCGAGGGCCGTGTGCTGTCCGCGCTCAGGCGCGAGGGGCTCGGCGGTGGCGGCGGCTTCCCTCAGCAGGTCCCGCACGGCCTCGGCAGCGTCCCCGGTCGCCCACGGCGGCATGCGCAGGTCCACCCCCCACGCCGTCGGGGGAGCGCTGCGGACCAGGGCCGTCGACGGCGACTGGGGCGCGATGAGACCCTCCGCCCATGCGGTCAGCCACTGGCCGAACGTCTTACGGTCCGCGAGCTGACGCAGCAGCTGCCCGAGCGGCCAGTGCTGTGAGGTGCGTTGCGTACGGATACGGGACCAGGCCGCCAGGGGGTGGCGTCGGACGTAATCGTGCAGGTGCGGTGGAAACGTGCTGAACAGCTCGTCTCCGCCGCCGCCCATCAGGTGCAGACGGGATCCCCGGACGGTCATCAGGCGGCACAGCTCCGCCATCCTGGCGCCGTCGCGCACCCACGGTCCCGGCTCATCGGTGGGCACGGCATCTCCGGTGAGAGACGCCAAGTCGCCGTACCAGAAGGGCCATTGGTCAGCGGCGGGCACGATGTGCTCGCTGTCGGGAAGGCGGGCGGCGGCCCGCACGGCCCAGGCCGCGTCGTCGTTCTCGGGGTCGAGGCTCTGCCAGCGCAGCGTCACCAGCTTCGCTCCGGGCGGCCGGGTCCGCTCCTGCGCCCGTGCGGCCAGGAAGCACAGGCTGGTGGAGTCCAGGCCACCGGACAGGTCCGCGCTCACCGTGCCCCCGTCGGCCGTGCAGGTGTCCACCGCTGCGGTCAGTGCCGAGCGCACCGCGGGCACGCCTTCCTGCCATGCGCGCTGCGGCTCCGGCGGGGTCCACCACGGCTGCGTGCGGGCCTGCCCGTCTGTGTCGATCAGCAGACAGTCGAAGGACGGCACGGCTTGTACGCCCTGCCACACACAGCGGTCATCGAGCGGGTATGGAAGCGGGGAGGCCAGCAGGTGCGCGGCCAGGAGCTGTTCGTCGGGGGCCGCTCCGATCACGGCGGCGAGCCTGTCCGCCCGGTCGGCGGCCACGGCCACCCCGCCCACTCGCGCGTGAAACAGCCGCCGCACCCCGGACGCGCTCCCCCTGGCCCGGACCGAGCCGTCGACGGAGGCCAGGAGGTGGAAGCTTCCGGTCAGGCCGTGGGCGATCCGCTCCACATCCCCGATGTCCCGCAGCCGTCCCGCACGTTCGGACAGCGCCTCGACGGTGACCGGGCAACGCCCGATCACCGCGACTCGCCGCGCCCCTGCCGCGCCCACCGTCACGTGTCCGTCCGGCCAACTGCCCAGCAGCCACGGCCGGCCGGAGTGGTGAGGGATGGCCGCGGTGGCCCAGGGGCGCAGAAGCCGCGCCGCGGTCACTCCGGATTCACCGTCCGGGAGGACGGTGAACCACACATCACCGCTCATGGCACGTCACCCGTCATGTACGTCCGTCTCCGGCCTAGTTGGGGCCGAGGTACCACTCGTAGGGCGGGAATCCGCCCTCGTAGTGCGCGCCCAGGGCCTCGCCCCGGGTCAGGTCGGCGAAGTCACCGACTTCCACCATGGCCGGCGGTTCGTACACTTCCTCCTGCTGCATGAAGGTCGTCCTTTGCTTCCGTTGATGATGCGTGGAACCCACGCCCCGGCGGAAACTACCCACCGCATTCCGGCACCACCTTCAGCAGCGACCACTCCCACCCAATTCAGTGAACCGGGCAGATTTCTTCCCTCGCCGGAAGCACGCAGGCAGCGCCATGAGCGCCGTGCACGCCCAGAGCGGTCGTGTCCCACGACGTGGTCGCGTCCGGCCGCCGGGTGCGGACAGTCCGATGCACGCGGCGGCGTCGAGGGCCCCTCGGACTGGGGCGCGGACATCACGTGGAGGCGTTCTGCGGGTTCTCCTGGTCGCGCTGGTAGGCGGCGAGGAGGAAGAGCCAGATCTCGCTGACGGTCGGGAACGGGGCGATCGCATGCCTGAGGCGTTTGAGCGGGACCTCGCCGGCGACCGCGATGGTGGCCGAGTGGAGGAGCTCGCTGACACCGGGGCCCACGAAGGTCGCACCGAGGAGGACTTCCCGGTCGAGGTCGACGACCAGCCGGGCGTGGCCCTGGTAGCCGTCGGCGTACAGGTTGGCGCCCTGGGCGGCGTTGAAGTCGAGGTCGACGATCCTGACGCGGTGGCCGGCGTCGGCTGCCTGCTGGGCGCTCAGGCCCACCGCGGCCGCCTCGGGGTCGCTGAAGAAGACCTGGGGTACGGCGTGCTGGTCGGCGGTGGTGGCGTGATCGCCCCAGGGCCCGTCGTCCAACGGTCGGCCGGCGGCACGGGCGCCAATGGCGTCGCCGGCGGTCCGTGCCTGGTACTTGCCCTCGTGGGTGAGCAGGGCGCGGTGGTTGACGTCGCCGAGCGCGTACAGCCAGGCGCCCTCGACACCGTCGACCAGGCAGGTGGTGTCCACGTCCAGCCAGGAACCGGGGGTGAGACCGACCGTGTCCAGGCCGATGTCGCCGGTGGCAGGGGTGCGGCCGGTGGCGAACAGCACCTCGTCGGCCTCCAGCTCGCTACCGTCGTCCAGGGTGAGGGTGACCGGACCCTCGGGGTCCGGGCGGCGCAGGGCGCTCACCTGCACGCCGATCCGCACGTTCACGCCCGCTTCGGTCAGGCCCTGGGAGACCAGCTCTCCGGCGAAGGGTTCCATGCGGGGGATCAGGCGGCGCCGGGCGAGCAGGGTGACATGGGAGCCGAGGCCCTGCCAGAGAGTGGCCATCTCGATGCCGACTCCGCCGCCGCCGACGATGGCGAGCCGGGCGGGCACGGTGCTGGAGTCGGTGCCGTGCCGGTTCGTCCAGGGCCGGGCCTCCTCGATGCCCGGGATGTCGGGCAACGCCGGCCGGCTGCCGGTGGCGATGGCCACCGCATGCCGGGCCGTGAGGGTCTGCTGCGCGCCGTCGTCCCGGGTGACGGTGACCCGTCGGGGGCCGTCGAGGCGGCCGTGGCCGCGGAAGAGGTCGGCTCCGATGGACTTGACGAACAGGGCCTGACCGGAGTCGTCCCAGTCGGTGACGTAGCGGTTACGGCGAGCGAAAACGCCATCGGTGTCGAGCCGGCCGGTCACGGCCTGCCGCGCACCCTCCACACGGCGGGCATCGGCGACCGCGATGACCGGCCGCAGCAGCGCCTTGCTGGGCACGCACGCCCAGTAGGAGCATTCGCCGCCGACGAGTTCCCGTTCCACGACGGCTACGGACAGGCCGGCGGCGCGGGCGCGGTCGACGACGTTCTGGCCGACCGGTCCGGCGCCCAGCACGATCACGTCGTAAGGGGTGCCTTCGTGGGTTTCGTGCGGTTCGCTCATGTTCTTCCTCGCATTCCTGGGAGTGCCTGACGACGGTCGACGGCGTGCTGGTCACGGTGGTGCCGACGCTACTCATCAGGCCTGGTCGGAGATGCCGGGGCTCGCCGACCAGGCCAGGGGGTGTGACGGTCGGTCGTGGGTGTGCGGGGTGACGACCGGCCATTCGTTGTCGGTGTCGGCGAGGACGTTGGAGTAGTGGGTGAGGATGTTCAGCGCCAGATTGCCCACGATCTCCGCGATCTCCGCGATCTCCGCGATCTCGGCGTCGGTGACGTCGGCAGTCCGGGCAGTCTTGAGCTGCGTCTCGTCGATGCGGCCGCGGCCGCAGGCGATGGCGTCGGACAGGGCCAGCAGTGCGGCGGCGTGCGGGTCGGCGGACTCGGCGTGGCGGGCACGCTCCAGTTCCTCGGCGTCGACCTTGGCGACGTGCGCCCCTATGCAGGTGTGGGCGGAGAGGCAGTAGGTGCAATTGTTGTACTCCGCGCCAGCGATCGCGAGCCGTTCACGGACCGGGGCCGGGATCACGCCCCCGCTCAGCGCGCCGGACAGGGCGAGCCATCCCTTGGCCAGGGCCGGACTGTCGGCCATGGCCTTGGCCATGTTCGGGACGGCGCCAAAGGCTGTGCGCACTTCGGCGTGCGCCTCGGCGGTGGCGCCGGTAGCCTCGGCGGGCTGGATCTGAGGAATCCGTGACATGGGGAACTCCGTGGGATAGGGCGCCCGGGCAGACTCCCGGGCCTGACGGGCTCACCGGGTGACGGCCGGAATCCCTGCCGCCCACGCGAGCCTGAAGCGCATCCGTGCGCAGTCCGGGTCATGTAACCGCCAGGTGTTCGCAGTCCATCGCACCAGGGCCATACGCCTCACAAGGAGCCGTCATAAGCACCGCTTTGGGGCGTTGCGCGCGCTGACCGGCACACAGGTGGCGCTACGCCTGCCGTGACGGCCTGGACCGCACAGCGGGTCCCGCGCTCATAGGGGTCTCGGATACGCCTATGGCCGGTACGGAATCACCGGAAAAGCCGGGCGCTTTCCGCAGCAATCCACTGTGGCCAGCGGTAATTGGCCAGTCGGGGCCCAAAGCCGCCGACTACCGTGGCGATTGTCCCCTCACCCTGCAGCCTCGCCCGCGAGACCGGCCTCATTTCCATGCAGCAGATCGCCCAATAACCCGGCCGACGGAACGTCCGGGATGCATCGTGGTGGGCGTGGTCAACAGCAGCGCACTGCCAACCGCTCCCGGACGAGCCATTCTACTGGGGGCCCTCATAGCCATCGGTGCCGCACTCCTACTCCTCCAGCTTGGTGCTGGGCACACGCCAAGCAGCCGCAGCTTTGCCGATCTACCCGAATTCGCTACCTGGATCTGGGCGTACGCCGCAGAGGTCGGAGCTGCCGTTGCCATCGGCATCGCTACGCTTCCCGTCTTCCGCGTCCTGGCTGAACAGGCTGGTCGACGGACGACTGCCCTCATGGGCAGTGCCTGGCTGGTGTTCGGCACACTGATCGCCGTCTTCGGCCCACGTGCGCTCGACGAGAGCAATCCGCTCTGGCTCGGGACGGCACGCTTCCTGACCATCAACGCTTTGACCTGGGTGTTCATCACGCCGTCGTTCGCTGGGCTGTTGCTCGTCCAGGTGCGACAGTCCGCGCTCGCCGACGACATCGCCTCTGCGGTAGAGGACGGCAAAGCCGGCCAACTCATTGTCGAGCTCCTCTGGCTGCGCGCCGCCATGCTTCGCTTCCTGCTCACCTTCGCTACCGCGATCACGGGTGGCGTCCTGGCACTGGGCGCACTTCGCGGTGCTCTGCTCGCCCACGGCACGCCCGCTGACGACGTGCCCGTGCTCCGGTTGCTCACCTACGGCGGAGTGTTCACGGTGACAGCGGCATTCATCTTCGTGCCTGCTTACCTCGCATGGCAGGAGCAGGTGTTTGCGCTCCGTGACGCCCTGTACCCAGTGCCTGAGGACGGTCGCCCATCCCACGACTGGTTCGACGCCCGGGACTCCTTCGATACTCTCCTGGCCGCACGGGTCAGCGCTGGGCGCGTGCTGACTGCGGTCTTCGGAGTGCTAGCCCCTCTTGCCGGCAGCGTGGTCTCCGCATTGCTGTCGGCGAATCATTGATCAACCTCGTAGCAGGTGATCAACGCAGGACCCAGTGGCTTCCCCATGGGGAAGTCAAGCTGCGTTGTGGGACGGAATTCCCTGATCAGTCGAACCAGACCACAAGTCGCACGTGTTCTGGTCCATGCAGTTCGGCAAGCGTCCGCATCACGTCCCAGACCGGCGCCCAGTGGGTCGCCGACCGACCCACTGGAACAGCGGCTGTCCGATCGCCGTGCAGTCGCGCAGCACACCGCTGTGGGTGCGGTCGAGCCGGGCGAAGACCGGGCCGGGGAGGTCGGCTTCCCACGGTGCGTCGGCGAGGCGCAGCACAGCCAGATCCAGTCCCGGCACCACCACAAGGCCATTCACCTGAGCGGTGGCGCCGTTGCTGGCCAGGACGACTCAAATCTGCGGCGGTCACGCGCCTGCTTCTTTGTTGCGGATGCAGTGTGCCGCCGTCAGTACCTGCCGGCCCTGAACGAGGAATCCGGAACCGATCTGCTCCCGCTTGCCGGACGGGGTGGCGATCACGGCCACGACTCGGGCCAGCGGAATCCCAGCGGTGGTGGAAGGCACCGGCTCGCACGCGCTCGGCTCGCGGCCGGTGCCGCGAGGCGGCGCGGACGGCGTCGAGCGCGAATGGGAACGGCGTCGGGAACACGCCGGCGGATGACCCTGCGTGAAGGATGGGCGCCCGCTTCGTAGCATGAGCCGATGATCATGTCCGGCGGACAGTGTCCTCAGCAGCGGAGCGAGCGGCAGAAGGCGGTGCGCCGTCAGCGCCTGTTCGCCCTCGGCCTGGTCGGGTCCGGTGTGGTGGTCGTTGCGGCGTTCGTGTTCCGTGTCGGTTCCGAGGGCGCAGCCTCCATCGGCTCCACCCAGGCCCCCCTACGGACGTCCGGGATCACGGTGTCCGGTGCACCGGCGGCCCCGCGCCCTGCGGGCAACGTGCGGATCGCTGCGGTCGGGGACATCGTGATGGGCACGCTGCCGGACGACCTGCCGCCGGATGGCGGCGCCTCATTCTTCGACCCCGTCGACGACCTGCTCGCCGGCGATGTGGTGCTCGGGAACCTGGAGGGCACGCTCACCACCGGCGGCTCCAGCAAATGCGAGTACATCGACGGCCCGAACTGCTTCGCGTTCCACGCCCCGCCGTCCTACAGCCGCTGGCTCAAGAAGGCCGGGTTCACGGCCATGAACGTGGCGAACAATCACATCGACGACTTCGGGGCGGAGGGACGGCGCGATACGTTCGCCGCGCTGCGCTCCGTGAACCTGCCGTTCACCGGCCGCCTGGGCCAGATCACCATCCAGCGGGTACACGGCATCAGGGTCGCACTGATCGGGTTCGCTCCCGACCGGGGGGCGAATGACCTCACGAACATCCCCGCCGCGAAGCGACTCACCGCCCGCGCCGCAACGATGGCGGACATCGTGATCGTCACGATGCACGCCGGCGCGGAGGGCTCGGACCGCACCCACGTGGAACCCGGCACCGAGTACTTCCTCGGTGAGGACCGCGGCGACAGCTACCGCTTCAGCCGTGCGGTGATCGACTCCGGCGCCGACCTCGTCGTGGGCAGCGGCCCGCACGTGATGCGGGGAATGGAGTTCTACAAGGGTCGTCTGATCGCCTACAGCCTGGGCAACTTCACCGGCTACAAGGTGCTCGGCCTCGGCGGCACACTCTCAACCAGCGGCGTGCTGCAAGTCACCCTCGGCGCCGACGGCACCTATGTGTCCGGGCACCTGCACCCGACCCAGATCGTGGAGCCCGGCACGCCGGAGCCGGGCGGCGAAGCAATCGACCTCGTCTCCAGCGTGTCGGAGGAGGACTTCGGCTCGCACGCCGCCCACATCTCGGCGGACGGGACGATCCAGCGCCCGTAGGTGGGCGCCGTAGACGGCTGCCTCGCCGAGACCGGCCTGAGCATCAGACCCGCATGACCCGCCGCCTCACCAATGAAATAGACATCGGAGAACCAAACACTCACTAAGTGGGCGTTTACTCC
>NZ_MCGQ01000052.1 GCF_002242805.1 Streptomyces diastatochromogenes | reverse complement strand
TCGCCGTAGTAGAGGATCGGCGAGCCGGGCAGGGAGAGCAGCAGAGCGGTGAACAGCTCGATCTGGTTGCGGTCGTTGTCGAGCAGGGGCGCGAGGCGGCGGCGGATGCCGATGTTGGCGCGCATACGCGGGTCTTTCGCGTACTCGGCCCACATGTAGTCGCGTTCCTCGTCGGTGACCATTTCGAGGGTCAGCTCGTCGTGGTTGCGCAGGAAGATCCCCCACTGGCAGTTCGAGGGGATCGCCGGGGTCTTGGCGAGGATCTCCGAGACCGGATAACGCGACTCGCGTCGGACGGCCATGAAGATGCGGGGCATGACGGGGAAGTGGAAGGCCATGTGGCATTCGTCGCCGCCGGCCTGGTAGTCGCCGAAGTAGTCGACGACGTCCTCGGGCCACTGGTTGGCTTCCGCCAGCAGGACGGTGTCGGGGTACTGGGCGTCGATCTCCTTGCGGACCCGCTTCAGGAACTCGTGGGTCGCCGGCAGGTTCTCGCAGTTCGTGCCCTCGGCCGCGTAGAGATAGGGGACCGCGTCGAGGCGGTAGCCGTCGATGCCGAGGTCCAGCCAGAACTTCAGCGCCGCCAGGATCTCCTCCTGCACGGCCGGGTTCTCGTAGTTGAGGTCCGGCTGGTGCGAGAAGAAGCGGTGGAAGTAGTACTGACCCCGGACCGGGTCGAAGGTCCAGTTGGAGACCTCGGTGTCGACGAAGATGATCCGCGCGTCCTCGTACTGCTTGTCGTCGTCGGCCCACATGTAGAAGTCGCCGTAGGGGCCGTCGGGGTTCTTGCGGGACTCCTGGAACCACGGGTGCTGGTCGCTGGTGTGGTTCATGACGAAGTCGATGATGACGCGCATGCCGCGCTGGTGGGCGGCGTCCACGAACTCCACGAAGTCGGCCAGGTCACCGAATTCGGGGAGTACGGCGGTGTAGTCGGAGACGTCGTAACCGCCGTCACGCAGGGGTGACTTGAAAAAGGGTGGCAGCCAGAGGCAGTCCACACCCAGCCACTGCAGATAGTCGAGCTTGGCGGTCAGGCCCTGGAGGTCGCCGACGCCGTCGCCGTCGCTGTCCTGGAAGGAGCGGACGAGAACCTCGTAGAAGACGGCGCGTTTGAACCACTCCGGGTCCCGGTCCTTGGCGGGAGTGTCCTCGAAGGTGTCCGGCACGGGGTCGTTGACAGTCATGACGCTGAGGGCCCTCCGTTCTGTGGCGTGGATCGCCCGACGTGGAGCACATGCGCCGGTGCCCGGCCGGGCGTGAGGCGCACGTAGTTGGTCCTGCCCCAGTGATAGGTCTCGCCTGTCAGCTCGTCGTGCACGGACAGGGCAGCGTTCCAGTCCAGGCCGAGTCGTGGCATGTCCAACGAGACCGTGGCCTCCTGGGTGTGGTGCGGGTCGAGATTGACGACCACGATGACCGTGTCCGGGCCCGTGCTCTTGCTGTAGGCGAGCACGTTCTCGTTGTTGGTCTGATGGAAGCGGAGGTTCCGCAGGCGCTGCAGGGCGGGATGGCGGCGCCTGATGTCGTTGAGCTGGGTGATGAGGGGGGCGAGGGTGCGGCCCTCGCGTGCGGCGGCTGCCCAGTCGCGGGGTTTGAGCTGGTACTTCTCCGAGTCGAGGTACTCCTCGCCGCCCTGGCGCAGTGCGGTGTTCTCGCAGAGTTCGTAGCCGCTGTAGATGCCCCAGGTCGGGGAGAGGGTGGCGGCGAGCACGGCGCGGGTCTCGAAGGCGGGACGGCCGCCGTGCTGGAGGTAGGCGTGCAGGATGTCGGGGGTGTTGGCGAAGAGGTTCGGCCGCATGTAGGAGGCGGCCTCACCCGAGAGTTCGGTCAGGTACTCCGTCAGTTCCCGCTTGCTGTTGCGCCAGGTGAAGTACGTGTAGGACTGCTGGAATCCGACCTGCGCCAGGGTGTGCATCATCGCCGGGCGGGTGAAGGCCTCCGCCAGGAAGATGACATCGGGGTCGGCGCGGTTGACCTCTGCGATCACGCGCTCCCAGAACACGACCGGTTTGGTGTGCGGGTTGTCGACGCGGAAGATCCGCACCCCGTGGGCCATCCAGTGCCGCAGGATCCGGACCGTCTCGGTGATCAGGCCGTCCAGGTCGGCGTCGAAGGCGATGGGGTAGATGTCCTGGTACTTCTTCGGCGGGTTCTCCGCGTAGGCGATCGTCCCGTCCGGGCGGTGGTGGAACCACTCCGGGTGCTTGTCCACCCAGGGATGGTCCGGGGAGCACTGCAGGGCGAAGTCCAGGGCCACCTCCAGGCCCAGCTCCCGCGCGCGGGCGACGAAATGGTCGAAGTCCTCCAGGGTGCCCAGGTCGGGGTGGACGGCGTCGTGCCCGCCCTCGGGCGAACCGATCGCCCACGGCACCCCGACGTCGTCCGGGCCGGCGGTGAGGGTGTTGTTGCGGCCCTTGCGGAACGTCGTACCGATCGGGTGGACCGGCGGGAGGTAGACGACGTCGAAGCCCATCTCCGCGATCGCCTTCAACCGCTGGGCGGCCGACCGGAAGGTGCCGTGCGGCTGCTCGGGCGTGCCCTCCGAACGCGGGAAGAACTCGTACCAGGAGCCGTACAGGGCCCGCTCCCGCTCGACCAGCAGCGGCATCGCGTCGGACGCGGTGACCAACTCCCGCAGCGGATAACGGGACACCACCGCCTCCACCTCCGGTGACAACGCGGCCTTCAGACGGTGGTGCACCGACAGCGTGTCGTCGCCGAGGGCGCGCGCGGCGGTCAGGACCAGGTCCCGCTCGGGTCCTCTGGGCACTCCGGCCGCCGCACGCTCATAGAGGTCGGCGCCCTCCTCCAGGACCAGGCCGGTGTCGATGCCCGCCGGCAGCTTGACGGAGGCGGTGTGCCGCCAGGTCGCCAGCGGATGGCTCCAGGCCTCCACGCGGAAGGTCCAGCGGCCGACGGCATCCGGGGTGACGTCCGCACCCCACAAATCGCTGCCGGGGGACAGCTCGCGCATCGGCGTCCAGGGGCCACGGCGGCCCGACGGATCGCGCAGGACGACGTTGGCGCCGACGGCGTCGTGCCCCTCGCGGAACACGGTGGCCGTGACCTGGAACGTCTCCCCGGTCACCGCCTTCGCCGGGCGCCTGCCGCACTCCACGGCCGGCCGGACGTCACGTACCGGTACACGGCCGATGGCCGGGGTCCTGCGCATGGATCTCACCTCCGCCGTGCGCGAAAGCCGGGCACCGGGCCCGGCTTCGCGATCCAGGAAACGGTTCGGCTGCTGCCGCCCCGTGGGGAACGCCGAGTACGCTGCCACGTCAGGGGCTTGGCGCCGTGGAACGCCGCTCCGGTGGCGGTGCCCGCCGGGCCGCCCGTCCCGACGGCGGCCGCCCGTCCTGCTCGCGCAGATAGCCGGCCAGACTGGAGCGCAGATAGCGCTCGGCCGCGTCCGCCGCCTCCCGGGCGCAGCGCTTTCCCATCAGCACGCACAAGGTGTAGCCCGAGTCCTCGAAAGTGGCCCGGACCGTGCGGTCGTGGGGCTTGGCGAGCATCACGCGCTCCCAAGCCCGGTAACGCCGCAACTGCCGGGCCACTTCGGCCTTGGCGGGTAGCAGCATGACCCTCTTCACCTTCCACGCTCTCGACTGGGCGCGTTCCCGACGGTCGGGTGGTGTCCGCGCAGGGGAGGGCACGGCACCGTTACGGCGATCGAGGCTTTCACTCATGGTGCACGTGCGACCACGCAACGTCCTGTTGGATCTTCAACCATGCGCCGTTCGGGAGACTCGTGTTGCACGAATGGCGTAGTGCCCTCACTGTGGGACGTGACTCAGAAGCGATCGACGCTCACGCTCGGTGTCCGGGAACCCTCCCGGACGGGGCACGGGGAGCGGGAGCTTCGCGGGTGAGGAGCAAGCGACGATGAAGACCGCAGTGCCCTGCTACTACCACCTGGACGTGGAAGTCAGCCCGGAACGGGTGGGACAGGTCAGCCGCATCCTGGCCGCCCATCTCCGCTACTGGGACCTCGAGAACCTCGTGGCCCCCGTCTGCCACGGTGCCGAACTGCTGCTGCGCGCGATCGACGAGCATGCCACGGACAAGGACATGTCGATCGAGATGTGGTGGAACGGTCAGCACCTCATCACGGCCGTCGGCGGCGACGACCGCGACCTGCGCCCGGATCAGGACCTGCGGGCGTGCCTGGCGGACATCGCCGCCATGAGCGACGGCTGGGGGTGCTGTGCCGCGGACACCGGCGCCAAGATCATCTGGTTCTCGCAGCGCGCCCGCTCCGGCGAGCGGGTCCCGCTGGTCCCGACCGCCCCGGCGCCGAGCCTGAGCCATGGGCTCCAGGTGCCCCGTGAACTCCCGGTGCTCGCCCTGGCCGCCCCGGCGACCGCCATGGACGGCGCCCTGGAAGGAGCCCGGTGACGGCGCGGAAGTCCAGGAAAGGGGTGCCCGTCTGGAGCGGGCACCCCTACCCGTTGGGTGCCGTCTTCGACGGGCAGGGCACCAACTTCGCCCTGTTCAGCGAGGTCGCCGAGCGCGTCGAGCTGATCCTGCTCGACGACGCCGGTACCGAGCGCCCCATCCCGCTGAACGAGGTCGACGGTTTTGTGTGGCACGCCTATCTGCCCGGTGTGGGTCCGGGCCGGCGGTACGGCTACCGCGTGCACGGACCCTGGCAGCCGTCCCTCGGCCACAGGTGCAACCCGGCGAAGCTGCTGCTCGACCCGTACGCGCGAGCTGTGGACGGGCAGATCGACAACCACGCCTCGCTCTACGAGCGCGCGGCGGACGGCCCCTCCCCGGGTGACAGCTCGGGGCACTCGATGCTGGGTGTGGTCACCGACCCGTACTTCGACTGGGGCGACGACCGCCCGCCGCGCCGCGCGTACGCCGACTCCGTCATCTACGAGGCCCATGTGCGGGGCCTGACCCGCAGCCACCCGGAGGTCCCCGAGCGGCTGCGCGGCACCTACGCCGGACTCGCGCACCCCGCGGTCCTGGACCACCTGACCTCGCTCGGTGTCACCGCGGTGGAGCTGATGCCGGTCCACCAGTTCGTGCAGGACGGCGTCCTGCAGGACCGGGGCCTCGCCAACTACTGGGGCTACAACACCATCGGCTTCTTCGCCCCGCACCACGCCTACGCCGCGTTCGGCAGCCGGGGCCAGCAGGTCAACGAGTTCAAGGCGATGGTGAAGGCGATGCACGCGGCGGGCCTCGAAGTGATCCTCGACGTGGTCTACAACCACACCGCCGAGGGCAACGAGATGGGCCCCACCCTGTCCTTCCGGGGCATCGACAACGCCTCCTACTACCGCCTGGTCGACGGCGACTGGGGGCACTACTACGACACCACGGGCACCGGCAACAGCCTGCTGATGCGGCACCCCTACGTACTGCAGCTGATCATGGACTCGCTGCGGTACTGGGTCACCGAGATGCACGTCGACGGCTTCCGCTTCGACCTCGCGGCCACGCTGGCCCGGCAGTTCCACGAGGTGGACCGGCTGTCGGCGTTCTTCGACCTGATCCAGCAGGACCCGGTGATCAGCCGCGTCAAGCTCATCGCCGAGCCCTGGGACGTGGGGGAGGGCGGCTACCAGGTGGGCAACTTCCCGCCGCTGTGGTCGGAGTGGAACGGCCGTTACCGGGACGCCGTACGGGACTTCTGGCGCGCGGAACCCGGCTCGCTCGGTGAGTTCGCCTCCCGGCTGACCGGCTCCTCCGACCTGTACCAGCACAGCCGGCGTCGCCCGCGCGCGAGCGTCAACTTCGTGACGGCGCACGACGGTTTCACCCTGCGCGACCTGGTCTCGTACAACGACAAGCACAACGAGGCCAACGGAGAGGGCAACCGGGACGGCGAGAGCACCAACCGGTCCTGGAACTGCGGTGCCGAGGGCGACACCGACGACCCGGCCGTCCTCGAACTCCGCGCCCGCCAGCAGCGCAATCTGCTCGCCACGCTGCTGCTCTCCCAGGGCATCCCGATGCTCTGCCACGGCGACGAACTGGGCCGCACCCAGCGCGGCAACAACAACGCGTACTGCCAGGACAACGAAGTCTCCTGGATCAACTGGGAGTTGACGGACGAGCAGCGCATCCTCACGGACTTCACCCGGTACGTCATCAACCTGCGCGCCGAGCATCCGGTGCTGCGCAGGCGCCGCTTCTTCCGCGGCGAGACCGCGACCAACGCCGAGCAGCCGCTGCCCGACCTGATGTGGCTGCGGCCGGACGCCCGCGAGATGACCGCCCGGGACTGGCAGCGCGACGACGCCCACTCGGTCGGTGTGTTCCTCAACGGCGACGCGATCGCCGAGCGCGACCCCTACGGCCGGCGCGTGCTCGACGACTCCTTCCTGCTGCTCCTGAACGGCTACTGGGAGCCCGTCGACTTCCGCCTCCCCGACGAGTCCTACGGCGAACGCTGGACGACCCTGATCGACACCGCCGACCCGGACGGCATCCCCGACGAACGCGAACGCAAGCCCGGCACCCGCCTCCGCGTGGAGGCCCGCAGCCTGATCGTGCTGTCGCGGCCGTCGCGCAGCGGGGGACGGGCCGACGCCGGTCGCCGCCGCTGACGTGATGTTGGATGGCCGTATGGCGAAACGGCACAGGAAGCAGAGCCCTCTCTCCGGCGTGCCCGAAAGCATCGTCCTGCTGGCGACGCCGGACGGCTGGCGCCACAGCATCCACACCGCGGACGGCGGGCTGCTCTGTGGACGCCTCGACGGAGTGCCGGCCGACGGGGAGCCCGAGGCGGCGCAGACCGCTGTCGCCGCGCTGCTCGGGGATCTCGCCGGGGGCACCGCCGTCGAGGTGACCTGGGACCCGTCCCCGGATTCGGCGTCCTGGACCGGCCGCGTCAGGCCGGCGCGTTGAGTCTGTTCAGCGTGAGCGGCGGGACGTGACCGTGAACTGGGCTCCGTCCGGGTCGCGCAGGATCGCCTCGTCCTCCTCCTCGCTCAGGACGCTGCCGCCGTGCTTCTCCGCGGTCCGGGCGCAGCCCGGCACATCGGCCACCGCGAAGTGGATCTGCCAGTGCGGCCGTACGGTGGGGTCGGGGGCCGACTCCACCGCGCCCGAGTCGATGCGCGCCACGACATCGCCCCTGCTGCGCAGCACGACCTCGCCGCCCTCGTACTCGACCTCGCAGCAGCCGGGTTTGCCGGAAGCCCAGTCGAGGATCTCGCCGTAGAAGAGCGCGGAGTCGAAGGCGTTGCGGGTCTTCAGCCGGATGAAGGTCGGGGCCGCCCGCCGCCAGGCCTCCCAGTTGCCGACCAGCTCGCCCTCCCAGATCCCGAAGGTGGCCCCGTCCCGGTCGGCGAGCAGCGCCGCCCGCCCCGGCGGGAAGGACAGGGGCCCCACGGCCGCCGTACCGCCGCGCTCCCGGGCCCGGGACACGGCCTCGTCCGCGTCCGGCACCGCGAAATAGGGGGTCCAGGCCACCGCCATCTGCCACATCGCCGCGACCGCGGCGATCCCGGCGACGGGCACACCATCCGCCAGCGCGATCCGGAAGTGCTCCCCGAGCTTGGCGCCGCGCCACCGCCAGCCGAGCAGAGCCGAATAGAACTCCTGGGTGGCCTCCAGGTCGCGGCTGGTCAGGCTCACCCAGCACGGGGCACCGAAGACGGAGTGCGTGGAGATGATGTCCCTCGTCCTCGGTCCACCGCTGGCAGGCGTGTCGTCGTTCATGGCAGTCGCGTCCTGGTCTCGGGGTCCGGCGCCCACCGGTCTGGGACCAGTGTCCAACCGGAACCGGGCGCGGTGCCTGTCGAGTACCCCGGTGGCGGCGGGCCAGGCGGGTGAGCACGATGGAGGCATGGGAGAGAGGGAGCCCGACCGGATCGCCGAGCTGCAGGCCGAAGTCGACCAGTTGAAGGAGGCCGTGGCCTCCCACGCCGTCGTCGACCAGGCCATCGGAATGATGGTGGCGCTCGGCCGGGTGACACCCGACCAGGGGTGGGAGGTGCTGAAGGACGTCTCCCAGCACACCAACATCAAGCTGCGCAACATCGCGGAGCTGATCCTCATCTGGGGGCGCCGGGGCGACATCCCGCCCGAGATCCGCGCCGAGCTGGAGGACGCCCTGGACCGGCACGGGCCCGTCCAGATACCCGGGGCCGCCGAGGCCATCCCCGCCGGGACGGAGGAGAGCCCCGGCGGCGTGGAGGACTGAGGGCTCAGCCGGCCTCCGCGAGGTGCTCGGCCTCCGCGAGCAGCTCCTCGCGCAACCGCTCGAAGCAGGCGCTGAGCAGCCGGGAGACGTGCATCTGCGAGATGCCCAGCTGCTGGGCGATCCGGCTCTGCGTCATCCCGTCGAAGAACCGCAGGTAGAGGATGACGCGCTCGCGCTCGGGCAGCGCCTGCAGACACGGTTTGACCGCGGCCCGGTCGACCACGAGGTCGAAGCCGGGGTCCGCCTCGCCGAGCGAGTCACCGAGCGCGTACCCCTCGGTGCCGGACACCTCGGCGTCCAGCGACAGGGCGGAGAAGCACTCCAGGGCCTCCATGCCGGTGCGCACCTCGGCCTCGCTGAGCTTCGTGTGCGCGGCGATCTCGGCGACGCTGGGCGCCCGGCCGGCCGTGGTCTGTGCCAGTTCCTTGAGGGCACCGCGGACCCGGTTGCGCAGGTCCTGCACCCGGCGCGGCACGTGCAGCGTCCACATGTGGTCGCGGAAGTGGCGCTTGATCTCGCCGGTGATGGTGGGCACCGCGTACGCCTCGAAGGCGCGGCCCCGGGCCGGGTCGAAGTGGTCGACGGCCTTCACCAGGCCGAGGGCGGCCACCTGGTACAGGTCCTCCAGGGACTCCCCGCGCCCCCGGAACCGTACGGCGATCCGCTCGGCCATGGGCAGCCAGAGCCGGACCAGCTCGTCCCTCAGCGCCCGGCGCTCGGGACCGTCCGGCAGCCGGGCGAGCCGCTCGAAGGTCTCTGCCGTGTCGGGGGCGTCGTCATGGGGATGAGGCTTCGTGGTGCCGGTGACAGGCATCGCGCACTTCCCTCGGCAGGTGCTGGATCCACGGACACCGTGGGAGGCGCGCTCGGCTCAGGGAACACCGGGGCGCCCGGCACCGCAGCCGGTTCCCACGGACGTGCCTCCTGTCCGAAGCACTGTTGTGCGGATTCCCGCTGGTGGGTGTGCCAAACAAATCGGTTGATACCGGACAGTCCCGGGCCGGCTCTTGACCGCCTCTTGGGCGCGATACCTCTGTAAGAGAGGTAATCTTCAGGAGTGGCGTCCCGAGCGGAATCCGATTTCCCCGAGGAGCTGGCCGACGCACTCGTACGGATCCAGCGGCTGATCCGGCGCAGGCTGCGCGGCGGGCTGACCCTGCCACGGCTGCGCGGCGCCGAGGTGGAACTGCTGAGGCTGGTCGAGGGCCGGCCCGGCATCGGCATCTCGGAGGCCGCCCGGGCCCTGCACCTGGCCGGCAACTCCGTGTCGACCCTGGTCAACCACCTCGTCCGGGACGGCTATCTGATCCGGGAGACCGACCCCGCCGACCGGCGGGCCGCCCGCCTGCTGCTCACCGAGGCCGCCGAGAAGCGGCTCGGGGACTGGCAGCGCCGCCGGGCCGAACTGGTCGGCCGGCATGTGGCCCGGCTGGACGAGGCCGACCGGGAGGCCCTGCGCGCGGCGCTCCCGGCGCTGCGCAAGCTGGCCGTCACCCTGCACGAGGAGGCCGAGGAGACATGACGAGCGACACCCCCGCCCCGCCCGCCGAAGCCGTCACCTGCACCCGCCTCGCCTACGCCTTCGGGGACACCAGGGCGGTCGACGAACTCGACCTGGCCGTCCGCGAGGGCGAGGTGTTCGGCCTGCTCGGCCCCAATGGCGCAGGAAAGACAACCGCCATCCGCTGCATCACCACGCTCCTCCCGGTGCCGGCAGGCATGGTCCGGGTCTTCGGGCACGACACCGCCAAGGAGCGCATGGCGGTACGCCGCCTCCTCGGCTACGTCCCGCAGCAGCTGTCCGCCGACAGCGGGCTCACCGGACGGGAGAACGTCGCCCTGTTCGCCCGAGTCTTCGACGTGCCGCGCCGTGAGCGTGCCGAGCGCGTCGCCCAGGCCCTGGCCGCCGTCGGCCTCGCCGACGCCGCCGACCGGCTCGCCGGCACCTACTCCGGCGGCATGGTCCGCCGCCTCGAACTCGCCCAGGCCCTGGTCAGCGCGCCCCGGCTGCTCATCCTGGACGAGCCCACCATCGGCCTCGACCCGATCGCCCGCACCGGCGTCTGGGAGCACATCAACGCCGTACGCGCCGCCACCGGCATGACCGTCCTGGTCACCACCCACTACATGGACGAGGCCGACCAGTACTGCGACCGGGTCGGCCTGATGCACCGCGGCCGCGTCCGCGCCCTGGGCACCCCGGCCGAGCTGCGTCACGGACTCGCCGAACGCCGGGGCACGGACACCCTGCCCACGCTGGAGGACGTCTTCCGGGACGTCGCCGGCAGCGGCCTCGACTCCGGAGGAGGTTTCCGCGATGTCCGAAGCACCCGCCGTACCGCGCACCGAGTCGGCTGACCGCACGGACCTGCTGCTGACCCCGCCCGTGCCCCGCGCAGGCTGGCGGGTGCTGCCCGCCCGGGTCGCCGCGATGTGCGCCGTCGAACTGCAGAAGCTGCGCCACGACCGCACCGAGCTGTACACCCGCGCCGTCCAGCCGGCCCTGTGGCTGCTGATCTTCGGCCAGACCTTCACCCGGATCCGGGCGATACCCACCGGCGGCATCCCCTACGTCGACTACCTGGCGCCCGGCATCATCGCCCAGTCCGCGATGTTCATCGCCATCTTCTACGGCATCCAGATCATCTGGGAGCGGGACGCGGGCATCCTCAACAAGCTCCTGGTCACGCCGACCCCGCGCTCGGCGCTGATCACCGGCAAGGCGTTCGCGGCCGGAGTGAAGTCGCTGATCCAGGCCGTCGTCGTCATCGTCATCGCCGCCCTGCTCGGCGTGGCCCTCACCTGGAACCCGCTCAAGCTGCTCGGCGTCGCCGCGGCCGTGGTCCTCGCCTCCGCGTTCTTCTCCTGCCTGTCGATGACCATCGCGGGCATTGTCCTCAGTCGCGACCGCCTGATGGGCTTCGGACAGGCGATCACCATGCCGCTGTTCTTCGGCTCCAACGCCCTGTACCCCGTCTCGATCATGCCGGGCTGGCTCCAGGCCGTCAGCAAGGCCAACCCGCTCAGCTACCAGGTCGACGCCCTGCGCGGCCTGCTGCTCGGCACGCCCGCCCACCTCGGCGCCGACTTCGGCGTCCTGGCGGTGGCCGCCGCCCTGGGCATCGCCGCCGCCTCCTCACTGCTCGGCCGGCTGGCCCGCTGATCTTGCCGCGGAGTGACATGCGGCACGCACCCGCACCCCGCCCGAGACCCCCGTGACGGGATTCTTCCTGGGCAACGCTTGATCACCGATCAAAGCGGGCGAACCCCCTGGCCACAGCGCATTCTGCTCATTTGACAGTGCGCTGAGCACACAGATAGACAGCAACTCTCTGAAGTCGAGAGGGGCACTGTGTACGAGCCGAACGTGGTCGGGGACTGGCATGAGTACGACGAGCATGCCGGTCTGCGGGTCCGCGTCCACCGCCTGGAGGCGGCCGAGCCGCCGCGCGGACGTGACGACGCCGCGGCCGGGCTGACGTACTTCAGTGTCCGGGTGACGGTCGAGAACCGCGGTGCGCGGCACTACGGCATCCATCTCGAGGACGGTCAGATGGACGTCCGGGTCGGCGCGGACGGGGAGGGCGCGTTCATCGACTGGCGCAACTCCCAGTTCATCGAGGGCTTCGACGTCTATCCGCTGCGCCGCGCCACCGCCGTGCTCTACGCGGCCGCCCCGGAGGCGGCCCTGACGCACGTGGACGTACAGGTCCAGCTGCGGGTGGACGAGGAGTGGGCCGAGCGCCGGCTGTGGGCGGGCGGCATCGGCGTCTTGGAGGCGACCACGGCGGCCGCCCCCACGGGCACCGGGCAGGGCAGCCTGGCCCACCAGGTCAGCGCCTTCCTGAAGGACCAGACGGTGAAGGACCAGACGGAGCCCGGCACCGCCTGACCCGGGTCGGTGCCGTCAGTGCGGGATGCCGTCGATGATCTCCCGGGCCCCCTGCCGCAGCAGCGCCACCGCGACCGAGGTGCCGAGCGTGGCCGCGTCCAGCCGGCCCGCCCACTCGTGGGCGTTCAGCCGTGTCTTGCCGTCCGGGGTGAACACGCAGGCCCGCAGGGAGAGTTCACCGCCGCGGTCCACGTGCGCGTAGCCGGCGATCGGGCTGTTGCAGTGCCCCTGCAGCACATGCAGGAACATCCGCTCGGCCGTGGCCTCCCGGTGCGTGGCCGGGTCGCCGAGCCCGCTGACCGCGTCGATCAGCTCCGTGTCGCCCTCCCGGCACTGCAGGGCGAGGATGCCCGCACCGATCGGCGGCATCATCGCCTCCGGGGACAGCACCTCGCTGATCACGTCCTGGCGGCCGATCCGCTCCAGACCGGACACCGCGAGCAGCAGCGCGTCCGCCTCGCCGGCGGCCAGCTTCTCCAGCCGGCGGTTGGCGTTCCCGCGGAACGGCACGCACTCCAGATGCGGGTGCGTGGCGGCCAGCTGGGCGACGCGGCGCACCGAGGAGGTGCCGATCCGGGTGCCGGCCGGGAGTTCGTCGAGGGTGAGCCCGCCCGGGTGCACCAGCGCGTCACGGATGTCGTCCCGCTTCAGGAACGCGGCGAACACCGTGCCGGCGGGCAGCGGCCGGTCGGCGGGCACGTCCTTGACGCAGTGCACCGCCAGGTCCGCCTCCCCGGCCAGCAGGGCCGCGTCCACCTCCTTGGTGAACGCCCCCTTGCCCTCGACCTTGGACAGGTCGCCGAGCCACTTGTCACCCGTGGTCTTCACGGGTACGACCTCGGTGCGCACCCCCGGATGCAGCACACCCAACTCGGCGCGCACGCGCTCGACTTGGGCGAGAGCCATCGGGGAGTCGCGGGACACGATACGGATCAGTTCCGGGACGGACATGGGGGACACGATAGACCCTCGGGCGTGATACCCCGTCATGTCCCCCACGCCGAAGCGGACGTTCGGGAGTGGGTCAGGCGTTCGGGTCGAAGGGAATCCCGGACGGCTTGGCCGAGGCGAGGTGGGAGGGGAAACTCGCGTCCTTGAGGCCGAAGTGGGCGCTGCCGAAGTCGTAGGCGCTCAGCTTGTCGCGCAGGCCCGGAGGGTAGCCGTTCCAGCCGACCAGCGGCGGGTACTGCCAGGTGTGCTTGTGGTTCTCCGGCGGTTCGTCGTTCGCGTTGGCGAGCCGGAAGCAGTGCGTGCTGATGCCGTCCTTGTGATAAACGACCTTCGGGTGGCCGCCCTCGAAGCGGACCTCGGAGACCGGGTGCACGGTGAACGAGCCGTGGTTGGACGTCGACACGTACCGCACCTGCCCGTCCTGCACCCACACCACCACGTGCTCCCAGTCGTGCCGGTGCCCGCCTATGCTGCTGCCGGGGACCGCTTGGTCCTTCTCGAAGTACAGGCCGTACAGATAGGCGCACCAGCCGTTGTTGCACTTGTAGCGCGAGTAGCTGTTGGTGTTGTCCAGGTCGGAGGCGTCGTGGCAGCTGCCGTTGAGGGCGCCCGTCGGCTTGAGGCCGCCGTTGATGCTGCCGTCCGGGCCGATCGCGGGCGTCGAATAGCAGCCGTCCGTGTCGTAGTCGAAGGCCGGCTGGTACGTCAGCTCGGCGGGCTCGGCGTTCGCGGGCAGGGCGAGCGGCGGTGCGGCGAAGGCGGCGGCCGGGAAGGCGACGACGAGAGCGGCGGCACCGGCGAGCACGCCGAGCCATCTGCCGCTCCGGACACGGGAAGTGGACGACGACACTGAGGACCTCCAACAGCGGTGGGGCGCAAGGGAGTTCAGCATCCCGGCCGGGCGCTGCGCTGCCAAGAGGTCACACGCGTCCCACGAGTGAAGCCCCGCGGAACACCTACGGACGGTCGTCCGGGATGTCCGCCGACGACTCCTCCGGCGTGAGGTCGGGGCGCAACCGCAGCCAGGACGGCTGGCGGAGCATCCCGGCCCGGGTCCGGGTGCTGTAGCTGACCTCGCCGACCAGCCGGGGCAGCACCCAGTGGGCGTCCGGGATCCGCGGCACCGGGTCGAAGGGGCACTCGATGCTGGCGGCGGCCCGCAGCAGCGCCGCCAGTTCCGTCCGCTCCGCCTCGCTCCAGCCGGTGCCCACCCCGCCCACGTAGCGCAGCCGGCCGCCGGACCGCTGGCCGACCAGCACCGCGCCGGGCAGCCCCGTCAGCCGGCCCTTGCCCGGCAGCCAGCCGCCGACGATCACGTCCTCGCTGCGCATGTTGCGGATCTTGATCCAGGCGCGGGAGCGCACCCCGGGCTCGTACACCGAGTCCAGCCGCTTGCACACCAGCCCTTCGAGACCGTGCTCCCGGGTCGCTCGCAGGGCCTCGGCGCCGTGCCCGGTCACCGCGGCCGGCGTCGACCAGTACGGTCCAGTGAGGCCCAGCTCCTCCAGCCGCGCCCGCCGCTCGGCGTAAGGGTGCCTGAGCAGCGGGCGCTCCAGGTAGGGCACGTCGAACAGCACCAGGTGGACCGGCACCTGGGCGGCCCGGCGGGCCGCCCGCGCGGGGGAGTGGGCGAGGCCCATCCGGCCCTGCAGCAGCTGGAAGTCCGCCCGCCCCTGCTCGTCCAGGGCCAGCACCTCGCCGTCCAGGACGGCGGCCGCGCCGCCCAGGGCACCGCCGAGCGGCCGGAGTTCGGGGTAGGCGCCGGTGATCTCCTCGCCGGAGCGGGCGCGCAGCAGCACGCCGCCGTCGCCGGGCAGGTAGACCATCACCCGCTGGCCGTCCTGCTTGGTCTCGTACGCCCACCGTTCGTCCTGGGCGGCGGGCGGAAGCCTGCCGGGGGTGGCGAGCATCGGCGCGATGAGGGGCAGGGTCACGGCGGTCACGGCTGAAGGTGTCGACCGGTCCCGGCGCCCTCACGCGCCTTTCGGCACCGGTTCCCCTGAACGGGCCCGTCTCAGCGGCCGGTCGCCTCGGGCCGGGCCGCCACCAGACCCGACTGATAGGCCAGCGCCACGAGTTGGGCGCGGTCGCGGGCCGCCAGCTTCGTCCTGGCCCGGTGGACGTGGGTGCGTACCGTCAGCGGGGACACGAACAGCCGGGCCGCGATCTCCTCGTTGGACCGGCCCTGTGCCACCAGCGCCGTGACCTCCCGTTCCCGGGCGGTGAGCGCGGCCAGCCGCTCGGGCGCGGGAGGGCGGCCGTCGGTGCCCGGCACGGCCCGCAGGCGGGTGATCAGCGTCCGGACGGCCGCGGGGGAGAGCAGGGCCTCGCCGGCGGCCACCGTGCGGATGCCGGCGAGCAGCGCCTCGGCGGTGGCGTCCTTGCCGAGGAAGCCGCTGGCCCCCGCCCTGAGCGCCTGGACGACGTACTCGTCGTCCTTGTAGCCCTCGTCGCCCTCGTCGTCCTCTTCGGCCTCGAAAGAGGTCAGGATCAGCACCCGGGTGCCGGACAGGTCACGGTCGCCGCAGATGGCGGCGGTGGCGGCCAGGCCGTCCGGGCCGGGCATCCGGATGTCCATCAGCACCACGTCCGGCCGGTGCGCGCGGGTGAGCGCGAGCGCCTCGATGCCGTCCGTGGCCTCGGCCACCACCTCCATGCCCGCGCAGGTGTCGATCAGGATCCGGAAGGTGGCCCGCAGCAGGGCCTGGTCGTCGGCGAGCAGCACACGGATGGTCATGGGGTCCGTCCTCCGGTTCCGGGGTGTCCGCCGCTCACGCGTGCTGCAGGTAGGCGAGCACGGCCAGCACCCGGCGGTGTCCGCTGTCGCTGGGCGGCAGACCCAGCTTCAGGAAGACGTTGCCGATGTGCTTGCTGACCGAGCGTTCGGTGATGACGAGGGAACTGGCGATGGTGGTGTTGTCGTGGCCCTCGGCCATCAACTGCAGCACCTCCCGCTCGCGCGGGGTCAGCGCGTCCAGGGGTGAGCCCTCCCGACGGGTCATCAGCTCCGTCACCACCTCCGGGTCGAGGGACGTGCCGCCGCCCGCGACCCGCTCCAGCGCGTCGAGGAACTCGTCGACCCGGCCCACACGGTCCTTGAGCAGATAACCCACCCCGCGAGCGCCACCGCTCAGCAACTCGGCCGCGTACGACTCCTCGACGTACTGCGACAGCACCAGCACCGGCAGCCCGGGCAGATGCCGCCGCGCGTCGAGCGCCGCACGCAGCCCCTCGTCCCGGAAGAGCGGCGGCATCCGTACATCCAGTACGGCGATGTCCGGGCGGTGGGCCAGCAGCGCCGGAACAATCTCCGGACCACTCCCGGCGACCGCGACCACCTCGTGCCCGACCGAGCCGAGCAGCAGCACCAGCCCCTCACGCAACAACGCGTTGTCCTCGGCGATCACCACACGCACGGCAACTCCACGTTGGTCGTTCCTTCGACGGGATTCTCTGGTCAGGGTGGTCGTACGGACCGGGCGGGGCCCGGTGACGGACACCGGCTCCGGCAGAGCGGCGCTCCGCGACAGCGGCCGGACGGACGGTCGCTGCAGCTGAGGTCGCCGCTCCACGGGAAGCCCGCTCGCGCTTCCTAGCCCACCGTCTCGGCCGCGGGCTCCGCGGTCGTAGGCGCCTCGGGCGCGCCCGCGGGGCGGTGGCGGGGGAGGAAGGAGGCGAGGACGAAGGCCAGGACGGCGGCGCCCGCGCCGATCGCCATGACGGCCTTGAAGCCGTTCTCGGACGGCAGGGCGTGGCCGCCCAGGCTGATCGTCATCTGCGCGAGGATCACACCCGCGACCGCGCTGGCCACCGAGGTGCCGATGGAGCGCATGAGCGTGTTGAGGCTGTTGGCGGCGGCCGTCTCCGACGCCGGCACGGCACCCATGATCAGGGCCGGCATGGCGCCGTAGGCGAAGCCCACGCCCGCGCCGATGACGCAGGACACCAGGACCAGGTGCCAGACCTCGCTCATCAGCACGATGTTGAGACCGTATCCGGCCGCCACGATGACCGCGCCGATCATCAGCGTGATCTTCGGGCCCCGCGCCTTGGTGATCAGGGCGGAGACCGGAGCCATCGCCATCATCACCAGGCCCTGCGGAGCCATCACCAGACCCACGGTCATCATGGACTTGCCCAGGCCGTAGCCGGTCTGCGTGGGGAGCTGGAGCAGCTGCGGCAGGACCAGGGACATCGCGAACATCGAGAAGCCGAACGCGATGGAGGCCAGGTTGGTGAACAGGACCTGGCGGCGGACGGTGGTGCGCAGGTCCACCAGCGGCTGTGCCGTACGCAGTTCGAAGAAGCCCCAGGCCAGCAGGACCACGACCGCCAGGGTGAACAGACCCAGCGTGGTGCCGCTGCCCCAGCCCCAGTCGGCGCCCTTGGAGATCGCGAGCAGCAGCGAGACCAGCCCGACCGCCATGCCGAGCGATCCGACGAGGTCGAACCGCCCGCCGGTGCGCACACGGGACTCCGGCACCAGGGTCAGCACCAGCGCGAAGGCGACGACGCCCAGCGTGGCCGAGGTCCAGAACAGCACGTGCCAGTCGAAGTGGTCCGCGATGAAGGCCGCGGCGGGCAGACCGAGCGCGCCGCCGACGCCGAGCGAGGCGCTCATCAGCGCGGTCGAGCCGGCCAGCCGCTCCGGCGGCAGCTCGTCGCGCATGATGCTGATGCCCAGCGGTACCACGGCGGCCGCGAGACCCTGCAGGCTACGGCCGACGATCATGGGCACCAGCGAGTCGCTGAGCGCGCAGACCACCGAGCCGGCCACCAGCAGCACCAGGCTCACCAGCAGCAGACGCCGCTTGCCGAACATGTCGCCGAGCCGGCCGGCCACCGGAGTGGCGACGGCGGCGGCGAGCAGCGTCGCCGTGACCGCCCAGGCCGCGTTGGACGCCGAGGCGTGCAGATAGACGGGCAGCTCCGGGACGATCGGAATCACCAGGGTCTGCATCAGCGACACGGTGATACCGGCCAGAGCGAGCACCGCGACCACGGCGTTCGAGCGCGACGGGGCGGATCTGCCGGCCTCGGCGGGCCGGACGGGGGCGTCGGACATGAGAGACGGGACCTTTCGTAGGACAGGTGAACGGACGGCTGTTTAAGTCAAGTGCTTGACTTACATTAGCGACGTGAAAGAGCGACGTGACAAGGCGGCCCACGCGGGACCTGTCCGTCAAGGCCGCGGCGCGCCCCGTAGGCTTCCCTGGCTGTACCTCGCCGCCCCGGTCGAGGACCTGAGGCGGTGCGCGGGACTGGCTGCCCCAGGGCGGTGCGCAGTCCCGGAGCGGTGGTGAGCATGGCGGGCAGGACGGCGCGGGCGGAGCAGGTCAGCGCGACGCGGGAGGCGATCCTGACCGCGGCGGAGCGGCTGTTCGCCGAGCACGGCGTGTACGCCGTGTCCAACCGCCAGGTCAGCGAGGCCGCAGGCCAGGGCAACAACGCGGCGGTCGGCTACCACTTCGGCACCAAGGCCGACCTGGTCCGCGCGGTGGCACGCCGGCACTCCGCACCCATCGAGGCGCTGCGGGAACGGGCCCTGACCACCGCCGAGGGCTCCGCCGACGTACGCGACTGGATCGACTGCCTGGTGCGCCCGGTGACCGAGCACCTGGCCGGCCTCGGCAGCCCCACCTGGTACGCCAGGTTCTGCGCCCAGGTGATGACCGACCCGGCGCTGCACGAGATCGTGGTCGAGGAGTCCCTGACCTCGCCGGCGCTGCGGGAGGCGATCGACAACCTGAACCGCACCCTGCCCGAGCTGCCCGCCGAGGTCCGTGCCGAACGCGGCCAGATGGTCCGGGCGCTGATCCTGCACACCTGTGCCGAGCGGGAGCGCGCCCTCGCCGAGGGCACCCCGACCCCGCGTGCCACCTGGAGCGAGGCCGCCACGGGGCTCGCCGACGCGATCGTGGGGCTGTGGCTGGCGCCGGTCACCCGCGCCCGCTGACCGCTCACGCATCGAAGGTCACCACGACCTTCTCTGCGGCTCCCGGGGTGAGCGCCAGCTCGAAGGCCCGGTCGGCCGCGGAGAACGGGACCCGGTCGCTGATGAGCTGCGCGAAGCGCTCGTGGTGCTCGATCAGCTGGGGCGTGACCTCGAAGATCTCGGTCGGATAGCCCTGGGAGGCGATGAGCGTCAGTTCGCTGCGCAGCATGCCCCCGAGGTCGATCTCGGACCCCTTCTTCTGTACGGCCACCATGACCAGCCTGGCGCCCCACTTGGCGGAGGCCACGACGGTGTTGAAGACGGCGGCGGCACCGGCGGCGTCGATGTAGAGGTCGGTGCCCGGCCGGGGCTGGCCGAGCGCGTTGGCGCCCGGTCCGTGCAGCTCGGTCAGCCGGGCGGCGACATCCTCCTCGGCGGAGTTGATCACGGCGTCCGCGCCGACGGCGAGGGCCTTCTCCAGGCGTCCGGGCAGGACGTCGACCACCACCACGTGCTCGACCCCGCGCAGCTTCAGCCAGATGGTGGCCCCGAGCCCGATCGGCCCGGCGCCGAACACCACCACCTTCTCCTGCGGCCGGGCCCCGGACCGGTTGACGCAGTGCAGGGCGACCGCCATCGGCTCGTTGAGGGAGGCGACGTCGAAGGGGACGGTGTCGGGGAACACCGCGACGCTCCGGCCGACCGTGGCGTTCTCCACGAGCAGGTACTCGCTCATGCCGCCGTACCGGCCGCCGCAGCCGATGATGCCGGTGGGCGCGTCCTGCGGATTGACGACCACACGGTCGCCGACCTTCAGCTCCGTGACCTCGGCGCCGACCTCGACGATCTCGCCGGCCGGCTCATGGCCCAGGGCGACCGGCACCAGCTCGCCGCCCAGGTGTGCCCGGGCCGGCATGCCGCCCATGTGCAGGAACGTGACGTCGGTGCCACAGATGCCGCACGCACGGATCTTCACGAGTACGTCCTTCGGACCGGGCACGGGACGCTCGACGTCCACCACCTCGACCTTGCCGACGGCTCCGGTCTGTACGGACTTCATGGTGGCCATGGGGCGACTCGCTTTCCGGAGGTCAAGGGGCAAGGGGCAAGGGGTGAGCGGGGAAGGGGGAGGAGGACGTCCCCGGGCCGGGCGCCGGCCCCGGGGGAAGGGTCCGACGGTCCGGCCCGGGGACTGCGCCGTGTTTCCGTCCCCACGGGTACGGCGCGCTGGGGCCCGTCTCCGCTCAGAACGGGCCCGGCCCGGATGGGCTTGCTTGAGTTAGGCAAGCACATGTGAGTTACTTGAGTCAAGCAAGCTCATTGGTATTGCTTGAGTCAGGCAAGCATGGGAGTAGGGTCATGATCATGCCCGCAGACCTCCGGACATCCGCCCGTGGCGGTGGAACGTCTGCCCGCGGTAGCGGAACAGCTGCCGGTGGCGGCGGACCGCACCTCCTGATCGCCGCCGGTGAACCGGACACCGCAGAACTGCTCGCCATCACGCTGGAGCTGGCGGGCTACCGGATCGGCGCGGCGGACACCGGGCCCGGCATCGCCCGGAGGCTCAGCGAGCGGCCGTACCAACTGGTGGTGGTCGACGCGGAGTTGCCGGGCCTGGCGGATCTGGCGCACACGGGGGCGGTCGCCTACCGCCCCCCGGTGCTCCTGCTCGCCGGCTGCGACGTGCTGCCCCGGCTCGTCCCCGCACTCGGCGCGGGTGAGCGGGACTGCGTCACCAAGCCGGTCCGGATCGCCGAAGTCCTGGCCAGGATCAAGGTGTTACTGCGCGCCGACGTGTCCGGTGACGAAGGGCGCCGAGGTGGTGCGCTGCACTATGCCGACCTGGTCCTGGACGACATGACCTGTCAGGCGCGCCGGGGGAGTCGCGCGCTCGATCTCAGCCCCGCCGAGTACCGGTTGCTGCGCCATCTCCTCGTCAACGCCCGCAAGGTGCTCTCCAAGGAGCAGATCAGCCGGTGTGTGTGGGGTGAGTTCCGGGGTGAGAACGCCATCGAGCAACTTGTCTCCCGGGTCAGACGCAAAGTGGACCGGGATGAGCCCTCGCTGATCCATACGCGCCGGGGCTTCGGCTACTGGCTCGGCAGTGCGACGTGAACTCCCCTGTTTCTGAATGCAATTGAGGCCTCCCCCGCTCTGTGATCCGCGTCACGTCAGGTTCCCGTCAGGAAACGAACCGGAAGCGGTCAGCCAGCTCTGTTTGCATGTGCTCATCCCGGAGTCCCCCACCACCGAGGAGACGTCATGGCCGACACCCTCGTCCCCGATTTCCCGATGCCGAGGGCGGCCCGCTGCCCCTTCGACCCGCCGCCCGCCCTGAAGGAGCTGCAGCAGCAGGCTCCCCTGGTCAAGGTGCGGCAGTGGGACGGCAGCGAGTCCTGGCTCGTCACCCGCTACGCCGACCAGCGCGCGCTCCTGGGCGACCCCAGGGTCAGCGCGGACCCCGACCGCCCCGGCTACCCGACCAAGGCGAGCCCGGCCGCCGGTGAGGGCAAGCTCAGCTTCATCATGATGGACGACCCCGAACACGCCCGGCTGCGCCGGATGGTGACGGCCCCCTTCGCCGTCAAACGCGTGGAGGCGCTGCGGCCCGCGGTCCAGCGCATCGTGGACGGCCTGATCGACGACCTGCTGGCCGGCCCCAACCCCGCCGATCTCGTCGAGACGTTCGCTCTGCCGATCCCCTCCCTGGTCATCTGCGAACTGCTCGGTGTGCCCTACGCCGACCATGCCTTCTTCCAGGACCACACCAAGACCATGGTCCACCGGGACGCCACCCCCGAGCAGCGCGGACAGGCGAGCCGTGAGGTGGCCGCCTACCTGGCCGGACTCATCGGCGAACGCGTCACCCGGCCCCAGGAGGATCTGCTCTCCGGCATCGCCGGGCGGGTCATCGCCGGGGAGCTGACCCACCAGCAGGCGACGGAGATGGCACTCCTGCTGCTCATCGCGGGTCACGAGACCACCGCCAACATGATCGCCCTCGGCACGCTCGCCCTGCTCCAGCACCCCGACCAGCTCGCCCTCCTGCGCGAGAGCGACGACCCCCGCTTCATCGCCGGAGCCGTCGAGGAACTGCTGCGGTACCTGCACATCACCCATCTCGGCCGGCGTCGCGCCGTCACCGAGGACATCGAGATCGGCGGCCAGGTCGTCAAGGCCGGCGAGGGCCTGATCATGGTGAACGAGATCGGCAACCGGGACCCCGAGGTCTTCGCCGATCCCGACCGCCTCGACCTCACCCGCGACGCCCGCCGGCACGTCGCCTTCGGCTTCGGCGTCCATCAGTGCCTCGGCCAGCCGCTGGCCCGCATGGAGCTGCAGGTCGTCTACGGCACCCTCTACCGCCGCATCCCCACCCTGCGGCCGGCCTGCGCCCTGGAGGACGTCCCGTTCAAGCACGACGCGTTCATCTACGGCGTCCACGAGCTGCCGGTCGCCTGGTGACGGGACCCCACGGGAAGACGGAGGAGAAGACCATGCGTGTGGAACTGGACGAGCCCAAGTGTGTCGCGTCGGGGCAGTGCGTGCTGGCCGCCCCCGAGGTGTTCGACCAGCGGGACGAGGACGGCATCGCCTTCCTGCTGGACGAGACGCCCGGCGCGGACTCCCTCGACGGGGTCCGCGAGGCCGTCGCGGTCTGCCCGGCCGCAGCGATCCGCCTGGCGGAAAGGTGAAGCGGATCGTCGTCGTCGGCGCCTCGGCCGCCGGGCTCGCCGCGGCCGAGACGCTGCGCCGCGAGGGCTACGACGGCACGCTCACCCTCGTCGGCGACGAGCCGCATCCGCCGTACGACCGGCCCCCGCTGTCCAAGCAGGTCCTGGCCGCCGAGTGGCCGCCGGAGCGGGTGCGGCTGCGCCCGCCCGCCGACCTGGCGGCACTCGGCCTCGACCAGCGGCTGGGAGTGGCCGCGACCGGCATGGACGTTGCCGACCAGGCGCTGCGGCTGGCCGACGGCTCGGTGCTGCCGTACGACGGACTCGTCATCGCCACGGGTGTGCGTCCGCGCCGGCTGCCCGGTGAGGGCGCCCACGTCCTGCGCACGCTCTCCGACGCCCTCACCCTCCGGGACCGGCTCCGGCCGGGGCTGCGGCTGGTGGTGGTCGGGGCCGGGTTCCTCGGTGCGGAGGCCGCCGCCGTGGCCTGGAAGCTGGGCGCGCGGGTGACGCTCCTGGAACCGGCACCGGTGCCGCTCGCGCACGCGGTCGGCGAGGAGGTGGGCCGGGTGCTGTCCCGGGCGCACCTGGAGCGGGGCGTCGACCTGCGCACCGGCGTCACCGTCACCGAGGTGACCGAGGAGGGGGTGCGGCTCGGCGACGGCCGGGAAGTCGAGGCCGACGAGGTGCTGGTCGCAGTCGGCTCGCTGCCCAACACCGAGTGGCTGGCGGGCAGCGGACTCACCGTCGCCGACGGGGTGGTGTGCGACCAGTACTGCGCGGCCGCGCCGGGCGTGTACGCGGCCGGGGACGTGGCCCGCTGGCACCACCCGCACTTCGGGGTGCGGATGCGGATCGAGCACCGTACCAACGCGGCGGAGCAGGGCATGGCCGCGGCCCGGAACCTGCTCAACCCCGAGGCGGCCAAGCCGTTCGCGCCGGTGCCGTACTTCTGGTCGGACCAGTACGACCTGAAGATCCAGGCATACGGCTATCTGCGCGGACACGACGAACTGGCCTTCGTCGACGGCGACTTGGCCGAGGGCCACTTCGTGGCCGCGTACCGCACCGGCGACCGCCTCGCCGGAGCCCTCGCCGTCGGCATGCCACCCAAGACGATCCGACGCTGGCGCCAGGCCGTGGCGGCGGGGGCGAGCTGGAAGGAGGTTGTGGGCTGACGGGGACTTGGTGCGAGGCGGTGGGCTGGGCCCGCGGCCGGCGTGTGTTCGCGGGGTGGGTGGGTTGACCCTGCGATCGGCGCAAGCCGGCTGGCGGCGGTGGGCTGAGCGTGCACCTTGGGCGAGTTGGCGCGAGGTGTTGGGCTGGGCCCGTGCCTTCGGTGAGTCGGCCGGTGGTGGTGAGCTGAGCTCTCGCCTGGCGCGAGCCGACCGGTGGCGGTGGGGCGAGTCTGCGCCTTGGGTGGGTTGGCCGAGGCGGTGAGTCGAGTTCTGCGCTGGCACAAGCTGGCCGGTGGCGGTGGGGCGAGTCTGCGCCTTGGGCGAGTTGGCGGGTAGCGGTGAGCTGAGCTCTCGGCCTGGCGTGA
The DNA here is from genome assembly GCF_002242805.1 of Streptomyces diastatochromogenes. Classification (GTDB taxonomy): domain Bacteria; phylum Actinomycetota; class Actinomycetes; order Streptomycetales; family Streptomycetaceae; genus Streptomyces; species Streptomyces diastatochromogenes. Next base: position 221,158 of record NZ_MCGQ01000052.1, on the reverse strand, counting down.
GCTGGCTGGTGGCGGTGGGGCGAGTCTGCGCCTGGGGTGGGTTGGCGGGTAGCGGTGAGCTGAGCTCTCGGCCTGGCGTGAGCTGACCGGTGGCGGTGGGGCGAGCCCGCGCTTTGAGTGAGCCGGCCGGAGGCGGTGGTTTGGCTCCGTGCGGGTCGTGAGCCGACCGGATCTGCTGGGCTGAGGCCGTTCGCGGCGTGAGCCCGGCTGGAGGCGGTGGGCCGAGTCCGCGCCCGCGCCGGCCGGGCGGGGAGCCCAGCCCGTACCGGGACGGTAGTTCAGCTGCGTGTCGTCAGCATGCTGGTCGCGTTCGCGGCGACGACCGCGCCGATGGCCGCCCACTCCGGTGCGCCGAGGGTCTGGCCGAGGACGATCCAGCCGACCACGGCCGCGAGGACCGGATTGACGCTCATGAACAGGCCGAAGGTCTGGGCGGGCACGGTTCGCAGGGTGAGCAGGTCGGCGAGGTAGGGCAGGGCCGAGGAGAGCACCCCGGCGGCGACGGCGCACAGCAGGGCCCCGGCCGTGGGCGGGTGGCGTACGACGACGGCGATCCCGGCCGGGAGGAAGGCCAGCGCCGACACCGTCGCGGCGGCGGCCGCGCCCTGGGCCCCGGGGATGCGACGGCCGACGATCCGGTTGAGCAGGATGTACGAGGCCCAGCAGCAGGCGGCCACCAGGCCGAGGCCCATCCCCACGTAGTCGGTCGAGGGCTGCGGGCGCATCAGGACCACGACCCCGGCCCCCGCCAGCACCGCGCACCCCGCGTCCAGCCGGCGCCGGGACGCGGCCAGCGCGATGGTGAGCGGGCCGAGGAACTCCAGGGTCACCGCGAGGCCCAGGCCGATCCGGTCGACCGCGGTGTACAGGGTGAGGTTCATCGTGCCGAAGACCGCCGCGAGCAGCAGCACCGGCCACCACTGGTGCCAGGTGAAGGAGCGAAGGCGTGGCCGGCCTACGGCCAGCAGGACCAGCGCGGCGACGTACTGACGCATCGCCACCACGCCGAGGGGCCCGAGCACGGGAAAGGCCAGCGCCCCGATGGCCGCGCCGGTCTGGTTGGACAGGCCGCTGCCGAACATGGTGGCGACCCCGGCCAGGCGCCGGGCCTGCGGCGCGGAGCCGGACGGGGTGGTGGTCGCGGTCCCGGTGGCAGGGCGTTCGAGAGCTTGAGGCATGTCCGGATGGTCCGCCACCAGGCTGCTTGCACAAAATGCATGCACGGGCCGATCTATACGCTGAGCGTATGCACGACGCCGACACCATCGACCTGCGCCAGCTCCGCTGCCTCGTGGCCATCGTCGACGAGGGCACCTTCACCGACGCGGCCATCGCCCTCGGCGTCTCCCAGGCCGCCGTGTCCCGCACCCTCGCCTCCCTCGAACGGGCCCTGGGCGTACGGCTGCTCAGGCGCACCTCGCGCGCGGTGACCCCGACCGCGACCGGGCTGCGCGTGGTGGCGCAGGCCCGGCGGGTGCTCGCGGACGTGACCGAGCTGGTCCGGGAGGCCACCTCGGGGCACGAGCGGGTGCGGATCGGTTACGCCTGGTCGGCGCTCGGCCGCCACACCGTGGCCTTTCAGCGGCGCTGGACCGCCGCGCACCCCGGCACCGATCTGCTCCTGGTGCGCGTCAACTCCCCGTCCGCGGGGCTGGCCGAGGGCGCCTGCGATCTCGCGGTGATTCGCAGGCCGCTGGACGACCGGCGCTTCGACACCGCCATCGTCGGCCTGGAGCGGCGCCTGTGCGCGCTCGCCGCCGACGATCCGCTGGCCAGGCGCCGGTCGGTCCGGCTCGCCGACCTCACCGCCCGCACCCTCCTCATCGACCGCCGCACCGGCACGGCCACCCCCGAGCTGTGGCCGCCCGGCGCCCGGCCGGCCGTCGAGGAGACGCACGACGTGGACGACTGGCTCACCGCCATCGCCGCCGGACGCTTCATCGGCGTGACCGCCGAGTCCACCGCGAACCAGTACCCGAGACCCGGCATCGTCTACCGGCCGGTGCGCGACGCCGAACCCGTCGCCGTGCGCCTCGCCTGGTGGCGGGACGACCCGCACCCCGCCCACCAGGCCGTGCGCGAACTGCTCACCGAGCTGTACCGGGCGGGTTGACGCGGGCCCCAGCGGCAGCAGAAAGCGCGAACAAAATTGTTGACAATCTTGTTTGGCTAGATTTACGTTCGACAGGCACTCACTCAGGGAGGGCACACATGCCGAAGGAAGCCCGTCCGACCACCGGAGAGCAGGCCAAACAGCATGCGCTCGCGCAGCTGCGGCAGGCGATCCTGCACGGCGAGATGGCACCGGCCCAGCGGCTGGTGGAGAACGAACTCGCCGAGCAGTTCGGTGTGACGCGGGCCAGCATCCGGGCGGCACTGATCGATCTGGAGGCCCAGGGACTGGTCGAACGGATCCGCAACCGCGGCTCGCGGGTGCGGGTGGTGACCGTGGAGGAAGCGGTCGCGATCACGGAGTGCCGCATGGTCCTGGAAGGACTGTGCGCGGCGAAGGCGGCCGTCGCGGCGAGCGACGAGCAGCTGGCCGGGCTGGCCGACCTCGGCGCGGCGATGCAGAAGGCCGTCGCCGACGGCGAGCCGGTGACGTACTCCGAACTCAACCACCGACTCCACGACCGGATCCGGGAGATCTCCGGACAGCAGACCGCCGTCGAGCTGCTGGAGCGGCTGAACGCCCAACTGGTCCGCCACCGCTTCCAGTTGGCGCTCAGGCCCGGGCGTCCCCAGCAATCCCTGAACGAGCACCTGGCGATGATCGAAGCGATCAGTGCCAGGGACCCGCAGGCGGCCGAAGCGGCCGTCCGCGCCCACCTCGCCAGCGTGATCGAGGCGCTCAGCGACTGACGCGCCGCGCGCGGGACGCGGGGCGGGCGCGCACCTGTCCATCGAGGCAAGGGCACCGCAGGGGCACACCCCTGCGGTGAACCGAGCCTGAAAAGGGAGATTTCCGCAATGACGCACGCCCACGCGCCCGTGCCCCCCACCCCACCACGTTCGAACCTGGTCGTCACCGCGCACGCCGGGGACTTCGTGTGGCGCGCCGGCGGAGCCATCGCCCTGGCCGCCGCCCGCGGGGAGAAGGTCACCATCGCGTGCCTCACCTTCGGCGAGCGAGGCGAGTCCGCCAAGGCGTGGCGCGAGGGGAAGAGCCTGGAGGAGATCAAGGCGATACGCCGAGCGGAGGCCGAGCAGGCCGCCGCCACCCTCGGCGCCGAGGTCCGCTTCTTCGACGCCGGCGACTACCCGCTCGTGGCCGGCGCCGAGCTGACCGACCAACTCGTCGCCGTCTTCCGCGAGACCCAGCCCGACGTCGTGCTCACCCACCCGGTCGAGGACCCCTACAACGGCGACCACCCGGCCGCCAACCGCATGGCTCTGGAGGCCCGTGTCCTCGCCCAGGCCATCGGGTACCCCGGACCCGGCGAGATCATCGGCGCCCCGCCCGTCTTCTACTTCGAGCCCCACCAGCCCGAGATGAGCGGCTTCCGGCCCGAAGTCCTGCTCGACATCACCGAGGTGTGGGAGACCAAGCGCAAGGCGATGGAGTGCCTCGGCGCCCAGCAGCACCTGTGGGACTACTACACCGACCTCGCCGTCCGCCGCGGCGTCCAGCTCAAGCGCAACGCGGGCCCCAACCTCGGCCTGCCGCACAAGACCATGGCCGAGGCCTACATGCGCCCCTACCCGCAGGTCACCAAGGAGCTGGTATGAGCGGCGTGATCGTCACCGACCCGCCCAAGGCCGACGCCGAGGACGTCGAGGCCCTCGCCGGGTACGGCGTGGCCACCGTGCACGAGGCCATGGGCCGCACCGGACTGCTCCCGGCGCGGCTGCGCCCGATCCAGCAGGGCACCCGGGTCGCGGGCACCGCGGTCACCGTGCTGTCCTGGCCCGGCGACAACCTCATGATCCACGCGGCCGTCGAGCAGTGCGGCGCGGGCGACCTGCTGGTCGTCACCACCACCTCGCCCTCCACCGACGGCATGTTCGGCGAGCTGTTCGCCACCGCGCTGAAGCGGCGCGGTGTGCGCGGCCTGGTCATCGACGCCGGCATCCGTGACACCCAGGAGCTGCGCGAACTCGGCTTCCCCGCCTGGTCGGCGGCCGTCTCGGCGCAGGGCACCGTGAAGGCGACCGGCGGCTCGGTCAACGTACCCGTGGCCGTCGGCGGTCAGCTGATCAGGCCCGGTGACGTGATCCTCGCCGACGACGACGGAGTCGTGGTCGTGCCGCGCGAGAAGGCCCGCGAGGCCGCCGCGGCGTCCGAGGCCCGCGAGGCCAAGGAGGCCGCCTCCCGCGCCGCCTTCGTCGAGGGTCAACTCGGCCTGGACCGCTACGGGCTGCGAGAGAAGCTCGCCCGACTGGGCGTCACGTACACCCCGTACGAGGACCATGTCCGGGACGGAGCCGGGGCGTGAGCGGGCCCACGGAGGTGCGCTGCATGCTGATGCGCGGCGGCACCTCCAAGGGCGCCTACCTCCTGGCCGAGGACCTGCCCGCCGACCCGGCCGCCCGCGACGACCTGCTGCTGCGGATCATGGGCAGCCCCGACCCGCGCCAGATCGACGGGCTCGGCGGCGCCCACCCGCTCACCAGCAAGGTGGCTGTCGTCTCCGCGTCCGACGCCCCCGACGCCGACGTGGACTACCTCTTCCTCCAAGTGGCCGTGGACCGAGCTGAGGTGAGTGACCGTCAGAACTGCGGGAACATCCTCGCCGGTGTCGGCCCGTTCGCGGTCGAGCGGGGGCTCGTGGCCCCCGGCGACGGCGAGACCTCCGTACGCATCCGCATGCTCAACACGGGGGAGCGGGCGATCGCCACCTTCCCCACCCCGGGCGGGCGCGTGGACTACACCGGGGACGCCGAGATCTCGGGCGTGCCCGGCACCGCGGCCCCCGTGGTGATCGAGTTCCCGCCCTCGGGCACTCCGCTGCTGCCCACGGGCCGCGTCCGCGACACCGTCGCCGGTACCGAAGTGACCTGCGTGGACAACGGGATGCCGACCGTGCTCATCCCGGCGACCGCGCTGAAGGTCACCGGATACGAGGAACCCAAGGACCTGGAGGAGGACCTGGCGCTCGCCGACCGTCTCCATGAGATCCGGCTGGCGGCGGGTCGGCTGATGGGGCTCGGTGACGTCGAGACCGCCACCGTCCCCAAGCTCACGCTGCTGGCCCCGCCCCGGACCGGCGGCGCGGTCACCACCCGCACCTTCATCCCCGTGCGCTGCCACACCTCCATCGGCGTGCTCGGCGCCGCGAGTGTGGCGGCCGGGCTCAGGCTGCCCGGCGGGGTGGGGGAGGGGATCGCCCGGCCGCCCGAGCGTGGCGACCGTGTCCGCATCGAGCACCCCACCGGCTTCCTGGACATCGAGACGGCCGTCGATACGGCCGCTTCCCCGCCCACGGCGCGTCGTACCGCCGTCGTCCGCACGGCCCGAAAGATCATCGACGGCATCGTCTTTCCACGTGCCGCCACCGCCGCACCCGTACACCCCCTTGGAGGCAACGATGGCTCCGCCGCTCGGTGACATCGCCCATATCGGCCACGTCGAGCTGTTCACCCCGGACCTGGACGCCAGTGTCGCCTTCGTCACCGACTACCTGGGGCTCACGGTCAACGGGGAGGACGGCGACACCGTCTATCTGCGCACCTTCGACGACTACGAGCACCACAGCCTCGTCCTCACCGCCCGGGACCGGCCCGGCCTCGGCCGGCTCGCCCTGCGCACCTCCGGCGAGGAGGCCCTCCACCGCCGTATCAGGGCGATCGAGGCGGCGGGCGGCAAGGGACGGTGGGCCGAGGACGAACCCGGCCTCGGCGCGCTGTACGTCACGACCGACCCGGACGGACACGAACACGCCCTGTACTGGGAGAGCGAGCACTACCAGGCCCCCGACGAGCTGAAACCGGCGCTGAAGAACCAGCCGCAGGCCAAGCCCAACCGGGGCGTGGGCGTACGGCGGCTCGACCACGTCAACTTCCTCGCCGCCGACGTGCTCGCCAGCGCCGAGTTCCAGGAACACGTGCTCGGCGCCCGGCCCACCGAGCAGATCAGGCTCGACACCGGGCGGATCGCGGCCCGCTGGCTGACCTTCACGAACAAGTCGTACGACGTCGTGTACACGGAGGACTGGACGGGCTCGACCGGCCGGCTGCACCACATCGCCTTCGCGACGGACACCCGTGAGGACATCCTGCGCGCCGCCGACCTCGCGATCGACACCGGCGTCTTCATCGAGACCGGCCCGCACAAGCACGCCATCCAGCAGACGTTCTTCCTCTACGTCTACGAGCCCGGCGGCAACCGCATCGAGCTGTGCAACCCGCTCACCCGGCTCGTGCTGGCCCCGGACTGGCCGCTCGTCACCTGGACCGAGGCCGAGCGGGCCAAGGGGCAGGCCTGGGGGCTGCAGACCATCGCGTCCTTCCACACCCACGGCACACCGCCGGTGGGCTGACCGCCGACGCCCGCGTCCCCACGTCGACGGCTCATTGTCGATGAGATTGTTGACAAAAATGTTGACGTTGACGTGGTGGGTCCTTAGCGTCTGCCCCACTCACTGATCCCCTCCAGGGAACGCCTCCTGGACGAGAGGAAAACAAAGATGTCCTCCTCCCTCGCCCCCTCCGCTCGCGGCAGCAGACTCGCGCTGCTGGTCGTCGGTCTGTGCTGGCTCGCCGTCCTCTTCGACGGCCTCGACATGTTCATCTACGGCTCGGTGCTGCCCCACCTGCTGGCGACCAAGACCTTCGGCCTCACCCCCGACCGGGCCGGCGACCTCGGCAGCTACGCCACCTTCGGCATGCTGGTGGGCGCCCTGACGGCGGGCACGGTCGCCGACCGGATCGGCCGCAAGAAGCTGATGGTCGCCTGCGTCACGCTGTTCTCGCTGGCCTCCGGCGTGTGCGCGATAGCCGACAGCGTCACGGTCTTCGGCCTCGGCCGGACCCTGGCCGGTGTCGGCCTCGGCGGTCTGCTGCCCACCGCGATCAGCATGGTCTCCGACTACGCCAGAGGTGGCCGCGGCGCCCTGACCATCGGCGCGCTGATGACCGCCCACCACGCCGGCGGCATCCTCTCCGCCTACGTGGCCAAGTGGCTCGTGGAGCCCGTCGGCTGGCGCTCCGCGTTCTGGGTCTGCGTGCTCCCGCTGCTCTTCGTCCCGGTGCTCGCCAAGGTGATGCCCGAGTCGCTGAGCTTCCTGGTCGCCAAGGGCCGCACCGAGGAGGCCCGCGCGCTGGCCGACCGCTACGAGGTCGAGCTGCCCGCCGCGGCCGGCAAGAAGACCTCCGCCGACCGCTGGGACGCCCTGATCGACCTGTTCCGCGGCGGCGAGTGGCTGCAGACCCTGCTCTACTGGCTGGCCTCCTTCGGCGGACTCCTCCTCGTCTACGGCGTCGCCACCTGGCTGCCCACCCTGATGCGCGGTGAGGGCTACAACCTCGGCTCCGCGCTGACCTTCGTGGTCCTCTTCAACCTCGGTGGCATCGTCGGCATGCTGGTCGCGGGCCGCGCCGCCGACCGCTTCGGCGCCCCGCGCATCTCCGCTCTCTGGTTCGCGCTCACCGCCGCCGGGGTCTTCCTGCTCAGCGTCCGCATGCCGCTGGGCGTGACCTTCCTGGTCGTCTTCCTCACCGGCGTGTTCCTCAACAGCGCCCAGACGATGATCTACGCGACCGTCTCCATCCGCTCCACCCCGGCCGGCCGCGCCACCGCCGTCGGCTGGACCTCCGGCATGGGCCGCTTCGGCGCCGTCTTCGGCCCCTGGCTCGGGGGTCAGCTGCTCGCCGCCGGCAACGGCGACTGGGGCTTCACCGCCTTCGCCCTGGCCGGTGTGTCGTCGATGGTCTTCATCGGCCTCGCGGCCCTGCGCTCGGCCCGGCGCCCGGAGCGCAGCGGTGCAGAACAGCAGCTCATCGCCGCCCAGTGACCGGCACGGTGCCGCGCCCGGATCCCGGGTGCGGCACCGCCGTCCCCTCACTCGCCGGGCGGCTCCACGTCCAGACCCGTGCACGCCAGCTTCCCGCCCACCTCGGCACACGCCTCCACGCCCTTGGGTGAGCGGACGGCGAGCATCGGGCTGGTGTCCGCGGCGGACTCGTTCGCGGGATAGCTCGCCGACAGCACGTCCTGCCCGGCCCGCACCGACACCTCCCGCGCCATCGGGGTGCGCACCCGTACCTCCGACCACGCGGTGCCGCAGCCGGGGGAGTAGCGCAGCCGGACGTCGTAGTCGGTGTCGGTGACCGTGCTCTTGGTCTGCGCGTCCCGGGCGCACACCGACGCGTCGGGCAACTGGCCCTGGCAGGAGCGCGCGTGGCAGCGCGGCACGGTCAGGAGGGTCTGCGCGGTGGGAGCGGGGGAGCCCTGCCGGCTGGACACGGTGACCGTGGCGGCCAGCGCGGCGGCCGTGCCGAGCAGCGCGAGCGCCGAGAGCGGGAGCCATCGCGAGCGGGACCGGCCCGCCTGCTCCGGCGGACTCGGCGCGGGCGGCTCCTCGGCCGCCTCCCACAGGGCCTTCACGGCTGCGGGATCGGCGCCGGCCAGTCGGCTGAGCGCCTCCACCGCGGCCCACGGGGGCCGTTTGGTGCCGGTCAGATAGCGGTGCCAGGCCGACTTGCTGTACGGGGTGCGGGCGGCCAGTGCCGCCAGGCTCAGTCCCGTACCGTCCTTCAGTTCGCGCAGTCTCACCACCAGTGGCTCGTCCGGCGTGGTCGGTTCTTGGGGATGCCGCATCGTGCGTCCCTCGACTCCCATTCCGCTATGGGCGCTTTCGCCCCTGTTGTCGGAATGGCTTCCCAGGAGATCGGGGTCCGCAACACCTGATGAGGTATGAGGAGGGTGAGGCGTGTGCACGCCGAAGGCCTGTTCGGGAGAAGGGGGTTCCCGAGCAGGCCTTCGACGGTCAGGAGGTGCGGGTGTGCGTGGTCGTCAGCACCACGGGACGGCGGTGCGTCCGGTGCGGACGTAGCGGGCGGAGACGTAGCCCCGGTGGTGCGGGAGCCGGTACCAGACGTGGTTGCCGTACACCCCGGAGCCGTACGTCTTGCAGCGGAGCGTCAGCAGCCGGTGCGTGTGCCGGTGCCCGATCACCCGGTAGTTGGTGCCCGGGCCGGAGCGGACGTTCAGCCGGAGGCGGTGCGTGGAGACGCGGCCGAGGACGGGCAGGGTGCGGCGGTACGACATGCCCTGTGCGACCGCCCGTGCCACTCCCGGAGCGACGAGGTGGTGGATGTGACGCGTGCGGTACCGACGGTGGTGGACGCGGTGGATGCTGCGCTTGGCGTGGTGGCGGTGGTGCTTGGTGTGGTGCGTGGAGTGCTGGGCCGTGGCGCTGGGGGCCGGGCGTGGAGTGGTGGTCGCGCTCGCCGAGGCGGCCCCGGCCGCCGTGGGCAGGAACGCGAGCACCGCGACGATGGCCAGCACCCCGCTCTTGAGAGTCCGTCGGATCATGGAAACCTCCGGCTGTCGTTCGTGACCACGAACCGTGATCACAACAGCCAGCGTTGCCGTGACGGACCGTCACGATGCCGTTCCCACGTCCCGTGGGACGCCGGGGACGTTCCCGGGGACGGGCGCCGCCTCGCGGCTCAGCCCATCTGGTCCTGAGCCGACAGGTGTTCCACCGTCCTGCCCGTCTCCGTGAACGTCCGGGTGACGTGCCCCGAGGAGTACACCCACAGGATCCGCAGCGGGGTGTCACCCACATTGCGGAACAGATGGGGGAGGGGTGACGGGATGTAGGTGGTGTCGAACCGGTCCAGCCTCGTCACCTCGCCGTCCACCCACACCTCGGCCTCACCCTCCAGGACGGTCACGTGCTCGTCGCAGTTGTGCGAGTGAAGGGGCGCACCGGAGCCCACCGGATACACGCTCATCCCGCTGGTGATCCGGTTCTCCCCGCCGGCCGACGGCGTGGTGATCAACGGGGTCGTCACGACGGCCCCGCCGCGGTCGAGCAGGGGCACGGACGCGGCCTTGATGATGGTGGTCATGCCGGACGACGTTAGGTCGCCGTCCGGTGAACGGGAGGCCTCCGGCGTGCAGTTTTACCTTGCATTCCGAGACGGGTGAGCTTTTCGGACGCGGCTGTACCTTCACCTGGCACCGCACGGCTGACGACCCGTGCCCGTAACGCGCCGGAAAGAAAAGGCAGGTACCGGGAAGATGAGGCTCCCCGTTCTCAGCGAAGAGAAAATGACTGCGCGCCAGCAGGAGCTGGCCGCCCGGATCGCCGGCCGCCGGGGTGCCGTCCGCGGTCCCTTCCGGGTCTGGCTGCACAGCCCCGAGATGTGCGAGCGGGCCGAGTCCCTCGGCGCCTTCGCCCGCTTCGACTGCAGCCTCCCCGGGCACCTGCGCGAGCTGACCCTGCTGATGGCCGCCCGCAACTGGGACGCCCAGTACTCCTGGAACGCCCATGTGCACCAGGCGATCGAGGCCGGAATTCCCGAGGCCGCCGTGCAGGCCATCGCCGAGAAGCGGGAGGCTGTCTTCGACAATGAGCGGGACCAGGCCTTCTACCGGTTCTGCCGGGAGGTGTTGGAGGAACACTTCGTCAGCGACGAGACCTTCGCCGCCGCACTCGCGCACTTCGGCGCCAAGGGCCTGGTGGACACCATCGGCGCGCTCGGCAACTTCACGATGCTCGGCATGTGCCTGAACACCTTCCAGGTGGACCTGCAGGCCGACAAGGAGCCCCCCTTCCCGGACATCCGCGGCTACGGACGCGTGGCCCCCGACGGCGACCGGCCGTGACTCCGGTCGTGCGCGTCCGCGCCGTCACCAAGAGCTTCGGCGGGGCCGCCGCCCTCAAAGGAGTCGACCTCGACCTGTACCCGGGCGAGATCCACGCACTGATGGGCATGAACGGCGCCGGCAAGTCGACGCTCGTCCAGATCCTGTCCGGGGTGCACCAGGCCGACGGCGGCACCATCGAGGTCGACGGGCAGGCCCAGCACGGACTGACCGTGCGCCGGGCCCGCCGCCTCGGCATCGCCTCGGTGCCCCAGCGCCGCGAACTGGCCATGGGCCTGACCGTCGCCGAGAACGTCCTGCTCGGCGACCTGCCCACCCGCGGCCGTACCGTGCACTGGAAGACGGTGCGGGAGGAGGCGCGACGGGCGCTGTCCTCGCTCGGCATCGACATCGACGTCGAGCGCACCGCAGGCTCGCTCACCGTCGCCGAGCAGACCATCGTCGAGGTGGCCCGCGAGGTCCGCCGCGGCGGCCGGATCCTGATCCTGGACGAGCCGACCGCCTGCCTGAGCGCCCGGGACGCGAACCGCGTCCGAGCCCTGGTGCGCACCCTGCGCGACGAGGGCGTCGCCGTCGTCTACATCTCGCACTACATAGACGAGGTCATGGCCGTCGCCGACCGGCTCACCGTCCTGCGCGACGGAACGGTCGTACGCACCGCCCCGGCCGCCGACCTCGACCCGGCCGCGCTGGTCCGCGCCATGACCGGCCGGGACGTGGTGTCCCGGCGGGCCGAACGCCCCACCCCCAAGGACGAGATCGGCCTGTCCGTGCGCGGCCTGTGCGACGGCCGGGCCGTCCGCGACTTCTCCGTCGAGGTCCGCAAGGGCGAGATCGTCGCCGTACTGGGGCCGGCCGGGGACGCCCAGTCCCGCCTGTTCGACCTGCTCTCCGGCCGCCGCCGGCCCGAATCCGGCGAACTCCGCGTCGACGGAACCCCCGTGCCCTTCGGCCGGATCCCCGCCTCGCTCGCCGGCGGACTGCGCTGCGTCACCGGCGACCGCAGAACCCTCGGCCTGATCCCCGGCCTGTCCGTGGACGAGAACCTGATGCTGGCCGGCGACCGCTTCACCCGTCGCCGCCTCCACCGCGCCCGCGACCTCGCCCGCCGCGCCGCCCCGCTGCGCCACACCTACGGGGTGGTCTCCCTCGCCGGAAACCCGCCGGTCGGCGCCCTGTCCGGCGGCAACCAGCAGAAGGTGCTGCTCGCCAAGTGGCTGCAGACCGAGCCGGTCGCCTGCTTCCTGGAGGACCCCACCAACGGCGTCGACATCGCCGCCATGGCCGACATCCACGCCCTCGTCGACGACCTCGCCGCGCGCGGTACGGCCGTCCTGCTCGCCTCCTCCTCCGCCGAGGAGGTCGTACGGCTGGCCGACCGGGTCCTCGTGGTCAGCGCCGGCCGGACGGTCGCCGAGCACGCCGTCACCGACATCACCCGCGACGAGCTGGTCGCCACCGCCCTCGGAGGACAACCCCAGTGAGCGTCAAGACACTTCCCGAAGCACCCGCGGTGACCGACCCGCCCAGGCGCCGGTTCACCCCGCGGGGCGTACCGCACGCCGGTCTCATCGCCGTCCTGGCCGTCGTCGTGGTCTTCACCGCCGTGCGGAGCGACACCTTCGCCACCGACCGGAACATCCTCAACATCCTCGGCCAGATCAGCGTCAACGCCGTACTCGCCGCAGGCCTCACCCTGCTGATGACCGCCGGTGGCATGGACTTCTCCATGGGCAGCAACGTCGCGGTCACCGCAGCCGTCGCCGCCCGGCTGATCGCCCACGGGCACGCCACGCCGTACGCGGTCGTCGTCGCGCTGCTGCTGGGCACGGCCATCGGGCTGGTCAACGGGCTGGTCGTGACCTTCACCAACGTGGCGCCGTTCGTCGTCACCCTGGCCTCGGCGACCCTGCTCGACGGCGTGGCGCTACTGGTGCACGACGGCAACACCCTCTCCGTCGGACAGCACCTGTTCACCTTCGGCAACGACAAGGTGCTCGGCGTGCCCTACCTGCTCGTGGTCGCCGTCCTCGTCCTCCTGGCGACGGGTCTGGCCATGCGGTTCACGGTGTTCGGCCGCGACGCCTTCGCGATCGGCGGCAACGAGCACGTCGCCCGGCTCAGCGGAATCGACGTCACCGCCCGCAAACTGACGCTGTACGGCCTCACCGGCCTGCTCTCCGGACTCGCCGGCGTGATGCTGCTGGCCCGGCTCGGCTCCAGCAGCCCCGGCAGCACCGCCGGGCTCTCCCTCCAGCTGGCTGTGGTCGCCGCGGTCGTCATCGGCGGCACCTCGCTGGCCGGCGGGCACGGCACCGTCATCGGCACCGCCCTCGGCCTGGTGCTCCTCGGCGTGGTGGCCAACGCCCTCAACCTCCTGGACTTCTCCAGCAATTACCAGCCGGTCTCGGTCGGGGCGGTGCTGCTCGTCGCGGCTGTCGCGAACGAGATGCACAAGGCCCGCTCGGCCCGTCGCTGAACTTCTCCGTCCACAAACCGACTGGTCCACAAGCCGACTGGTCCACAAACCCACTTGTTCACAACCCGCACCGAAAGGCCGTCCGCCATGAGAGTTTCCGCCCGCTCCCGCAGCACGCTGTTCGCCGGTCTCGCCACCACTGCCCTCGTGCTGAGCGGCTGCGACAGCAACGGCTCCGGTTCCGGCGATGTCACCCTCGGATTCGTCAACGGCGGTGACACCAGCTTCCACACCTGTCTCCAGAAGGCCGTCGAGCAGACCGCGAAGGCCGAGAACGCGAAGGTCTACACCGCCAACTCCCACCAGAACGCGGGGACCGAGACGTCCAACATCGAGGACATGATCTCCCGCGATGTGAGCGCGCTGATCGTCCAGACGGTCAACGTCGACTCGCTCAAGGGCGACATAGCCAAGGCCAAGGCGGCCAAGGTCCCGATCTACCTCACCTCCGTGTCCACCAGCGACGTGAACGACATCCTCGGCGCCGCCGTCGTGGACCTCGGCAAGGTCGGCAGTCTGGACGCCGGCTGGATCGCCGAGGACGCCGGATCCGGGAAGGTCGAGGTCGGCATCGTCGCCGGTGCCCCGGGCGCCGCCTCCGACCTGCTCGTGAACGGCTTCAAGGGCGCCCTTCCCACGAGCGCGAAGGTGGTTGCCGACCAGCCTGGCATGTTCAACCCCGCCAAGGCCCAGGACGTCGCCCAGAACATGATCGAGGCGCATCCCGGCCTGGACTACGCCTTCGTCGCCAACGAGGAGATGGCCTTCGCCGTCCGCAAGGCCTTCGACGCCGCAGGCCACAGGAACGTCAAGATCGTCACGGTGAACGGCACCGACGAGGGCGTGGCCGCGGTCAAGAGCGGCGCGTTCTCCGCCACGGTCGCCAACTCGGCCAAGACCATCGGCGACACCGCGGTGAAGAACGCGATCGCGCTCCTCGATGCGAAACAAGGTGTTGACAAGATTGCCAACATTCCTCTTGTGTTGGTCACCAAGGACAACCTGAGCGCGGCACCGCAGTACTGCCCCAAGTAGGAGCAGCTTTTCGGAGGAACCATGGATCGCTTGCTCCTCATGCACAGCTTCGTCACCGTCGCCCAGGTGGGCAGCTTCAGCGGAGCCGCCAAGAAGCTGGGCTCGTCCGGCTCGCTGGTGTCACGACACGTGGCCGAACTGGAACGGCAGATCGGCGTCCGCCTGGTCAACCGCACCGCACGCTCGGTGAGCCTCACCGAACCGGGCCGGCGCTATGCCGCCTTCGCCGCCCGCATCCTGGACGAGATCGACGCCGAGGACGCCGGCATCGCCCAGCTCCACGACCGCGCCGAGGGCACCCTCAGCGTCATCTGCCCCAAATGGATAGGCAGCCTCGACCTCGGGGACGCCATAGCCGCCTTTTCCGCCGCCCACCCGAAAATCCAGGTCCGCTTCGAACTCGGCGGAATGTCGGACCGTACCTACGATTTCCTGGACAGCGGATTCGACGTGGCGTTCCACACCCGTGACCTACGGGATTCCAGCGTCCGGCTGAAGAAGATCGCCTCGCTGCCGTTCGTGCTGTGCGCGTCCGCGGACTACATCGAGCGCCACGGCGCGCTCGCCCACCCCAACGACATCGCCGCCCATGACTGCCTGGTGCACGTGAACGACCCGGTGTGGCGGATCGGGCACGGCCACGCCAGCACCCTGCACAAGATCCGGAACATCGCCTTCTCGTCCAACTCCTACCTCGCCCTGCAGAAGGCGGCCGTGCACGGGCGCGGCATCGCCCTGCTGCCGCAGCGCCCGGCCTACGACGACCTCGTCTCGGGTGCGCTGCAGGTCCTGCTGCCCGAACTCGCGGTGCCCGACCGGCCCCTGTACGCGATCTACGGCCCCGGGCAGGACACCCCGCGCAAGATCAGTGTGTTCCTGGACTTCCTCGCCGAATGGTTCGCGCAGAATCCCATTCCCGCGATCCGGCCGTAACCGCAAGAAACGATTGCACAGTTCGCAAGGCTCGAATCATTGAGACAGCCGTGCCCGGAAACCTACGCTCACGAAGCGACCCGGAAGCGAGGAATCCATGGGAATCCAGAGAATCGAATCGGTCACCTACAGCATCGACGATCTCGACGAATGCGTGCGTTTCTTCGACGACTTCGGACTGTTCCTCCTGGAACGGACCGACGAGCACGCCGTCTTCGAGACACTGACCGGGCAGACCCTTCACCTGGACACCCTTCCCGGACCGCTGCTGCCGCCCCCGGTGGAGTCCGGGCCCACCCTGCGCGAGGTGGTGTGGGGTGTCGACACCCCACAGGAGCTGGAGCGGCTGGTGGCCGCGGTTGCCGACCGCGAGACCCGCGAGAGCGCCGACGGCGTCCACCACACCGTGGACGAGACCGGCTTCGGTGTCGGCCTGGCCCTCGCCCGTCCCCGGCCCGCGCCCGTCACACCGCGGCCCGCCAACGCGCTGGGCAGCGTGCGCCGGTGGAACACCCCGCTGGAGGCGATCACCCGGGTACGCCCCCTGCGCATGTGCCACGTCGCCCTGAACATCCCCAAACAGGGGCGCGAGGAAGCGGTCGCCTTCTACACCGACCGGCTCGGCTTCCGCCCGACCGACGTGGTCGAGCCCATGGGCGTCTTCCTGCAGGCACCCGGCGACGACGACCAGCACACCATGCTGCTCTGCCACCGCCCCGACCAGGCCGGCGTCAACCACATCGCCTACGAGGTCCCCGGCTTCGACGACGTGGTGGAGGGCGGCAACCACATGATCGACCGCGGCTGGCGGGAGGCCCGCAGGCTCGGCCGCCACACCATCGGCTCCAACGTCTTCCGCTTCCTGCACGCCCCGTGCGGCGGCCGCGTCGAGTACGCCGCCGACATGGACCGGGTCGACGACACCTACGAGACCCGGGTCCATGAGACGACCCCGCCGCACCACATCTGGGCCCTGCGCACCCACCGCGACCGGGAAGTCCCGACCTCGTCCCGACCCTGAGAGGGCACCCACCCACATGACCACCGACCACGGCTACCCCGCCGTCCGCATGTACATCGCGGGCGAGTGGTGCCAGGGCGGCACCGGACAGACCGCCCCCATCGTGAACCCGGCCACCGAAGAGGTGATCGGCGCCGTACCCCTGGCCACCGCGGACGACCTCGACCGCGCCCTGGAAGCCGCCGCCGAGGGGTTCGAGGTGTGGCGCGCGACCTCGATCGCCAAGCGCACCGCGATGCTGCACGCAGCCGCCGACCTGATCTCCGCACGCGCCGCCGAGATCGGCCGCGTCATGACCCTGGAGCAGGGCAAGCCCCTCGCGGAATCGACCGGCGAGGCCCGCCGCACCGCCGACACCCTGCGCTGGCACGCCGACGACGCCCGCCGCGCGTACGGCCGCATCATCCCCTCGGCGCCGGGCACCGTACTCACCGTCCGGCGTGAGCCCATCGGTCCCGTCGCCGCCTTCGTCCCGTGGAACTTCCCGGTGGGCGGACCCAACCGGAAGATCTCCGCAGCCCTTTCGGCCGGCTGCTCCCTCGTCATCAAGGCGTCCGAGGAGACCCCGGCCACCGCCGCCGCCCTGGTGCGGTGCTACGCGGACGCGGGTCTGCCGGCCGGGGTACTCAACCTCGTCTTCGGCGAGCCTGCCGACGTCTCCGCCCACCTCATCGCCTCGCCGGTCACCCGGCTGGTCGCCTTCACCGGCTCCGTTCCCGTGGGCAAGCTCCTGGCGGCCGAGGCCGGCCGGGTCATGAAGCCGTCCCTGATGGAACTGGGCGGCCACGCCCCGGTCCTGGTGTGCGCCGACGCCGACCCGGGCCAGGCCGCCCGCCGGGCCGCCCGGGCCAAGTTCTTCAACGCGGGCCAGGTGTGCACCTCGCCCAGCCGCTTCCTCGTCCACGAGAGTCTGATCGAGGACTTCACCGCCGAGTTCGTGAAGGCCGCCGAGGCGGTCGTGGTCGGCGACGGCCTGGAACCGGGGACCACCATGGGCCCGCTCGCCAACGAGCGCCGGCTGCGCGCGGTCGAGCGGCTGACCTCCGACGCGGTGAGCCGCGGAGCCACCGTGCGCACCGGCGGCCGACGCCTGGACCGCCCCGGCCACTTCTTCGCGCCGACCGTCCTCACCGACGTACCGGCCGACGCGGAGCTGATGACCGAGGAACCGTTCGGGCCGCTCGCGCCGATCGTGCCCTTCACCGACCTCGACGAGGCCCTGGCCACCGCCAACGCTCTGCCCTACGGGCTGGCCGCCTACGGCTTCACCCGGTCGGCCGCCACCGCCGAGAAGCTCTCCGACGGCCTGGAGGCCGGCATCCTCTCCCTCAACCACTGCGGCGGCTCCGTCCACGAGGCACCCTCCGGCGGCGTCAAGGACAGCGGCTACGGCCGCGAGGGCGGACCCGAGGCCCTCGACGCCTACCTGGTCACCAAGCGCGTCTCCCACCTGCTGACGCCATGAGATACGCGCGCATCTCCGTCGGCGGCCGTGCGGTCTGGGGCCGGGTGGGGGAGCGGGACGTCGAGCTGCTGTCCGGCTCACCCCTGCACGGCGAACCCGACGTCATCGGCATGCTCCCGGTCGCCGGGGCCGTCTGGCTGCCGCCCGTCGTACCGCCCGTGTTCTACGCCGTCGGCATGAACTACCCGCGCCACATCGCGCACGCCGGTGCCGCCACGCCGGACCGTCCCGAGGTCGGCTACCGCGCCAACAACGCGCTCACCGGCCACCGTTCGCCGATCGTCAGACCGGCAGAGGTGGTCGGACGGTTCGAGGCCGAACCCGAACTCGTCGCCGTGATCGGCCGCACGACCCGCCACGCGTCGTACGAGGAGGCCCGGAGGTCCGTGTTCGGCTGGACCATCGGCAACGACGTCAGCGCCCGCACCTGGCAGCACCAGGACCGCACGTTCTGGCGCAGCAAGAACAGCGACACGTTCAAGCCCATGGGCCCCTGGATCGAGACCGACGTCGAGGCGCTGGCCCAGACGACGACGCTGCGCGTGAACGGCGAGATCCGTGCCTCGTTCCCGACCGGCGACATGGTCTTCGACCCCTTCGACCACATCGTCGCGGTCACCCGGCACAGCACCCTGCACCCCGGCGACGTGCTGTGGATGGGCGCCGAGTCCACCTGCCAGATCGAGCCCGGCGACACCGTGGACGTCGAGATCAGCGGCATCGGCGTGCTGTCCAACCCCGTACACCTCGAAGGGAACCCATCATGAGCGCGGAACCCCGCTACATCCACCACGTCAACTTCCCCACCACCGACCCCGACCGGACCGCCGCCTGGTACGCCGAGGTCTTCGGGATGAAGCGGATCACCCCGAAGTCCAACACCCGTGTGGTGCTGATGACCCGAGGCAATTTCGACCTGCACTTCACCCCGGTGGAGGAGATGGAGCGCATGGCGCCCTACCACTTCGCCGTGGAGGTCGACGACTGGGACGACTTCCTCGCCCACCTCAAGAAGCTGGGCATCCGGCACACCCGGCCCATCGAACGCCCCGAGAACCAGTCGAAGTTCTGCTACATCCACGACCCCGACCACACCATGATCGAGCTGGTCTTCCACGGTCGCCGCCCCAACTGAGCGCTCACCCACGGGAGTTCACCCAATGCCCATTGCCGACTCCGACGGCACCTCCATCTACTACGAGCGCCACGGCAGCGGACCGGCCATCCTGTTCGTGCACGGCAGCGGCGGACACCACGCCGCCTGGTGGCAGCAAGTGGCCGCACTGCGCGAGGAGTTCACGGTGGTCACCGTGGACCTGCGCGGCTTCGGCAGGTCCGACTCGTCGATGGACGAGTTCGACGGCCAGGACTTCCCCGGTGACGTCGTCGCCGTCCTCGACCAGGAGGACATCACCGACGTGATGCTGGTCGGCCAGTCCATCGGCTCCGTCGCCGCGCTCCGCGCCGGCCTGCTGCGCCCCGAGCGCGTCTCCTCCGTGGTCCTCGGCCACTCCCTGGGCGGCATCAGCCACCCCGAGCTGAGGGAACTGGCCGCCGCCGACCGCGCCGAGGCCGTCAAGCTGCCCGTGATCGACCGGCTGCTCACCAAGCCGTTCCAGCGCGAGCGCGCCGATCTCACCTTCCTGTTCCAGCAGATGGGCACCTTCAACGCCGCCAGGATGCAGGACCTGCGCAACCTCGACACCAACGGGCCGTCCCTGGCGGAGATCCAGGCCTCCGGCGTCAAGGTCGCTTTCCTCGCGGGCGAGAAGGACGCCGTCCTCAGCGTCAAGACCGTCACCCGCGCCCACGAACTGCTCCCCGGCTCCCACCTGGAGATCGTCCCGGGCGCCCCGCACTCCATGTACTGGGAGACGCCGGGGCCGTACAACGCGGCGATCGCCCACCTGCGCCGCACCCTCACCGCACCGAAGGACGCCGTATGACCATCCTGAACCTGGCCGCGGCCGAGGAGATCATCGAGGCCGCCCACCAGCGCGCCCAGCTGATCGGGAAGGCGGTGAGCATCGCGGTGGTGGACGCCGGCGGCTTCCCGATCGCCATCCGCCGCGCCGACGGAGCCCGCCCGCTCACCCCGGACATCGCCCGCGCCAAGGCGTACACCGCGGCGATCATGCAGCGCCCCGGGAAGATGCTGAAGAAGTGGCAGGAGAGCCAGCCGGTGTTCTTCGCCCAGCTCTCCCAACTGCCCGGTGCCGCACTGCCGATCATGGCCACCGAGGGCAGCGTCACCATCAAGAAGGACGGCGAGATCCTCGGCGGGCTCGGCATCGCCGGCGGCACCGCCGACGAGGACCAGCAGATCGCCGAGGACGTGCTCCAATCGCTCGGCTACGAACTGGAGTTCGCGGCCTGGGGCGTCACGGGCAGGCCCGCCGGAAAGGACGCGTGACCCATGGCCGACACGTTCAACTACCGCATCGACCACCACGGCAGCCTGGTCCGGCCCGCAGGCCTGTCGACCGGCGATCCGGAGTCCGTGGACACGGCGGTCCGGGAGGCGGTGGGCTACCAGCGCAAGCTGCGCTCCACCGTCGTCACCGACGGCGACTTCCCGCGCGAGGACTTCCGCAGCGCCGTCCTCGACGGTGTCTCCGGTTTCCGCCGCACGGAGGAGACCGACGCCGACGGCCTGGTGCGCTGGGTCGCCGAGTCGCTCCCCAAGGCCAACGGGCCGCTGCTCGCCGACCGGGCCGAGCGGCTCACCGAACTCACGGTGATCGCGCCGAAGGCCTCGCTGCCCTCGCCCGCCTACCTGGCCGCCACCACCTTCGCGCCCGGCCTGGGTGTCGCCTCGGCCCGTGAACTCGGCGAAGCCCTCGCCGAGATCATCCACGCGGAGATCGAGCTGCTGATCTCCAGAGGCGTGCGCCTCATCCAGCTCAACAACCCGCTGCTGCTCGACCAGTTGGCCACCGACACGGGCGCACTGTCCTTCGCGGACACCCTCGCGGTCGACGCCCTGGCGGTACGGCTGGACGAGCGCCCGGACGGGGTGCGCATCGGGGTCGCGCCGGGCTGGGCGGCCCCGGCCTCGGTGGACCGGGCGCGGGCCGAGCGGCTGTACGACGCGATCCCGGCCGACCGCTGGGTGCTCCCGTACGACCAGGGGACCGCCGCCGAGCTGGAGCTGCTGAGGGCGCTGCCCGAGGACCGGGACGTGTGCCTCGGGGTCGTGGACGCGACCGTGCCCGAACTGGAGGACATCGACGCGGTGTTGGCGCGCGTCGACACGGCCGCCGAGTACAAGGACATCGAGGACATGGCCGTGTCCCCGTCCCGGGGCTTCGCCGACGTGGCCGCCCGGCCGTCGCTGGGCGCCGAGGACCAGCGGCGCAAGCTGGTCCTGGTCGAGACGGTCGCCCGCTACTGCTGGGGCAACGAGTTCTGAGCCGGGTCAGAGCACTTCGGCGAAGGTGACGGACCGCTCGGTGAGCAGCGGGAACACCGTTTCCACGATCAGTTCGGCGAAGTGCTCCGTCGCCTTGTGCGCCTCGAAGCCGGCACGGTCCGCGTACTGCTCGTACAGCACGAACGACCCCGGCCGGTCGACCTCCGCATGGACCTCGTAGGCGAGGTTCGCGGGCTCGGCCGGGGTCAGTGCGCGCATCTTCAGCAGCGCCTCCCGCACCGTGTCCGCGTCGGCGGTGGCGCAGTGGTAGTGAGCGACGACCGTGAAGGCCATGTCATCCCTCCGGATCTCATATCTGTCGTGGGCCCGCCGATTCCAGCACGAATCCGCTGACGAGCGGCGCGCGCGACGCGAAACCAATGTCTGCCGACGAGAGAAGTGATCTCCATGCGTACCCTCGAAACCCTCTCCGGCGGCGAGTGGGTGGCCGGCACGACCGGAGAGTGGATCGACGTCCTCGATCCCTCCGACGTCCGCGCCCCTGTCGCCCGTGTCCCGGCGCTCACGCCCAAGGACGTCACCCGCGCCTACGACCATGCCGAGCGCGGCTTCGCCGTCTGGAAGCGCACCAGCCCCTTCGAACGGGCCCGCGTCCTCACCGAAGCCGCCCGGCTGATCCGCGCCCGGGCCGGGGAGATCGCCGCCGACATCACCGCCGAGAACGGCAAGACCCTGACCGAGGCCCGCGGCGAGACCCTGAAGGCGGCCGACTTCCTTGACTACTACGCGGGCCTGGCCCGCCAGGGCTACGGCACGCTGCTGCACGACGCCCGCCCCCACACCCGTACCCACACCCAGCGCGAGCCCATCGGCGTGATCCTGGTGATCAGCCCCTGGAACGACCCGTTGATCACCCCGGCCCGCAAGCTCACCCCGCTGCTCGCCACCGGCAACGCCGCCGTCTTCAAGCCGGCCACCGAAACCCCGCTCGCCGGGCTGCACTTCGCCCGCGCCCTGCACGAGGCGGGTCTGCCGGCCAGTGTCCTGAACGTCGTCACCGGCCGCACCGCCGAGATCGAGGAGGCGCTGCTCGACGACCCGCGGATCGCGGGCATCACCTTCACCGGCTCCAACGCCGTCGGCAACCGCATCCGCCGCCGCCTCGCCGACCGCAACGTCCGCTTCCAGGGCGAACTCGGCGGAAAGAACGCCTCCGTCGTGCTGCGCGACGCCGACCTGGCGTTCGCCGCGAGGACCGTCGCGGCCGCCTCCTTCGGCCAGGCAGGGCAGCGCTGCACCGCCACCAGCCGGGTGATCGTCGAGCAGCCGGTGTACGACGAGTTCGTCGGGCTGCTCGTCGCCGAGGTCGGGGCGCTGAAGATCGGCCCGGGCCGCGACCCGGCCACCACGCTGTGCCCGGTGTCCAGCCGCAAACAGCGCGACAGCGTCCTCGCCGACCTGGTCCGGGCGGTCGAGCAGGGCGCCACGGTCCTCACCGGCGGCGGCGCCGACACCGAGGGGGAGCGGGTCCACGGCTGCTACGTACGGCCCACCGTCCTCGCCGGCATCACACCCGAGATGGCGATCTGGCGCGAGGAGGTCTTCGGGCCGGTCCTCGCCCTGCGGGCCGTCGCCGGCTTCGACGCGGCCGTCGAGGCGGTCAACGACTCCGGCTTCGGGCTCGCCGCCGCCGTCTTCACCCGCGACCTGGGGAACGCGTACCGCTTCGCCGACGAGGCCGAGTGCGGGCAGGTGGCGGTCAACTCCACGACCACCGGCTGGGACGTCCATCTGCCCTTCGGCGGGTTCCGCGACTCCGGTACGGCCTACAAGGAGCAGGGCGACGAGGTGCTGCGCTTCTCCACCCGCGTGAAGACGGTGGCCATCGACTTCGGCACTCCGGAGCGGACCCGTGGCTGACGAGACCATCGGCATCGTCGGCGCCGGCATCGTGGGCCTGGCCACGGCCCGCGAGATCGCGCTGCGCCGGCCCGGCACCCGGGTCGTGGTGTTCGAGAAGGAGCGGGAGGTCTCGCTGCACCAGACCGGCCACAACTCGGGCGTCGTGCACGCCGGGATCTACTACAGACCCGGCAGCCTCAAGGCCGACCTGTGCGTGCGCGGGGTCGCCCTGCTGCGCGAGTACTGCCAGGACCGGCGGCTGCCGTACGAGGAGATCGGCAAGCTGGTGGTGGCCGTCCGGGAGGACGAGCTGGGGCGCATGGCCGACCTCTACGAGCGGGCCGGGAACAACCACGTGCCCGACCTGCGGAAGATCTCCAAGGAGGAGATCAAAGAGCTGGAACCGCACGCCGGCGGCATCGCGGCCCTGCACTCCCCGCGCACCGCGATCACCGACTACCCGGCGATCGCCAGGGAGTTCGCGCAGGACGTGACCGACTCCGGCGGCGAGGTACGGCTGGGCTTTCCGGTCACCTCGATCACCGGTGTACCGGGCGGCATCGAGGTGGCCTCGGGACAGGACCGGGTCCGTGTGGACCGGCTCGTGCTCTGCGCCGGCCTGCAGTCCGACTCGGTCGCCCAACTCGCCCAGGACAAGCAGGAACCCCGCATCATCCCGTTCCGCGGCGAGTACATGCTGCTCAGGCCGGACCGGACGCATCTGGTCCGCGGGCTGATCTACCCGGTGCCGGACCCGCGGTACCCCTTCCTCGGCGTGCACTTCACGCCCCGCGTCGACGGCTCCGTGGAGGTCGGGCCCAACGCGGTCCTGGCCCTGGCCAGGGAGGGCTACCGACGGAGCCGGATCTCGCCCCGGGACCTGCTCGGACTCGCCGCCTACCCCGGCTCCTGGAAGATGGCCGCCCAGCACTGGCGGACCGGTATCAGGGAGTACCGCGGCTCCCTGTCCGCGACGGCCTTCATGAAGGACGCCAAGCACTACGTCCCCGGCGTCGGCGCCAAGGACGTGGTGCGCGGCGGAGCCGGCGTACGCGCCCAGGCGCTGGACCGCGACGGCACGCTCGTGGACGACTTCCGCATCCACCGGGTCGGCCGCATCACGGCGGTCCGCAACGCCCCCTCGCCGGCCGCCACGGCCTCCATGGCGATCGCCGAGCACATCACCGCCGCCGTCTTCGGCGACGCCTGAACTGGGCGGATCCGCGCAACTACAGCTTGCGCTCCCAGGGCTTAGCAAGCCCTCGCCGTCCGCCTAGCGTTCCCTCCGCACCACCCCAAGACCCCCTCCGAAAGGCAGAGTTCGAGCCATGTTCGTCGTCGACACGCAGATCCACATCTGGAAGGAAGAGACCCCGGACCGCCCCTGGGTGCCCGGCGCCCGTGAGCGGATCCGCCTCAACGGCCACCGCGAGGACCCCTTCTCGTACGAGGAGGCCCTGGAGCTGATGGACGAGGCGGGCGTGAACCGGGCGCTGATCCTTCCGCCGTCCTGGGAGGGCGACCGCATCGACTACGCCCTGGAGGCCTGCGAGGCGCACCCCGACCGCTTCGGCATCATGGCCCGCATCCCGCAGAACAAGCCCGAAGAGGGCAGGGCCATGCTCACGGACTTCGCCCAGAACCCGCATGTGAAGGGCACCCGGCTCACCTTCCACCGGCCGCAGGACCGCAACTGGATGATCGACGGCACCAACGACTGGTACTGGCCTCTCGCCGAGGAACTGGGCATCCCGACCATGGTCCACGCCCCGATCTGGAAGCGCGAGCTGGGCGAGATCGCCGCCAGGCACCCCGAGCTGAAGATCATCATCGACCACATGGGCATCATGGCCCGCTGCGTGGACGACGCGATCGGCTACTGGGTCCAGGAGACCGCCGACCTGCACGTCCACCCGAACATCTACGTCAAGGTGTCGGCGCTCCCGGGCTACTCCACCCAGCCCTTCCCGAACGACAACATCCAGAAGTACGTGCGCGAGATGGTCGACCGGATGGGCCCGCAGCGCTGCTTCTACGGCACCGACATCACCCGCCTGCTCGGCCACGGCATCACCTACACCGACACCATCGAGCAGTTCACCAAGCACTGGGACTTCACCCCCGAAGAGCTCGAATGGATCATGGGCCGCGGTATCTCCGAGGTCCTGAACTGGCCGGTCGAGGGCTGACATGACCCACACCGAGCATCTGCACGGCGGTGACGCCGTCGTCTCCGCCTTCACCGCCGCCGGCGCCGACCACATCTTCTGCTCCTCGGGGTCCGAATGGGCCCCGGTGTGGGAGTCCCTGGCCCGGCACCATCGCGACGGACTGCCCTGTCCCGGGTACCTCGACCTGACCCACGAGACGGTCGCCGTGGGCATGGCCACCGGCTACGGGCTCATCACCCGCCGCCCGCAGGGCGTGCTCCTGCACGCGGCCCCCGGTCTGCTGCAGGGCTCGATGGCCGTGCACGGCGCCCTCCTCGCGGGCGTTCCGATGGTGGTCGCCTCCTCGGAGTCGACCACGTACGGCGACGGCCCCGGCCAGGACCCGGGCGGCCAGTGGTACCGCAACCTGTCCATCGTCGGCGGCCCCCACCAGGTCGCCCAGCCGTTCACCAAGTGGTCCAACGAGGCGGCGGGCATCCACACCCTGCCCACGATGATCACCCGGGCGGCGGAGCTGGCCCGGCGGGCCCCGGCGGGACCGGCCTACCTCAACATCCCGCTGGAAGTCCTCCTGGAGGAGTGGGACGGCCGCGAGGCCAAGCCGATCGCGGCGCCCGGCTCCACGCACAGCTCACCCGAAGAGGCCGACGCCGCCGCGCAGTTGATCCGCGAGGCCCGGAACCCGGTGATCGTCACCGAGACGGCCGGCCGGGAGGCGGGCGGCTTCGAGGCCCTGGTCGCCTTCGCCGAGGCCTGGCAGATCCCGGTGGTCGAGCCCGACTCGGCGGTGTGCGGCAACTTCCCGCGCACCCACCCGCTGCACGCGGGCAGCGACATCGGCCCGTGGATGGACGAGGCCGACCTGATCCTCCTGGTGAACTGCCGCGCCCCCTTCTACCCGCCCTCGCGCCGCCCCTCCGAGGCGAAGATCGTGGTGATCGATGAGGTGCCGCAACGCCCGCATGTGGTCTACCAAGTGCTGTTCGCCGACCGGTACTTGGAGGGCGACGTCGCCAACACCCTGCGTCAGCTGACCAAGCGGGCCGAGGACCTGGACGCGGCGGTGCTGACGGCTCGCCGGTCGGCCCAGGAACAGCGGCACGCCGAGGAACAGGCGGCCGTCGCCGCCGCCGAGGCCGGGGCAGAGGGCGCCGAGGGCATCGACCCGGTGCTGGTCGCCGCGACCCTGCGCAGGCTGCTCGACGGCAGGGACGGCATCGTCGTCGACGAGACGATCACCCACAGCCGGGTGGTGAGGCGCCATCTGCGGACCGACGTGTCCGACGCCTACTTCTACGTCCAGGGCGGCCTCGGCCAGGGCATCGCGGTCGCGCTCGGCGTCAAACTGGCCGCACGGGAGCGGCCGGTGGTGCTGACGATCGGCGACGGCGCGTTCGCGTACAACCCGGTGATCCCGTCGTACGACGCCTCCAAGGCGTACCAACTCCCGCTGCTGATCGTGGTGTTCAACAACCGGGTCTACAAGTCCATGAACCTCAACCACCGCAGGTTCTATCCCGACGGGGCGGCCGCCGAGACGGGGGAGTGGCTCGGCACCGACCTGCACCGGCTTCCCCGACTGGCTTCCTTCGCCGAGCCGTTCGGCATGCACACCGAGACGGTCGACACCACGGAAGCGCTGGCACCCGCGCTGGAGCGTGCCCTGAAGGCCGTGGCCGAGGGCACCACCGCCGTCGTCGACGTCCTCGTCACTCGTTGATCCAGGAGGCACCCGCCACCATGTCCACCCCACCATCGAAGGTCCTGGTCCCCGCCGACGACCTGCGCGCCTTCGCAGCGGCCCTCCTGGAGAAGGGCGGCCTGAGCGCCGAGCACGCCCGTACCACCGCCGACGTCCTCGTCTGGGCCGCGCGGCGCGGCGTCGACTCGCACGGCACCGCACGTGTCCCCGCCTACCTGGACCTGCTCGCCAAGGGCGTGGCCAACGTCGATCCGCGGATCACCGTGGAGTCG
This sequence comes from Streptomyces diastatochromogenes, assembly GCF_002242805.1. Lineage (GTDB taxonomy): Bacteria > Actinomycetota > Actinomycetes > Streptomycetales > Streptomycetaceae > Streptomyces > Streptomyces diastatochromogenes. The sequence goes on along the minus strand of NZ_MCGQ01000052.1, from coordinate 194,028 downwards.
ACCACCCCGGCCGCCGCCGTCCTCGATGCCGACCGCGCCCCAGGCCCGGTGGCCCTCGCCGCCGCCGCGGACGAGGCCGTACGGCGGGCCCGGGAGACCGGCATCGCCTCCGTCGGCGTACGGCGCACCGTGCACACCGGCGCCATCGGCTACTACGTCTCGAAGATCGCCGAACAGGGCCTGGTCGGTATCGGCTTCGTCGCCGGCATGCCCAACATGGGCTACACCGGGGTCAAGGGCGCCGCCGTCGCCACCAGCCCGCTCGCCATCGCCGTACCGGCCCGTGAGTACGCCCCGCTGCTGCTCGACATGGCCACCGCCACCATCGCCCTCGGCAAGATCCGCCAGGCGAGGGCGAACGGCACCCCGCTGCCCGAGGGTGCCGCGGCGACGCGGGACGGCACCCCGACCACCGACCCGGAGCAGGCGGCCATGCCGCTGCCGCTGGGCGGCGCCAAGGGATCCGGTATGTCCCTCGCCTTCGAGCTGCTCACCAGCGTGCTCGTCGGCGCCCCGATCTTCTCCGCCTTCCATTCGGACGACCCGCAGGGCCGCGAGCACCGTCAGAACGCCCTGCTGATCGCCCTCGCCCCGGCGGCCTTCGGTGACCCGGACGTCTTCGTCGCGGCCGTGGACGACACCCTGGCCACCCTCAAGGCCCTGCCGCTCGCCGAGGGTGCGGACGGGGTGTTCTACCCCGGTGAACGCAGCGCGTCGGTGGCCGAGGCGCGGGGTGCGAAGGGCGTGCCGGTGGCGCCGAAGGTGTGGCGGGAACTGACCGAGCACGCCGAGCGGTTGGGGGTCACACCGCCGTCCCTGTGACCTGCGCCGCCCCGGGATGGCCGGCCGTTGGGAGGGGGGAGCGGCCGGCTCCGGCCACCCCGGTAACTTACTTAAGTTACGCAACCATATGGTAAACTCGTGGGTATGTCCACGGAACCGCTGCCCGACGTCCCGCCCGCCTCTCCCGAGGTCATCGAGATCGAGCGCGCCCTGACGCGCATCACCTACCTCGCCACCCGCGCCCGCCAGCACGAGCGGCTGATGGCGCTGGCCGATGTGCCGCTGGACCGGGCCGCGGTGGCGCTGCTGCGGCAGATCGCCGACTCCGAGCCGCTCAGGCCGGGGGAGCTGGCGCAGCGGCTGGGCGTGGAGGCCTCCCATGTGACACGGACCGTGCAGCAGCTGCAGCGGTCGGGGTACGTCACCCGGGTCCCCGACCCCGACGACCGCAGGGCCCAGCGGATCCAGCTCACCGACGCCGGCCGCGAGGCCTTCGCGCGGATCCGGGAGGCCGGGGCCCGCGGGATGCAGCTGGCCCTCGCCGACTGGCAGCCCGAGGAGCTGCGGCAGCTGGCCGCGCTCTTCCACCGTATGGTCGACGACTTCCTCGCCTACGCGGTCGAAGACGAGTCCGGCCAGGAGGCCGACGCCCCGGTGGCGACGGCATGACGGCAGCGGGGCGGCCGTTCCTCCCGAAGCGGCGGTCCCGGTGTCTACCGTCAAGTAATATCCGGCGGCAGGACACCAGAGGAGGAACCGTGCCCCGGTCCGAACGCTCACCCCTGCTGCTGGCCGGCCTGCTGGCCGCGGCCGGGGTCGCCCACTTCGCCGCCCCGCGGCAGTTCGACGCCACGATTCCGAAGGCGCTCCCGGGCTCGCCCCGGGCATGGACCTACGGCAGCGGGGTCGTGGAACTGGCGCTGGCGGCCGGAGTGGCCTCGCCCCGGACGCGCGCTGTGGCCGCGAAGGCGGCCGCCGCCTTCTTCGTCGGGGTGTTCCCCGCCAACGTGAAGATGGCCGTCGACTGGCGGCACCGGCCCGCGCCGCAGCGGAACGCGGCCCTGGCCCGGCTGCCCCTTCAGGTGCCGCTCGTGCTGTGGGCCCGTGGAGTCGCGAAGAACGGAGAGGGACGGTCGTGAGCGAACGTATCGAGGTCGCGGACAAGGTCGAGGACTTCGCCCTGCCGGACGAGACCGGCACCACCCGCAAGCTCACCGAGCTGCTGGCCGAGGGCCCGGTGGTGCTCTTCTTCTATCCCGCCGCCCTGACGCCCGGCTGCACCGCCGAGGCCTGCCACTTCCGCGACCTCGCCGCGGAATTCGCCGCCGTCGGCGCCCACCCGGTCGGCATCAGTGGCGACAGCGTCGAACGGCAGCAGGAGTTCGCCGGCAAGCACACCCTCGGCATGCCGCTGCTCTCCGACGCCGACGGAGCGATTCGCGAGCGGTTCGGGGTCAAGCGGGGCTTCACGCTCGCGCCCACCAAGCGGGTCACCTACGTCATCGCCGAGGACCGTACGGTTCTGGAGGTCGTCCGCAGCGAGCTGCGGATGAACACCCACGCCGACCGGGCCCTGTCCGCACTCCGCGCCCACCGGGGCTGAAGCGGGCCGCTGTCGCGCTTGATGCCCCGGAACAATCGCATCATCCTTGGGCATATGGAGCGTGTCGCGGCTGCGGCGATCATCGATGCCCAGGGCAGGGTGGCAGGGTGGAGCGAAGGCGCACGGCTGCTCACCGGTCGCACGGCGCGGGAGGTCGTCGGCCGGCCGGCGACCGACCTGCTCGCCGAGGACGTACCCGCCGACACGCTCGCCGCGCAGGCCGGGACCCTCGTCCTTCGGCACCGCGACGGACGCCGGGTCGAGCTGGCCCTGACCGCCTGCCCGGTCCTCGGCCCGGACGGCGCGCCGACCGGATACGTGGTCACCGCCGACCCGCTCGTCCCGGCCGCTGCCGAGCTGGCGGCCCAGGCCTTCCAGCTGGCCTCCATGTCGATGTCGGTCTTCGACCTCCAGCAGCGCTATCTGCGCGTCAACGACGCCGCCTGCCATGTGATGGGCGTACCCGAGGAGACACTGGTCGGCCGGTTCTACCCGGAGACCGTGGAGGACGCCGAGCACAGCCGGGGGTTTCTGCGGCATCTGCGCCAGGTCGCCGAGACCGGCCGGCCGCTGCGCTACGAGAGCTTCACCAGCGCCCCCGCCCTCAACCGGGAACACGCCTGGAGCATCGAGATGTGGCCGCTGCGCGACGCCTCCGGCGAGCCGACCGCGGTCGCCCTGGCGGCCTTCGACAGCAGCGAGCAGTACTGGGCCCGTCGCCGGCTCGCCCTGCTGAACGAGGCGGCCACCGGCATCGGCACCACCCTCGACGTGGTGCGCACCGCCGAGGAACTGGTCGAACTCCTGGTCCCGCAGTACGCCGACTTCGCCAGCGTGGACCTGCTCGACTGGGTCCTCGGGGCGGACGAGCCGCCGATGATCCCGGACGGCCGGGTCCAGCTGCGCCGCGTCGCCCACGGCTCGACCCGTGCGGGCAACCCCGGTGCGGCCCTGAAGCTGGGCGAGACGCACGTCTACGAGCCGTCCTCACCGCCGGCCCGGGCCCTGTGCGAGGGCCGGGCGGTGCTCGCCCACGCCGGTGAGCCGGCCTTCGTCCAGTGGGTCGCCGAGCGCAACGAGCGCTCACCCGAGGGCCGCCCCTACCGGCAGGGCATCCACTCCATGATCGCGGTGCCGCTCCGCGCCCGCGGTACCTCCCTGGGCGTCGCGGTGTTCGTCCGCATGGCCCACCCGGACGACTACGGCCCCGACGACGCCGTCTTCGCCGAGGAACTCGGCAGCCGCGCCGCCGTCTGCGTCGACAACGCCCGCCGCTTCGCCCGCGAACGCAGCACCGCCCACGCCCTCCAGCACAGCCTGCTGCCCCGGGGACTGCCCGGACAGGCCGCGGTCGACGTCGCCCACCGCTATCTGCCGTGCGGGTCGCTGGCCGGCATCGGCGGCGACTGGTTCGACGTGATCCCGCTCTCCGGCAGCCGGGTCGGGCTGGTCGTCGGCGACGTGGTCGGCCACGGCATCCAGTCCTCGGCCACCATGGGCCGGCTGCGCACGGCCGTCCGCACCCTCGCCGACGTCGACCTGCCCCCGGACGAACTCCTCACCCACCTCGACGACCTGGTCTCCCACCTGGCCTCCGACGACAGTGGCGAGGAGGTCGCCGAACTCGGCGCCACCTGCCTGTACGCCGTCTACGACCCCGTCTCCCGCCGGCTCTGCATGGCGGCCGCCGGCCACCCGGCCCCCGTCGTCGTCCTGCCCGGCGACACTCCCGGCTTCGTCGCCATGACCGCCGGACCGCCCCTCGGGGTCGGCGGGCTGCCCTTCGAGGCGACGGAACTCGAACTGCCCGAGGGCTCGGTCGTCGCCCTCTACACCGACGGACTGATCGAGGACCGCGACCGGGACGTCGACCGCGCCACCGAGGAACTGCGCCGCGCCCTCGGCGCACCCGCCGACTCCCTGGAGGCACTCAGCGACAACGTCCTCAAGGCCGTCATGCCCGAACAGCCCACCGACGACGTCGCCCTCCTCATGGTCCGCACCCGCGCCCTCGGCACCGACCGCGTGGCCACCTGGGACGTACCGCCCGACCCGGCCCAAGTGGCCCACTTCCGGCAGGCGGCCACCGAGCGACTGGCCGCCTGGGGACTGAACGAGGCCTCCTTCGTCACCGAACTCGTGGTCAGTGAACTCGTCACCAACGCCATCCGCTACGGCGAACCGCCCATCAAGCTGCGCCTGATCCGCGACCGCGCGCTCATCTGCGAGGTCTCCGACGGCAGTTCCACCTCACCGCACCTGCGCCGGGCGCACGCCTACGACGAGGGCGGCCGCGGACTGCTGCTGGTCGCCCAGCTCACCCAGCGCTGGGGCAGCCGGCAGACGGGCAGCGGCAAGACGATCTGGGCGGAACAGCCGCTGCCCGGCACCTGATCAATGGAACGGGCAGCCCGGGTTCGGGGCGTCCTCCGAGAACGGGGAGCCGTGCGGCAGCACATAGAGCACATCCAGGACGAGCGGGGTGTCGCCCAGGTTGCGGCCGAGGTGGACGTTGTCCGGGCCGGGCGGCTCCTGGATCGTCGAGCCCTTCCGGTACACGCCGTCCGAGGTGCAGGTGGAGTCGAAGTGGCTGAGGGTGCCCTGCTTCACGAAGCCGTACAGCGGACCGTCGTGGTAGTGCCATCCGGTGCTCTGGCCGGGCGGGATCGTGATCTCCCGCAGGGTGTAGTCGGTGCCGCCGACGGTGGTCTGGGCGAGGATCCGGGCCGTGACCCCGGGCCCCGGCGGGGTCGCCCCGGCGGTGCCGCCGGTCAGCGCGGTGGCGGCGGTCAGCACGCCGGTGACGGCCAGGCGGAGTGCGGTGCGCATGCGGGAGCCTCCTTGGACGCGAGGGGTACCGACGTGAACATAGGCCCACAGAGGGTGCGTTGGGGGCGGAATCCGGTAATCCGGTTTTCCGAAAACAGCCCCTCTCCGCGATTCGGAGATAACGAATCGGTAAACCCCTGCCCTGTGTGTCCGCTAAGGTTCACCACGGAAACGCCGTCCGTTGCCTCGCCTTCCGTCGTGCGCGCTCCTGACCTGACCAGTTCAGCGTCACCTGCGCCCCGGAACACCCGACGGCGCGGGTGTCGCTCCGTCTCCTGTGAAAGCGGGAACAGAGCTTGAGCAACCTCCCTCGTCCCGAAGACGTGAGCTCACTCGTCGTCGCGGAACGAACCCAAGTGGCCGACGACGTCGTGGCACTGACGCTCCGTCACCCCGAGAACCGGCCGCTGCCCGAGTGGCGGCCGGGCGCCCACATCGATCTGCTGCTCGACGACGACCTCGTCCGCACCTACTCCCTGTGCGGGGACCCCGCCGACCGTGCCTCGTGGCGCATCGGTGTCCTGCGGACCGTGGACAGCCGCGGCGGCTCCGCCCTCGTCCACGACAAACTGCACGTCGACACACGCGTGCGGGTGCGGGGACCCCGCAACACCTTCGCCCTCCGACCCGCCCGGCGCTACCTCTTCGTCGCCGGTGGCATCGGCATCACGCCGATCCTGCCGATGGTCGCCGCGGCAGCGGCCGCCGGCGCGGACTGGCGGCTGCTGTACGGCGGGCGGTCCCACTCCTCGATGGCCTTCCTCGACGAACTCGCGCCGTACGGCGACCCGGTGGCGGTGCGCCCGCAGGACCGCCACGGCCTGCTGGACCTCGACGGCTTCCTCGGCGAGCCCGACGACCGCACCCTGGTCTACTGCTGCGGCCCCGAACCGCTCCTGGCCGCGGTGGAGCGGCGGTGCCGGGTCTGGCCCGCCGGGACGCTTCAGGTCGAGCGGTTCCGGGTGCAGGAGCAGCAGGCGCCGGCCGGGGACCATCCCTTCGAGGTGGTCTGCTCGCAGTCCGGTGTCACCGTTCAAGTGGCCCCGGGAGACAGCGTGTTGCAGGCCGTCCGGGCGGCCGGGGTCTCCGCCCTGTCGTCGTGCGCCGAGGGAATCTGCGGCACCTGCGAGACCGAGGTGCTGGAGGGGGTGCCCGATCACCGCGACTCCGTGCTCGGCGAGGAGGAGCGGGCGTCGGGCGAGACGATGATGATCTGCGTCTCCCGCGCCCGCACTCCCCGACTCGTCCTCGATCTGTGACCCGCCCCATCGGAAGTCCAAGCGCTGGAGGTAAACGATGCCCCTTCCCGAAGAGGTAGTGGATCTCAGCCCGTCGAGCAGCAGACTGGGCGGCTCCCGGCAGCTCACCGGGCATCTCGCCCGCCCCGCCGGTGACGGCCCCTGGCCCGGTGTCGTGGTCGTCCACGAGGCCCTCGGCGTGGACGAGGTGATGCTCCGTCAGACCCGGCGGCTGGCCGACGCGGGCTATCTGGCGCTCATGCCGGACCTGTTCACCCAGGGCGGCGCGCGCCGCTGCCTGGTGGCCACCATGCGAGCCGCACTCTCGGGCGAGGGACGCGCCTACCAGGACATCGAGGCGGCCCGCGACCACCTCGCCGGACACCCCGACTGCACCGGAGCCGTGGGCATCATCGGCTTCTGCATGGGCGGCTCGTTCGCCCTGATGACCGCAGGCCGCGGCCGGTTCGACGCGGCCGCCGCCAACTACGGCCTGCTGCCCAAGGACCTGAACGCCGTCCTGGCCGACGCCTGCCCCGTCGTGGGGAGTTACGGCGGCCGCGACCGCATGCTCAAGGGGGCCGCCGCCCGGCTGGAGACGGCCCTGGACCGGCTCGGCGTCGTCCACGACGTCAAGGAGTACCCGGACGCAGGCCACTCCTTCCTCAACGACGCCGAAGTCGGCCCCAGGCTCCTGCGCCCGCTCCTGCGGGTCACCGGCATGGGACCGCACCCCGCATCCGCCGCCGACGCGTGGCAGCGCATCGAGACCTTCTTCGACACCCATCTCACCACCAGGAACACGGAGTCATGAGCACCGCAGAGACCGAGCAGACCACCGCGACGCCCACCGCCGAGCAGGGCTGGTACGTCGACGACCGCTGCCTGAACTGCAACATCGCCCGCCAGTACGCCCCCGGCATGATCACCTACGCCAACGGCGGCGAGTACGGCGGCATCTCCCAGGTCGTACGCCAGCCGGAGACCGAGGAGGAGGTGCGGCTGATGTACCGGGCCGCGCACGCCTGCCCCACCCGGTCCGTCCACCCGCCCGCCGACCAGTGGGCCGACGACTCGGACCCCTACCCGCTGCCCCTCGACGAGGACGGCATCGTCCTGCTCTGCGGCCACGCCTCCCCGCAGACCTACGGCGCCACCTCCTACCTCCTGCGCCGCCCCGACGGCACCGCGATGATGATCGACACCCCGCGCTGGCGGCCCGCGCTCGCCCGCCGCTACGAGCAGAAGGTCGGCAAGATCACCGACGTACTGCTCACGCACCTCGACCACGTGGCGCACGGCCGCAAGTACGCCGACGCGTTCGGCGCCCGCCTGTGGATCCACGAGGGCGACCTGCACTCCCGGCCCGACGCGGACCACGTCATCCGCGGCCAGGACCCGGTGGAGATCGGCCCCGGCGTGATCGCGTACCCCTTCCCCGGCCACACCAAGGGCAGCACCCTGTTCGTCGCCGACGACACGTTCTGCTTCACCGGCGACGCGATCTTCTGGTCGCGCTCCCTGCAGGCCCTGGACGTCGTCGACAGCGTCGTCTACGACTCGATCAGGACACTGGCGGCGTCCGTGCGACGCGGTGCGCGGGAGCTGACCTTCGAGTGGGTGCTGCCCGGACACGGCAGCTTCCACCGCCTGCCCGCCGAGGAGATGCGGCAGCGGATGCGGGCCCTCGGCGAGCGCGCCGCCACCTACCCCGAGCAGGAGGTCGACTACGGCAAGGTCCGCTACTGACCGCCGTACCCGCCGACTGACCATCCCCACCCACTCCACAGGCCCGGGGCGAGCCCCAGCCCCGGGCCTGTGGCCTGCCCGCGAACGGAACCATGACCGACACCCTCCCCGCGCCGGCCCGGACGCCCGCCGACCCCCGGACGGCGCTCGCCGCCCTCTCCCTCGGCCTGTTCATGATCGTGGTGGACGTGTCCATCGTGGCCGTGGCGGTCCCGGCCATGGTCCGCGGCCTGGACGCCGGCCTCACCTCGGTGGTCTGGGTGACCAGCGCCTACCTGCTCGCGTACGCCGTGCCGATGCTGTTCACCAGCCGGCTCGGCGACCGCCACGGCCCCAGAAGGGTGTTCCTCGCCGGGCTGGTCGTCTTCACCGGCGCCTCGCTGGGCTCGGCGCTGTCGGGCGACATCGGGACGCTGATCGCAGCCCGCGCCGTGCAGGGCTTCGGCGCGGCCCTGCTGACCCCGCAGACCCTGAGCCTGATCACCCACCTGTACCCCGGTGGCGAACGCGGCAGGGCGATGGGCGTCCTCGGCGGGGTGTCGGGCCTGGCGACCGTCACGGGCCCGCTGCTGGGCGGCGTCCTGGTCGACGGCCTCGGCTGGCAGGGCATCTTCTACGTCAACGTCCTCGTCGGCGCCGCCACCCTGGCCCTGAGCCTGCGCGTGATACCCGATGTGCGCCCGGATCCTACGCACCGCTTCGACATCCCCGGCATCCTGCTGTCCGGCACCGGACTCTTCCTGATCGTCTTCGGCATCCAGAACGGCCGCACGCACGACTGGGGTCGCCTGATCGGCCCGGTCACCGTGTTCCAGACCATCGCCGCCGGACTGCTCCTCCTGGCCGTCTTCGTCGTCTCGCAGGGCAGGGCCCGTGCCGAGCCCCTGGTGCCACTGGACCTCTTCAAGGACCGCGGCTTCCGCTCCGGCACCCTCGTCACGGCGGTCCTCGGCTTCGCCATGACCGGCATGTTCCTGCCGCTCGTCGTCCACCTGCAGTCCGCACTCGGCCTGACACCCACTCAGGCGGGCCTGCTGACCGCGCCCATGGCGCTCGTCCCGGCCGTCATGGCACCCTTCACCGGCCGCCTGTCGGACCGGGTGAGCGCCAAGTACCTGCTGATCGCCGGCCTGTCGGGGATGGCCTCGGGGCTCGTCCTCGTGGCACTGCGGACGGGCCCCGGGACACCGCCCTGGCAGCTGCTGCCCGGGCTGCTGCTGACCGGACTCGGGATGGGCCTCGTCCTCGTCCCCGTGAACAACGTGGCGATGCGGACCGTCCGTGCCGAACTGCGCGGCGCCGCCTCCGGTGTCTTCTTCACCGGGCGCCAACTGGGCTCGGTGCTCGGCAGCGCGGCCGTCGGCGTCCTGCTCCAGGCCCGCATCGCCGCGCGCGTGGCCGACGCGGCGAACACCGCGGCCCAGCGCCTGCCCGCCCGCTACCGAGCCGACTTCGCCACGAGCCTGCGCGGCACGGCGGAGACGAGCCAGGCGGGCGGCGGGCGCATCCGGCTGCCCGACAGCCTGCCGGCCCGCCTGCTGCCCCAGGCACAGGACCTCGCCGCGCGGGCCGTGCAGGCCGGCCTCGCCCGTGCCGCGGCGGACACCCTGGTGCTGGTCATCGCGGTGCTGCTCCTCGGCGTACCGGCGACTGTCGGGGTGCCGGTGCCGGGGAGGAGACCCGTCCTGGTCGACCCCGACACCGCGTGACGCGCACCGGCGTGCGCGGTCACTCCTGGCCGTCGTCGGCGGCGACCTGGGCCAGGGTGCGTCCCGTGCGCACCGAGCGGGCCCGGCGGGGATCCGGGGTGCCGTGCGCCCCGGCACGGGCGGGGCCCTTGCGGACCAGGAGCCAGGCGTCCTCCTCGCCCTGGCCGGTGCGGAAGCGGGTGAGGGCGTACTCGCCGTGCAGCTTGGCCCCGTGCAGCCGGAAGGTGGCGTGTCCGTCCTCCAGCGACTCGGCGAAGTCCACCGGACGGCCCCGGCGGTCGTGGCTGAGCGGCTCGTACCTCCCGTGGTCCCAGATGATGACGGTGCCCCCGCCGTACTCGCCCTTCGGGATCACACCCTCGAAGTCCTCGTACTCCAGCGGATGGTCCTCGGTGGGCACGGCCGGCCGCTTGTCCCCGGGATCCGTGGAGGGGCCCTTGGGGACGGACCAGGACTTCAGGACGTCGTCCACCTGGAGCCGGAAGTCGAAGTGCATCCGGCGCGCGTCGTGGATCTGCACCACGAACCTGGGTTCCCCGCCCCCGGACGCCGCCGCCTTCCCCGACGGCTCGCGGGTCCGCTCGAAGTCGCGCTTGCCGCGGTAGGTCCGCAGCCGGTCCTCCGTCGCCATGAGCGGCTCCTTCCGTGCCTCCGCCTGTCGGCTCCGGGTACCCCGTCACGGGTGCTCAGCTCGCCATGGCGTCCAGCTCGGCGGCCGCGTCCTCGGGGAGGACCAGCGAGGCCGCGGCGATGTTCTCGCGCAGGTGCTCCGGGGACGAGGTGCCGGGGATGAGCGCGATGTTCGGCGAGCGGCGCAGCAGCCAGGCCAGGGCGACCTGCTGCGGCGCGGCGCCCAGCCCCGCGGCCACCTTCGACAGCGTCTCGGACTGCAACGGCGTGAACCCGCCCAGCGGGAAGTACGGCACGAAGGCGATGTTCCGCGCCGCCGTCAGCTCGATCAGCCGGTCGTCCTGCCGGTTGGCCAGGTTGTACAGGTTCTGCACCGTGACCACGGGCGCGATCGTCTGCGCCTCCTCCAGCTGCGCGACGGACGCGGCGCTGAGCCCCAGGTGCCGGATCAGACCCCGCTGCCGCAGCTCCGCCAGGGCACCGAACTGCTCGGCGAGCGAGTCCTCGTTCGGGGTGTCCATGTCGCCGAGCCGCAGATTGACCACGTCCAGCGTCTCCACCCCCAGGTGCCGCAGGTTGTCGTGCACCTGCGCCTTCAGATCCTCCGGGTGCCGGGACACGGCCCAGCTGCCGTCGGCTCCACGCCGCGCACCGACCTTGGTCACGATGTGCAGCTCGTCCGGGTAGGGACGCAGGGCCTCCCTGATGATCTCGTTGACGACCACGGGACCGTAGAAGTCGGCGGTGTCGATGTGGGTGATGCCCGCCTCGACCGCCGCACGGAGCACCGCCACGGCCCGCGCCCGGTCCTTCGGCGGGCCGAACACATGCGGACCGGCCAGCTGCATGGCGCCGTAGCCCATGCGGGTCAGGGTCAGGCCGTCGGCCGGGGTGAGGGTGCCACCGAGCTGTGCAGTCATGTCGTACCTCTCGTGCTGTGCGAGGGCCACCGGTACGTCCGGTGCCCTGTCTCCACCGTGCGCCGAACATCCCCCGCGCGGCAGTGCCCCCACGTTCCTGGGAGTGAAAGGGACAGCCACCGTCACCGGTACGGCCGTACGGTGGTGTCATGGACGGTACGAACGCGCTCGGCGAGTTCCTGCGCGCCCGCCGGGCGCAGGTACGGCCCGAGGACGTGGGGCTGCCCGGCTCGGGCCTGCGCCGGGTGCCGGGGCTGCGCCGCGAGGAGGTCGCGATGCTCTCCGGCATCAGCTCCGACTACTACCTGCGCCTGGAGCAAGGCCGCGACCGCAACCCGTCCGCGCAGGTCCTGGAAGCCATCGCCCGGGTACTGCGGCTGGACGCCGACGCCACCTCCTACCTCCTCGGCCTGCCCCAGGACCGGCCCGCGTCCCGTTCCCGGGCGGCGCGGCGCCAGGAGCGGGTGCCGTCCAGCCTCCTGCAGCTCATCGACGGCTGGCCGCGCAACCCCGCCTACATCCAGAACCGGTACACCGACTGCCTCGCCGCCAACGCCCTCGCCACGGCCCTCACCCCGAACTACACACCGGGCGTCAACCTGCTGCGGGCGGTCTTCCTCGACCCGGCCGAACGAGCCCTGCGCCGGGACTGGGAGGACCTGACCGAGGAGGGCGTGGCCACCCTGCGCACCCACGCCGGGCCCGACACGGACGACCCCCGGCTGCGCGACCTGGTCGGCGACCTGTCCCTGCGCAGCGAACGCTTCCGCACGCTCTGGGCCCGGCACGACGTACGGCCCCGGCGCGGCCGCGTCAGTCACCTGAGCCACCCGCAGGTCGGCGACCTGGAACTGCACTCGGACAAACTCTCCGTGGACGGCACCGACGGACTCACCCTGGTCGTCTTCCACGCCGAGCCCGGCAGCCGCAGCGCCGAACTCCTCGACATCCTCGGCAGCCTCACCGCACCCCCGCGCGGCATCGCACAGGAGCATGTCGAGGAGCAGTAGCTCACCGGTCGCTTCCCGCCTCCGCCGCGACCGGGGGCCGCAGGCCGGGAGCCCTGGAGTAGAAGGCCGTGACCAAGGCCGACAGACCCGCGACGCACAGCAGGGCGGGGCCGGGACCCAGGCGCAGGAGCAGGGCTCCGGCGACCGCGCCGACGAAGACACCGCACAGGGTGGCAAGACGGCGCACCCGTGGCAGCACAGGGCCGCGCGGAGCGGCCGAGCGCCATGACAGAGCGTCCATGAGCGCCTTGACCAGGGTGATCTGCAGCACGGTCGTCGGCATGTCCGGGATGCCCGCCTGGAGCATCACCCGGTTGCGCCACCCCATGGCGGCCGCGAGCAGGACGACGACGAGGGCCATGACATGCTCGGGTGGCGTCTGCCGCCCGCTCGTGCCGACCGCGACCAGTCCGGCGGCCAGGAGCGTCGCCGTCTCGACGGCGAGGGCCCGAGCGAACCAGCGTCGTCCTCGACGGCGCAGTCGTACGACCAAGGTGTGGGCGGCGGAGACCCCCACCACGAACGCGGCCAGGGCCTCGGCGGGCCGCGCGACCGGCGTTCCCGCGTTCGCCACCCCGAACCCGAGGAGCAGGACGTTGCCGGTGGCCAGCGCCGCGAACGCGTGCCCCAGGCCGAGAAAGGTGACCGCGTCGACGGCGGCGGCCGTCACGGTCAACGCGAACAGCACGACGACGATCCGGACCTCGATGCGCGGCTGGTCACCCGGCACAGCACCCGGCGCCCGCGCGCCGGTCACCGGTCGCCCGCGCTCTGGCGGTCCTTGGCCGGGGGCACCGTTCGCATGGCCGCTCCTCTCGACTCCGCGCGGTCCATCCTCCGGTGGCCCGCCGAGGTCCGCATCCGCAGGTGAGCCGACCGGCCTCGCCCCTAGGCCGTGTCGTTCGGACGGCGGCACGGATAGGGTGAGCAGTGATCAACCGGACGGGTGGGGATGAGGACAGCGGACGGCATGGGCGGCGGCACGGACAGGAACACCGGGGGCGGCGGACGACCCACGTCACGGGATGTCGCCCGGCTCGCCGGCGTGTCGCACACCGCCGTCTCCTTCGTGTTCAACGGCCGCGCCGAGGGCAACCTCTCGCCCGCCACCCAGGAACGCATCCGGCAGGCCGCCGCCCAGCTCGGCTACCGGCCCGACCCCGTCGCCCGCGGCCTGCGCCGCCGCCGAACGGCCGTGATCGGACTGGTCACCGACGAGATCGCCTCGTCCCCCTTCGCCGGCCGGCTGCTGCGCGGCGCCATGGAGACCGCCTGGGACAGCGACCACCTCGTGCTCACCATCGACTCCGGCGGCGACCCCGCCAAGGAGGACGCCGCGGTCGCCGAACTCCTCGACCGGCGCGTCGACGGCATCATCTACGCCGCGATGTCCCTGCGCCGGGTCCGCGTCCCCGAAGGACTCCACCGCACCCACTCCGTGCTGGCCAACTGCCTTCCGGAGGACGACTCACTGCCGTCCGTCGTCCCCGCCGAGCGGGCCGGCGGCCGTACCGCGGCCCGGCTGCTGCTGGAGGCGGGCCACCAGCGGATCGCGCTGGTCGGCGGGCAGGACGACATCGCCTCGGTCGAGCGGCTGCGCGGCTTCCGCGACGCCCTGCGCGCCGAGGGCATCACCGTGCCCAAGGAGTGGGTCGTCCGCACCGGCGGCGAGATCACCAGCGGCTACGAGGGCGCCACCCGGCTGCTGGAGGGCACCGAACCGCACCGCCGGCCGACCGGGATCTTCTGCTACAACGACCGGGTCGCGGCGGGCGTCCTGCACGCCGCGACCCGGCTCGGCATCGCCGTACCCGGCGATCTCTCGGTGGTCGGCTACGACGACCAGGAGCACATGGCCGCCTACCTCACCCCCGCGCTCACCACGGTCGCACTGCCGCACCGGGAGATGGGCGAGACGGCGGCCCGGCTGATGCTGGACGCCATCGACACCGGCCGCACCCCGCCCGCCACCGTCCGGCGCCTCGCCTGCCCGGTGGTCAGCCGCGCCTCGGTGGGACCTGCTCCCACGCGCTGACCTCGGCATTCCCCTCGACCAGCAGATCGGCGACGTCCTCCGGGCCGCGGTACACCCGCTCGGTCACCGTCGCCCGGTCCTCGACGAACAGTTCGAGGAGCGAACCGTCCACGAGTACACGGACCGCGAGGCGCGCGCCGGGCGGGACGTCCACTGCGATCGGGGCGGAGCCCTCGGCGCCCTCCCGGGGCCAGCCACTCCGGTCCAGGACGACTATGCCCGCCTCCGGATCCAGCAGGATCGTGAGCGCACGGTCCGCCGCCCGCAGCAGCGTGACGGTCGTGCGGTCGTGGGCGGTCACCGTCAGGTCGTACGACACCGGAAGCGGCGCCCGGCCCGGCCCGCTCGCGAACGGCCGCTTGGCGCGCAGGAGTTCCAGCTCCGGGGCCGGGGTGACGCGCAGCGATCCGTCCGGGTGGACGTCGACCATTCTGGGCGCGGTGAGCACACCGGCCCACCCCGCCTCCCGCACGGCCGAGTCGTCCCGTGCCTCCCACGACCATCCCCACATCAGGGCGCGACCGGGCTCCTGGAGGACCGCGGGGGCGTAGAAGTCCCGGCCGTGGTCGAGCCTGCCGCCGGTGCGCGCCGCGAGCCGCAACCCGCCATCCTCCGAGGTCTCCAGACGTCCCGTCAGATACCCGGTGCCGCAGGGCTTCCCGTCCCACAGGGACACCACCAGGACGTGCTCGCCGCCTTGTGTCTCGTACAGCTGCGGGCACTCCCAGCCGACCGCCTTGTCGCCGAACGCGGCGGCGGCCACGGGGTCATCGCCGTCCAGCAGCACTCCGGCGAAGCGCCACTCGGTCAGCTCGTCGCAGTCGTAGAGCAGGACGGACGGGGTGCCGTCGGCGTGTCCCGCGCCGACGAGGGCCCAGCGCCGGCCGGCGTGCCGGAAGACGAAGGGGTCGCGGAACATCACCACGTCGTGTCCGGCGGGCGGTCCCGCCACCACGGGGGTCGGCAGCGGCCGCCACCGCAGGAGCCGGTCGTCGTGCGGGTCCGCCGCCCGGGCCAGGCAGATCGTGCCGAGACCGGTGTGGGTGTGGTCCACGCCGGTGTAGACGGCGGTGGGGGTGCCCGCGTCGTCGACCACGCACCCCGACCAGCAGCCGGCCTCGTCCGGGCCGCCGGGTGTCGGGGTGAGGGCGATGGGGTGGTGCTCCCAGTGGACCAGGTCGGCGCTGGAGACATGGCCCCAGTGGACGTTCGCGTGGACCGGTGCTGCCGGGTTGTGCTGGTAGAAGAGATGGTGCCGGCCGCGCCAACGGAAGGGGCCGTTGGGGTCGTTGATCCAGTTGGCGGGCGGGCGGACCCGGAAGCGTGGGGCGTGCGGGTCCGGGGCGGGAGCGGCGAGGCTCAACGGTTGACTCCTGCGGAGGTGATGCCCTCGCGAAGAGGGCGCTGGCCGACGAGGAACACGCCGACGGCGGGGAGCATCGAGAGGACGACACCGGCGAGGACCACCGAGATGGAGCCGGTGCCGAGGTTGCCCTGGAGGGAGACCAGACCCAGCGGCAACGTGTAGTTCTGGCCGGAGGTCTCCAGGATCAGCGGGCGGAAGAACTCGTTCCAGTGGTAGTTGAAGGCCAGGACGCCGACGATCGCCAGGCCCGGAGTGGCAAGCGGGGCGTACACCGACCGGAAGATCCGCCAGGGCCCGGCGCCGTCCAGCATCGCCGCCTCGCCGAGGTCCTTCGGCATGCCCAGGAAGTACTGGCGCATCAGGAAGGTGCCGAACGCGGTCGGGAACGCCGGAATGATCAGACCCAGCAGCGTGTCGGTCAGACTCATCGACTTGAGCACCAGGAACACCGGGACGATCGTGACCTGCAGGGGGACCATCATGGTCGCCAGGACCAGACCGAACAGCGGCCGCTTGAAACGGAAGTCGAGCCGGGCGAACGCGTAACCCGCAAGACCCGCGGTGACCATCTGACCGACCGCGATCAAAGCGGTCACCAGGGTCGAGTTGAGCGCGAGCAGCCAGACGTCGATCTGGTCGAACACCCCGTGATAGGCGGCGGTGCTCGGATGGGTCGGGACGATCTGCGGCGGCAGGTTGAACGAGTCCGCCGGAGTGCGCAGCGAGGTCGAGACGGTCCAGATGACCGGGCCGAGGGTCAGCAGCGCGCACACGGTCAGTCCGGCGATCCGCGCCCACGGCCCGAGCGAGTACCGGGCACGGCTGAGGGACAGGGTTGCTTGGCTCAAGGGACTCACCCGGCTCACTGGTAGTGGACGAAACGCCGGCTGAGCCGGAACTGGACGGCGGTCACCGCCATGATCAGCACGAACAGCAGCACGCCCACCGCGGACGCCTCGCCGAAGCGCAGCTGCTCGAAGGCCTTCTCGTAGATGACCATCACCACGGTGCGGGTGGAGTCGCCGGGACCGCCGTCGGTCAGCACGTACGGCTGCTCGAAGACCTGGAGCGCGTTGATGATGCCGACCACCGAGGCCACCAGCAGCGTCGGCGAGAGCAGCGGCAGCGTGATGGACAGGTGTTTGCGCAGACCGGTCGCGCCGTCGAGGGCGGCGGCCTCGTGGATCTCCTTCGGAATGTTGTTCAGCCCGCCCACGAACAACAGGAACGAGAAACCGAACTGCTGCCACACGTACACGATGATCACCGTCGCCATCGCGCCGTGCTCGGACGTCAGCCATGGCACGGGAGCGATCCCGAACAACCCGATCAGCCAATTGATCACGCCGAAGTCCTGGTTGAACAGGTACTTCATCACGACCGATATGGAGGCGGCCGACAGCACCAGCGGGAAGAAGAACGCCGAACGGAACACCGAGCGCAGCCAGATCGGCATCCGCCCGTTCAGAGTGAGCGCGAGCACCAGAGCGATCAGAAGCTGCGCGGCGACCGCGAAGACCATGAAGACGAGCGTGTTGCGGAAGGAGACCAACACGGTCGAATCGGTGAACACCTCACGGTAGTTGGCCGTTCCGGCGAAACCGGGGGAGTCGATCACGTTCCAGTGGAAGAGGCTCAGCACGACCGAGCCGATGATCGGTACGACCGTGAAGACCACGATGCCGACCACCGTCGGCGCCAGGAACAGCGCGGCGAGCAGCCGCGTCCCCCGCTCCCGCGCCGAGGGCCGGGCCGCCGTCGCGGGCGGGGTCACGGCCCGTGGCCGTACGGTGGGAATCTGGGTGTTCGTCATACGTCACGCTCCATGGCCTTCTCCAGATCGCCCTGCATCCGGCGCAGCGCGGGCCCGACCGAGCGCGGGCTCGCCAGGGCCGTCCCGGTGTGCTTGAGCAGCACCTGTGTGACCTCGGCGACCTGTGGCGGGGCCGGTATGGGCCCGGTGTCGGGGAACTTGTCGACGGTGTCGTAGAAGACCCGCCAGTGCGCCGGGCCGGTCTCCCGGTAGCGGGCGTCGGTCAGCATCGAACGGCGCGCCGGGGTCGTCTGGTTCGTCGTGAACAGCCGCGTCAGGGTGTCCCGGCGGGCGGAGTACTTGATGAACTCCCAGGCCGCGTCCTGCTTCTTCGAGGTGCGCAGCAGCGCGTAGCCCGCCGCGCCGAACTGGTGGCGCTGGGTGCGCCAGCGGGGGAAGTACTGCACGTCGAAGCCGTCGTCCCGCATGCCCGCGAGGTGCAGACCGCCGGCCCAGAAGCCGCCGGCGGGCGTGACCCCGACCCGGCCGGTGGAGAACACCCCGATCAGGTTCTGGCCGTTGCCGCCCTCGGGGCGGGTGCACAGGTCCTCCTGGATCAGCTGGGCCAGGTAGTCGTACGCCTCCGTCACCCGGTCGGCGGTGGCCTGCGGGGTCGTCCAGCGGAAACCGCCCCCGCGCCCCTGCCGTTGCGCCGCCGGATAGAAGGAGTCCCACAGCCAGCTGCCGCCGGGCGCCTTGGACTCGGCCAGCAGGTTGGTGCCGTTGGCGAACAGCCAGGGCACCACGCCGCCCCACAGCCGGTTGGTCCAGAAGTAGGGCGTGAAGTGGGAGTCGCTGGCCTTCTTCATCCGGCGCAGCAGGTCGGTGAAGTCGTCGCGGGTCCAGTCGTCCGCCGGGAAGTCGGCGCCCGCCCGCTTCAGCACCTGCGTGTTGAGGTACATGTCGGCCGCGTTGAACTCGATCGGCAGCTGGTACAGGCTGCCCTCGTACATCATCGACTCGACCAGCGAGGGGTGGACATCGGCGAAGTACTCCCTCAGCTCCGCCGCGTCCCGTTTCACCCAGCGGTCCAGCGGGACACCGAGGCGCCGGGCGAACAACTGCACGCCCTCGGTGGCCACATAGACCAGGTCGGGCGCGGTGCCCGCCGCGATCTGGGTGAGGATCTTCGCGAAGAAGTCCGACCAGTCGACGGCCTGGACCGCGTTGACCCGGACCTTGATGTCGGGGTGCAGCTTCTGGAAGCCCTCGACGAGGGCGCGGACCCCGTCCGGGGAGAACGCGGAACCCAGGGTGGCGACGACGAGGGAGCCGTCGTCACGGCCCGGGATGTCGGCCCCGGTGAGCCGGTCCCAGCTCGCGGCGGTACCGGCCAGCGCGGCGGCCCCCGCGCCGTAGGCCCCGTACCGCAGCATCGTGCGGCGGGAGAGGTGCGAGTCGGTCATCCATGTGCCTAACTCGTGTTAGTAAAGGTTTGATGCCCCAGATGATGAGAAGCCGGTTACGTCCCTGTCAAGGCGCGGGAACGCTTGACCTTTAACGAGTTAGGTCTACAGTCCTGGTCTCATGATTCGTCACGAGAGGGGCAATGCGTGATGCGTGGTCTGACCAGAAGAGCCCTGTTCGCCGGATCCGCCGCCGGAGCCGGCGCTGCGCTGCTGCCCACGGGCCCCGCCCAGGCGAAACCGAACTCCAAACCGGTCCGCACCTGCGTCAGTTACCGCGCCGGCTACCACTTCACGGTCCCCGACCAGTGGAAGAACGACCCACAGCGCCCGGTCTGGATCGACGGCGAGTACCACTACTACTACCTCTACAACGCCGACTACCTCGCGGGCGGCGAGGTGGGCACCGCCTGGCGCCTGGCCACCAGCACCGACCTGGTCTCCTTCACCGACCGGGGCGTCGCCGTGCCGAAGGACACCACGGTCAACGGCGATGTGTGGTCGGGCTCGGCCGTGGTCGACAGCGGCGACACGGCGGGCTTCGGCGCGGGTGCGGTGGTCGCCGTCGTCACGATGTCACCCGGCGGCGGCACCGACCACCAGGCCCAGTTCCTGTACTACTCGACCGACGGCGGCCGCACCTTCACGAACCACGGCACCGATCCCGTGCTGCCGAGTCCGGGCACGGGTGCCGACTTCCGCGACCCCAAGGTCATCCGGGACGAGGACCGCGACCGCTGGGTGATGGCCCTGGCCGAGCACAACAAGATCGGCTTCTATCACTCGGCGGACCTCAAGTCCTGGACGTACACGGGCGGTTTCGCCAAGGACGGCATCGGCGTCCTTGAATGCCCCGACCTCTTCCGGATCACCGCCGACGACGGCACCGGCAAGTGGGTGCTGGGCGTGAGCGCGGACGGCACCGGCTCCGGGCAGCCCAACACGTACGCGTACTGGACCGGTTCCTTCGACGGCGGCGCGTTCACGGCCGACGCGGCCGATCCGCAGTGGCTCGACCACGGCTGGGACTGGTACGGGGCGGTCACCTTCGAGAAACGGGACACGGCGGGATCGGTGGACCCCACCGCGCGCTACGCCCTCGGCTGGCTCAACGACTGGGCCTACGCCCACACCACCCCCACCATCGACGCCGACGGTTTCAACGGCACCGACTCCGTCGTCCGCGAGATCACCCTCAAGAAGTCCGCCTCCGGCGGCTACTACCTCGCCTCCCGGCCGGTTACCGCCCTCGACTCGTACGTCTCCCGCACGGTGCACCTCGGCGACCTCACCGTCGACGGCACCCGCCTCCTCGACTACACCGGTATCTCCTACGAGCTGACCACGGAGATCTCCTGGTCCCAACTCACCGGCGCGGGGATTCAGTTGCGCCGCTCCCCGGACGGCGGACGGCACATCGACGCCGGGGTCTGGGGCGACTACGCCTTCCTCAACCGGCGCGGCACCGTCAACCCCGACACCAGCGGCAACCGGCAGGAGAGCCGCAGCCCCTTCGACCCGAACGCCGGCCGGGTCAAGCTGCGCATCCTCGTGGACCGCACCTCTGTCGAGATGTTCGTGGACGACGGCCGGTACGTGCACTCCAGCGAGGTGTTCCCGTACCTGGTGGACGATCGGCTGGCGCTGTTCTCGGCCGGCGGTACGGCTGTCTTCCGGAACACGGTCATCCGGGAGTTCACCGTGTGAGGGCCGGGATGTCACGATCTGCGGGGAACCGGTACCGACGAACATCGGAGCGCGCATGACGACGCACAGGGCCACTGCGGAGCAGACCGAGCGGGTCGACGGCGTGGAGGTGAAGCCGGTCGCCGGGTACATCGGAGCCGAGATCACCGGCGTCGATCTCGCCGGGCGGCTGGACGACGCCGTGGTGGCCCTGATCCGGCAGGCCGTGCTGCGCTGGAAGGTGGTGTTCTTCCGCGGTCAGGAGCTGGACCACGCCGCGCACATCGCCTTCGCCCGCCGCTTCGGCGAGCCGGTCGTGCTGCCGCGCCGCGGTCCGCACTCCCCGCCGGACTTCCCCGCGATCGAGACGACCGCCGACCGGCTGGAACTGGCCGGAGGGTACGGCATGGAGCGCGACGAGTGGCTGCACCGGCGTCGGCACACCCTGCTGCGCGGCTGGCACTGCGACCACGGAGCCCGGGTCGACCCGCCGGCCGCGACCGTCCTGCGCGCCGAGACCGTTCCGCCCTACGGCGGAGACACCACCTGGGCCAATCTGGCCGCCGCCTACGCCGGGCTGTCGGCGCCGGTCCGCGCCTTCGTGGACGGGCTGCGCGCCGAGCACCGGCTCGGCGTGGGCTACCAGCCCCGGCCAGGCGACGACCCGTACGTCCGCCACCTCCTGGACCACCAGGTCGTCTCCGAGCACCCCCTGGTGCGGGTGCACCCGGAGACGGGGGAACGGGTGCTGTTCGTCAACGGCTACTACCTGGAGGAGATCGTCGGCCTCTCACGTCCGGAGAGCACGGCGATCCTGGAGATGCTCGTGGAACAGGCGGTCCGCCCCGAGTACACGGTCCGCTTCCGCTGGGAGCCGGGCAGCGTGGCCTTCTGGGACAACCGTGCCACCATCCACCTGGCCCCGAGCGACCACGCCCACGTCGGCTCGTCCCGGATCATGCACCGGGTGATGCTCGCCGGTGACGTACCGGTGGGCGTGGACGGCAAGCCGTCCGAGCCGGTCACCGGTACGGAGCCGGGCCGCTGGTGAGTCGGCCTCAGCCCGCAGCGTGCCACCCCAGGGCCGGCCCCAGCTTTGTCGCCAGGTCGGTCAGGATCTGCACGTAGTCCTCGTGTCCGAAGGTGAACGGCAGCGCGAACGCCACCTCGTCGATCTCGCGGAACGCGGCGTGCGCGTGCAGCCGCTCGGCGAGTTCGTCCGAGGTGCCGACCAGGTCCGGGGCGAAGAGCAGCCGCGCCGGGCCCTGCGGGGAGACCGTCCGGGGGAGGCGCTTGGCCGCGTACTCCTCGTACTTGGCCCGCTGCTCGGGGCTCGCGGAGTCGGTGGGGATCACCACCAGGCCCTGGGAGACGCGGGCCGCCTCCCCGTCGGGGTGCTGGGCGCGGAAGGCGCGGATGTGGGACAGCTGGATCTCGGCGAAGTCCAGCGGCCCGTCCGGATCCTCGGCCTTGACGACGCTGCTGGTCAGGAAGTTCATGCCGTGTTCGCCCGCCCAGCGTGCCGAGCCGAGGCTGCCGCCGCCGTACCAGAGGCGGCGGCCGAGCCCGGGGGAGTGCGGCTGGACGACATCGGAGAACACTTCGAAGCCCTCCGCCCCGCTGAAGTCGGTGGCCGGCTTGCCGCGCACGAAGTCCAGCAGTCGGCGCACCCGCTCGTAGCTGAAGTCTTCCGCGTCGGCGGTGTCCGGATACAGGGCCTCCTTGACCTGCTCGAAGTGCATCGGCGGGCCCACGCTGACGCCCGGGTTCAGCCGGCCGCCGGACAGGATGTCCACGGTCGCCAGGTCCTCGGCGAGGCGCAGCGGGTTCTCCCAGCCCAGCGGGATCACCGCGGTGCCCAGCTCGATGCGCCGGGTGCGCTGCGAGGCCGCCGCCAGCACCGCGACCGGGGACGAGATGCCGTACTGGAGGTGCCGGTGGCGGACCCAGGCGCTGTCGAAGCCCAGCCGCTCGCCCAGCTCGATGATCTCCAGCGTGGACTCGTGGCCCAGGCCCGGGTCGGCAGCGTCGAACAGCCCGATGGTGAGGAAGCCCAGCTTGCGCAGCGGGCGGGGGGTGGACGGCACGGGCTCCTCCATCGGTCGTACGTCGGTTCTGCCCCGATTCTGGCAGGCCAGTGTGACAACCGTGTGATCACTTCAGCGGGATGGTGACCTCGTCCTCGACCGGCGGATCGAGTTCCTGGGCGAGGTTGCCGGTCGCCGCGAAGCAGCGCAGCCGTACCGCCTCCGGGGTGACGTCCAGACGCAGGAAGCACTTGAAGAACGGCGGGCTGTAGGTGTCGGAGGCGGGCGAGAACAGCTGGGTGTAGATCTTGCGCACGGGCAGCCGGAACCGGGAGGCGCGGTCGGGGCGGCCACCGGTGCCCAGCAGGCTCGCGACCAGGCGGGTGCGCCGGGTGACCCGGGTGTCCGGGCTGGGCGCCCGGCCCGGCTCGATGCCGAGCCGTTCGGCGACGACGGCCGTCGCCTCGGACTCGGTGAGGGTGAAGAAGCGGCGCAGGCGCAGGCGGCGGCCGTACAGGCGGCTGTAGAAGGCCAGCGAGTCGCCGCGCAGCGGATAGCAGCGGAAGTCCCGCTCGGTGACGCCCGCGACCGAAACCCGCGGGATGGTGTGGGTGGCGTGCATGAACGCGCCGCCGCCACCCGCGACCACGTACTGGACGGTCCGGCCGTCCACGTCGACCGGGTAGCGCTGGTAGTTGTGGATGTCGCCGCCGATGGCGGCCACGTAGTGGTGCGCCGGGTCGCGGACGATGTCGTCGACCGTGCCGCCGCCCTCGATGGCACAGGGGTGGTGCTCGCCGTCCACGTACAGCGGCGAGCCGGTGATCAGAATCTTCGGCTTCGGCCCGCGGGAGACCTCCCGCAGCCAGGCGCCCTGTTCGGCGTCGATCGTGCCCAGCAGCCCGGTGTCGATGCCGACGATCCGCACCGGACCGGCATCGATCGCCCAGTACGGCCCCGGCTGTACGGCCTGTTGTCCCGGAGCCGACCGCAACTTCCGTGCGTCGGCGAGGTGTTGCCCGTCCGCCGGGTGTGCCCGGTGCCAGAGCAGGGCACGCCACCAGGCCCGGCCGAGCGGGCGGGGCGCGGGCTCGGTGGCGGGCGGCGGGGCATCGGCGCAGAAGACGCGCATGAACGCGCCGAGGTCCTCGTACCAGTCGTGGTTGCCCGGGATCGCGTAGACGGGCGCCGGGTAGGCCTGGTACGGCCGGAAGAACTTGACGCCGTAGTCGTCCGCGCTGCCGACGGGATAGATGACATCGCTCGCGATCACCGCGAACTCCGTGCCCTGACTCATCTTCAGAAAGCCCGGCACGACGGCGTACTGGGAGTCGTCGCCCTCGCCGGTGTCGCCGAAGACCATGAAGGAGAACCGGTCCGGCACCTCCTGCCGGACCACCTTGTCGGCGGGTGCTCCCGCCTCGGCCTGCCGGGCCACCAGGCGGCTGCGGGTACGGCCCGTCGGGTCGCCGAACCAGGACGCCAGCACTCCGTTGCGGGCGGCCAGCAGGGTCTTCGGATTCAGCCACGACAGCTTCTCGACATGGTCGGGCATGAGCTGCTGGTAGGTGCCGCGTTCGGACGGGCCCCAGCCGGCGCCCTGTGCGGTATCGCGTGAGGAGTCAGACACGCGGTGCACGGTAACAACGATCCGATCACGGCGCGCAGGTGGGGCCTGGCACGATGCGTCCCGGACCCGCACCGACCGAGAGGCCCGCGTAACCGGCGAGAACACCCGCGCCCCCGACTTCCTCGACCTCGTGCCCGACCTCGAAAGCGGCCCGGAGCGGCTGCTGTTGGGCATCCGCCGCTTCGACGAGCCGTTCCTGCTCACCGTCTCCCTCTCCCAGGGCCTCGGCTCCAGCGAGCTGCAGCTGGCGACTCGCCGACACCCTCAGGCCGGTGGAGGCCCGGGAACAGCAGGTCATGGCAGCCGAGTTGATCGACGCCTACCTGGCCGACCCGCGTACGGTACGGCTCGACCCGCTGCCCCGGGTTCCGCCCGGCGCGCCGAACTGAGGGTGGACCCGATCAGTCCACGGTCAGCGAGAACGGTCCGGCCAGCACCGAGTAGCCGTCATTGGCGAGGTAGTACACGTCGTACTTGCCCGCGCCGCTCAGCTTGCCGGTGGAGAAGGTGGCCGCGCCGCTGGCGTTGGGCGTGTAGGCCCAGGTCAGTGCGGACTTCTGGCCCGGGGTGACCCCGGCCGGGTAGATGCCGATCCAGTTCTTCGCGCTGACCTGCGCGGCGGACGGGACCGCGTACCGGAACGTGACGTTGCCGCCGTTCGCGACCGCGTTCAGGTCGCCGGTGAGCGTCGGTGCCGTCGCCGTGGACGGTGCGAAGGCGGCGTTCAGCGGCGTCGCGTAGGTGTCGTTGGCCGTCAGGCCGGGCAGGCCGAGGGCCGCCTCGATCGTGCGGGCGATGCCGTAGTGGTCGTAGTGGACCGGGCTGTTGGTCCCGGCCGGAACGGTGCCCTGGGAGCCGACGACCGTGGTCACGATGTGGTTGTACGCCTCGCTGTTGCTCTCGTCCCAGGTCAGGACGAGCAGCGAGCGCTGCTGGGTCCAGGCGGGAGAGGACAGCACCGGGGCGAGGGTCTGCTTCAGCCAGCCGTCCTGCGTCTTGAGGCTGGTGGCGTTGCCGTTGCCGGAGGCCTCGCCGTCGTAGTAGTCGTCGGCGGCGATCCAGGAGAAGTTCGGCGTGGTCGCGGCCGACTGCAGGTCGGTGGTCAGCTGCGAGGTGTCGAACAGGTGGGCGGCGCAGCGCGACGCGTTGCCGCTGATGTCGGTGTAGTTGATGAACGGGGCGTCATCGGGCTCGTAGTAACTGTCGTTGTTGTTCTTGGTGTTGCAGGGCGTGCCCATGCCCTGTTCGTAGGCCTTCCAGCTCTTCCCGGCGTCCTCCAGGGTGTCGCCCAGGTTGCGCTGCGGGGAGTTGATGTTGGGCCAGTACGTGGCGCCCTTGGCGTAGGTGTCGCCGCCGGCGACGGCGAGGTAGTTCTCGTCGCTCGGGTGGTAGACGCCGTGGAAGTCGGTCAGCGTCGCGCCCTGGGCCATCAGGCTGTGCATGTAGGGCGTGTCGGCCGGGTCGTTCATGACCGCGGAGTAGTCGGTGTTCTCCATCATGACCATGAACACGTGGTCGTAGCCGGGCACCTGCGACGCGGGCGGGGCGAGCGGGGCCGGCGCGGTGACCGGGGTGTTCAGGGTGAGGGAGAGGTTGTCGAGGTAGCCGGTCTCGTGCGACGTCGACAGGAACTGCACCTCGACCTGGATCGACCGGGTCCCCGCGGGCACCGTGCCGGTGGCGCTGCGGGACAGGAACTTGGTGGCCAGGCCCCGGTCGGACGCCGAGACCGTCGGCAGCTTGGCCGTCGCGCCGAGCGGGTGGCCGCTCGCGTCGTGGAAGTGCAGGCCTACCGCGACATAACCGCCGTAGGTCGTCCAGCCGCCGAGCCAGCCGGAGAGGTTGTAGCTCACGCCGCCGCCGTCGACGGCCGAGGCCGCCGAGGAGACGTCCACGGTCTGTGACATCGAGCCGTCACCGAAGTTGCCGGGCCCGAAGAAGGCCTTGCCGGGGGCCTTGCCGTCGCCGGGCAGCCCGAAGGACCCGGCGGTGTGGCACATGACGTCCGGGCCGCCGGCCTCGGTGGTCCAGCCCGGCACCGTGGTGGCCGCGGCCCAGTCGTCGGTGCAGTAGCCGCCGGCCTCCGCATCGCCGTTGACG
This sequence comes from Streptomyces diastatochromogenes, assembly GCF_002242805.1. Taxonomy (GTDB): domain Bacteria; phylum Actinomycetota; class Actinomycetes; order Streptomycetales; family Streptomycetaceae; genus Streptomyces; species Streptomyces diastatochromogenes. Next base: position 167,494 of record NZ_MCGQ01000052.1, on the reverse strand, counting down.
ATCAGATTGCCGCTGCTCCCGGCCGCGTGGGCCGGGGGAGTACAGACGATCAGTGCGCCGAGGAGGGCCAGCAGCCCGCCGAGGGATCTCCAGCGCATTCGCATGCGTGTACCTCGTCCCGTTCAAGAGGGTGTCGTGAGGGTGTGGGCCGTACGGCCCGGCTGTGCACGATGAACGGGACATGGGTATCGGTCCACGCTGTCGAACGGAAGAACCGATGCCAAACTTGACCAGACAAGTTGGCATGGTGCCGGTCAGGCGGCGCCCTGCTCCGCGGCCTCGCCGGGCGCCGCCAGCCAGGGCATTCGATGGACGAGGACGTCGCGCATCCTCGTGAGCGCCGCGATCCTCTCCTCCAGCTCGGCCACCCGGCGTGCGCCCACGTCATAGTTGTCGGCGCACGCCGGGGAGTAGGTGAAGACCTCCGGCAGATCGGTGTCGAGGTACCGCACGAACGACTTCACGTCCTCGACGGTGAACCCGGAGGCCAGCAGGTCGCGGACGTTGTGGACCCGGGTCTCCGCGACCGGGCCGTAGACGCGGTAACCGGCCGACGTCCGGGCGGACTCCAGCAGGCCCTGCTCCTCGTAGTAGCGCAGGGCGCGGGTCGTCGTGCCCGTCCGTGCCGCCAGCTCGCCGATCAGCATCCGTCTCCCCCTTTGAACTCCCGCTCAGGCTACCGGCGTTCGCCCAGCCGCATCGGTGAGGCGGACCACGGTCTTCCCGGTGTACCGGCCGCCGACCAGGTCCAGGAGCGCCTGCGGCGCAGCGGCCAGCCCTTCGACCACCGTCTCGTCGTAGACGATGGATCCCTCGCGCAGCCAGCCGCGGAACTGCTCACCGAACTCCGCGGCCCGGTCCAGGTGGTCGAAAAGGGTGAAGCCCCGGATCGTCAGGCGCTTGGCCGCGACGCTCAGCAGGTCACCGGGCCCGTCGTCGGGACGGCCCGTGCGCTGCCGGTTGAGCGCCCCGCACACCGCGATGCGGCCGTGCTCGTTCATCACCTCGACGGCGGCCCGCAACTGCTCGCCGCCCACATTGTCGAAGTACACGTCGATGCCGTCCGGCGCCGCCGCGCGCAGCCGGTCCAGTACGGGACCGTCGTGGTAGTCGAAGGCCGCGTCGAACCCGAGCGTGCCGGTCAGGTGGGCCACCTTCTCCGGCGACCCCGCGCTGCCGATCACCCGGGCCGCGCCCTTGAGTCGCGCGATCTGCCCGGCGAGGCCCCCGGTGGCCCCGGCCGCACTGGAGACGAAGACCGTGTCCCCGGGCCGCAGTCGAGCCGCCTCCATCAACCCGACGTAGGCGACGAGCCCGAAGCCCAGGTGCATGGACGGGCTCGGGTAGGCCCTCTCGTCCACCCGGCGGAACGCCTCAGCGCCGGCCACCGCGTACTCCCGCCAGCCCAGCCGGTGCACGACCAGGTCGCCCTCGCTCAACGACGGATCCGCCGAGGCGACCACCTCGCCGACCGCGTTCCCGTACATCACCTCTCCCACCTCGTAGCCGGGTATGGGCAGTTGGGAGCCGCCCGACATCAGCAGAAGCATGCCGGGATCGAGGGACATGAACAGGTTGCGCACCAGGACCTGGCCAGGTGCGGGGTCCGGGACGGTCGTCGTGACGATCCGGAAGTGGTCGGGGGTGGGGAACCCGTCGGGCCGTGCGGCGAGTCGGACCTCCACACCGTTACGGGCGAGGCGGGAAGAGGCAGGCGGCAACGCGCTTGTGGTGAAGGACGTCATGCGGGCGACGCTAGACATTGACCCCTACGTGAAGGTCAACCCCGACCAAGAGCACTTGGGGGCCAAACCGGCGGGAGTGTCCCGGGCTGCCCCGCCCGCATAGGGAAAACCCTCGATTGCCCCCGACGTGGCTGACATGTGCGAGTCAAAGCTGAAATCCTCCCCCCGCACACGGATCCTCCAAGGTGTGTTCACGGATCACGGTCCCCGCACAGCTCAGCTCGTCCCGGGCAGCACACCCGTCTGCCCGGTCTGTCACCGGCCGCGACCCGGCGGCCGCAGCAGGAGGAGTACGAGTGAGACGTCTTCCCCACAGACGGGCCACGGTCGGAGCCGCACTGGTCTCCACCGCCGCCTTCCTCGCCGTCGGCATCCAGTCGGTCCCGGCGACCGCCAAGCCCGCAGGCCCGCACCCCAGCCCGGTTCGCACCGGAGGCCTGGAGGCCAAGCTCAGCCCCGCCCAGCACTCCGCGCTGATCAAGAGCGCCAAGGACAAGACCGCCGCCACCGCCCGCACCCTCGGGCTCGGCGCGCAGGAGAAGCTGGTCGTCAAGGACGTCGTCAAGGACAACGACGGCACGCTGCACACGCGTTACGAGCGCACCTACGCCGGCCTCCCCGTCCTGGGCGGCGACCTCGTCGTGCACACCCCGCCCGCCTCCCTGGCCGCGGGCACCGTGAGCACGACCTTCAACAACAAGCAGAAGATCAAGGTCACTTCCACCGCCGCGACCTTCACCAAGTCCGCCGCCGAGACCAAGGCCCTCAAGGCAGCGAAGGCCCTCGACGCGAAGAAGCCCACCACCGACAGCGCCCGCAAGGTGATCTGGGCCGGCCACGGCACCCCGAAGCTCGCCTGGGAGACGGTGGTCGGCGGCTTCCAGGACGACGGCACGCCCAGCCAGCTCCACGTCATCACCGACGCCACCACCGGCAAGGAGCTGTACCGCTACCAGGCGATCAGGACGGGCACCGGCAACACCCAGTACAGCGGCTCGGTCAGCCTCACCACCACGCTGTCCGGTTCGACGTACCAGCTGTACGACACCACGCGCGGCGGCCACAAGACCTACAGCCTCAACAACGGCACCTCCGGCACCGGCACCCTGATGACCGACTCCGACGACGTCTGGGGAACCGGGTCCGGCTCCAACACCCAGACCGCGGGCGCCGACGCCGCCTACGGTGCGCAGGAGACCTGGGACTTCTACAAGAACACCTTCGGTCGCAGCGGCATCAAGAACGACGGCGTCGCCGCCTACTCGCGCGTCCACTACAGCAGCGGTTACGTCAACGCCTTCTGGGACGACAGCTGCTTCTGCATGACGTACGGCGACGGTTCGGGCAACACGCATGCCCTGACCTCGTTGGACGTCGCCGGCCACGAGATGACCCACGGCGTCACCTCCAACACCGCGGGCCTCGAGTACAGCGACGAGTCCGGCGGCCTGAACGAGGCGACCTCCGACATCTTCGGCACGGGGGTGGAGTTCTACGCCAACAACAGCTCGGACGTCGGCGACTACCTCATCGGCGAGAAGATCGACATCAACGGCGACGGCTCGCCGCTGCGGTACATGGACAAGCCGAGCAAGGACGGCGGATCCGCCGACAGCTGGTACTCCGGCGTCGGCAACCTGGACGTGCACTACTCCTCGGGCCCCGCGAACCACATGTTCTACCTGCTCTCCGAGGGCAGCGGCACCAAGGTCATCAACGGCGTCACCTACAACAGCCCGACCTCCGACGGCGTCGCCGTCACCGGCATCGGCCGGGCCGCGGCCCTGCAGATCTGGTACAAGGCGCTGACGACGTACATGACGTCCAGCACCAACTACGCCGCCGCCCGCACCGCCGCCCTCAACGCGGCAGCAGCCCTCTACGGCACCAACTCCACCCAGTACGCCGGGGTGGGCAACGCCTTCGCCGGCATCAACGTCGGCAGCCACATCAACCCGCCGAGCAGCGGGGTGACGGTCACCAACCCGGGCAGCCAGACCGCCACCGTCGGCACCGCGGTCAGCCTGCAGATCCAGGCGAGCAGCACCAACAGCGGTGCCCTCACCTACAGCGCCTCCGGGCTGCCGGCCGGCCTGTCGATCAACAGCTCGACCGGCCTGATCTCCGGCACCCCCACCACCGCGGGTTCCTCCAGCACCACGGTCACGGTGACCGACTCCACCGGCGCGACGGGCACCGCGACCTTCGGCTGGACGGTCAACCCCACCGGCGGCGGCTGCTCCTCGACCCAGCTGCTGAGCAACCCGGGCTTCGAGTCGGGCAGCACCGGCTGGACGGCGACCAGCGGAGTCATCGGCACCGACAGCGGTGAGGCGGCCCACAGCGGCTCCTACAAGGCCTGGCTCGACGGCTACGGCTCCTCGCACACCGACACCCTGTCCCAGTCGGTGACGATCCCCGCGGGCTGCAAGGCGACCCTGACCTTCTACCTGCACATCGACACCGCGGAGACCACCACCAGCACCCAGTACGACAAGCTGACGGTGACCGCGGGTTCGAAGACCCTGGCCACCTACTCGAACCTCAACAAGGCATCCGGCTACAGCCAGAAGTCCTTCGACCTGTCCTCGCTGGCGGGCTCGACGGTCACGCTGAAGTTCAACGGAGTCGAGGACTCCTCGCTCCAGACCAGCTTCGTCGTGGACGACACCGCTCTGACGACCGGCTGAGTCCCCCGTCACGGTCCCGCACCCCCGAGGGTGCGGGACCGCGGCATGTCAGGAGAGCGGATCCAGCGTCAGATACGCCTGCTGCGGGCCGCCGTCGTGGACCAGCGACTCCTGGTTGCCGACGTCGTCGAAGGCGAAGGCGTACGCCTTGCCGTCGGCCATCTGCGCGTGGATCTTGCGCGCGTAGTGGTTGGTCACCGAGTCCTGGTAGAAGTTCGCCGCCGAGGTGTCCGGCTGGTTGGGGTTGACCAGCAGGGTGGAGCGGTTGAAACCGGCGCACAGCGTGCGCGAGATGGGGCCGCGCACCTGGTCGTTGGGCGCGTCCAGCAGCTTGTGACAGCCGAAGATGCTGGACGCGTCCGGCTTCTGGAAGCTCGTGACGACCGCGCCGGAGGAGTTGGTGAAGTTCATGACGTTCCCCGAGACCCGGCCGTAGTACTTGGTGTTCGGCTGGTCGGTGAACGGCGTGACCGTCAGCGTCGACGTCGCGTACTTCTGCCACACCCGGTTGACGTAGTCGTCCATCACGTTCGCCGGCAGGGCACCGGTCTCCACGCCGTACAGCGGGGACAGGGCGCGCAGCACGGTGCCGTCGGAGCGCGTCTGGATCAGGTTGGCCCAGCCGCCCGGCTGTCCGCGCAGCGCGTTGAAGAAGCCGGTCCAGCCACCGGACTTCAGGTGCCCGGTGCTGCTCACACTGCCGTCGGCCCGCTGCACGCCGACCGCGTACGGCGCCGAGAACATGTCCACCTGGGTGCTGTTGAGCCACAGCCCGGAGTCGTTCAGCGTGTACTCCGACCAGTTGAACAGGATGTTCCGGTTGGGGTCGGACGGGTTCTGCACGGCCGGCTGCACCAACCCGCCGGTGGTGAGCCGGAAGTCGAGCTTCTGGCCGTAGGAGAAGTAGATCCGGCCGGAGAACTTCGGTATCCGGATCGTCTTCGACTGTCCGGCGGCGGGCCCCGCGATCGCCGCGTCCGGCGCGGGAGTCGGCGGGTTGCCGCCCGCGGGCCAGGCGTGGAAGGTGCCGTTGGCGTCGGCCCAGCCCTGCTGCCCCGAGGACAGTTGGGTGCCGAGGTCGTAGACGTACACCGGGTCGGAGCGGCCCGAGTTGTTGGTGATCTTCAGGGGGATGGTGTCCGGCACGGCGGCGCCGGCGTGGTCCGGTGCGACCAGCGTGAGCAGGCCGCCGACCAGGGCCGCCGCGGCCGCCAGGGGCAGCGCGGGGCGCGTGATGCTGGGGGGCACTCTCCACCTCCGTGTGGGGTCGGGGTCGTACGGATATTGGTCCGTACCTGTTTGAGAGCGCTCTCAGCGTTGCGGTCGGGTGCGTGCATGTCAATGAGTTGGACGGGAAACGAGTGGGACGGGATCCGGGGGCGCCCGTCGCATGGCGGGCGCCCTCCGGCCCTCAGAAGGCGCGCTTCAGCAGATCGAGCAGGGCCGCCCAGTGCCGCTCGTCGGCCTCGCGGTCGTAGGCGGGGGTGTCGGCCTGCGTGTAGCCGTGCTGCGCCCCCGGGTAGACCTCCCAGGTGTTCCGTACGCCGGCGGCGGTGAGCGTGTCCGCCAGGAGCCGGATCTGCTCCTCGGGCATGGAAGGGTCCTGGTCGGCGTGGCCGAAGTACAGCTCCGCGGTGATGTGCTCGGCACCGCGGTGCGGGCTGTCCGGGGCGTCGGTGGCCAGCCGGCCGCCGTGGAAGCCGGCCGCCGCGGCCACCCGCTCGGGGTGGGTGGCCGCCGTGCGCAGGGCCAGGCGGGCGCCCATGCAGTAACCGGTGAGTGCGACCGGGCCGTCGGTGACCAGGGGGCTGTCGGCCAGCCAGCCCAGATAGGCGTCCGCGTCGCGCTCGGTCTGTTCGGCGGTGAGGGAGGCCATGACCGGGCCGATCCGCTCCCATATGGTCGGGTCGGCCGCGGGGTCGATGAACTCCGGGACCTCTCCGATCGGGGTGCGGCCGTGCCGGTAGAAGACGTTCGGCACCAGGACCGTGTAACCGGCGCTCGCGAGCCGGTCGGCCATCGCCCTCAGCTGCGGGCGCAGGCCGTAGGCGTCCTGGTAGAGCAGGACGCCCGGATGAGGGTTCCCGTCCGCGGGGTGGGCGAGGTAGGCGTCGGCGGTGCCGTCCTCGGTCGGGATGTCGACGGCTGTTCCCTGTACGGCGGTCATGCTGAGAAGCCTCCTGAGGAGTCAGCGGCGGGAGGCGGCTGCCCTTCCGCGCTGCGTGTACGTCTCATGCTGCCACGCAAGATCCACGCCTGCGGGGCCGGACTCCCGCCCTCACTCGAACCGAGCGGTGTCCCCGGCGCCCCGCCGCACGATCTCCGCCTCGCCGCTGGAGAAGTCCACGACCGTGGTCGGCTCGGTGCCGCAGTCCCCGGAGTCGACCACCGCGTCCACCGCGTGGTCGAGCCGGTCCTTGATCTCCCAGCCCTGGGTCATCGGCTCCTCCTCGTCGGGCAGCAGCAGCGTGCTGGACAGCAGCGGCTCGCCCAGCTCGGCCAGCAGGGCCTGGGTCACCACATGGTCGGGGATGCGCACGCCCACGGTCTTCTTCTTGGGGTGCTGCAGCATGCGCGGCACCTCGCGGGTGGCCGGCAGGATGAAGGTGTAGCTGCCGGGAGTCGACGCCTTCACGGCCCGGAACACGTCGTTGTCGACGCGGACGAACTGGCCGAGCTGCGCGAAGTCCCGGCACATCAGCGTGAAGTGGTGCCGGTCGTCCAGTTGGCGGATCGAACGGATCCGGTCGATGCCGTCCCGGCTGCCCAACTGGCAGCCGAGCGCGTAGCAGGAGTCGGTGGGGTATGCGATGAGCGCACCCGAGCGCACCGCGTCGGCGACCTGGGTGATGCTGCGCGGCTGGGGGTTCTCGGGGTGCACGTCGAAGTACTTCGCCATCCGCCGAGCTTATGCCGTCCCCGGGCGCCGCGCGCGCAGCGGCGGCGTGCCGTGCGTGAGGCCCGTGCGGTCCGGTGCCGACCTGAGCGCCGTCGTCTCTTGGGGTAACGTCCAGATTCGAAAGCCGAGGTCAAACCGACGACGAGGAGAAGGGTGACGTGGCCGGCCGAGCCGACGAGGGCCCCCACGCCCAGCCGCAGGACCCCGACACCACGTGGGCGGAGCAGCTGCTCGACCATCTGCGTCCGGCCGGCCGCGACCCGCGCCGGGTCGTCACCTGGCTCGGGCGGACCGTCGGGGCGACCGTCTGCCTCCAGGACGCCCACGGCGGCCTCCTCGCGGGTGAACGCCTGCCGCTGGACGGCAACGTGCTCGCCGACGTGGTCACGGGCCGGATCTCCGCGGCCGCCCTGGAGGACGGCGAACGCCATGTCCGCATGGTCGGGATACGCCACCCCGAACAGGGCCCGGCGGCGGGAGAGGTGCTCGCCGTGGCCCGCCCCGAACCCTTCGACCGGCGCGCCGCCGACATCGTGAACCGCACCGCGTCCGTGCTCGAACTGCTCCTGAGGGAGAGGAAGCTGACGGACGACGGGCGCCGGCTCCGCCGGGCCACGGCCGACCTGCGGCTGGCCATCCTGCAGCTGCTGATGGTGGAGGACACCGTCTCCGCCCGCCGGGTCGCGGCCGGCCTGTGGCCGGGCCTGCTCGAGCAGGACACCGCACGCGTCTACGTCGTCGAGGTCTCCCCCGCCGAGCGGGACGCACTCGCCGACGCCTGCGCGCACATCACCGACGGCCTGGCACTCGTCGTGCGCTGCCCCGCGATGGACGGGCACGTCATCGTCGTCAGCCCCCGGCCGACGGCGGGGGACCGGCTGCGCTCCCTCGTCGACGGCCGGCCGGACACCTTCCTCGGCGGCAGCCTGCGCCAGCGGCTCGCCCGGACCGCCACCGCCTACGGGCAGGCCATCAGCGCGCTCGCCGTCGCCCGCTTCCGCCCGGACCAGACGGCCGTCTACGCCGAACGCACCCACCCCGAACGGCTCATGGACCCCGTCGCCCTGCGCGCCTGGTCCGCGGGTGTGCTGCGCCCCCTCGACACACTGCCCCACCACATCCGCGCCGAACTGCTCGCCACGACCCGGCTCGGCCTGGAGTTCACCGCCGTCAACGCGGCCAAGGTGCTCGGCGTCAGCCGCAACACCGTCCGCGCCCGCATGGATCGCGTCGAGGCGCTGCTCGGCACCGACTTCTCCCGCCTCACCACCCGCGCCGCCGCCCACCTCGCGCTCAACACCGAGGCGGTGCAGGGCCCGTACGACCCCGACGGCACGGCCCCGCAGCCGGCCCCCGACGGGCTCCGTGACCTGCTCGCCTCGGCCGCGCTGCGCGCCTGGGCGCAGGACCTCCTGGGCCGCCTGGACGGTGACGGCCGCGACCTGCGCGGCACCCTGCGCGCCTGGATCGCCGCGGACTCGAACGCCGAACGCACGGCCCGGGACCTGGGCGTGCACGCCCAGACCGTACGCGACCACGTCCGGGCCGCCGAACCGGTCCTGGAACGCCAACTGCTGGCCATGGGCAGCGACCTGTACGAGGTCGTCCTCGCCCACCTGGCCACCGGCGCCCTCGCCCCACCCGCCGTCGGCGGAGCGAACCGGGGCCAACCGGACTCCCCTGTGCACAAGTGAGTCCTCGCCGGTCCGGAAGGGGCACCGGTGCGATACCCACCGCCGTGCCCCGCGCGTAGGTTCAGCAGGCGCGGGGCACGACCGGAACGGGGGACCGGTCGGAGCCCCGCACCTGTCTCAGCCGTCCAGCCGGACCGGCACCTCCTGCCAGCCGTGGGCGATGAACGACGGCACCTGCCGCAGCTCGTCGGGGCCGACGGCCAGGCGCAGCCCGGGGAAGCGGGCGAACAGCGCGGGCAGCGCCGTCAGCGCCTCCATGCGGGCCAGCGGAGCGCCGACGCAGCGGTGCACGCCGATCCCGAACGCCAGATGGTCGTCGGCGCCGCGCGCCGCGTCGAAACCGGCCGCGTCCGGCCCGTAGCGCGCCGGGTCCAGGCCGGCGGCCGCGTAGGTCGTGATGATCGCGTCCCCGGCCGGGATCGTCACGCCCCCGACCTTCAGGTCCGCTACCGCGAACCTCAGCGGCAGCGCGGCGACCGACGGGTGCACCCGCAGCGTCTCCTCGACCACCCCCTCCCAGTCGACCTCCCCGGAGCGCACCGCCGCCAGCTGCGCCGGTTGCGTCAGCAGGGCGACGACCGCGTTGCCGATGAGATTGACGGTGGTCTCGAACCCGGCGCCGACCACCAGCAGCAGCGTGTGCAGCAGTTCCTCGTCGGAGAGCCGGTCGCCGTCCTCGTCCCGGACCCGGATCAGCTCCGTGGTGAGATCGTCGCCCGGATCCTTGCGACGGTACGCGAGCAGCGCACCCAGCACCGTGCCGATCCGCTCCTGCACGGACGCCGCGTGCTCCGGGCTCGGGTCGGAGGTGTCGAAGATGTCGGCGATGAGCCGTGCCGCGTCCTCGCGCAACTCCTCGGGCGCGCCGAGCAGTTCGCAGATCAGGCGCATGGGCAGCGGATGGGCGAACCCGGTCCGCAGATCGACGGCACGGCCGTCGGCGCCCTCGGCCGCCAGCGCGTCCAGCAGTTCGGCGGTGATGCCCGCCACCCGCGGGCGCAGCGCCTCGGTGCGCCGGTGCGTGAAGCTCGGCGCCACCAGCTTGCGCAGTCTGGTGTGGTCGGGACCGTAGGTGGACAGCATGTTGACCACGCCCACCCAGGTCACGATCCAGCTCCAGGCGGGGCGCTCTGCGGTCTGCGGCCACAGCCGCCAGTGCCGGCGCGCGTCCTTGCTCACCAGAGGGTCGAGGATCAGTTCCTTGAGGACGTCGTACCCGGTGGGTGCCCAGGCGGGGATGCCGCCGGGCAGTTCCACGGGCACGACCGGGCCGAGGGCGCGCAGCCGGGCGCTCTCCGCGGCGATGTCGGTGCCGAACGGGTCGAGCGGGATGCGGTCGGTGACGGTCACGACGGCTCTCCTGGCTGGTCGGCTCTCGCGAGGCACCTCCAGTACACAGCGGCACCGGCCGACTGGCGAACAGCGCATTCTCGACCTGGCCGGAAACCGTCCCAGGTGAGAGCGCTTACCTGGCCGCGGGTTCGGCCGGCAGGTTGAAGACGTGGTCGGGGGAGACGATCTTGGTGATCGCCTCGCCGAACAGGGTGCTCGGTTCCTGGCCGTTGTGGTCGATGTCGGTGTTGAGCAGGACCACGAGGGTCGCCTGTGCCGCAGGGAGATAGACGGTCAGGGACTCGTAGCCCGGAAGCGATCCGTTGTGGCCGATCCAGCCCTGCACATTGAAGATGCCCAGCCCGTACCCGGCTCCCGGGATCGGCGTCGCCGGGGTGATGAGCCGCTGCTTCTGCGTGGCCGCGCTGATCATCCGGCTGCCGTCCGGGAATTGGCCGGTCGCCACCGTGCGCGCCCACACCCGCAGGTCCTCCTGCTTCGAGATCATCGCGCCGGCCGCCCACCCCCAGGACGGGTTCCAGCCGGCCGTGTCCGCGATCTTTCCGTCGGCCGTCTGGTTCGTGTAGCCCTGCGCGTGCGGGGAGGGGAACTCGGCGCCGGTCGGGAACAGGGTGTCCGTCATCCCGGCCGGCTCGGTGACGTGCTGACGGATGTAGTCGCCGAGGCGCTGCCCGCTCTCCTTCTCGACGACCAGGCCGAGCAGGATGAGATTGGTGTTGGAGTAGTAGAACTTCTGTCCCGGCTGGAACAGCACCGGGTGCTTGAAGGCGTAGGCGAGCAACTCCTGGGGCGTGAAGCTGCGTTGCGGATCGGACGTGAGCGCCTTGTAGAAGTCGTCGTCCTGGGAGTAGTTGAACAGCCCGCTGCGCATCCCGGCGAGCTGCCGCAGTGTGATCTCGTCCCCGTTCGGCACCCCGTCGACGTACTTGCCGATCGGATCGTCCAGGCCGACCTTGCCCTGGTCCACCAGCTGCAGCAGCGCCGTCACGGTGAAGGTCTTGGTCTCACTGCCGATCCGCATGTACAGGTCCGGTGTCATCGGCCGGCCGCTGCTCTTGTCGGCGACACCGAACGAGCTGACGTAACTGCCCTGGTGCGGCGTCCAGATGCCGACCGTCACCCCGGGCACGTGCGCCTCGGTCATCACCTTCTGCACGGCGGCGTCGAGTTGGCGGGCCACGTCCGGGGTGAGCGTGCGGACCTCCGTCCCCGAAGGGGAGGGGGTGGGCGGGTCGGCGGCGAACGCGGCGGCTACGGAGGCCGGCGCCGCCCCCGCGGGAGCGCCGCCGAGCGGCACCATCAGCGTTCCCACCACGACGGCGACCGCGGCTCCCCTGCGCAGGCGTGCGGAAGAATGCGACATGGGCTGACTCCAAGCACGTGAGAGCAGAACGTGCGGTGGGCGAGACGTCGGAGTCCTGCCTCCCCAGGATAGGAGCGCCCACTCGGCGCCGCCTGTCGGCCGGGTGCGTCTTTCGACGGCATGAGCCGCCTGCTCCGGGATGCTTGTCGGACGGGCGGAAGGCCTCGTTCGAGGGGTGTGCTCACCCGACCCGGTGAGCGGGCGGAGCGGGAGCGTGCCGGTGGAGCGGCCCGGGCGTTGCCCCGGCATGGACGTCATCGACCGCGCGGACCGGACGGACCGCAGGGATCGAAGTAGCCGCAGGGCCCCGGCGGACCGGACCCGAGAGCCGATCTACGCCCAACTCGTGGCGGAGTGGCGGGCCCAGGGACGCAGCGTCCCCGCGGAACGCGAGGTGCACTGGGTCACCCTCGCCGGGCTGGCGTTGCGCATCCGGCCCGAGCCCGAACGCTCCTGATCCGCTACGGCCCGCACAGCGGTGCGAGGACCGCCAGCGTGCCGTTGGCCTCCCGCAGCGCCCCCTCCAGCGCGCCGGGCGTGTGCAGCGCGCCGGTGCCGTCCGGCGGGACCAGCCACTCCAGGGAGCGGGCGGGCCGGTACGGCGGCGGTACGGCGACCCAGGATCCCTTGGTCGCGTACCGCAGGCCGGCGCCGACCCAGCCCCCGGACGGGTCCGGCGGCAGGAAGAACCCGACCCGCCCCGCGGCGGTGTCCACCAGGGTCGGCCCCGGCACGGGCAGCCCGGGCCGCCACAGCAGGTCCAGGGTGAGCAGCCCGAGCCGCTCGGGAACGCTCAGCATGTCCCAGAAGCGGCCCGCCTCCAGCAGCGCGATGCCCTCGCCGTGGTCCCACCGCCACTTGCACGCGCGGGGATCGGCCGCCGCCGCGGCGAGCCACTCCACGCCCCGCATCCACATCGTGTTCGTCATCCACCGCTCCGCGTGATCATGCACCCCAACCCGGCATATGCATGCTGATAGATATTTCTACGTGGCGGAAGGGGTGGCGAACCCTGGCGTTTAAGACATTGCGTTCGAACACCCGACAAGGGTCCGTCAGTTGGGGCATTGCCACCAGGGTGGCCGAGCGTCAGAGTCACGCTCGATTCGAGCGTGACGGCAATCGATTCGAGCGTCAGCTCTTGATGTCATCCTGTTTTCGCTCGTACGCTCAGACCGTTCCGTCCCCGGCATGCATCGAGGTACCCCATGGACCGCACGCGTCTGCACGCCCTCCTGGCCCGCGAGAGCGCCGAGGCCGAGCGCCGTAACCCGCGTTCCAAGGAGGCCTACGCGCAGGCCGACCACCTCTTCGGCCGGGTGCCGATGACCTGGATGAACAAGACGGCCGGCGCCTTCCCGCGCTATCTGGCCGGGGCGCGCGGCGCCCGGATCACCGACGTGGACGGGCACGAGTACATCGACTTCTGCCTCGGCGACACGGGCGCGATGGCCGGTCACTCGCCCACCGCGGTCACCGAGGCCGTCGACCGCCGGTACGCCGGTCTGGGCGGGGCCACCGCCATGCTGCCCACGGAGGACGCCGAGTGGGTCGGCGCCGAGCTGACCCGCCGCTTCGGCCTGGCCCGCTGGAGCTTCTCGCTGACCGCGACCGACGCCAACCGGTGGGCGATCCGGCTCGCCCGGGCCGTCACCGGGCGCCCGAAGATCCTGGTCAACAGCTACTGCTACCACGGCAGCGTCGACGAGTCGCTGATCGTCGTCGGCCCGGACGGCGGGGGCACCGCCCGCCCCGGAAACGTCGGAGCACCCTGTGACGTCACCCTGACCAGCAGGGTCGCCGAGTTCAACGATCTCGCCGGTCTGGAGCGCGAGCTGGCCCACGGGGACGTCGCCGCCGTCCTGATGGAGCCCGCGCTCACCAACATCGGCATCGTCCTGCCCGAGCCCGGCTACCTCGCGGGCGTCCGGGACCTGACCAGGCGGTACGGCACCCTGCTCATCAACGACGAGACCCACACCTTCTCCGCGGGCCCCGGCGGCTGCACGGCCGCCTGGGACCTCGAACCGGACCTGCTCACCATCGGCAAGGCGATCGGCGGCGGCATCCCGGCCGGCGCCTACGGCCTCTCCGCGGACCTCGCCGAGCGGCTGCTGGACCGCGCCGACCTGGACCTTGTCGACATGGGCGGCGTCGGCGGCACCCTCGCCGGCAACGCGCTGTCCATCGCCGCGACCCGGGCCACCCTGGAGCATGTGCTCACCGACGAGGCCTTCGCCCGGATGGCGAAGCTCTCCGAGCGCTTCGAGGCGGGCGTCCGGGCCGGCATCGAGGCCCACCACCTGCCCTGGTCCGTCAGCCGCCTCGGCGCCCGCACCGAGTACCGCTTCACCTCGCCGGTGCCCCGCACGGGCACCGAGTCCGCGGCGGCCGCCGACCCGGAGCTGGAGGACTTCCTCCACCTCTACCTCGCCAACCGGGGCATCCTGCTGACCCCGTTCCACAACATGGCGCTCATGTGCCCCGACACCACCGAGCAGGACGTCGACACGCACACCGAGGTCTTCGCCGCGGCCCTCGCCGAACTGGTCGGCTGAGCCGGCACGTTCACCCGGGACCGCATGAAAGGAGAGACGTGGACGAGATCGACCGGGCCATCCTGCGCGAGCTGCAGACCGACGGCCGTATCGCCTATGCCGACCTCGGCCCGAAGGTCGGGCTGTCCGCCTCGGCGGCCCGCCAGCGCCTGCAGCGCCTGCTGGACTCCAGGGCCGTTCAGGTCGTCGGCGTCACCGACCCGATGGCCATGGGCGGCCAGGCCATGGCCCTGCTCGGCATCGGCGTCGACGGCGACCCGCGCACCGTCGCCGACGCCCTCGCCGAGCGCCCCGAGGTGGTCTACTCGGTGCTCACCTCCGGCGGGTTCGACCTGTTCGCGGAGGTGGTCGCGCCGGGCCCCAAGGACCTGCTGGACTTCGTCAACGACGTGGTGCGGCCCCTCGAGGGCGTCCGCGAGATCCAGTCGTTCCCGTACTTCGGCATCCACACCCACCGGTTCCTGTGGGACGTGGGCTGACCCGTGTGTCCGTACAGGGCCTGGGTCAGGTGTCCGGCGACTCGGGGGTCAGGACCAGCAGGGTGGCGTCGTCGCGGACGTCGTAGTGCCGTAGCGCGAGGTCGGCCCACACGGCGTCGGCCAGCTCGCCGGAGCCGGTGTCCGCGAAGTCGGACAGCCGCTCGGGCAGCGGATAGAAGGAGCCGGAGGCGTTCCGGGCCTCCCAGACGCCGTCGGAGGCCAGCAGCAGGCGGTCGCCCGGCCCGAGCGGCACGGTGACCTCCTTGGGGGGATCGGCGTCGGCCAGCCCGAGGCCCAGCGGGGGAGCCGCCGTGACGGTCACCTCGTGGGACCGCCCGCCGTGCAGCAGGACCGGCGCCGGATGACCGTAGGCGACCACCCGCACCGCCCGCGCGTCGGGCGTGAACTCCAGCAGCACCGCGGTCGCGAACAGCTCTCGGTACCGCACGTCCTCCGAGTCCACCGCCAGCCTGCGGTCCATACGGGCCGCGACCGACTCCAGGTCCGGCTGGTCCAGCACCGCCTCCCGGAACGCGCCCAGCAGCGACACCACCGTCGCGACCGCCGACAGCCCGTGCCCCTGTACGTCGCCCATCACCGCCCGGACGCCGTGCGGCCCCGCCCGCACGTCGAAGAAGTCCCCGCCCACCAGCGTCCCGTCCTGGGCGGCCCGGTAGAAGCCCGTGCACCCCACCCGCCCGACGTGCTCCGGCAGCGGCGGCATCACGGCCTGCTGCACGGCCTCGCCGATCGCCCGCTCCATGACCAGTTGGGCGTCCCGGAGCCTGCGCACATGGGACAGGAACACGCTCAGCAGGGCGACGAACACGATGGTGAGCAGATCGGTGTTGCCGGGACGGTTCAGGTGCGTCGCCGGGATGTTCAGCGCCGCGACGACCAGGGCGCCCAGGACGCCGGTCGCGACCGGCCCGTACGACAGGACGGCGAGCGGTGGGATCGCGCCCAGCAGGAAGCCGAGATCGCCTGCGTGGGGGGTGATGAAAGTGGCCGCGGTGACCGTCACCAGCAGCGCCACCGGCAGCACCCGCACCCATCGCGGCGGTGGCGCGCCCCGCAGCCAGCCGCGCTCCTCCCGGTTCCGACGCGACGACGAGCCGCGCACCGATCGCACATCCCCACGCTACGCCGTCGCCGGGACGGGGGCGCACCGCCGGAGAAACGGGGGTGCGACGCGAGAAAAGCGGTCGACACCCGGCCGGCCGTCCCCCTAGCGTGTGCGGCACGCCCGAGACAGCCGGAAGGAGGCGAGCGCCATGCAGTCCACAGTCATCCAGCGCTCCCGCCTTCCCGTTCCTCGGGCGTAGCACGTCTGACCGGGAGCGCGTCCCCGCTGTACGCAGCACGCATCCCGGAGGAATCCATGACCGCCGTGGTCATCCGCACGCTCGACGAGAGCAGTGCTCACCTTTTCGACACCCTGCCCGACCCGCTGCGCCTGCGCGAGAAACACCTCCAGACCCGGTACCGCCCCGACTGGAAGCGGGTCGCCCTGCGCGACGGCCGGGTCGTGGCCCGCGCCGCCTGGTGGGCCCGGCCCGAGGACCCCGAGCCGCTCGTCATCAACTGGTTCGACGTGGCCGAGGGCGAGGAGGACGCGGGGGCCGAACTCCTGCGGACGACGCCCTGGCGCACCGAGGAACTCGAACTCGACCTGCCCGCCGGCTGGCGCGACCTCCCCGGTCTGCCCGCCGCCGTCACCACCCGCACCGCCGCCGCCCGCAAGGCCGGATACGAACCCCTGGTGGAACGCTTCCTGTACCGCTGGACCCCGGACCACGGCCTGCCCGAGCGCCCCGAGCGCCTGGTCTTCTCCGCCGAACCGGACGACACGGTCTTCTTCGACGCCCTGCGCCGGATCCACTCCGTCACCCTGGACGCCCATGCTCGCCGGGCCATCGAGCAGGGCGGAGTGGACCAGGCCGCCCAGGAGGAACTCGACATCTTCCACTGGTTCCCTTCGCCGCGCGAGTGGTGGCAGCTCGCCCGCACGCCCGGGGGCGAACCGGTCGGCATCCACATCCCGGCCCGCAACTCGAACGGGCCGTGCATCGGATTCATCGGCGTCCTGCCGGAGCACCGCGGCCACGGCTACGCCTACGACCTCCTCGCCGAGTGCACCCACTTCCTCGCCGAACACGGCGCCGAGTTCATCGCCGGCGCCACCGACCAGGGCAACTTCCCGATGGCCGCACACTTCACCAGGGCTGGCTACCCCGTCGTGCGGGAGCGCCTCAACTTCTGGGCCGAGCCCGTTGTCAGTGCCGGGTGACATGCTGAGGAAGTGATCGACAGCGGCTGAACGGGGGAGGGGCCATGGGGTTCGACGGCGAGGTGTGGCGGGTGGGCGCCGGGGAGGAGTCCGTCGGGGAGATCGTGATCGACGAGGCCGACTTCCCCTGGCTGTCGGGGAGATTCACCACCGGCCCCGGCTTCGCCGCCGTACAGGACCTCTTCGCCCGTGAGCTGGCCCTGATGGAGGAGGAGAGCTGGGACGAGTGGGAGTCCGCGTACGACGAGATACGGCGCCGTGTCTCGCTCTCCTCCCCGGACGGCCCGGTCCCCGAGTTCCTGCTGCACATCGAGGGGGACCGGGCCTGGTTCCGGTGGAGCGACGAACCGTTCGAGGACGACTGAGGACGGCTGAGGGGGATTGGAGGATCAGGCCAGGGCGGCCGGGGGCTGGTCGACCGGCTCCCCGGTCAGCCTGGCCTCCGCCGTCGCGAGGATCTCGGTGACCCGCAGGCCGAACGCGGCGTCGCAGGGATGCGGGCGGCCCGTGCGGTGGGCGGTGAGCAGCGCGTCCGCGGCGCGGGTCAGGGCGGGGACCGCGCCCTCGGAGCTTCTCGGCAGGAGCGACACGCCGGCCTCACCCCGCAGCTCGAGGTCGGCGCCGGCCGCCGCGGGCGGTGCCGTCAGGCTCAGTGTGAGCGTGCTGGACGCGCCGGTGGCATGGTCGAGGACCAGGTGCACGGTGTCGGCGGGACCGTACGCCGCCGCCAGGACCTGCCGTACGTCGCCGAGGACCGGCAGCAGCACGGACAGGGCATGCGGTCCCACGTCCCACAGCGCGCCCTTCTCCCGCCGCCACGGGGAGGCCGCGAACGGGCTGTCGCTGGTGAACACCGCCCCCAGCCACTGCGCCCGCGCCGTGAACCAGCCCGCCGCGGCGGCCTGTTCGTCGATCCAGGCCTCCGGTTCCTTCTGGAAGCGTGTGGTGAAGAACACCACCGAGGCCACCCCGGCCCGCTCCGCGGCCTCGGTCACGGCCCGCGCCTCGGTGACGCCGAGGGCCAGGGGCTTGTCCAGCAGGAGATGCCGTCCCGCCCGCGCGGCCCGTACCGCCAACTCGGCCTGCACAGACGGGGGAAGGGCCACCGCCACCGCGTCCACGTCGGCCAGGAGCGCGTCCGCGTCGTCGTACGCCGGCACGCCGTACCGCTCCGCCAGCGCGGTGGCCGCCTCCGGGCGGCGGCCCCACACCCCGGCGAAGTCCAGGCCGGTGTGCCCGGCGAGCGCGGGGGCGTAGGCCGCCTGGGCCCACGGGCCCGTTCCCAGCAGTCCGATGCGCATCTCGCGTTCCTTTCTCCGGACCGGTCGCCACGGTCTCACGAGGCCGTGTCCCGGTCGCCCTCGACGTACGGCATGGTCTGGTCCCCGTCCCCGGCCAGCCATCGCGCGATGGCCTCGGCGATCGGCTGGCCGGTGTCCATCTCGACGAAGCCGAACTGGCCCGACTGGTTGCACTCCAGGAACCACCAGATCCCGTCCGCGTCCTCCGCGAAGTCGAAGGCACCGTACGCGAGTTCGGCGTCCTTCATGTAGCGCTGGACGGCCTCGGCGACGCGCGGTGGCACCTGGGCCGGGAGCCACGGCGAGACCGACGGGGCGAACCGGACGTCGACGTCGTCGGGGTGGCCGTCCGGGTCGGCCGGCTTGCGCGCGGCCAGCAGCCGCTCGCCGACGACCGTGAGCCGGATGTCGGCCCGCTTGGGGATCCGCCGCTGCAGCAGGGTCGGACCGAAGGCGACGGCGGCGAAGTCGGCGTCCGGCGCGACCCGGCTGGTGGGCACCGCCCGCGGCGGCTCCTGCGGATGCGCGCCGGATACGGGCTTGACCACCAGATCCGGGAAGCGCTCGGCGAACTCCCGGGCCGCCTGCGGAAACGTCGTGATCAGCGTGGCCGGCACGGCGAGCCCGCTGAGCTGGGCGAGCCGCAGCTGCCAGGGCTTGTGGCGGGCCCGCCGGGCCGCGTCCGGATGGTTCATCCAGCGCGCGCCGGTAC
Organism: Streptomyces diastatochromogenes; assembly: GCF_002242805.1. GTDB lineage: Bacteria > Actinomycetota > Actinomycetes > Streptomycetales > Streptomycetaceae > Streptomyces > Streptomyces diastatochromogenes. The sequence goes on along the minus strand of NZ_MCGQ01000052.1, from coordinate 148,410 downwards.
CGCGCAGCATGCCGTAGAGCGCCTGGGCGGACTCCTCCGTCAGCCAGGCGGAGGGCTGGGCGGCGCGCGTGGCCGCGTCCCCCGGCCTGCGTACCCAGATGGAGCGCAGGCCGCTCATGCTCACCAGGCGCCCGCCCACGGACAGGTGTCCGCGGGAGGCGCCCTGCACGTACTCGCCCGACAGCGCGACGCCGTTGGTGAGGTCGGCGGGATCGAGCCGGACGACGGGCACGCCGGCCTCGCCCAGCCGGAGGACCACCATGTCCGCCGTCACGTCCTCTTCACTGGTCAGGATGAGCACGGTCATCTTCCGTCGGCCCGCGTTCAGTCGTCGAAGTGCGTCTTGGAGCCGGCCGTGGAGGTCGTCGTCCCCAGTGCTCGCAAAGTCGCGTGGTCGGTGGCGGCGATCCGCCCGTCCGGGAGGACGTTCAACTGCAGTCCGGAGTCGTACGCGTACGGAGCGGTGACGTCCAACTGCACAGCGGGGCGCGCGTAGTTGAGCGTGAACGGTTGCATGGTCTCTCCCTGATTCGGCTTTCACGTCCTTATACGAATCGAACGGGTGGTTGGTTTCCTTACACTCCGTAACCGGGGTCCGGAGCGGGGCCGTTCGGGGCGTCAGGTAGGAGGACGTCGCCGCAGGCGAGGGGAGTTGCGCGCTCCGCCCGCAGGCCTGCGGTGCCCTTCATTCCGTTCGTTCCGTGAGCGCGCCGCGGGCCGCGGCGAGGGTCCGTTCGGCGTAGCCGCGGCCGAACAGCACCACGTGCACCAGCAGCGGGAAGAGCTGGTGCAGGCCGACACGGCGCCGCCAGCCGTCGGCCGGCGGCGCCGCCTCCTGGTACCCGGCCAGCACCCGGTCCAGATGCGGGCAGCCGAACAGCTGGAGCATCGCCAGGTCGGTCTCCCGGTGCCCGCCGTGCGCGGCCGGGTCGATGATCCGGACCTCCCCGTCGGCGCCCCACAGCACATTGCCGTTCCACAGGTCGCCGTGCAGCCGGGCGGGCGGCTCGGCCGGCCCGGCGAGTTCCGGGAGCCGCTCGCAGACCTGCTCGACCACGGCGGCCTCCGCGGGCCGCAGGGTGCCGGCGTCGACCGCACGGCGCAAGTACGGCAGCAGCCGGTGCTCGGCGAACCAGCCGGGCCAGTCGCCCCCGGGCGCGTTGCGCATCGGCGCGAGGCCGATGTACGCCTCTTCGGGCCCGCCCGGCGGCGGTGCGCCGAACGCCGGAGCCCCGGCGGCGTGCAGGGCCGCGAGGGCGTGGCCGAAACGCGTCGCCGCCGCGCCGTCGGGCTGCCCGGTCGGCACGCGCTCGGTGACCATCCACCGCTCGTCATGCCCGAGCACCGCCGGCACCCGGACCGCACCCGCGGCGCCGAGCCAGCGCAGCCCGGTCACCTCGGCGCGCACGGCGCCAGGGGCGTTGCCACGCTTGACCATCACCGCCGTACCGCCTTCGAGCGTCACCTCGGCGGGCGACCCGGACGGCGCCCGCGCAGCCATGACCCGGCGCCCGGTGAGGCGGGACGCCGCCTGCCCTGGATCCTCGTCTCCGTTGACCACGGCCCCAGCGTACGACCCATAAATGAGGTTCCCCTGAGGGCACTTCGACCGTTGATACGACTGTTTTCAGTCAAACCCAGGCAGTAACTACCCGTGTTGACCTTGTACGACTAGCGTGAGGGCGCCGCGTCGCCACACCAGGGGCACAGGGCCCTCGAGGGACTAGCGCGCGGCGGAGGGTTTCCCCCTTGACCACAGCATCCGTGCTGATGGCCGACGTCTTCGAAGTTCAGCCCTACACCTCCCACTGCGAAGTCATCTTCGGCGAGGGCGCACACGCCGTGATCGGTGTGTCCCCGGGCAACAGCTACTTTTCCGCCCAACGCCTGCACGACCTCGCCCGCTGGGGGCTGGACCACTTCGACAGGGTCGACTTCGTCTACACCGACCTGTACGTGGCCGAGATGTACGAGGCATCCGGCTATCCACCCGACGAGGCCCGCCGCAAGGCGGTGAAGAACCTGCGAGGCGTGCGCGCGAAGGTCCGCGACGCGGTGACGGAGGCCGACCCGGAGGGCACCCGGCTCGACTGGCACCCGATGTCGGCCTTCCGCACCAACCCCGCCTACCAGGAGATCCACCGGCAGCTGCAGCACCGGCTGCACACCGACGGCGACTTCCGGGCCGTCTGCAACGCCCTGGTGAGCCGCTTCCTGTCGGGCCGCGGCGAGGAGGCGAGCGAGCGGCAGCGCGAGGTGTGCCTGGAGTACGTGTGCGCCGAGGCCCCGCTGTTCCTCGACACCCCCGCCATCCTCAAAGTGCCCTCCTCGCTCAACTGCTACCACCAACTGCTGCCGATGGCCGAGCTGTTGTACTCCCGTGGCGCCGGACTGCGCGCCTCCCGCAACCAGGGCCACGCCATCGTGACGCCCGCCGCCCAGGAAGGAGTCGCGGCATGACCACCGCACCCGACATCCGCACCGAAGCGCCGCTGCTGGACTTCCCGTTCTCCTGGGACGGCACCCGCGTGCCCGACGAGGTCGAGGACCTGCGCGCCGCCACCCCCGTACGGCGCGTGCGGACCATCGCCGGCGACGAGGCATGGCTGGTCTCCTCCTACGACCTGTGCCAGCAGGTCCTGAAGGACGACCGCTTCTCCCTCAAGGACACCTCCGCACCCGGCGTCCCCCGCCAGTACGCGCTCACGATCCCGCCCGAGGTCGTCAACAACATGGGCAACATCACCGGGGCGGGACTGCGCCGGGCGGTGATGAAGGCGCTCAACCCCAAGGCCCCCGGCCTGCTGGACTGGCTGCGCGAGGATGCCCACCGCCTGGTGGACCTGATGGTGGCCGAAGGGCCGACGGTGGACCTGCGCGCGGCGTTCTGCGAGCCGTACTCGGCGGGCATGCACTGCCGCATCCTCGGCATCCCGCAGACCGAGGCCCCGGCCTTCCTGCGCAGCCTCGACATCGCCTTCATGAACTCGGCGTGCCCGATCACCGGCGCGAAGATCAACTGGGACCGGGACATCACCCGGATGACCGCCCTGCTCGACGACCCGGCGACCCACGGGCTGATGGGCGAACTCGCCGCCCTGCGCGACGACCCCGACTACGCCCACCTGAGCGACGAGATGCTGGCCACCGTCGGCGTCACCATGTTCGGCGCCGGCACCATCTCGACCTCGGGCTTCCTCGCCATGGCCCTGGTCTACCTGCTCACCCACCCCATAGCCCGGGACCTCCTCAGGGAGCGCCCCGACCTGATAGGCCCGGGCGTCGAGGAGCTGCTGCGGGTGAACCTCTCCATCGGCGACGCCCTGCCGCGCCTCGCCCTGGAGGACGTCCGGCTCGGCGACGTGCACATTCGCCAGGGCGAACTCGTCCTGGTCCTGGTGGAGGGCGCCAACCTCGACCCGGAGAAGTTCCCGGACCCGCACCGCTTCGACGTCCACCGCGGCAACACCGCCGACCACCTGTCCTTCGGTGGCGGGGCCCACTACTGCCCCGCCACCGCCCTCGGCCGCGCGCACGCCCGGATCGCCCTGGAGGTCCTGCTCGACCGCCTGCCGGACCTCGCGCTCGCCGTGCCGTCGAGCCAGTTGGTGTGGCGCACCGGCTTCATGAAGCGAATCCCCGAACGTCTCCCGGTGGCCTGGTAACCCACAGGCTCCCCGTACGTCCCGTACGGCGTCCCCGGTCCGGCACCCCGGACGGGGACGCCGACGTATTCCAGCGTCGCCGCGGCGTCGGTGGGACGTCGGTGTGCGTCACTGTCACTGCGCCGCGGGCGGGGGATCCCGGCGTGCGCCACGGTCACTGCGCCGTGGGTGGGGATGTCGGCGTGCGTCATCGTCACCGCGCCGTGGGTGGGGATGTCGGCGTACGTCATCGTGACTACGACGTGGGCGGGGATGCCGACGTACGCCACCGTCACCGGCTCGCGGCCGGGGATGTCGGCGTGCGTCTTCGTCACTGCGCCGCGGGCGGGGGATCCCGGCGTACGCCAGCGTCACTGCGCCGTGGGCAGGGATGTCGGCGTACGCCACGGGCACCGTGCCGTGGGCGGGGATGCCGACGAACGCCACAGTCACCGCGCCCCGGACTGGAACGCCGACTCACGCCACCGTCACCGGCCCGCGGACTCCCGTCGCGTCAGTCCCACCGGATTGCCGGGCGGCAGCAGCCCCGAGTGCTCGACGGTGCGGGCGAGCGGCTCCAGCAGCTCGGCCAGGCGTGCGCTGCGTTCCGTACCGAGCGCGGTCCATGGGCGCTCGGCCGCCTCGTCGGTCCGCATCTCGATGTGCGCGCGCCCGGCGACGCCCGCGCGGGTGAGTGATCCGTCCTCGGCGAGGAAGCCGCGCTCCCGCAGGGCGGCCTCGGCCGCCGCCCAGTCCTCCGGCTCCCATTTGCGGGTCTCCCGCAGGAACGGTCCGTCCGATTCCCCGGCGGCCGCCTTGAGCACCATGGCCTCGACCGGACCGAGCCCCAGGCCCACCAGGACGGCGACATGCCCGTCGCCCCGGTGCTCCCGCAGGGTCGTCACGGCCTGCCACAACCGCACCGCCGGCCGCTCGGGCCGCTCCAGCGCCTGGTTGGCGGCGGCCAGTACCCGTCCCGGAGTGTCCGCCGCGGCCGCCGCCTCCCACGCGAGATCGGCCGCCTCCGCCAGCTCCGCCGAGCCCACCACATCCGGCCCGAACAGCCGGGTCATGGCCGCCTCCATCGCCTCCCACCGGGCCGCAAGCACCTCCTCCGGAGCCGCGTACCCCCAGGCGTCGGGCAGCGCGCGGGCCACCCGGGAGGGGTGGAAGACATAGAAGGAGCCGGTGACCACGGACGGCGACACCGCGCCGAGCGGGGCTGCCCGCAGCGCGAAGTACCCCATCCAGAACCCACGCATCCCCAGCCGGTCCGCAGCCTGCCTCGCCTCGGGCGCGAAGTACACGAGATCGTGCACCGGCTCGTACCGCTCCCACATCCTCCGCGCGATCCCGCCCGCCACTGCTTCCTCCCACCACGTCGCCCTGCCGTACTGTCGGCACCAGCCTGCGCTATGACCGCTGTCATAACAAGCGGATTCGGCTGACCTTGCGCGGTCACCCCGGCCGGCTCAGAGGTTGATCATGTGGCCGGCGAGGCCATGGAGGGCGTCCTGTACCGCCTCGCTCAGGGTGGGATGCGCGTGGACGTTCCTGATGAGTTCGGTCACCGTGAGGTCCCATTTCTGGGCGAGGGTCAGTTCCGGGAGCAACTCGGTCACGTCCGGGCCGATCAGGTGGGCGCCGAGCAGTTCGCCGTACCGGGCATCGCTGACCAGTTTCACGAATCCGACCGTGTCGCCGAGCCCGTGCGCCTTGGCGTTGGCCGTGAAGGGGAATTTCGCCGTCCGGACGTCGAATCCCTCGGCGCGTGCCTCGGCCTCGGTCCAGCCGAAGCTGGCGATCTGGGGCTGGCAGAACGTGGCGCGAGGGATCATGCGGTAGTCCAGCTCCATCGTCTCCACGCCGGCGATGGTCTCCGCTGCGACGACACCCATCGCCTCGGCGGCGTGCGCCAGCATCAGCTTCGCCGTGACATCGCCGATGGCGTAGATGTGCGGCTGACTGGTGCGGCAGTGGCCGTCCACGTCGATGGCACCACGGTCGGTGAGCCGTACCCCCGCCGACGCCAGCCCGTAGCCGGCCGTACGCGGCTGAAAGCCCGTGGCTTGCAGGACCCTCTCGGCCTCCAGGACCTGTCGTCCGTCACCCCGCTGGACCACCACACGGACGCTGTCCGCGGTCTCTTCGATGGACTGGACGCGGGTGGAGGTCAGCACGTTGATGCCCTGCCGCTTGAACCGCTTCGTGAGCTCGGCCGACACCTCCTCGTCCTCCAGCGGCGCGATCCGGTCGAGGAATTCGACCAGCGTCACTTCGACACCGTAGGACCGCAGCAGATAGGCGAACTCGACGCCGATGGCTCCTGCGCCGGCGATGATCAGGCTCGACGGAAGGCTGTCGGAGAGGATCTGCTCCTCGAACGTCACGACGCGTTTGCCCAGTGTCGTGCCGGGCAGCAGCTTCACGGTCGCGCCGGTGGCGATGATGCAGGAACGGAAGGAGAGCGTCGCCTCGCCGTCGCGCGTGCGCACCTGCATCGTGTGCGGGTCGACGAAGCTCCCCTGGCCCTCGAACTGGGCGATCTTGTTCTTGCGCATGAGATAGCCGACACCCTTCGCGCGGCCGTCGGCGACCACCCGGCTCCGTTCGTAGGCGCTGCGGTAGTCCAGGCTCACGTCCCCGCTGATCTTCACGCCGAACTTCTCCGCGTCGTGCAGGATCAACTGCGCGACCTCGGCGTTGCGCAGCAGCGCCTTGGCCGGAATACAGCCGATGTTCAGGCAGACGCCGCCCCAGAAACGGCCCTCCACGACGGCCGTACGAAGCCCCAGTTGCGCGGAGCGGATGGCCGCCACGTATCCGCCGGGGCCGGCCCCGAGGACGACGACATCGAAGTCAGTGTCCATCTCCACCTCTCCCATGCTTCCCGCCGTCACCGCTCACGGCGCCGGTTCCAGGAGCTCCACGGGGCCGGACAACGCCGCGCGTACCTGGCGGGAGGCCTCATCGACCAGTACCTCGGTCTCGCCGCGGCTGATCGCGTCCAGAGTCTTCGCCGCCACCTCCGCGGCCGGCACCTTCGGAACGTCGAGACCCATGGTGGCCTCGGTGTCGACAGGTCCCACATGCACCCCGACGACCAGGGTCCCCTGCGGGCGCAGACCAACGCGCAAGGCGTTGGTCAGCGACCACTCGGCAGCCTTCGACGCCGCGTAACCGGGCCACCGTTCGTTCACCCGCCACGACGCCACCGACAGCATGTTCACCAGGGCTCCGCCGCCGCCCGCCGCGAGCACCGGCGCGAAGGCCCGCGAGACCGCCCAGGTCCCCAGGTAGTTCACCTCCAGCTCACGCCGCGCGCCGTCCAGAGATCCCTCCAGCAGGCTCGGGCCGACCTGGATGCCGGCGTTGTTGATCAGGATGGTCGCGTCGGACGCCGTCGCTGCCGCGGCCGCGATCTGGTCCTCGTCGGTGACATCGAGGCGCAGCGGCTCGGCCCCGGGTTCCCGGAAGTCCTCGGGGTTGCGGACCCCCGCGTACACCTTGGCCGCACCCCGGGCGAGCAGGGCCCGGGTGAAGGCCAGTCCGATGCCCTTGTTCGCACCGGTCACCACTGCGACCGATCCCTTGATCTCCATGACCGGACACCTCGATTCGTCAGTCGCCGCGCTGATCAGGCAACCGGGGGACTCAGACCACGGTTGCCCATCCGCAACGGCACCGCAAACGGCCGGCCGAGCCCGACAGAGCCGGTGGTGGGCCGATCGGGTAGAGCGGCACACCGTGCCGACCCGGAAGGGGATCTACGGCTGCTCCCGACAAGAGCGCACGCCTGCTTCACAGCCCCCTTCCCTGTCACAAGCATTGACGCGCCCCTCCCGCACCTCTACCTTCTGACCGACTTACCGAACTCTGTTCGAAATACCGGCAGTTGAAGCATCGCAGGAGACCACATGCGCGCAACCCCCCACCGCCAGGGTCTGCCCTCACGTCGGCTGTTCCTCGGCATGGCCGCGGCCGTGCCGCTGGCCGCGGCCACCGACCTGAGCCTGGGCGCCCGCCCCGCCCACGCCGCGGACTCCGCCTATGTCATGGGGTACTTCACCGAGTCCCCGAACGGCACCGGCACCGACTACGGCCTGCACCTCGCCGTCAGCACGGACGCGCTGCGCTGGATGCCGCTCAACCAGAACAACCCCGTCGTCACCCCCACCGAAGGCGCCGGCGGGCTGCGCGACCCCTTCATCCTGCGCAAGCAGAACGGCGCCTTCGTCGTCCTCGCCACCGACCTCAAGGGCACCGACTGGAGCTACGTCAGCCAGTACATCCATGTCTGGGACTCCGCCGACCTGCGCACCTTCACCAACTACCGCCGCGTCAAGCTGCACGACATGAACACCCACAGCTGGGCGCCGGAGGCCTTCTGGGACGCGGGACGCGGCCAGTACGGCATCATCTACTCCTCCGTGAACTCCAGCGGACACAACGTGATCATGGTGAACTACACCAGCGACTTCCAGACCGTCTCTGCCCCGCAGGTCTTCTTCGACCCCGGCTACGACGTCATCGACGGAGACCTGGCCGTGGGTGTGGGCGGCGTCAACTACCTCTACTTCAAGAGCAGTTCGGCACAGGCGCTGGTTGGCGCCAAGTCCACCTCGCTGGACCCCGGGAGCTTCACCGTCTTCAGCACACCGGCCGCCCACGGCGGTACCGAGGCCCCCATCCTCGTCAAGTCCCAGACCTCCGCGACCTGGTGGCTGTGGGGAGACACGTACACGCCGAACGGCGTCTTCTACGCCTGGCAGAGCACCGACCTGGCCGCGGGCACCTGGACCGCCCTCGACCAGCGCAGCTACACCCAGCCGGTCAACTCCAAGCACGGCACCATCCAGCCCCTCACCACCACCGAGTACACCAACCTCGTGGCCAAGTGGGGCGCACCCGCCTGGAACCGGATCAAGTCCTACAACCACCCCGACCGCTACATCCGCCACTCGGACTACGTGGGCCGTATCGACGCCTACCCCTTCGACCCGTACACCGACTCCCAGTGGAAACTCGTCCCCGGCCTGGCCGACAGCGCCGGCGTCTCCTTCCAGTCGGTGAACTACCCGACCCGCTACCTGCGGCACTACGCGTACCAGCTGCGCCTCGACGTGAACGACGGAACCTCCGCGTTCGCCCAGGACGCCACCTTCTACAAGACCGCGGGCCTCGCCGACGCCGGCTGGACGTCCTTCCGCTCGTACAACTACCCCACCCGTTACATCAGGCATTCGGACTACGTCCTGCGCATCGACCCGATCTCCACGGCCACGGACCAGGCGGACGCCACCTTCTTCGTGGGCTACTGACGACGGCGGGCGGCGTGCCGTCGGGTGAGGGGGACTGACCCGGACGGGGGGTGTTCCGGCGTGTCGCTGGGACAGACGGGTGGCGCGATGACACGGCTGGGCGGCCCGGATGGTGCGGGGCAACCGCCTGGCTGACGGTGGTTCATGTCGAGGCCGGGTTCATTCAGCCGATGTCGAATCCGCTGCCCGGCCACGGCGGAAGGACCCCGATATGCGTTCTGCCCGCATGCTCCTCGCCACGGCTGCCGCCACGGCCGCCTTCTCCTTCGCCACACCCGGCGCCGCGTTCGCCGCACCGGCCGGGGACGACGGCGGCCGTGACGACTCCTCGTACAGCAGGGACCACGACAGCGATTCCGGCCGTGACAGCGATTCCGGCGGTGACCACGACAAAGGCTCCGGCCGCGACCAGGACAAGGGGTCGGACAGCGACCACGACAACGACTACAGCACGGATCGTGACAAGGGCAGCAGCCACGACTCGCCGCGCGGCGGAATGCACACGGGCGGCGGTGCCCTGGCCGCGGTGCGGGGCGACGACGACTGGAGCTCGAACAGCGACGACAGCAGGTTCGACCCCGAGTCCTACAAGGACAAGGACGAGGACAGCGGAGGCAAGGGCGATAAGGAGGACAGCGGAGGCAAGGGCGATAAGGAGGACAGCGGAGGCAAGGGTGACAAGGGTGACAAGGGAGATAAGGGAGACGAGGACAGCGGGCGCGGCAAGGACGACTGGGGCGGCGGTGACGACCAGGACAAGCCGCGCGGCGGCATGCACACCGGAGGCGGCGCCCTCGCCACGCCCGGTGTCACCGCGGGCGGGCTGGCCGTGCTCGCGGTAGGCGCCACCGGCATGTACGCCCTGCGCCGCAAGAAGACCGCCGAGCCGGGGTCCTGACCGGACCACCGCATGCGCAGGGGATGCGGCCGCCGCCGGCGCACCCCGTGTCGGCGGCCCGCCTGCGAGCCCCGAGCCCTGATCCCCGTGCTGCCGTGCCCTAGTGAGGTGGTGTCCGATGGCAGCAGATCCCTCCTCCCCGCCCCCCGCCGAACCGGCGACGGACGAGCCGAGCCCAGGCTTTGGCGGGCGGCTGACCCTGTGGGGCGTGGCGATCGCCGTCCTCGCGGTCAGTCTGTTCGGCGGCCATCACGGTGCGAACAACACCCCAGACGCATCCCGTACCTCCGGCGCGACCGGCGCCGCCCAGGGTGACACCCCGCAGGCGGGCGAGTCGCTGCCCCGCTCGGTGCCGATCCGGCTCCTCATCCCGAAGATCTCCGTGGACGCCCCCTTCGCCGCGCTCTCCCTCGGCCCGTCCGGCCGGCTGGAGCCCCCGCCTGCGGCCAACACCAATCTGGTCGGCTGGTACTCCGAGGGCGCCTCGCCCGGCGAGGCGGGCACGTCGATCATCGCCGGACACGTCGACACGGTGACCTCCGCGGCCGTCTTCGCCAACCTCGACGAGCTGGAGGCCGGCGACGAGTTCTCCGTCGACCGGGCCGACGGGCGGAAGGCGAACTTCGTCGTGGACGACACGGAGACCTTCGCCAAGGACGACTTCCCGAGCAAGCGCGTGTACGCCGACACGGCGCGCCCCGAGGTCCGGCTGATCACCTGTGCGGGGGACTACGACCACTCGGTGAAGGACTACACCGACAACCTGGTGGTCTTCGCCCACCTCGTGTGACACCCCGGCGGACCGGTACGGGTCACACCGCGCGGTCCGCGAAAGGGCCGCCCGGGGCGAAGGCCAGCGCGGCGAAGCGCTCGCCGATCCGGCGGTGCGTGGCGGCGTCCGGGTGGAGGTCGTCGGGCAGCGGCAGTTCGGCGCTGTCGGCCTCCCCGTAGAGGTCACGGCCGTCGAGGTAGTAGAGGTGCGGGTCCTCGGCGGCCCGCTGCCGTGCGATCCGGGCCAGCTCGTCGCGGATGACCCCCAGGGTGAGCTTGCCGTGCGCCCGTTCCGCCGGATCGCCGGTGGCCCGGAACCGCAACCGCCCGGAGCTGAGGGCGCCGAAGTCAGGGGCGCAGGGGCCCGGCGTGTCCTCGTGGATGGGGCACAGGATCGGCGAGACCACGAGCAGTGGGGTGTCGGGCCGGCCCTCGCGGACGGTGTCGAGGAAGCCGTGGACGGCGGGGCCGAAGGCGCGCAGCCGCATCAGGTCCGTGTTGACCAGGTTGATGCCGAGCTTGACGCTGATCAGGTCGGCGGGTGTGTCGCGCAGCGTGCGCGCGGTGAACGGGTCGAGGAGGGCGCTGCCGCCCAGGCCGAGGTTGATCAGCTCCACCCCGCCGAGCGAGGCGGCGAGTGCCGGCCAGGTGGTGGTGGGGCTCGCCGCGTCGGAGCCGTGGCTGATGGAACTGCCGTGGTGCAGCCACACCCTGCGGCCCCGGTCCGGCACCGGCTCGACGGGTGCGTCGGTGCGCAGGGCGACCAGTTCGGTGGTCTCGTTGTGCGGCAGCCAGATCTCGACGTCCTTCACCGTGGCGGGCAGGCCGGTGAAGCGCACGGTGCCGACCGGGCCGGGCCGCTGCTCGGCGGTGCCGGCGGCCATGTCGATCGTCAGGGTGTTGCCGCCGGTGACGGACGCGCTGCCGGCCGGGCGTCCGTCGACGAGCAGGTCGTACACACCGTCCGGGCGTGGCGGGGCGCCCACGTAGACCCGTTTGGTCGGCAGCGTGTCGAGTTCGACGGTGCCGGCACGCGTGCGGAAGACCAGCCGTACGCCCGACGGCTGGGACTCGGCCAGGTGCAGCTGCGGGTCGGCGCACTGGGCCCGGGCCCGGGCCGGAAGCCGGTGCGGCAGCAGTCCGTGTTCGGTGCGCTCCAGGTCGAGGGCGCCGCGTACGAGGTCGGCGGTGAGGGGCGTGGTGTGCATCATGTCGGCCTGCGCTCCGAGGGGTCAGGGGGTGGGCCAGTTGCGCAGCAGGGAGTCGAGGGCGTCCAGGATCCGCGTCCAGGACTCCTGCGAGTCGGGGGCGCTGTGGCTGAATCCGCCGGCCGCCTCCAGGCTGACGTAGCCGTGGAAGACGCTGCCGAGCAGCCGCACCGCATGGGTCTGGTCGGGCTCGGCCAGGTCGTAGCCGCGCAGGATCGCCCGGGTCATCTGGGCGTGCCGGCCACCGGCGCTCGCGGCGGCGGCCTCCGGGTCGAGCCGGAAGCGGGCCGCTTCGTAGCGGCCGGGGTGTTCCCGGGCGTAGTCGCGGTAGACGTCGGCGAAGGCGCTGAGCGCGTCCTTGCCGGCCCGGCCGGCGAGCGCGTCGGCGGCGCGGTCGGCCAGCTCCTCCAGGGCGAGCAGCGCGATCCGTGTCTTCAGGTCCTGGGAGTTCTTCAGGTGCGAGTAGAGGCTCGCGACCTTGACGTCGAACCGCCGGGCCAGCGCCGACACCGTCACCTGCTCGAAGCCGACCTCGTCGGCCAGCTCCGCGCCCGCCCGGACCAGACGCTCGGTGGACAGGCCTGCACGCACCATGAGCTTCCTCCCTTCTACCGAAAGCGATTATGCTGCTTCCTAAAGGGTTTAGGCAAATGGCAATGAGCGATCAGCGACCCGTGGACTCGCGGATCACCAGGGAGAAGGTGCTGACGAACTCCTCCTGGTGCGCCGGACGTCCCTCATGACCCATCCGCGCGACCAGCAGGGCGACCGCCCGCTCGGCCATCAGGTCGTGGTCCGGATCCACCGTGGACAGCGAGGGAACGAGGAACGCGCTCTCGTCGACGTTGTCGAAGCCGATCACCTTGACCTGCCCGGGCACCCGCACCCCGGCATCGGCCAGGCCGCGCAGCGCGCCCATCGCCACGGTGTCCGTCACACAGAACACGCCGTCGAAGGCCGGCCCGTCCGCCGCCAGCGCCCGGGCCCGCCGGGCGGCGGCGTCCATGGTGAGCGAGGGCACGCTCAGCACCAGCTCCGGATCCAACGGCAGGCCCGCGGCCTCCAGCGCCTGCCGGTAGCCGGCGTGGCGCAGGCTCGACACGTCGACCTCGTCGCGCAGTTCCCCGCACAGGAGGGCGATGCGCCGGCAGCCGCGCTCGATCAGATGCCGGGTGGCGGCCGCGGCGGCCGCCACGTTGGGCATCGCGACGTGGTCCACGGGGCCGCCGAAGATCCGCTCGCCCAGGATGACCACGGGGTGGTCGACCTCGAGGGAACCGACGTCGGCGGGGCCCATGCCGACGGTGGCCAGGATGAGCCCGTCGTAGAGCCGGTTGCGGGACAGGGACAGCGCCGCCAGCTCGTTCTCCCGCCGTGCGCCGGTCTGCTCGATGCTCACCCGCAGGCCGTGCCGGTCCGCCGCTGTGATGAGGGCGGCGGCCAGCCGGCCGTAGTACGGGCGGTTCACCTCGGGGACCGCGAGACCGATGGTTCCGGTCCGGCCCTTGCGCAGATTGCGGGCGGCCACGTTGACGCGGTAGTCGAGCCGGGCCATCGCCTCCAGGACGCGTTGCCGGGTGGCGGGGCGGACGTGGGGGTGGTCGTTGATGACGTTGGAGACGGTCATCGCCGACACCCCGGCCGCCTTCGCCACGTCCTGGATCGTCGCCACGCTCACTCCCGCCCGGTGTCCTCCGCAAGACGATAGAGGGCGGCTCCGTGGGCGGGCAGGTCGGCGGTCAGGTGGCGGCCGTCGTGCGGGGTGTCGGTACGGGTCCACACCTCGCGGACGCGGTCGCCGGGGCGCGCGCCGACCGAGCCGAGCGGCACCTGGAACCGGCGGGGTCCGTCGGCCAGGGAGAACACGGCCGCGTAGCGGGTGGTCCCGTCGGTGTCGTCGGCGGTCCACAGGACGAGGTCCCCCTCGCGGAGCACCTCGCGGTTGCCGGTGCTGTGCCAGAGCACGGCCAACGCCTCGTCGTTGGTGAGCAGTTCGACGGTCTCCGGCGGGCTGGTCGGCAGGTCGCCGCCCATCATCAGCGGCGAGCGGGAGATCAGCCACAGGGTGAGCAGGCTGATCTGCTCCGGGCGGGTCAGGCGGCACAGCCGGTCCTCACCGCGCTCGGCCCGGATGCCGATCCGGCCCAGGGGCAGCATGTCGGCGTCCGCCCAGTGGCCTTCGCCCTGCCAGGGAGCCCACCGGGCCATCCGCGCGAACTGGGCCTCGACGTCCTCCCAGCGGTCCCACAGGTCGTCGCAGACCCGCCACATGGTGGCGTTCGCCCGCAGATGGTCCAGGCGGGCGAGGGAGACGTCGGTGCCGGGGGAGAGGCTCAGCTCGATCGGCCGCCCACTGCGATCGATCGCCCGGGCGTAGGCGGCGATCTCCCGCTCGTGGTACGGGAACAGCATGTCGTCGGCCTTGACGAAGTCCACGCCCCAGCGGGCGAACTGGGCGACCTGGGAGTCGTAGTACGCCTGGGCGCCCGGATGGTCGTGGTTCAGGCCGTAGTTGTCGGAGTTCCAGGGGCAGACGGAGCCGGTGTCGGCGATCTCGTCGACGGTGAAGCCGGTGCCGGCGACGGGCAGCCGGGCGGCGACGGCCCGGCGCGGGACGCCCCGCATGATGTGCAGGCCGAAGCGCAGGCCGAGATCGTGCACCCGCTGGGCGAGCGGTCCGAAACCGGCGCCGCCGGCGGCGGACGGGAACCGGTTCGGGGCCGGGAGCTGGCGGCCGTGCGCGTCGAGGACCAGCGGGGCGTCCGGGTTGTAGCCGTGGGCGCGGGCCGTCGGCTCGTACCACTGGATGTCCACCACCACGGTGTCCCAGCCGTGCGCGAGCAGGTGGTCCCGCAGGAACCCGGCGTTGGCCAGCACCTCGTCCTCGGTGACCGTGGTGCCGTAGCTGTCCCAGCTGTTCCAGCCCATCGGGGGGCGCGTGTGCCGGGCGGGGATCGGTCGGTCCATGGTCGGCTCCGCTCAGTCCGCGAGGGTCACGGGCGCCTGGACCGTGACGAACGAGTGCGGCGGGAGGGTGAGGGACAGCCCCCGATCGGTGACGGTCAGGTCATCGAAGGGGCGCGGTGTCACGGCCGTGGGCGCCTGCGGGGTGTTGTGTGCCTGCACCTTGTCGGCCGTCAGGATGCGCGCGTACGGCTCACCGATGCGGCCGCCGCGCAGGTCCAGGCTCACCTCGGCGGACTCCTCGGCGTCCAGGTTGCTCACCGAGACCAGCAGCGATCCGTCCTTGACGCTGGCGGAGGCCGACACCGTCTCCAGCTCGTCGTCCCCGACCCGGCGCCGGGCGGATTCGCTCCGCAGGTGGACCGGGAGCGAAGTGGCGTCCTGATGGCCCTTGTTCATCTCGAACACGTGGTACGTCGGGGTCAGCACCAGCGCGTCCCCGTCGGTGAGGAGCATGGCCTGCAGGACGTTGACCGTCTGGGCGATGTTGGCCATGTGCAGGCGCGCCGCGTGCCGGTGGAACACGTCGAAGTGGGTGCTCGCCACGAGCGCGTCCCGCATCGTGTTCTGCTGGAACAGGAAGCCCGGATTGGTGCCCGGCTCCACGTCCCACCAGGTGCCCCACTCGTCCAGCACGAGACCGACCGTGCGCCGGGGGTCGTAGACGTCCATGACGGTGGAGTGGCCGGTGAGGATCCGGTCCACGCGTCGCGCGGACAGCATCGTGCGGTAGTGATCCTCGGCGCCGAATTCGATGGCGCTGCCCTTCGCCTCCCAGGGGCCGGCCAGCGTGTAGTAGTGGACGGAGATGCCCTGGAAGTACGTGCGCGGGGTGGCCTCGCAGCCGAAGCAGCTGATCTGCTGCATCAGCGTCTCGGTCCACTTGTAGTCGTCGTCGGAGGCGCCCGAGGCGATGCGGTACAGCTTGTTGTCGCCGTGGTCACGGCAGTACGTGGCGTACTGGCGGGCCAGGTCGGCGGAGTACTCGGCGCGCATGTTGCCGCCGCAGCCCCAGGTCTCGTTGCCGATGCCCCAGAACCTGACCCGCCACGGCTCCTCGCGGCCGTTGGCCTTTCTGAGCCGCACCATCGGGCTGTCACCGTCGCGGGTCAGGTACTCGACCCACTCGCTCATCTCACGGACGGTGCCGCTGCCCACGTTGCCGCTGATGTACGGCTCCGCGCCCAGCAGTTCGCACAGGGCCATGAACTCGTGGGTGCCGAAGTGGTTGTTCTCCTCGACGTTGCCCCAGTGCGTGTTGACCATCCGGGGCCGCAGCTCACGCGGGCCGATGCCGTCCTGCCAGTGGTACTCGTCGGCGAAACAGCCGCCCGGCCAGCGGAGGTTGGGGATGTTCAGCGCGCGCAACGCGTCGACGACGTCGAGCCGGATACCGCCCTCGTTCGGGATCGGGGAGTCCTCACCGACCCAGAAGCCGCCGTACACACACCGCCCGAGATGCTCGGCGAAGTGGCCGTAGAGATGGCGGCTGATCGTCGGTCCCTCGATGTCCAGGTTGATGATCGCGGTGGCGGTGGGCACGGCGGTACTCCAATCCGAGATCCTTTGTATCGATAAAAAAGCTCGCATCAAGGGGCGGTCGCGTCAAGAGAGCGGGGGCCGGCGGCGAACCGGAGGCCGGCCGCGCCCCGGAGGCCGGCCGCGCCCCGGAGGACGGCAGCGACCCGGAGGTCAGCTCGCGAACACCCACTTTTTTGTGGGTACTTGGCAGCCCCGCCGCACCGGGAGAGGCTGTTCTCCGAGGTCAGGGGCTGCCGGACGGGGGAGCGGGGAGGTGCGGGTGACAGTGCGTCAGGAGGCCGGCCGGGACGCGACGAGCCGATCCAGGCGGCGGTGGCCCCAGTCGGACAGGGGGCCCAGGGCCTCGGCCAGGTCGCGGCCGAACCCGGTCAGCGAGTACACGGTCTTCGGCGGCAGCACGTCGTGCACCTCCCGGTGCACCAGCCCGTCCGACTCCATCTCGCGCAGCGCCTGAGTCAGCACCTTCTCGCTGAGCCCCGGCAGCCGGCGCCGCAGTTCGCCCGGCCGGTGCGGGCCGGACTCCAGCAGCCACAGCAGCGAGGTCTTCCACTTGCCGTCGATCACGGCGATCGCGGCGGTCACTCCGCACACGTTCGGATCCTGGGCACGGCTGCGCGTCATCTGGTCCTCTCCGGTCCTCTGCCTGGTCCGTTTTTCTGCTTGCTTTTACCTATACGGGAGTTGAGTCATGTCTATTCCATCCGGACACTCCACGGTCACCGTGCTCGGTCTCGGCCCGATGGGCCGCTCGCTGGCCGGCGCCTTCCTCGAGGCCGGACTGCGGACCACGGTCTGGAACCGCACGCCGGGCAGGGACCGCGAACTGATCGGACAGGGCGCGGCCGGCGCCGCGACCGCCGAGGAGGCCGTCGCCGCGAGCGATCTGATCGTCGTCTGCCTGGTGAACTACGACGCGGCCGACGCCGTCCTGCGCCAGGACGCGGTCACCCGGGCCCTGAAGGGCCGTACCGTCGTCAACCTCACCGCCGACACCCCGGACCGCGCCCGGGGCACGGCGGGCTGGGCGACCGCCCACGGCATCCGCTACCTGGACGGCGCGATCATGACGCCCGCACCGAGCATCGGCACGCCCGAGGCCGTGTTCCTGCACAGCGGTCCGCAGGACCTCTTCGATGAGCACCTGCCCGTGCTGGAGGCCCTGGGCGGCACGCACACCCACCTCGGTGAGGAGATCGGACGGGCGGCCACCTACGACGTCGCGCTGCTCGACATCTTCTGGACCGCGATGGCGGGCTACGCGCACGCCGTGGCGATCGCCCGGGCGGAGGGAGTCACCGCCCGGGAACTGGCACCCTTCGCCCAGGGCATCGGCGCCATCCTGCCGCCGCTCTTCGCGGAGTTCGCCGAGGACGCCGACAGCGGCAGCTACTCCGGGGCGATCAACCCCATCACCTCGGCCGTCTCGACCATGACCCACGTCGTCGCCGTCTCCGAGGCCCACGGCATCGACGCCGGCGTGATGCGCGCGGCGGAGGGCATGGCCCGCCGGGTCATCGGTCTGGGCCACGGCACGGACGGGTTCATCCGGGTCGCGGAGGTACTCGGCCGGCACTGACACCCCGGGGGTGACGGCCGGCCTACGGAACGTAACGGGCCCGGAGCCGCGACTTGTGCGCGCGCCGGTGCGATGGAACGCTTCCGTCCGCCGGTCGCGACCACGGCCGGCGGATGCCGTGAGCATGGGTTTCCCGGGAGACGGACAATGTCCGGGAGCCGGTCGTGGGACGAAACGGGGAGTGGACGGATGGAGCTGGAGCTTCGGCACCTGCGGGTGCTGTGCGCGATCGCCGACGCGGGCAGCGTGGGCCGTGCCGCAGCGCACCTCGGGTACTCGCAGCCCGCCGTGAGCACGCAGCTCAGACGCATCGAGCGCCACCTGGGCGAGCCGCTCTTCGAACGGAGCGCGAGCGGAGTGCGGCCCACCCGGTACGGCACCGAGGTGGTCGCGCAGGCCCGGGACGTGCTGGCCCGCGTCGACGCCATCGGCCACCGCCCCGCCGCCGCCCGGCCGCGCCGTACGCTGCGCGTGGCCGCGACCAACTCGCCCATGCTCTCGGGCACGGTGTCCCGCGTCCGCACCCGGCTGCCGGAGCTGTCCCTCGCCGTGACCAGCGTCTACGCCTCCTCGCGGATCGTCGAGTTGCTGGAGGAGGGCGCGGTCGACGCGGCCATCGCCGCCGACTACCCGGGCATGGAGCTGCGGCACTCGACCGCCGTGCAACACCGCGGCATCGTCACCGAGCCGACGTTCGTCGCCCTGCCCTCGCGCCACCGGCTGCGTCAGTCCGCCCAGGTGCAGCTGGCCGACCTGGCCGAGGACGACTGGTTCGTGACCCCGGACGACGGCGCCGGCTGGCCCGGCGTGTTCTACGACGCCTGCGCGGCGGCCGGGTTCACCCCGGTCGCCGTGCACGAGTTCCTCGGGGACCAGACCCAGCTGCAGAGCATGATCGCCGACGGCCTCGGGGTGTCCCTGGTGCAGCCGACGCTGCGCCCGATCCCGCACGTCACCGTCAAGCCGCTGGCCGGATCGCCGCTGTGGTGCCGTTATGTGCTGGCCTGGCGCCCCGACACGGTCACCGCCGACGTCGTGGAGACGCTCTTCCAGTCGGCCCTCGGCGCCTATCGCGATCTGGTCGCCCAGGCACCGCACTTGAGGACCTGGGCGTCGCGCACCTGGAGCATCGCCGGGGCGTAGCGGTCGCCGCCACAGCGTGCCGGGGTGTTATGGGCGCGCAGTGCCATGTGCTATGTCACACGCCATTGTTGTGCGGGTGACGCGCTGAGACAGTGCCTCACACGCCTCAACACCCCACCGAGGCGCATCCCTTCGTGGAGGAATCCCGATGCGCTATCGCTTCGCGCTGCCCAGACGCATGGCCGGTGCCGCCGCCGTCTGTGTCACCGTGGCCGGCCTGCTGTCCACCCCGGCGCTGGCAGCACCCCAGCCGCATGCCGGTACGGCCGCCCGCACACCCGGCAGACACACCCCGGTACCACCCCCCACCGGCGCGACCACCGGTGCCACCGAACGCCCCGCGGCCCAGGCGAGGCGGCTCAGCCCCGCCCAACTCCCGCCCCACGCCCCGACGTTCACCCGGAGCATGGAAACCGCCCCGCACGGGGTGGCCAAGGGGGCCTCCTGCACTCCGGCCGACTTCGGCGGCCGTACCGGAGCCGCCCTCGTCTCGTTCGTGAAGACCTCCTCCACGGACTGCGTGAACACCCTCTTCTCGGTCACCGGCAGGGACGGGCACGACATCTTCCGCCAGGCGCAGATGCTCACCGTGGCGAACGCTTTCACGCGCACGGCCGGGCAGTACCGGGGCGACAACTCCGGCAGCCTGCTGCAGCTGGTCCTCTTCCTGCGCGCCGGCTACTACGTGCAGTTCAACCACCCTGGGGACGTGGGGTCGTACACCTCGCGTCTCACCACCGCCGTCACGGGCGGCCTGGACTCCTTCTTCGCCCGCGCCCACTCCCGGGACGTGACGGCTGCGAACGGTGACGTCCTCGGCGAGACGGTCATCCTCACCGACAGCGCCGATCAGCAGGGCCGCTACCTGGACGTCTACCGGCGGCTGCTGTACGACTACGACAGCTCGTACGACGCGATCGACAGCATGATCAGGGCCGTCAACGACGTCTACACGCCCCTGTGGCGCGGCAACTGGAACCCGGCGTACGTGCAGGCGGTCGACGCCGACCCGCGCATCGTCGACACCCTGTACGACTTCGCGCTGGCCAACACCGACCAGCTCGGCACCGACCTGGCCTTCCTGGACTCCAACGCCGGGATGAACCTGGCCCGTTACGTCGAGCACCCGGAACTGCGGGAGACCGTCCGGCCATTGACCAAGGACCTGCTGGACCGGACCGGGATCACCGGACCGACGGCCGGACTCTGGGTCGCCGTGGCCACGCAGGCCAACTCCTACGACGGCGCCGACTGCGCGTACTACGACGTCTGCGACCTGCCGGCGAAGCTCACCAAGGCCGTCCTGCCGGTCACCCGGCACTGCGACGCGAACGTCAGCATCCTCGCCCAGTCCCTGACCGCCACCGACCTCGACGCCGCCTGCGCCAGCGTGCTGAACCAGAGCACCTACTTCCGTGGCCTGGTCAAGGCCGACGGAGCGATACCCGGCCAGTACGTGTCCACGATCCAGCTGGTGGTCTTCGCCAGCCGGACCGACTACCAGACCTACGCCGGCCCGATCTACGGCATCAGCACCGACAACGGCGGCATGACCCTCGACGGCGACCCGTCCGACCCGGCCAACCGCGTCACGTCGATCATGTACCAGAAGAACTACGACGACGGCTTCGTGGCCCGCATCTGGAACCTCAACCACGAGTACACGCACTTCCTCGACGCCCGCGACGACATGAAGGGCGACTTCACCCAGCAGACCTCGGTGCCGGACGTGTGGTGGATCGAGGGCCTCGCCGAGTACGTCTCCTACAGCTACCGGGGCCTCGCCGACGACCAGGCGATCCAGGAGGCCGCCAAGCACACGTACAAGCTGAGCACCCTGTTCGAGAACACCTACGCCAACAGCGACGTGACCCGCACCTACCCGTGGGGCTACCTCGCCGTGCGCTACATGTCCGAGCGGCACCCCGACGACGCCCAGCGCATGCTCGCCCGCTTCCGCGTGGGTGACTACACCGGCGGATACGCCGTCTACCACGACGGCATCGGCACCCGCTACGACGCCGACTTCGACCAGTGGCTCACGGCGTGCGCCGCGGGCGCCTGCGCCAGGCCGTCAGCGGCCTGACCGCCCGCGCCCGAGCACAGCGGCCGCCGACCGGAACCCCGGTCGGCGGCCGCACGTGTCACACGGGTCCCCGGCGTCAGACCGCCGTAGCCGGGTACGTCGGGTACTCGACGCCCGAGACGTGCTGGACGACCCGGACGACCTGGCAGGAGTAGCCGAACTCGTTGTCGTACCAGAGGTAGAGGATCGCGTTGTCGCCGTCGACCTTGGTCGCGCCGGCGTCGACGATCGAGGCGTGGCGCGAGCCGACGAAGTCCATGGAGACGGCGTCGGGGGCGGTGGTGAAGTCGATCTGGCGCTTCAGCGGCGAGTTCAGCGAGACGTCGCGGAGGTAGTCGAGGACCTCGTCGCGGGTGGTCTCACGGCCCAGGCGCAGGCTCAGGATGGCGATCGAGACGTCCGGGACGGGGACGCGGATCGAGCTGCCGGTGATCGGGGCCTTGAGGTCCGGCAGCGCCTTGGCGACGGCGGAGGCGGCACCGGTCTCGGTGATCACCATGTTGAGCGGCGCGGAACGGCCGCGGCGGTCGGCCTTGTGGTAGTTGTCCAGCAGGTTCTGGTCGTTGGTGAAGGAGTGGACGGTCTCCACGTGGCCGCGCAGCACGCCGTACTCGTCGTCCATCGCCTTCAGCGGCGGCACGATCGCGTTGGTGGTGCAGGAGGCGCAGGACAGGATCTGCTCGTCCGGCTTGATCGTGTCGTGGTTGACGCCGTGCACGATGTTCGGGACGTCGCCCTTGCCCGGGGCGGTCAGGACGACCTTGTCGATACCGGGGCGCAGGTGCTTGGAGAGGCCCTCGCGGTCGCGCCACTTGCCGGTGTTGTCGATGAGGATGGCGTCCTTGATGCCGTGCGCCGTGTAGTCGACCTCGGTGGGGTCGTTGGCGTAGATCACCTTGATCGCGTTGCCGTTGGCGACGATCGTGCTGGTCGCCTCGTCGACGGTGATGGTGCCGTTGAACTGGCCGTGGATCGAGTCGCGGCGCAGCAGCGAGGCGCGCTTGACGAGGTCCGCCTCACCGCCACCGCGGACGACGATGGCGCGCAGGCGCAGGCCGTTGCCGGAGCCGGCCTTCTCGATCAGCAGGCGGGCGACGAGGCGGCCGATGCGGCCGAAGCCGTACAGGACGACGTCGCGGCCGGCACCGCGCTCGATCTTGTTGGCACCCGTGGCGCCGGCGACGGCCTCGGCGGTGAACTCTGCCACCGACAGACCGCGGTCGTCGTTCCTGTAGGTGGCGGCGAGCATGCCGATGTCGATCTGGGACGGGCCGAGATCGAGGGTGGTGAGGGTCTGCAGGAAGGGAAGGGTCTCGGTGACCGACAGCTCCTCGCCGGCGATCTGCCGGGCGAAGCGGTGCGTCTTCAGGATGCTGACCACCGACTTGTTCACCAGGGAGCGGCTGTGCAGCAGGACCGTCACGTCCCGCTCGCGGTGCAGCTTCCCGATGATCGGGATCATCGACTCCGCGATCTCCTCGCGGTTCTTCCAGTTGGTGAACGAGTCGTCGTTGACAGTCACAGATCCATCTTTCGAGCTAGGCAGCGCTCAGATGATAACAACACCCGGTTCTGGATCTTTACGGGGGTCCTGAATCAGGGTGGAAGACCGTAAGAAAGCCGGGTCGCGGATTGCACGCCCGCAGTGACGTGACCAAGGTCGGAGAGTGAGCACGTCCTCCGTACCCCGGCCCGAGCCGGCCGCCCCGTCCCGTCCCTTCCGCCGCCCCGCGCTGCCCCTCGTCGCCCGGCACCGGATCCCCGAAGGCGCCCTGCAGGCCCTCGCACTGTTCGCGGCGGTCCGGACCGCCGGGATCCTCGTCGTGATCGTCGCCAACCACCTCACCGGACACCCGCTGGTCAGGAGCCTGGCCCACTCCTGGGACTCCCGCTGGTACCTGCACATCGCCACCCATGGCTACGGGCACCTCATCTGGATCACCCCGAGCGGCGGGGTGCAGGCCGACTGGGCGTTCTTCCCGCTCTACCCCGGGCTCATCCGGGCCCTGACCACGGTCCTCCCGCTCAGCCCCGGCCAGGCCGGGCTGCTGATCGCCTGGGCCGCCGCCGGCGCGGCCGCGTACGGCGTCTACGTCCTCGGCCACCACCTGTACGGGCGTGCCGTCGCCACCGCCCTGGTCGGACTGTGGGCCGTCCTGCCGCACTCCGTCGAGCTGACCATCGCCTACACCGAGTCCCTCTTCGCCGCGCTCGCCGTCTGGTCCCTGTACTGCGTGCTCAAGGGCCGCTGGCTGTGGGCCGGTTCGCTGGCCGCGCTGGCGGGCCTGTCCCGGCCGACCGGGTTCGCGGTGGCGGCGGCCGTCGGCCTCGCCGCCGCGCAGGAGGTGCTGCGGCAGCGCGGCCGGGTGCCCGCGACCCTGTGGGCCGGCGCCCTGCTCGCCCCGCTGGGCTGGCTCGCCTACGTCCTGTGGGTGGGGCTGCGGACCGGCGACCTGCTGGGGGGGTACTTCAAGATCCAGAGCGCCTGGGACTCGCGCTTCGACTTCGGCGCCGGTGCCGTGCGCTTCATCAGAGCGCTGCTCCTGCACGGCGGCGGCTTCGTCTACCCGGCCGCCCTGATGATCGTCGCGATCAGTGTCGTCCTCTTCGGGCTGCTCTGCCTGGACCGCGCCCCGCTCGCCCTGATCGTCTTCGCGGGCGTGCTGGTGCTGCTCGTGGTCGGCGGCTCGGGCTCGTTCTCGTCCAAGCCGCGTTTCCTGCTGCCGGTCTTCCCCCTGCTGATCCCTCCGGCGCGTGCCCTCGCCCGCACCTGGCGGGTGCGACCGGCCCAGGCCCTGTTCGTCGGTGGCGCCCTGGCCGTCGTGTCCCTGCTGTACGGCGCCTATGTGACGGTGGTGGCCCACTCCCCGCTGTGAGTCACCGGCCGATTTCCACGGGAAGAGCGCCCGCCACGGCCGAAAACGGCTGGATCAGGGGCCGGTGCGACGAAAGGATCGTGTGGACTCCTGACGAGAGAGGCGTGTCGATGAAGCTGCACACCCGTGAGTGGGGGACCGGGGACCGGGTCGCCGTCCTGGTCCACGGGATCATGTCCGACCACCGGACCTGGCGCCGGGTCGCGCCGGCCCTGGCGGACAAGGGCTACCGGGTCGTCGGCGTGGACCTGCGCGGGCACGGCGCGAGCGGCCGGGGGGAGTACGGCGCCGAGATCTGGGCCGACGACCTGGTGGAAACCCTGCCCGGGAGCCCGGAGTTGGCGATCGGCCACTCGCTCGGTGCCATGGCGCTGGCCCTCGCCGTCGAACGGCTGGCACCGGAGCGGGCCGTCTACTGCGACCCGGCCTGGGAGGTGGGGGAGAACGCCCACGCGGCCGCCTCCGCCTTCGCGTCCTTCAAGGACGCGCCCCGCGCGATGATCACGGGCTTCAACCCGCGGTGGGAAGAGGCCGACGTGGACGTCGAGTTGGCCACGCTCGCCGCCTGGGACCCCGCGACCGCGTACGCCCTCCCCGACGCCTACGCGGTCAGCCGGACCCCGGCCCGCCCGGTGGTTCCCTCACTGGTCATGCTGGCCGACTCCAGTCGTCTCGTGTCCCCCGAGGCGGCGGGGGAGCTGCGGCAGAGCGGCTTCGAGGTCCGCACCGTCCCGGGAGCCGGGCACACCCTCTACCGGGACGACTTCGAGGGGTTCATGTCGGCGCTCGACGGATGGATATGAGGTCAATGTCCTATAAAGGTAAAATCTAGGCGTTTGCCACGACGGGCCACCGCCCAGCCGGAAGTGATCGATGCCCCGCAAGCGCTCCACGGACAACGGCGACGAGCTGCTGGCCAGACTAGGTTCGCTCACCGCCCAGGCACGTGAGCGCGCGGAGCTGCAGCGCACCCAGGTCGAGCTGGCCATCGCGCTGCAGCGTGGCATGCTGCCCCGGGATCTGCCGACGGCCCCCGGCCTGCACCTGGCGGTGCGCTACACACCCGCCACCTACGGCCTCAACGTCGGCGGCGACTGGTACGACGCCTTCACCATGCCCGACGGCCGCATCGGGCTGTCCATCGGCGACGTACAGGGCCACAACATCGAGGCCGCCGCCTTCATGGGCCAGGTCCGGGCCGGGCTGCGCGCCCTCGCCTCCGTCACCAGCGAGCCCGGAGAGCTCCTCGGCCGGACCAATGAGCTGCTGCTGTCGCTGGGCAGCGAGCTGTTCGCCACCTGCACCTTCATGCGGCTCGACCCGGTCACGGGCGTGCTGGAGAGCGCGCGGGCCGGGCACATCCCCTTCGTCTGGGCCACGGCGGACGGAAAGTCCGGCGTGGTGGACGACGAGGGCGGGCCACCGCTCGGCATCGAGCCGGGCATGGAGTACCCGGTGACCCGGCACCGGCTCACCACCGGCGGGGTGTTCGTCCTGCTCACCGACGGTGTCGTGGAGGGCCCGTCGCTGAACATCGAGGAGGGACTCGACCAGGTGGTGCGGCTCGCCGGCATCGCGGCCGTCGCGGGACTGGAGGCGCACGCGCTGGCCGCAGCCGTGATCAAGGGTGCGGAGAGCGTGGGGCACGAGGACGACGCCGCCGTCCTCGTCGTGGGCCTCGACGGGCCGGGGGTGCGGCCGCCGGACCGGTGGGACGGTCAGGGGTCGGGCTTTCAGCCATAGAGCGGGACCGGAGGCCTCTCGCCTCGCCGAGCGCGGGCCATCGGTGTGAGATTGCTGCTGTGGTGGGTTTCGAGGATCTACGCCGGCCGGGCGGCTACGCCGTCCAGGTGCTGGCCGTCGCGGCCTGCTACTACGGCGCGGCGCGCCTCGGCCTGCTGCGCCGGCTCGTCGTCGAGGGCTCCGTGGTCACCCCCATCTGGCCGCCCACCGGCGTCGCCGTCGCCGCCCTGCTGATCCTCGGCCTGGGCTGCTGGCCCGGCATCACGCTGGGGGCGCTCTTCGCCATCCTGTACCTCGCGCCCCCCAGCCTCGATCTCCTCGGCTTCCTGTTCGGCAACACCGTCGCGCCCGTGTGCGCGGTGCTGCTGCTGCGCCGGGCCGGCTTCCGCACCGACGTCAGCCGGTTACGCGACGGCCTCGCCCTGGTGTTCCTCGGCGCGCTGACCGCCATGCTGATCAGCGCGACCATCGGCGTCAGCCTCCTGCTGATCACGGACAAGCTGCCCGCGCGCAGCTTCTGGGCCATCTGGCTGGCCTGGTGGGTGGGCGACGCGATGGGGGTCCTCATCGTCACCCCGTTGCTGCTGATGCTGCACAGGGCTCGCTGGCCGCCGCCCACGGCGCGCTGGAAGGAGGCCACCGCGCTGGCCGTCGTGGTCTGCGTCGTCGTACCGCTGGCCGTGTACAGCACCATCAGCGTGCTCTTCCTCGTCTATCCGGTCATCATCTGCGCCGCGCTGCGCTTCGAGCTGGTGGGCAGCATGCTCTGCGCCCTGCTCACGTCCGTGCTGGCCACCGTCGCCGCGACGGACGGCGTCGGGGCCTTCGCGGGACTCACCCCGATCGAGGTCATGGCGAAGCTCCAGGCCTTCAACGGCGCGATGGCCCTGACCGCGCTGCTGCTGTCGGCCGTCATCACCGAGCAGCGCAACACCCGCCGTTCCGTCGAGCACGCCTGCCAGGAACTGGTGGAGGTCCTGGAACACCTCACCGCGGGCGAGCCCCCGCCGCCCCGCCCACCCTCGGACGCCGACGACCGGCCGTGACCCACCGCGTGGACACCGCAGCCCGGTCCCGCGCCGATTACTCAACCTTGGTTGAACAGTCCAGACTGATAAACCTATTGTTAGTAATCGTGGACATGGACAACACGACGCTCGCCGCCGCGCTACGGCTGGCCATGGGCCGGATCGTCCGCAGGCTGCGCCAGGCGCATGCCGTGGGGGACGTGACCCTCTCGGGCGTCTCCGTGCTGTCCCGGCTGGCCACCGCCGGACCGGACTCGCCCGGCTCGCTCGCCGAGCTGGAGCGCGTCCGCCCCCAGGCGATGGCCACCACCCTCGCCGGGCTCGAACAGCGCGGACTGGTCAGCCGTACCCCCGACGCGGCCGACGGACGGCGGGCCATCGTGTCGGTCACCGACGCGGGCCGGGCCGTGCTGGAGGAGCGCCGCTCCGAGTCCGTGGGCCGGCTCGCCCACGCCCTGGACGAGTTCACCCCGCAGGAGCGCGAGGCACTGCGTGCCGCGCTGCCCCTCCTCGACCGGCTGGCGGAACGGCTGTGAGCGGGCAGGCGCCAGGCGGCGCCCCGGGCGAGTCCGCCGCGGGCCTGCGCGGCCGGCTGCTCGCCCGCTCCGCCCGCCTCCGGGACACGCCACCCGGCCCCGGCTACAAGTGGGTCGCCCTGTCCAACACCACACTCGGCGTCCTGATCGCCACGATGGACGCCTCCATCGTGATCATCTCGCTGCCGGCCATCTTCCGCGGGATCGGCCTGGACCCGCTCGCCGCGGGCAACATCGGCTATCTGCTGTGGATGATCCTCGGCTATCTGCTGGTGTCGGCCGTCCTGGTCGTCGTCCTCGGCCGGCTCGGCGACATGTTCGGCCGGGTCCGCATCTACAACCTCGGCTTCCTGGTCTTCGCCTGTGCCTCCGTCGCGCTGTCCCTCGACCCGTTCCGGGCGGGCGCGGGCGCCCTGTGGCTGATCCTGTGGCGCATCGTGCAGGCCTTCGGCGGTTCCATGCTCACCGCCAACTCGGCCGCCATCCTCACCGACGCCTTCCCGGCCCGGCAGCGCGGCACGGCCCTCGGAATCAACCAGATCACCGCGCTCGCCGGGCAGTTCCTAGGCCTGCTCGCCGGCGGTCTGCTGGCCGCGGTCGACTGGCGGGCGGTGTTCTGGGTGAGCGTCCCGGTCAGCGTGACCGGCACGATCTGGTCGTACCTCAGCCTGCGCGAGACCACGGCCGGCGCACGCGGCCGCATCGACTGGCTCGGCAACGTCACCTTCGCCACGGGCGCCGGTATCCTCCTCGCGGGCATCACCTACGGCATCCAGCCCTACGGCGGCCATCCCACCGGATGGACCAACCCCTGGGTGCTCGCGGGCCTGATCGGCGGCGTCGGCCTGCTGCTCGCGTTCTGCGTGGTCGAGACCCGGGTCGCCGAGCCCATGTTCCGGCTGTCCCTGTTCCGGGTGCGGGCCTTCGCCGCGGGCAACCTGGCCGCCCTGCTGACCGCGATCGCCCGCGGCGGCCTGCAGTTCATGCTCATCATCTGGCTGCAGGGCATCTGGCTGCCGTTGCACGGCTACGACTTCGAGGACACCCCGCTGTGGGCCGGCATCTTCATGCTGCCGCTGACCCTCGGCTTCCTGATCGCCGGCCCGATATCCGGCTACCTCTCGGACCGGTTCGGCGCCCGCCTGTTCTCCACGGCCGGCCTGATCGTGGTCGCCGGCTCCTTCCTGGGCCTGCTGGCGCTCCCCGTGAACTTCGCGTACGGCCCGTTCGCCACGCTGCTCTTCCTCAACGGCTTCGGCCAGGGCATGTTCTCCGCGCCCAACACCTCCTCCGTGATGGGCAGCGTCCCCGCCCGCCACCGGGGCGTGGCCTCCGGGATGCGCTCCACCTTCCAGAACTCGGGCACGGCCCTGTCCATCGGGATCTTCTTCTCGCTGATGGTCTCCGGACTGGCCTCCTCCCTGCCGTCGACGCTCGGCAGCGGACTCCAGGCGCACGGCGTGCCCGCCGGCACCGCCCACCAGGTGGCCTCGCTGCCCCCGGTCAGCACCCTCTTCGCGACCTTCCTGGGCAACAACCCCATCGGCCACCTGCTCGGCGCCGGTGACACCCTGGACCACCTGACGGCAGCCCAGCGCGCCACCCTGACCGGTCACACGTTCTTCCCGCAGCTGGTCTCCGGCCCCTTCCACCACGGCCTGACCATCGTCTTCGCCGTCGCCGCCGGCATGGCCCTGGTCTCGGCCCTCGCCTCCGCCCTGCGCGGCGGCCACGAGCCCGCCGGCGACGACACCCCGAAGGGCTCCTACCCGGCGTACGCCCGCAAGGGGTAGTGGTCCGAGAGGTTCGTGTACGTGTACGACGTCCCCCAGCTGGTCACCGTCCAGGGCGCCGACTGCTCCTTGACGACCTCGTTGCGCCATCCCGCCGGACGGGCGTGACCGGCGCGGGCGAGGACGTAGTCCAGGTCCTCGCGCGGATCGTTCGGGTAGCGGTCGTGGGCGATGGAGTTCTCCTGCGTGTCGAAGGAGTACGGGTGCCCGGTGCGCGCGTCGGCTCCGACGAGGCCGGCGTCGGCGAGCATCGACGCGTACTCGCCACTGCGCGAGTCGACGTTGAGGTCGCCCGCGAGCAGCACCTCCTCGTCGGCGGGGATGTTCTCGGCGTCCAGGAACGCGTCGATGGCCTTGAACTGCCGGCTGCGCATCGCCGCCGCCTCACCCGCGCCGCACCCGGGATCCGTGGACTGCGCGTGCGTGCCGACCACGTGCACCCTGGTGCCGTTCACATCGAGCACGACGTACGCGAAGCCCTTGTTGGACCACCAGTCCGCGCCGCACGCGTCCTTGTACACGTACTGCTCCTTGTGCAGGATCGGCCACTTGCTCAGCACGGTGACCCCGCCGTCCTCGGGCGTGGTGGCCGAGTACGCCCCGCCGGTCGCGTCCCAGCCGCTGCGGCTGCGGCCCACCACCGCTGTCTGGTACGGGTATTCGGCCCCCGCGGCGCTCTTCAGAGCGTCGGAGGAGGAGTTGTCGAACGCCTCCTCCAGAACGACCACGTCGTTGCCGCGGAAGAAGGGCGTCTTCGGTATCTCCGCGGCCCGGTGGTCCTGGCCCCAGTTCGGGTACAGGTTCTTGCTCATGAGGAAGACGTTGTACGTCAGGACCTTCAGCGCCGGTGCCTGCCCGGCTGCCGCCGCCGGGGTGGAACCGGCGAGGGCCGCCGCGGGCAGGGCGAGGGCGAGCACGGCCGCGCCGAGGGCACGGCGGGGTGCGAGGAGCGTCACTGGATCTCCCTGTGGATGAAGGGGGTTGAGTGGCGCCGCACATCAAATCACCTGGGATTACCCATAGGTAACACCCATGCGGGCAACAGATGGCACACAGGGGAGGAGGCCGAGAGTCCGTTTGCGAGGCGGTCGCTGCTCCGTGTCAGGGCCGCCCCACAGCGTCCTCCAGCGGTGCCGTGTCCTCGGCCGGACCGGCGGCCGGGGCCTCGTGGCGGCCTCGTCGGCCGGTGAGCCGCAGGGCGAGCGGCTCGGTGTAGCGGGCGGTCAGCGGGCCGAGGACCACCAGGATGAGGACGTACGCCGTGGCCAGCGGGCCGAGGTCGGAGTCGATGCCCGAGGTGACGGCGAGGCCGGCGATGACGATGGAGAACTCGCCGCGGGCCACCAGGGTCCCGCCGGCCCGCCACCGGCCCTTGGCGGAGATCCCCGCCCGGCGCGCCGCCCAGTAGCCCGTCGCGATCTTGGTGAGTGTGGTGACGGCGGCCAGGGCGAGCGCGGGCAGCAGCACCGGCGGAATGCTGGCCGGATCGGTGTGCAGGCCGAAGAAGACGAAGAACACCGCCGCGAACAGGTCCCGCAGGGGCGCGAGCAGGTTGTGCGCGCCCTCGGCGACCTCCCCGGACAGCGCGATGCCGACCAGGAACGCGCCCACCGCCGCCGAGACCTGCAGCTGCTGGGCGACACCGGCCACCAGCAAGGTCAGGCCCAGCACGACCAGCAGCAGCTTCTCGGGGTCGTCGCTGGAGACGAAGCGGGAGATGTGCCGGCCGTAGCGCACCGCCAGCAGCAGGACCAGGCCCGCGACACCGAGGGCGACGGCGAGCGTGACGCTGCCCGCGGCCAGCCCGGTCCCGGCGAGCAGGGCGGTGACCACCGGCAGGTAGACCGCCATCGACAGGTCCTCCAGCACGAGGATGCTGAGGATCACCGGGGTCTCCCGGTTGCCGATCCGGCCCAGGTCGCCGAGTACCTTGGCGATCACGCCGGACGAGGAGATCCAGGTGATCCCGGCGAGGACGACCGCGGCGATCGGGCCCCAGCCGAGCAGCAGGGCCATGGCGGCGCCCGGCAGGGCGTTGAGGGCGGCGTCGACGAGACCGGCCGGGTACTGCGTCCTGAGGTTCGAGACCAGGTCGCTCGCGGTGTACTCCAGGCCCAGCATGAGCAGCAGCAGGACCACGCCGATCTCGGCGCCGATCGCCACGAACTCCTCGCTGGCGCCGAGCGGCAGCAGTCCGCCCTCACCGAAGGCAAGGCCGGCCAGCAGATACAGGGGGATCGGCGAGAACCTCAGGCGCGCGGCGAGCCGGCCCAGCAGCCCGAGGCTCAGGATGATCGCGCCGAACTCGATCAGGAAGACCGCGGAGGAGTGCATTCGCCTCACTCCCGGCCGAGTATGCCGACGGCCGCGTCGACGCCCTCGCGGGTGCCGATCACGATGAGCGTGTCCCCGCCGGCCAGCCGGAAGTCGGGGCCGGGGGAGGGGATCGCCTCGGCGAGCCGCAGCACGGCCACGATCGACACGCCGGTCTCGGTGCGCATCCGGGTGTCGCCGAGCAGCCGCCCGTTCCAGTGGGACGTCGCGGAGAGCTGGACCCGTTCGGCCACCAGACCCAGTTCGGTGGTGGACAGCAGGTTCGGGCTGTGGTGCGTCGGCTTCAGCGCCTCGACCAGCGACTCCGCCTCCCCGCCGGTGAGCCGGACGGACAGCGCGCAGGCATCGGGATCGTCACCGCGGTAGGCGCTCAGCGTTCTCGAACCGTCGCGGTGGGCCACCACCGACAGGCGGCGCTGCTCCCGGGTCGTGAGGTCGTACCGGACACCGATGCCCGGCAACGGTGTCGTACTCGTGCGTGCGGCGCCCATGGCTGCCCCCCTGCCCGACTTGAAGGTTTCTTGGTGAAACCATTACCGGAAGCCTAACCTGACGGCGAACGGCCGAACGAAGGGCTCCGGTTGGGCAGGGGGGTGGCGACCGGGCGGGTTACGAGGCGGAGCGGAGGCCGCTCTCGCCGTCGCCCTGGTCGGGCTGGCAGGTGCGGCACAGTTCGTGATCCCCGTCGCGGGTGACGACGGTTCCCCAGCCGAGGCACTGCGCGCAGTCGCGAGCGAGACCCAGGTCGGGGTGGGGAGGCGGGAAGGGGCTGTGGGCTCCGTAAGCCATGCGGGAAGCGGCTCCTTGAAATCGCGGGGTCGCGGGCCGGACCACTTCCATTATGTCCTACTTTTCCCTTATGTCAGTGACAGGTGTCACTCAGTGCCAGGGTTTCGGCCCAAGGTGGTGCCTCAGCCCAGGTTCCCCAGGCGGGCGTCCCGCCACAGGTCCACACCGCCGTCGGTGGCGTACTTGTCGATCTCGGCCAGTTCCTCGGCGCTGAAGTCGAGGTTCTCCAGCGCGGTGACGTTCTGCTCCAGCTGCTCGACGCGGGAGGCGCCGATGACCAGCGAGGTGACCCGCTCGTCCCGCAGCGCCCAGGCCAGGGCCATCTGGGCCAGGGTCTGCCCGCGCCGGGCGGCGATGTCGTTCAGGGAGCGCAGCCGGTGCCGCATGTCCTCGGTCAGCCACGCCGGGTCGAACGACGTGCCGGCCGCGGCCCGCGAGCCCTCGGGCACGCCGTCGAGGTAGCGGCCGGTCAGCAGGCCCTGGGCGAGCGCCGTGAACCCGATGACGCCGAAGCCCTCCTCCTCGGCCGCGTCCAGCAGGCCGTCGGTCTCGATCCAGCGGTTGAGCATGCTGTACGACGGCTGGTGGATCAGCAGCGGGGTGCCCAGCTCATGCAGGATGGCGACCGCCTGCCGGCTGCGCTCGGCGTCGTAGGAGGAGATGCCGACGTACAGGGCCTTGCCCTGGCGGACGGCCGTGTCGAGCGCGCCCATCGTCTCCTCCAGCGGGGTGCTCGGGTCCAGCCGGTGGGAGTAGAAGATGTCCACGTAGTCCAGGCCCGTGCGGCGCAGGGACTGGTCCAGTGAGGCCAGCACGTACTTGCGGGAGCCGCCGCCCTGCCCGTAGGGGCCCGGCCACATGTCCCAGCCCGCCTTGGTGGAGACCACCAGCTCGTCCCGGTACGGCGCGAGGTCCTGCTTCAGCAGCCGGCCGAAGTTGATCTCGGCCGCGCCGTACGGCGGACCGTAGTTGTTGGCCAGGTCGTGGTGGGTGATCCCGAGGTCGAAGGCGCGCAGGGCGATCTCGCGCTGGGTCTCGAAGGGGCGGTCGTCGCCGAAGTTGTGCCAGTAGCCCAGCGACAGGAGCGGGAGGTCCAGTCCCGAACGGCCGGTGCGGCGGTAGCGCATGGTGCCGTTGTAGCGATCGGGGTCCGCGACGTGGTTCATCGGGTCGTCTCCGGATGGTGCCGTAGGGGTGCCCGTCGTGTGCGAAGGGGCTCGTCCACCCTGCGCCTTCATGATTCGTAAGTCCAACCGATGCCTCGCATGGCATTGAGCGTTCCGGTTTCTGAATCGGGCGCGGCGCGGCCGCACTGTTCGATCCTACGAACTTCTCGCGGAGCGGGTTACCGGTCGCCCCCGTGTTTGATAGGAAACTTTCCTACCAGTATCGGTACGGACCAACTCGCCACCCCCCACCCCTACTTGGAGTCCTTGTGGAGCACACAGAGCGCGACTCGGCAGTATCCGCCCGTCTCTCCCGCCGGACCGTCGTCGCCGTCCTCGGCGCCGTCGCCTCCGGCGCCCTGCTCGGCGTCGAGCGCGTCGCGGCGGCACCGGCGGCGGCGCCCGGCCTCGACGACCCGGCGAAGAAGGAGATCGCCATGCAGCTGGTCTCCAGCGCGGAGAACTCCTCGCTCGACTGGAAGGCCCAGTACAAGTACATCGAGGACATCGGCGACGGCCGCGGCTACACCGCCGGCATCATCGGCTTCTGCTCCGGCACCGGCGACATGCTCGACCTCGTCCAGCTCTACACCGACCGCAAGCCCGGCAACGTCCTGGCCAAGTACCTGCCGGCCCTGCGGCAGGTCAACGGCAGCGACTCGCACGACGGACTGGACCCCAACTACCCCAAGGACTGGCGCAAGGCCGCCCAGGACTCCGCCTTCCAGCAGGCGCAGAACGACGAACGCGACCGCGTCTACTTCAACCCCGCGGTCGCCCAGGGCAAGACGGACGGGCTGCGCGCCCTCGGCCAGTTCGCCTACTACGACGCCATCGTCATGCACGGCGACGGCGACGACCCCACCAGCTTCCGCAACATCCGCAAGCGGGCCCTGCGCAGCGCCAAGCCGCCGGCGCAGGGCGGCAGCGAGACGACGTACCTCAACGCCTTCCTCGACGCCCGGGTGTGGGCCATGAAGCAGGAGGAGGCGCACAGCGACACCAGCAGGGTCGACACCGAACAGCGGGTCTTCCTGCGCAAGGGCAACCTCGACCTGAACACCCCGCTGGACTGGAAGGTGTACGGGGACAGCTACCACATCGGCTGACGGCCCAGGAGAGACGCGGCAGGTCCGCCGGGGGCCGGGAGCGCGGCCCCCGGCGCTGTGGCCTGCCGCGCCGTGACGCGCTGGATCACGGCGATCGCCAGACGTTCACCAGGACCTCGTCGTGCCCCCGGTAGACCTCCGCCGCGGCCACGGCGGCCTGGGCGGAACGGGCCAGCGGCCACGGGGCCTTGACGGTGGGTCCGGTCACGAGCGGTTACCTGCCTGTCGGAGGCGGCACCCGACAGCGTGCCGCGGAAACGACGGTGGGAGAAGTGGATCGCGGGGCAGACGGCCCACTCCGCCCTCCGCGCCGGTGGCGCACTCGCACGCCGAGCCCCTGACGAGGAAAGATGGGCTCCAGCGATCGATCACACTGATGCGGAGGAGCGGACTCATGCCGCACGAGCGAGCCGGCCGGCCGGCCGGTCCCGAGGACCTTGTCGACGTGGCCCGGCTGGTCACGGCGTACTACGCGCTGCACCCCGACCCGGCCGACCCGGGGCAACGGGTGGCGTTCGGCACCTCGGGGCACCGGGGTTCGTCCCTGGCGACCGCCTTCAACGAGGACCACATCGCCGCCACCAGCCAGGCCATCTGCGAGTACCGCGCGGAACAGGGCGTGGACGGCCCGCTGTTCCTCGGCGCCGACACGCATGCCCTGTCCGAGCCCGCGAAGGTCACCGCGCTGGAGGTGTTCGCGGCCAACGGCGTGACGGTGCTCATCGACAGCGCGGACGGCTACACGCCCACGCCCGCGGTCTCGCACGCGATCCTCACGTACAACCGGGGCCGCACCTCGGGCCTCGCCGACGGCGTGGTCGTCACCCCGTCGCACAACCCGCCCGCCGACGGCGGCTTCAAGTACAACCCGCCCAGCGGCGGCCCGGCGGCCTCCGAGGCCACCTCCTGGATCCAGGACCGGGCCAACCAGATCATCGCGGGCGGCCTGAAGGACGTACAGCGGCTGCCGTACACCCGCGCCCTCGCCGCCGACACGACCCAGCGGTACGACTTCCTGGGCGCCTACGTCGGCGACCTGCCGAGCGTCCTCGACCTCGACGCGATCCGCGCGGCCGGCGTGCGCATCGGCGCCGACCCGCTCGGCGGAGCCTCCGTCGCCTACTGGGGCCGGATCGCCGAGGAGCACGGCATCGACCTGACCGTGGTCAACCCGCACACCGACCCCACCTGGCGGTTCATGACGCTGGACTGGGACGGCAAGATCCGCATGGACTGCTCCTCGCCGTACGCGATGGCCTCCCTCATCGAGCAGCGCGACCGCTTCCGCATCGCCACCGGCAACGACGCCGACGCCGACCGGCACGGCATCGTCACCCCGGACGCGGGCCTGATGAACCCCAACCACTACCTCGCGGTCGCCATCTCCTACCTCTACCGGCACCGCGAGCAGTGGCCCGCCGAGACCGGCATCGGCAAGACGCTCGTCTCCTCCACGATGATCGACCGCGTCGCCGCCGACCTGAACCGTCAACTGGTCGAGGTGCCGGTCGGGTTCAAGTGGTTCGTGGACGGACTGGCCGGCGGCACCCTCGGGTTCGGCGGCGAGGAGTCGGCCGGCGCCTCCTTCCTGCGCCGGGACGGCTCGGTGTGGACGACGGACAAGGACGGCATCCTGCTGGCCCTGCTCGCCTCCGAGATCACGGCGGTCACGGACAAGACGCCGTCCGAGCACTACGCCGACCTGACCGCCCGCTTCGGCGAACCCGCCTACGCCCGCATCGACGCCCCCGCCACCCGCGAGCAGAAGGCGCTGCTGGCGAAGCTGTCCCCGGCCCAGGTCACCGCCGACACGCTCGCCGGAGAGGCGGTCACCGGCGTTCTCACCGAGGCCCCGGGCAACGGCGCCGCCATCGGCGGGATCAAGGTCACCACCGCCAACGCCTGGTTCGCGGCCCGTCCTTCGGGCACGGAGGACGTCTACAAGGTCTACGCCGAGTCGTTCCTCGGCCCCGACCACCTCGCCCGGGTGCAGGAGGAGGCCAAGGGCGTGGTCCTGGCGGCGCTCGGCGGCTGAGGCCCCGGGTCCATCTGTAGACGGCCTCCGTGACTCGCGCGCGGAGGCCGTCGCCGTCCCTGCCCAGCCGTGCCCGCTCAGCCGCGTCCGCGGCCCCGCTCCAGCCGGTCCAGCACGGCCTGCGCCATGGCGGCCTCGCCCTTGGCGTTGGGGTGTGCGGGGGCCGCGGGCGAGGCCGGCTGCAGCGGCTCGATCCAGCGGTCCGCGGGCGCCTTGCACATGTCGTGGCCGACCGTGGGGCCGTAGGTGTCGACGTACTCGGCCCGGTTCCACGCGGCGACCAGGCGCAGCATCAGGTTCAGCCGCTTCTGGGTGTCCCGCAGATAGGGGAAGTCCTTCTGCGCGAACGGCACCGAGGGGAAGCAGCCGCTGCCGTCGTCCGGCAGCAGGTCCGGATAGCCGACGAGGAGCACCCGCGCATGCGGGGCACGGGCGTGCACGGCCCGCAGCACCCGGTCGATCTTCGGCGCGGTCTCCAGGATGGTGAGCGCCAACTGGTCGTAGCCCGAGGCCTTGTACGAGCGCTCGCAGGGGTTGCCCGTCGGGTCCTGGACGCCGAGGCGGGCACAGGTGCCGATGATCGAGCCGAAGCCGACGTCGTTCCCGCCGATCTGCACCGTCACCAGGTCGGTGTCCCGTCCCAGCGCGTCGAGTTGCGGGTCGTTGGTGCCCTGCGGCTTCCACATCTCGTTCGTCGTGGCCCCGGCGCAGCTCACGTCCTTGAACGCGGTCGCCTCGCGCTGCGTCGCCACGAGCGAGGGGTAGTTGTGGTCGGAGCGGGCGCAGTTGGCGTCCACCTGGCGGGGGATGAGCGGGCCCGAGGTGTAGGAGTCCCCGAGGGAGACGTAGCTGAGGTCGTGGCCGTGCGCGGCCGCGGGTACCGTCGACGCGGCGACGAGGGCGCAGCCCCCGAGTGCCGCCCCCAGTACGGCGGTTCGCCTTCGGCCTCTCGCCCCGGCCGCCCTGCGCGTGTCGTTCGCCATGGAATCCTCCCCCTGAGGCCGTGACATCGCACGGCCCCCATGAAGAGCGGTCCGCGCGTTCAACTGGGCCTGTATACCGTCCGGTAGGTCTCACGGACCAGAAGCGGGACGGAACATTCGCGCCGGAGCGGTGGCCGATTGGCGCTTGCCTGCGGAGGTTATCGGCCAAAGATGTCGGTTATTCCTCCGGCTGTCTCGACCAACATCATTTGACGTTGATTCACTTGCGCCACAGGAGCCCCACGGGTCGACCGGCCCGTCAGGGGCTCCTTCTTGATGCAGGCGCCCATACGAAGGGACCAGGATGTCGCAGCCGGAGCAGCCCGACCACTCGGCAGGCCGGGCACAGCTCAGTCTCGGGATCGCCGCCGCGCGGAATCTGACGACCACCACCAAGACCGTGCCGCAGATGCAGGGCATCAGCTCACGGTGGCTGCTGCGGATGCTGCCCTGGGTGGAGGTGACGGGCGGCGCGTACCGGGTCAACCGTCGGCTGGTGTACGAGATAGGCGACGGCCGGGTGACCTTCGTCCAGGAGGGCGCCGCGGTCAAGGTCGTCCCCGCCGAGCTGGGCGAACTGCCGCTGCTGCGTGGGTTCGGCGACGAGGCGGTGCTGTGGGCCCTGGCCGAGCGGTGCGAGCAGCGGGAGTACGAGCCCGGCCAGGTGATCGCCCGGCAGGGCCGGGCCGTCGACCACGTCTACCTGATCGCGCACGGCAAGGTCGAGAAGCTCGCGCCCGGCCAGTACGGCGAGGAGACCCGGCGCGGTGTGCTGGCCGACGGCGGGTTCCTCGGCGGGCAGATGGTCGGCGAGCAGCCGGGCACGTGGGAGTTCACGGCGCGCGCGTTGACGGCGTGCACGGTGCTGGCGCTCCCCCGGGAGGCGTACGAGGAAGTGGCGGGCAGGAACGAGGGGCTGCGGGCCCACGTCCGGCGGAGCCAGGCAGAAAAGACACGGCCGCGGAACAAGAAGGGCGAGGCGGCCATCGCCCTCGCCGCCGGTCACAGCGGTGAGCCGGTGCTGCCGGGCACGTTCGTCGACTACGAACTCCGGCCCCGCGAGTACGTGCTGAGCGTCGCCCAGACCGTCCTCCGAGTGCACAGCCGGGTCGCGGACCTCTACAACGACCCGATGGACCAGGTCGAGCAACAGCTGCGGCTGACCATCGAGGCGCTGCGCGAGCGCCAGGAGTCCGAGCTGGTCAACAACCCCGACTTCGGGCTGCTGCACAACGCCGACTACAGCCAGCGCATCTCCACCCATTCCGGCCCGCCCACCCCGGACGACATGGACGAGCTGCTCAGCATGCGGCGCGGGACGAAGGCGTTCTTCGCCCACCCGAGGGCGATCTCCGCCTTCGGCCGCGAGTGCAACAAGCGGGGTCTCGCGTTCGACACCGCCGAGATCGGCGGACACCCCGTACCGGCCTGGCGCGGCGTCCCCCTCGTTCCCTGCGGCAAGATCCCGGTCTCCGAGCAGGGCACCTCCGCGATCCTCGCGATGCGGCTCGGCGAGGGGGAGCAGGGCGTCGTCGGCCTGCGGCAGACCGGGATCCCGGACGAGTACGAGCCGGGCCTGAACGTCCGGTTCATGGGCATCAACGACCAGGCGATCATCTCCTACCTGGTCAGCACCTACTACTCGGCGGCCGTTCTCGTGCCCGACGCGCTCGGCGTTCTGGAGAACGTCGAGGTCTTCGGCACGCCGTCGTAAGGAGAAGTCCGTGTCACTGCTGTCCCGGATCGCGGCACCCACGGCACGTCACGACGTGGCGCGGCTGGTGGCCGAGCTGCTCGCCGAGCACCCCGGTGCCCGCCCGGAGGGGCCGGCGAAAAGGACCGCCCTGCCGACCGGTCCGACGGGGCTGGGCACGTCGGCCGCCCGGATCACGGCCAGGCGCAAGGACGTCGGGGGCACCGAGGTGCCGGAGCTGTACTGCCCGCCCGCGCTCCGCGACGACCCGGCGCTCGCCGAGGAGGTCAACGCCCGCCTGCTGGCGTGGGCCGAGGAGATCGGCCTCTACGCCGGCCGCCTCGACCGCGTCCGCGCGGCGGACTTCGGTCGCCTGATGATGCTGGCGCACCCCGACACCGACGACCCGGACCGGCTGCTGGCGGCCGGCAAGTGCGCCCTGGCGGAGTGGGCCACGGACGACTACTACTGCGACGACGAGACGACGGGGGCCGCGCCGGCGCTGCTCGGCGCGCACCTCGGCCTCGCCTACGCGGCCATCGACCCCGCCCACCCTCCGCTCCGCTACGTTCCCGCCGTCGAGAAGGCCATGCGGGACGACCCGGTCAGGACCGCCCTGCGCTCCGCCTTCGCGCACATGGCCCGGTACGCGGACTGGTCCCAACTGGCCCGGCTGCACCACGAGGTCGCGGTGCTGTTCGTGGGCTACGGACAGGAGGGGTCCTGGCGCTCCCAGGGCCGGATGCCCGCCGTCTGGGAGTACCTGGCACACCGTCAGATCAACAGCTTCGTCCCGTGCGTGGCGATGACCGACATGGTGGGCGGCTACGTACTGCCCGCCGCCGAGTACGCCGATCCGCGCGTCCGCCGTGCCGTGACCATGGCGTCCACGGCCGCCACCCTCGTCAACGACCTGTACTCGATGGCGAAGGAACACCACTCGGACAGCGTGGAGTTCAACCTGCCGACCGTGATCGCGGCCGAGGAGCACTGCACGCCGCGCGAGGCGCTGGAGCGGAGCGCGGCGATCCACGACGAGCTGGTCCGCACCTTCGAGACCGAGGCGGCGGCCCTGGCCCTGACCGGCTCACCCCAGCTGCGCCGCTTCCTCACCGGGGTGTGGGCCTGGCTGGGCGGCAACCGCGCCTGGCACAGCGGCAGCCGGCGCTATGCCTCCACCACTTCCTGACCTCCGCACACCGCAAGGAGCCCCACTTCCGTGACCACCACCCCCGCCCCCGTCCTGCGCACCGCCTACCAGAAGTCCGTGGCGGACTACTGGAACGCAGAGAAGAACCCGGTCAACCTGCGCCTGGGCGACGTAGACGGCCTCTATCACCACCACTACGGCATCGGCGACTACGACCCCTCCGTCCTGGACGGCCCCGAGGACGCCCGCGACGAGCGCATCGTCGCCGAACTCCACCGCCTGGAGTCGGCCCAGGCCGACGTCCTGCTCGACCACCTCGGCCCCATCGCCCCCGGCCACCGTCTGCTGGACGCCGGCTGCGGCCGCGGCGGCACCAGCATCATGGCCAACGCCCGCTTCGGCTGCCAGGTCGACGGCGTCTCCATCTCCGAGGCGCAGGTCGAGTTCGCCAACGGCCAGGCCCGCAAGCGGGGGGTGGACGACCAGGTGCGCTACCACTTCCGCAACATGCTGGACACCGGCCTGCCGACCGGCGCGTTCCAGGGCATCTGGAACAACGAATCCACCATGTACGTGGACCTGTTCGACCTCTTCGCCGAGCATGCCCGCCAACTGGCCTTCGGTGGCCGCTACGTCGTCATCACGGGCTGCTACAACGATGTGACGGGCGGCCGTTCCAAGGCCGTCAGCCGCATCGACGAGCACTACACCTGCAACATCCACCCGCGCAGCGCCTACTTCAAGGCCATGGCCGCGAGCGGCCTGGTCCCGATGAACGTCGTCGACCTCACGGACGCGACCATCCCCTACTGGGAGCTGCGCGCCAAGTCCTCGCTGGCCACAGGCGTTGAGGACCCCTTCCTGACGGCGTACAAGGAGGGCAGCTTCCACTACCTGCTGATCGCGGCGGACCGAGTCTGAGGGGCGTCGGCGGTCCGCGCGGACGGTGTGGAAAGCTTCGAGGGTCCGTACCAGCGCAACGGAGGAGAGCCACCGGCATGGCCGTCATCCACCACACCACCCTCAAGCCGACCAAGGTCGAACTCCTCTCCACCTGGCTGCCCACCCGCCCCTGGTACCGCGGCGGTCCGGACGCCGCGGTGCTGACGAAGTCCGGCGGCTTCCGGCTGGACGACCCGGAGGGCGAGGTCGGGATCGAGATCATGGTGGCCACCGACACCTCCACCCCCGGGCCGACCGCCTACCTGGTCCCGCTCACCTATCGCGGCGCACCGCTGGAGGGGGCGGAGCACGCGCTCGTCGGCACGATGGAGCACGGCGTGCTGGGCAAGCGCTGGGTGTACGACGGCTGCCACGACCCGGTGCTGGTCGCCGAACTGCTGTCCCTCGTCGAGGGCAAGGCGCAGGCGATGGCCCAGAGCATCACCGACACACCCGACCGCGAGGTGACGCGCTCCTACACGGGCGAGCCGTTCTCCCTGAAGGGCCTCGCCCCCGAGCCGACCGACGACGAGCAGGGCACCCACCTCCCCGCACCCCACGGCACGGTCCTCCACCTCCGCCGCGTCCTCGAGCCCGTCCCCGAGAACCCGCCGCTGCCTCCGCAGGGAGCGCTCGGCCATGTAGCGGGCGGCTGGCCGGGACCGGACGGCACCCGACTGCGGGCGGTGTTCATGGTCCTGAACGCCCGCTGACTCCCTCCGGGGAGATCGACATGCCGGGGGGCCCGGGGCCGGATGTAGTGGGGTGGAGGAAGGTGAGCCCATGCCCGGACGAACCGGCCGGCCCGATCCGCTCCCGAAGGCGCTCCTCGTCGTGACCGCAGCCACGGGAGTCGTCGACGCGGTGGCCTATCTGGGTCTCGGGCAGGTCTTCACCGCCTTCATGACCGGCAACATCCTCTTTCTCGGCTTCTCCCTGGCCGGCGGGCAGGGGCTGTCGCCGATCGGATCCGGTACGGCGCTCACGGCGTTCGCCGTCGGTGCGGTCGCCGGCAGCCGGCTGGGCGCCGCCACGTCCGAGCGGCGCCGCCGCTGGCTGCTCACGTCGGCCGTCCTTGCCTCCGCCCTCCTCGCGGCCGCGGCGCTGACCGCGATCGGCCTGCGTCCTGTCGGCCAGAGCCCGGAGCCGCGCCACTACGCCGTGACCGCGCTGACCGCGCTGGCGATGGGGCTGCGCAGCGCGACGATGTGGCGCCTCGGAGCGGTGCTGAACACCACGCTCGTCACCGGCACCCTCGTCACCCTGATCAGGAAGTCGCCCCTGGGCGGCGGGACCGGAGACACCGCTCAGCCCTACCGTGCGGCCGCTCTGGTGGCGGTCTGCGTGGGCGCGGTCATCGGCGCCCTGCTGCTGCGGGTGAGCATGACCGCGGCCCTGCTGCTCGCCGCGGCGGGCGTGCTCGCGGGCATCGGCGGGTACGTGGCGCTTCCGGAGTCGCGGGCCTGACCCTCGCCGCACCACTCCTCGGCATCAGGAGCACAGGCCCCCACTTTCCGTGGCCTTCTGGCATGCCCTGGTCAAATCTGTCAGTCTTTCGGCAGTCCTCGCCCTGACCCCATGAGGGCGCGGCGCACCACCCCGTACAGCGATCGCGCAACCCCAACCCCGCGGCCGCCCCGGCGCACCCCAGCCGGCCGGGCGGCCATCGAGCAGGCCGGAATCCCGGCCGCCGCAAAGGAGTAGCGTGTGAGATCCACCCCCCACAAGGCCCTCGGCGCCGGTGTCCTCACCCTCGCCGCGCTGGCCGCTCTCTCCCTCCCCGTCACCCCCGCCGCCGCCCAGCCCGCCAAGGAGACGGCGGCAGCCGCCTGCACCCCGGCGCAGGCGGTCACCAACGGCGGCTTCGAAAGCGGCACCTCACCCTGGACCCAGTCCTCGTCCAGCGTGATCACCAACCGCACCGGCGAGACCGCCCACGGCGGTTCCTCCTTCGCCTGGCTGAACGGTGTCGGCAGCACCCACACCGACACCCTCACCCAGAGCGTCACGATCCCGAGCGGGTGCAGCACCGCCACCCTCACCTTCTGGCTGCACATCGACACCGACGAGACGACCTCGTCCACCGCGTACGACAAGCTGACGGCCAAGATCGGCAGCACCACGCTGGCGACGTACTCGAACCTCGACGAGAACACCGGCTACGTGCAGAAGTCGTTCGACGTCTCGTCGTTCGCCGGGCAGACCGTGAACCTGGCCTTCACCGGAACCGAGGACTCCAGCCTCCAGACGAGCTTCGTCCTGGACGACATCGCCCTCGCCACCTCCGGCGACTCCACCCCGCCGCCGGCGGACTCGACCCGCACCCCGGCCGCGCCCTCCTACACCGTCAGCCTCAGCAGCGACACGAGCGGCACCGTCTGGAACGGGCACGAGAGCGTGTCCTTCACCAACGCCTCCGCCACCGCGCTCAGCGAGGTGTACCTGAGGCTGTGGGACAACTACCACGGCACCTGCTCGGCGATGCCCATCACGGTCACCAACGTCACCGGCGGCACCGCGGGCGCCCTCTCCGTGGACTGCACGGCCCTCAAGGTCACCCTGCCGACGCCGCTGAACCAGGGGCAGACCGCCACCATCGGCTTCGACCTGGGCATCACCGTACCCAGCGGCGCCGACCGGTTCGGTCACGACGGCGCCTTCAGCTTCATCGGCAACGCCCTGCCCGTCCTCGCGATCCGCGACAGCGCGGGCTGGCACCTGGACCCGTACACCAACAACGGCGAGTCGTTCTACTCCCTGGCCGCCGACTTCAAGGTGACCCTCGACCACCCCAGCACCCTGCTGGTCCCGGCCACCGGCACCTCCACCGACACCCCGGGCTCCAGCGGCCGTACGGTC
The DNA here is from genome assembly GCF_002242805.1 of Streptomyces diastatochromogenes. Taxonomy (GTDB): domain Bacteria; phylum Actinomycetota; class Actinomycetes; order Streptomycetales; family Streptomycetaceae; genus Streptomyces; species Streptomyces diastatochromogenes. The sequence goes on along the minus strand of NZ_MCGQ01000052.1, from coordinate 104,221 downwards.
ACCACCGCCACCGCCACCAAGGTCCGTGACTTCGCCTGGGCCGCCGGGCCCTTCACCAAGATCTCCGGCACCTCGTCCGGCGGCGTCCCCGTGAACATCTACTCCGTCTCGGGGATCAGCTCCTCCAGCGCCCAGTCGATGCTCAGCACCGCCAAGACCGCCGTCGACGCCCACGCGGCACGCTTCGGCGCCTACCCGTACGGTGAGCTGGACGCGGTCATCGACAACAACTACTGGTTCGGCGGCATGGAGTACCCCGGATTCGTCCTCGACCTGGTCAGCACCACGGCGCTCACCCATGAGATCGGCCACCAGTGGTGGTACGGCATCGTCGGCGACGACGAGTACAACAGCCCGTGGCTGGACGAGGCGTTCACCGACTACGCCACCGACCTGGCCCTCGGCAAGACCGGCAGCAACTGCTGGAGCAGCGTGTCCTGGGCCTCCAGCGCGGAGAAGATCACCAACTCGATGGCCTACTGGGACGCGCACTCGTCCCGGTATTCCACCGTGGTCTACGGCTACGGCAAGTGCGCCCTGCACGACCTGCGGCGCGTCCTCGGCGACACGGCCATGGCCAAGCTGCTGAAGGACTACGCGACCGCGCACTGGTACGGCGTCTCGACCACGGCCGAGTTCAAGGCGGCAGCCCAGGCCGCCACGAGCACCGACCTGACCTCCTTCTGGACCCAGCACCGCATCGACGGCTGACCCGGACCGGACCGGCCGGTCATGGGCGGCGCCTTGCCCGGCGCCGCCCATGACCATGCGGACATGACGGGCGAGCCACTCACATGGCGTAGATACCCTGCCGAAATGGCGTAGTTGGGTGGAATACGGAGTGCGGCGGGGACCGACTGCGGGTCAGATGGATCCCGTGACGAGCCCTGAATCCCTTCGCCGCCGCCGCTCACGCTGGTCCGTCGCCAGCGCCCTGACCGGCCTCCTGCTGACCCTGTCGATCCCCGCTGCCGTGCCCTCGGCGGCCGAGTCCATACCCGACCGAGGCGACGCCTACATGGGCATGGGGGTGCTCGCCCACGACGGCGAAGCCGCCACCGACGACGATGCCCCCGTGTCGGTCCCCCGCGCGACGCAGACCGAAGGCGTGGACGTCGCCAGCTACCAGGGCGAAGTCGCCTGGAACACCCTCTGGAACAGCGGCGTGCGCTGGGCCTACACGAAGGCCGCGGAGGGCACGTACTACTCGAACCCCTACTTCCAGCAGCAGTACGACGGCTCGAACGACGCCGGCATGATCCGCGGGGCGTACCACTTCGCGACGCCTGACACCACGGGCGGCGCGACCCAGGCCGACTACTTCGTCGACCACGGCGGCGGCTGGTCCAAGGACGCCAAGACCCTGCCCGGTGCGCTCGACATCGAGTGGAACCCGTACGGCGACGCCTGCTACGGCAAGTCCAAGACCGGGATGGTCGACTGGATCCGTGACTTCCTGGACCGCTACAAGGACCGCACCGGCCGCGACGCCGTCATCTACACCGCCACCAGCTGGTGGGCCGACTGCACCGGCAACTACGCGGGCTTCGGTGCCACCAACCCGCTCTGGGTCGCCCGTTACGCCTCGTCGGCGGGGACGCTGCCGGCCGGCTGGTCGTCGTACACGATGTGGCAATACACATCCTCCGGCCCGACGGTCGGGGACCACGACAGGTTCAACGGTTCCGTGGACAAGGTGAAGAGCCTCGCCACCGGCTGACGTGCCGTCGGCAGGGAGAATCCCGTCATGCGTACCCGCGACCACTGGATCACCCGCGCCGAGCAGAGCGCCGACATCGCCACCATCCGCGAGATCGATCTCGCCGCGTTCGAGACTCCGCTGGAGGCCGACCTCGTCGACGCCCTGCGCGCGGACCCCTCCTGGATCCACGGCCTGTCCATCGTCTCCACCGACGAGACCGGCCGGCTCATCGGCCACGCCCTGCTGACCCGCTGCCATGTCGACGACACCCCGGCCCTGTGTCTGGCTCCCGTCGCAGTGCGGCCCGAGCACCAGAGCACCGGCGCCGGATCAGCCGCCGTCCGAGCGGCCCTCAGCGCCGCCGGGGAGATGGGCGAGCACTTCGTCATCGTCCTCGGACACCCGACGTACTACCCGCGCTTCGGCTTCACCCGCGCCTCCGCTCACGGCAGCGGCGTGAGTATCGACGTCCCGGACGAAGCCCTGATGGCCCTCACCCTGGACGATGCCCACCCGCTGCCGACGGGCACAGTGCGCTACGCCTCCCCGTTCGGGATCTGACAGCCCCGAGAGGTGATCGGGCCTCTGCACTCACCGCACAGGTCAGCGCAGAGGCCACGCCGTCGAGTGGGCGCTCACGGTCGCATCCCGGGCAGGTACCATCGCCGGGTGAACAGCTACTGGCACGTCGTTCTGCCGCCGCTCTGCGCCTGACCGGGCGCAGGACACCGACGGTTTGATCCCGGGCCCCGGCCGACCCACAGGGCGGTGACGGGGGCCTGTCGTGCGCCCGTTTCGAATCCGATCCCAGACGCATTCGACGACGGAAGTTCACGACTGTGCCGAACCGCACCACCCCTCTGACTCCCGCGCGCCCGGCCACCACCGGCCCGCGCCCATCTCGCACCGGCCTCCTCGGCGGCCCCGCGCCCATCCTGACCTCGGCCGTGCTGTGGGGCACGACCGGGACCGCCGGCTCTCTGGCACCGGCAGGCGCACCGGCGGCGGCCATCGGCTGCGCCGGCCTCACCTTCGGCGGCATCCTGCTGTTCCTCACCTCCCGGGGCGCCCGCTCGCTGCCCGCCACCTGCACGCGCGCCGAGCGGTGGCTGCTCGTCCTGGGCGCGCTCGCGGTGGCCGGCTACCCGGTCACCTTCTACCCGGCGGTGGCCCGGACCGGCGTGGCCGTGGCCACCGTGATCGCGCTGGGCAGCGCGCCGGTCTTCGCCGGACTGCTGTCCTGGATCACCGGACAGGCCCGGCCGACCGCACGCTGGACCGGCGCCACCGCGGCCGCCGTGCTGGGCTGCACCCTGCTGGTGCTGGGCCCCGGGCTCACCGGGCACGCCACGCCCATGGACCTGACCGGCGTCGCGCTCGCCGCGTGCGCCGGACTGTCGTACGCCGTCTACTCGTTGATCGGCGGCAGGCTCATCAGCCGTGGGCACCCGTCCGGCGCGGTGATGGGGGTGCTGTTCGGCGCGGCCGGGCTGCTCGTCCTGCCGCTCGTGGTGTGCGTCGACACGCGCTGGCTCGCCACCACCCGCGGCGCGGCGGTGGCGGTGTACCTCGCCCTGTTCACGGTCTACCTGGCCTATCGGCTCTTCGGGCACGGACTGCGCCACACCCCGGCGTCGGCAGCCACCACGCTGACCCTGGCCGAGCCCGCCGTGGCGGCGGTCCTGGGCGTCACCGTCCTCGATGAACGCCTGCCGGCCGCCTCCTGGTGTGGGCTTGCCGTCCTCGCTCTGGGCCTGGTCCTGCTGACCCTGCCCGCACTGGGGAAGTCGAGCGGAGAGGGCAGGATTTGAACCTGCGCGGGCCGTGAGGCCCGACCTCGAGACGTGCTCGCTGGTCCCCGATAAGCCACTCCGGGCACCTCTCCTCGTTCCCGGCCCGGTCTCCCGTGCCGTTCACGAGGACAACAGTGGCAGGGACCGCTGACAGCGCGCTGACACGCCGGGCCGGGCCGGGGCGCGGCGGTCGGCGCGGGCGGACGGTGGCGTCCTGTCACGGTAGAACTCGCACTCACGTCGCTCATCGAGGAACACCTCAAGCGCTGCTTCACCTGACCCCGTTCAGCAGGGCCGCCGTGCGTGCGTAGTCGGCGGGGGGCCTCGTACGCCGCGAGTCCGCCTGACACCGCGGCGCGGTACCGACGCGCGCCGCGCGGTCAGGCGGTGACGGGTCAGGCGGTCAGATGGCGCCGCAGGAAGTCGACGCTCTCCGCGACGATGGCGGGCACTTCCGCGGAGCCGAGGAAGATGTGGTCGGCCCCCTCCACGGCGCGCACCGTCGCGTCCGTGCCCGCCCGCGCGAGCGCCTGCGCCAGCACCTCGCTTTGGCTGAACGGGACGACCCGGTCCTCCCGGCCGTGGATCAGCAGGAACGGAGGCGCGGCCGCCGCTCCCGCGTACGTCACCGGACTCGCGACGCGGGCCCGTTCCCGCCGGCCCTCCTCTCCTCCGCCGAGCAGGGTCGCCAGGGGGTCGGGGTACGGGGGTCCGCCCGGAACGGGGGGCAGGGTGGGCTGCGCCAGCAGCGACTCGATCTCCGAGACGCCGTACCAGTCGACCACCGCCCGCACGCCGCTGTCCTCGTCCGGTACGCCGTCCCGCCCCTCCAGGGCGGCTCCGTCGGTGTCGGCGCGGACCAGCCCGGCGAGGGCGGCCAGATGACCGCCGGCCGACTCGCCCCAGGCCCCGATCCGCTCCGGGTCGACGCCGAAGAGACCGGCGTGCCGCCGTACGTACCGGATGGCCGCCTTCACGTCGTGCAACTGCGCGGGGAACGGCGCTTCGAGGCTGTGCCGGTAGTCGACGCACACCAGGGCCAGACCCGCGCCGAGAACCGCTCCGTGCAGCAGCTCCACGGGCACGGTCGGCGGCGGATAGCGGCGGTCGCCCTCCAGCCACCCGCCACCGTGGATCCAGACGACCGCCGCCACGGCACCCTCGGTGGCCGGTACGTGCACGTCCAGGAGGCGCGGGCGGTAGCCGGGAGTCCGGGCGTACGTCAGTCCGTCGAAGTGCCGTACGCCGTCGGCGTCGACGACGGGCGGGGCGGGAGCCAGGAACGGGGGCGGAGGCCAGCCCGTGTCGAGCGGGGCGGGCGCGGTCGAGGTCATGTCCGGGGCCTTCCGTCGTCAGCCGCAGCGGCTGCTCGGGGTCTCGTGCCGGCAAGATGTTACACGTGTAACTAATCCTTGACGAGAGGGCGCGCAAGGGCTGTGCAGTCCGACGCTCAGAACCTCACCCGCAGATCTCAGTCAGACACTTTGAACCGTCCTGCGCCGCCCCTGACCCGGAGCTTCTCCGCGCCCTCCGCTGTGTCGGCGGCTCAGGTCAGGGGCAGTCGCATGATCGTCAGGTCGAGCCATCGGCCGAACTTGGTGCCGACCTCCGGCACCGTGCCGACGTGGTGGAACCCGAACCGTTCGTGCAGTCGGATCGACGAGGTGTTCTCCGCTTCGATGCCGGCGATGACGACGTGATGGCCTGCATCGCGCGCCGCGGTGATGAGCGAGGCGAGCAGTGCGAAGCCGATACCGAGCCCGTGCCGCCCCTCGCGGACGTAGACCGAGTCCTCGACCGTATGCCGGTAGCCGTCCAGCTCTCGCCACGGGCCGTAGACCGCGAACCCGGCAACCTCGCCGTCCACGTCGGCCACGAATGCCGAGCCGCGCTCCAGGTGAGTGGCCAGCCAGGCCGCTCCCTCGGTGGGGGACTGCGGGGTCTGCGTCCACAGGGCCGTGGAGTGCTCGATCGCGTGGTTGCGGATCGCGCGGATGGACTCGGCGTCACCGGGGTGTGCCGGGCGTACTGTCACAGCGCGAGTTCTCTCATATATTGGATCCATGTCCAACATAGTAGATCCTCTGGTGGGGCAGATCGCAGCCCGTATCCGCACCGAACGGGAACGCCGCCGGTGGACCCTGGCCCAGCTCGCGGACGCCTCCGGTGTCTCCCAGGCCATGATCAGCCGGATCGAGCGGGGCGAGAGCAGCCCCACCGCCGTCGTCCTCGGCAAGCTGTCGGCCGCCTTCCAGCTCAGCGTCGCCTCTCTGCTCGCCCTCGCCGAAGGAACACAGGACGACACGGACGCAGTCGTCGGAGTGCGCCGCCGGGACGACGCGGCAGAGTGGCGCGACCCCGCCACCGGCTATCGGCGCCGGCAGATCACCAGTCCGCACTTCCCCGCGGAGATCGCCGAGATCCGCCTGCCCGCCGGTGCCCGCGTGCCGTACCCGGCCGCCGCCTTCGCCTTCGTACGCCAGGTCGTCTGGGTGCTCGACGGCCACCTGACCTTCCACGACGGCGACGCAGTCCACGAACTCGACGCGGGTGACACCATCGAACTCGGCGCACCCGCCGAGCGCGTCTTCGCCAACACCACTGACACCACGTGCCGCTACGCCGTCATCCTCACCCGCGGCATACAGCCGTGACCCGCCCCCTTCCCCGAGGCGGCACGTTCCTCCTCGCCGCCATAGCCGGAACGGCGATCTCGAACAACTACGCCATCCAGCCCGCGCTCACAGCGGTCGCCGCCGACCTGGGCGTCCCCCTCTCCGTGATCGGCCTCGTGCCGACCGCCGCGCTCGCCGGCTGCATGACCGGCTTCGCCCTCCTGCTCCCCCTCACCGACCACCTCGCTCCGCACCGCCTGGTCACCGCACACCTCATTGCCCTGGCGGCCACCCTCACCCTCGCCGCGGCCGCACCCGGCCCGGTCCCGCTCCTGGCCGCCTACCTGCTCATCGGCGCCGCCGCCAGCGTCGCGGCCCAAGCCGGCAACATCGCGGGGCGCGCCGCCCCACCCGGGCACCGCGGAACCGGCGTCGCCACCGTGGCCGCCGGTATGTCGGCCGGCATCCTGCTGAGCCGTCTGGCAGGAGGAGCACTCAGCGACATCCTCGGGTGGCGGCAGATGCTCCTCGTCTTCGCCGCCCTCGCCCTGCTCGGCGCGATCGCCGCCCCGGCGTTCCTGCCTCGGCGACGACCCCCCTCCGACCGCAGCTACCGCACCACCCTCGCCTCACTTCCCCCGCTCCTGCGCCACCACCCGCAGCTGCGCCGGGCCGTGGTCACGGGCGGCCTGTGGTACTTCGCCTTCAACCTCATCTGGGTCGCCCTGGCCCTCACCTTGGCCCAGCCGCCGTACTCGCTGGGGCCGACCGCCATCGGCCTGTACAGCCTGGCCGGACTCCTCGGCTTCGCCGCTCTTCCCCTCACCGGACGCCTCACCGACCGGTACACCTCCCGAACCGTGATCACCGCCGCCATGCTGGCCGCCGCGGCCGGAACCACCCTGCTGGTCACCGGCCTCGACACACCGCCGGCCACAGCGCTCGGGCTCGCCCTGTTCGACGCCGGCTGCTTCGCCGCCCAGGCTGCCAACCAGAGCCGCGTCATCGCCCTCGACCCTGAACGCTCCGGCAGCCTCAGCAGCGTCTATCTCGTGCTGTACTTCACGATCGGTGCCATGGGCACCGCCCTCGCCGCACCCTTGCTCAACACCATCGGCTGGCAGGGCACCACCCTCACTGCCATCGCCGCGCTTCTCCTCGCCGCCGCACTCGGGCGCACCGGCACCCGACGTACTCCCTGACCCGCCCGCCCCGCGGCATGGGCCGTCTCGTCTCGCGGCGCAGTACCCGAACGCGTCGCCAACCTGCTGCCGGCCGTGATGCTCAGAGCGGCCAACCAGCGTGCTCAGTCACAACCAGCCCCCAGCGTCGAAGGTCCGGGAACCTCCCCGGCTCGTCGCGGGACAACCACGCTCGAAGCGCCGCGAATCCGCAGCTGAAGCCATTTCGTCCCTACCCTCCACATGAGAACTGGACGCCCTCACCCGCCACGTCCGCTCCTTCGCGATCACGCTCACCGAGCGCAAGGGCAAGCGGCTGGCGGACTGGCTCGAAGCCTTCCGGCAGGACGATCTGCCCAGCCTTCACACCCTCGCCGCAGGCATGGACCGCGACCGCGACGCCGTCACCGCCGGCCTCACCCTGCCCTGGAACTCAGGTCCAAGACTGACACCCAGTCAGTCAGCGCAAGGCGCGATCCATAGGGGCCCGGTGCTCGAAGACCCACTGATACGCCTGCTGCACGTCTGCCACTACCCCAGCCTCGCGGAGACGGATCATCGCGAGGTCTCCAGAGTCGGCAGCAGCCTCGATGCCACGCCAGCACCGGTCTTGCCACCAAAGGATCACCGAGACGAGATCACGCCGGTCTACGAGCTCATATGTATCGGCGATCAACCGCAACCGTCGCGCAGCTTCGGAGACGTCTTCAATGCTTGGCCCGAGCCCGAGGTACTGCCAGCAAACGTGGGCGACGTCATGGATGCGCGCGCCTGGCGCTGCCAGATCCCAGTCGATGAAGGCCACCGGGCTTAGGACGCCGCTGACAGGTCGATAGATGGTGTTCTTCGGCGCGAGGTCGTTGTGGCAGACGACCTCATGTGAGCCTGCGAGTTCCGTGCCTGCCGTCAGGTCGTGGAACTCCCGCACGAGTTGCGTGACCCGTAGCAGACTCTCGTCGGAGTACACATCTGGCGGCTGCCGCGGTTGCCATGCCACATGCCCGTCGAGGTAGGTGAGGACCTCGCGCCCCTTCTCGTCGATGCCGCGGTAGCGCGGTGCACCGGGCCAGCCGCTGGCCTCAAGCAACTTCAACAAGTCGGCGACGAACCGCGTACTGGAAGACGCGGGACGGCGCACGGTGGCGCCGATACGCACTACGTGATTGACAAGGCCACCAGGCAGCGACGACTCGCACATACCACCACTGTGCACGATCCTCATCCAACAATTTGCCGTTACTCACAGTGTGCGCTTCACAGAAGTTGAGCCAGAACCCTTCAAGCAGCAGCGTTTGTCCATCGGTTTGGTAGGCGATGGTCTGGGCGCAGCGCGTCGTCGGGAGATCCACCGACCCGCCTCACACCCCGGGAACGCGGTGTCCTCGAAGGCGTGGCGGGTCCCGGTGATCCTGCGACACCTGGAGTCGTAGGACCTCGATCACGACGTCATCACCCCCAACGTCCCCGCCAGCCCTGCCACATACACCAGCGCCCCGACCGGCAGCCCGCACCACACCCAGCCTCCGCGCCACCGGATGGCGACGGCGAGGGCGGCGCTCACCGCGCAGGCCAGGCCCGCCCACGGCAGGCCCAACATGGCCAGCAGGCCGTTGTCCGTGCAGCGGAACGCCGGGTTCTGTGACGAGCAGTCGTCCGTGGCGAAGATCGAGATATAGAAGGCGCATGCGTTGAGCAGCGCTGCGCATCCGGCCAGCACCCGCTGCTCATGACGACCTCCTCGACCTGTCGCCACGGTAGGAGCCGGCGACCGTTGGGGCCTGAGTGCGCCTACTCAGGGGGGTGTGGCCCGCTACTCAGCCGGCGGCCGGAGGGAGGGGCGGGCAGGCCGCTCTGCGTCCGGTGCTGCGTCTTCTTCCCTATGGGCCCTCGGGCGCCGGCGGCAGTCTGCTGGAAAACACGGCTTGGAGGCGCACAGTGACAGCAGGCCCGGCCCCCGCGGGGGCACCGACCGACGGCGACACTCCCACGGCATCCTTCGCGCAGCGCAGGCTGTGGTTCCTGGACCAGCTGGCCGGCCGATCGACCGGGTCCACGCTTCCGCTGGTGCTCAGGCTGCGCGGGAGCCTCGACGCGGCACGCCTGGAGCGGGCCCTGTCCGGGATCGTGGAGCGGCACGAGGTGCTGCGCACCCGGTTCACCGCGGCCGGCGGAGAGCCGGTGCCGGTCGTGGACGCCCCCGCCGGGATCGTCCTGGAGCGGACCGAGGCGGACGGCCCCGACGACCTCTTCGCCCGGTACCTGGGCCGTCCGGTGGACCTGTCCGCGCAGCACCCGGTCCGGGCCACGCTCGCCCGGGTCGCGCCCGACGAGCACCTGCTGCTGGTCGAGGTCCATCACATCGCCGTGGACGGCTGGTCCTGGGGTGTCCTGCTGGACGAACTCGCCGCCGGATACCGCGGCGAGCCCGTCGCCCCGCCCGCCGTGCGGTACACCGACCTCGCCCGCGCCCAGGCCCTACGGCTGTCCGGGGACCGGATGGAGCGGCTGCTCGGCCACTGGCGGGACCGCCTCGCCGGTCTGACCCCGCTCGACCTGCCCACCGACCGGCCGCGCCCCCAGGTCTGGGACGGCTCCGGCGACGTCGTCCGTTTCGACCTGCCCGCCGACCTGGTCGCCGACGTCGACGCCCTTGCCCGCTCCCGGCGCGCCACCCGCTACATGCTGCTGCTCACCGTCTACCAGGCGCTCCTCGGCCACTGGTCGGGCCGTACGGACGTCGCCGTGTGCAGCACGCTCGCCGACCGCGCCCAGCGCGGTGCCCCCGGCCTCATCGGCCCGCTCGTCAACACGGTCGTGGTGCGTACGGACCTGTCCGGCCGGCCGGGCTTCGCCGCGCTGCTGGACCGGGTGCGCGGGCGGGTGCTGGCGGACCTCTCCCACGCCGAGGCTCCGTTCGACCACGTGGTCGGCGCGGTGGGCGGCGGGCGGGACCTGTCCCGGCACCCTTTGGCGCAGGCGTCGTTCACCTTGCTCAACACTCCGATCCGCCCGGTGCGGATGCCCGGCCTGGCCGTGGAGCTGGTCGAGCCGCCACTGGCCGAGACCCCGCTGGACGTCTTCCTCGACCTCACCCTGCGCACGGACGGCAGCATCGCCGCCGTCCTGCAGTACGCCACCGCCCTCTTCGACACCGCCACCATGCGGGCGTTCGCCGACGCCTATGTGGCCCTGGTGCGGTCCGTGCTGGCCGATCCCGACTCCCCGGTGCAGGAGTTGGCGCGCACCCTGGCCCTGGCAGGCCCGGCCCGCCCGCGCCCCGAGTGGCAGCACGCCCCCGACCGGCCCGCCGGGCCGCTGCCCACGGTCGCCTTCTCCGGACGTCCCGACGCAACCGCCCTGATATGCGGTGACGACCGCGTCACCTACGCCGGGCTGGACGCGATGACGGGTGGGCTCGCCGGCGCGCTCGGGGCTGCCGGGGTCGGGGCCGGCAGCCCGGTGGGCGTGCTGCTGCGCCGGAGTCCGTGGTCGGTCGCCGCGATCGAGGGGGTCTGGCGGGCGGGCGGGGTGTACGTCCCCCTGGACCCCGAACTCCCTGCGGAGCGGCTGCGGTTCATGGCCGAGGAGGCCCAGTTGGCCTGCGTCGTCGCCGACCCCGCGACCCTGCAGACGGCCGCGGCACTGGCTCCGGTCACGGTCGACGTCACGGCCGTCACTCTCGCCGCCGACGGGCCCCGGCACCGCCCCGATCCCCGTGAACTGGCCCACGTCATCTTCACGTCCGGCTCCACCGGCCGTCCCAAGGCGGTCGGCGTCGAACACGCCGCCCTCGCCTCCCATGTGACCGCCGCCCGCGAGCGCCTCGGCATCACCGCCGCCGACCGGGTGCTGGCCTTCGCCTCCTTCTCCTTCGACGCCTCGCTGGACCAGGTGCTGCCCGCGCTCACCTCCGGCGCGACCGTCGTCCTGCGCCCCGACGAACCCTGGCTGCCCACCCAGGTCCCGGAGGTCGTCCAGCGGCACGCCCTGACCGTCGTCAACGTGCCCCCGACGTACTGGGCGGAGCTGACCCTCTCCCTCGACCGGCGCCTGGCCGCGGCACTCGCCTCCCTGCGCCTGCTGGTCCTCGGCGGCGAGGCCGTCCCGGCCGACACCCTCGCCGTCTGGCGGGCCGCCGTCCCCTGGGTGCGCGTGTGCAACGCCTACGGGCCCACCGAGACCACGGTCACCGCCACCACCTACGAGGCCGCGGGACCGCCCACCGACACGGTGCCTGTCGGCAGCCCGCCCGCTGACACCGTACCCATCGGCCGCCCGCCCACCGGCACCGTGCCCATCGGCCGCCCGCTCGGCGACCGCCGGGTGTACGTGGTCGACGCCGACGGCGAACCGGTTCCCGTCGGAGTCTCCGGCGAACTCCTCATCGGCGGCACGGAAGTGGCCCGGGGCTACCTGCGCCGCCCCGCCCTCACGGCCGAGCGCTTCGTGCCCGACCCGTACGGACCGCCCGGCAGCCGCCTGTACCGCACCGGCGACCTCGTGCGCTGGCAGGCCGGCGGAGACCTGGAGTTCCTCGGCCGCAACGACGACCAGGTCAAGATCCGGGGCTTCAGGATCGAACTCGGGGAGATCGAGACGGTGTTGCGCGCCTGCCCGCTGGTAGCCGCGGCCGCCGCCCGCCCCGACCGGGCCACCGGACGCAGCCTCGTCGGCTACGTCGTGCCGGCCGGGGACGCGCGGGCGGCCGTGGACCGGGCGGAGCTGCGCGCCTGGTGCGCCCGCCACCTGCCGCACCACGCCGTACCCTCCGAGTTCGTCGTCCTGGAGGCCCTGCCGGTCGGCGTCTCCGGCAAACTCGACCGCTCCGCCCTGCCGGACCCCGCCCATGCCCGATCCGCCGACGCCGCCTACGCGCCGCCCCGCGACGAGACCGAGCGGATCGTCGCCGAGGTGTGGGCGGACGTGCTGGGCCTGGACCGGATCGGCATCGACGACAGCTTCTTCGACCTCGGCGGACACTCCCTGCTCGCCACCATGGCCGTCTCCCGGATCGCCCAGCGCCTGGGCCGCGAGATCGAGCTGCGCACGGTCTTCGAGCACCCCACGGTCCGGGGCTTCGCCCCGCGCGTCGCCGCCGCCCGAGCGTCCGGCACCACCGAGGTGGTCCCCGTCGACCGAACCCGCCCGCTGCCGCTGTCCTTCGCCCAGGAACGCCTCTGGTTCCTGGACCGCACCTCCGACCGGGGCGACTCCTACCTCCTCTGGTACGCCTGGCGGGTCCGCGGCGGCCTCGACCGCACCGCCTGGCAGCAGGCCCTGGACGACCTGGTCGAGCGGCACGAGGTGCTGCGCACGGCGCTGGTCGAGTCCGACGGCCGTCCCGTGCAGCAGGTCTGCGACCCCGTGCCGGTCCCGCTCCACTGGGAACAGGCGCCGACGGCCCCGGACGCGGAGGCCCGGCTGGAGGCCGTACGACGGCGGGCCGCGGCCCTCGCCACCCGCCGGTTCGACCTCGCCCGGCCGCCGCTGCTGCGGGCCGGCGTGTGGGAGCTGGCCGCGGACGACCACGTCGTCGTCGTGGCCCTGCACCACGCGGTCACCGACGGCTGGTCCAAGGGCGTCCTCCTCGACGAACTCGCCCTGCACTACCGGGCCCGGCGGGCGGGAGAGCGTGCCGGGTTGCCGCCGTTGCCGGTGCAGTACGGCGACTTCGCCGTCTGGCAGCGCGACCGCGCCGACAACGGAGCGCTGGAGCCCCAACTCGCCTATTGGGACGGCACCCTGGAGGCCGCGCCGGCTCTGGAGCTGCCCACCGACCGGCCCCGGCCCTCGGTGTTCACCGGCCGCGGCGGCGCCGTCGAGGTGGAGCTGCCCGCCGACCTGGCCGAACGGGTGGACGCGTACGCCCGTGAGCGCGGCGCGACCCGCTTCATGGTGCTGCTGGCCGCCGCCCAGGCTGTCCTCGCCCGCTGGTCCGGACAGACCGACGTGTCGGTCGGCACGCCCGTCGCCGGGCGCGGCCGCCTCGAACTGGAGCCGCTGGTCGGCTTCTTCGTCAACACGGTGGTGCTGCGCACCGACCTCTCCGGGCGGCCCACCTTCGCCGGGCTCGTGGACCGGGTGCGGGACGTCGTCCTGGGCGCCTTCGACCACCAGGAGGTGCCCTTCGAGCGGGTCGTGGAGCGGCTGCGCCCGGAGCGCGACCTGTCCCGCAACCCGCTGTTCCAGGTCATGGTGGACGTACAGGACGCGAGCACGGGCGGCTCCGGACTGCCGGGCCTGGATGCCACCGGCTTCGAACTGCCCTGGCCCTCGGCGAAGTTCGACCTGACGGCCACCTTCCTGGTCCGGCCCGACCGGTTCGCGCTCAACGTGGAGTACGCCGCCGACCTCTTCGACCCGGAGACGGCCACCCGGTTCGCCCGGCACGTCGGCCGACTGCTGCGGGCCGTCCTCGCCGACCCCGGAACCCGGGTGGACGAGGCGCCCCTGCTTACCGCGCGGGAGCGGGGGTACCTGGTGGCCGACGCGGGCCGGGACGCCCGGTCGGCGCCGCGGTTCCGGGTGGCGGGCCGACCGGACGCCCCGGCCGTCGTGTGCGAGGGGCGGAGCGTTGACTATGCCCAACTGGACGCGCTGACCGGTGGATTGTCCGCTGAACTGGCCGCCGTCGGGGTCGCGCCCGGCGATGCCGTGGGTGTGTGCGTGGGCCGGGGCGTGTGGTCGGTGGCCGGGATGATCGCCGTATGGCGGGTGGGTGGTGTGTACGTCCCGCTCGACGCCCGACTCCCGGCGGAGCGACTGCGGTTCATGCTCCAGGAGGCGGGAGTGCGGCATGTGGTCGCGGACGCGGGAACATGGGGGAAGGTCACCGGGCTGGGCGCGGTGGCGGTCGACGTCGACCGGGTGCGTCCGGTGTCCGACGGCCCCCGGCACGTCCCTGACCCGGGTGACCTCGCCTACGTCATCTTCACCTCGGGCTCCACCGGCCGTCCCAAGGCGGTGGGCGTCGAGCACCACGCCCTGGACGCCCATGTGGCCGCAGCCCGCGAGGAGTTCGGGCTGACCGCTGCCGATCGGGTGCTCTCCTTCGCCTCGACCTCGTTCGACGCCTCGCTGGAGCAGATCCTGCCCGCGCTGAGCACCGGGGCGACGGTGATCGTGCGCCCGGACGAGATCTGGTCCCCGGAGGAACTCGCCGCCCGCGTCGCGGCCGAGCGGGTGACCGTCATGGAACTCACGCCGTCCTACTGGGCGGAGGTCGTGGCCCGCCTGGACGCCCTGGCCCCTCAACTGGCCTCGCTGCGGCTGCTGGTGACCGGGGGAGAGGCACTGCCCGCCGACCCCTTGGCGCGCTGGTTCGCGCACGTGCCCGGCGTGCCCGTGATCAACACCTACGGCCCCACCGAGGCGGTGATTTCCGCGACCGCACACCGTATCGAGGAGGTCCCGCACGGCCGGGTGCCCATCGGACGCGCCCTGGGCAGCCGGCGCACCTACGTGGTGGACACCCTCGGTGAACTCGTCCCGGACGGGGTTCTCGGCGAACTCCTCATCGGAGGGCAGGAGGTGGCGCGGGGCTACCTCGACCGTCCCGCCCCGACGGCCGAGCGCTTCGTACCCGATCCGTTCGGCGCGCCGGGCGGCCGGCTCTACCGGACCGGCGACGTGGTACGCCGACTGCCCTCCGGGGAACTGGAGTTCCTCGGCCGCAACGACGACCAGGTCAAGATTCGCGGGTTCCGCGTGGAGCCGGGAGAGGCCGAGGTGGTGCTGCGCGGCCATCCCGGCGTCCGGGCGGCGGCCGTCGTGGTCCGCACCCTGCACGGCGAGCCGGCCCTCGTCGGCTACGCCGCCGGTACCGGACTCTCGGAGGAGTCCCTGGCGACGCACAGCCGGGCCCACCTGCCCCACTACCTCGTCCCGTCGGCGTTCGTGCTGCTCGACCGGCTGCCGCTGACCGTGCAGGGCAAGCTGGACACCGCCGCCCTGCCCGACCCCGTGGCACCCGCACCGCACGCCTTCGTGGCGCCGCGCACCCCCGCCGAGACGGTCGTCGCGCAGATCTGGTGCGAGGTGCTCGACCTGCCCCGGGTCGGCGTCCACGACGACTTCTTCGCCCTGGGCGGGCACTCCCTGCGCGCGGTGTCCGTCACCTCCCGCCTGCGGACCGCCTTCGACTGCCCGCTGCAGGTCCGGGACCTGTTCGAGCATCCCACTGTGGAACGGCTCGCCGCCGAGGTGGAGCGCCGCCTGCTGGAGCTGATCTCGCAGATGAGCGACGACGAGATCGACCTCTCCCTGACGGCCGGCTTCTGACCGCCACAGCTGCCTTCCTGGCGTCGAGGTCCGCTTGCTGAGCGCCGCGGTCGCCTTCCGGGCGTCGAGGCCCGCCTGCTGAGCGCCACGGTCGCCTCCCGGCCGTCCAGGCCCGCCTGCTGCGCGCCCGGGCCGGCCCTACCCATCGCCGGCTTCTTTCCCAGAGTGAGAACGGAGTTGCCCTCATGACCACTTCGGACGTGCGTCCCGGCCCCCTCGCCCCCGGCAGCGGCCTGTCACCGGCGGCACGCCGCCTGCTGGAGCAGCGGCTGCGCGGGGCCGCCGCCCGGGCCGACGGCCCACGGCGGATCCGGCCCCGCCCGGACCGGATCCCGCTGTCGGCCGCCCAGCAGCGCCTGTACTTCCTGGACCGGCTCGACCCCGGCGCGCCGACCTATCTGCTGCCCGCCGCCTGGCGGTTCGCCGGCCCGCTGGACGTACCGGCGCTGCGGGCCGCCGTGGCCGACCTGGTCGCCCGGCACGAGCAGCTGCGGGTGGTCTTCCCTGAGCATGAGGGCGTCCCCTACCAGCGTGTGCTGCCCACCGACGGTACGGCGCCGGGCGAGGTGGACGTGACCGGCTCGGCTGGTGGCGCGGTGCCGGAGGTGACCGGCCCCGCCGGCGGCACGGTGCTGGACATGGTGGACGTGACCGGCCCCGCCGGCGCCGACCGCGAGCGACGCCTGACGGCCGCCGTCCACGCCGCCGCCGTACACCCCTTCGACCTCGCCCGCGAACCTGCCTTCCGCGCCACCCTCGTACGAGCCGCCGACGACGACCACGTGCTGGTCCTCGGCATGCACCACATCGTCTCCGACGGCTGGTCCCTCGACCTGATCGTCCGTGACCTGACCGAGCTGTACCGGGCCAGGACCGAGGGCCGCGTCGCGCACCTGCCCGAACTGCCCCTCGACTACGCCGACTACGCGCTGTGGCAACGAGAGAGCGACCAGTCCGCCGCCCTCGACCACTGGCGCTCCCGGCTCGCCGGTCTGACCCCGCTGGACCTGCCCACGGACCACCCCCGCCCCGACACGCCCGGCGGACGCGGAGCCGCCCACACCGTCACCCTGCCGCCCGCGCTCACCGACGGGCTCGCCGCGCTGGGCCGGCGTGTCGGTACGACCCCGTACATGACGGTGCTGGCCGCCTTCCAGGCCGCGCTGGCCTTCCACAGCGGGCAGAGCGACATCGCCGTCGGCACGGTGGTCGCGGGCCGGGAGCAGCCCGAGACGGAACAGCTGGTCGGCTTCTTCGTCAACACCCTCGTGCTGCGCGGCGACCTCGCCGACGACCCCACCCCGGCGGCGCTGCTGGAGCGGACCCGGGACCGCGTCCTGGAGGCGTTCTCCCACCAGTCGCTGCCGTTCGAGCAGGTCGTCGACGTACTCAGCCCGGAACGCGACCTCGCCCGCAACCCGCTCGTCCAGGTCCTCTACACGCACACCGACGCCACGTCGGCCGGATTCGCCCTGGGCGGTGCGAGCGGCACGCCGTACCGGATCTCCCTGACGACCGCCAAGTTCGACCTCACCCTGGACCTGCGGGACGGGGACGGCCGTACCGACCTGGTGTTCGTCTACCGGCCGGACCTGTTCGAGGAGACCTCCGTCGCCGCCCTCGCCCGGCACATGGTTTCCCTGCTGGAGGCCTTCTGCGCACAGCCCGACACCCCGCTCGGCGCCATCGACCCGCTCAGCCCCGTCGAACGCGCCCACCTGCTCGGACCCGACGGCCCCGCCAACTCCGGCAGCGGCTCCCTCCCCGCCCCGCGCACCGCGCCGGACCGCCTCGCCGAGCACATCGCCCGCACCCCGCACGCGGTGGCCGCGACCGGTTCCGGGCGCTCCCTCAGCTACGCCGAACTCGACGCCCGGGCATCGGGGTTGGCCGCCCGGCTCCGGGCCGCAGGCGTCACCCGCGGTTCCCTCGTCGGCGTCTGCCTCGACCGCACGCCCGACCTGGCCGTCGCCCTGCTCGGCGTCTGGCGCGCCGGAGCCGCCTACCTGCCGCTCGACCCCTCCCACCCGCGGGCCCGGCGCGAGTTCACCGTCACCGACTCCGGCATCGACTGGATCGTCACGGACCCGGCCACCCGCCCGGCGGTGGAGGGGCTGCCGGTACACCTCGTCGAGCTGGGCACCGAGACCGGGACCGACGGCGAGGACGTGCTCCCTGCCCCGGGCGACCTCGCCTACGTCATCTACACCTCCGGCTCCACCGGCCGCCCCAAGGGCGTCGAGGTCACCCACGGCAACCTCGCCTGGCTGCTCGGCGCCGCCGACCGGCACTTCGACTTCGGGCCCGACGACGTGTGGACGCTGATGCACTCCCCGGCGTTCGACTTCTCCGTGTGGGAGCTGTGGGCCCCGCTCACCAGTGGTGGACGCGTCGTCGTCCTCGGCGCGGACGAGGTGCGCGACCCGGCGGCCGTGCAGCGCGTGCTGCGGGAGGAGGGTGTCACCGTCCTCAACCAGACCCCCGCCGCTTTCAAGGGGCTGCGCGCCCACCTTGAGGACGCCGGCGCCGAGTTCTCCGAACTCGCCCTGCGCACGGTGATCTTCGGCGGCGACGCCTTCGACGTGCGCGACTACCGCGACTGGTTCACCGCCCCGGGACGCCGTCCCGCCCTGGTGAACATGTACGGCATCACCGAGACCACCGTGCACGTCACCTTCCGCACCATCATGGAGGAGGACGTGACGGGGGCGGTGCGCTCGCCGATCGGGCGTCCGCTGTCCGGCCAGCACGGTTACGTCCTCGACTCCTGGGGCCGGCTGGTGCCGCCGGGCAGCGTCGGCGAGCTGTACGTCTCCGGCGGCGGGGTCGCCCGCGGCTACCGCAACCGGCCGGAGCTGACCGCCGAACGCTTCCTGGACGACCCCTTCGGCGAGCCCGGCGCCCGCATGTACCGCACCGGCGATCTGGTACGGGTCCTGCAGGACGGCCAACTCGCCTATGTCGGCCGTGCCGACCACCAGGTGAAGATCCGCGGCTACCGGATCGAGCCCGGCGAGATCGAGACCGCCCTGCGCACGCTGCCCGGCGTCGCCGACGTCGCCGTGGTCGCCCGACGCGACGGCGACGGAGCCCGGCTGGTCGCCCATGTGGTCACCCCCGAGGCCCGCCCGCTGGACGCGCCCGCCCTGCGCGAGGGGCTGTGCCTGACCCTGCCCGACTACATGGTCCCGGCGCTGTTCGTCCGCCACGAGCGGCTGCCGCTGACCGCCAACGGCAAGGTCGACCGCGCCGCGCTGACCGCCGTCGTACCCACGTCGGCCGGGCAGGGCGAGCACGTGCCTCCGGAGGGGCCCGTGGAGCAGGGCCTGGCCGGTGTGTGGGCACAGGTGCTGGGCGCCGAACACGTCAGCCGAAGCGACAACTTCTTCGACCTGGGCGGCGACTCCATCCTCGCCCTGCGCCTGGTCGGCCTGGCCCGGCAGGCCGGCCTCGGCCTGACCGTCGCCGACGTCTTCCGCGCCCGCACCCTCGCCGACCTCGCCACGCTCGTCACCGACGACGTCGACACCCCGGCCCCCGTCGCCCCGTTCTCCCAGCTCGACCCCGCCGACGCCGGCCGTCTGCCGGACGGGCTCGCCGACGCCTACCCGCTCACCATGCTCCAGGCCGGCATGCTGCACGAGATGCTCGCCGACCCGCGGCGCGGCGCCTACCACAACGTCACCGACCTGAAGATCACCGTCCCCGAGGGCTTCGACCTGGACGCCTTCCAGGCCGCCGTGGACGCGGTGGTGGCCGGGCACCCCATCCTGCGCACCTCCGTCGACCTCGTCTCGTACCGCGAACCGCTCCAGCTCGTCCATCGCAGCGCCCACCTCCCGGTCGGCTACACCGACCTGCGCGGACTGCCCCGTGACGAGCAGCGGGCGCGGCTCGGCCGGTTCGTGGACGAGGAGTTCGGGCGCCGCTTCGACCTCGCCGCCGCGCCCCTGGTCCGTATCCACCTGCACCACGTCACCGACCACGACCTGCGGCTCGTCCTCACCGACTGCCATGTCGTCCTGGACGGCTGGAGCCTGACCTCGCTCGTCGCCGACCTGCTGTCCCTGCACCGGCAGGCCGTCGCCCACCGCACCGCACCACGGCCGCCGAGCGCCCCGGCCTTCGCCGAGTACGTCGCCCTGGAGCGGGCCGCGCTCGACAGCGAGGAGTCGCTGGAGTACTGGCGGGGGCGGCTCGCCGACCTGCGACCGGTCCGCCTGGGCCGGCGCCCGGCCGGCCCGGACGCCGGGCAGCCGCCGGTGCACGAGGTACGGCGCTCCTACGCCCACCTCGCCGAGCGCATCGGCCGGCTGGCCAAGGAAGCGGGAGTGCCGCGCCGTACGGTCCTGATGACCGCGTTCCACCACACGATGAGCCTGTTCGCGGAGCGCGACGACAGCGCGCTCGGCCACAGCATCGGCCTGGTCACCAACGGGCGGCCCGAGGTTCCGGGCGCCGACCGGATGCGCGGACTCTTCCTGAACACCGTGCCGTTCGGCGTGGCCCGCCCGCGCGGCAGCTGGCTCGCCCACCTGCGGGACGTGTTCAGCGCCGAGCAGGACATGCTGCCGCACCGCAGGGTCCCGCTCGTGCGCATCGCCCGACTGCGGCCCACCGAGCCGAGCTGGACCGACGCCGTCTTCAACTACGTCAACTTCCACCGGCTCTCGCACGAGTCCTGGGACGACTCCCTGGAGATCGCCCGGACCATGTTCCCGCTGCTGGTCAACGCGAGCGTCAACGCCTTCACGCTGGACGCCGACCCGGAGTTCGTCGCACCCGCCACCGCCGAGCAGCTGGCCGACGTGTTCTGCGCCCAGCTGGAGGCGATGACCGCCGACCCGCACGCCCGGGTGACCCGGCCCGCACTCACCGGCGCCGCCCGCGCCACCGCCCTCGACGTGTGGGCCAAGGGGCCCGAAACCCCGTCCTCGCCGCTGCTGTTCCACGAGCACATCGCCGCCCACGCCACCCGTACCCCGGACGCGGTCGCCGTCGAGCACGGCGGACACCGGCTGACGTACGCCGAACTGCAGTCACAGGCCGAGGTATTGGCGCGACGGCTGCGCCGGCTCGGGGTGGGCCCGGAGACGGTGGTCGGCATCTGCGTCGAGCGCGGACCCGACCTGGTCCGTGCCGCCGTCGCCGTGCTGCGGTCGGGCGGCGCCTTCCTGCCGCTCGATCCGCACCATCCCACCGACCGGCTGGCGTTCATGGCCGAGGACAGCGGGATGCGCGTCCTGCTGACCCAGCAGGCGCTCGACGGAACCGTGCCCTTCGACGGTCCGGTGCTGCTCCTCGACGCCGACACGCCGATCGAAGCGTCCGATGTCCCCGGCACCGGGGAGCCCGACGCCGACACCCTCGCCTACATCATCTACACCTCCGGCTCCACCGGCACCCCCAAGGGCGTCGCCATCCCGCACCGCGGCCTGTCCAACATGCTCGAAGGCCAGCGCGACCTCGTGCGGCCCACCCCCGAGGACCGGGTGCTGCAGTTCGCCTCCTTCGGCTTCGACGCCTCGATCCTGGAACTCACCTGGTCCCTCGCCAACGGCGGCCGTCTGGTCACCGCGCCGAAGGACGCGCTGCGCCCCGGCCCCGACCTGGCCCGCACCCTGCGCGAGCACCACGTCACCGGCGCCATGCTGCCGCCCAGCGCCCTCGCGGTCCTCGGCGAGGACGACTTCCCCGAGCTGCGTGTGCTCCAGGTCGCGGGCGAGGCCTGCCCGGCCGAACTCGCCGACGTCTGGGCGCGGGGCCGCCGCTTCCACAACGTCTACGGGCTCACCGAGACCTCGGTGTGGTCCGTGGCCGCGGAGCTGACGCCCGGCCAGGGCCGCCCGCCCATCGGCACCCCCATCCGCAACACCCGCATCCACGTCCTGGACGAGGACCTCCAGCCGGTCCCGGCCGGCGTCCCCGGCGAGATCCATCTCGGCGGTCAGGCCGTCGGCCGCGGCTACCTCGGCCGCCCCGCGCTCACCGCCGCCACCTACGTCCCGGACCCGTACGGCACCCCCGGCGAGCGCCTGTGCCGCACGGGCGACCTCGGCACCCACCGGCCCGACGGCTCGGTGGAATGGCTCGGCCGCCGCGACTCCCAGGTGAAGCTGCGCGGCTTCCGCATCGAACTCGGCGAGATCGAGCACGCGTTGCGGGCGCTGCCCGACATCCGCCAGGCCGTGGTCCTGCACCGCACCGACCTGCCCGGCGAACCGGCCCTGGTCGCCTATCTCGTCGTACGCGCCCCGAATCAGCCCGCCCCCGAGGAGCTGCGCCGTGCCCTGCGCGCCTCCCTGCCCGCCTACATGCTGCCCGCCCGGTTCGTCTTCCTGGACGAGATGCCCGTCAACCGCAGCGGCAAGATCGACAAACGGGCGCTGCCGCTGCCCACGGCGGAGGCGGTCGAGAGCGACACCGAGTACGTCGCCCCCGCCACCCCCGCCGAGAAGGTCCTCGCCGAGGTGTGGCGGGAAGTCCTCGGACTGTCCCGCATCGGCGTCCACGACGACTTCTTCCGCATCGGCGGCAGCTCACTGTCCACGGTCCGGGTCTCCCTGATGGCCGCCGGACGCGGTCTGACCGTGTCGGTCGGCGACCTGATCGAGCACCCGACGATCGCCCGGCTCGCCGCGCACGCCACCCGCACCGCCCCCGTGCCCGCCGCCGTCACCTCCGAGGTCCGGCTACGGGAGGGCGAGGGCGAGCCTCTGTGGTGTGTCCACCCCACCGGCGGCAGCGCGGCCTGGTTCGTGCCGCTCGCCCGCGCCCTGCCGCCCGGCCGCCCCGTCCACGCCTTCCAGGCGCGCGGCCTGCTCGGCGGCGTGGACCCGAGCACCGTGACGGGCATCGCCGCCAACTACGTCGCCGAGATGACCGACCGGGGCGGCGAGGGCCGGCACGCCCTGCTGGGCTGGTCCATGGGCGCCAACATCGCCCTGGAGATGGCCACCCAGCTGCACCGGGCGGGTCACCGGGCCGCGCCGCTGGTCCTCATCGAGCCGTACCTGCCCAACGCCGCCGCCCGCGCCCGGCTCACCGGCGTCACCCAGGACCTGCGCGAGGCACTGCGCCTGCGCGACCGGCTGCGCGAGCTGCCGCCCTCACCGCGGCGCGACCGGACCACGGCCGAACTCACCGCCACCCTGCTCGGCGCCGGCATGAGCCCCGCCGAGGCCGCCCTGGTCGAGGACGCGCCGATCGAGGTGTGGCACTCGCTGCTCGCCGCGCTCGCCGCCTACGAGGTCCGGCCCTACCCCGGACCTGTGCACCTGGTGGTGGGCTGCGAGGCCGCCGGACTGCCCCGCGGTCGTACGATGCCGGGCCTCGACGTCGACTACGACACCTACGTCGCACGCTGGCGGGAGGTGGCCGAGGGCGGCCTCACCCTGCACATCAGCGACGGCGACCACATGTCGATGATGGCCGAGCCGAGGGTGGCCGGCATCGCCGACCTGCTCGTCGGGATCGAGGGGGAGGACGCCCGATGACCACCGTCGCCCCCGCCTTCGCCGAGCGCTACCTGCTCTCCCCGGACCTGGTCGCCGAGCCCTACGGCTACCTGAACGCGCTGCGCGCACACGCGCCGGTCCACTGGAGCCCGATGCACCACGCCTGGCTCGTCACCGGTTACGACCAGGTCATGCGCTGCCTGCGCGACCCCGCCGTCTCGGCCGACCGGGTACGGCCCTTGATGGACGCGGTCCCGCAGGGCGCCCGCGCGGACGCCGAGCGGGCCTTCGGGATCCTGTCCCGCTGGATGGTCTTCAACGATCCGCCGCACCACCGCAGACTGCGCCAGGTGTTCCAGGAGGCGTTCGCCGCCCGGGCCGTGGCCCGCTACCGCGCCTTCACCGAGAAGGCCACGGCGGCCGTCCTCGCCCGCCGGGCCAGCCCCGGCCGCACCGGTGACCTGATGGCCGACGTCGCCAAGCCCCTGCCCGCCCTGGTCTTCGCCCGCTGGCTCGGCATCCCGCGCACCGACGCCCCCTCCTTCTGGTACTGGAACGCCCGCGTCGCCGACCTCGTCCTCGGCACCGCCCAGGAGGAGAGCGAGTACCGGGCCTCCCTGCAGGCGCTGGTGAGCCTGGAGGACTACCTCGCCGACCTGGTCGCCCGGCGCCGGGCCGAACCGGCCGACGATCTGATCAGCCAGGTGCTGCGGGAGGGCCGGGTGGGGGACTCGGTCACCGAGGAGGAGTTCGTCGGGATGCTCACCCAGATGGCGTTCGCCGGCGGGGAGACCACCAGCAACCTCATCGCCAACACCGTCCTGGCCCTGCACGCCCGTCCCGTTCAACTGGCGGCGGTCCGTGAGGATTTGGGGCTGGTGCAAGGGACTGTGGAGGAGGCGCTGCGCTTGGACGGCCCGTCCAAGATGTCGATCCGCACCGCCGCCCGCGACCTCGGCCTCGACGGCCACACCCTGCGCGCGGGGGACCGGATCTTCCTGGTGACCGCCGCCGCCAACCGCGACCCGGCCCGCTTTGAGGACCCCGACCGGTTCGACGTCCGCCGCACCGGAGCCACCCACCTCGGCTTCGGCTTCGGCGCCCACTTCTGCATCGGCGCCGCCCTGGCCCGACTCGTGGCCGTGGCCGCCGTGGAGACGCTGGTGCGTGACCACCCGGGCCTCACGGTGGCGGACCCCGACCGGCTCACCTGGCAGCCCTCCTTGCTCAACCGCAGCCTCACCGCCCTGCCCGTCCGCTACTGACCGCCGACCCGCGCCGCGGCACCCGGCCGCTCCCGCCGGGTGCCGCGCCCCGCCGATCACGAAAGGCTCCACCATGGCCACCACCCTCGCCGGCGCCGGTCCACGGCTGTGGGCACCCGCCCGGCACCGCCCCTTCCAACTCCTCTGGCTGGGACAGTCGTTGTCCCTGCTCGGCGACGGCTTCAGCGTCGTCGCCTTCTCCTGGATCACCCTCGGCCTGACCGGCTCCACCCTCGCCCTCGGCTACGTCCTCGCCTTCCAGGCCGTGCCCCGCGCCCTGCTCACCCTGGTCGGCGGCACCCTCAGCGACTCCTGGTCCACCCGCACGCTCATGGTCGCCTCCAGCTGGACCCGGGCCGGGCTGATGGCGGGGGTCGGACTGGCCGGGCTGAGCGGGCATCTGACGGTGTGGATGCTGTGCGCCGCCGCCGCGGCCTTCGGCGCCGTCGACGCCTTCTTCCAGCCCGCCCGAGTCTCCATCCTGCCGTCCGTGGTCGACGAACAGCTCCTCACCCCGGCCAACGCGCTGCTGGGCGCCGGATCGCGGACGGCCGCCGTGGTCGGACCGGCCGTCGGCGGTGTGGTCATCGCCCTGACCCGGGCGCCGGTCGCCTTCCTCGTCGACGCCGTCTGCTTCGCCCTGTGCGGCTGGTGCGTCGCGAGCATCCGCACCCGGCCCCGGACCGCCAAGTCCGCCGCGCCGACCGCCGAGGACGCGCCCAAGTCCCTGGGCGCCCGCATCCGCGAGGGCGTGACCTACACCTGGCGCGACCCCCGGCTGCGCACCGTCGTCGCCCTCGACACCGCCGTCAACTTCTGTTACGCCGGGCCCTTCACGGTCGGCTTCGCCACCCTCGCGGACCAGGTACTGCGCGGCGGCTCGGCCACGCTGGGCGTGCTCAACGGCTCCCTCGCCGGGGGTGCCATGCTCGGCACCCTGGCCGGCGGCGCGCTCGGCGGCCGGCCCCGGGTCGGCCTGCTGGTGGCCGGACTCGCGGGCTGGCTCGGCGCCGGGATGGCCGTGCTCGGGCTGGTGCACAGCACGCCGGCCGTGATCGCGACCGTACTCGCCATGGGCTTCGCGATCGGCTTCCAGGGCGTGTTCGGGCTGAGCTGGATCCAGCGCAACATCCCGCAGAACGTACTCAGCCGGGTCGTCTCCGTCGACATGGTCCTCGGCTACGCCGCCGCCCCCCTGTCGCTCATCGTGTGCGGCGCACTGGCCCGCGTCGACACGCTCGCCCTGTTCGGGGTGGTGGCCTGCGTGCTCGCCGCGACCGCCGTGGCGGTGCTGGGGTCGCGGGCGGTACGCGAGATGCGGTAGGGCCTGTGGCGCCGTCGGGCCTGACACCGGCGTCAGCGGCGGAGTGCTTCCGGAGGTTCGACGCGGGCCGCGCGGACCGAGGGGCAGAGACCGGCGAGGAGACCGACAGCGGCCCCCAGGAGGGGCGCGGGGAGCACGGTGGCCGGGTCGAGGACGGCCGTCCAGCTCTTGGCGAGGGCGACGACCAGAACGGCGGCCACGGCGAGGGCCGTTCCCACCGGCCCGCCGATCAGGCCGAGCGCGGTGGACTCGGTGAGGAACTGGGCGGCGATGTGCCGCGCCCGGGCGCCCAGGGCCCGGCGCAGCCCGATCTCCGCGGTCCGCTCCAGCACCGCGACGAACGTGGTGCTGGCGATGCCCACCACTGGAATCGGGCCCGGCCGGGAGCCCCGAGGTGGCCTGGGCCTGGCGCACCCTTCAGGGCACGGCCGGGCGGGTACGGGTGGAGGAGCCGGCCGCCCGGACCGGCTGGAGCCGCCGCCACCTCGAACGGCGGTTCCGCTGCCGGACCGGGCTGACCCCGAAGGGCGTGGCGCAGGTGATGCGGCTGCAGGCGGCCCTGCGGCTGAAGGAGGCCGGCGCGAGCTGGGCCGACGCGGCCGCGCAGGCCGGCCACCACGACCAGCCGCACTTCGACCGCACGTTCAAGGCGATGACGGGCCGCACCCCGAGCGCCTTCCGCGCCGGCCGCACGGCCGCGTCCCCGCACGACGCCCAGGACTTCGTGCCGGGTCAGGTGACGAGCGCCGTCCTGACCCGCCGCACTTGACCGGGTCCCAGGTCAGGACGCGGTGACGTGGACGTAGTCACCGGGAGCGTTGACCGACCCGGTCGTACCGGTACCCGCGAAGCTCCAGCGCCAGTAGCCGTCCACGGTGGCCTTCGCCGTGGTCTTCAGAGCGCCGCCCGTTCCGCTGGTCACCGTCTTCACGGTGCTGTACGTGGTCGTCCCGGCCTTGCGGAACTGCAGCTTCACCGCCTGGCCCGCGTAACCGCCGTAGGTGCCGTTGTCCCAGTTGGCGCGGGTCAGCTTGCCGGTGACGGTGAGGGTCTTGCCCGCGGCCACCGGCTCGGGGGAGGCGTCGGCCGTCAGTCTGGCGGCACGTTTCATCAGGAAGGTGCCCGCGCTGTCCAGCTGGATCCAGTCGAAGTCGTTGGCATCCACGGAGGTCCACACGTGCCAGGTACCGGCGGTGGAGTTGGTGTGGGCGGTACGGGGGCCGATGGTGATGTCGGTGGTGCAGATGGAGGTGGTCTCGCTGACAGGGTCGGGGGAGCAGTCCATCGGAGTCTCGGAACCGGGCCCCGCATGGCCGTCCGGGTTGTCGACCGGGCCGTGGTAGACCCAGCCGAAGGCGTCCTTGATCCCCGAGTTGTCGGCGGCGGTGATGCTGAGCGTGAACGTCTTCGACCCGGTGGCGCCGACCACGACCGGCTTCCCGCCGTTGACGACGACCTGGACGACGTGGGTGTCTCCCTGGCCGCCGTCGGCGTCGGCGGTCGTGACGGCGAGGGCGGACAGGACCAGCGCGCCCGACAGGGCGGTGACGGCAGAACGTATGAGCATGGGTCCTCGCAAGGGAAGAGTGGGCCGCCCGGGACCGGGACAGAGGCCGGACGACTAGTAGGGACGCCGGACGAGGTCAGGCGGTTCGCAGCGCGGCCGACCGGGCGCACAGGTCCGCGCGGTTGACCGCCCCGGTCTTGGTCATCAGGCTCGCGATGTGCTTCTCGGCCGTACGCGGCGAGATGAACAGCCGGTCGGCGATGTCCTTGTTGCCGAGCCGCTCCGCAAGCAGCCGGAAGACCTCGAACTCCCGGACGGTGACGCCCTGCGCGCGCAGGTGCTCGGGGATGCCGCTGGTGCCCGAGCGGTGCTGGTGCACGGGAGCGCCGAGCCGGCGCAGTGCGGCTCGGCAGGCACCCGCGACGGCCGCCACGTCCCGCTCGTGGAAGTGGTGTTCCGCCCGCCGCAGCCACCCCACCGGATCGCCCCAGCCGTCCTGGTGCGCCGCGTCCGCGATCAGCCGCAGCCCGAGATGCTGGGCCATCGCATACGGCTCAGCCACCGCCAGCGCCGCCTCGACCGTAGCGGCGGCCCGTGCGCCCTCTCCCTCCCGGCCCAGCAGCACGGCATCCGCGAGCATCACGAACTGGCGGTTCCAGCGCATCCGGGCGACCGCGGTGGCGGTGACCTCCTCGTGCCGGGCCCGGTCCGCCTCACCGGCGAGCAGGTCCAGCAGCAGGACGAGGCCGTGGGTGCCGCTGAGGTGGTAGGTGGTGGGGTTGCCGGCCTCCAGGGCCAGCACCTGTCGCAGCTCCGCCCGGCCCAGCTCGCGGTCCTCCTCCATCAGCGCGCAGAAGGCGCGGGCCAGGCCGAAGCACAGCGGCTCCTCCTGCGAACCGGCCCCGTCCCACTCGGCGAACGCGGCCAGCGCCGCCTCCATCGCCGTACGGTCGCCGAGGTGCGCCTCCAGCGTGGCCTGCGCCATGAGGACGTAGCGCACCGCGGGGGCGAGCCGCAGCCGGCGTACGACGGCCAGGCACTCGGCGGCGGCCGTGCGCGCGGTGTCGTACCGGCCGCGCAGCACACCGTCGAGGACGAGGATGCCGTCCACGGTGTGCACGATGTTGACCGAGCCGAGCCGCAGCGCCTCCGCACGGGCCGCCAGCAGGCCCGCGGTGTCGCCCTCGGCGAGCCAGGCGTTGCCGCCCATGCGGGTGGCAGCGTACATGCGCTGCAACGGCAGCCGGTGCCGCTCGGCCGTGGCGAGGGCCTGCTCCAGCATCGCCTGCGACTCCTCCGGGTCCCGTTCGCGGGCCACGGTGGCGAGCAACTCCCGGGCCTGGCAGGCGACGACGGGCAGCCCGTACCGCTCGGCGGTGTCGGCTGCCGAGCGGGCCAGCTTCTCGGCGTGCTGGGTGCGGTCGGGGCCGGGCGTGTCGAGGGCGAGGTAGGCGGCGGTGACGTCGACGGCCGCCGCGGTCGCGTCGTCCGGAGCCGCCGCCAGCACCTTCCGGGCCCTGGCTATCTGGCGGTTGCCGTCGCTCCAGCGGCCCGCCGTGTGGGCGACCTTGGCCAGCCGGGTGTGCAGGGTGGCCAGCCGGGCCGGGCTCAGGCCGGAGCCGTCGAGCACATGGAGGTCCTCGGCCAGCTCGAAGGCACGGGCGAAGTCACCCGCCTCGGCGAGCGCGGGCAGCAGGTGTTCGAGTACCCCGGCCCGGGCCTGCGGATCACTGCCGGACGCCAGCAGGTCCTCGGCCCGGCTGAGCAGGGTCACCGCCGAGCCCAGCGCGCCCGCCGCCAGCGCCCGCCCGCCGGCCTCGGCGAACAGCCGCCCGGCCTCGGCGGTGTCACCGGCCTCGCAGCGCAGCCCCGCAGCCAACGCGCACCAGTCCCCGGCGAGTTCGGGGTGCAGCTCCTCGACCGCCTCTGCGCCCCGCCGGGCCAGATCGGCGCGCCGGCCGGGCGTCATCTGGGTGAACAGGGCCTCCACGGTGAGGGAGTGGCGGAAGGAGTACCAGTCCGGGGCGGGCTCGTCGGGCAGCACCAGCCGGGCGGCCACCCCCGCGTGCAGATGGCTGAGCAGGGCCCGGTCGTCGATGCCCGTCATGCGCTGCAGCACGGTCAGCGGGAAGCGCCTGCCGAGCACGGCGGCGGCCGACAGGAGGGTGAGGCCCTGTGCGCCGAGCCGGTCGATACGGCGGAGGATGCCGCGGGCCAGCGTGGATGAAACGTCACTGCGGAGATCCCCGACCGCCCGCCAGCCGTCCGGACCCTGTACCAGCGTGCCGGCCCCGATCATGGACTGCAGCAGTTCCTCGACCAGGTACGGGCTGCCCGCGCTGTCCTCCCACAGGCGCCGCAGGACCGGTGCGGGCACTTCGTCGGGTCCGGGGACGCCGAGCTGGGCCGCGATCATGTCGTGGACCTGGGGGCGGGTCAGCGACGGCAGTTCGACCAGGGTGGCGGCACCGCGCCGACGGGCCGACTGCGCCAGGTCCAGGGCGTCGCTGAAGTCCGTCCGCACGGTGGCCAGCAGCAGCACCGGCGTGTATTCGAGGTTGTCCACCAGGTACTCGAGAACGCCGAGCGTCTCCGGGTCGGCGTCGTGCAGGTCCTCCAGCAGCAGAAGCTGGCCCTGGCCACGGGCCGCGGCGATGAGCAGGCGCAGGACCGCCTCGCCCAGGATCACCATCGAGCTGCTCTCCCGCTCCCCGGTGTCCCAGTCGGGAATCAGCCGCCCGAGGACCGGCCGGTAGGGCCCGAGGACCAGGTCGTCGAGGGGTTCGCCGCTGCGGAACAGCGACATCAGCGCCTCGGTGAGCGGCCGGAACGGTACGGCCGGGCCCGTCGTGCTGCTGCGGCCGCGCAGCACCCGCATCCCGGACCCGAGCGCACCGCCCACGGCCTCCGCCGCCAGCCGTGACTTGCCGACCCCGGCCTCGCCGACCAGGAAGACCACACCACCGCGACCCTGCCGGGCGTCGGACAAGGCACGCTCGAGCAAGCCCAGTTGGGGCTCCCGCCCGACCAGGGAAAGCGCATGGGAACGCATGAGCGCAGATGATAATCGGAATATCGGGACGTGTGGCAGGTCGCCCGTACACGTTCCGGTTCTCGTGTCGAAGCGGTGGTCGCGGGCCCCCGAAGGAGCCCGCGACCACCGCTGGGTTTCACAGCTGACGAGGCGTCACCGCGGCGCGGAGACCGAGGTGTCCAGCGTGCTCAGCGTGATGACGATCCCGCTGGTCAGCACCATCCCGGCCAGCACGCGGGCCCGGGCGCAGGCGCGGTTGCGGCCCTTGAGGGTGATCCCGCCCGCCGCGTCCTGCTCGACGGCGGTGGTGTCGGTGTCGTCGGTGGCGGTGGCGGTGGTGAGGTGCTTGTCCATGACGGTGATCCCCTTCGGATGTCCCGTGCGGGCGAGCACGGGGTGGGAGGTGGAGGAAAGCCGTGGTGCTGACGAGCGGTTGAGCGGTGGTGCGTGGGTCGGTCAGTGGTCGGGATGTCCCAGCAGAAGAACGGAAGGGACGGACTCGGGGCGGGCCAGGCGGAGCAGGCCGTAGCCGATCCCGGACAGTCCGGCCAGCAGCCCGGGGGAGGGCACGTGGTCCGGGGTGGCACAGCGGTGTCCCTGCGCCTCGACGAGGGCTAGCACCTGGCCGGTGCGCCCGGTGAGGGCCTCGGCCGCGGTCGCGTCACCCCGTGCGGCGAGCACGGCCAGGGCCTCCAGCGTGCCGAGGGTGCCGTGGCCCAGGCTCAGGTCGGGGCGCACCTCGGTCTCCGCCAGCCGGTTCCGGACCGACGGCGCGTCGGGTCCGAGGGCGGCGGCCGCCACCCCGGCGAGTCCGGACGACCAGGACGGGTCCTGTGGCGTGGCGAGGGCGTCCTGGAGCGCGGCACGGAGCATGGCGTGGGCGGTGGCCGCGTGCGCGGCGGCACGCCCGGGCCGGCAGCCCGCGTACCGCAGCAGCGCCCAGCCGACGCCCGCACCGCCGTCCGCGAGTCCGGGGACCCCGTCGGCGTCGGCCGCCGTGGCCAGCAGCCGGTCCGCCAGCGGGTCCGCCAGCCGCAGGGCCTCGGCCGCTCCGGTCGCCTCGTACACCGCGACCGCGGCGGCCAGCGCCCCGGCCGTACCACCGGCCAGGCCCGGGTCCGAGCAGGCCGCCGCGGCGTGGCCGAGCGCTGTCAGCGCGTCCGGCAGACAGTCCGTCAGGTTCTCGTCCAGCAGGGCCGACAGCCGCACCAGGGCGTACAGGATGCCGCCCAGCCCGTCGTACGCCCCGGGACCCGCCGCCGCACTCAGCTCGGGATCGGCTGCCAGCGCCTTCAGCAGGGCGGGCAGCGGCCGTACGGCCTCCCGGGCCAGCGGCGCGTACCGGCCGCCCCCGGCCAGTGCGTCCGCGTGGGCCAGGAACAGCGCGACCCCGCAGTAGCCCTGCGCGAGGCCGGCACCCATGGGCAGCACCGCCCAGTGCGGGCCCGAAACCCGCTCCAGCCCCAGCCAGTTGGTCCGGCCCTCCGAGCGCACCGCGCGGGCGGCGATCTCGTCGGCGATCCCGCAGGCCGCGGCGAGCAGCCGGGACGGCTCGGGTACCACGGCGGGCACCGGCGTCACCGTCAGCTCGGACCTGGGCCGGTCCAGCGGAGACGCGGCACCGCGGGCCGCGAGGGTGGCGGCGACGATCCACTCCTGGTCGTGGCAGTCGACCTCGTCCATCCGGGCGATCTTCTCCCGGACCGCGGTCAGACTCGCCACCGGCAGCAGACCGGGCAGCCAGGTCCCATCGGCCGCCCGGACCCCGGTCCCGGACGGCCGATGGGCGAACAGGGGTACGTCACCGCGCCACAGGTCCGCCGTCTCGTGCTCGACGAGCCTGCGGCGCACCTCGTCCTGCTCGGACTCGGTCCACAGGACGGCGAACACACCCTCCCTGGCCAGCGCGTCACCGAGCAGGGACGGATGGGTGGACTCCTCCAGGAGCGTCGCGTACAGCCGGGTCGAGCGGACGATGAGGCGGGCCGGGCTCTCGGCCCGGGCGGCCAACGGCCCTTCGATGTCCGCCAGTTCATCCCCGTGTGCGGAGATGGCCGCGTAGGCGGTGCGGAAGCCCTCCAGCAGGGCGGCGCGGTGATCGGCGCCGTCCAGCGGACGGCCGTCGGGCAGGGGGTGGTTCTGCGCGCCCGGGCTGAGCACCGGGGCGCGCACCGCCCGCATGGTGTCCGTGCCGCTGTCCTCCCAGCGCAGCCCCTCGCTCGGGTAGGTGCCGTCGGTGGACCGGCCGAGCGCGGAGATGTCGAGCGCCCCGTGCTCGCCGATCAGCAGGTGGGGCAGCAGGCAGGTGCGGTGCACGGACGCGTGCAGGGCGTCCGCGGCCGGGTCCGCACCGGCCGTCATGGCCGGCGGAAGCCCGGTGTGCAGCAGCGTCTCGGCGTCCACCAGGACCGGCTGGTCGCCGCAGGCGATGACGTTCTCGTAGTGCATGTCGGCGCCGTCCACCGCGTACAGCAGCGCCAGCAGCGCGCCCTGCCGCCGGTAGAAGGCGTCGGTCTCGGCCACCGACCGGCACCAGCGGTGCGCCACGAACTCCAGCCAGCCGTACCCGTCCCGGCGAACACTGCGCGGACTGCGGAGCCCGAGCCCCGGCACCTTGGTGTTCAGCCACCCCACCAAGTCGTCCAGGAGGGCGTGCTGCTCCAGCGGCCGGGGCTTGTACACGATCCGGTCACCGCTCGCGAAGTGCAGCACCGCGACCGCCCGGTTGCCCTGGTGCGCGTCCCCGAGGCCGAGGTCGGCGCGGGTGAGCGCCCCCGGGACCCGGCCGTCGAGGAGACCGGCGGCCAGGTCGTTCCGGTCGGCCTGGAACCGCCGTACGAGTTCCGCGGCGGCCTCGGCGGCGTCCAGCGCGGTCTGCCCCAGCATCCGGGCCAGCACCGGGTAGGCGGCGAACAGCCCGCCCAGACCCTGCCGGGTGCGTGTCGTAGCGAGGAACGAGGCGAACCGCTCGCGCGGTCCGACTCCGGCCAGCCGGCCGGCCCGCCGCGCCGAGGCGAGTTCGTGGACCAGGGTGCGGGCGGCCTGCCGGACCAGCTGGTGCGTCAGCCGCTCTTCGAACGCGCCCTGCCAGACCGCCCGTTCGGCCTCCGGCAACCCTGCCAGCAGGCTGTCCAGCCGCGCGGACGCCGGGGCGACGAGCGGTCGTACGACGGGAGCGAACGCATCGGGTCCCGCACCTCCCGTGTGCCCGTCGGCCACTTCCTCGGTGGCCGACTCCAGCGCCTGTTCGACGTACCGCGCCCAACCGGGCTTGTCCGTCCGGGCCGCCAGCCGCTCGGCCGGCTCCAGCGCGAGCGCCCCCGCCGTGCCCGCGTCGACGCCGAGGTGGGCCAGCTGCGCGGCGAAGCCCTCCGCGTCACCGGCGGCCCAGGGGGCGCGCCCGGCGGAGGCGGGTCCGGCCGGTGCCGCCGGGAGGTCCGGGGCGGCGAGCCGTTCCACGAGGGACAGCGCCGGGGCCCACCAGGCGAGCGGCAGGCCGGCGCTCCGGGGAGTCGGGAGGCTGGCGGTCTCAGTCACGAGACGAAGGTCGCAGAGCCGGTCCGTCCCCCACATGGGGAAGCGACCCCCATATTCTTCGCGGGCCCCCACCGCACTGGGGGACGGCCCCACCCTCGGCTGGAGAAACGGCAGGTCGGCAGGGGTGGGTGGGCAACCCCCAGGTGGGGGTGGCGAGTTCGCTGCAGACCCAGGGCAACCTGGCCCGGGCCTTGCACCCGCCCTCGGACGGCGCGCGACCCCCATCTCCACCCCCACCCGCCCTTCACACAACCTCCCCGGACCCGCCCCACGGCGCCGCGACCGGCTCCTTCCCGCCCTGCACCGGGATCCGTCACCCGCCGGCCGGGAAAGGTGGGGGTCGACTACCGATGCCCTGCACGTGCCGGCACAGCAGGGTGTTGTGCAGTAGCCCAGACCGCCCGCACCACTGAGGACCGGGCGGACGACCTTCCAAGGAGCAGCAGATGGGAGCACCCGTACCCGTCGGTGTGGTCGCCCTCGACCCGGTGCTGGAGGCCGGCACCCGCAGTTCCCTGCTCACGTGCCCGGGGCTGGCCGTGTGCGAGCCCGGTGACGCACGGGTCGCCGTCCTCACCGTGGACCGGCTCGGACCCGCCGAACTCGACATCGTGCGCACCACCCGTGCCCACCCGAACCGCCCCGCCGTCGTCCTGGTGGCCGGTGCCCTCGCCTCCGGTGACGCCCTGCACGCCCTCGCCGCCGGCGCCCGCGGCCTGTTGCTGCGCCGGGAGGCCGACGCCGCGCGCCTCGCCCACGCGGTGCTGGCCGCCGCCCGGGACGACTGCACCCTGCCACCCGAACTGCTCGAACAGGTCCTCGACCGGCCGGGCGCGGCCCGGCACACGGCAGGCGGCTGGGCGGGCAGCGCCCTGTCGGAACGCGAGCGCTCGGTCCTGGAACTCGTCGCCGACGGGCACGAGACGGCGGAGATCGCCCAGCGCCTCGCCTACTCCCCGCGCACGGTGACCACGGTCGTCCACGACATCACCCAGCGCTTCCGGCTGCGCAATCGCGCCCACGCGGTGGCCTACGCACTGAGGGCGGGCCTGCTGTGACGACGACCCTCACCGCCCCTGGTGCGCTGCGCATACGCGTCCTGTCCCCGCGCCACGCGGACCGCGTCCACGCCCTCGCCCGGCGCGCCGGTCTCGACCAGGCGCCCGCCCATGATGCCCCCACCGCCACGGTGATCGTCGCCGACGACGCCGAGCAGGCGTTGCGGGGCGTCCGTGACCCCGGCCCGCTGCTGCTCGTGTGCGACAACGTCACACGCAGGGGCCTGATGCTGGCCCTGCGCGCCGGAGCGGTCGTCCTCAGGGCTTCGGACCTCACCGAGGACAACCTGATGGCAGCCTTCCGCCGCACCGGCCACCCGTACCAGAGCATCCCCTACCCGGTACTGTCCCAGCTCCTGACCACCGGCCCGCAGCACGGCACCCCGGCGCGGACCGGAGCGCGGCCGGCCCTGACCGCCCGGCAGACCTCCGTGCTGCGTCTGATGGCCGAGGGGCACGGCAACGCGGACATCGCCCGGCTGCTGTCCTGCTCCGAACACACCGTCAAGAACGTCATCTACGAGGTCATGTCCCGCCTCCAGGCCCGCAACCGCGCCCACGCGGTGGCTCACGCGGTACGCCACGGCCTCGTCTGACGCCGTGCGGCAGCCGTGCCGACGCCCTGAAGGCGCCTCAGAACGCCGGCGTCGGCAGCAGCCGCGGCTCGATGCGCTCCTCCACCGCCCGCTCGCCCCGCCGGGAGACCAAGTAGGCGGCCTTGCCCGGCAGTTCCGCCACGGCCTCGACCAACTCGGTGCCCCGGTAGACCAGGCCCACTCCGTCATCGGTGCAGTGGGAGGTCGGGAGGGTGCCGTCCGCGACCAGGCGGTGCATCAGCGGCCGACGGCCCGCGTCGGAGTCGTAGTGCACGCCGTTGCCGTACGGGAGCAGGCCGAGGGCGTCGGTGACCGGGCGCAGCTCGGGCCCGAAGGAGTCCGTCGCGCCGCCCCGGAACCAGCAGATGGAGCCCGCGCTCACACCGGCGAGCACCACGCCCGCCTGCCAGGCGCGGCGCATCACGGTGTCCAGGCCGTGCACCCGCCACACGGCGAGCAGGTTGGCGACCGAGCCGCCCATCACCCAGACCACGTCATGGCCGAGGACGGTGGCCTCGATGTCGTCGACGTTCGGCATGGGGAACAGCTGCAGCGGGGTGAGGTCGAAGCCCGCCACCCGGGCCGCCTCGGACACCCGCGCCGTGACGTGTTCCGCGTCTCCCGTGGCCGTGCCGACGTACAGGATCCGCGGGCGCCGGCCGTGCACACCGGAGAGGTCGACCGCGTGATGGACCAGGGCGTCGAAGAGCACCCGGGTGCGTCCGCCGACGCGGTGCCCTCCGGAGGTGGCGAGGATGGTCGGTTCGGGTGCCGTCACGCGCGTGATCGTATCGCGGTGCCTCCCGGGGAGACATGAAGGAATCGTGGAGGTGAACACTCCGGGATTCGGGTGCCTCGGCCGAACAGCCCAGTGGGGGCCGGTCGTTGGACCGGCCCCCACTGCTTGCCTTGTCATGCGCTGCGCAGGGCCACGGCCGCCGCGTACCCGGCCGGTACGAGCACGTCCCGCAGGGTCCAGTCCGGTGCCGGTGCGACGGGCAGCGGTCCGGTGCCGACGTAGTCCAGCGCGGGATCGCGCACCAGGCCGGTGCCCAGGCCCTTGAGATAGGCCTCCTTGCGGACCCAGGCCCGGGTGAACGCCGACGGACGCTCGTGGGCGGGCAGCAGGGTCAGCTCGTCCCGCTCCGCCACGTGCAGCGCGGACCGGGCGCTCAGCACCGCCTGCGCCGTGGCCAGCCCCTCCACGTCGACGCCGACCGGAGCGCCGGCGAGCGCCATCAGCACCAGGCCCCCGCTGTGCGACAGCGAGAAGTGCACGCCCGGCGTCCGCAGCGCCGGCCGGCCGTGCGGTCCGCCGCAGCCCGCGCACGGTTCGCGCACCAGCGGCAGCGCGTCGGCCCGCATGCCGAGCAGGACGCTCAGGACGTTGCGGAGTGCCGCGTGCGCCACCACATAGGCGTCCCGGTCCCGGGCGTGCCGGAACGCGCGGGCACGCGCCCGCTCCTCCGCGTCCAGCAGCTCCTGCGCATGGCGCAGGGCGCCCGCGTCCACGGCGCCGACCCGGGCCAGGTACAACTCCAACGGCCCCTCCAGCGCCCGGGGTCGAGGAACTCCCACCGGGCGCCGCAGACCCGACAGGTCCAGCACGGCCGGGCAGAGCAGCCCCGGCGGCGGGGCGTGGGCCGGGCGGGTCAGGAGCGGACCCGGGCGGTGCTCAGACATCTGCCCCGGCCAGCCGGCGGCGCAGGCTGAGCGGGCGCATGTCCGTCCAGATCACGCCGATGTGGTCCAGGCACTCCTGCCGGCTGCCCCGCAGCCCCTCCGAGTACCAGCCCGCGGGCACCTCGCGGTCCGCGCGCCAGATCGAGTACTGCTCCTCGTCGTTGCGCACCACGAGATACACCTCGTCGCTGTCCCGGCCGGCCTCCTCGCCGCCCGTACCGGTCGCCAGGTTGTCGTGCGTCACGGTGAACCTCCCGCAGATGATGGGCCGACCGCAGGTCAGGGGCCGACGAGGTCAGCGTGCCCGCGGCCCCGCACCCGGGGCAGGGACGAACGCGCCGATCCGGCGGCGCGCGTTGCTGCCGGATCTTCTCTGGTGAGGGGTGCCCGTGCCGCGGGACGGTGCTGACCGGTCGCGGGGAGCCCGGCACCCGGCACTCCCGGCGGCGGCGCCCGCCGCCCGGCCGAGCCACGCGATTCCCGCGCACCCCCTTTCCGGAAGGAGCCACGCGATGTCGGACGAGCACGCACCTGTCCTGCTGCCGGGCGGAGGCTGGCGGCTGTGGGAACAGTTCGCGCTGCGCGGCCCGGGTTTCCCCGCCGACGGCGTCCTGCGCCTCGCCCCGCCCGGACTGGCCGAGGCCGCCGACAAGTTCGGCCCGGACG
Organism: Streptomyces diastatochromogenes; assembly: GCF_002242805.1. Lineage (GTDB taxonomy): Bacteria > Actinomycetota > Actinomycetes > Streptomycetales > Streptomycetaceae > Streptomyces > Streptomyces diastatochromogenes. The sequence goes on along the minus strand of NZ_MCGQ01000052.1, from coordinate 66,523 downwards.
CCGACCTGTCCGGCACCGAGTGGCAGGCCTTCACCGAGGACGTCTCCGAGGCCGCCGTACGCACCGCCCGCCGGCTGCAGGAGATCGCCGCCCAGGCCCGCTTCCAGGCAGCCCTGGCCTGGCAGAACCCGGCCGTCCTGCGCACCGGCATTGCCCCGTTCCTGCGCTGGACGCCCACGGCCGACAGCCGCAGCAGCATGCCCCGGCAGCGCGAGGAACTGGTCGCCCACTACTGGCAGCGGTTCTGCGTGAAGAACGACACCATCGGCTTCTTCGGCCCGGTCGGGTGGGGCCGCTGGGACCCGTCCACCCCGGATGCCGTCGCCGTCGACCCCGGGCAGGGCTTTCTCGCCGCCTCGGAGGTGTACTTCTCCGGGTGGGCGATCGACGCCCTCGCCAAGGTGCTGGCCGAGGACCGGGACCTGATGCGCTGGATCCCGCCCCGCCGGGTGTCCTTCGTGCGCCCGGTGGACGGTGCGGTACGGGTGCCGGGGCGGCCCGCCCAGCGGATCGGTGCCACCGAACTGGCCGTGCTGCGGCTGTGCGACGGCACCCGCCACCCGGACGCGATCGCCGACGCCCTCGGCATCGAAGCGGGCGAGGCGGCCCGGATCGTGGGCGAACTGGTCTCCCGCCGCTGGGTCCACTGGAAACTGGAGGTCCCCGCCGCCACCCGACCCGACCGCGCTCTGCGCCGCATCCTGGAACGCGTCCCCGACGAGGCGGCCCGTGAACGGGCGCTCGCCAAGCTGGCCGTGCTGGAACGCGGCCGGGACGCCGTACGCTCCGCCGGTACCGACGCCACAGCGCTGACCCGCGCGATCGGCGACCTGGAGGCCGACTTCGCCGCGCTCACCGACAGCGAGGCCCAGCGCGCCAAGGGCGAACGCACCGCGCCCTGCCGGGGGTTGGTGTACTCCGACGCCCGCCGCTCGGCGACCGCCACGGCCGGCGCCGGACTCCTCGCCCACCTGGAGCCGCTCCAACTCTGCCTGACCGCCGCCCGCTGGATGACCAACCGCTTCGCCGACGCCATCCGCACCCGCCTGCGCACCGTCCACGACCGGCTGCGCGCCGACGGCGCACCCGTGGACCTCGCCACCCTGTGGCTGCACACCCTGCCCTCCCCGCACCCGGACGCCGGCGACCTCATCGACACCGCCCAGGCCGAACTGCGCGCCAAGTGGACGAAGATCCTCGACCTGCCGCCGGGAGCGCGCCGGGTCCGGCTGTCCACGGCGGAGCTGGCCGAGCGGGTGCGGCGGGAGTTCGACGAACCGGGCGACGGCTGGTCGCTGGCCCGGTACATCAGCCCCGACGTCCTGGTGATCGCCGAGGACGACGAGGCCCTCGCGCGCGGTGACGTCGAACTGGTCCTGGGCGAGATGCACTGCGCGCTGAACACGATGGGTGCCTCCCTGTTCGTGTACCAGCACCCCGACCGGGACGTGCTCCTCGCCGAGACCACCCGCGACTTCCCCGGCCCGCGCCTGCTGCCCATGCTGCCGAAGGAACTGCCCCTGAAGTGGTCCTCGCGCAGCCGCCCCGCCCTGGACCGGCCCGAGGACCACTACGTGGCCCTGGTCGACCAGACCGGAGACCCGCACCGGCCCCGCACCGTGCTCGGCGCGGACGTCACCGTCGAGGACCAGGGCGGCCGGCTCGCCGCCGTCCTGCCCGACGGCACGGTGTACGACCTCCTCGACGTGTACGCCAACACGCTCACCCAGCGCGTCATGGACCGCTTCACCCTGCGCCCGGAGGGCGAGCACACCCCGCGCATCACCGTCGACCGCATGACCGTGGCCCGCGAGACCTGGCAACTCCCCGTCGCCGGAGTGGACTTCGCCGACGAGAAGGCGGAGGCCGCCCGCTTCGTCCGGGCCCGGCACTGGCAGCGCCGCCACGAGCTGCCCCGGTTCGTCTTCGTCGTCTCCCCGACCGAACCCCGCCCGTTCTACGTCGACTTCGACAGCCCCGTGTACATCACCATCCTCGCCAAGGCGGCCCGCAGGCTCGCCCGCAAGGACCCCGGGGCCCGCCTGAAGGTCAGCGAGATGCTGCCCACCCCGGAACAGGCCTGGCTCACCGACGACGAGGGCCGCCGCTACACCTCCGAACTCCGGTTCGTGGCGGTCGACCAGACCGTCGCCGGCACGGGGGAGGCGTGATGCGCACCGTCGCCGACGACATCCACGCACACGCCTCACGTCACCCGCGCCGGATCGCGCTCACCACACCCTCGGGTGAGGTGACCTACGCCCGACTCGCCGAGCACATCGAGGAGACGGCCCGTACCCTGCGGGCCCACGGCGTCGGCCCGGAGACGGTGTGCGCCGTCGCCGTCGAGCACGGAACCCGGGCGGTGGCGGCCATGGCCGCGGTCCTGCGCTGCGGGGCGGCCTTCCTGACGCTCGACGTGGGGCAACCGCGCGACCGACTGGCCGCGTTCACCCGCAGCGCGGGCGCCGGCCTGCTGCTGACCACCGCCGACCTGGCCCCCGCCCTCGGCCTGCGGATGCCGTCCGTCCTCCTCGACCAGCCGCACCCGGCGACCCCGGACGACGCACGGCCGGGCCCGGTCGATCCCCGCGCCCTCGCCTACGTCAGCCACACCTCCGGCAGCACCGGGGAACCCAGTGCCGTCCTGGTCGAACACCGCAGCCTCGACACCTACTTGCGGGACACGGCGACGGCGTTCGGTCTCGGCCCGGACACGGTGGCCCTGCAGACGGCACCCCTCGGCTACGACGCCTCGATCCGGGACACCTTCGTCCCGCTGCTCGCCGGCGCCCGCCTGGTGATCGTGGACCGCGCCCGGCTGCTGCGCCCCGAGGACTTCGCCCGCACCGTCCGCGAGCACGGCATCACCGCCGTGCTGAGCACCACCCCCTCCTTCCTGACCCACCTGGCCGGGCAGCAGGGGCTCGGCGACCCGCTGGCCGGCGTCCGCCTGGTGGCGTCCAGCGGGGAGTCGCTGCGGCCCTTCCTCGTCGCGGGCGGCCGCTCCCTCGTACCCGGCACGCTGGTCAACCAGTACGGCCCGACCGAGTGCACCATGACCACCACCCGGTACGCCGTCCCCGCCGCAACCGACCCGTCCGCCGACCCGGTGGGCACGCCCCGCGCCGGAGCCGTGATCCGGGTCCTGGACGCGGACTTGGCACCCGTGCCCGACGGCATGGTGGGCGAGGTGTACATCGGGGGAGCCTGCCTGGCCCGCGGCTACGGCGGCCGACCGGCCCGCACGGCCGCATGCTTCGTACCCGACCCGTACGGCCCGCCCGGCGCCCGCCTCTACCGCACCGGCGACCTCGGCTGGTGGGGACCCGAGGGCCTGCACTACGCCGGCCGGACCGACCGGCAGGTGAAGATACGCGGCTACCGCGTGGACCCGGCGGAGATCGAGGGTGTGCTGCTGGCCCACCCGAGGGTCACCGGGGCCGTGGTCACGCCGCACCGCGACGACCGGGGGCGCGGGTATCTCCTCGCCCATGTCACGGGCGAGCTGGCCGACACCACGGACACGGCGCTGCGCGCCCATCTCGCCCGCCTGCTGCCGCCCCACCTGATGCCCCGCCGCTTCGTACGACTCGACACGCTGCCGACGACACGGGGTGGCAAGGCGGACCGGAGGCTCCTTGCCGACGCGGGGGGAGTCGGGGGCGTTGGGGGAGCCGAGACGGTCGGGGGAACCGGAAGGGTCGGGAGCGCCGGGACCGTTGGGCGAGCCGGGAGCGTTGGGGGAGCCGGAAGTGTCGGGGAAGCCGGGACGGTTAGGGGAGCCGGAAGTGTCGGGCGGGCCGAGACGGTCGGGGGAACCGGAAGTGTCGGGAGAGCCAGGACCGTTGGGCGAGCCGGGACGATCGGGCGAGCCGGGACCTTCGAGGGAGCCGGGGCCGTCGAGGGAGCCGGGGCCGTCGAGAAAGCCCGGAGTGTCGGGCGAGCCGGAAGTGTCGGGAGAGCCGGATGACCGCCACCGGCGTGCGCCAGGTCGCCACCGTCCGCCGCCCGAGCCCCGCCGAGGTGCGCCTCGGCCCCGCCGATCTGCGCGCCGCCGCCGAGGTGCGCCTCGGCCCCGCCGATCTGCGCGCCGCCGCCGAGCGCATCGCCCCGTACGTCGTCCACACCCCTCTCCTGCCCGGCCCGGCGACGGCGGTGGACGGCCCGCGCGTGCTGCTGAAGGCCGAACACCTCCAGCCGTCCGGCTCGTTCAAGCTGCGCGGCGCCGCCAACGCCGTCCTCGCCCTGGACGCCGGCCAAATCGTCACCGGCTCCTCCGGCAACCACGGCATCGCCCTGGCCCGCCTCGCCCGCACGCTCGGCATCCGGCTGACGGTGGTCCTGGCGGCGGGCGCGGCTCCCGCGAAGGCCGCCGCCATCCGCGCGCTCGGCGCCGAGACTCTGCGGGTCGGCGGGGGAGTGGCCGAACGGGAAGAACGCGCCCGCGCCCTGGCGAGCGAGCGCGACGCCGTCCTCGTCCCCTCCTCCGACCACCCGCTGGTCGTCGCCGGACAGGGCACGGTCGGCGTCGAGCTGCTGGCAGACGCCCCCGACACCGAGACGGTCTACGTCCCGACCGGCGGCGGCGGACTCCTCGCGGGCGTCTGCCTCGCCGCCGACGGCCACCCGGTGCGCGTGGTCGGCGTCGAGCCCGCGACCACCCCGCGCTACGCCCGCTCCCTGGCCGCAGGCCACCCGGTCCAGTTGCCACCCGGCACCACCGTGGCGGACGGGCTGCGCGGCCAGCGTCCCGGAGCCGTCCCCTATCCGATCATCAGGGACCGCGTCGACGACCTGATCGCCGTCGGTGACGCCGAGATCCTCGCCGCCGCGGCCCTGCTGCGCCGGTACGGCATCGACGCCGAGCCCAGCGGGGCCGTCGCCCTGGCCGGTGCCCTGCGCGCCGGCCGCCGCGAACGTGCCGTGGCCGTCGTCTCCGGCGGCAACACACCCGCCCGCCTGCACGACCTCCACCTCACCCACCCTCACCCGAAGGAGCACACGCCATGACCACGAACACTGCCACCAGCACCCTCGACCTGCTCGTCGGCATCTTCCGGGACGTCCTGGCCCTCGCCGACCTGACCGCGGACACCGACTTCTACGAGGCGGGCGGCGACTCGCTCACCGCCTTCCAGATCACCGGCCGCCTCCAGGAGGCCCTCGGCGTGGACCTCCCGGTCTCCCTGGTCTTCGCCTACCCCACGCCCCGGGACCTGGCCGAGGTGGTGGACGCGGACTACGGAGCCGCCTGACCGCATCCGGGGTGTGGCCGCCCGGCCGCACCCCTTACGGCAAGGACAGTCCACCCACGTTCGCCAAGGAGAGCCGTGCCATGACCGAAGACCTCGTGCCGTCCCTCGGCCGCTGGCGGCTGTGGGAGCAGTTCGCCCTGCGCGGGCCGGGCTTCCCCGCCGACGGAGTGCTGCGCCTCGCCCCGGCCGGACTGGCCGAGGCGGCCGACAAGTTCGCCGCCGACGACAATCTGGACGGCGCTCGCTGGGCGGACTTCGCCCATCTCTTCGCCGACGCCGCCGTGGCGACCGCCCACACCCTCCAGGACATCGCCCGCACCCCCGCCTTCCGCGAGGCGGTGGCCTGGCAGAACCCGACCGTCCTGCGCACCGGTATCGCCCCGTTCCTGCGCTGGACCCCGACGGCCGACAGCCGCAGCAGCATGCCCCGGCAGCGGGAGGAGCTGGTCGCCCACTACTGGCAGCGGTTCTGCGTGAAGAACGACACCATCGGCTTCTTCGGCCCGGTCGGCTGGGGCCGCTGGGACGCGGCGACGAAGGGTGTCACGCTCGACGCCGGACACGGCCTGATCGTCGACTCGACCGTCTACTGGGCCAGTTGGGGCATCGACGCGCTGGCGAAGATCCTGGACGCCGACCCCGCCCTGCGCGAGTGGATCGCACCCCGGCGCGTGCCCTTCGTCGCCCTGGACGGGGACCGGGTCCGGGTGCCGGGGCGGCGCCCGCTGGCCCTGTCGGCCGAGGCGGCGGCCGTCCTCGCCCGCTGCGACGGCATCCGCCCGGCCCGGCGCATCGCCGCCGAACTGCCGGACACCGACGTGCCCGCCGTCCTGGACGACCTGGTCGCCCGCCGCTGGGTGGTGTGGCGCCTGGAGGTTCCCGCCGACACCCACCCCGACCGCGCCCTGCGTTCCTGGCTCGAGTCCGTCGGGGCGCCCGAGCCGCGCCGCCGGGGCCTCGCGGCCCTGGACCGGCTGGAGGAGGGCCGCGCCCGTATCGCGGCGGCCGGTGACGTCGACGAGCTGGTCGAGGCGATGACCGGCCTGGAGCGCACGTTCACGGAGCTGACCGACACGCCCGCCGTGCGCGAGAAGTCCGCGTCGACCGCCCCGTGCCGGGCGCTGGTGTACTCCGACACGCGCCGGGCCGCCACCGCCCGCATCGGCCCGGCCGTACGCGACGCCCTGCGCCCGCTACGGCCCCTGATGGACAGCGCCGGCTGGCTCACCTCACGCCTCGCGGAGACGGTGACGGCCGAGGCGCACCGGGTGTACGCACGGCTGGCCGCCGAGGGTCCGGTCGACCTGGCCTCCTTCTGGTTCGCGTGCCTGCCCGTGCTGCACGGCCCGGCGCGCACCGCCGCCGTCGAACTCCAGCGGGACTTCGCCGAGCGCTGGCAGCGCGTGCTCGCCGTGCCGGCCGGGGCCCGCCGCGTGGACGTACGACTGGCGGACATCGAGGCACAGGTCGGGAAGGAGTTCGGGACGACCGGCGGTGGCTGGACCGCCGCCCGCTATCTCAGCCCGGACGTGATGCTGGCCGCCGACGGAGCGGAGGCGGTCGCACGCGGCGACTTCACCCTCGTCCTCGGTGAACTCCACGTCGCCGCCAACACGTTGGGCGCCTCGCTCTTCACCCACCAACACCCCGACGTGGACGAGCTGTTCCGCCTCACCGACCGCGACCACCCCGGCCCGCGCCTCATGCCCCTCATCCCGAAGGAGCACCGAGCCCGCCTCTCGGCCAGGGTCCGGCACACCCTCGTACGACCCCAGGACCATCAGGTGGCCCTGGCCGACTTCACGGCGGACCCGGCCCGGCCCCGCACCGTCCGCAGCGCTGACGCCATGGTGGAGGAACGCGAAGGCCGACTGGTCGTTCGGTTCCCGGACGGCTCGGAGTTCCCGGCGGTGGACGTCTTCTCCCACGTCCTGACGACCCTGTCGATGGACCTGTTCCGGCTCCTCCCGGAGACGGACCACTCGCCCCGCGTGAGCGTGGACCGCTTGGTGATCGCCCGGGAGACCTGGCGGGTGGCCGCCGCCCGGGCGGAGTTCGCCGACGACAAGGACGAGGCCCGCCGTTTCGTCCGCGCCCGTCACTGGCGCACCGAACTCGGCCTGCCCCGCTTCGTGTTCGTCGTCTCCCCGACCGAGTCCCGGCCGTTCTACGTGGACTTCGACAGCCCCGTCTACGTCACGATCCTCGCCAAGGCCCTGCGCCGCCTCGCCCGCAAGGACCCGGAGGGCAAGGTCACGATCACCGAGATGCTGCCCACCCCGGAACAGACCTGGCTCACCGACGACGAGGGCCGGCGCTACACCTCCGAGCTGAGGTTCGTCGCCTTCGACACCGAGCCCAGCCCGTAGTGTTCGACCACATGCGCGAGCTGGGAGGTGCCTTCATGGCCGAGGAGCCGATCGACCTGATCCGCCTGGAAGGCGGGGGCAACAGCGTCATCCTCCGAATCACCGGGAAGGAGGCGGGGCAGGGTTCCGACGAGACCGACGTCCTGGCCGGGGAGTTCCGGGTCGACACACGCTTCGTACGCGGCGGCCTCAGGACCTGGCTCTTCCCGGAGGATCTGCGCCAGTGGCAGCAGGCCCTGGACAAGCTCGACGCGGGACAGGACATCGCATGGCGTGAAGGCACACGCGCCCCATGGCTGTTCATCGAGCGAGTCGAGGACGACGACCGGTGCCGAGTCACGATCAGGGACCACTCGATGTCCCTGACGACAGTGACCGTGACCGTCCCGTTGACCGACGCCTGGTTCGACGAGGCGTACGACCGCCTCGACCTGATCTGGAAGACCTGGCCCCTGAAGGAGGACTGAGCCGGGGTCAGACGATGTGCCGTCCCCCGTCCACGGTCAGCACGTCCCCGGTCGTGTACGCGGCGGTGGTCAGGTAGTGCACGGCCTCCGCCACGTCCTCCGGTGAACCGACACGCCGCAGTGGTGTGTTGGCGGTGATCCACGCGACGGAGTTCTGCCAGACCTCGTCGGCCTCGTCGTACCACGGTGTCTCGATGAGGCCCGGCGCGACCGCGTTGACCCGGATGCGGGGGCCGAGCTGGGAGGCGAGCAGGCGCGTCAGGTGGTTGAGGGCGGCCTTGCTCACCGCGTAGGGGATCGAACTTCCCAGGGCCCGGGTCGCCGAGACCGACGAGATGTTGACGATCGAGGCCGCCTCCGACCGCTGGAGGTACGGGACGGCGGCCGTGGTCAGTTGCCACACCCCGAAGACGTTGACGTCGAAGATCTCCCGCCAGGCGGCGGCATCGGCCGCCGCCAGGTTCTCCAGCGGGATGAAGCGGGTGGTGCCCGCGTTGTTCACCAGGATGTCCAGCCGGCCGTACGCGTCGATCGCGCCCCGCACGATCCGTCCGGCGTCCTCCGGGTCGGCGACATCGCCCTGCACGTACACCGCGTCGGGCAGGCGGGCCGCCAACTCCTTGCCCGCGGCCGCGCTCCGCGCCGAGTTGACCACGACCCGGACGCCCTCCGCGGCCAGCCGCCGGGCCACGGCGGCTCCGATCCCGGACGACGAACCGGTGACCAGCGCCACGCGACTCTCGCTCATGCCCCACCCCTCAAGTTGGTGACGACCGCTGATGTGATCGAGGGGCGGAGCGTAACTTACCGCTGAGTGGAATTTCTATTCCATAATATGGAAGTATCGACTCAGTCCAGCAGGGCGGCCGTGAACCTTTTCCGGTTGGCCACCAGCCAGTCCTGGATACGGTCCCAGCGCTGCCACCCGCCGCGCTCGGCCAGCATCCGGAGGTAGGTACGGTCGCTGTCGGCGACCCGGCGGGCGACGAAGGCGCGGCAGGTCTCGGTGGTCTGCTCGACAACTCCCGGCAGCTCGACGCGTTCCCGCTCGCTCAGGCCGTAGCCGTCGGCGAGGATCCGCAGGCGCGCGGGGGCGTCGAGGCCGGCCGGGTAGAGGGCCGACGCGGACACGGGATCGAGCAGGGGGACCCAGTAGCGCGCGGTCATGGCGACGTCCCACAAGGGCCGGCCCGGGGCCGCCAGGTCGAAGTCGATCAGGGCGGCGGCGCGGCCGTCTCGGAAGACGACGTTGTCCGGGCACACGTCGTTGTGGCACAGGAGTGTTCCGCCCTGTGGGTCGGCCAGGTCCCGGGGCCAGTCGACGTGCGGGTCGGCCGGGACTGCCGCGCCGGCCTCGTGGAGGCGGCGCAGGAGGACGCCCACCGACCTCAGCGCGGGCTCCGTCATCGCCCACCGAGGAAACGGCGGCAGGGCGACCTCACCGGCGACGAAGGTCAGCAGCTCGCGGCCGTCCGGGGTGAGGCCGACCGGGACGGGAGCCGCGTCGAAGCCGTGTTCCCGCAAGGCTTGGAGATGGCGGTGCAGCGCGCGTGCGGTACGGGGTGCGGGACGGTCGACCACCGCACCCCGGCGGAAGACCGCGCCCGCGTTCACCGTGCCTCCGGGCAGCGCCCGGCCGTCTCCTGTCGCACCCTCGGTCGTCACACGGGGCAAGCTACCCGTGCTGCGGGGGCGGTACGGGTCCCGCGAACGGGGGCAGTTGCCGGAAGTGCTCGTCGAGGGTGACCGTCGGCGTGATGCGGTGCAGCGCGGCCCGTACCAGGGTGAGCGGGTGGTCGGGGAACAGCGCGTCCCACTGCTCGTCGTCGGCCGCGTGACACGGGAGCCCGCCGAACTGCCCGCCGGCGGAGTACGGGTGGGGACGGAAGTAGGCCTCGGGCCCCGTCTGCGCCATCACCGTGGCCTCGCGCATCCCGGTCATCGCGCCTTCCGCGGCCTGCACCTTCACGGCCGCGCTGCACCCCGCCTTCGGTACGGTCCACGAGCCGAGGAACACCTGCCCGTGCGGTCCGCCGGGCCTGGGCACCTTCACCAGCTGACGGACCGCCGGGACGCCGTGCACGGTGCCGGGCACCGCCTCGATGAGCCCGCCCCCGGCCCGGCCCACGCCTGCCGCGAGCCCGGTCCGCAGGTGCTCGAACTCGTGCAGCGGGGCGGGCAGATCGGGGACCAGGGGAAAGAAGTGGACCGACAGGACGAGTCCCGCCGCGTCCGTCCACACGCCGGGCTCACGCCAGGTGAAGCCGGTCAGATCCAGGCCGGTGATCGGAGTCATGGCGATCATCATGCCGGGTGCGGCCGACCCGCCGGCGGTCGGGACTCAGTCCTCGTCCTCCTCGCCGAAGGCCTCGAAGGCGGCGAACTCGACCGGGTCGTCGTCCTCGTCCGGGACGCACAGGCCGACCGTGCTGAGCCGGCCGCGCTGCCAGGCCAACAGCGTGTCGATCAGCCCCTGTTCCAGCGGCGGCCCCTGGTCGGCGTGCCGGGGCCAGAAGACGAGCGGCCAGTCGTCGGGCCGGTCGCCCTCGGTGAGCCAGCCCAGGTAGTCGCCGTCGATGGAGTCGGCGAAGGGCAGGAAACCGCCGGGTGCCGGGAAGGTGGGGAGGGGGTACCACTGCGGGTGGCCGGACCTCAGCGACTCGTAGGCCTCGAGCGTCTGGTCCACGAAGGCGGTGAAGCGCGGTGCCGTGGTGCGCAGCGGCTCCGGGAACCGCAGCCAGCCGCTCCAGCAGCCACTGCCGTACGTCTCCATCAGCCGCACGTACTCCCCGGGCAACGGCGTGCCCAACTGCTCGAACAGCCCCTCCCAGGTGCCGTCCCCGAGGCATGGCTCGGCCGGTGGCGGAGTCAGCAGGCGCAGCGCGTCCAGCCCCGTGCCGGTCTCCAGGGCGACCCGGCGCTCCGCCTCGGTCAGCCGGGGCGCGGTCGGGGCGGGCGGGGTCCAGGGACCGGCGGTGTCGAGGAAGGCGGTGCGCGCGAAGGTGCCCGGCAGGGGACCCATCAACGGTCCCGGCGGGACCGGGAGTTCCCAGCTGTCACGGACGGTGTGCCGTAGATAGCCGGTGAGCGTGAGGTCGTACCGGTGCCAGGGGAGCAGACCACTGCCGGGCACCGGCCCCTGGTGGGTGACGACCACCGTCCACTCGTCGGGGTCGTCGGACACCGAAGTGTCCCAGAACAGGGTGTCGGAGCCCCGGCTGCAGCCCCAGGCGAGCAGTCCGCCGGGCTCGGGGTGCAGCAACGGCCGCTCACCCGCAGGCAGTTCGCGCGCATCGATCCGGGCCTCCCGGTGCGTCGCCCACAGCCACTGGCCGTAGTCGAACCGCCCCGGCTGCACACACGGCACATGGATCCAGAGGAACTCCCCGAAGTCCACCGGGCCGTAGCGGTCGGCCAGCACCTTGTAGTCGGTGGGCAGCCGCGTCCCGAGCCACTCCTCCACGGCCGCCCAGTCCACGGGTACGGGGGTGGGCGGGCGTTCGGCGTCCGGCTCGGCGAACTCGGCCAGGTCCTCGGTCACGTGCGTCCTCCGGGGTGATCATCGGATGGGCGGGATTCTGCCACCGGTGGTCACCGACAACGCGTGCGGGCACTGCACCCGGAGCACCCCGGGACCTTCCGCGCCTGGGTCACGGTACGGTCGGCACATGGCTGACGCGCGGCTGACCACCTCCTCCTTCCTCGTCCTCGGCATCATCGACAAGCTGGGCGAGGCCAGCGCGTACGACGTGAAGGTGGAGGCCGGCCGCACCGTCGCCCCCTTCTGGTCGGTGCCGCACGCGCAGGTGTACGCGCAGTGCGACCGCCTGCTCGCGGCCGGGATGCTCGCCCAGGTGCGTCAGGAGAGCCGGCGCAACCGCCGGGTGCTGACACTGACGGACGAGGGCCGGCGAGCCCTGCGGCAGTGGCTCAGCGACCCCGAGTTCGTGCCCGTGGAGGCCCGTGAGCGCGGCATCCTGAAGCTGTGGTTCGGGGCCCGGCCGGAACAGCTTGCGCCCGCCCAATTCGCCGAACACGAAAGCACTTTGGGGAAGTACGAGCAACTGGCCGAAGATGTCGGCGAGTTGCTGACCCCCGGCCAGCGGGAGGCCCTGGAGTTCGGCATCCGCTACGAGCGGATGATGGTCGACTTCTGGGACTGGGTCCGGCGCCGGGACGAACGCGCATCGGACCGTTGACTGCGCGCACACCGTTGACCTCTGCGAGGGGCGGCTCTACCGTCGGTAACCCTTCGATAGTCCAGAAGAGACTATGGCGGGTCGGACCGGGACCGGGGCCGCCCGAGAGCGGGGAGTCGTCGTGCGTCCTTGGACGAGCAGCACCTGGCGCCGTGTCGCCACCGTGGCCGTGACCGCCGTGTGCGTCGGCTACGCGCCCCTCGCGATGACCGAACTGTGGCCGTACGCCCGCCCGGGCGCCCCCGCGTTCGGGGAGTCGCTGCTCGCGCACGCGGTCTCGCCCCGCTACGTCGCCGACGCCCTCGCGACCCGCGTCGCGCCGTACCGGCACAGCCTCATCCCGATGATCGTGCACTCCGTCCTGGGCGGACTGCTCATGCTCCTCGGGCCCGCGCAGCTGCTGACCGCCACGCGTCGCCGCAGCCGCCCGCACCGCGGCCTCGGGATCCTGTTCGCGGTGACCGTCTACGCCTCGATGGCCGGCGCCGGCCTCTACCTCGCCCGCACCGCGCCCCGGGACGCCTTCAGCGGAGCGGCCTTCTGGATCGTCCTCGCCACCATCCTGGTCGGCACCGTCCTGAGCGTCACCTTCGGCATCCTCGCGGCCGTCGCCGGCCTCCCCGACCTGCACCAGCGCTGGATGCTCCTGTGCTACGGCTTCCTGCTCACCGCGCCGCTGCTGCGTCTGGAGTGGGGCACCCTGCCGGCCGTGCTGCCCGGGCTGCCGATGACGGAGATCAACCGGGTCGCCCTCATGCACCTCGGGTCCCTCGTCGTGTTCGGCGCGCTGCTCGCCTCGCGCGCCCGGGACCGCCGGGACACCGTCGACGGCCTCGGCCGGTCCTGGGCGCCGCTGCCCGTGACCGCCACCGCGCACCTGGCCGCGGCCGCCGCCCTCGTCTGGATCGCGCGCGCCTTCTCCGCGTACGGCACGGCCGGGCGCCGGCTGCTGGTCGCCTATCTGGTGCCGTACGCCGTCGCCTACGCCGTCATGGTCTTCGGCGCCCGGCGAGCCGCCCGGCAGGCGCGGCCCTGGGCCCGTGAGGAGTGGCGGATCCATCTGACCGGGCTGTGCCTGGCGCCCGTGGTCTCGGCCGGGGCCGTCGTGTTCTTCGAACACAGCCTGGGACTCGCCCGGTTCACCGCCCTGACAGCGGGCGTCGCGATCGGCTGCGGGCTCACGGCCTTCGGCGCCACCCAGGTGGTGAGCCTGCGCCTGCTCTACGCCCGCGAGGTCCGCAGGCGCTCCGCCCCGGCGCCGCTGCCTGTCGCGCGGGCGGCAACTCCGGTGTCGTAGCCGGTTCGCTGCACGGATCCCCGCCTGCTCGCCCCCTCGGAACCGAACCCTCCCGAAACAGAATCCTCCCGAAACGGAACCCTCCTATGGCAGAGTCCTCCGACCCACGCCGCGCCACCGCACCGGAGCCCGAACCGGGGAGGCCGCTGTCGGCCGGGGTCGCCCTCCTGGCCACCGCGGTCGCGGTGATCAACCTGCTCGTCGGCGGCACCCTCACCACCGTCGCCCTCACCGGGCACGTCCTGGGTGCCTGGTCCTCGCCGGACCCGCTGAGCCCCGGACTGATCGGCGCCGGCATGCTGGGCGCCGCCCCGGCCCTGTTCGGGCTCGCCCGCACCCGCACCTGGGAGCAGGCCCGCACCCTCGTCCTGCCGCTCACCGTGGTCCTGGCCGGTCTGTTCGCGGTCAGCCTGCTCAACGCCGGCCGGCTGTACATCGCCCGCGGCGGCCCGATCGTCTCCGTCCTGTTCAGTCTGGGCTGGCTGTTCGTGCTGGGGCTGCTGTGCGTGGGGGCGGCGGTCTGCCTCGCCGGGCAACTCGTCCGCCGGTCCGGGCCGCCGGTCCCGCGCACCGCTCCGCTGCCCGGCTGGTCGAAGCCGCCCCTCGCCGTGCTCGGCTCGTCCTGGCTGGGCATCGGAACCGGGCTGCTGCTCCGCCCCGGCTTCTGGGCGGACTTCGTGCCCTGGCACACGAACCGGCTGGACGCCCAAGCCCTCGGCGTCTGGGCCCTCGCGCTCGGGGTGGGCGTGCTGGGCTCCCTCACCGAGGACGACCTGGACCGCACCCGCCCCGCCCTGCAGTCCCTGCCCGGCACGGCCCTCGCCATGACGCTCGTCCTGGCGGCCCGTGCCCCGCACGTCGACTGGTCCTCCGGACCCGGCCTCGGCCTGGTCGCCATGGTGGCCGGGCTGCTGGCCGCCGGGGCGAGCGGACGCCTGCTGCTGAGAGGCGGTGCCGGCCCGGGTGAGGCGATGCGGGGCGCTGGTTAGACGCCTCACGCCCTCAAGGTCGCTACTGAGACGCATGTCTGTGCGCAAGTGGCTTCGGTTCCAAGCCAAACGATCGACGCTAGGGGTACGGCTCCTCGGGGAAGGCCGTCGACGCGGTGGAGTTCGGGCAGATCGGCCTCGACGATGCTTCTCGTCGTCAGCGGGCGGTCGTCGTGACGGAAGGTCCGTGACCTTGATGGAAGGGGATCCACCGCGCCTCCGGTGTCGGTACCGTGAGCGAACGACTTTGCGGCAGGGGGATCTCCAGGTGATGAATGCCGATGTGCCGTGGCATCTATTCGATCCGATCGCCTACGTTGAGCACAACTATCGCGACATGTGGGCAGAGGACGCGGAGATCCTGCGCATCGTTCGCGATCACTTCGTCGGTCATTTCCGAAACAGGGATGTCGGCCGGATCACTGGCATCGATGTGGGTGCCGGGGCCAACCTCTACCCCGCCCTCTCCATGCTCCCCTGGTGCGACGAGATCACCCTCCTGGAGCACTCGTCCGCGAACGTGAGGTATCTCGAAAGTCAGGTCGACTCCTACGACACGAACTGGGACCAGTTCTGGAACGCCCTCTGCGAACACGAGACTTACGGCTCCCTCGGCTTGGATCCGCGCGACCGGTTCCGCCGGGTCGTCAAGGTCAGGCAGGGCAGCATCTTCGACCTGTCGCGGCACGAAGGGCAGTGGTCCGTGGGGACCATGTTCTTCGTCGCGGAGTCGATGACCGACTTGTATGAGGAGTTCACGTGGGGCGTCGAACGCTTCATGCGCACCCTGGCCCCCGGCGCCCCCTTCGCTGCGGCCTTCATGGCACATTCCAAGGGCCTTCAAGTAGATGGGCATTCTTTCCCCGCCTGTGACGTCGGAGAATCCGAGGTGCGCGCGAGCCTCGAACCGTTCGTGCACGACTTCAAGGTGCAGAGGCTCCAAGACGCGGCCTGTGTGCGCGACGGATATGCGGGAATGATCCTGGCCCACGGCTGGCGCCGCAATGCGGAGGCGGGCAACCCGGCCGTTTGATCAACTGACGGCGGTGCGGCCTGCGTGAGGGGCAGGGGATGCAGATCAAGCCACGCCAGAATCTGCTGGACATCTGGCACGCCCTCGCGCGCCACTCCTTCCAGCAGGAGCAGTGGGACTGGGGCGAGTGGGGCGGGAAGAGCAGCGTCGCCGACGCCGAGCGGCTGCTCTGCCTGCTGTACCCGGCCACGGAGATCCCCGAGTTCCGGCTTGACGACCCGGACACCACACAGCAGGACGTCCAGCAGGCACTCAAGAAGGCCGGAGGGCGGATCGACCTGCCGGCCAACCTCGTCAAGGCCGCGTCCGAGTTCATGCGCACCCACACCGGCGAGGACAAGTGGCCCACCTTCGCCGGGGGTTACTACTTCGGCTGCGCCGACTCGAACGAGGAACTCACCGAGGATCAACGCCGGCTCGGCGTGGTCGACTCCTTCTCCATGTCGATCACCCTCTGCCTGGCCACGCTCGGCTTCCTCAAGGTCTACGAGACCAGAACCAGGCGCCTCGACATCCGGGAGACGATCGCCGAACTGCGCGCGGACACCAGCCACCGCCTCACCGCCGCCATGGTGAGCTTGCTGCGCTCCTTCGCCGTCAACGCCTTCGACATCGACTCCCCCCAGGGTCGTAACCTCGGCGAACTCCTCGGCCAGGGAAGGCTGTCGCAGCGCCAGGTGCTGGGCATGTTCCAGAGCCGCTTCCGTGCGCTGCGCGCCGCGATCGTCGAGGGCGTGTCCCTCGGAATCGACGTCGAGGAAGGGCTCAAGGACGAGAACCAGCTCTTCGAGTGCGGCTGGGCGTGGAGCCTGGTGAGGGACGCCCCCGAGGTCGAGATCGACGAACCCGTCGGGCCGCAGCCCGACGGTGTCGCCGCCCCGGTGCCGTACCTGTACTTCACCGTGGTCGCCCTCGACGGTATCGAGGACCTGTTCTCCGAGCGCACCCTCACCCTGGGCCTGCTCAGCACCGAACAGCAGAGGCTCGCCGAGGCGCTCCGGCTGCGGTGGGAGCTGACCCAGCGGTACTGGTCCGGCGTCGCCCGCTTCGACTCCGACCGCTGGCCCTTGGAGGACATCCCCTGGCGTACGTCGGGACAGGAGCTGGGGTCCGAGTACTTCTCCCTCTCCGTCGCCGCCATCCTCGTCCACGACCTGATGCGGCGCCGGGCCACCGACGACGACCTGGCCCGCACCGTCAGCGTCATGGAACGCCTCGCCGAACGCGGCCGCATCACCAGCCGGATGACGCGCGACGACCCCATGGTCCACCGGCTGCACAACGTGGGCGTCCGCCTGCCGTTGCCGGGCGGCGAGCGGCTCGGTCCTCCTATGACCTGGTCCTTGACCGACTTCTCGGCGCAGCTGCTGAAGCGGACCATCCAGCTGTGCACGCTCTCGCGCAACCTCGCCTCGCACGACCGGCTGCTCGGACTCGCCGAGGAGGTCTTCGACCACCTGTGGTGCCGCCGGATCGGGGAGGGCGAGGGGACCGGCCTGTGGGACGACGTGCACGGCGCCTATCCCGGGGCGGAGATCCCCGAGCGCCGGGTGCCGGTGTCGTGGACCATCACCGAGGGGGTCGTCGAGGTGATGGTCCAGGCCCACCGGATGTACCGGCAGCCACCGATCCGCAGCCTCGAAATCACCGAGCTGGCAGGCGCGTTGCTCAGCGAGGCAGGCCATCTCCTGGGCAGCGAACAGATGGAGTCCGCCCCCGTGGACGGCAGCCGGCACGGGATGGAACTGAGGAACATCGAGCTCAAGCTGCGCCGCGCCCGCCGTCTCCTGGACCAACAGCCGGGTACCGCCTACGCGTTGGCGCTCGACGTTCTGGGACAGCTCGACGCGCTCGCCCGGGCCCGCGAGGCCGCGACCCGGGGACGGTGACACCGTGCTGACCTTCGCCGCCTCCGACAAGGGAGGCGCCTGCCGCTCCGTCACCAGCGCCAACCTCGCCTACCACCGGGCGCTGGCCGGGGACGACGTCTGCTACCTGGACTTCGACTTCGGCTCGCCCACCGCCTCGGCCGTCTTCGACGTGGCCGACGCCCGCCGGGCTGTCGAGGACCGCGACCTGCACTCCTATCTCATGGGGGAGGTCACGGAGCCGGAACGCATCGACGTCTGGGCCAGGACCGAGCACCAGGTGCTGCGCGACCGGCCATCCGGCGCCGGCCGCCTGGTGCTGATGCCCGGCGACGTCAGCGGCGGAGAGTTCGCCACCACGGGCGACCACGTGCGGCTCTGCGCCGACCTGCTGATGAAGCTCCATTACGAGTTCGACCTGGTCGTCGTGGACCTCAGCGCCGGCCGCTCGTACGCCGTCGACATGGTCCTGGAGGCCACCGCGCAGCCCGAGATGAGGGAGAACACGGCCCGCTGGCTGGTCTTCCACCGCTGGACCCGGCAGCATGTGGCAGCCGCGGCGGGCCTGGTCTTCGGTGAGCGCGGCATCGTCGCCGCGGGCGTCCAGCGTGGCCACCACGAGGAGACGCTGCGCTCCGCCGTCCGCTTCGTCCGGGCCGCAGTACCCGATCCCGCGTCACCGCTGTGGTCGCAGGTCTCGCCCGCCCAGGCGGCGTGGCTGCACAGGGCCGACGACGACCTCAGGCATCTCGCCTCCGCCCTCGGCTGCAGCCAGATCCTCGGTTCCGTACCCCTCGAACCGGTTCTGCAATGGCGTGAGCAGCTCATCACCGAAGAGGATGTGCTCGTCAGCCAGATCGCCAACAGGGAGACCTGGGAGGCGTTCAGTCGGCTGGCCGACCGGCTCACCGACGACAAGTACTGGGGGCCCGCGTGAGAGCGGCGCAGGCGCAACCGTGACAGGCGCACGCACACCGGTTCGGATAGTCTCGAAGCTCTCCGGCGACAACGTTGCCCTGGACGGGCGCCGGGAGTTTCGGACGCGGGAGGCGAGCAGTGGCTGCCAGTGCGGTGGTGATCGGTGCCGGAGTGGCAGGGCTCACCACGGCGGTGTGCCTGGCGGAGTCCGGAATGGACGTCCGGGTGGACGCCGATCAGCCGCCCGGTGCGACGACCTCGGCGGCCGCGGGCGCGATGTGGGACCCCTATCTGGCCGAGCCCAGGGACATGGTCGAGCGCTGGAGCCGGGAGACCCTGACGGTACTCAACGAGCTGAGCGTCGACGCACAGACGGGCATTCAGCTGGTGGAAGGGACCCACGAATCCAGGATCCCCCGCGACATGCCGGAGTGGGGCAGCCTGGTGGGGGCGCGCATGTGCCCGGCGGAGGACCTCCGTCAGGGGTACGCGGTCGGCTGGAGCTATCGTGCGCCCCTCGTCGACATGCCCCGCTACCTCGACTACCTTGTGCGCCGGCTCGCGCGGGCCGGCGGCCGGATGCGCCGTCACCACTACAACACCCTCGACGAGGCGCTGTGCGAGGCGCCTGTGGTGGTCAACTGTTCCGGTGCCGGGGCCCGGTTCCTGGCGGACGACGCCTCGGTCGAGGCGGTGCGCGGCCAGCTCGTCGTCGTGGAGAACCCCGGCGTCCGGTCCTTCTTCTGCGACGACACCCCTGACGCCGAGGAACTCATCTACCTCTATCCCCACTCCGACGTGCTGGTCCTGGGGGGAACGGCGGACCACGGGAACTGGGAACAGCGGCCGGACCAGGCCGCGGCCCAGGAGATCGTCCGTCGCTGCGCCGCCGTCGAGCCGTCGGTCGCCGGAGCCCGGGTGCTCGAACACCGGGTGGGGCTGAGGCCGGTGCGGAAGCGGGTCCGGCTCGGGGAAGAGCGGCACGAGGACACGCTGCTGCTGCACAACTACGGGCACGGCGGAGCCGGGCTGACCCTGTCCTGGGGGTGCGCCCGCGAGATCACGGAGCGGGTCCGCACCGCGGTGGGACCCACCCGCGCTACCCCCTGATCTGCCACTGCCGGCGCTCCGCGATGTCGGCCTCCGCGCCTCTGCGGAAGAGGTACAGCCAGGTCCTGGCCGCGAGCGTCGCGGTCAGCACGGTGGTCCACGGCCAGCTGGTGACATCCGCAGCCACCAGTGCCGAGCCGACCGTCGGCGAGGCCGCCGTGATGAGCATCAGGGCGCGCTCGTTGCGGCTCCGCCGGAATCGGTGGGCGATCGAGAACTCGGAGTGCTCGTACCAGGCGATGGCGGCGCTGAGCACGACGGCCAGGACCATGGTCGTCCATGGGTCGCCGCTGGCCTGCGCGTAGGTGACAGGAAGTGAGATGAGGAAGGGGAACACCCCACCGTACTCGGACAGGACGTTCCCCCACTTCATGATCTTGCCGAAGGCGTTCGAGCGGATCCGGGCCAGTTCTCCCGAGGCGCTCGCATAGACGATCAGGGAGAGCACCGTGCTGAACGTCGCTCCGATGAGAAGCAGACGCACGTCGTCGGGGAACCGGCTCGACGTGAAGGCGAAGCCCAGCAGGAAGGTGATCGCGGCGAGTATGGAACCGGAGAACGCTATGCCGGCCGCGGCTTCCCCGGACTGGAGGGTCGCGGGGTCGTCCTGCTCGAACCGGGCGATCTCGAAGGCGGGTTCACCAGCCAGTGTCACCAGTGCCGTCACCGCGTGGTCGGAGGGTGCCAGCGACTCCGTGAGCTGCTTTCGCGCATGGACGTGCACGAGATGCCGAGCATCCGGGTCTATGTACTCGACACGCGCCTTGTACTGAAAGTGGACGTGGAGAGCGTCGTCCGTGCCGCCCGTGTGTATGACCCGGGTCCCTATGAAGCCGCTCACCAGCAGGAGGCGGGTGACCGCTGTCTCCTCGGTCCTCGCGACGGCGGATATGAGGGGCGGCTCGCTCGGTCTCCGGGAGGAATGCGCCACCGTCTCGGCCAGGAGCCGCGAGGCCACACCCTGCCTCCGCATCCGGTCCCGGACCGCGATCACCGACAGACGTACGTGCCCTGGTGAGGGCATCTCCGCGGCGATGCACCCCACCAGCTCGTCTTCGGATTCGGCCACCCGGACCAACCCGCGGTCAACGGCCTCGGCGAGGAGCGCGGACGACGGGACGACCGCGGCCTCACACGACTCGGTGAGCAGAAGGCGGAGTCCGGCCAGATCGGCGGCATCGGCCGCCCGGGTGGACCATGCAGCCATATCCATCCGTTTCGTTCGGTTCGAGGTGTCACAGAGGGCCATAATGCATGGCAACTGGCCTATTTCCTAACCAAGTTGTACTTTTGCTTACCATCCGCCGAGGGGAGAGCGCCGTGTCGGAAGCCGTGTTCCGGGAGGCCACTGCGGAGTTCCGTACCCAATCCGTGCCGCTGTCCCACCTCTCGTTGGAGCTGGGCCACCTCTACATGGAGGACTTCGAGGCCGGTCCGCAGCGGCTGCGCGAGCACTTCGCCGAGGTACGCGTCTGGGCGGACGCCGCCCGTGCCTCCGTCGCCCGCCGAACCGGCCTCAAGCGGCCACGCATCAGCACCTGCTTCCTGATCGACGACTACTTCACGCGCTTCTCCACGCCCGCCGAACTCATCCCGCTGGTGCTGAAGGAGGCCGAGAGAGCGGGCCTCGTCATCGATTACCTGGCCCGCGAGTCGGGTTGCGCGGTCGCCGACCGGATCGAGATCGCCGAGTCCGTGCTGCACCGCCTGGTCGAGTCGCCACCGCCGGGCAGCCACGGTGGCCGCCCGACCGTCGGCCAGACCGGCTGGCTCGCCAACGGGCAGCGCACTCCCCTCACCAAGCGCGCCGCCCTGGGCGAGGTCACAGGCTGGCAGCCGCCGCAGGAGACCGCGGCCCGCAACCACTCCGTCTTCATGGACGTCGAGCTGTGGTCCGAGCAGGACGGCCGGCGGCTGTGGTCCTGCCCGTTCCTGGCCGCCGTATGGCAGCTGGCCCGGCTCGGGCTGTTACGGCACCTCGGTGAGCCGGTGCTGGTCCCGCGCCCGTGGAACGGCGAGGACTTCCCGCAGGACTGGGACCGGCTGCCGCCCCTGCTCCAGCTCAACCCGCAGGCCGCGGCCTTCAGCGCTTACCGCACCTGCACCCTGATGCCGAACCGCTTCCTGGCCGTCGAGGACGCCGTACGGCTCATCCTCGACCAGACTCAGGTCACGCCCGTGGCGCTGCAGCAGGTCGCCGAGCGCTCGGCCCGGGAGGGGCTCGCGGTCCCGGAGGCGGTCGCCCAGCGCGCGACGTACGTCTTCTACGAGGAGCCGGTCGACGGCCGTCTCGGCAAGGGAACCTGAGATGGCGACGGCTCTCGGGCGACCCGCGCGGCCGGTCCTCGCCTGTGGTGAGGTGCGTACCTGCCTGCTGCCGTCGTCCCATGCGCTGGACGGCCGGGCCGCCGCCCAACTGCTGAGGCTGCGCGCCGACGAACCCGTCCTGGTCTCCGAACGGCCCATCATGTACGCCCTCTCCCCGGAGGTCCTGACCGGAGTGGACTGCCGGCTTCCCACCTCCAACGGCGCCGACATCCGGGCCGTCGGTACCGTCATCGCCCGTGCCGCACTCACCGGGGGCCGTGTTCTGCAAGCCGGCGCCTACTTCGGCGCCCCGGCCACCGGCCCCGAGACGCGCCGCCCCTGGGGTCACTACCTCGTCCGACCGGGCCTGGTCGAACCTGTGGGGAAGCTGCCCGAACAGGCCACCGCGGAAGGTGTTCTGCGCGGCCCCGGGCGCGGCGAGCTGGATCTCGGGATGATCTCCGAAGGCCTGCTGTCGCGGTTGATGCGCCATCCGCTCCTCGACCGCACGGTGCCGTTGAAGTCCCGGCGCACGGACCTTCGCTGGGTCGCTCGACGAGGCCCCGCCGACGAGGGACCGTCCCTGGAGCGCTTCGCCTTGGGCGAGGACGGGCTGCGCACCGTGGAGCTACGGCTGCCGGAGGCCGTCCCCGCCGCCGCGGCGGCGGGCCTGTGCGAGGATCTCGCCCTGCACGACTGGCTGCTCACGACGGTCGTGCACTTGGTGACCAGAGGCGGCCTGGCTCTCCCGGCCGTCGACCACCTGCTGCATCTGTGGATGCCGCGCTCACACGTGGAGCCCGTGCTGAGCCCGCTGTGGGACGTGCTGGAGCACTCGCCGGGATTCAGTCGCCAGTGGCAGAACCTCGTTCAGCGGATCCGCGACCAACTGGCCGTCCAGACTGTTCGGTTGCTGCAGCATCGGTCGGACACGACTTCCGCCTCGGCGAAGTAATCCGTGTACCGGGGGTTTTCCATCGCACCGCGATATCTCACGGCGATTTCCGAATCTCCTGCTCGAACTGTCCGGCACAGGCTCCTGCCGAGTGTGGGTAGCAAGGAATTAGGCTCAGGGCGTGCCACATGTGGAAATCGTTCAGCTGCTGGTCTCGCCGGTGCACCGGTTCGCGGGCCGACCGGGCGACGGACAGCCCGAGCTGCCGCCCGACGAACTGGTGACGACCGCCGAGGTCCGCGCGGGGCTGGGCATCGTCGGAGACCGGTACTTCAACCACCCCGCCCACCGCAACGCCTCGATCACCCTCATGGCCGTAGAACGCCTGCCGCAGCCGGGCCAGGGCGAGGCGGACCTGCTGCGCACGCGCCGTAACGTCCTGCTGCGCGGCGTGGACATCGACGCGTACATCGGGTCGACGGTCTTCCTCGACTGCGGCACCGGACCCGTGGACCTGGAGGTACGCAGCGCGGCCAGACCCTGCGCCTGGATGGACACCACGCTGGGGCCGGGAGCGCAGCGGGCACTGCGCGCCGGCGGGGGAGTGCGCTGCCGGCCACTGAGCGACGGGATCCTGACCGTGGGGCCCGCCCTGTTCGGTGTGCGGGAAACGCAGGAGACGTCGTAGGCGAACCAGGCAGGGCAGATGAGTACGACGACTCAGGCGACGCCCGCCGGAGATCATGAAGGCTGAGGGCATGACAAGCCCCTCGCCGATCGCCCCGCTCCCGTACCCCGCCCAGCCGCCGCGGCCCGCACCGCCCCGGCCGCGCCGTCGGCTGCTCGTGGGCGCGGTGGCACTGATCCTCGTCGCCGTGTGCGCGGTGGCCGCCGCCTGGTGGAGCAAGGGCGGGGAGAGCGATCCGCTGGCGGGCCGTCCCCGGGTCACCGACACACGCGCCGGACTCTCCTACGCCGTCCCGGAAGGGTGGAAGCACGACGCGGCCAAGGACAAGGACCTGATCGACGCCTTCTCCTCGACGATGAGCAGGGCCTCCGGCGCGGCCTCCTCCGGCGGCGGCACCGTGCTGGCCGGCCGGGCCGGGCAGACCGTACCGCGCGCTGACTTGCGCCGGGCGGCCGAGAGCGCCGCCCGCTCCAACGCCGAGTTCTTCTTCCCCGACCGGCCGGCCACCCTGGAGGACTCGCACGCCACCGAGGTGGACGGCCGGCCCGCCCACACGGCCGTCCTGCGGATCCGCAACGGCGACGACGGCACCGCCCGCCTGGAGATGACCCTGGTGACCGTCGACGGCACACGCACGGCCTTCCTCCTCGGAGTCACCACGGACGAGGCCGACACGCAGATCACGGCGGACATCCACGTGGTCGTCGCCGACGCCACCGTCGCCTGACGGCACGGTTGGTCGGTGTGAGGAGTCCGAGGTGGCCGACTGCTGTCTCACGGAGCGGCCGCCGTCGCCTGACGGCACCGTTGGTAGGGGTCAGGAGCCCGACGTGACCGACTGCCCCTCGCCGGCACCGGCCTTCACCCACGCCGTCTCCCGGAGCAGCCGCAGGCCGTTGAGGCCGACGACGACGGTCGACCCCTCGTGGCCGAGGACACCGAGCGGCAGCGGCAGGGTGGCCGTGAGGTCCCAGACGACCAGGCCGGTGATGAACACGCCGGCGATGACGAGGTTCTGCACGACCAGGCGCCGGGCCCGCCGGGAGAGGGCCACCACGGTGGGCACGGTGGCCAGTTCGTCGCGGACGATCACCGCGTCGGCGGTCTCCAGGGCCAGGTCCGATCCGGCGCGGCCCATGGCGATCCCGGTGTGGGCGGCGGCCAGGGCGGGCGCGTCGTTGACGCCGTCGCCGACGACCAGCACCCTGCGGCCGGCGCTCTCCCGCTCCCGCACCGCGGCCACCTTGTCCTCAGGCAGCAGCCCCGCGCGCACCTCGGTGATGCCGACCCCGGCGGCCAGCCGGGCGGCGGCGCGGGGGTTGTCGCCCGTGAGCAGCATCGGGCGGCTGCCGGTGAGTGCGGTGAGGGAGGCGACGGTGTTGGCGGCCTCCGGTCGCAGCCGGTCGGCGATACCGAGGACGCCGACGGGGACGCCGTCGGCGGTGACCAGCACCGCGGTACGGCCGCCGTCCTCCAGATCGGCGACGAAGGCTTGGGCGCCGTCCCGAACCGCAGGCGCGAGCTGGGCAGTTGACCGGTCGTCGTACAGCAGCCGCTCCGGCGCGCCCACCGCGACGGTACGGCCTTCGACCCTGGCCCGTACGCCGATGCCGGGCGCGGAGGCGAAGTCCCGCACGGCGGCGACGGTGAGGCCTCGGGTCCGGGCGGCGTCGACCACGGCCCGGGCCAGCGGGTGTTCGCTGGGGTGCTCGGCGGCCGCGGCGAGGGCGAGCAGCTCCTTCTCGTCCAGGCCGGAGCCGGGCAGCGGCAGGATGTCGGTCACGCGCGGAGTGCCCTCGGTGAGGGTGCCGGTCTTGTCCAGCGCCACCGCGTCGACCTGGCCCAGGCGTTCCATCACCACCGCGGACTTCACCAGCACCCCGTGCCGGCCGGCGTTGGCGATCGCGGACAGCAGTGGCGGCATGGTCGCCAGGACGACCGCGCACGGCGAGGCGACGATCATGAAGGTCATCGCCCGCAGCAGGGAGTCGGTCAGCGCGGCACCGAGGGCGAGCGGCACCGCGAACACCGCGAGCGTCGCCGCCACCATGCCGAGCGAGTAACGCTGTTCGACCTTCTCGATGAACAGCTGGGTCGGTGCCTTGGTCTCGGACGCCTCCTCCACCATGCGGACGATCCGGGCGATCACCGAGTCGGCGGCGTCCCGCCCGACCCGCACGCGCAGCGCGCCGGTGCCGTTGAGCGTGCCCGCGAACACCTCGTCACCCGGCCCCTTGGTCACCGGAAGCGGCTCGCCGGTGATGGTGGCCTGGTCGACCTCGCTGGCCCCGTCCAGCACCTGACCGTCGGCGCCGATCCGCTCCCCGGGCCGGACGAGCACGGTGTCACCGACGGCGAGGTCCGCCGGGGCGACGGTCTCCTCCCGGCCGTCGGCACGCAGCCGGGTCGCGGTGACCGGAGCCAGATCGAGCAGACCGCGCACCGAGTCGGCGGTGCGCGCGGTGGCCAGCGCCTCCAGCGCGCCGGACGTCGCGAAGATGACGATCAGCAGCGCCCCGTCCATCACCTGTCCGACGGCGGCCGCCCCGAGCGCGGCCACGATCATCAGCAGGTCGACGTCCAGGGTCTTCTCCCGCACCGCCCGCAGCCCGGCCCACGCCGGCGCCCAGCCGCCGGCGGCGTACGCGAGCGCGTACGGCACTCCCCAGGCCCAGCCGGGCGCACCGGTCAGTTGCAACGGCAGCGCGAGGAGGAACAGCACCGTGGCCGCGGCGGCCCAACGGGCCTCGGGCAGGGCGGACACCCGGGTCCGCCGCCCGGGGCCGGCGGCCTCGGAGGGGGCGGAACCGAGCGGCGCCGGGCGGTCGGTCAGGACGGAGGACATGACGAATGAACCCTTCGGCAGGGCAGGGGGAACCAGCCCGCCCACCATACAGGTACATATGAAGAGGCTTTCAAGTATCACCTGTATGATGACCCCATGGGCCATGGAGCAACTCGCGCGCGGCAGTCCGTGCCGCGCACCCGCCTCGACGCGGACAGCGCCGCCCGCGTGGCGACCACGCTGCAGGCCCTGGCCACCCCGTCCCGGCTGCTGATCCTCGCGAGGCTACGGGAAGGCCCGTGCGCGGCCACCGAACTGGCCACCGAGGTCGGCATGGAACAGTCCGCCTGCTCCCACCAGTTGCGCCTCCTCCGCAACCTCGGCCTGGTCGTCGGCCGCCGCCAGGGCCGCTCGGTCATCTACGACCTCTACGACAACCACGTCGCCGAACTCCTCGACCAGGCCGTCTACCACACCGAACACCTCCGCCTCGGCCTGCCCGACACCCCGGACACGGACCGGCCCGCGGGTTGACCGCCGTGAGGGTCGGCGCCGGCCGCTCCGCATGGGACACCGGCCCGGTCTGACCAGGTGTCCTTCGCCTGCGGCGGCCTCAACCCAGGCTCGGCGGTGTCCAGTCGGCGTGGCGCAGGATGCCGCGGATCGTCGCTCGGGACGGGGCGAGTCGTAGGGCCGTGTTGCGCAGGGCGACGGCCGCGGGATGGGACAGCTGCTGGCCCATCCGGCCTGCCTGCCGGGCCGCGCGGGCGACCGACTGGGCGCGGGGGCGGCGCTCGGTGTCGTAGCGGGCCAGTGCCGTCGCGACCGTGGGCGCGTCGGCCAGTGCCGCGGCCAGTGTGGCGGCGTCCTCCAGGGCCTGGCAGGCGCCCTGACCGAGATGCGGGGTCATGGCGTGGGCCGCGTCGCCGAGGAACGCGATCCGGTCCGCGACGTAGGTCGGCAGGGGTGTCACCAACTCGTGGATGTCGTGGTGCAGTACGGCCTCGGGGTGGGTCGCCGCCAGGAGCGCCGGGATCGGTTCGTGCCAGTCGCGGAAGCGGTCGCGGAGTGTGCCGAGCGGGTCCGCGTGACGCACGCCGGGCGGGGAGTTGAGCACCGCGTGCCACTCGGCGCGCCCGTCGGCGAAGGCGATGTGGCCGAACTCCGCCCCCTGTCCCCAGGTCAGTTCGAAGTCGCTGCTCAGCTCCACCGGGCGCGCGGTGATGGCGCGCAGGACCGTCGACCCGCTGTAGACCGGGCCGGGATGGTCCGGGAACACCTGGCCGCGCAGCCGGCTGCCCACGCCGTCGGCCGCGACGACAAGGTCCGCCTCCAGGACACCCGCTCCGGTCGGCACCGCGATCCGGTCGGGAGCCGAGCGGTCGACCGACGGAACGGAGACGCCCGTGTGCAGGCACTCCGGAGGCAGCGCCGCGCGCAGCAGGCGGTGCAGCGTGGCGCGCGGGATGCCGACGATCGGCGTGCCCAGCTCGCGCGCGAGCGCGGCCCCGTCCATGCGCGCCAGCAGACTGCCCGAGGGAGTGCGGGTGCCCCCGCTGTACTGCGGCCGGGCCGCCGCACGCACCGCCGCGCCGACGCCGAGCGCGTCCAGCGCGCGCAGCCCGTTGGCGTGCAGCGAGATGCCCGCACCCGCGTCGGCCGGCACGGCGGCACGTTCGAGGACCGTCACCTGCCAGCCGATCCGGCGCAGGCCGATCGCTGCGGACAGCCCCCCGATCCCGCCACCGACCACCACTGCGGTACCGCCCATGCCGGTCCCCTCTCCACGCGCAGGTTTTCTACAGGTGTAGAAGGAGCGTAGCCCGGCCCTCTACAGCTGTAGAAGCGGGGGTGTAGAAAGAGGGGGTGCCCACCGATCGACGTACTGTCCTCGCCGACGCGGCCATCGGCGTGCTCGCCGACGCCGGAATGCGCGGACTGACACACCGCGCCGTGGACCGCGCGGCGAACCTGCCGCCCGGCACCACGTCCGCCTACTACCGCACCCGCCAGGCGCTGCTCACCGCACTGGTCCGACGCCTGGTGGCGGTCGACCAGGCGGAGTTCCAGGAGATCGGGGCCAGGACACCGGTGCCCCGGAACGCCGCCGAACTGACCGCGGGCCTCCTGGCCTTCACCGGGCTCCGGCTCGCCGGGGAGGGGCGACGCCGGTCCCTCGCCCGCTACGCGTGCGCCGTCGAGAGCGTGCACCACCCCGAGCTGCGCGAGATCCTGGTGCCGCGCGAGAACCTGGCGCGTCAGGCCGTACAGGACTTCCTGGCCGCACACGGCGTCGAGGATGCCGAAGAGCGTACGGTCACCCTGCTGACCTGCGTGGACGGGCTGGTCTTCGACCGGCTGGTGAACGGCGGGAGCGTGTCCGGGCAGGAGATCCACGGCCTCGTGGCGTCTGCCCTGCGCTGAGCCGTGGGCCGAGCCGTTGAAAAGCGCGGAAGTTGACGTGGCATCGGCCTATGGCGGCACCGTCCGCAGCGCGCGCAGCACCGCCCACACGACCGAGATGAGCGGGACGGCGACGACGGCTCCGATCACCCCCGCGACGATGCTGCCCGCGATGACGGACACGGCGACGACGAGCGGGTGCAAGGCCACCGCCCAGCTCATCACCAGCGGGTGCAGCACATGCCCTTCGAGCTGGCCGATGACGACGATCAGCACCAGCACCGCCGCGGCCGTGAGCGGCCCGCGCCCGGCCAGGGCGACGATCGTGGCCACACCCAGCGCGACCGGCGAGCCCACCAGGGGCACGAACGCGGCGAAGAACTCCAGCAGCGTCAGCGGCAGCGCGAGCGGTACCCGCAGCACGAGCAGGGCGATGCCGACGAGTACGGCGTTGGTGGCCGCCACGATGATGATGCCGCGCGTGTACCCGGCGAACGTCCGCCAGGCGGCGCGCCCCGCCCGGTCCCAGGCCGGACGGGCACCGCCCGGCAGCAGCTGGTCGCGCGCCCAGCGCCACATGCGCTCGCCGGAGTGGATGAAGAAGGCGGAGGCGAACAGCGCGAGCGCGCCGCCCGTGATCACCTCGACAACTCGGCCCAGTCCCGACAGCGCGCTGCTGAGCAGGCTGGCCCGGTGCCCGGAGATGTAGTCGGTCACCTGGCGCTGCAGATCGGAGAGCCGGCCCGGGCTGAGCCGGAACGGTGGACGCTGCAGCCACTCCTCGATGCGGTGGATGCCGCCGCGGAACTCCCCGGCCAGCCGGGCCGACTCGCCCGCCACCGCGTTGCCCACGAGCGCGAGCAGGCCCATCAGGAGCAGCAGGCTGCCGACGAGGGCGATCGCGACGCTGAGGGGCCTGGGGAAGACGCGGTTGAGGAAATCGGCGAGAGGGCGCAGGACCGAGGTGACGACGAGGGCGAGGAACAGGGCGACGGCGATGAGCTGGAAGCGGCCGAGGATGCCGAAGACGCCGTAGACGACGATGCCGACGAGGATGATGCGCCAGGCGTAGGCCGCGGCGACCCGCAGCCACGGCACCGTGCGCCAGGCCGCCGGGGCGTCCGGTTCGGGAGACCGGGCGATCGCCGGGAGCCGCACGGAGTACGCCGGACGACTGCCCAGCACCGCCCGACCCGACCGACGTCCGCCGCCCGTCCGCCGACCCGCACCGCCCACCAGGCCTCCCGCCTCCGCTCCGCGCCCGAACCCTGACTGCCGGTCACATTCAGAGAACGGTAAGCGCAAGCTGCGGAAGGGGACGGCACAACGCGCGGTCGGGGCCGCTTCACAACCCGCGGGCAGGGGAGCCCGCCCCCGCGCGGCGAACGAGTGCGCTCCTGCCTCAGCCTCTCTCGTCACCCGTGGCGCGAGGGCCCGCCCCTCGCGCGGTGAACGTCGCGTGGCGAACCAGCGGGGTCCGCCTCAGCCCCCCTCGATGGCGCGCTCCACCGGCAGCAGCTCCCGGATGTCCGCCGGCAGGGCCCCGGCGATCCGCTCGGTCAGCTCCGGGGCGAGGGCCGCGTCCAGCACCTCCAGTACGGCCGCGGCGTCGCGCAGGGCCGTGTCCTCGTCCGTGCCGGCTCGGTCGGCGATCCGTCCGGCGAACACGGTCAGCCCGAACCGCTCACCCGCCGTGCCCGAGTCGGCACCCACCGCCGCGTCCGCCGCCCGCCGCATGTCGTCCGCCAGATCCGGTGGCAGCTGAGCCGCCACATGGCGGGCGAGCCCGGACGGCAGCCGTTCCGAGAGCGTGCTCACCACGGCGTGCGTCGCCCGCTCGGCCGACCCCCGGTCGGGCAGCTGGGCGAGGGCCTGCACCTTTCCGATGATCTCGTCGTGATGCATGAGGCCGGTTCCTTCCTCACGATGGCAGGGCCCGGCCGCGCTGGGACTCCGGGTAGCGTCGGGTGAAGTTGACGGCCCACACCAGCAGCGCCACCGGCAGGACCCAGTTGAGCCAGTCGCTCGCCGACGGTATCCGGATGGCCAGCCAGCCCAGCACCGCGATGACCGCGAAGACCACGCCCCACACCGCCGTGAGCACCCGGTTGATGCGCTTGAACAGCGGCGAGTCCCACACCTCGGGCGGCGCCGACCGCCGGGCGTACTGCTCCGTGAACGGCTGGAAGAACAGCGATCCGAGGGCCACGACGGCGATGACCCCGTTGGCGATCACCTGTGCGTACGTCTCCAGCCAGAGGAGCTGCGGCCGGCCCAGGGCCAGCGCCAGCACGCAGATCACGGCGAAGAAGACGATGCCCGTCACGTCGAGGATCGAGAGCCTGCCGTGCAGGATGTCCTGGCCGGACAGCACGAGAGCGGTGACCAGCGCGGCCAGGGCCGCGTACTCCCAGGTGCTGGGTCCGGCGATCACCGTGAACACGATCCACGGTGCGAAGGAGAGGAAGACACTGCCGAACCCGACCGGTGCGGCCGTCCGGTCCCTGGTCGCCGATTGCTGTGCCATGGGATCACTTCCAGCGCGGGGAGCGGGCGTGTCCGGGCCTGCCCGCCCCCTCCATCGTGCCGCCGCGTCCCGGCCCCCGCATCCGCGCCCGCGGTGCCGCAGCAGCCGCCCGGAATGCGATCCGGATGGAGGAAGCGACCCGACCGGGGCGGACGAAACGCCGCAGGGGTTCTTCCCGGCTCCCCGGAGAGGGACGAACATGCCATGTCATGGACATTTTGCTCGTGGCCAGCGCGTTCAACAGCCTCTCCCAGCGGCTGTACGCCGAACTCTCGGACCAAGGACACCGCGTGGACGTCGTACTCGCCACGCACGGCGCCGACCCGGTCCGTGCCGCCGTACGCGAACGGCGCCCGGACCTGGTCGTCGCGCCGATGCTGAAGACGGCCCTGCCCGAGGACGTCTGGCGGGAGCACACCTGCCTCATCGTGCATCCGGGGCCGCCCGGCGACCGCGGCCCGTCCGCGCTGGACTGGGCGATCGCCGAGCAGGCGCCGCGCTGGGGCGTGACCGTGCTCCAGGCCGAGGCGGCCATGGACGCAGGGGACATCTGGGCGGCGGAGCCCTTCCCCGTGCCGTCCGTCGGCAAGAGCGACCTGTACCGCAACGAGGCCTCCGACGCCGCCGTGGCCGCCGTCCTGCTGGCCGTACGCCGGTACGCCGACGCCTCGTACAAACCCCGCCCGCAGACCGGCGACCCCGGCACGTCCGACGCGTCCGTGAAGGTCGTGTGGCGCGACTTCTACCGGCAGGAGCGGCGGCGCGTCGACTGGGCGCACGACACCACCGAGACCGTGCTGCGCAAGCTCCGCGGCGCCGACTCGCAGCCGGGCGTCCTGGACGAACTCCTCGGCCGCGAGGTGTTCCTGCACGGCGGGCACCCCGAGGACCGGCTGCGCGGCCGCCCCGGAGAACTGCTCGCGACCCGGGCGGGCGCGGTCTGCCGGGCCACCCGGGACGGCGCCGTGTGGATCCCGGAACTCCGCCCGCGCAAGAACTCCGGCGACCCGGCGCCCTTCCGGCGCCCCGCCGCCTCCGTGCTCGCCTCGTTCTCCGGCACGCTCGATCTCCCGGAGGCCGGGGCCCCGCTCGAACTGCCCCCGCGCCGCCGCACCTGGACCGACATCCGCTACCGGCGGCGCGGCGACGTCGGCTTCCTCGGCTTCTCCTTCCCGGGCGGGGCGATGAGCACCGACCAGTGCCGCAGACTGCTCGCCGCCTACCGGTACGCGCTCGACCGCCCCACCTCCGTCCTGGTGCTCGGCGGCGCACGCGACTTCTTCTCCAACGGCATCCACCTGAACGTCATCGAGGCGTCCGCCGACCCGGCCGAGGAGTCCTGGACCAACATCACCGCCATGGACGACCTCGTCGAGGCCGTGCTGCGCACCACCGACCGGCTGGTGGTGGCCGCGCTCGCCGGCAACGCGGCCGCGGGCGGCGCCATGCTCGCCCTCGCCGCCGACCAGGTCTGGTGCCGTACGGGCGCCGTCCTCAACCCGCACTACCGGCGCATGGGCCTGTACGGATCCGAGTTCTGGACGTACACGCTGCCGCGCCGCGTCGGAGCCGACACCGCCCACCGGCTGACCGACGAGGCGCTGCCGCTGAGCGCCGCCTCGGCCGAGCGGCTGGGACTGGTGGACCGGCTCGTGCCCACCGGGCCGGGGGAGTTCGCCGCCGAGGTCGGGCGACTGGCCGCCGGCCTCGCCGCAGCCCCGGACCTCGGGCGCCGGATCGCCGCCAAGGCCGCGGCACGCCACGCCGACGAGCGGGTACGGCCGCTCGCGGACCACCGGCGTGACGAACTCGCCCGTATGTACGCCATCTTCTTCGACCCCGAGGCCCCGTACCACGCCCTGCGGTCGGCCTTCGTCCGCAAGCAGCCCACCGGCTCCGCCCGCCCCCTGGCACCGGCCGCCGGAGCCCTCCGGTGAACCCCTCGGAGCCCCGGCTGCTCGTCGCGGGCGTCGGCAACATCTTCCTCGGGGACGACGCGTTCGGCCCCGAGGTGATCCGCGCTCTCGACCGGCGCCCGCTGCCCCCCGAGGCGCGGGTGCGGGACTTCGGCATCCGCGGCATGGACCTCGCCTACGCGCTGCTGGACGGCTACGCCACCGCGGTCCTGGTCGACGCGGCCCCGCGCGGACACCGCCCCGGCACGCTCACCCTGATCGAGGCGGAACCGCCCGACGGCACGGCCGTGCCCGAGGCGCACGGCATGGACCCGGAGAAGGTGCTGGCCCTGGCCACCCACCTGGGCGACGAGCCGCTGCCCCGGGTCCTGGTCCTGGCCTGCGAGCCCGGCGTCCTGCCGCGCGGCGACGAGGACATCCTGCCGGGGATCAGCGCGCCGCTGCGGGAGGCGGTCGACCGGGCCGTGGACGCGCTGCACACACTGGTCCCCGTCCTGCTGGCCGATCCCGCCGCACCCGCGCCGCCGTTGGGCCGCCCGATGGAATCCGGGCCCCCGCACGCGGCTGCGCTGCCCGGCCTCGCGGCCGACGGAGCCGAAGATCGGTGAGACCCCGGGCCGTACGGGACACGGCCGGGGCTCCGCCGCACGACCCCGAGGAGCTGCGCCCATGTGCCGGTCCGACGTCAAGCAGGCCGTCCTGGCGAAGAACGACGACCTGGCCGCGAGCCTGCGCGACGAGCTGACGCGGCAGGGCGTGACGGTGGTCAACCTGCTGTCCAGCCCGGGCAGCGGCAAGACCGAGCTGCTCGGCCGGATCCTGGCCCGAGCGGTGGAGCGCGGCGTGCCGGTCGCCGCGCTCACCGCCGACCTCGCGACCGAGAACGACGCCGTCCGGCTGGCGCGTTCGGGCGCGCCGGTCCAGCAACTGCTCACCGACGGACTGTGCCATCTGGAGGCCCGGCAGGTACGCGCGCGCCTGGAGGGCTGGCTCCCGGCCGACACCGCGCTGCTCTTCGTCGAAAACGTCGGCAACCTCGTCTGCCCGGCGTCGTACGACCTCGGCGAGACCCTGCGGATCGTGCTGATGGCGGTGACCGAGGGCGAGGACAAACCGCTGAAGTACCCGACCGCGTTCGGCTCCGCCCATCTGGTCGTCGTCACCAAGACCGACCTGGCCGAGCCGGCCGGCTTCGACGAGATGGTCTTCCGGGCGAACGTCCAGCGGGTCAACCCAGGGGTGGAGATCGTACGGTCGTGCGCGCGCACCGGCGACGGCGTCGACACCCTTCTGGCCCACGCCCTCGCCGCCCGGCACGGCGCCCCGCCGCACCGTCCTCCGCTCGCCCCGCATCCCCACGGTCACCACCACTCCGCCTCCGCCCCCGTCTCGTGACCGCACCCGCCACCGGCCCGGTCCGCCGCCGGATCACCGTGCGCGGCACGGTGCAGGGGGTCGGCTTCCGGCCCTACGTGCACCGGCTGGCCGCCGACCTGGCGCTGGCCGGGTTCGTCAGCAACACCGCGAACGGCGTGCTCATCGAGGTCGAGGGCCCGGCGGGCGAAGTGGGCCGGTTCTTCGACCAGCTGGCCGAATACCCGCCCCCGCTGGCGGCCGTGACGGGCCTCGGCTGCGAGGACCTCCCCGCCACCGGGACCACAGGCCCCTTCACCATCCGCCCCACCGAGCGGTCCACGGGCCGCACCCAGCTCCCGCCCGACACCGCGACCTGCGCCGACTGCCTGCGCGAGCTGGCCGATCCGGCCGATCGCCGCCTCCGCCACCCCTTCATCACCTGCACTCACTGCGGCCCCCGCTTCACCATTGCCACGGGGATGCCGTACGACCGCGCGGCCACCACCATGGCCGGCTTCCCGATGTGCCCCTCCTGCGCCCGGGAGTACGGCGCCCCGGCCGACCGGCGCTTCCACGCCCAGCCCGTCGCCTGCCCCGACTGCGGCCCGAGGCTCCGCCTGGTCCCGGCCGACGGAACCGACGTCCGCCCGGCCCGGGACGCGGACGCCCTGACGGCGGCACGCGCGCTGCTGGCCGCGGGCCGGATCGTCGCCGTGAAGGGCGTCGGCGGCTACCACCTGGCCTGCGACGCCACCGACGCACGCGCCGTCGCCACCCTGCGCACCCGCAAGGAACGCGGCGGCAAGGCCTTCGCCGTGATGTGCGCCGACCTCGACACGGCGGAGCGCATCGCGGCCCTCTCCGACGCCGAACGAGCCGCACTCACCAGCGCCCGGCGCCCCATCGTCCTGCTGCGCAGACGCACCCCCGCGGACCGGCTCCGCCTCGCCGACCAGGTCTGCCCGGGCAGCCCGCACGTGGGCGTGATGCTGCCGTACACCCCCGTGCACACGCTGCTGTTCGGGCTGCCCGGCGATACCCCCGGCCCCCAGGTCCTGGTCATGACCAGCGGCAACCGCTCCGGCGAGCCCATCGTCACCGACGACGCCGAGGCGCTGACCCGGCTGGCCGGACTCGCCGACGCCTGGCTCGCCCACGACCGGCCCATCGCCTCCCCGTGCGACGACTCCCTGCTGCGGGTGCGCCCCGACGGCACCGAACAGGTGCTGCGCCGGTCGCGTGGCTACGTGCCCCGCCCCCTGCGTCTGCCGGTTCCGGTCCGCCCGGCCCTCGCGGTCGGCGGCGACCTGAAGAACGCCCTCTGCGTGGGCGAGGGCGACCTCGCCTGGTTCGGGCCGCACATCGGCGACATGGGCGACCTGGCCACCCTCGAAGCGGCCGAGCGGGCCGAACGGCACCTCAGCCGCCTCACGGGAGTCACCCCGCAACTGATCGCCGCCGACCGGCACCCCGGCTATCACTCGACGGGCTGGGCACGGACACGGTCATCCCAACTCGACTTGCAGAAGCCGACGTTGGTCCAACATCACCACGCACACATCGCCTCGGCGATGGCCGAACACGGTCTCGACGGCGCCACCCCCGTCATCGGCGTAGCCTTCGACGGCACCGGGTACGGCGACGACGGCACCGTGTGGGGCGGCGAGGTGCTGCTCGCCGACTACACCGGCTACCGGCGCTTCGCCCACCTCACCCCGGCCCCGCTCCCCGGCGGGGACGCGGGCGTCGCCAACCCCTGCCGGCTGGCGCTGGCCCGGCTGTGGGCGGCGGGGCTGCCGTGGGAGCGGGATCTGCCGAGCGTCGTCGCGTGTTCGGAGTCCGAACTGGCCGTGCTGGGACGTCAGTTGGAACGCCAGGTGGCATGTGTCCCGACGTCCAGCATGGGCCGTCTCTTCGACGCCGTGTCGTCTCTGATCGGCGTGTGCCACCGCGCGGGATACGAGGCACAGGCTGCGTCGGAGCTGGAGGCGGTCGCGACGGAGGCCTGGCACGCGGACGCCGGGGCGTACCGCTTCGGATTCCGGACCCTCCCATCGGGTCAAGCCCCGGCTCGTCAGCCCCTCGGCCGACTGAGCCGGGCGGGCAGGTGGGAGATCGCACCCCCGCTGCACACCCTCCTCACCGACCTGCGCCGCGGCACCCCCACCCCCGTGCTCGCGGCCCGCTTCCACCGGGGCGTGGCCCGGGCCGTCACGGAGATCTGCCGACGAGCCCGCGGAACGACCGGCCTGACCACCGTCGCCCTCACCGGAGGCGTCTTCGCCAACGCCCTGCTGGAGGAGGAGTGCGCCGCCCTGCTGGCCGCGGACCGGTTCACGGTCCTCCGGCACGGCGAAGTGCCCCCGAACGACGGTGGGTTGGCGCTCGGGCAGCTCATGGTCGCGGCAACACCAACCAACGACGAGACGGAGTGACCCATGTGTCTGGCAGTGCCCGGCAAGGTCGTGGCCATCGACGACGGCGCCGACCCGCTCACCGGGCTGATCGACTTCGGCGGAGTACGGAAACAGGCGTGTCTGGAGTACCTGCCCGATGTGCGGGTCGGGGAGTACGTCATCGTCCACGTCGGGTTCGCCCTGCAGCGCCTGGACGAGGAGTCGGCCCGGGCGTCCCTGGAACTGTTCGAACAACTCGGACTGCTGGAGGAGGAGTTCGGCGACGCCTGGGAGCAGGCGGCCCGGCAGGAGAACGGGAGCGAGGTCCGGTGAAGTACATCGACGAGTTCAACGACCCCGACCTGGCCCGCCGGTTGCTGGACGAGATCAGCGCCACCGTCACCCGCCCCTGGGCGCTGATGGAGGTCTGCGGCGGCCAGACCCACTCCATCATCCGTCACGGCATCGACCAACTCCTCCCCGAGAAGGTGGAGTTGATCCACGGCCCGGGCTGCCCGGTCTGTGTGACGCCGCTGGAATGTATCGACAAGGCGCTGGACATCGCGGCCCGCCCGGACGTGATCTTCTGCTCCTTCGGCGACATGCTGCGGGTCCCCGGCACCGACCGGGACCTGTTCCGGGTCAAGGGCGAGGGCGGTGACGTACGCGTCGTGTACTCCCCGCTCGACGCGCTGAAACTCGCCCGACAGCACCCGGACCGGCAGGTGGTGTTCTTCGCCATCGGCTTCGAGACCACCGCACCCGCCAACGCGATGGCCGTGCACCAGGCCAGGCGCCTGGGCCTGACCAACTTCAGCCTCCTGGTCTCCCATGTGCGGGTCCCTCCGGCCGTCGAGGCCATCATGACCGCCCCGACCTGCCGGGTGCAGGGCTTCCTGGCCGCCGGGCATGTGTGCAGCGTGATGGGCATGAGCGAGTACCCGGAGCTGGCGGAGCGACATCGCGTGCCGATCGTCGTCACCGGATTCGAACCCCTCGACATCCTGGAGGGCATCCGCCGCGCGGTCCGCCAGCTCGAGCGCGGCGAGCACTGGGTGGAGAACGCCTACGCCCGTGCCGTGCGCGAGGACGGCAACCCGGCCGCGATCCGCATGATCGAGGACGTCTTCGAGGTCACCGACCGCAACTGGCGCGGCATCGGCCGCATCCCCGCCAGCGGCTGGCGGCTGAGAGAGGCCTACCGGGCGTACGACGCCGAGCACCGCTTCGACGTCTCCGGCATCCGCACCGAGGAACCGGCCGAGTGCCGCGCCGGCGAGGTGCTGCAAGGGCTGATCAAGCCCACGGACTGCGCGGCCTTCGGCACCCTCTGCACCCCGCGCACCCCGCTCGGCGCCACCATGGTCTCCAGCGAGGGTGCCTGCGCCGCCTACTACCTGTACCGCCGGATGTCCGAACCGGCGCTCCCCCGCGAGGAGATGAACCCCGTTGGCTGACCTCGCCGTCGAAGCTACCGCCACGGCCGCCGACCCCGCGAACTGGACCTGCCCCGCACCCCTGCGCGACCAGCCGGTCGTCGTCATGGGCCACGGCGGAGGCGGCGCGCTGTCCGCCGAGCTGATCGAACAGGTCTTCGCCCCCGCCTACGGCAACGCCCTGCTCGCCGGGATGACGGACTCGGCCGTCCTCCACCTCGGCGGGGCCCGGCTGGCGTTCTCCACCGACTCCTACGTCGTACGGCCGCTCTTCTTCCCCGGCGGCTGCCTCGGCGACCTGGCCGTCAACGGCACGGTCAACGACCTGGCGATGAGCGGCGCCCGGCCCGCCTACCTCTCCGCCGCCTTCGTGCTGGAGGAGGGCGTGGAGCTGACCGTCGTCGAACGCATCGCGCGGGCCATGGGCGCGGCGGCCGAGACGGCCGGCGTCACCATCGCCACCGGCGACACCAAGGTGGTCGAGTCCGGGCACGGCGACGGCGTCTACGTCACCACCGCGGGAGTCGGGCTCGTCCCCGACGGGGTCGACATCCGGCCGCAGCGCGCCCGGCCGGGCGACGCCGTCATCGTCAGCGGCCCGATCGGACTGCACGGTGTGGCGATCATGAGCGTGCGGGAGGGGCTGGAGTTCGGGATCGAGATCGCCTCCGACACCGCGCCGCTGGCCGGCCTGGTGGTGGACATGCTGGCGGTCACCCGGGACATCCACGTCCTGCGCGACCCCACCCGGGGCGGGCTCGGCGCCTCGCTCAACGAGATCGCCCGCGCCTCCGGCACCGGCGTACGGCTGCGGGAGCGGGCCGTCCCGGTCCCGGACGAGGTCGCGAACGCCTGCGGCTTCCTCGGCCTGGACCCGCTCTACGTCGCCAACGAGGGACGGCTCGTCGCCTTCGTGCCCCGGGAGGAGGCCGAAGCCGTGCTGGCGGCGATGCGCGCCCACCCGCAGGGCGCCGGAGCGACCCTCATCGGCGAGTGTGTCGAGGAGCATCCGGGCATGGTCGTCGTGGCCACCGGGCTCGGCGGCACCCGGGTGGTTGACCTGCCCCTGGGGGAGCAGCTGCCCCGTATCTGCTGAGGCCCGGACAGCAGCGGACCCCGCCGGAGCCCGAGGCACCGGCGGGGTCGACTGCCGTCAGGGCCGGGCCGCAGCCGGCTCGACGTCCGTGATCTCCAGTTCCCGGCCGCTGCGCAGGTCCTGCGAGGGCTGGTCGCAGCGCGGGCACCAGAAGAACGGCGGCATGCCCACCGCGAACTCCTCGGCGCACCCGCCGCACCAGGCCCGTGCCGTCACCTGCTCGACCACGAGCCGGGCCGCGGCGAGGGCCGTGCCGTCCCGGGCCACCTCGAAGGCGAAGTGCAGCGCGTCCGGCACCACACCGGCCAGCTCGCCGACCCGGACGGTCACCGACGAGACGTCGTCGGCGCCGTCCGCCCGGGCGATCTCCTCGGCCTGCTCCACGATCGCCGTCGCGATCGACAGTTCGTGCACGGCCGGCTCAGGGGTAGCGGCGGTTCGCGCGCAGGCCACCGGTCATCCGGT
Source organism: Streptomyces diastatochromogenes (assembly GCF_002242805.1). GTDB lineage: Bacteria > Actinomycetota > Actinomycetes > Streptomycetales > Streptomycetaceae > Streptomyces > Streptomyces diastatochromogenes. Next base: position 26,745 of record NZ_MCGQ01000052.1, on the reverse strand, counting down.
AGATCCGCAGCTCACGCACCATACTGGGCAGTTGCTTCATGAACAGGGCCAGTGCCAGACCGCCCACCAGAGCGGCCTGCGCGAGCAGCACCTGACGTCCGGACATCGCCGACCTCGCTGTGTTCGCCGTTCGGCAGCGCTTGTTCACGCTCACTCCCTGCTCTCTCATCCCGGTGAGATGTTCGGCATGGCGTCCAGCAGGGCGTCATGCCGCTTCGAGTGGATCCCGGTGGAGCGGCGCGCGTCGGCGGTGCCGTCCTCGTGGTGTCCGCTCTGGTGCTGGTAGGGGCCATGGTTGCCCTGGTGCATCCCCGGCACATGGCGGGGTGTGTCGGGCTTCGCCTGGGGGCGGCCCACTCTGATGGTGCCCATGTCTGTTCTCCTTCCAGGTCCTCACGACCGCTCGGTGAGCTCCGCGAAGAACCGCTCCACGGCCGGCCAGACCCCGTCGCCGCCGGACAGGCCCCGCCACTCGCGGCGGACGAGGGCCACCATCCGGAAGCAGTCGTCGACCGGCACGATCCAGTGCTCGTCGAGGCCCCGCACGGTGTTCACCAGCAGCGCCTCCACCTCGGGTGCCATGGAGGCGAGCTGCGGAAACGTGGCGGTCAGCCGCTGCCAGGCCGCCGCGTCCACCTCCCACCGCATGGCCCCGGCCGGGCTCGGCCCCTGTGCGGTGACCGTGCCGTCGGAGCGCGGCACGAAGAACACCAGGCCCACCGGTACGCCCAGCACCGCCGTGTCGACCGGCGGCAGCCGCAGCCGGCGCCGGGGTACCAGCCGGTAGCGTCCCTCGCCCGCCCCGTCCTCGGCGAACAGCACCGAACAGGGGTGGCACACGCACCGCACCTCGGCGGCCTCGATGTCGTACAGGTGGGGGTGTACGTCGGCCACCGGGGCGGCGCACAGTTCGCACGCCTCGGCCTCGGCGGTCGCCGTGCGGCCGGCCGCCGAGCGGATGAGGCGGGCCAGTGCCCCGTCCGTGGTCACCGGGGCTCCTGCGGTCGCGGCGCGGTCCGGCGCGTCAGTGTCGTCAGGGGTACGAAGGCCGGGGCCGCCCGCCGCTCGGCGGTGACCGGCTCCACCGCGTCCAGCTCGGGGGCGGCGGCCAGCACCGCCGCGCGGACGGCCGCGGTGACGTCGGACGACCCGCCGCCACACCCGGAACCGCACCCGCCGCCGGTGCTCACCCGGACCCGGGCCACCTGCCCCTCGACACCGGCCCACTCCAGGTCACCGCCGCGTTCGCGGACTGCGGGCCGCAGCCGCTCGACCGCGCGGGCGGCCCGTCGCTCGACGGTCTCGGGGTGCAGGGAGTGCAGCACCAGCAGGTGTCCGAGCAGCTCGTCGTCGGCCAGGCGCTCGCGCAGCTGTTCGTCCGCGTGGTCCAGGACCCGGGCGAGCGCCTCGCCGTACACCTCGGTCAGCAGCGTCACCGACTCCAGCGCCTCCCGGGCGGCCGGGCCGGGCGCGGACTCCAGCCCCGCCAGCAGCTCGTCGAGCCGGGCGAGCCGCGCCTCCACCGCCGGATCCGGGAGCCGTACGGCGGTGTCAGGCATGCCCGGCCCCGTACGTGGGCGAGTGCACCGTCGTCAGCGTCTTGCCCTTGCCCATGTACATGTGCACCCCGCAGGGCAGACACGGGTCGAAGCTGCGGACGGTGCGCATGATGTCCACGCCCTTGAAGTCGTCGGGCCCGTTCTCCTCGAAGATCGGCTGGCCCTGGACGGCGTCCTCGTACGGCCCGGGGGTGCCGTACATGTCGCGGGGGCTGGCGTTCCACGGGGTCGGCGGGTACGGGTGGTAGTTGGCGATCTTCTTGTCGCGGATCACCAGGTGGTGCGAGAGGACACCGCGCACCGCCTCGTGGAAACCACAGCCGATCGCCTCGTCGGGCACCTCGAAGTTCTCGTACACCTTCGAGTCGCCGTCGCGGAGCATCCCCATCGCCTCCTCCAGGAACTGCAGGGCCATGGCGGCGGCGTAGGCGACGAAGTACGGCCGGGCACGGTCCCTCTCGATGGTGTTGCTCCACTTCGGGATGTGCCACTCGAGCGTGGTCTCCGGCAGCGACTCGCCCTTGGGCAGGGAGATGCGCACGCTGCTGCCGGTGGCCTTGACGTACGGCGTGTCGACCAGGCCGCTCAGCGCCGTCGTCCACAGCCGGGCGAGCGGCCCGCCGCCGGTGTCCAGGGCGAGGTGCTCGCCGGTCCCCGAGTGGTGCCAGCGCGGGCTCATCACCCAGCTGTACTTGCCGTCGAAGTCCCGCTTCTGCGGCACCGGCACGGTGGTCTGGTTCCACGGGTGACGCATGTCGACGGGGTTGCCGAGCGGGTCGTGGGTGACGAACGGCTGCTCGTTGACCCAGTCCTCGTAGTAGGAGCTGCCGAGCATGATCCGCAGGCCGAGGTTGATGTCCACCAGGTTGTTGGTGACCAGTTGGCCGTCGACCACGATGCCGGGGGTGACGTACATCGCCTTGCCCCACCGGTTCATGTTCGCGTAGCGGTAGTCGACGACGTCCGGGTTCTGCCAGGCGCCCCAGCAGCCCAGCAGGATGCGGCGCTTGCCGACCTCCTCGTAGCCGGGCAGCGCCTCGTAGAAGAAGTCGAAGACGTCGTCGTTCATCGCCACGGACTTCTTGACGAAGTCGATGACCCGCATGAGCCGGCTGAGGTAGTCGGTGAAGGTGTTCGGCTGCGGCATCGTGCCGACCCCGCCCGGGTACATCGTCGACGGGTGGACGTGCCGCCCCTCCATCAGGCAGAACATCTCCCGGGTGACCCGGCTGACCTTCAGCGCCTCCTTGTAGACCTCGCCCTCGAAGGGGTTGAAGGCCTTCATGATGTCGGCGATGGTCCGGAAGCCGTGGACGTTCCCGCGGGGCGCGTCCGTGCGCTCGGCACGGGCCAGCACAGCGGGGTTGGTGGCCTTGACCATCGCCTCGCAGAAGTCCACGAACACCAGGTTGTCCTGGAAGAGCGTGTGGTCGAACATGTACTCGGCCGCTTCGCCGAGGTTGGTGATGTGCTCGGCCAGCTTGGGCGGCTTGACGCCGTAGGCCATCTGCTGGGCGTAGTTGGAGCACGTGGTGTGGTTGTCGCCGCAGATGCCGCAGATGCGCGAGGTGATGAAGCCCGCGTCGCGCGGGTCCTTGCCCTTCATGAACACCGAGTAGCCGCGGAACAGCGACGAGGTGCTGTGGCACTCCACGACTTCCCGGTTGGCGAAGTCGATCTTCGTGTAGATGCCCAGGTTGCCGATGATCCGGGTGATCGGATCCCAGGACATGTCCACGATCTGCGCAGGTTTGCGTTTGGTGGACCGGGACTCGGTGGTCGTCATCTGCGGTACAGCCCCTTGCTGTTCGGGTTCGGCGGGTCGATGGCGGGATACGCGACGGGCGGCGTCACGGGCGGTAGTGCGGGTCGTAACCGCTGGTCAGCCTGCGCTTGTTGTGGCGCCACTTGGGCTCGTGGTTCACCATGTCGTTGGTCAGGCCGCGCAGCCGGCGGATGACGGCCGCGTACGGCTTGACGGCGAGGGTCGACAGCGTCGCCCCGGGTGGTTCGTCCATGAACGGCATGAAGGCGTCGGGGAAGCCGGGCATCGTGCACCCGATGCAGATCCCGCCGACGTTCGGACAGCCGCCGATGCCGGACATCCAGCCCCGCTTGGGCACGTTGCAGTTGACCACCGGGCCCCAGCAGCCGGTTTTCACCAGGCACTTGGGGGAGTTGTAGTCGAGGCCGAAGTCGCCCTGCTCGTAGTACGAGCCCCGGTCGCAGCCCTCGTGCACGGTCTTCCCGAACAGCCACTGGGGACGCAGCATGTGGTCCAGCGGGGGCGGGGGAGCGGCACCGGCGGCATGCTGGAGCACCCAGATGAGGGTCTCCATGAAGTTCTCGGGCTGGATGGGACAGCCGGGCACGTTGACGATGGGGAGTCCGGCCTGCGACTTGTAGTCCCAGCCCAGATAGTCCGCGAGGCCCATGCAGCCGGTGGGGTTGCCGGCCATGGCGTGGATGCCGCCGAAGGTGGCGCAGGTGCCGGCGGCCACCACTGCCCAGGCCTTGGGCGCCAGTTGGTCGATCCACCAGTTCAGCGGCAGCGGCTGGCCGGTCTCCGGGTCGTTGCCGAAGGACGTCCAGTAGCCGTCGCCCTCGATGATGTTCTGGTTCGGGATCGAGCCCTCGATGACGAGGATGAACGGGGCCAGTTCGCCGCGCGCCGCGGCCCGGTACGGGGCGAGGAAGTCCTCGCCGCCCAGGCTCGGCGAGAGCACCTTGTTGACCAGGTTGACCTTCGGCAGGCCCGGGATGAGCCCGAGCACCACGTCCTCGATCGAGGGCTGGTCGGCGGCGGTCAGGGAGACGGTGTCGCCGTCACAGCTCATCCCCTCGGAGATCCAGAGGATGTGGATCTCGTCGATCGCGTCGCGCTCCTGGGTGGCACTGCTCTGGGTCGTCATGTCGTCGGCCTTTGCTGCGGTCGGTCAGGGAGTCGGTGACCGGCGTGCGCCGGCAGGTCAGGGGTGTCCATCGAGCCGTCCCTCCTCCGGCCCGGCGGCCGGACATCGGGGCCGCGGGGACTGCGGCCGGGGTGGGTGGACCGGGTCGGCGAGCCCCGGCGCGTGCGCGCCCGCGAGAGGTTCGACCTCGTCGGGCCGGAAGTAGTGGAAACGGCCGTACCAGCCGTGCAGTTCGGCCGCGGGATCGTCGTCGACGGTCACCGCCAGGTGCACGCTGCCGTCCACGTCGTGGAAGACCGCCGCCACCCGCGCGGTCCGGCCGGCCAGGAACATGTCCTGGGCGTCGGCGCCCCGGCCGCGCGGCCGCACCCGCACCCGGCTGCCGCCGCCGACCGGGACGCCGTCCACGAGCACCGTGTCGGTCGTCGGAGACAGCCCCTCGTCGGCGTCCTCCTGCCACCAGGCGGGCCGTTCGGACGGGTCCCCGGGGACGGCGGGCGTGACCGGGGTGAGCGAGCGGATGGCGCCGTGCAGCCGGGCGAAGACCTCCTGCGGCATGCTGTCGACGCGGTCGAGGATCCGCGCGGCCCGCGGGTCGGTGGCCCGCGCCTCGGCCTTCTCCTCGTCCGTCAGGAGCATCGTGCGCAGCGTCAGGATCTCGTCGATCTCCGCCGCGTCGTGCAGATCGCCCGGGCTCTCCGGCGCCACCTGCGGACGGTCCGGGAGGATGATCGGGGAGGACAGGACGACCCGACCGACCGGACCCGTCTCCTGCGGCGGGCCGCCCAGGACAGGGAAGGTGAACGCGTTACGGCAGTCGCGCACATGCTCCCGCAGACCGGCGGGCGGATCGGTCAGCGAGACGAACTCCACGCCCTCGCCGCCGAGCAGGGTGTGCGCGGCCAGCAGCGCATGCCGCAGGGCATCGCCCCGGGCAGCCCGGGCATCCGGTGCGCGCCCGGTGTTCTCGGTGCGCACCCGCAGCCGGTACACGTCGTCGGTGAGCGGCTCGGCCACGACCGTCGTACGCGCCCGGACCTCCTCACGCCGCCGCACCACGCGCCCGGCGCCCCCGGGCAGCGGCTCCGTCTCCGCACCGGGCGGCGCCCCGGCCTCGGTACCGCACCCGCCCCGCAGCAGATCGGCGAGCGGCCACTCGAAACCGACCTCGTGCGGCACAGCCTCGTCGAAGGTGAGATGGGCCGTCCCGTCGTCCGTCCGCAGCGACTCGACCGGGCGGTACCGTCCATCCGTGTCGGCCGCCTGCACCTGCTTGTGCTGCATCTGCAGGTACCGCAGCCGGACCCGTACGACCGCTTCGGGCCGCCGCGCGCGCACCAGGCACTCGGTCTGCTGGTACCAGGAGTCCGCGGACCCGGACAGGCCGGGGGCGACGGGCCCGTCCGCCTCCACCCAGTCCCGCGGCAACAGCACCCCGAACTGCCAGCGGACGCGGTTCTTGGCCGAGGAGCGGCGGTACGGGTAGAGGAGATAGCCCTCGTAGAGGACGGCATCGGCGACCGCGCTCACCTGCGCGAAGGCGTCGCCGGACGCGTCGCCTCCCGCTACGGCGGCACACGCCACGCCACCATCCACGCCGCCCGTCCCGGCCATTCCGCCTCCTCGCCACAGGTGCACCGCCGATGCCACAGGTGCACCCGCCGATCCCTTCCACCACGGTCACACCCCTCACGGGTGCTCGCCCTTTAGGCGGACCTGGATTGGGCCGGGCAGGGGACGATCAGGCCGGTCGAGCGAGATCGAGGCAGCAGCGGACGAAGTCCTGTACGACCGGATTGCGGTCGTCGGCGGGGGCCCAGGCGACGCCCACCTGGGTGGGGCTCACGCCGGTGACCGGTCGGTAGACCACGCCGGGTCGGGCGTAGAACCGTGCGGCGGACTGGGGTGCGAGGGCGATCCCGTATCCGTTGGCGATGGCGTTCAGCCAGTCGTCGGGCTGCTCGGTGACCGCGCCGACGCGGACGGGGTGGCCCTCGCGCTCGTCGGCGGCCAGCCAGTGGTCGCGCCAGGCGCCGGTCTCCTGCGGGGCGGCGACGAACGGCTCGTCCCACAGGTCGCGGAAGGCGATCGTGTCGCGTGCGGCCAGCGGGTGCGCGGCGGGCAGGGCGACCCAGCGCGGTTCGCTGAACAGCGGCTCGACGCGCAGGGCTTCCTGGCCCTGGAAGGGCAGCCGCAGCAGGGCGGCGTCCACGTCCCCGGTGGCCAGGCCGGCGCTCGGGTTCGTCCAGGCCGCCTGGCGCAGCTCGGTGCGCCACCCGGGCCGGCGCCGGGCGAACGCGGCGACGATCTCCTGCGTCGCCTCGTTGGCCGCGCTCGCCAGGAACCCGACGCGCAGCACCCGGGAGGCCTGCCGGTCGGCGGCCCGCGTGGTGCGCAGGGCGTCGTCCCACGCCGCGAGCACCTTCGGGGCGCGACGCGCGAGTTCCCGGCCGGGCCCGGTCAGTGCCATCCCGGCCCGCGAGCGTTCGAACAACCGTACGCCGAGCTGCGTCTCCAGCTGCCGGATCTGCTTCGTCAGGGCCGGCTGGGACACGAAGACACGCTCGGCGGCACGGGTGAGGCTGCCCTCCTCGGCGACGGCCAGGAAGGAGCGCAGCAGACGGGTGTCGACATCCATTCCACCAGGTTATAGATGCAGGTATTGGACGGCGTGTCGGCTCCCGGGGAGGGTGGACTCATGGAACTCGCCTACGTCCTCGCCACCTGTGCGGCCGTCCTGGCCAACGCCGGCATCGCGGGAGCCGACTTCGCCAGGGCGTCGTTCGTCCTCGCCAACGCGAGCGCGGTCGGCGTACCGCCGGCCTGGATCCCGCCCCTTGCTCTGCTGAAGGCGGCCGGCGCGGCGGGACTCCTGCTCGGACTGCTGGGCCTGCGCCCCCTGGGCATCGCCGCCGGTGTCGGCCTGGTGCTGTTCTACATCGGCGCCCTGGCCGTCCATGTACGGGCCGGAGTACTGCACAACATCGCGTTCCCGGGCCTGTTTCTCGCCTCGGCCGCGGGAGCCCTGGCGACGGCCGTGATCGTCTAGCGTGGGCGCCATGACGTTACCGCCGCTTCCCGATGAGGTCCGCCAATCGGTCGAGAGCTACCTGGAGTTGACCGACACGGCCGTGCCCGGGCTCATCGAGGGCCTGTATCTGCACGGCTCGCTCACGTACGGCGACTTCCGGCCCGGGCGCAGCGACATCGACTTCCTGGCGGTGCTCAGCGAGCGGCCTTCGGCCATGTCGGTGGACGCGCTCCGCGAGGTCTTCCGGGAGCTGAGCGGTCGTCACCCACGGCCTTACTTCGACGGGTTGCACGTGACCCGCGCGGATCTGGCCGACTCGCCGAAGGGCTGCCCGGACGTGCCGTGCGTCCAGGAGTGGGACTTCCGGCCGACGGGCCACTTCGGCCGCAACCTGGTCACCTGGCACGAGATCGCCCGGCAGGCTGTCACCGTACGCGGCCCGCGGCTGACGGCGGACGACGTGTGGACGGACCAGACCGCGCTCCGCGCTTACTCCCACGCCAACCTCGCCGAGTTCTGGCAGCCGTCGCTCGACACACTTCGCGCAGGCGAAGGACAGGAGTGGGTCCTCGACGGCCCGGCCGAGCGGGGCGAGTGGGTCACCGAGTGGTTCGTGCTCGGCGTCGCGCGCCTGCACCACCTGCTGGCCACCGATCGGCTCACCTCCAAGACCGGGGCCGGCCGGCACGCTCTGACCGCCTTCGACGAGCGCTGGCAGCCGATCGTCCATGAAGCGCTCCGGATCCGCGAAGGCTCCGCCACCTCCTCGTACGAGGGCGATCCGGCCGCGCGCCTGCGTGACACCATCGCGTTCGCCGCGACGGCGATCGAGGCGGGACGGCAGCTCGCCCCCTGACGCCCTGCCCCCAGGCGCTGTCACGGCAGCCGCTCCAGCGCCACCAGTGCCGCGTCGTCGCCGAGGTCGCCGTCGACGTGGTGCAGGAGGGCGCGGCGCAGGGCGGTGACCATGGCCGGCAGTGGGCGGTCCGCGTGGGTGCGGGCGTGGGCGGGGAGGTCGTAGAACCGGCCCCGGCGGTCGCGGGCCTCGATGAATCCGTCCGTGAAGAGGAGCAGCCGGTCGCCCGGGGCGAACGGCACCGTCGTCGCGACCGGTTCCGCGGCCAGGAGGTCGCCGAGTCCGAGGGGTGCCCCGGGCTGGTCGGGCAGGTGGGCGTGGACCTGGCCCGCCCGGACGACGAGCGGCTCGGGATGACCGCAGTGGACGATGCGGGCCACCGCCTCGCCGGGCGGGAACTCCACGAGCAGCGCGGTCGCGAACCGCTCCGTGAACAGCGCCTGCGTGCCCTGGCCGTCCAGCGCCGCGATCTGCCGTCGGGCGCGCTCGTCCAGCCCCTGGGCCACCTTGGCCAGGGACGCCTCCCGGTCGGCCAGCTCCCGGAACGCGGCGAGCAGGTTCGCGGAGGCCCCGACGGCCGTCAGCCCCTTGCCCCGCACGTCGCCGATGAGGATCCGGGTGCCGTACGGCGTCTGCAGGGCCTCGTAGAAGTCGCCGCCCATCCGTGCCTCCGACTCGGCCGGCAGATACACACCGCACAGGGCCAGCGAGCGGATCCGGCCGGACAGCGGGTGCATCAGCGCGCGCTGGGCGGTCTCCGCCACGGAGCGGACCTGGCGCAGCTGCCGTTCCCGGCGTTGTCGCAGGGAGCAGGTGGCGAGGGAGGCGAGCCCGACCACGGCCAGGGCGCCCAGGACGACGTCCGAGTCCGGGCGGCCGAGCTGGCCCGCGACCATCTGCAGCACCGCCGTCACGGAGAGGGCGGCGCAGGCAAGGGCAGCCGTCGCCCACAGGGGGAGCAGGGCGGCGGCCAGGACCGGCACGGCGGCCATCACCGGGGAGACATGCAGCCAGTCCGGGGTCAGCAGGTCGGTGAGGGCGACGATCAGCATGAACAGGACGGGGGCCAGGGTCAGGGGCAGCCGGCGCCAGGCGGGTGGGGTACGGCCGGTGGGGGCGGTGTCGCTGTGCGGGGGATCCGTGGGGTGAGAGGTCATCGTCGCTGTGAGGGCCGCAGCGGGCTGAGCACCCGGTGCTGTCGGGTCGGGGTGGGTACGGACGTGGTCAGGCAGCACAGGACCGCGTCCAGGTGCTGGACGAGATGGCGGTCCTCGTCGCGGTCGACCGGGGGATCGCGGTCGGGTCCGCCGAGGCGGGCGAGGGCGTGCCGGGCGGCAGGCAGCGCGGGATGGGGGCGCCCGCCCCGGCACCCGTAGACGCACAGGGCCGTCGTGCGCAGCAATCGTGCGTACGGCCCGGCGAAACCGTCGGCGGCGGCAGCGCCCCCGCCCCGAGCGCCGGGCCGGCTCACCGCGGGTCGCGTGTCGAGCAGCCGTCCGGCCGCGCACACCTGCCGCTCCACGTCGGCCAGCGTCCGCATGACGCGCCGGTCCAGGTGCCAGCGGCGGCGCCGGGCCGTCGGCCGTACGTTCCACCGCACGCTCTCGTGCGCTTCGTCCACGGCGGTACGGGCCTGTGCCAGCGCGGCGTCGAGTTCCCGCTCCCAGCCGGAGCCGAGCACGTTCCGCGGCCGCTCGCGCCGGGCGACGGCGTCGGCCAGACCGTCGAGGTGGCGGGCGAGCAGGGTGCGCAGTCGCTCCACCGAGCGCTCCGCGGACCGTACCCGTACGGCAGGGAACAGCAACGCGCTGCACGCCAGCCCGAAGGCGATGCCCAGCGTGATCTCCGCGAGGTGGGAGACCAGCTCGGCGGGGTGACGGCCGCGGACCAGGGCGAAGGTGATCAGGGCCGTCGTCGGCAGATGCAGCCCCTGGTGGCCCAGCAGCTCGTGCCGGGCCAGCGGGACGGAGGCGAAGACGACGAGACCCAGGCCGACCATCGCCGGCTCGACGTACAGCGCGGCGGGTACGGCGACGACCACGCCGAGCAGGCATCCCGCGGCGTACCGGGTCGCGGCGGCGACCGTGCGCACCACCGTCGCCTCGACGATGAGCAGCGCCGCCACGGCGCCCACATAGGGGTGGGGCGTATGCAGCAGGGTCACGCACACCTGCCAGGTCAGCCCGGCCGCCACGGTCGCCCGCGCGGCGTCGGCGCAATCGGTTCGGCCGAAGGGCATCGCGCGGGCGGACATCCGAGCGCTGAGCATGCCTTCCGTGCCTCCTTCCCTTTGCCGGATTCCCGCGGCCCGCGTGGGCGGGCCGCGGGGCAACAGCCGCCCAGGATAATCGGACAAATAGGGCATCTGGCAAATAAGGAGCGCATCAGGTTTGCGAGGAGCGGAGAGGGCAGGATTCGAACCTGCGTGGGCCCCATGGGGCCCGACCTTGAGCCGTGCTCGCTGGTCCCCGATCAACCACTCCGGGCACCTCTCCCCGTGACCGGCTCCCGGTTTCCCGTGCCGTTCACATCAACTACGGTGCCAGGCCCCGCTGACACGCCGGTGACGTCTCACTGACGTGCGGAGCCCCTGCCGTGCCCACCTCCGGCGAGCGCACTATGGTGTCCGACCCCATATCGCAGCCGTGTCAGGCTCCTAGCATCTGCGGGCATGCAGACCAGAGCCGCACGCCTGACAGCCGCCCTGGTGGCCCTCGTGGTCGCCCTGGCCGCCGGACTCCTCACTCCCCGCACGGCGGCCGCTGCCGCCTCCCTCGCCGAAGTCACCGGCTTCGGTTCCAACCCCGGTGCGCTGCGCATGTTCCGCTACGACCCCCCGGACCTGCCGGCGAACGCCCCCGTCGTCGTCGCCCTGCACGGCTGCACCCAGGACGCCGGGTACGCCGTCAACAGCGGCTGGACCACGCTCGCGGACCGCTGGCACTTCTCCGTCGTGGTCCCGCAGCAGTCCACGAACAACAACATCAGCAAGTGCTTCGACTGGTTCCAACTCGGCGACATCGAGCGCGGCGACGGCGAGGCCGCCTCGATCGCGCAGATGGTGGACCGCCAACTCGCCGACGCCCAGGGCGATCCCTCGCGCGTGTTCGTCACCGGTTTGTCCGCCGGCGGCGGTATGACGGCGGTGATGATGGCGACGTACCCGGAGAAGTTCCGGGCGGCCGGCATCGTCGCCGGACTGCCGTACGACTGCTCCAACGCGGCCGGTGGACCGTACCCGTGCATGTACGGGTGGGCGAACCAGACGCCGGCCCAGTGGGGCGACCGCGTCCGCAGGGCCCGCCCCGGATACACCGGCCCCTGGCCCACGCTCACCGTCTTCCAGGGCTCGGCCGACGGCACCGTGAAGCCGTCCAACATGACCGACCTGGTCAGGCAGTGGACCGACGTCCAGGGCACCGACCAGACCGCCGACGTCACCGACACCGTGGCGGGATACCCGCACCAGGTCTACCGGACCTCCGCCGGGCAGGCCGTGGTGGAGACCTACAGCATCACCGGCATGGGCCACGGGCAGCCCGTCGATCCGGCGACCGGGTGCGGGACCACGGCCCCGTACGTCCTCGACGTCCACCTGTGCGCCGCCTACCGGCTCGGCCAGGTCTGGGGCCTGGGCTGACCACGGTCAACTCCCGGTCGGACGGGAGCGGTCCCGCCGTTCGCGCCGCGCGCGGCGGGCCTCCGCCAACAGGGGCAGCAGGGAGACGACGACGATGACCGCGACCAGCGGCAGCAGGTAGTCGTCGACGTGGGACACCGAGGAACCGAGGAGGTACCCGGCGAGTACCAGGCTCTGGGACCAGAGGAGGCCGCCCACGGTCTGCCAGATCGTGAACGTCCGCACGGGCACGCCGAGCGCGCCGGCCGCCGGGTGCAGGACGGAGCGCAGCATCGGGACGAAGCGGCCGATCACCAGCGCCTTGCGGTATCCGTAGCGGGCCAGGAGCCGTTCCGCCTGGCCCGTACTCTCCTGCACCCGCCGCCGCGAGGTGCGCTTCAGCAGGGGCCGCCCGCCGTGCTGCCCGATCAGATAGCCCACCTGGCCGCCCGCCACGGCGCCGACGGCCGCGCACAGCAGCACCTGCCACAGCTCCAGCCGCGGCGCGTGCTGACCGCTTGCCGCGCACAGCACACCGGCCGGGAACAGCAGCGTGTCACCCGGCAGGAAGAAACCGACGACCAGCAGACTCGACTCGGCGAAGATCACCACCAGGACACTCAGGGCGCCGAAGGCAGCGAGCAGCGAGGCGCTGTCGGTCGGATTGACCGCGATCACCGCCCTCGCCTCCCGGCCCTGCTCGTCGTCGCCTCCCTCAAGTGTCACGTGGGCGCGGCCGTGCCGCCCGGACAACGGGGTGGCACCGGCAACGACGCCCTCGTCTCCTGCCTCGGCGACCCGCAGCGTGCCGTGGCCGCCCACCGTGAGCTGCTGCGCCGCGACTCCGCCGCGGTGGACGCCATCCGCGCCGGTCTGGGCCACCCGGACCCGGCCGTCCGCGCGGGCGGCTGCCGGCTCCTGGACCATCTGGTCGACGGCGAGTCCATGGGGCAGCTGATCGCCATGGCCGACGACGCCGACGCCCGGGTCAGGATCGCCGCGCTCCACGCGCCGGCCCGCGACCGGTGCAAGGGCGACACCTGCGCGCCCGGCGCGGACCAGGTGCTCGGTCCCGGGCTGCGGCGCCTGGCCGCCGACCCCGATCCGCATGTCCGGGCGATGGCCGCCGAAGTCGTGGGCAAGTTCGTGCACACCGAGGCCCGCGCACTCGCCGCCCTGGACAGGTCGCACGCCCAGGACCCGAGCCCGGCCGTCCGGGAGAAGGCGGGCTGGTTCCTGCCCGGAGGCACCGTCCACGAACGGACCCGCCCGCGCCTGCCCAGGTGACGCGCCGGGCCGGCGGGTCGGCCAGGTCGGTCGGGCCATCGCCCTTTGTCCTGCGAGTGGAGAAAGTTCGCGGGAATCCGTGCACGGCTTCTTCCCAGGCTCGGCAGCCACTGCTACGTTCCCTACGAAAGCCAGACACTGGTGGCCGAATACTGGCGGGGAGGGGCTCGTGAGGCGCATGACGGCACGACCGGCGAACGCACACCAGGCCCGCCTGCTCAAGCTGTTGCGGGACGGCGGCCCCAACTCCCGCGCCCAGCTGGGCGACCAGGTCGACCTGTCCCGGTCCAAGCTGGCGGTGGAGGTGGACCGGCTCCTGGAGACGGGCCTGGTGGTGGCCGACGGACTCGCCGCATCGCGCGGCGGCCGCCGCTCCCACAACGTTCGGCTCAACCCGAGCCTCCGCTTCCTCGGCGTCGACATCGGCGCGACCTCGGTCGACGTCGCCGTCACCAATGCCGAGCTGGAGATCCTCGGTCACCTCAACCAGCCGATGGACGTCCGTGAGGGCCCCGTCGCCGTCTTCGAGCAAGTCCTGGACATGGCCGGAAAGTTGAAGGCCACCGGGCTCGCCGAGGGCTTCGACGGATCAGGAATCGGCGTCCCCGGACCGGTCCGGTTCCCGGAGGGCGTCCCGGTCGCCCCGCCGATCATGCCGGGCTGGGACGGCTTCCCCGTGCGGGAGGCGCTCAGCCAGGAACTCGGCTGCCCGGTCATGGTCGACAACGACGTGAACCTCATGGCCATGGGGGAACAGCACGCCGGAGTCGCCCGCACCGTCGCCGACTTCCTCTGCGTCAAGATCGGCACCGGCATCGGCTGCGGCATCGTCGCCGGCGGCACCGTCCACCGCGGCACCACCGGCAGCGCGGGCGACATCGGCCACATCCAGGCCGTGCCCGACGGCCGCCCCTGCGCCTGCGGCAACCGGGGCTGCCTGGAAGCCCACTTCAGCGGCGCCGCCCTGGCCCGGGACGCGGTGCAGGCAGCCCAACAGGGCCTGTCCGCCGAACTCGCGGCCCGGCTGGCGGTGAACGGCACACTCACCGCCGTCGACGTCGCCGCCGCGGCCGCCGCGGGCGACGCCACCGCGCTCGACCTGATCCGCGAGGGCGGCACCCGTGTCGGCCAGGTCATCGCCGGACTCGTCTCCTTCTTCAACCCCGGCCTGGTGGTGATCGGCGGCGGGGTGACCGGCCTCGGCCACACCCTGCTCGCCGCGATCCGCACCCAGGTCTACCGCCAGTCGCTGCCCCTGGCGACCGGCAACCTGCCGATCGTCCTCGGGGAGTTGGGCCAGACCGCCGGTGTGATCGGCGCGGCCCGGCTGATCAGCGACCACCTCTTCTCACCCGCGTAAGCGACTACCACCCACTCGTCCGAGCAGACCTCAGAGCGTCCACTGACTCGTGTACACACGCGAGCCCGCAGTCTCGCGCGAGCCCACCAACCCTGCGCGAACCCCCGTACCCAGCGCCGACACCCCTGCCCTGCCTGAAGCACGCCCGCGCCCGGCCCCGCGCCCCGCCCTAGGTCCCGCACGCCCTGAAACCGGCCCGCACGTCCGCCGAGGGGAACCCACATGGCACCCGAACCACCCCTGCTCAGCATGTCCGACATCACCAAATCGTTCCCCGGCGTCCGCGCCCTGGACGGCGTCGACCTCGACGTCCAGGCCGGTGAAGTGCACTGCCTGCTCGGCCAGAACGGCGCCGGGAAATCCACCCTCATCAAGGTCCTGGCCGGCGCCCACCAGCCGGACGGCGGCACCATCCGCTGGCGCGGCGAACCCGTCGCCCTGCGCTCGCCGATCGCCGCCATGCGCCTCGGCATCGCCACCATCTACCAGGAACTCGACCTGGTGGAGCACCTGTCGGTGGCCGAGAACGTCCACCTCGGCCATGAGCCGACGGCCGCCGGGTTCGTCGTACGCGGTAAGGCGGCGCGCTCCTCGACCGCCCAGCTGCTCAATCGGCTCGGGCATCCGGAGATCGATCCGGCCCGTCTGGTCGGGGAGTTGTCGGCGGCGCAGCAGCAGATCGTCTCGATGGCCCGGGCGCTCTCCCACGACGTACGCCTCATCGTCATGGACGAGCCGTCCGCCGCGCTCGACCCCGACGAGGTCGACAACCTCTTCCGGATCGTCGGCGACCTCACCGCCGAGGGCGTCGCCGTCGTCTACATCTCGCACCGCCTGGAGGAGATCCGGCGGATCGGCGACCGGGTGACCGTGCTCAAGGACGGGCGGGCGGTCGCGGGGGGACTGCCCGCCAAGACCACCCCGACCAGGGACGTGGTCGCCCTGATGACCGGCCGCAACGTCGAGTACGTCTTCCCGGAGCGGCCCCCGGTGCCGCCCGCCGGCGAGCCCGTGCTCCGGGTGCGTGGACTGGCCCGCGACGGCGAGTTCGCGCCGCTCGACCTCGACGTACGGCCGGGGGAGATCGTCGGCCTCGCCGGGCTGGTCGGCTCCGGGCGGTCCGAGATCCTGGAGACCGTCTACGGGGCGCGGAAGCCCAGCGCAGGTCAAGTCCTCGTCGACGGGCGGCCGTTGAAGACCGGCAGTGTGCGCGCGGCCGTGCGTGCCGGGCTCGGGCTCGCCCCCGAGGAGCGCAAGGCACAGGCCCTGCTGATGCTGGAGTCCGTCACCCGCAACGTCTCCGTCTCCACCCTCTCCCGCTTCTCCCGGGCCGGCTGGATCGACCGCCGCGCCGAGCGGGGCGCCGCACGGGCCGCGACCCGCGAACTGTCGCTGCGGCCCGACAACCCGGACGCTCCCGTACGCACCCTGTCCGGCGGCAACCAGCAAAAAGCCGTCCTCGCCCGCTGGCTGCTGCGCGGCTGCCGCGTGCTGCTGCTGGACGAACCCACCCGCGGCGTCGACGTCGGCGCCCGCGCCGAACTGTACGCGGTCGTCCGCAGGTTGGCCGACGAAGGCCTCGCCGTGCTCCTCGTCTCCAGCGAGGTGCCCGAGGTCCTCGGCCTCGCCGACCGCGTCCTGGTGCTCCGCGAGGGCCGGGTCGTGCACACGGCACCCGCCCGGGAGCTGGACGAACACCGAGTCCTCGACCTCGTCATGGAAGGAAGCCCGGCGTCATGACGCAGCCCGTCTCCCCGCCCCGGGACACCGCCGACAAGATACCCTCGGCCGGTCAACCCCCCGCCTGGCGCGGCCTGCTGGCCCGCGCCGACGTCCGTACCCTGTCGCTGCTCGGCGTGCTCGCCGCACTCGTCGTCATCGGCGGTGTCACCAAGCCCGACGAGTTCCTGGACACCCGCAACCTCCAACTCGTGCTGACCCAGGCGTCGGTGATCGGCGTGGTCACCGTCGGCATGACCTTCGTCATCACCTCCGGCGGCATCGACCTCTCCGTCGGCGCGATCGTCGCCCTCGCCTCCGTGTGGGCCACCACGGTCGCCACCCAGGAGTACGGCTTCGCCGGGATCCTCTTCACCGCGATGGTCGTCGGCCTCGGCTGCGGCCTGGTCAACGGGCTGCTCGTCGCCTACGGCGGGATGGTCCCGTTCATCGCCACCCTCGCCATGCTGGCCTCGGCGCGCGGCCTCGCCCTCCAGATCACCGACGGCCGCACCCAGATCGTCGGCGTCGACGGCATCCTCAAGCTGGGCGAGCGCGACTCCTACGTGCTGGGTATCCCGCCCCTGGTCCTGGTGTTCGCGATCGTGACGATCGTCGGCTGGCTGCTGCTCAACCGCACCACCTTCGGCCGCCGCACGGTCGCCGTCGGCGGCAACGCAGAGGCCGCCCGGCTCGCCGGCATCGACGTCCGCCGCCAGCGGCTCTACCTCTACCTGCTGTCCGGACTGTGCTGCGGCATCGCCGCCTTCCTGCTGATCGTGCTCTCCGGCTCCGGCCAGAACACCAACGGCAACCTCTACGAACTCGACGCCATCGCCGCCGCGATCATCGGCGGCACCCTGCTCAGCGGCGGCCGCGGCACCATCACCGGCTCCGTGCTCGGCGTCCTGATCTTCACCACGATCACCAACATCTTCGCCCTGAACAACCTGCAGAGCGACGTCCAGCAGATCGCCAAGGGCGCGATCATCGTCGCCGCCGTCCTGGTCCAGCGCCGCACCGCCAGAACGTCCTGAGGAAAGGTTCACCGCCATGCCAGAGCACACGAGCCGCGCCACGAACGGCCGCACCAGTCGCAGAGGACTCCTCTTCGGGACCGCAGCGGTGTCCGCCGGGGCCTTCCTCACGGCTTGCACCAGCAACGACACCAAGGACGAGAGCCCCGCCGCCGACACCCGGCCGGCCGCCGACGACAAGCCCGGCAAGCACGTCACCATCGGCTTCGCCGGACCCCAGGCCGACCACGGCTGGCTCAACGCCATCAACGACAACGCCGAGAACCGGGCGAAGAAGTACTCCGACGTCACCCTGGAGATCACCGAGGGCTCCAACGACACCGCCCAGCAGATCGGCCAGATCGAGACCCTGATCAACAAGAAGGTCGACGTCCTGGTCGTGCTGCCCGCCGACGGCAAGGCCCTCACCCAGGTCGGCCTGAAGGCGATGCGTGCCGGTATCCCGGTCGTCAACCTCGACCGCGTCTTCAACTCGGCGCAGGCGTACCGCTGCTGGATCGGCGGCGACAACTACGGCATGGGCCTCAATGCCGGGCACTACATCGGCGAGAAGCTCAAGGACAAGCCGAACGCCCGGGTGATCGAGCTGGCGGGCCTGGACAACCTGGAGCTGACCAAGCAGCGTACCCAGGGCTTCGACGACGCCCTGAAGAACTACCCCAACATCCGCAAGGTGGCCCGCCAGGCGGCCGAGTTCACGGTCGAGTCCGGACAGGCCAAGATGGCCCAGCTCCTGCAGGCCCAGCCCAAGTTCGACGCCCTGTGGAACCACGACGACGACCAGGGCGTGGGCGCGCTGCGCGCCATCGAGCAGGCCGGACGGGACGACTTCCTGATGGTCGGCGGGGCCGGCGCGCTCTCCGCCTTCCAGGCCATCAAGCAGGACAACGGCGTGCTGAAGGCCACCGTCCTCTACCCGCCCACCATGGCCGCCTCCGCGATCGACCTCGCCCGCGCCCTCGGCCAGGGCAAGGGCGTCGGCGGCCTCGCCGAGTACGAGATCCCCGCGTCGATCACCCTCTACTCGGCCGTCGTGGACAAGGACAACGTCGACCAGTACATGCCCACCGGCTTCCGGTGACCAGGGGGTGTCCTCCGGATCAGGTCGGCTGAAACGAACGGTGCCTTGGGGGAGTGCGTGCCGGGCCCCGCGACGCCGACGTGATCCATAGGACACCTCTGGGCACCGCCCGCACCCCCCACCGCGCCACGACGAAGAGGAGGACGAGCGCATGGAACAGCCGCAGCAGTCAGCGGAGCCGAAGCCGGGGCCGTACACGGCGGCCGAAGCCGTGTCGGAGGCCGGACGGACTCCGTTGCGCGTCGGCATGATCGGGTACGCCTTCATGGGTGCCGCCCACTCCCAGGGCTGGCGCACCGCGGGCCGGGTCTTCGACCTGCCCCGGCAGCCGGTCCTGGCCGTGATCTGCGGCCGCGACGCCACCGCCGTACGCGCTGCGGCCGACCGCCACGGCTGGGCGGCGGCCGAGACCGACTGGCGGGCGCTGATCGCCCGGGACGACGTCGACCTGGTCGACATCTGCACCCCCGGAGACAGCCATGCCGAGATCGCTCTCGCCGCCCTGGCCGCCGGCAAGCACGTCCTGTGCGAGAAGCCCCTCGCCAACACGGTCGAAGAGGCCGAGACCATGACCCGGGCGGCCGAAGAGGCCCACTCTCGAGGCCAGGTGGCGATGGTCGGCTTCAACTACCGCCGGGTGCCCGCCACCGCGCTCGCCCGGCGCATGGTCGCCGACGGCCGGCTCGGCACCCTGCGCCACGTCCGGGTGTCGTACCTCCAGGACTGGCTCGTGGACCCGGAGTTCCCGCTGACCTGGCGGCTGCGCAAGGAGCTGGCGGGCTCCGGCTCGCTCGGCGACCTCGGCGCGCACATCGTGGACCTCGCCCAGTACCTGGCGGGGGAGCGGCTGGCCGGGGTGTCCGCGCTGACCGAGACCTTCGTACGGGAGCGGCCGCTGCCCACCGGCGCCACCAGCGGACTGGGGACAGCGGCCACACGGGCCGGCACCGGCACGGTCACCGTGGACGACGCCGCCCTGTTCACCGGCCGGTTCGCCTCCGGCGCCCTCGCCTCCTTCGAGGCGACCCGCTACGCCACCGGGCGCAAGAACGCCCTGCGCATCGAACTCAACGGTGAGCGCGGCTCGTTGGCCTTCGACCTGGAACGCCTCAACGAGCTGTGGTTCCACGACGCCACCGAACCCGGCGCCGAGGCCGGCTTCCGCCGCATCCTCGTCACCGAACCCGACCACCCCTACCTGGACGCCTGGTGGCCGCCGGGGCACGGACTCGGCTACGAGCACACCTTCGTCCACCAGGCCCGCGACCTCGTCCACGCCATCGCCGACGGCCGCCGCCCCCAACCCTCCTTCGCCGACGGACTCCAGGTCCAGCGGGTCCTGGCCGCGGTCGAGGAGAGCGCCGAGAAGAACTCCGTCTACACCCCCGTCGGGGACTGAGGAGGCCCGCCCATGCCGCGCCCGTTCACCCTGTTCACCGGCCAGTGGGCCGACCTGCCCCTGGAGGAGGTCTGCCGGCTCGCCCGCGACTTCGGCTACGACGGCCTCGAACTCGCCTGCTGGGGAGACCACTTCGAGGTCGACAAGGCCCTCGCCGATCCCGGATACGTCAAATCGCGCCACCAACTCCTCGACAGCTACGGCCTGAAGTGCTGGGCCATCTCCAACCACCTCGTCGGCCAGGCCGTCTGCGACGCCATCATCGACGAGCGCCACCAGGCCATCCTGCCCGGTGAGGTGTGGGCGGACGGCGATCCCGAGGGGGTGCGCCGGCGTGCGGCCGAGCGCATGAAGGACACCGCCCGCGCCGCTGCCGCCTTCGACGTCGACACCGTCGTCGGCTTCACCGGCTCCGCGATCTGGCATCTCGTCGCGATGTTCCCGCCCGCCCCCGAGTCGATGATCGAGCGCGGCTACGAGGACTTCGCCGAGCGCTGGAACCCGATTCTCGACGTCTTCGACACGGAGGGCGTACGGTTCGCCCACGAGGTCCACCCCAGCGAGATCGCCTACGACTACTGGACCACCCACCGCGCCCTCGACGC
Organism: Streptomyces diastatochromogenes; assembly: GCF_002242805.1. Classification (GTDB taxonomy): domain Bacteria; phylum Actinomycetota; class Actinomycetes; order Streptomycetales; family Streptomycetaceae; genus Streptomyces; species Streptomyces diastatochromogenes. The sequence continues at coordinate 6,280 of NZ_MCGQ01000052.1, read as the reverse complement.
GGTCGGCCACCGCCCGGCCTTCGGCCTGAACTTCGACCCCTCCCATTTCGTCTGGCAGGACCTCGACCCCGTCGGCTTCCTGTGGGACTTCCGCAACCGCATCTACCACGTGGACTGCAAGGAGGCCCGCAGGCGCCTCGACGGCCGCAACGGCCGCCTGGGCTCCCACCTGCCCTGGGGGGACCCGCGCCGCGGCTGGGACTTCGTCTCCGCCGGACACGGCGACGTCCCCTGGGAAGACGTCTTCCGGATGCTGCGCTCCATCGACTACCGGGGCCCCATCTCCGTGGAGTGGGAGGACGCCGGCATGGACCGGCTCCAGGGCGCCCCCGAGGCCCTCACCCGCCTCAAGGCCTACGACTTCGAGCCGCCGTCGGCCTCCTTCGACGCGGCCTTCTCCAACTGACCGCAGACAGCAGGTCAGTTGTCACTCGCTCCGGGATGACGGCGCATCCCGGCGTTCGCACCCGCCCGTACCACCAGCCCCATTCTGGAGGCAATCCGTGCCCGGGAACGACCGCACCACCAGGACCGCGACCCACAGATCACGTCTGCGCAAGGCGCTCGCACTGCTCAGCGGCGCCCTCCTCGCCGGCGCGACCCTGACCCTCACCACCCCTCAGGCCGGCGCAGCCGTCGCCGACCACGAGCCGGCCGCGGCGGCCGAGGACTTCCAGCAGGTCACCCTCGCCAAGGGGGAGGCGGAGGTCGGCGAGCCCATGTCGCTCGCCGTCCTCCCCGACCGCTCGGTCCTGCACACCTCACGCGACGGCGAACTGCGCCTGACGGACGCCGCGGGCAACACGCGGCTGATCGGCAAGCTCGACGTCTACTCCCACGACGAGGAAGGTCTCCAAGGCGTTGGCGTGGACCCGGACTTCGCCAGCAATCGCGCCATCTACCTCTACTACGCCCCTCCGTTGGACACCCCGGCCGGCGACGCCCCCGAGACCGGCACCGCGGCCGACTTCGCCCCCTTCGACGGCGTCAACCGCCTCTCCCGCTTCGTGCTGAACACCGACGGCACCCTCGACACGGCGAGCGAGAAGAAGATCCTCGACGTCCCGGCCTCCCGCGGCCTGTGCTGTCACGTCGGCGGCGACATCGACTTCGACGCGGCCGGCAACCTGTACCTGTCGACGGGCGACGACACCAACCCCTTCCAGTCCGGCGGCTACACCCCCATCGACGAGCGCGCCGACCGCAACCCGGCCTTCGACGCCCAGCGTTCGGCGGGCAACACCAACGACCTCCGCGGCAAGATCCTGCGCATCAAGGTCAACGCCGACGGCTCCTACTCCGTCCCCGACGGCAACCTCTTCGCACCCGGCACGGACAAGACGCGCCCCGAGATCTATGCGATGGGCTTCCGCAACCCCTTCCGGTTCAGCGTCGACAAGAAGACCGGCATCCTCTACGTCGGCGACTACGGCCCCGACGCCGGCGCCGCCGACCCGGCCCGCGGCCCCGCCGGCCAGGTCGAGTTCGCCCGGGTGACCGGGCCCGGCAACTTCGGCTGGCCGTACTGCAGCGGCGCCAACGACGCCTACGTGGACTACGACTTCGCGACCAGGACGTCCGGCGCGTCCTTCGACTGCGACGCCCCGAAGAACACCTCCCCGCACAACACCGGCCTCACGGACCTGCCTCCGGCCCAGCCCGCCTGGATCCCGTACAACGGCCCGTCCGTACCGGAGTTCGGCGACGGCTCCGAGTCGCCCATGGGCGGCCCGGTCTACCACTACGACCCCACTCTCGACTCGCCCGTGAAGTTCCCGCAGGCGTACGACGGCGACTTCTTCGCCGGTGAGTTCGGCCGCCGCTGGATCAAGCGGATCACCAGCGACACCGACGGCAAGGTGCAGTCCATCAACGACATCCCCTGGAGCGGCACCCAGGTGATGGACATGGCCTTCGGCCCCGACGGCGCGCTCTACGTCCTCGACTACGGCACCGCCTGGTTCGGCGGCGACGAGCACTCGGCGCTGTACCGCATCGAGAACGCGACCGACGGCCACTCCCCGTCGGCGCAGGCCGCCGCGGACCGCACCTCCGGGCAGGCCCCGCTGAAGGTGCAGTTCTCCTCCGCGGGCACGACCGACCAGGACGGCGACGCGCTGACCTACAGCTGGGACTTCGGCGACGGCGGCACCTCGACGGCCGCCAACCCCGCCCACAGGTACAAGAAGAACGGCACCTACACCGCCACCGTCACGGCCAAGGACCCCTCGGGCCGCACCGGCGGCGCCAGCGTCCAGATCGTCGTCGGCAACACCGCACCCAAGGTCGTCCTGGACACCCCCAAGGACGGCCAGCTGTTCAGCTTCGGTGACGCCATCCCGTTCAAGGTGAGCGTCACCGACCCCGAGGACGGCCGGACGATCGACTGCTCCAAGGTCAAGGTCACCTTCGTCCTCGGTCATGACAGTCACGGACACCCGATGACCTCGGCCAACGGCTGTTCCGGCACCATCCAGACCAGTGCCGACGGCGGCCACGACGAGGACGCCAACATCTTCGGCGTGATGGACGCCGAGTACACCGACGGCGGAGGCGGCGGCCAGGCCCCGCTCACCTCGCACGACCAGAACGTCCAGCAGCCCCGCCACCGCCAGGCCGAGCACTTCGGCACCAGCTCCGGCATCACGGTGACCGCCAGGGACACCGCCCACGGCGGCAAGGTCGTCGGCGACATCCACAACGGCGACTGGATCGCCTTCACCCCGTACGTCCTCAACAACGCCACGAAGATCACCGCCCGCATCGCCTCCGGCGGCGCAGGCGGCACCCTCGAGGTCCGCGCCGGCTCGGCCACCGGCACCCTCCTCGGCAAGGCCACCGTGCCCGTGACCGGCGGCTGGGAGACCTACCAGGACGTCACCGCCGGCCTGTCCCGCGCACCGCGCGGCACCACCACGCTCTACCTGGTGTTCAAGGGCGGCAGCGGCGCCCTCTACGACCTGGACGACTTCACCTTCACGACCGGCTGACGTGGTCGACCAGCACCGCATCGGAAAACCGCCCGGCAAGGGCCGCTGAACGGCGGCGGGCGGGAGACGCCGGACTCCCGCCCGCCGTCACCACTCCCTTCCCCTCGGGAAGCTCATGCCCTGGACAAGGAGGCAGCCCATGTCCGCGTCCCTCTCCCGTCCTGCTCGTGTCGGCGTCTGGCTCGTCGGAGCCCGCGGTTCGGTCGCCACCACCGTCGTCGCGGGGTGCGCCGCCGTGACCGCGGGCCTCCGCCCGCCGACCGGCCTGGTCACCGAGACGCCCGCCTTCGCCGACGCCGGCCTGCCCGACCTGGCCTCGCTGGTCTTCGGCGGCCACGACACCACGGACTGCCCCCTGCCCAAACGCGCCGAGCACCTGGCCGCGGGCGGCGTGCTGCCCCCCGGCCTCCCGGCCGCCGTAGCCGCCGAACTCGCGGCAGCGGACCGGGAGATCAGGCCCGGCGGCCCACTCCCCGGCGACACCCGGGACGAGGGCGAGCTGATCACCGCCTTCGCCGCCGACATCCAGGACTTCGTACGACGGCACGGCCTGGAGCGAGCCGTGGTCGTGAACGTCGCCTCCACGGAACCGGCCCCGACCGGCCCCGGACTCCCGCCCAGCTCCCTCTACGCGGCCGCCGCCCTGCGCGCCGGCTGCCCCTACGTCAACTTCACCCCCTCGACGGGCCTGCACCACCCGGACCTCGCCCCGCTCGCCGCGGGCGGCGGGCTGCCGTACGCGGGCCGCGACGGCAAGACCGGCCAGACTCTCCTGCGTTCCGTCCTGGGCCCGATGTTCACCCAGCGTGCCCTGGCGGTCCGCGCCTGGTCCGGCACCAACCTCCTCGGCGGCGGTGACGGCGCCAGTCTGGCCGACCCGGCCGCCGCGGCCGCGAAGAACGCCGGCAAGGAGCGCGTCCTCGCCGACACCCTCGGATCCGCCCCGGAGGGCGAGGTCCACATCGACGACGTGCCCGCGCTCGGCGACTGGAAGACCGCCTGGGACCACATCGCCTTCGACGGCTTCCTCGGCACCCGCATGATCCTGCAGACCATCTGGCAGGGCTGCGACTCGGCCCTGGCCGCACCCCTGGTCCTCGACCTGGCCCGGCTGGTCGCCCGCGCCCATGAGACCGGCCTGGCCGGACCCCTGTCCGAACTGGCCTTCTTCTTCAAGGACCCCGTGGGAGAAGCCCCGTCGGCACTGGCGGAGCAGTACGCCGAACTGGTGCGGTTCGCCCGGCGGTTGGGGGAGGGGGCGTGAACCGGTATCAGGCCTGGGCCGAACTCCTCCGCCTGCCCGCCCTGTTCACCGTCCCCGGCGACGCCCTCGCCGGAGCGGCCGCGGTCCGCGTCCGCCCGAACCGTCGTACCGTGCTCGCCGTCGGCAGCTCCCTGTGCCTGTACGAGGCCGGAATGGCCCTCAACGACTGGGCCGACCGCGCGGAGGACGCCATAGAACGTCCCCACCGCCCGCTCCCCTCAGGGCGGGTCCGCCCCGGCGCCGCACTCACCGCGGCCTGCGCGCTCACGGCCGCCGGCCTCGCCCTGGCCGGTCGCGCGGGCCGCCCGGCGCTGGCGGTCGCCGTGCCGCTCGCGGCCACCGTCTGGTCGTACGACCTCGGCCTGAAGCGCACGCCCGCCGGCCCGGGCGCGATGGCCGCCGCCCGCGGCCTCGACCTGCTCCTCGGAGCGGCGGCCACCGCCGGACGCGTCCGCCCGGCCCTGCCCTCGGCCGGGCTGCTCGGCACCCACACCCTCGCCGTCACCGCCGTCTCCCGCCAGGAGACCCGCGACGGTTCCCCCATCGCCCCGCTCGCGGCACTGGCGGGCACGGCCCTCCTCGCCCGGCTGCTACCGACCCGCACCCCCCTCACCACCGCCCTCGCCCTCACCTACGCCACCACGACGGCCCGCCCCTACCTCCACGCCACCCTCAACCCCTCACCGGCGCTCACCCAGCGCGCCGTGGGCGCCGGCATCCGCGCCACCATCCCGCTGCAGGCCGCCCTCGCCGCCCGCACCGGAGCCACCGCCACCGCACTCGGCACAGCGGCCCTCGCCGCACTGGCCGGACGGTTCGGGAGGCGGGTGAGCATCACATGACACTTCAGGGCGTGGCTCCCCGCCACGGCTGCGCCGGCAAGTGCGCCCCAGCCCGCGCCGGAAACGGCCTCGCCTACGCCCGTGTCGGAAACGTCCTGGTCAATGCCCGCGCCGGCAACGGCCTCGCCAACGCCCGGTCCGACAACGGCCTGTCCAACGCCCGCGTCCCGCTCGCCCGAGTGGCCCGGCAGATCGCCAGGCAGGTGAGCATCACATGACCCCCCGGCCCACGAACCTCCGGTTCGGCTACGGCACCAACGGCCTCGCCGACCTCCGCCTCGACGACGCCCTCGCCCTCCTCGCCGACCTCGGCTACGACGGCGTCGGCCTGACCCTCGACCACATGCACCTCGACCCGCTCGCCCCCGACCTCGCCGCCCGCACCCGGCGGACCGCGCGCCGCCTCGCCGAGCTGGGGCTCGAGGTCACGGTCGAGACCGGCGCCCGCTATGTCCTCGACCCGCGCCGCAAGCACGGCCCCTCGCTGCTCGACCCGGATCCCGAGGCGCGGGCCCGCCGGGTGGACCTGCTCCTGCGGGCCGTGCGGGTGGCCGCCGACCTCGGTGCCCACGCCGTGCACTGCTTCAGCGGAACCGTTCCGCCCACCAGTGACCCGGCCACCGCCTGGCAGCGGCTCGCCGCCTCCCTCACCCCCGTGCTCGACGCCGCCACCACCGCCGGCATCCCGCTCGCGGTCGAACCCGAGCCCGGCCACCTCCTCGCCACCCTCGCCGACTTCCACCACCTGCGCCGCCTCCTCGGTGACCCGCCCGCCCTCGGACTCACCCTCGACATCGGCCACTGCCAGTGCCTCGAACCCCTCCCGCCCGCCGACTGCGTGCGCCTGGCCGCGCCCTGGCTGCGGCACGTCCAGATCGAGGACATGCGGCGCGGTGTCCACGACCACCTTCCGCTCGGGCAGGGCGAGATCGACTTCCCGCCCGTCCTCGCCGCCCTCGCCGCGACGGGCTACCGCGGACTGACGGTCGTGGAACTGCCCCGCCACTCCCACGCCGGTCCCCAACACGCCGAGACCTCCCTGCCGTTCCTCCGCCGCGCGGCGGGGTGCTGGGTCATGGGGTGCTCTCTTCTGGCACGGCGGCGGGGATGCCGGTGGCCGCCGCGCGGCGGAGGAACGGCAGGGAGGTCTCGGCGTGTTGGGGACCGGCGTGGGAGTGGCGGGG